>LXQE01000155.1 GCA_003326195.1 Nostoc punctiforme NIES-2108
ATCGTCGCCTTAGATTTGACTCAAACAATTGAAGTAAATATCGCTGTGGCTCAACTCTGGCGCAATTACGGACAGATTCACCTGCTGGTTAATTGTGCAGGAGTCGCATACCAAAGCTCATTTTTGCAATCTAAAATGCCTCAAGTTCAAGAAGAACTCTCTGTGAACTTGTTAGGAATGTACAACCTCACTAGTTTGATTGCTCGACGCATGGCCAGCCAAAGACAAGGGACAATTGTCAATGTATCGAGCCTGATGGGGAAAGTGGCAGCACCAACGATGGCGACATACTCAGCAACCAAGTTTGCCATTTTAGGATTTACCCAAGCCTTACGCCAAGAATTAGCTGAACACAATATTCGTGTAATTGCATTACTGCCTTCCCTGACAGACACAGACATGGTGCGCGACTTAAAATTATTTCGCTGGGTGATCCCTATGACTCCTCAACAAGTGGCTAAAGCACTCGTCACCGGAATGCAAAATGATTCATCAGAAATTTTAGTTGGATGGCAAAGTCATTTAGCCGTGTTGTGTCAACGCATTTCCCCTTGGTTATTAGAGCTAATTTTACGAATAGCGACACCGCCAGCACCAAGCAGACAACAGCCGAGTCAAAAACTGAACAAGCTAATCCCGAAACTGAATTTTTTGAGCAGAATCCATCGTTTCAGTGATTTATTCTTGTCAAGAACATGATTTTTTGCGTGCCTGTATAGATAGCAAGCGCCAAGGTGATTTTGACATAGATTGGAAGTATTCCCTTTTCCTGCTCCTGCGATCGCTTGACCCATTGCACAAACTCTACAGTTACGACTTGTGTCAAAAGGTCATCCTGGCGCGGCACGTCCACAATATTCTAAACATACTCGTACTATTACTCACTCCACAGCATTGTGGCGTCTAAAATCAGTCCTTGTTCCAATCATTCACAGCAGAGCGGATGATGGTTCGATAAACGGAATGTACATTGATGTGGCTGTTGTGCAAACATCAACTAAACCGTCTCTGGCAACTCTGAGCAAACAACCTCGACTTTGTACATTTAGTCAAATTGATATACTCTCAGCAGATTAACGCAATCACTATCCAAATCAGCGTTTTTTAGTGCTAGTATTTACCAGTATTTTTGATCCGCTCAGTAAATACCGCAGGTTATCACATAACCGGGAGGTTGCTTCCATTTGTTTTTTTGTCTGTGTTTAGCCACCAGCTAGAATACAGCGAAATTACTCGTTATGGAAATCTGCACCTCCTTTTTCTCTGTTTAAATTTCTTCAACTTAGGTTTTTGTCAGTCAATCATATTTATTCACGCTTTTTGAAGCGCTTTTCTTTACCTAATAGAAAAACTACATAAAATCGCTTCACGAAAAATGGTATAGAAACTCTAATATCAACAAAATGACGTTTATAAATACGGTCATTAAATGCTTTTTTTAGCTCAGTTAACTGTGCATTGGTAAAAGTAGCTACTATTTCAGGAGGAATACGAGTAAAAAGCTGTTGCTCGAAAGGGTCTTTTTTGGAAGAGTTTTTCTTTGAATGATTTTGAGACATCTTGCTTTTTACCTGACTAAAACTAAAGTTTAAAAATTAGGACTGTGTTCATAATCCCAGCACTTATCATCACGCCAAACTCTATCAGTGTATTCACATTCTGATTTATCATAAATCCAAGGAATTGATGTAGGGTAAGACAGAGGAGATGTGAGATTCAGAGAAGACAATACAAAGGAAAATATTGTAAAACAACAAATCGATAGAATGCTTAAAAATCCTATGACAAACAAGCTATTGCTAAGAGTCCAAAAAGGATATAAACCTTTTTCAGAGCGTAAGCGGTTTTGAGAGCGACGTTCTGAACCTGCTAACAAAACTAGATAAAACCCTAGCCTGGGAATTGGTATTGAAACTCTTATGTTTAAAAAATGACGAGAAGACTTATTATAGCTAAAACCCCTTTTTAGTGCTTCTATTTGCTTATCAGTGAAGGTACTTGCAATTTCTGGATTAATCTGAGAAAAAAGCTGCTCAAAAGTAGGATTATTGTAATGGGTATTATTCATTTTCTCTGTCTTAACATACATTAATTAATGTTTCATTACTTGTATCTTTTAATCCGGACATTACGCACAATAAATTCTATTTAAATATAAAGTTATTGCCTCTACCAATAATTCAATATTTTCCAGATTTATTAGCATTCAAGGCAAACATACTATAGCCTGGCTTAGGTACCACAAAACTTACATATAGAACAGTTATAAATATAGTTATTTACCTAATTTGTACATAAAAAAATAAAAGATGAGCGCACTAGTACAACACGGCGGAAATAAACCAATCATTCCAAATCAACGAAACCCCTATGCTGTATTCATTTTTAATTTTTAATTCCACCTTGCGGTACTAGTGGGAGGTTTTTTGTTTACGCTATCTATAAAATGCCGTTGTCTTTACAGGTCAAAATACTAATAGAGACTACTTGCTAATCCTTGTATGTATACTTAGTTCAACTCAGGTTTAAAATCTTCTTTTAGTTAGTAGATTCGATAAATATGCTGCTTCTATCGAAATACCAATATTCTCTAAAAACTCTAATAGCTTGCTTTGAGTGAAATTACCCCTGTAGTAAAAGCTCATAACTAAGGCTTTTACTGGATTGAACTCTCTGTCGTATCCTACTGCTAGAGAAGCTAGGTAAGTTTTTCTGCCCTTTGTTGAGTAGTCTTTTTGCTTACAGAACACTACGTTATCAGTTTTCAGTAAGATGTCTTGAACGATTACTTGTTTGTAGCCCTTGAATTGTGAACCGAATAGTAATTTTTCTTCCTACCCTGATTTATCGAAGAGAACAAAGGGATGGGGCGACAAAGAGCTTGCGGCAACGCAATGCGGATTTAAGACCCCTACCACTTACTTTTTGGTGGATTTAAATCAGGTGGGGTTTGAATCTCCATCTGATTTCTCCCTTTGTCTCTTTCTTCAACGAGCAGATACTGATTTTTGTCGCAAGATAATTCTTCAAAACATCCTAACTTAATTTTTCAAGATTTTAATAACTGTAATATCACGTAGCTCTAGAAAATAAGGTAAAAAAAATACGGTGTATTTACTTACTAAAACACTTGTCCAATGTAAATCAACATATTGAATAAAAATAATTTTAAAAAATTACAAATTTAAAAATAATACGTTAAAGATTACAAAACAAACAGAATTAAATATTAAAGCTTACATTTCACTTGAAATTTTATATTAAATCAACATGACTTAAACATCAAAGCTCTCAATTGTTGTTGATTGACTATCTTTTTGCATTTTTTATACAGATAAACTCTTTACATTCTTGAAAACGTATGTTTAATTTGATTCAGTAGAGAGCAAAGGCAAATGCCTAGCTAATACTAACAATCAACAATGAGTTAAGGTCTAAAATCATGGCAGTCGAAAAAACTAATTCTTCTTCAAGTTTGGCAGAAGTTATTGACCGTATCTTGGATAAAGGTATCGTTATAGATGCTTGGGTACGTGTTTCTCTAGTTGGTATTGAACTACTTGCAATCGAAGCTCGGATCGTCATTGCTTCTGTTGAAACCTACTTGAAATATGCAGAAGCTGTAGGCTTAACACAGTCAGCCGCTGTACCTGCTTAATTATTAAGTAGATTCTAGAATATCGAAATTACCTACTAGGTAATTATGATATTCTACTTCCGACCAGATAAACATAAACATCAACAATGAGTTAAGGTCTAAAATCATGGCAGTCGAAAAAACCAATTCCTCTTCAAGCTTGGCAGAAGTTATTGATCGTATCTTGGATAAAGGTATCGTTATAGATGCTTGGGTACGTGTTTCCCTAGTTGGTATTGAATTACTGGCAATCGAAGCTCGGATCGTCATTGCTTCTGTTGAAACCTACTTGAAATATGCAGAAGCTGTAGGCTTAACACAATCAGCCGCTGTACCTGCTTAATTATTAAGTAGATTCTAGAATATCGAAATTACCTACTAGGTAATTATGATATTCTACTTCCGACCAGATAAATATCAACACAACACTGAGTTAAGGTCTAAAATCATGGCAGTCGAAAAAACCAATTCCTCTTCAAGTTTGGCAGAAGTTATTGACCGTATCTTGGATAAAGGTATCGTTATAGATGCTTGGGTACGTGTTTCCCTAGTTGGTATTGAACTACTTGCAATCGAAGCTCGGATCGTCATTGCTTCTGTTGAAACCTACTTGAAATATGCAGAAGCTGTAGGCTTAACACAGTCAGCCGCTGTACCTGCTTAATTATTAAGTAGATACAATCAAATTAGAATTACTAAAACTATTTCTTTGTGAAGTCAGCTGTGGCAAATTTCCTGGATAACTGATCTCCTTGGGTTCTTTTCTTTACAGTTCGTTTTCATTTATTGCAAATCAGTCTATCTTCATAGAGACTTGGTAGAAGTAATTCTGATTGGTATTCTGTTCTTCGTCGATTATCTTGATACTTCTCAATCAAGATTTATCAAAGGATAAAATGCCAAGAGCAGATATTGTTTGAGCTACATTATCTGGATATTAAGTGTCCATTTAATGTAGTTTATTCCCGATTTTAATAATATTGCGGAGAATCTCATGACGGCTTTAATGGAAAAAATCCGGCAAGAGCATAAGTCGATAGCTGAGGAAGTATCCCAACTATTTAGAGAGACTCATGAATTCTTGTCCGCTACAACAGCAAACAGAGAAGAGCAAGCCAAAAAGCAAGCCCAATATCTGCATCAGTTCCACCAAAACCTACAGCAAACAAACCGCGAGTTTCTTACAGAAACTACTAAAGAAAGGCTTGTTCAAGCTCAGGCTCTTCACCAAGAACTTGAGCAAACAAACCGCGAGTTTCTCACAGAAGCTAATAAAGAAAGGTTTGCTCAAGCTCAAGCTCAAGCAAAGTTTTTGCATGAGTTCTACCAAGAACTTAAGCAAACAACCCACGAGTTTCTCACAGAAACTAATAAAGAAAGGCTTGCTCAAGCTCAAGCTCTCCACCAAGAACTTGAGCAAACAAACCGCGAGTTTCTCACAGAAGCTAATAAAGAAAGGTTTGCTCAAGCTCAAGCTCAAGCAAAGTCTTTGCAGGAGTTCTACCAAGAACTTAAGCAAACAACCCACGAATTTCTCACAGAAACTAATAAAGAAAGGCTTGCTCAAGCTCAAGCTCTCCACCAAGAACTTGAGCAAACAAACCGCGAGTTTCTCACAGAAGCTACTAAAGAAAGGTTTGCTCAAGCTCAAGCTCAAGCAAAGTTTTTGCAAGAGTTCTACCAAGAACTTGAGCAAACAACCCACGAATTTCTAGCAGAAACAGCAAAGAACAGAACTGAGCAAGCCAAAGCACAAAAGCAATATCTGCATCAATTTCGTCAGGATTTGTTTGTGAGCATTTTTGGCACGCATATTTAGTCATTAGTCAACGCTCTGTTTGAGGGAGTTAATACCCTTTCTCTAAATTACAGTTCATTCTCCTTTCCTCCTTGCTGTAGATTTATTTTAGAGAATTGGTAATCTGTTGGCTGACTAGATTAAATAGTAAAACCCCCTAATCTTGCAGTTAAATAACTGGTCAGAAAAGGGGGCGAATTCAACAATGAGTTTAAGTGTAAAAGTTTAGATATTCTATTCTATCTATTAATTTAGTGTTACTGAGTTATCAAGTCTTAAAGTTTTGCTTGAGCTTGGTTTTTGGAATTAACAAGCATTAACTTTTGACTTGCTAATCTGTCTAACTAGAATAGCATATCAAGTTCCAAATTGCAACATTCTGAGTTTTTTGTCTCGAAAAGCTATTTTTCATCATCGTAATCTATGACTATCACTGCAAATAACAACAAAAGAGCTGTTCTTCGTGTCCGTCCAGGGCAATTTGTCATCACACCAGCGATTGAGCAGGTAGTAATTCGGGCGTTGCGTTATCTCGCATCAGGCTTTGCAATTCACTTACGTGGCCCAGCAGGTACTGGGAAAACAACCTTAGCCATGCACCTGGCTAACTGTCTTGATAGACCAATCATGTTAATTTTCGGAGATGATGAATTTAAAAGTTCTGATTTGATTGGTAGTGAATCGGGTTACACCCATAAAAAGTTACTGGACAACTACATTCACAGCGTTCTCAAAGTCGAAGACGAATTTAAACAAAATTGGGTTGATTCTAGACTAACTCTAGCTTGTCGAGAAGGCTTAACCTTGGTCTATGACGAATTTAACCGTTCACGACCAGAAGTGAATAACGTCTTGCTCTCTGCTTTAGAAGAAAAAATTCTGACTCTTCCTCCCAGTAGTAATCAGCCAGAATATCTGCATGTTCATCCCCAATTTCGGGCTATTTTCACCTCCAACCCAGAAGAGTATTACGGAGTCCATGCGACTCAGGATGCTTTAATCGATCGGTTGGTCACTATTAATATGCCAGAACCGGATGAGCTAACTCAAACCGAGATATTAGCTAATAAAACAGGCATCAATAGACCAGATGCTCACTTAATTGTGCAGTTGGTTAAAGCATTTCGCTTACGTACAGGTGGCGAGAAGACATCAGGATTGCGGTCTTGTTTGGTGATTGCTAAGGTATGTGCGGAACACAATATTTTGGTATCACTAGAAAATTCTGATTTTCGGGAAATTTGTGCAGATGTGCTGTTCAACCGCACTAAGTTGTCTGCTAGCGAAGCTACAACGATTTTCCTAGAATTACTGAACCACGTAAGAGTACTGGCAGTAGAAGAATCGCACAATAGTATCACAGCAGAGGATACAGATGCGATTCGTACAGAAGAGAGCGAAGCGATCGATGAAGGCGGATTTCCAACCATCATCGATTCTAATTTTAGCGATCTTCATCCAGAAGACCCAGAACACCCAGTTGTAGATCACCCTGTTCCCTTCGAGAAGGAAATTTATCAATACCTACAACAGCGCAAAAGTGCAGCATTAGTTGTGATTCAAAAAGAATTCAACCTCAACCGGATCTCAGCAACTAATGCTCTCAATGCTTTAGAGCAAAAAAGCTTAGTGAGTAAGAACAATCGTTTATATACCATTGAAGAGCCGAATTAATTGTGACTACTACCCCACTACACCCAACACGTCCTCAAGTTAACTCAAATAGAGTAGTTCCTACATCTACGCAAGGCTCCACCTTAGCAGATATTCTCGAAAGAGTTTTAGATAAAGGAATTGTGATTGCTGGTGACATTTCTATATCTATTGCCTCAACTGAACTAATACATATTCGGATTCGTCTGTTAATTTCTTCAGTTGATAAAGCTCGTGAGATGGGTATAAATTGGTGGGAAAGTGACCCATATCTCAGTACCAAAGCTCAACGTTTAGTTGAAGAAAACCAACAACTTCAACAACGGCTAGAAAGTCTAGAATCACAGCTACGTATACTCACATCTGCAAATGTGAAAGATGAAGCTACATTCGCAGCCAAGAATCAAGACGATCTCCAGCCGATATACGAAGTAAATGGCCAATTGGAAAAGGATTCCCAAGTTGAGGCTTAATCAGTTTTTGGAAATGTCAAAGCAATCCATGCCCAATTTATACCAAGATTAAGTCGAATTCAATACTTTTAGAAAAGGTAGATAGCATCATGGCAATGGTTTTTACTCCCTCTGAAAAGTCTCCTGATTTGCTACCTACCACTTCTAAAGCTAACAGCAAAGCAGGTTTAGCTCCTTTACTTTTGACTGTAGTGGAACTAGTACGCCAGCTGATGGAAGCACAAGTAATTCGGCGTATGGAACAAAACTCTCTCAGCGAATCTGATTTAGAACGAGCAGGCGAAAGTTTGCAAAAGCTAGAAGAACAAGTTATAAACTTGTGTGAGATTTTTGAGATTGAACCAGCAGACTTGAATATACATTTAGGAGAAGTTGGTAGTCTTTTGCCATCACCCGGATCTTATTATCCAGGTGAGATTGGGAATCAGCCTTCTATACTGGAACTACTAGACCGTCTTTTAAATACCGGAATTGTTGTGGACGGTGAAGTAGATTTAGGTATAGCTCAACTCAATCTCATTCATCTTAAGTTGCGGTTAGTTTTAACCTCAAGGCCGTTGTAATTACAAATAAGACTTACACCACTGGCACACTATAACAAGAATAGAGGTGGTCAATAGTCCACAATCAAAAGTTAAATCAAGTTGGACTATTGACTCTTGATATCCTCATCAATAAATCTCTAACACTTGCGTAAATTTTGATAATTACTTTAGTTTGAGCATTCTTTAGCATTATGACATTTGGTCTTTACGTATACGGGATTTTTCCTGAGCCAATTCCAGAAACAGTTGCTATTAAAGGATTGGATTCTCAACCTGTCTATAGTCAAGTAATCGATGGATTTACTTTTTTATATTCAGAGGCACAACAAGAAAAGTATTTAGCTTCTCGACGCAATTTAATCAACCACGAAAAGGTTCTAGAACAAGCTATGCAAGCTGGATTTAGAACCTTACTGCCTTTACGTTTTGGATTAGTTGTGAAAAATTGGGAAACAGTATCTACACAACTACTTCAACCATATAAAGAGCAGTTACAAGAGCTATTCCAAAAATTAGCTGGGCGCCGAGAGGTCAGTGTTAAGATTTTTTGGGACAGTAAGTATGAATTAGAGGCCTTGATGGAGTCTCATAAAGACTTGAAAAAAAAGCGAGACCAAATGGAAGGAAAGGCATTAAGTATGGAGGAGGTAATTCACATTGGACAATTAATTGAAAATAATTTAGCAAGTCGCAAGGAATCAATCATTCAAGTGTTTTTTGATGAGTTAAAACCATTGGCAGATGAGATGATCGAAAATGCTCCAATGACAGAAGACATGATTTATAACGCTGCCTTTTTGATTCCTTGGGAACAAGAAACTATATTTAGCGAACAAGTCGAAGCGATTGATCAAAAATTTGGTGAACGTTTACGCATTCGCTACAACAATTTTACTGCACCTTATACTTTTGCTCAAATTGCTTCATAGGAGTCAAGATTATGCTAGGGAAAATCTTACTATTACCAGTCATGGGCCCAATTAGTGGACTTATGTGGATTGGAGAACAAATTCAAGAACGTACTAATACTGAATTTGATGCTCAAGAAAATCTCCATAAACAATTATTGAGTCTGCAATTAAAGTTTGATATGGGCGATTTTTCTGAAGAAGAATTTGATGCCCAAGAAGAAGAACTTCTCTTGAAAATTCAAGCTTTGGAATTGGAAGAAGAGTCTCGACTGGCTCTAGAAGCTGAAGATGAAGAAGATGAATATGAAGATTATTCAGTGCAATCTGAGTTTATAGATGTATCTGAAGAGAATGAAGTTTACCAAGAGAAAGACGTATTTGTAAAAGAATACGAAGATAATGAAAATCTAGTTTTATCACCATAATAACTAGTCATCATGATCTGTATATACTTATAACGGATGAAAAAGCTAGAGGCTAAAGGTAATAAATTAGTTTTTGGTTAAGCACTGGATACTAAGCTTCTGACTACAAAAGTTAATTTATTTACCTCTAGCTAGTTAATCTAGAAAATTAAACAATTAATAACCCGCTTTCGCGGGTTAGTTGTTTACTTTTTGTTCTTACTTTCAACTAATTTGGCAAGGCTTGAGAGCTTAGTATTCAATATCAAAAGCCTTGTAGTTATTAGTTTCAAAGAAGATTTTTGGACGCGCTACTGGAGGAACTCTTAACTCAGAACCACGTAAATGCTTAATATTCTTGTCTGTCGCATCTATCTGGCTTTGGAGTGTAGATAAATCTTTTGTAAGTAGCACTTTTCGCTGCTCAATAAAAACTAACTCTTGCTTAATTCTTTGTTTTTCTGTGATTAGCTTATAAAGCTCTAATTGATTAGATGCCTCAGATTGATTACGAGGCATTGTGCTAATTTTTGGTCTGGTTATTCCTTGGCTACGTATTCTTCTCATGGTGTTAACCTGGATATTTGATAGCATTATAACTAAGATTTTAAGAATGTAAATAGTTTTATAAAAATCAGCATTTTTTTTATTTATATGCCAAGATGATTGTTTTAGTTGCTGTGGATTAAATTGCCTAGTTTTTTATCTGGTTAAAATCATGCGATCGCAGAATTTCTACACTTACGCATTTTTCAATACTCCTGATTTCCCTGTGGATTTGCCATCTGGCAATCTGGGTGAATTATTCTTAATTAATGGCAAGAATATTTCAGCTGTTGTAGAACCTGGAATATCTGTAGAATCAAGCCAAAATGACGATGAGCAAGTCATAAAAATGGTTTTAGCCCACGATCGCGTTATCTGTGAGCTATCTCGTCAGATGACAGTTTTACCTTTGCGTTTTGGCACTTATTTTCTTTCTGAAGATACATTGCTAAATCATATAGAATCTCATGCTCAGGAATATCAAGATAAACTAAATAACATTCAAGGAAAAAACGAATACACTTTAAAGGTCATTCCCCAAAAAGTTGAAGAACTTGCCAAGACATCTGGGACAAATGGCAGAGATTATTTTTTAGCTAAGAAACAGTACTATGAACAGCAAAAAAGCTTTTTTGCTGCCCAAAATGAGGAAAAATCTTATCTGATTAATTTAATTACAGAAACTTATCAATCATCTGCGATCGTTCAAGATCATGCAGAAGAAGTACGGTTTCATCTTTTAGTCGATCGCCAAAATAAAGCTTTACTTTTAAAACAAGTATTAAGCTTGCAAGAAAAATGCCCTCATTGGAATTTAATCTTGGGAGAACCTCTTCCTCCTTATCACTTTATTTAATTATTACTCACAAGTTTTTTCAGGGATTTTTTAATTATGAACTACTATGATTCGTTGCATCTACTTATGTTTAGTGGCAAGGGTGGAGTTGGTAAAACTACCATTTCTTGCAGTTTTGCACGTTATTGGGCGCGAAAGTTCCCTCAAGAAAAAATTCTGTTAATTTCTACAGATCCTGCACATTCTTTAGGTGATGTATTGCAATCAGAAGTTAAAGATATTGCTTTACCATTAACAGATTTACCTAACTTGAGTGTTCAAGCGCTGGATGCTCAAAAACTATTATTGGCATTTAAAGCCAAATATAGCCACTTTTTAGAAATGCTGGTAGAGCGTGGCAGTTTAGCTGATGGAGGCGATTTAGCACCGGTATGGGATTTAAACTGGCCTGGCTTAAATGAATTAATGGGATTGCTAGAAATTGAACGTTTACTGTCTGAAAAAAAGGTAGATCGTGTAGTTATAGACATGGCTCCTTCTGGACATACCTTAAATTTATTAGGCTTAAAAGATTTTTTAGATGTTATTTTAAATTCCTTAGAATTGTTTCAAGAAAAACATCGGGTAATCACTAAAAGTTTTAAAGGCAGTTATACGGCTGATGAAGTCGATAACTTTTTAGTAGACATGAAAACCGAATTAGCAGAAGGCAGACGCTTACTGCAAGATGAAAAATTTACAGGTTGTTTGGTGGTAGGTATTTCTGAACCCATGTGTTTTTTAGAAACTGAGCGGTTTTTAAATAGTTTAGAAACTTTAGAAGTTCCTTATGCCGGATTATTCCTCAATCGAATTTTGCTAAATTCGGAGCTAGAGCCAGACCGCTATGCTGAACAGCAAAATCTCCTGAAAAAATACTTAGAACTTAGCCCTAATCACCCTGTTTTTATCTTACCGCAACAGAGGGTAGAACCCTTGGGCGACGTGGCTTTAGATTCTCTAGCAGCCCAAATTAAACAAATAGAAAGTGTTGAACTTGCTCCACCACCACTGATTCAATGGCCTGCTAAAGTTTTACCTAGCTTCCATGATTTTCTCAATGAAGGATGCAAATTAATTATTGTTGGTGGTAAAGGAGGTGTAGGTAAAACGACAGTAGCAGCCGCTATCGCTTGGGCTTCTTCCCAACAACATCCAGATAAAAATATTCGGGTCATTTCTATAGACCCAGCGCATTCTTTAGGAGATGCTTTTGGGAAAAAATTAGGACATGAGCCTATATCTTTAGCATCTAATTTGACTGGTCAAGAAATTGATGCTCATCAAGTTTTAGAAAAGTTCCGCGTAGATTATCTTTGGGAATTAGCGGATATGATTAGTGGTGAAGGTTCGCAAACAGATACAACATATAATGTTGCTTATGTTCCAGAGGCATGGCGGCAGATTATGTCTCAAGCTTTACCAGGTATTGATGAGATGCTAGCCCTAATTACTGTGATGGATTTATTGGACAGTAAGCAGCAAGATTTAGTTATTTTAGATACAGCACCAACTGGTCATCTTCTCCAATTTTTAGAAATGCCATCGGCTTTAGGTGATTGGTTATCTTGGATATTTAAATTGTGGATAAAATATCAAGATGTTTTGGGTAGAGTTGATTTTATTGGACGCTTACGACATTTACGCCAACAAGTTGTACAAGCACAAAAGAATTTAAAAAATCCCCAACATACTCAATTCATTGGTGTAATTCAGTCGGAAGTGGCAATCATATCTGAACATATACGTTTAACAGAGTCTCTAAAAAACATGGGTGTTAATCAGCGTTATGTAGTTCAGAATCGTTACAGTCGAGAGGTAGAAATTGATGGCAGTCTCTTTCCAGAACAAACTATGATTCGGCTACCTGGTTTACCCCGTTCTGTAGAGCCTATGGCCCGGATTCAGGGAGCGGCAAATCTTTTATTTGAAGTTGAGGAATTAACTAAAAATAAAAGATAAATGTGACAAAAGCAAAGTAAATTTTTCAAGATTCTTGGAGTTATTGTATGGCTGATTTATTTAAGGGATTTGAACAGTTCATTGAATTAGTTAAGACTTTAGAAGAAAAAGTAGAAAAGGGAGAAATTAAGACTGATTTCCAGATTAACTCCCGTTCTATGAGCAATATTCCTCGGTCTGGGAATATGCCGCGTCCTAATAATATGGCTAACGATATTGGTACAAGCCGTATCCACACCCAACCCTCTCCTAATTCTGATGCAGGGAATGGAGCTACACCTGACATCGTTGCACCACCTGATGCCCCTTCTGGTAATGCTTTGAAAGATATCGGGGGGCTTAATGAGATTCTCAGAGAACTCAAAGAACTCATCGCTATTCCCTTAAAACGCCCTGACCTGCTGGCTAAACTGGGGCTAGAACCAACCAGGGGAGTACTTTTGGTTGGCCCTCCTGGTACTGGTAAAACCCTGACTGCGCGTGCTTTAGCTGAAGAACTCGGCGTTAATTACATTGCTATTGTGGGGCCGGAAATCATCGGCAAATACTACGGTGAAGCCGAGCAAAGACTGCGCGGCATCTTTGAGAAAGCTGCTAAGAATGCTCCTTGTATTATCTTCATTGATGAAATCGATAGCCTAGCTCCAGACCGCAATTCTGTAGAAGGTGAAGTGGAAAAACGCGTTGTGGCTCAACTATTGGGTCTGATGGATGGTTTTTCTCACAGTCCAGGTGTGATTGTTCTGGCTGCGACGAACCGCCCTGACCATCTTGACCCAGCTTTGCGTCGTCCTGGACGATTTGACCGCGAAGTGCAGTTTCGGATTCCAGATGCTAAAGGACGCAGAGATATTCTGGAAATTCTCACCCGTGCGATGCCTTTGGATGAGACGGTTGATTTGGACTTCATCGCCGAAGGGGCTGTGGGATTTGTGGGAGCTGATTTGAAAGCCGTTTGTCAAAAAGCTGCTTACACAGCTTTACGCCGTCAAGTTTCTTCGATTGAGGGACAAATTCCCGAAAATATGACGGTTAACCAAGCTGACTTTTTACAAGCACTCAAAGAAATTAAGCCGGCTGTGTTGCGGAGTGTGGAAGTGGAAGTTCCACATATCGCCTGGGAAGATATTGGCGGTTTGGATAAGATTAAGGAAACCCTACGAGAATCAGTGGAAGGAGCGCTTCTCTATCCAGAACTTTACCTGCAAACTAAAGCACTAGCGCCCAAGGGAATCTTATTGTGGGGACCACCGGGAACAGGTAAAACTTTATTAGCCAAAGCTGTTGCTTCCCAAGCTAGGGCGAATTTTATTGGTGTCAATGGCCCGGAACTACTCACCCGTTGGGTAGGTGCGAGTGAACAGGCAGTGCGGGAATTATTTGCTAAGGCGCGTCAGGCAGAGCCTTGTGTAATATTTATTGATGAAATTGATACTTTAGCCCCAGCACGCGGCAGTTACAATGGTGATTCGGGAGTGAGCGATCGCGTAGTCGGTCAATTACTGACTGAGTTGGATGGTATAGAAGTGGGAAGCACTATCTTAGTAATTGGGGCGACTAATCGACCTGATGCCCTTGACCCAGCTTTGTTACGAGCTGGACGCTTGGATTTACAGATGAAGGTAGATTTACCAGATTTAGCTAGTCGCTTGGCAATTCTGCAAGTCCATAGTCAAGGACGACCCCTGGAAGATGTGGATTTAGACTATTGGGCAGAGATGAGCAAAGACTGGAATGGTGCAGATTTAACTTTACTGTGCAATCAAGCGGCGGTAGAAGCAATTCGGCGTTTCCGCTCTCAAGGATTGACAGAGCCTTCTGATATCAGGATTACTACTGATGATTTCAATTATGCTTATCAAGTTCTAACTCAACAGCGTCCAGATTAATTTTTTGGCAATCCGTCAAAAAGGTGCAGGGTTTTATACTTAAGAGTTAAAAGGAAAAAAGTAAATAGACCATGCGGTAGGGGCGCAAGGCCTTGTGCCCCTACGACAGGTGTGGTTCCAATACTTGTCGGATTTTGGGGAAAAGGGGAAAGAATAAACCTTTAACCCAAACCCAGTAACCTTTTCCCCAAACCAAATTCCAGTTTAAAATCCAAAATCCGAGCAGTATTGATTGGGTGTGGCTCAAATACATGAAAACTGCTGTAAGATCCCCCCGCCTGCGAGGGGATCTTCAAAATATTAAAACGTTAACCGAACTGTATTGAGAGAAAAGAAGTGCATATCTGCATTCACTCCTGATACCAATTCACGAAAATCTTAATACAAATAAAGCATCCAAAATAAAACCCCAACCTGTAATAGAAGCAACAATTGATGTATTGAGTGTTTCAAGACGATTGGGGAAAGTACATGTAAAAGCTAGTACCGCGATCGCACTCTAAAAAAATATTGCCTTTTAGCTGTTTGACTAGGTTTTTCACAATTCTTAACCCTAAAGAGTCGTTATTTTCCCAATCTAATGTTTCGAGAATGCCAACACCAGTATCTTTAACTGCTAAAATTAATTGATTTTCTGAGGATTGTTCCAGAGAAATTGTAATATTTCCTTTCTTTTGTTCGGGAAATGCGTATTTTAGACAATTAGAAACCAATTCGTTAATTATCAATCCGCAGGGAATTGCTGTATCAAGGGGCAATTTTATGCCATTCATTTCTATATTAGGAACAATATCTTTTTGACTGATTCCATAGGAGCGAAATAAGCTATCTGTCAGACTTTTGATGTAGTTGTCAAAGTTGATTTCATAAATATCTGCTGACTGATACAGTTGCTCGTGAATCAAAGCCATTGATTGTACACGATCTTGAGACTCTTTAAATAGCATCAAAGTTGTTTCATCACCAGAGCGTCTAGATTGCATCCTCAGCAAACTGGAGATAATTTGCAGGTTGTTTTTTACCCGATGGTGAATTTCTTTAAGTAAGGTTTCTTTTTCTTCTAGCGATCGCTGAATTTGTTCTACTGCTTTTTTGCGCTCGCTAATATCAGACAATCGCACCAAATTAACAGCCTTACCTGCTACGGTAATTTGTTGAGCTGCTAAATTTCCCCAAAAGAAATTACCTTTGCGGCTAGCATATTCGATTTCCCGACTCCACCAAGATTTGTGATTCACTTCCTGTACAATCTCATCCAATTCTTGAGGAGTAAATTCGTAACGTTGTAGTGTATTCCCCTGAATATTCATTAATTCTTCCTTTTCTGAAACCTCAAACAACTCAACTGCACGGCGATTGCAATCAAAAATCAATTGGGTATCGCTGTCTACTAAAAAAAGAGCATCGGCTGATTCGTTAAAGATTGCTTCTCGCAAATCACGATGGTGATTAACTTCTGATTCAATTTCTTTGCGAATAGTGATATCTGTCAGAGTTCCTATATAGCCGATAAGCGTGCCACTGGGGTTGGTTTCGGGTACTATCTGCATATAGAACCAGGTGATGCAACCATCTGGACGCAAATATCTGACCTCTTGCCGACAAGTTTCGTGTAGCCTACATCTTTGTTCGCAGGGGTCATAGCAGTCCATCAACAGGCGATCGCAATCTTCTAAATGTATATTTTCTAACCACCCTTTCCCCAATGCTGCTGCTGTTGGTTTACCCATCATCAGACCCCAGCGCTCGTTAACGTAGATACAATTACTATCAGCATCAAGGCGTAAAATAGCAACTGGGGCAGCTTCTGTCAAGGTAGCATAACGGTGTTCACTCTCCCGCAGAGCTAACTCTACTTGTTTGCGATCGGTAATATCATAGTTAATGCCAACCATCCGCTGTGGTTCACCCTGCTCATTGCGTTGGACTAGAGCAGAGGCTTTGATAAAGCGGATACTGCCATCCCTAAGAATAATCCGAAACTCTGTATCAAATTCTTTTACTCCCAGTAGAGCATCTTGAAAAGAAGTTTCTGCTAAAACCAGATCATCTGGATGAAGCCTATTTACCCAGTCTTGATAGACTGCAACTGTATCAGAGCGTTGTAAATCATACAGTTCATACATTCGGTCATCCCATTCCGCATCCTGGATCATATCCCAGTCCCAGATACCAATATTGGCTGATTTGAGCGCCAAGCCCAATCGATCTGAAAGATTGCGTAGTTGTTCTTCAGTTTGCTTACGTTTGGTGATATCAAGGATAGTGCCAATTAATTGACATGGTTGACGATTAATATCTAATATGAATTCGCCTCGTGATAGTAAATAACCCAAACTTCCATCCGCACGATAAAAACGATACTCTATTTCATAAGGCTGTCCCTGTTCCATTGCTTGTAGCAAAACAAAATCACGGCGAGTGCGATCGTCTGGATGAATATAATGGAGCATTTCGTTGTAGCTTGGTGTACCAGACTCAGGATTACGGCCAAATATGCGAAACACCTCTTCTGACCAGATTAATTGTTGCGTTTGTAAGTTCATTTCCCAACTACCCAGATTCGCAATCCGTTGTGCAGATTCGAGGTTAGCCGCATTTTTGCGGAGTTGAGCTTCAATTTGTTTTTGCTGGGTGATATCTTTGGCAATCCCCACACCGCCAATAATTTGTCCTTCTAGATTACACAGGGGTTTAACCGATAGAGCAACAGGAAAGCGCGAACCGTCTTTACGAATGAAAGTCAATTCTACCTCGCAATTATCTTGCTGGATTTTCGCCATAGATAAATCTCCAAAGGGAATTTCCCTGCCCGTCTCCTGCGAGAGTGCATCTGTCCGTTGTTTGAGTTCCTCTGGGTCGTGAAAAGTGTTTGGTGTTAACTTACCAATAACCTCATTGGCTGTATAACCCAGCATCTTCTGGGCAGCCAGGTTAAAAGTTTGAATTATTCCCTCGGAATTGGTAGAAATAATGGCATAATCTATGCTAGCTAGAATAGCCTGTTTCAATCTGGTAACGGCTAATAATGCTGCTTCCGTCTGCTTACGTTTGCTAATATCCGTTGCCGAGCCACTCATGCGAATGGCATTGCCGAATTCATCCCACAATGCCTGACCCCGGTCTAATATCCATATATAAGAGCTATCTTTGCATTTTATCTGGTATTCTTCTTGGAAAAAGGGTGTTTTATGGGCTAAATGGTCAGCCAGCACCTTCATGATGCGATCGCGATCGTCGAGATGAATTCGGCTTGACCATGCTTCAAAATTGTGGATAAGTTCATTCTCAGCGAAGCCCAGCATTTCTTCCCAACGAGCCGAAAAGAAAACTTGACTAGTTTTGATGTTCCAGTCCCAGATACCATCATTGCTGCCTCGTAGTGCCAAATACCAACGTTCTTCACTTTCCCGTAAAGCCGCCGTGCGTTCTTCAACTCTGGCTTCGAGTTCTAGATTGAGTTGTTGCAATGCCCGCTCTGCAAGAATTTTATCGCTAATATCTACACATGAGCTGATGTAGCCAAGAAACTCTCCTTCACTGGTGAAACGAGGAGTGCCTGTATCCAAAATCCAACGATATTCTCCATCAAAGCGTTTGAGGCGATATTCCATTTGAAAATTTTCGTGGGCATCAAAGGCATTGACATAAGTATCTAAACAATCTTGCAATTCATCAGGATGTACTCCTTGCGCCCAGCCATCGTCTACCTCTGCTTCTAAGGTTTTACCAGTAAATTCCAACCAGGTTTTATTGAAGTATTGACAAGCTTTATCTAATCCAGCCATCCAAATCAGCACCGGAGCAGTATCAGCCATCTGGCGAAAGCGTTGTTCGCTCTCTCGGAGGGCTGCTTCTACCCGTTTTCGTTCTTGTAGTTCTGCCTGTGCTTGCTGATATGCACTCGCTTGCTGAATGGCGATGGCTATTTGCACGGCCAACTGATCCAACAAGTCCAATTCAAATGACCGCCAATGACGGGGTACAGTACATTGGTGGGCAATTAATAATCCCCATAATTTATTTGTCACCAGAATAGGTACTATCAGACAGGCTTTGACTTGAAATTGCTCTAGTAGCTGCAAATGACAAGGCGTTAAGCCTGCCTGATTTATATCGTCAATCGCCCGTTTTTTTCCTTTGTGATAGTCGGCTCCGGCACCCTTTTTAAAGCAGTTATCTTGAATTTGCGCTCCCATAGCCACTGTCCAACCCGGAAGTATGGACTCCGCCACTATAGTCCCGCTCATATCAGGCTGAAATTGATAGATCACTACCCTGTCTGTCTGAAGAAACTGGCGCACTTCTGCGGCTGTAACAGTCAAAATTTCTTCTAGATCGAGGGACTGACGAATCCGTAAAGCGATCGCCGCCATCAGTTGTTGTTGTTGCCGACTTTGTTCTAACTGTCGGGTCAGCAGCATCAGTTCCACTGCATGATGAATGGCACTTTGCAAGATTTCCGGTGTCAGATAATTTTTCACCAAATAATCCTGAGCGCCTTTTTTCATGGCACGGACAGCGATCGTTTCGTCCCCTTGTCCTGTGAGCATGATGACGGCAGATTGGCTATTATTCAAGTTTTCTCTCAGGTTTTGCAGAAACCCTAATCCATTGTCATCGGGCAATAAATAATCCAGCAAAATCACATCTGGTATCTGTTGCTGACACCATGTCATCGCCTGTTTTGCTGTCTGAAATTCCAAAATATTATGTGTATACAATCTATCTTGTTGCAAATACTGATGATATATCTCCCGATCTTCGGCACAATCATCAATTACTAGGATGGTTAGGTGGGAACGATGACTCATAAATCACACATATAAACGCGATCGCATTTCATCAAAAAATTGAAATTCTCTATTTGCCAAATTCAAAAGTTTTCTGATATCGAGTCAACCCTGAATAGGGTATTAAAAACAGAGTAAATAAAATTCCTGAAGTATTAATACTGACACAAGTCTCTATAAAAAAGTTGTATCTCAAATTTTCAGTACGGTGGACAATATGTACTTTTTTTTACAATTATTCAGAATGTTTGGAAATAAAAATTAAAGTTCTTCAAGCAACTGGGTTGGTTGCTCCATCTGCTTTTTGGATAGTGCGCTATTTCGCTAAAGGAAAAATAAACGCTCACTAATACTATAAACTACAAATATTTCAAGCGATTTTCCCCACCCAAACAAAAGGGAAGTATACTAAATGCAAGCATCTTGGAAAAGCTACTAGTAAAGCTTACCTCATGGCAGTTGAACAAATAGCTACGAAAACCAAGATTCAAGGACTGTAACAATCTGTAGATACTTTAGTACAAGGATTAGGGTATTTAATAGAAAAGGGTTAAAAATATAAACAAGATTAATTATTTGTGTTCGTGAATATTATGACTTTGTTGGTAAAAGTTGGCAAAATATAATTTAACAATTGGACTGCCAATAAAAAACCGTTTCTTTGAAAAATGTTGGGTTTGGATTTAACTTCGTTCTACCTAACCTAGTAAATAATCAGAGTTTCAGTAATTCCCTAACAAAGTCATATTATTTGCAAACAGCTATTTTTTTTCCAAGTCAAAATACTAAAACAGTTAATACATCTCAAGTAATGACAAAAATCTTAGTAATTGAAGATCAGGAAGATATTCGTAGCGTTATTGTAGAAATGCTGACTGCCGAAAATTTCTCTGTTATGGATGCAGAGAACGGACAAGTTGGCATTCAATTACTACAAGCAGAAATTCCAGATTTGATTATCTGTGACATTACAATGCCTAAGTTAGATGGATATGAAGTTGTTAGCTGGTCTCGTGAAAATCCAGAAACTGAAGCAATTCCTTTCATATTTCTGACAGCTAAAGCTTCTCAGAGTGATATTCGCCAAGGCATAGAATTAGGTGCAGATGATTATCTTATTAAGCCGTTTACAAGAGCAGATTTACTGGGGGCAATAACAGCGAGATTTGAAAAGCAAGAAATAATTAATAGACAAACTCAAAGAAAAATAAGCAAATATTACAACTACATTACTCAATCAACTAGCAATGAGTTATGTAATCCTCTTCAGGAAATTATGTCTATTTCCAAGAAGCTGATAGATAACTATGACTTAATGGATAAAGATGAAATACTAAAAAATCTCAAAGAAATTTCTAGTTTAAGCGAAAGATTACAGGAAAAAAATCCAAATAAATTATGAATACACTCAACCATGAAATTAATTATGAATCCTATCAAAATTTTAATAGTTGAAGATGAGCAGTTAGTTGCTGATGACCTGAGAGAAACTCTAGAATACTTGGGGTATAATGTCCCTGCCTTAGTTGCATCAGGAGAAGAAGCTATTTTAATAGCAGAAACTTTGCAGCCTGACTTAGTACTAATGGACATCAGGCTAGAGGGCGAAATGGATGGAATAGAAGCCTCTTTAGAAATCCAGTCTCGCTTTAATTTGCCTGTAGTTTACTTAACTGCTAATGCCGATCGAGCCACACTAGAGCGAGCGAAGATTTCCCAACCTTTTGGTTATATCTTAAAACCATTTGATGAAAGAATACTAGCTACCACAATTGAGATTGCTCTTTCCCGACACCAAGCAGAGATTGGAGTTAAGAAAGCGCTGGTTGCTGCCAAAACTAGTCAGCAAATTGCTGAGTCCAAAAGCCAGATAAAATCTCAGCACTTTTATATGGCAGCACATGAATTTCGTAACCGCTTGACTACAATTCAGCTTAGTACTGAAATGCTGAAGGCCTATGGCGATCGGATGTCAGAGCAAAGAAAACAAAATCATATCAACGGCATTGATTCTGCCACGCATAGCTTGACAAATCTTTTAGAGAATATACTCACACTAGGTAGATCCGAATCTAACAGTTTTGTATTTAACCCCATACCAATAGATGTGGTAACTTTCTGTGCAGAAATAGCCGAATCTTTACGGTTGACGCTTAAAGATCAGTATGAAGTTAGCTTTTTGACAGATGCCGAAAGTTGTATTGCCTGTTTAGATGAACAGCTACTATGGCATTTACTAAATAACTTACTTTCCAATGCAATAAAGTACTCTTCAAAAGGTAGTACAGTCTCGTTATCGCTAACTTGCCAAGAGAATAGTGTGTGTTTTCAAGTAACAGACCAAGGAATAGGGATTCCAGCAGAATCTCAAGCTAAACTATTTGAACCTTTTCAACGTGCTAGCAATGTTGCTACAATTCCAGGTTCAGGATTAGGGCTAGCAATTGTTAAGCGATGTGTGGATCTGCACAAAGGTAAAATATACCTAGATAGTACGCTAGGTAAAGGAACAAGTTTTCTAGTTAGACTTCCATTGAAAGTAGATTCTGTATCTGTTTAATTATGATTGATAAATCAATTGATTACTTAACAAAAATTAACTATAAGTTTATTCAATCTTAATTAAGATTATCTGAATTAATAAAAATTAAATGGCATATTTGGAAATTCTATCTCTCTAGATAAGTTTATCGAACTAAATTTTTCAAAAATTAAACTATATTTCTGTATTTTTATTGACAAAGGGCAACAGTATACACTAGTATAAATAATTCACTTGTCCCTAATTGAAAAAATTGAATACAATTGATGTCAATTAATTATTGAATTGAATAAATTTCTGATATCAGCATGGCTAAACGATCTCTCCAAGCTTCAGATGAAGGTATTAGAAAAGCCAAGCAGGCTTTTAATTATAAAGGTTGGACACAAGAATATCTTGCAAAGCAAGTTGGTTTAGACAGTCGCCAACCAATTTGGAAGTTTTTTACTGGCAAACCTGTTGCCCGCCAAATATTCCATGAAATTTGCTTGAGTCTAGCACTAGAGCCAGAAGATATTATTCAAAGACTGGAATTTGAACCAGATGAAGACTTAGCATCTCAGCAGATACTAGAAAGTAGAAATTCTACTACCATTGACCCTTTAGTCATTAAAGTACGTGCTGCTCACTCGGAAAAAATTCAAAACCAATGTGGTACGATGCGGTTGCTAGATGTTGCTCGGACTGTAGAATTAGATGAATTATTTGTTGAAGTAAATGTAGTAGAAGAAATTAACAGTCAAAGATGGCTAGATATTTCAGATTTACAAAAATTTGATAATAAAGTTTTGGATAAATTTGACTCCGAGGAAGTTAGTACTAAGAGGATTGCAGGTTTACAAGCTATTGAGAAATCTTCCAAAGTTATCGTACTTGGAAAGCCAGGAGCAGGAAAAACTACTTTTTTACAATCAATTGCTATCCTTTGTAATCAAGGTAAATTTCAGACTCAAAAGGTTCCCATTTTTATTAGTCTGAAAGATTTTGCCGAAAACATGGATTATGATGATAAAAATTATTTATTAAGCTATTTAATTCAAGAATTTAGCATTTGTAAAATAACTCAACAAGAATTAGAATATCTACTTCATGAAGGTAAAGCTTTAATTTTGCTAGATGGTTTGGATGAAATTGCCGATAAAAATAGTGATAGAATCAATAAAGTAATTAGCAATTTCTTGGATGTTTTTTATAAAAATATAGTAATTATTACTTGTCGGATTGCATTTAGACATCAAAAATTTAAAGGGTTTGCTGAAGTAGAAATTGCTGAGTTTACAAAATTACAAATTTCAACTTTTGCTAATAAATGGTTTGCAGCATTTGCTAACAATAATCTCCGATTAAGAAAAACATTAGCGTCTAAATTTATTGATACAATAGCGCTTCCCGAAAATCGGCTGGTTCAAAACCTAGCATCTACACCTCTTTTACTAAATTTGACTTGTTTAGTTTTTCAATATCTAGGCGATTTTCCTACTAAGCGTTCCGAAATTTATCAACAAGGATTAGAGTTATTACTGGTACGTTGGGATGAAGCAAGAGGTATAAAAAGAGATGAAGTTTACCGTAATTTAACTTTAACTCAGAAAATTAAATTGCTTAGTTATATAGCTGCTATTTCTTTTGAAACAGGTGATTACTTTTTTGAAGAAAGCAAAATTTGTCAATTAATAGCTGACTATCTTTATTTGTTACCCAATGCACCGACTGATATAGAAGATTTACAAGTAAATAGTAAAGCTGTACTTCAAGCAATTGAATTACAGCATGGATTATTAGTTGAACAAGCTAGAGGGATTTATTCTTTTTCTCATTTAACATTTCACGAATACTTCACGGCGAGGAACTTTGTTGCTAATGGCGATCAAAAAACATTAGAACAAGTTGTCAATCATTTGTTTGATAAGCGGTGGCGTGAAGTTATTTTGCTTACATCTGAAATGCTCAGATCGTTTGATAACTTATTCCAGTTAATGAAGCAACAAATTGAGAAATTAGCTGTTAGCGATGAAACATTAAAGAGTTTTCTGACTTGGGTAATGCAAAAGTCTTCAACAGTTACCTCAGATTGTCATCCATCTGCTATCCGTGCTTTTTACTTTACCCTCGTCCTCCCTCCTCATTATTTTTTATCGCGTAACCAAACTCTAGCTATATCTTTAGATAACCATCTTGCTGGAAAATTAGCTAATGATTTAGCTTTAGATTTAGCTTTAATCCATATCCTTGCTGTTAGCCTAGCTTTGACTCCAGAGATTTTTTGCAAGCGGATCTCTGCTATGAAATTAGCTCTTGACATTGATTATTTGTTACAAGATCATTCATCTTTATATGAATCTCTGCAAAGCCTCAAAAATGAATTGCCTAGTTCACAACAAGATAGAGAAATATTAAAAACATGGTGGCAATCTAACGGGCAATCATGGACTACACAATTAAACGAAGCGATCGCAATTCACAGACAGATGGGTTATGATTGGCAATTCACCGAGGAACAGTTGCAGTTAATTCAGCAATACTGGGAGGCAAACAGTTTACTAGTATATTGCTTCAGCACTGCTAATAATGTTACTCCTAGCTTACGAGAGATGATTGAAGAAACTTTGATTTTACCACCAGATACACAGCGATCGCACTGATTAGATAAGCTAAAGTTATCTTTTATAATACACATGGAGAATCAAGTTCTTAATTTGGGATAAAGTCGAGCTTAGAAGAGGATTAAAAAACTAAGTTGTAATCGGAATTAAAATTGTAAATTCTGTTTCCTTGCACAGTAGGGAATTGACAGTGATATTGCCACCATGTTTTTTAATAATAGAATAGCTGACGAATAATCCTAAACCTGTACCGCTGCCTACAGGTTTAGTAGTGAAAAATGGTTTAAATATCCGTTCTTGAATATGAACTGGAATAAAACTACCAGTATTAGCGATCGCAATGCGTATTTGCTGAGGATCGATCGCTTCAGTACGAATCTGAATTTGTGGCTGTTTAGTATTTATACCATATTCTCGAATCACATCAATGGCATTGTTCAGAATATGTAAAAATACTTGATTAAGCTGGGCAGGATAGCAGGTAATAGTTGGGAGATTACCATATTCTTTAATGACTTGTATCTCCGGTTGATGTTCGCCAGCTTGTAAGCGATTTTGCAAAATTAATAGTGTACTTTCAATCCCACTGTGTAAATCTACAGCTTTAATTGGTGCTTCATCTAAGCGAGAAAAGTTACGTAAACTCAAGACAATTTTGCTGATGCGATCGCTCCCCGTTTTGATTGATTGTA
Source organism: Nostoc punctiforme NIES-2108 (assembly GCA_003326195.1). Taxonomy (GTDB): domain Bacteria; phylum Cyanobacteriota; class Cyanobacteriia; order Cyanobacteriales; family Nostocaceae; genus Nostoc; species Nostoc punctiforme_A. The sequence goes on from LXQE01000155.1 coordinate 25,284, forward strand.
AAATTTTAATCGCATCCTGACAGAGAAAATCGACCTCTATTTCTTCACGTTTGGCTTGAATTTTAGAATTAGGTTGAGCAAATTCCTCTTGATAAAGTGCCAGTAAACTCATCAAATCAACGATGTAATTTTCTAGATGATTGAGATTACCATTAATAAAACTAATATGAATTACCCGATTTTGGTGTAAATCATGTCATGTTTTTCCACCACAATCGACTTAGCGATCGCTAATCCTAAACCCGTTCCTTTGCCCACCTCTTTGGTAGTAAATAAATGATCGAAAATCTTTTGTTTGACTGCTTCACTAATTCTTTGACCATTATCAGCAATTGATATTTTCACATATTGATCTGCCTGGAATGTTGTAATTTTAATCCAGTTAGGATTAGCTTTGATTTCTGCATAACTCCGGCCGATATTTGATTCTTCAAAGGCATCAATGGCATTAGCGATAATATTCATTGTTTAAGCGTTCCTCTAGGGGAATTAACGCTGGCTTTGCGCCCCTACGACAGGTGTGGTTCAAATACATGAAAACTGCTGTAAAAAGATAGTTGCATTGGAGGCGATACTTGCATCACCAGGGAAATCGTGTAGTTATTAAAGTTGAAAGTACAGACGATAAAAGGAGATGCAATTAATCTCAGCTTAGTTAGATTCTTCCATCACCAAAGTCACCAGGGTGCTGGAAATTTTATCAAGGGGGAGAATAAAATCTACATTGCCAGTTTGAACAGCCGCAGAGGGCATCCCGGAAAATTCGGCGGTTTTTATGTCTTGGACAATAACAGTACCACCCATTTTTTTTATCGCTTTTACTCCCATCGCGCCGTCGCTACCCGTTCCAGTTAGCACAACAGCGATCGCTCTGTCTTTGTAAGTGGCTGCAATTGATTCAAATAATAAGTCAGCCGAAGGACGTAAAAAATGTACTAATTCCGACTGTGATAAGGAAAGTGTACCGTCACCGTTAACCAATAAGTGACGATCGGGTGGAGCAACGTAAGCCGTTCCTGGAGTAAGGGAATCTCCCTCCTCTGCCTGTTTGACAGTAATATGTGTGCGCCGACCAAGAATTTCTGCCATGAACGACGGATATTCGGGAGCCAGGTGTTGCACAATCACGATCGCGGCTGGAAATTTTGCGGGTAGAGTCGATAGCACTTTAACTATAGCAGTCAGACCGCCTGCTGAGGCTGCGATCGCCACTATATCAAAGGCAGCATTACTAAAGTGAGGTGGATGATTTTTGGCATTTTCTGCCATCTGAATCATGATTTTGCGCCTATGATTATCTGCGTAACTTCTTTAGTTACAAATAGCATTAATAAAGTTACAATTTCTTATTTATACTTGCATGTATTATACAGCATATCTAAATTAATTCAGTATTTTTTGGCCTTTACCTATCAAATTTACAAGTTAACAAAGTTTGGGGTAAAAGTAGCATAGCTTCATAGCTTCTATCAAGCAGCCCGAATTGAAGCCTAAATCTAAATCCCCGTCACAAAACGTAATTGCTCTCTTCGCAGCGGTAGCGTTCGCGCAGCGTCTTGTAGAGAGGAACGAGCGTCATTGCGTTAGCGAAGCGGGGCGTAGCCCATTGTGAATTGTTTTAATCTTCCTGCTCTAGAATATGTTTCGCCTGCAAAAGTTGCTGCTTATGTTCTTCGCTAACTGTTGGGTATTGCAGATTTAGTTCTTCTAATTTTGTGCAAATAATATTGGCAACGGTTAGGCGTGTAAACCATTTGCGATCGGCAGGAATAATATACCACGGCGCCCATTTAGTACTAGTATTATTAAAAACCTCTTCATAAGCATTCATATAATCATCCCAAAAAGCTCGTTCTCGGACATCATTATCTGAAAATTTCCAATTTTTATCAGGAGAGTCAATCCGTTCTAAAAAGCGTTTTTTCTGCTCTGCTTTGGAGACGTTTAGAAAAAACTTCATAATTATTACACCATTGTCAACCAAATATTTTTCAAAGTTATTGATTTCTTGAAAACGCTGTTTCCATATCTTTTTCCCATTAGGAAAGTGAGGAAGTTGTTGTTTCTGAAGCATTTCTGGATGAACACGAACCACTAGCACTTCTTCATAGTATGAGCGGTTGAATATGCCAATTCGTCCTCTTTCTGGTAGAGCTTTCATTGAGCGCCACAAGTAATCATGGTCTAATTCTTCTGCACTAGGCCCCTTAAAACTAAATACCTGGAATCCCTGCGGATTCACACCTGAAGTGACATGTTTAATAGTGCTGTCTTTGCCAGCAGCATCCATTGCTTGAAAGATAATTAATAGAGCATAGGTGTTTTGAGCATAGAGAATATTTTGGTAATTAGCTAGTCGTTCAATATCTGCCTGTAATTTGATTGCAGCATCGGTTTTTTCATTAAAATCAGTCTTATAAGCTGGGTCATAGTTTTTTTTCAGAGAAATCTTTGAACCTGGCGGAACAATGAAAGCATCATGATTCATGTATAAAATCTCCTAGCAGCTAATTAATACACAAGCATATTTTGAAGTGTTAATTCCTGAAAGTTAAGTAAAGCGGATAATTAAAGGTTTGTAGTGTACCCTTCCAGGGAAGCAAGCTACGCGTAGCCTCTTTTAGAGAGGGCTTCAGCCCTCATTAAAAACTACTTCCGTCGTTTTGGCATAGGACGCATTGCTTCACGTCCCAAGATAAACATCCCCGTGATACCTAAACAGACAAACCAAATATATTGATACCAATATTGCCGAATCTGCACAACTGTACTGATTTTTGGATGCAATGTATTTAAGTATAACAACAGTACCAATATCATGAGCGCCCCAAAACCAACAAGGCTCAAGCCGACAAGAATTCGTGCGGGACGCAGTTCAAAATCAGTAATAGTATTTAGGTCAATTTCGGCCAGTTCTTTAAAGGAGTCATCTGCCAAAGATGAGGTTGATTGAAATCTATTGCTCAGTTTTGGTGGCAAAATCGGCGACAGTTTGGCTACAGTTGGGCGACGTAGCAAAGCCTCAGTATCTCGCAGCAATTCCAGCGGCTTACGGGTAGTAGTTGGTTGAGCAAACTCTATATTGTCTGTAGGAGTTGAGGCATTAGCTTTGCTTTCAAAATCCATAGTATACTTCGGAAAAACCAGGATATACATAGCCTAGCGAATCAAAAGACAAATGCGTGAAAATAATTCGTAATTTGTAATTAATTGATTTATGGGAAAAAACATATTCTTTACTCAAAGTAAGTTAATTTAAGCGTTGGCTAATTACAAATTACTCATCCATCTCTTTTAATGTAGCTAATGCCGATGGAGATAAACGGCTGAGATAGCGGAATATCCAGTATTTAAAGATAGTGTTTAAAATCACAGGAAATGTAGCAATAAAGAAAAAGATTACATTTCTACTGGCTGGTAGACCTAAATGTTCTGCCAATCCCGCAAGAAGGACTTCCCACCCATCTGGTGAGTGAAATCCTACAAATATATCCGTAAAGAGAATAATTAAAAAAGCCTTAGCACTATCGCTGAGACCAGAGACAATGGTATCCATAAAAGACTTCAGAATCACAATTTCTCTTTTGCTCATGGCGATAACTATACCAAAAGAAAAGAGTGAGATTAAATCAGCAAAAGCATTACTAATGCTACTATTACTTTTTTTGCTAAATTCTTCAGAGATTTCAATTGCTTTACTTTTGATTTTTTCTTGGGTTAACTCGGAAGAAAGTGGTGGTGCTTGATTAAGAAAATATTCAAATCTTAGTCCTTCTTGAAAATTATGTAATTCATGGAGAGCTTCTTTTTCCATGTCAGAATTAATGAAGATTTTAGTTGTATTATCTCCTCTAACCCTTTCTAATATTGGAGTTACTATAAATTCTTTAGATAAATATTGAGTTAGAAGCGGTACAATAATGAGAACTATCAAAAATCGCAAGGCAATTATTGTTCTACCTTTAGAAATGCGATAATTCCTGACAAACTCTTCTTCTGTCTGTGGTGCAAAATCTGCCTGAATTTTATTAATTCTTCTGCCAAGAGAAATTTTAGTCAGTCTAGATTTGGGAATTGGATCTTGAACTTGAGGATCATTTATTTGAGATGAATTTAGCTGTTTTTTTATTTCGTTGTCATTGATTTTTAAAGGCTGATAATTTGATAATAATGGAGTATTGCTAATTAGTTCATCTTTGATAGCATACCTCTCTAATACTTCATCAATAACCTTCAATTTTTCTAATAAAACAGAATTAGAGATATTGACAATTGCCCGACTAAGTTGGAATTCTGCAAGCCTGATCTTAATAATAGTTAGGTTCTTATTAAGATATACTTGCCAATAAGACATTACATTTTCAGTATATTTTACTGATTGTAAAGATATTTTTTTGCGATCAAAATGTTCGTTCTCAATATTTTTAATTCTTTGAGCTGCTTGGTAAGCTTCTAAAAGTGCCCTTTCTGGCGTATCTGACAACCAACGGTTAAGCGATCGCAAATATTTTTGGAAATTTTGGCGGAGTAATTCTGCTGTTCTGGTAAGTGAGTTTTTCATTACATATATGACTTTTAGATAATGTGTATTATAGTTATATAATCATCAAAAATGGGTAGTAACAGCTAAATAGTTAGTCCATTCCAGATTCAGGTAATACTCCCTGATGCGATCTCTAAGACGGGCTATGTCTACGTTAGCAACTTTATATTACCTATAAACTCAGATGGATCGGCATAGATTGACACTGGTTATTTATATTGGCAGTTTATCCATTACACTGTCATTATTGACACCATCTGTCAGTGTTTCTGCTCTACACAAAAGCTTTGATTGTAACATTTCACAATCGAGGCAAATCTTCTACTATGCAGAGTCTATCACTGTTAAAGGGAATAGGAAGTAAAGATGTTGCTTTCTCATCTCCCTTATCCCTCTATTCATTATTCCCCACTCCCAAGTTTTAAATTATGAGTTTGAGTCTATGCATGATTGTGAAAAACGAAGCAGCAACACTGCCTAAATGCCTGAGCAGTGTAAGAAAAGTAGTGGATGAAATGGTAGTTTTGGATACAGGCTCAATTGATCGCACTCCCAATATTGCCCAACAACTCGGTGCAAAAGTCCATCATTTTAAATGGTGTAATGATTTCAGTGCTGCCCGCAATGCAGCTCTCAAATATGTCACTGGTGATTGGATTTTAGTATTAGATGCTGACGAAACTCTGACTCCAGCAATTGTACCGCAGTTACGAGAGGCGATCGCAAGAGATGAATATTTGCTCATCAACCTCGTCCGTCAGGAAGTTGGTGCAGAACAATCTCCCTATTCTCTGGTTTCCAGGCTATTCCGCAATCATCCAGATATTCGTTTTGACCGTCCTTACCATGCCTTGGTAGATGATAGTGTGTCAGAAATTTTAACCAAAGAACCCCACTGGCAAATAGGTTATTTACCTGGGATTGCCCTTGTACACACAGGATATCAAAAAAGTGCGATCGCTCAAAATAACAAATATGCCAAAGCCGCTACGGCGATGGAAGGGTTTCTGGCGACTCATCCTGATGACCCTTATGTTTGCAGTAAATTAGGGGCGTTGTATGTGCAAACTGGGAAAATTTCTCAAGGTATGGATTTGCTCAGACATGGAATCACTGTTGCTAAAGACAACTACGATATTTTATATGAACTCCATTACCATTTAGGCATTGCCTACAGTCGGTTGCAAAAATCCCCACAGGCGATTTCTCACTATCAAGCTGCCATCAAATTGCCAATTTATCCCATGCTCAAATTAGGAGCATACAACAACTTGGGTAACTTACTCAAAGCAGCAGGAGATTTCAACGGTGCGAAAACTGCTTATGCCACAGCTTTGAAAATTGATCCTACTTTTGTTTTTGGACATTATAATTTGGCGATGACATTTAAGGCTTTGGGTTTATTTACAGATGCGATCGTATATTATCAACATGCAATTACCTTAAATCCCAACTATGCCGAAGCGTATCAAAATTTAGGGGTAGTATTGCTCAAAATTGGCAATCATCAAGATAGTTTAGCAGCTTTTAAAAAAGCGATCGCTCTTCACGAAAGGTATAATCCCGAAGAGGCGAAGAGGCTACGCCAGGGGTTGCAGGAGATGCAGTTGATGTAGAGCTGAGGGGGCATTGGGCATTGGGCATTGGGCATAGGGGAAATGACATTAGGATATTAGTATCAATATTTCAGAGATTCCTATGAGTCAAACCATTGATGAACGGATACGCTGGACAAGTGCGGATTTAGAGTTATTGCCAGATAACGGTAATTGCTACGAAATTATCGATGGGGAATTATTTGTGACTAGGGCACCGCATTGGGGACATCAAAAAGCTACTGGTAATATTTAATGCAGAATTAAGAAGTTGGTCACTCTCAACAGGTCTTGGTGAGGCTGTCCCAACACCAGGAATTATTTTTAGTGATGCAGATAATGTTATTCCCGATGTGGTTTGGGTAAGTAAAGAACGCCTCGCCATTTTACTTGATCGAGAAGGACATTTAACCGGAGCGCCAGAATTGGTTGTAGAAGTACTTTCCCCTGGAGTCCAAAACGAGCGACGCGATGCCTACGGCGGGCTACGCCTACGCGAAGTCAAGCTAAAATTATATGCTTCTAGAGGAGTTCAAGAATATTGGATTTTGAACTGGCAATTACAACAGGTTGAAGTGTATCGCCGAGAAAAAGCAGTTCTGAAATTAGTAGCAACATTATTCGCAACAGATGACCTCTCTTCACCTCTGTTACCAAATTTTGTTTGCACTGTAGCGCGGTTGTTTGTGTAAATACGCAGAACTTCAAAAACTTGAAGCTGGAAACATAAAACATCAGACTGGAGTATAGTTCAATACAGTTAAGTTAACTGTATTGACTTATAGTCTCAAGATTTGCCTCCCCTAGTTCTCCCCGATTGTTACCTAATCTAAAAATACCAACCCAAAAGTTAAAATCAAAACTTTTGGCGGTATCAAACTTTTCATTATTTTATGAATGAAGAGATAAAGTTATTTCGTATATTTCGTTCATATTCGGTGATATTGGCAGCATAATTGCCTTCACGGGCATAATTCTTTAAAGAATATGACAACGTACATGCAATAAGTATCTGAGGAAGTAATACCTATGCTTGAAACCCATCTTATCCACACCGAAGCTGATTATCGTGCTGCCCTTGATGAAATTGAAAGATTGTTTGATGCAGAACTCAATACGCCAGAGTTTGACCGCTTGGAAGTTTTAACTACGCTTGTGAAAGCATACGAGCAAAGGTATTACCCAACCGAAGCACGAGATCCTATTGAAGTAATTTTATATTATCTTGAATCCCGTGAGTTATCTTTTGATGACATAGAGCCAATGAAACAAGCGATGTTTAACTAAAAACTTCTAGAACTTGAGCTTCGGAACTCGGAACTTGAGCTTCGGAACTCGGAATTTGAACTTCGGAACTCGGAATTTGAGCTTTAGAACACAAAACTTGAGCTTCGGAACACGAAACTTGAGCTTTAGAACACGAAACTTGAGCTTCGGAACTCGGAACTTGAGGTTTAAAAATGAACTCCACCMSTTCTGAGTTGAAAAGGTGGAGTTCAAAAGTTGAAGAGTTGATAAATTCTCCTCACAAATGACAAATGACAACTGACAACTAACTAAATACGCGACTTGACAAATTTCTCCAATCTATCCATTCCCTTTTCAATCGTCGCCATATCTGTGGCGTAGGAAAGGCGAATGTTGTCATCAGCGCCAAAAGCAATTCCGGGAATGACTGCAACTTGATGTTCTCCCAGCAAAGCGTCACAAAATTCTAGGGATTTTAGACCGGTTTTGCTGATATCAGGGAACAGATAAAAAGCGCCATCTGGTTTTGCGGTACTCAAACCGGGAATAGCGTTGAGTCTGTCTAGCATTACCTGGCGGCGTTTGGCGAAGGCTTGGCGCATTTCTTCGACACAATCTTGAGAACTTTGTAGCGCTGCGATCGCACCATATTGGGCAAAGGTACACACGTTAGATGTACTATGCCCTTGGATGGTACTGGCTGCTTTAATGATTTCCACAGGCCCCGCTAAATAACCAAGTCTCCACCCAGTCATGGAATAAGCCTTCGCAAACCCATTACTAATCAAAGTCCGGTCAAAAATTTCCTTCCCTAGAGAACCGATGCTGATATGTTCTGCACCGTCGTAGAGAATCTTTTCGTAAATCTCATCTGAGACGACAAAGATATCTGCATCAACTACTACCTGCGCCAGTGCTTTGATTTCATCTGGCGTGTAAACCATGCCTGTAGGATTAGATGGGGAGTTGAGGATAAATAACTTCGTCTTCGGCGTGATTGCTTTACGGAGTTGTTCGGGAGTAATTTTATAACCTGTCGTTGCATCTGTGGTAACAATTACCGAGACTCCACCGACCAAAGTCACCATTTCGGGATAACTTAGCCAGTAGGGTGCAGGGATAATTACCTCATCACCTGGATCGATTAGCGCCACGATTAAGTTGTACAGAGAATGCTTACCGCCATTGGTGACAATCACATTCTCAGACCTGTAATCAAGACCGTTATCAATTTTAAGCTTGTGGGCGATCGCTTCCCTTAACTTTGGTTCTCCGGCTGCTGCACCATACTTGGTTTTGCCTTCATCCAAAGCTTTGACTGCTGCGGCTTTAATATGCGCCGGGGTATCAAAATCTGGTTCTCCAGCGCTAAAACTACAAACATCTATTCCCTCCGCCTTCAGTGCCTTAGCCTTGGCTGCGATCGCTAAGGTTAATGAAGGTGTTACCTGACTTACTCTTGCTGCCAGCTTCATTCTTACTATTTTTGGCAAATCTTTCACTTATCTAAGGATATCCCAGAATCTCTACCAAGATTTGCTTTTTCTGAATTCATTGATAATCGGGGATGGGGGATATGAGGAAGCAGGGGGAGGAAAAGGAGAATAACTAATGACAAATGACTCCGCAAAGCAGTTTGATTATTGACTCCTAAGAATGTATCGTCTATAACTTTAGTTTTAGTGGAAACTAACTGTTTTTATGCAGATTAAGAAACTTTTAATTGCATCTTCTCTGCTAATTACTGGTCTTTTTATACCTAATGCTGCCATTGCTCAAAATCGCGGTACTCCGGGTAAATTTGATTTTTATGTACTGACACTCTCTTGGTCGCCGGATTATTGTGCAAAAAATGGTACTCGTGACCCGCAGCAGTGTGGTTCTGGAAGAAAACTCGGTTTTGTACTACATGGTTTGTGGCCGCAGTACCAAAGTGGTTATCCTGCTAATTGTTCCACGCAAAAATTACCGTCGGAAGTAAAGCGACGGTTTCCCAATTTGTATCCTAGTAATAAGCTTTACGATCATGAATGGGAAAAACATGGTACTTGTTCTGGAAAAACTCCTACGGAATACTTGGGATTGAGTAAAAAATTAAAAGATGCGATCGCTGTTCCCGCAGCTTACAATCGCCCTAATAAACCCGTGCGTACCACAATTACAAATTTTAAAAATTCATTTGTGAGTGCGAATAATCAAATTACTCCTGATGGTGTAGCACCTTTTTGTTCTGGTTCAGGAAGATTTTTGCAAGAAGTCTTCTTTTGTTATTCCAAAAACGGTGAACCTGGTATTTGTAGCGCCGAGATTTTGAAGCGATCAAAAACAAGTTGTGGTCAGCCAGATTTTTTATTGAGAAACGTTAGATAAAAAGGGGCATGGGGCATTGGGCATTGGGCATGGGGCATTGGGCATGGGGGAAAGAATTGTCCTAACTCCTAACTCCCCAGTCCCCAGTCCCCACTCCCTAAGCGATCGTCACATCTGGCGACAAATAAACATCTTGAATGGTATGAAACAGTTTCACACCTTCCTCAAAGGGACGTTGGAAGGTTTTTCGCCCAGAAATTAATCCTGAACCACCAGCGCGTTTGTTGATTACGGCGGTGCGTATTGCTTCGGCGAAATCATTTTTACCAGTCGCGCCACCAGAATTAATCAGCCCCACGCGCCCAGAGTAGCAATTTAGTACTTGGTAACGAGTTAAATCAATTGGGTGATCGGTTGTCAATTCTGTATAAACGCGCTCATCTGTTTTGCCGTAACTCTTACCACTGGCTTTGGCAACTGCACCGTAACCATTGTTATTTTCGGGTAACTTTTGTTTAATAATGTCGGCTTCAATTGTTACACCCAAATGATTCGCCTGTCCGGTGAGGTCGGCTGCAAGGTGGTAATCTTTATCTTGTTTAAAGGCGTTATTCCGCAGATAGCACCAGAGAATAGTCGCCATCCCTAATTCATGGGCGCGTTTAAAAGCTTTGCTGATTTCTTGGATTTGTCTGGTAGACTGCTCTGAACCAAAGTAAATTGTCGCACCTACCGCCGCGGCCCCTAAATTCCAAGCTTGTTCGACATCAGCAAACAATACCTGGTCAAATTGATTGGGGAAAGTCAGCAATTCGTTGTGATTGATTTTGGCAATAAAGGGAATTTTGTGGGCATATTTCCGTGATACGATGCCTAATGTTCCCAAAGTGGTAGCAACAGCATTGCAACCTGCGGCGATCGCTAGCTTGAGAATATTTTCTGGGTCGAAGTAAATCGGATTGGGCGCAAAAGACGCACCAGCCGAGTGTTCAATCCCTTGGTCTACTGGTAAAATCGAGAGATAACCTGTGTTTGCCAGACGACCAGTAGAATAAAGTAACTGGAGATTACGCAATACTTGAGGATTGCGATCGCTATTGAGCCAGATTCGATCTACAAAGTCTGGCCCCGGTAAATGTATTAAATCACGAGAAACTTTTGCTTTGTGGGTAAGCAGGTCTTCTGCCTCTTTACCTAGCAATGACTCAATAGAATTAGACTCTTTGAGCGTTGTAGTCATAGTATTATCCTCAAAAACTGAGCAAATGACCTTGCCTTTAAGATAGCATTTCTAATATTGCTAACTTAGTTGTACGGTCATTAATGATGTGTATTCTTTTTGAATATATAGCAATCTTCTTTTAGAAATGAAAACCAAAAGGCTGAGATTTCCCACTTATTTCAATAAGTCGGGAATCTTGTTATGAATGATTAAGTAAGGCTATACTACCGGAAGTATTCAATCAACTTTCGGAATTGATATTTTCAACTTCAGTTACCAACATCAAACAGTACAATTATACTATCTTGGGATCGTAACTGAAAATTGAAAACCCATCTTTCCTCGATTTGGGTAATAATTTTGAACAAAATAAATACAATTCTATGAGTAAGTTTCAAATCGAGATCGACTTCAGCAATATAGATTTAGCTTCCCTTGAGACAGAAGAAGATTTTCAACGAGAGGCAAAAATGTTACTCCCAAAGGCACTGGTCAAACTAGGTGAAAGTGTAGGTGAAAAGACTTGGGAAGAATTACAGGAAAAGCTGCAAGGAAATGGAGGTAAACTCAAATCTTCTCCCAGCGAGAAACGTAGGTTTATTCAAGAAACCGGAAGAACTTATCAACGAAATGCTAGTAATAAAGAAAAACGAGAACTAGAAGACTATATAGTAGAGCAATTACGCCAGCACAAATAGTATTTGTCATAATTTAACTTACCGGACATGATTCAAACAAACCAGCGGCGAATCAACTCCACTTGGAAGCTATAGCCGTCGTCAACTTCCTCAATTAACTCCCGTTGCAACAGCAAGTTGAAAGTAATCTCATTAGGAAACTGTTGTAATAGAGTTTGGCGGCTGACTATAGCCCCTTCCCCTTGAGCGGCGATAAAACGTAGAATAGTTTGTCCAGTCGCATCAACTTGATTGTTTTGAATGTCAGCAAAGAAAAAGCCGCCACTTTGCAAAGCTTCTGGTATCGCAACTTCTACATCCGCTAAAGTTGCCAATCGCCGGATAGAGGGGTCTTGCTCGTTCTTAAGGACAATAATTTCCGCGCAGAGTAGTTGTACTAAGAATGGGTGACAACGGGTGAGTTGCAATACTCGCTCAACGGCGTTGGGTTCATAGCGGAGAGTAAAATCTTTGACAGGACGTTCAATTAATTGTCGTGCTTCCGCTTCTTTGAGGTAGGAGATATGAACTACTTGGACATTAATTAGATAACTAGCCCAGCGCTGATATTCTTCGATAGTATGAGAGCCAGCCAGTAAAACCTTGAAGCGGGGACGATGTTGGATGAGGTGACGCAGCATTCCCAAAACATCCTGTTCATCAAAGCGACCTTTGGCTATAGCCTTGTCTAGCACCTCGAATTCATCTAGCGCTAGTAAGGCGGTATTTTGTTCTAGAGCCTGTTCTACTTTATCTAGCCATTCATCGAAATAGGTGAAAGGATCAGCTTTTAACACTTCGCGGGCTAGGGACGGTAGAGTTACACCTTGCTTTTTCGCTGACTTCTCCATATCTCTAGCCAGGTTGTAGAGAAAACCTGCATGGTCATTAGCTGATGAAGGTGCGCCTTGCAAGTCTACAAACATGGGGATGATGGTATTAGGTAGTAACTTTCCGATGTTATTGAGAAGGGAAGTTTTACCCATGCGTCGCTGACCATAGAGTAGCAGAGGTGGGCGACGGCGGTCTAAAAGTAACTGCTCAATGCGTAAGCCAATATCATCACGCCCCGTGAAAACTTCTTGCTCTAGTGTAAGCGGTACACCAATAATATAGGGGTTGTCAATTTCTTTGTTTTGTTCAACTTTAATAGCTAGTTCTTCTATATATTTGTTGATTATATCCAGCCATGTTTTAGCAAAAGGTAGAAAGCAAGAAGCATATTTATTATTACTACGATTAAAGTTTTCTAACTGTCCATTTAGCTTTTCTGCTACAGCTTTAAGAGCTATACGCTGGTTGTAATTACTTCTTTGTTCTAATGCTGCGTTTACATCCTGACTGATGCGAGTAAAGATGCGTAGAACGGAATTAAGTGAGTTCTCTAATTCCTCAATTTTTATGGTGCGATGAACCTGACGTATAGCTTCTAGATCACCACATTTTCTTAGGTTCAGTGCATCTTTGCAAATTTGAACAGCCCACTTTTGGGGACTATCCTCAAGATAATCAATAGCAGCTTCACCCTCGCTTGGATTATGTTCTATGACTAAAAGTAAGTACTTATCTAAGCCATATAAAGGTATGCGCTGAAATTGATCCCAAAAGGCTGAATGATAGCGTAATGAACTTGAATACTCATCGGTACTTCTCTCAATAAATTGATAAGGCAAACGTAATGTAGACTCTAAAATTGTCTCATTGTTGCGCCTCTCAATAAATTGATAAAGCAAACGTAATGTAGACTCTAAAATTGTCTCATTGTTGCGCCTCTCAGTAAATTGATAAAGCAAACGTAATATAGACTCTAGAATTGTCTCATTGTTGCGCCTTTGATTAATTAGCTCAGAAAAGATATTAGACAATCTTAATAAAATAGAAGGCTGGTTGATGCGGTTTTTTTCCAATAGATAAAGTGCTAAATTCCATAATTGGAGTGATGGGTATAAAATTATTGGTCGCCATAAGTTGATACTGATACCCAAAAAGAACAGCACAGTAAAACTAACACCATACACAACGCCTACCGCAATACCATGTACCAAACTAGCTGCTACACCAAAGCCTAGACCTCCCGGTATACCGAAGAAAAAGCCTAGCATCATCAGCGTATTAAAGTCATTATCAATTTTTTCTGCCACGCCATACGCCACGGCATACGCCACGCCAAACGCCACGGCTAGCGCCACGCCATACGCCACACCAAACGCCACGCCAAACGCCACGGCTAACACCACGCCATACGCCATGCCAAACGCCACGCCAAACGCCAGACCATACGCCACGGCTAACGCCATGCCATACGCCACGGCTAACGCCATGCCATACGCCACACTATACGCCACACCAAACGCCACGCCATACGCCACGCCATACACTACTCCATACGCCACGGCTAACGCCACACCATACGCCACACCATACGCTACACCATACGCCACGCCATACGCCACGCTTAATGCTACACAACATCCTAAGCTTGAGGCCACAATAGACAAAATATTTGGTAATGGTTGACCTAATCCCCAAAGTACTAAACTAAGGATAAAATTAGCCCAGAGAGGTACAATTAAATACCCTTGTAGCACTGACTGCCATACAGATGGTTTGTTTAAGTCTGCTAAAGAGTTAATCTCATCTCTAATATGTTCTGTGTGGTGATACCAAGCTACAGGACGAAAAAATAGCCAAAACAATAGTTGCAAACCACCTACGATCAAATTAGAGTGTGGTTTAGGTGCATCAGTGTAGATTTCAGCGTAATTAGTGGGTGAGTTTTGAGAAGGCATAATTTGCCTGCTTAGGTTAATAGTAGAGATATTAAAGATATTATTGTCATTGCAAACGCAGTTATTACAGCACTTCCCAATCTTCTATGAAATAGGCTCAATTGGTTCATCATAATGAATAACCTTTCCTTGTAAAGGATAAGGATTAGAGTCTGAAGGTTGGGAAGAACGTTCTAAGATTATAATTTCTACTGCTTCACCTGCTTGAAACGGTAAATCTTCAAGAATCAAGGTTCCGTTTTTAGTTAACTTTGTTTCAATTCGGTGTGCTTTCATAGTTACTCCGCTAGTTCTGAATCTAATAAATGAGCAAATGATTTCATTTGTCGTAAACCTTCCTCACGCCAATTATCATCATTCTCCCCTTCTTCTAAGTTAAATAATCTTTCTCTACACAGGATTTGCAACAACAGTGGCCAGCAATGACTTTCTGTCAAAATCCACTCCACATCTTCGTCAGCAAAGGGAATGGGCGAACTGGCTATCAATTCTCGTGCTTCTGTCTCAGCCAATGCCCCCAGATATGTGGTGTAGCCGAAAATATTGAAAAAGGGTGAACTGTGTCCTGTGTTTCGCGCCATTTCAATCGGTGATTCGGGGGTAGCCAAGACAAATGCTAGATTCCCTCCTGTATGGTTAGTTGCCAAAGACCGCAAACATTCCCAAAAGCAATCATCTAATTCTGGACAGCGTTCCAATCCAACACTAATTTCATCCAATAAAATGACTGTGGGAGAATGCAAATTATCGCTGACTACATTCATGAAACGATCTAAATCGCAAGGTGTCGGCACTTGCATCTTCAGTGATTCTAGGATGTACTTTAGCAGTCCTTCTCGGCTTTGCATTCGTGTGTCTTGCAAGTCTACGAAAATCCAACAGTAATTTTCTGGATGCGGTAGCCAGTCAGATTTTTGAGCAGGACGCAATTGTTCTACTGGGGTGGTGGTGATATTTTTGAGATAGTGCAGCAGGGATGTTTTACCGCTACGCTTTTTGCCGATAATGGCGGAGTTTTGCAGGGGATGCCGTTTGAGTAAGTTGAAGAGGCGTTTTAATTCTTTTTCGCGCCCAAAAAAGTAACGTGGCTGGGTGATGGGTGGGCCAGTGATGAAGGGTGATGCTTCCCCGTTAGTTGGCTGAGGTTTAGGCGGTTGAGTTTCTGGTTCTTTGTATGCAATGTCTTGCCAATCTAACCCCAGTTTTTCGGTAATTTCTACAAAATTCAGATAGTCAACAGGTTTACCAGTGAGAAAGTTTTTGACTGTGGATAGAGAAAGTCCTATATCAGTAGCTAAGGAATTCTGGCTGGGATAGCCGTTAAGCTGAGGTGCTGACTTTACTTTTTCAATATACTCTGGGGCTACTCGGAGCGATCGCGCCATCATTCCTCATTGAGAAACTGCTGTGAGTATATCAGCTTTTTATACTCGCTAAATAGCAAAGCTGTTTAGTCATAACGTCTTGCACTCTAGATATTAGAGTCATCCTGAACTTAACCGATAATCAACTAAAACTTGTCTAATCGGTGACTGTTTCTCAACTCAGTTCTCAGCCAGCACCAAGTTGTAATGAGAATGTAAGGAATTAAGGGCTTTGAAAATGAAACGAGAACTGGGAATTCTGCAAATTATCCTATCACTTTGCGGAGTGATGATGTTTGGTACAGTAACTTACGCTGCGATTAATATGGTGAATGGTCAATACCAAGTTGAAATATCGCTCAATACTAAGGGACTCATTATTAAGTCAGATATTGACAAAAGACAATGCAAAGCAGTAGAAGATATTGCCCAAAAGCAGGAAAGCACAAATTCCAACCAGACAACAATTAAGTAAGAGTAAAAATCAGTGATGAGTTAGAATCAATAACTTCTAATTTATTGTAAACGAGTCTTTGATACTCGTGGATGAGTCTTTGATACTCGTGAACGAGTCTTTGATACTCGTGAACGAGTCTTTGATATTCGTGGACGAGTCTTTGATACTCGTGGACGAGTCTTTGATACTCGTGGATGAGTCTTTGATACTCGTGGTTTTTTTAACGAACCGCAAAGGACGCAGAGGACGCAAAGAAAGAGGAGAAATATATTTATAAATAAAGTGAAGTAAAGCGGTACGTTAGCCAAAGGCTAACGTACCCTACCAAAACAAGGAATAAATAACTCCTAACTCTTGTACAGACGCGATTAATCGCGGCTCTAATTTTTACACCGGGCAACTCAACTCGCCGGCTTTTTGACTAAAGCGGTGATTCTCCCGATAATCTACGGGACAATCTATCACGGCAGGTACATCTTGAGCGAGGGCTTCTTTCAGAGTGGGAATCAAATCTAAAGCAGATTCAACTCGGTAGCCTTTTAAACCCATGCTTTCGGCGAATTTGACAAAATCAGGATTACTGAAATGTACAAAAGATGAGTTTCCTTTGCCAAATTGATTTTCTTGCTTCCACTCAATTAACCCATAGCCACCATCATTGAAAATTATGGTGACAAAAGGCGTACCGACACGCAAGGCTGTTTCTAATTCTTGAGAATTCATCATAAAGCCGCCATCGCCTGTTACAGCAACGACTTTACGCTTAGGATGAACCAGTTTTGCTGCTAATGCGCCAGGAATGGCAATACCCATAGCCGCAAAGCCGTTGGATATTATACAAGTATTGGGACTATGGCAATGATAATGACGGGCCATCCACATTTTATGTGCGCCAACATCAGAGATAACGATATCATCTGGGCCCATCACTTGGCGTAAGTCATAAATTAACTTTTGTGGCTTAATCGGAAATCCGTCATCATGGGCATATTGTTCGTAATCAGCCCGAATCTCTGACCTTAAGCTGATAGCAAAAGGATCGGGTTTACCTTGCCGGTCTGCTAATTTTAAGATTTCATAGAGGGAATCTGAAATATCTCCCACGACTTCGGCGTTAGGAATATAACTACTATCAATCTCCGCCGGACTTACCCCAATATGCACAATGGGAATTTCACCATTTCGATTCCATTTTTTGGGGGAAAACTCAATCAAATCATAGCCGATCGCAATTACTAAATCTGTGTTATCGAAAGCACAGGTAATGAAGTCTCTTTGCTGTAATCCTACTGACCACAAAGCTAATTGATGTGTGTAGGGAATCACGCCTTTACCCATGAAGGTATTGGCAACAGGTATATTCAACAAGGTGGCAAATTGCGTTACGGCATCACTTGCATGAGCGCGAATTGCTCCATTTCCGACTAAGATTAATGGGTTCACAGCTTGGCAAATTGCGGCGGCGGCTGCCCGAATGCTAGCAAAAGATGCATARGTTTTTTCGCTATTATCCTTACGCAAAGGTTTGCCTTCGACGGGCATGGCAGCAATATTTTCTGGCAAATCGATGTGAACTGCACCAGGTTTTTCGGATTGCGATCGCTTAAATGCTTTACGCACTACTTCGGGTGTAATACTCGGTCGCACAATCTGCTTATTCCACTTGGTAACAGGTGCAAACATTGCCACCAAATCTAAATATTGGTGGGATTCAATGTGCATTCTATCTGTTCCCACTTGACCTGTAATCGCCACTAAGGGCGCACCATCGAGGTTAGCATCTGCTACCCCAGTCATCAAATTAGTTGCCCCAGGGCCAAGAGTAGAAAGACATACTCCGGCTTTTCCGGTTAAGCGTCCGTAGACATCGGCCATGAATGCTGCACCCTGTTCATGACGAGTCGTAATAAATTTAATCGAAGAATGTTTTAGCGCTTCCAAAACGTGCAGGTTTTCTTCACCAGGGAGTCCAAAAATATATTGCACTCCTTCATTTTCTAGGCACTGCACCAATAATTCTGCTGTATTCATTTTATTTCCTAACTCTTGACGAATAAATATTGGGAATGGGGCATTGGGAATGGGGCATTGGTAATTAAATTTCATCTTTATTACCTATTCGCTATTCCCCATGCCCTACCCATAATCATTTAACCCACACAGTTTTAACATTGACAAACTCATGTATACCTTGGATACTCAATTCTCTGCCATATCCAGAACGCTTGATGCCACCAAAGGGCAACCGAGGATCGGATTTGACCATACTGTTGATAAATACGGCACCTGCTTCGATTTCCTCAACCAAGCGATCGCTCTCTTGGTTGTTGGTTGTCCAAGCACTTGCACCTAAGCCAAAGGGTGAGTCATTAGCGAGTTTGATGGCAGCATCGATATCTGGAACCCGGAATAACAAGGCTACCGGGCCAAAGAATTCTTCTTTTGCAATTGGTGTGTCGGTGGGGATATCTATGATAATCGTTGGCGGATAAAAGTTTCCCGGACGATCTGATAAAGGATGTCCACCGGTGATAACTTTACCACCGCTGCTAATAGCACCTTGCACTTGTTGGTCTAAATCCTGGAGAATACCAGGTGTCGCCAGTGGCCCTAAATCGGTATCTGGTTGCATGGGATCGCCTACTTTTAGCGCCTCAAATTTTTCTAAAAGCAATTTTTCAAATTTGTCTGCGATCGCATCTGCGATAATAAAACGTTTCGCTGCAATACATGATTGCCCGTTATTTAACATCCGCGCTGTAGTAGCTGTGACAACTGCTGCCTCTAAGTCAGCACTTTCTAACACAATAAACGGGTCACTTCCTCCTAATTCCAAAACTGTTTTTTTAATTTGTTTGCCGGCGGCGACGGCGAGGGATGCACCGGCTGGTTCGCTTCCGGTCAAAGTAGCAGCTTTTACGCGGTCATCAGCCATTAAATCGGCAACTTTGGCAGCGCCGATTAATAGAGTTTGAAACGCACCTTCAGGAAAACCTGCCCGTCGGATAATATCTTCAATTGCTAAGGCGCACTGCGGCACGTTGGAAGCGTGTTTGAGTAAGCCGACATTTCCCGCCATCAGGGCTGGTGCGGCAAAACGAAAAACTTGCCAGAAGGGAAAATTCCACGGCATCACCGCAAGAATTGCACCCATTGGTTGATAACGTACAAAACTCTGACTGGCATCAGTTTTTACACTGACATCAGCTAAGAAACCAGGGGCGTGTTCGGCGTAGTAGCGACAGACGGCGGCGCATTTTTCGACTTCTGCGATCGCAGCTTTAAATGGCTTACCCATTTCTAGAGTCATCAACTTCGCAAATTCTGCTTTGTCTTGCTCTAAAATATCAGCAGTTTTTTGCAGCCACTGCGATCGTTCAGAGAAACTAGTCTGACGATAGTGTTCAAAAGTCTGATTAGCTAAATCGAGTTTAGCGACAATCTCTTCATCATTGAGCGCCTCAAAGGTTTTGAGCGTCTCCCCAGTGGCGGGATTAATGGTGGCGATCGCCATTACCTGACCTCCCGTTAAAAAATAGCTTCGGTAGGCTTCCTAGTGTTACACAGATCAATTCTGGAAGCTACCACCCAAATTCTAATCTTTTAACCCAGAATTGGTTGCTATGTTTGACTATTTTGCAATTATTTTTGAAACAAAATATACATCTTAACTATGTATTTATCTGGATAAATTTGTTATTAGTTATTAGTCATTTGTCATTTGTCATTTGTCATTCTCTCCCTGCCCCATGCCCCATGCCCCCTGCCCCATGCCCAATACCTAAAGATTAATGATTGGAGCAATAATTGTTGGTACTGGCTGCAATTTTGTCTGATAAACCTTAACTAATCGCTCAATACCTTTGAAACGATAATCTCCCATTTCTTGGAAGTCAGAGGGTTCTGAAAGCATTTTATGGGTGGCTTCACTAATCACGCATTCACTAGGGGGACAAACTGCTTCCATTCGAGCAGCAAGATTAATTGTTGCGCCTAATGCCGTATAATCTACCCTTTGGGAACTACCGACATCTCCCACCACAGCCTTACCGCTATTAATCGCAATACGTAATTGCAGAGGTTCGTGCCAAAAACCATTGGCATTCAGATGTTCGAGACGAGTGAGCATTCCCTTGGCAGCAGTAACAGCGCGMTCGGCRTGATCTGCTTGCGGTTCYGGAGCGCCAAAAAAYGCCATAATACAATCGCCAATATACTTATCTAAAGTGCCGCCGCAACCAAACACTTCTTTTAGCATTTCTTCAAATAAATTATTTAATAGTTGAGCGATCGCAGTTGGTGTTAACCTTTCAGAAATTGCCGTAAAGCCAACTAAATCAGCAAACAAAATACTGATTTCACTCTCGGCGGGAGCTAAACGACCACCCGGTAATCCGCCTACAGATATCAACTGCTGTACAACTGCTGGAGAATGATAACGTTCTAGTCGGTGACGAATCATCTCTTCAGTTTTGAGTTTCTCTACTAACAGCCAACGCTGCACACTAGAGGCTACAAGGTTTGCTAAAGCTGAAAAAAAGCTCAATTCTTCTTCACCTTCATTTGCCCAATGGTAAGAAGAAAAATTGGCATCGGCATACAATACGCCCACAACTTTATTTTCATCCCATAAAGGCACTGCCATCGCGCTACGAATGCCTTTGACTAAAATACTCTGTTCGCTAGCAAACCGTTCATCCTGATGAGTATCACCGGTTTGAATGACGACTTTTTCCTCAAATACCTTTTGACAGATACTACGACTAATCCAACTACCATCAGAAGGGAGATGTTTCTGTTGGGAAACGTTTCTAGTGGCAGCATTCACTAATTCCAACTGACCGCAACCATTGACATCAATTAATAATGCCAAGCGATCGATACTATCAAGATAACGAAAAACTACTTGCTGCACCTGAGAAAAAATCTCTTCTATAGATGCGGCTGCACAAAGATTTTTCGCTATGTCCACTAAGTCTTTGAGACGGGCAATGGTTTTGTCCTTATTGCTGATGTTGCCATCTTTACTATCAGCTGCGATCCATTGCTGTTGTAATTGTTCGACATTGTGAAGGATTGTTCTTTGCTCATTAATCTCCGAAATTCCAGGATACTCAGGTGTAGGTTGAGAAACAGGGGTTGTGAGCAGCACTACCAAGCTGACATTGCCCAGCCAAACGATATCGCCGTGATGTAACTCTTGAGGATAGTTAACCAGATATTTATTGACTTGCGTCCCGTTTTTGCTGCCCAGATCCTCAATAGTCCACACACCGTCAGCCGTTTTTACCAGGCGAGCATGGTTGCGGGATATTCCACCAAAAGGTAAGTACAAGTTACATTCCGGCAAACGACCAATTGTAAATATATCTTGGTCAACAGCGATCGTTGTCTCGGTATCTCCCTCTTGTAGGCGTAGCGTCAGTTCAGTCATGAGTGTGATAGATCCATCGAAGCTAGGGGTCAAGCAAGTCTAAGGTAAGTTATACCCTACAGGTTAACCTTCACCTTTTCTTTATGACACTGTTAACTGCATTCCGACAACTGTATGTGACAGATATTACATTGAATGAGGCAATTTTGCTAGAGTTTCAGTTCATATCGTGTCCGGCTAAAGACTTACCATTTAGACCGCAGTTCTTGCTGGGGGAAAGAGGCTTTTCCGATTTTGCACAGATTTGCTAATCATAAGTGATTAACCGGACTTGATATCAGAGGGGGTTGAGAGGATTAAAAGTCTCTGGCACAACTCCAAGAGACTTGTGTGTACACCGAAAATTTGTACGCGAGAGGAATGGAAGTGAGGTTTTCCAAAACCCGTGCAAAATCAATCTATTGAACAGCTAACTAATATTAGCGATCGCTTTTAGCAGAACGGCGCGATCCAGATGAACGAGCGCCAGGTTTCTCGCCATTGGTGGCAGGTGGCGCTGCTTTACGTTTAGCCGATGTCTGTGGTAACGGTTTAGGAGTACGAGCCGCACGCTTCTCACTTCCGGGCTTGGCTCTATGTTGCCGTACATTTGCAATTGGTTCGGGGTTGATATCGGGGTTGGGCGCAAAACCAGCAACCACTTCCTTCGGCAAGCGTTGCTCAATCAGTTTTTCGATATCTTTCAATAGATGCTGTTCATCGATGCACACTAACGATACAGCTTCACCTGATGCGCCAGCGCGACCGGTGCGACCAATACGATGAACATAATCTTCTGGTACATTGGGCAAATCAAAGTTAACTACATGGGGCAGTTCGCTGATGTCAAGACCCCTAGCAGCAATGTCTGTCGCCACCAATACTTGTAAGGTGCCATTTTTGAACTTGGCCAGAGCGTTAGTACGCACTGGCTGGCTCTTATTACCGTGGATTGCCAATGCTTGAATGCGGTCTTCGCCCAACTGCTTCACTAAACGGTCAGCACCATACTTGGTGCGAGTGAATACTAGTACTTGATACCAATTATCTCGTCGAATCAGATGAGCAAGTAATTGGCGTTTTTTGTCACGGTCTACTTGGTAAACTTTCTGGGCGATCGTGTCGGCGGTAACGTTGCGGCGCGCCACTTCAATCATCGTCGGATTATTGAGTAGTCCGGCAGCCAATGCCTTAATTTTGTCTGAGAAAGTAGCGAAAAATAGCAAATTCTGTCGCTGTTTGGGCAGGAGTGAGAGAATGCGGCGGATATCATTAATAAAACCCATGTCCAGCATCCGATCGGCTTCATCCAGCACCAAAACCTCAATCTGCGATAAATTCAGCGTACCCTGATGTACGTGGTCTAGCAGTCGCCCTGGAGTAGCGACCAAAATATCCACTCGACTCCTCAAACGCTGTTTTTGCAGATTAATACTGACTCCGCCAAACATCACCATCGAGTTAAGATTTAAGTACTTGCCGTACTCGCGCACGCTTTCTTCCACTTGTGCAGCTAGTTCGCGAGTCGGGGTGAGAATCAACGCCCGGATTGGTGGGTATCCATTAGGCGTACCTTTGCTCTTGTTAGACGACAACCGATGCAAAAGCGGTAATGTAAAACTAGCGGTTTTTCCAGTGCCAGTTTGTGCCCCAGCTAATAAATCTTTACCCGACAAGACAGCAGGAATGGACTGCATCTGGATTGGCGTGGGTTCCGTGTACCCTCGTTCGGTAACAGCACGGATAATTTCATTGGACAAGCCGAGATCGGAAAAAGACATAAGACTCCAAAAATAACATCGGCCTGTCGCCAATCATGGCGTCAGTCTTAGGCGGACGGATAAAAATCATTGAAAAGCTGGATGGGCAGTAGCGCAAAGACTGAGAGCGAGTGCCGCAGTCCCTCATTCTATCAGATTGTCGTCTATTGTGTGGTTAAAGTTGCTCTGATTCAGTGTTGTGTTAAATTAGCATTACCTGCTTGTAAAGCAAAGTATTGAACAAATGGGAGAAATTCATTATCGCAATCCAAAAGCAACTAATTAATTCACAAATCAAGTCACCTAGCGTCTTCTTAATTGACCATGAGAATAATAATCGTGGTCTGATCGACACCAATGAGGCGTTACAGCTAGCTGAAAGCTTAGAGCTCGACTTAGTTGTAGTCTCCCAAGGTAAAGACGCTCCAATCGCCAAGATTCTCAACTATGGCAAGCTACAATATCAAAAGAAAAAACGTCAGAGCCAGAGTGCTAGACCCACGGTAAAAGAAGTTCGATTCGGTCTAAACGTGGGTATGGCTGATTACAATTTACGCATCGAACAAGCAGGTCAGTGGTTGAGTAAAGGCGATTCTGTCAAGTTTGCCATTCGTTTACGAGGCCGAGAACATCAATATCGTGACAAAGCGGGAGAACTGCTAGACCGAATTGCAAACGATCTCAGTCAAGTAGGTAAAATCCAGTCGCTGGATAAACGCGCCTTAGTTGTTCAAGTAATTCCTGCCTAGTTATCTAGTGATCGCTGGAGGCTTTATTTGTAACAGCTTGTAAAGAACGAAAAAGCGCGGAGGCAACACTGTAGCTTCTATGGAAAAAACATTGACATTCTCCCCATTTAAGACAGCAAGGGGATTTTTCGTTGTGCATTCAGTCACGCTTGCACAGAGCTATAGTGGAGATGAGGATGGAACCTTAAACCAGTGGGGAATGTCATAACCCCAAGTACTGGGACATCGAAACATCCCAGATCCTGTCTACGAATATTGATAAAGTCAAAACCATTTCTGTGGAACTCAAAGCCGCACTGACATTTATAAGTGCGGTTTTTGGTTTTATGTCGTGTACTGCAATATGAATTAATAGCTTTTAAGTTAAAAGCAAGAGAGTTTTACGTATAACAGAGGTACTGGGGGATTGAAAATTCTCTTCATTTTATCGCCAGTGAGAAAACCGTTTCACAATATCTTTTACTGTCTTATAACTTAGATGAAACTGCTGGGCAATCTGGCGGCTAGAATACCCCTCCTCGATCATCGTTAAGACTTGAAAAGCATACTTATCTAATTGCTTTAAATCATCCATCTAATTTCTAGACCTTTTGTATAGGGTTGGATAAAAATTCGTATTACTTAGAGGCTGTTTGAAAAGTAATTGGCTGTAATTTTAAGTACTTATAGATCCCCCCTAGCCCCCCTTTTTAATGGGGATTTAGGGGGATATAGAACATTTTGCTACCGAAAAGAGGACTTTTTAAACATCCTCTTAGATGAAACAATTATTGTGAAACAAGCTCTTAGAATCATTTTTCGTAATTCCTTTGAGTTATGAAAAGGCTTCTAGTCCTTGAATAAATTAGAGAATTGACTGTACTTAATGTTGTCTAAAAAAATTCCTCTTTTTGCCAAATTAATTCTTCCACCTAGTGAATGGGTAAAGGGAGATAAAGTATAGTTTAATGTTAAGCTCGCTAGCAATAAGGGATACAAAGCAAAGGTATCAGGATTTCAGCATAATTGTTAAAATAACCTCAATACCTTTCTCCAGCCAGATGGGTGCTTTTAATAAAATTGAGTCGGAAATAGAAATCCCAAACTTGCCGAAAATTCTTATTTCTACGGGTTACAGCCAGGAGAGACCTCTTAACTTGCGGTTTGTTCAAAGCTAGGCGTTAAGAACTCGTGGTGGCTCTTGCGGCGGACTTTCATAATATTGTACGAAATCGTACTGACTGGGAGCGGCAAAGTTTTTTAATCTTTAAACAATACTCAAATATAGGCAATCCCGAATGTCTAAGAAACTTGGGAGCAAATTCATGGATAGCAATATCCCTTAGCTTCTCGTTATTGGGTTAGCCAGTAATGAACGATTGGTGGGATAAAGCCCATTAGGAATTGGTTAACAGTCTCTTTCTATTCAGAAATTGAAACTTAGTTAGATGTCACCTGGATTGATAATGAATCTAGATATGTTTCCCCAGCAGTTACAGTCACTGCAAGGGCGTTTAGGTAATTTGTACCAAGATGCGAACACCGCAGTACAGCCAGAAGCCAATTTGCTGCTAGCAACTTTGAAGGAACTTGATACTGCTTCAAAAATACTAGAGATAGCTACACAGAAGCTATTAGAGCAAACTCAAAAATTGGTAAACGTACAAGCACGGCTTAGAGAGGAATACAAGCGCTACCAAGACCTGTTCGAGTTCATACCAAATGCTTATTTGGTGAGCGACACGCAAGGGAAAATTCAATCAGCTAATCGTGCTAGTGCCACACTGTTCAATCTTCAACAACGATTTTTGGTAAACAAACCATTGGCCTGTTTCATTGCAGTAGAAGAACGTCAGGCGTTTCGTTGCCAGCTAAACCAGATGCACAGTTCTGAGTGTGATTATGTGCAAGAGTGGATATTACGCATACAGCCCCGTGACTGTGAGCCTTTTGAGGCTGCTATAACTGTAGCTCGTATGCGCGACGTTAAAGGCAATTTAACAGGCTTGCGCTGGATGATGCGTGACATTCATCACGTCTAGCAGCAGGCTCTATTATCGCTCTTAAGGTGAGAAAGACTTTATTCGTTATCTCTCTAGCTTAAACTTTAGCAGGCGATCGTATTCCTGTTTGATTACCCCATAACACTCACATGAAGCCTCTTCTAGCCCCTGCCGATCAATGGTTTGGATTTTCTTGCGACCGCATTTGATCAGACCTTTCTTTTCGAGGAGGTGGGCGGTTTCGGTGATGCCAGAACGGCGCACGCCTAGCATGTGGGAAAGGAACTCATGGGACAGGATGAGTTCATCCGAGTAGAGACGGTCACTGGACTCAAGCAACCAACGGGCCATGCGTTTTTCTATAGTATGAGTGCGGTTGCAGGCAACATTCTGCGAGATTTGCGCGATATAAGCCTGGGTGTATTTGAGCATCACGTCCCGCAGTTGCTTATTAGTGTCGAACTCGTCAAGCAGCAGATGTGCCTTCATTTTCACCGCGTTGCCGGGAACCTGAACAATGTACTCGGTCTGCGTCGTCTCTCGACCGCCCATGAAAGCGTTGATCCCTACCATCTCACGGCTTCCAACCACTCCGGCTTCAACTGTGCTGCCGTCCATCATTGTGATCGTGACTGAGATTAAACAGGTGAGAGGGAAGTAGACTTCTTCGATGGTTTCGCCGGGTCGGTTGAGTATCTCACCGTATGAAAGCTCGACCTGCTCCATTTTGTTTTCTATCTGCTTGTACACCTCGTGGGGCAAGGCGGCGAGCAGAAGGTTTTCAGTAGCCATATTTTTGTTTGAGCTTGTTTCTTAACTATTGTTAAGCATCAATCGGCGCATTTCGTGATTAGGTGTGTCAACGCATTAATCAGGCGATCGCTTTCCATTGGTATAATATCCTGTCCATGCATCACATTTTGAGTAATATGAAAATGCACTAATGCTCCTAAGAGAATTCTCGCTGTCGCCTCTGGATCGGGTATCTTTAATTCTGGAGCCGCCAAGTATTGGGTGAGAGTTTCCGCTACTGGCTTAATCATCGTCCGCACACAAATTTGAGCTAACTCAGGAAAACGCCCAGATTCCCCGATTAGTACTCGCATAAATGCACTATGTTCTTTGTCGTTAAGCATCTGCTCTAATGCTTTGGTTGCTACTTGGTGCAGGATGGCGGCTGGTTCTCCCTCAATAGGTTCTGTACCAAAAATGGAGCTGTTTTTTTTGCTTGTCAGTTGCTCTAACAGTACTTTAAAAAGTCCTTCTTTATCTTGAAAGTGGCTGTAGACTGTCGCTTTAGAAACACCAGCTGCTACTGCTACCCGATCCATACTCGTACCAGCATAGCCATTTTGGAGAAACTCTTGCATTGCACCTTGCAGAATTTGCTCTACTTTATCAACGGAATTATCTCGATCAACTTCGTCAGTTTTGATGCGTACCATTTATTAATTATCCTTTCTTATCAACAATATTAATAGATGCTGCGAAATGCCCCAGTACAAAATGGCGAAAATAAATATACCTTTTGATAAAGCCCCAAAGCCTCTATTATCAGCTTTCCTCTCCTCTACTTTTTTGTAGTAGACAATCAATCCCAATAGAGAATAGCATTCCACAGCACAAGGGATTTCCAGTTAAAAAATATCCGGTCTAGAGATGCAATACCTTGTGCCCATACAAATCTAGAGATGATTTGGGATAATTTGTTTTTTGCAAGTCCCTAATGCCAAGCAAATTGATTGACAAGCTTAGTTGTGTCCTATTGACTAAACTAGTCCGTTTAGTTTAGCATAAATTGAACTGGACAGTTTAGTACAGGTTGCTACTGGTGGTAAGGGGGGAATAGCATGAGGGAAAACAGGAATTCAGAGAGTTTGAGGTCTTCTCAGAATCTTTTGCGATCGCCACTTCTACTTGCAATACTTACATCTCTAGCAATAGGTGGAATCAGTGTTTATACGTTGATGAAGCTTCAGGCTACAGCTAATGAAAAGCAAACAGCACCAGTAGCAGTTCAACCAGTGGTAAAAACAGTAACAGCATTAGGGCGGTTGGAACCAAAGGGAGAAATAATAAAACTGTCAGCGCCTTCTTCTAATGAAGGAAATCGGGTAGAGCAACTATTGGTGAAAGAAGGCGATCGCGTCAAAGCCGGGCAGGTAATTGCGATTATGGACAACCGCGATCGCCTACAAGCTACTTTGAGTGAAGCCCAAAAACAAGTTCAAGTTGCCAAATCTCGCCTTAACCAGGTAAAAGCTGGAGCCAAACAGGGAGAAATTGGAGCGCGTCAAGCTACCGTCAATCGTCTGCAAGTAGAACTAGAAGGAAATATTAAAACTCAGCAAGCCACAATTAATCGTATAGAAGCAGAACTCCTTGGGCAACAACGGAGCTTGCAAGCAACAGTGGCCCGCGTAGCAGCCGAGAGACGTAATGCTCAAGCTGACGTGCAGCGCTACGAGACTTTATACAAAGCAGGAGCAATTTCTAGCCAAGAAGTTGATAGCAGACGCTTAAACGCCGAAACTTCCACTCAAACGTTAATTGAAAGCCAAGCCACCCAGACAAGAACTGTCGCAACCCTACAACAGCAGCTTAACGAAGCAAAAGCCAACCAGAATCAAACCCTCGCCAGCTTGCAACAGCAGATTAACGAAGCAAAAGCTAACCTGAATCAAACTGCTGAAGTCCGTCCCACAGATATAGCAAATTCACAAGCAGAGGTAGACAGCGCTCAAGCCACCGTGGAGAAAATTAGAGCAGAACTGGCACAGGCACACGTTGTGGCTCCTAAAGCTGGTCGAATTTTGGAGATTAATACACGAGCCGGAGAAACTGTTGGCAACGAAGGAATTGTGGCTCTAGGCCAAACCGACCAGATGTATGCAGTAGTTGAAGTCTACCAAAGTGATATCAAGAAAGTGCGTCCGGGACAAAAGGTGCTGGTAAGCAGTGATTCTTTACGCAATGAATTAGAGGGAAGAGTGGATTGGATTGGTATGCAGGTAAAGCGGCAAAATCTGATTAACGCCGATCCCTCTAGCAATATTGATGCCAGAGTAGTGGAAGTCCATGTGCAACTGAATAAACTATCTAGCCAAAATGCTTCTAGCTTAACTAATTTGCAAGTCAAGGCGGTAATTGAACTGTGATTGGATTTATTCAGCAACTGCGGCGGCGAACGCCTTTAGGATGGCTGCAACTGAGTCATGAAAAAGGCCGTCTTTTGGTAGCATTGTCAGGCATTGCTTTTGCCGATGTTCTGATGTTCATGCAGCTAGGGTTTCAGACTGCCCTGTTTGAAAGTAACACAATCCTGCATCGCAGTATGCAGGCTGATATGTTTGTCATCAGCCCCCAAGCACGTAACCTAGCAAATATGTCTAGCTTTACGCGGCGACGGCTGTATCAAGCAATGGATATACCAGGTGTAAAGTCAGCAGAAGGAATGTATATCAACATTATTGATTGGAAAAATCCCCAAACACATCAGAAGACGACAATATTAGTTATGGGGTTCAATCCCGATCGGCAAGTGTTTAACTTAGCGGATGTGAATCGCCAAATAGATGCTGTTAAGCTACCAGATACCGTTTTGTTCGATCGCGCCTCTAGAGGAGATTATAATGATGCGATCGCTAAAATTGACCAAGGTAAAACTGTCACAACCGAAATAGAACGCCGGACAATTACCATTAGCGGCTTATTTTCAGTCGGGGCTTCTTTCATCGCCGATGGTACTTTAATCACCAACGACCAGAACTTTCTGCGACTATTTCCCAGACGAGAAGCCAGTGGTGTCAGTCTCGGTTTGGTGCAACTACAACCAGGCTACGACCCAAAGCAGATGAAAACAGCTTTAGAAGCTCATTTAGATGATGATGTCAAAGTTTTAACCAGAGCAGAATTTATCGAATTTGAAATAAATTACTGGAAAACAAATACAGCCATCGGGTTTATTTTCAGCCTGGGTGTAGCAATGGGATTTATGGTGGGCGTGATTATCGTCTATCAAGTTCTTTCTACAGATGTGAATTCTCATATCAAAGAATACGCCACTTTCAAAGCAATGGGGTATAACAATCTTTATTTATTAGGTGTGGTGTTTGAAGAGGCGATTATTTTGGCAGTTTTAGGCTTTATCCCAGGAGCGATCGCACCTTTAGGACTTTATGCTTTAACTCGTAATGCCACCAATTTACCACTTTATATGACCGTAGCACGAGCTTTGACGGTATTAACACTGACAATGATTATGTGTGTAATTTCTGGTGCGATCGCCACCCGTAAATTACAATCCGCTGACCCCGCAGATATGTTTTAAATTTGTCATTTGTCATTTGTCCTTTGTCCTTTGCAAATGACGAGCATCACGAGTAATCAAGCTATTTATGAGTAGTCAACCTGTAATCTCTGTTAAAAATCTCGACCACTATTTTGGTCATGGTCAACTCCGTAAGCAAGTTCTCTTTGATATCAACCTGGATATTAACGCCGGTGAAATTATTATTATGACAGGGCCTTCTGGTTCTGGTAAGACTACACTTCTCACCTTAGCAGGCGGCTTGCGTTCTGCCCAATCCGGCAGTTTGCAGATATTGGAACAAGAACTGTGTGGCGCTAACAAACGACAACTTACCCAGGTGCGACGTAGTAACGGTTATATTTTCCAAGCACATAACTTGCATGGTAGCCTAACAGCACTCCAAAACGTCAGAATGGGCTTGGAAGTGCATAATAATATTTCACCGGCAGAAATGAAAACCCGGTCAGCCCAAATATTAGAGGAGGTAGGATTAGGAGAACGCTTGAATTATTATCCTGATGATTTATCTGGGGGACAAAAACAAAGAGTTGCGATCGCTCGTGCATTGGTTGGTCGTCCTAAAATTGTCTTAGCAGACGAACCCACCGCCGCCCTTGACAGTAAATCGGGACGAGATGTGGTTAACCTCATGCAAAAACTAGCTAAGGAACAAGATTGTACCATTCTTTTGGTTACTCATGACAACCGCATTCTAGATATTGCGGATCGCATCGTCTATATGGAAGATGGCAAGCTAGTAAATGACCGTGCTGTTGTTGCAGCATCTTAAGCAGATTTTTTGAGCAATTCTCACAAATCAAATTTGTGAACTAAAGAGATTTTGGAACTGCGAATCAGACTTTTTAGACATTAGGTTTTTTCTGCTATTTCTAAGGATTGTAGTTAAATTCGCTTTGCGATCGCACCCCTATCCAATCTACTGCTGGGGTTTGTCCGACTTCGTAGGTATAGCGAACATCCCAAAAACTGATACTGTAACAAGTGCGATCGCGTAAACACTGGTTCATAAACTGGCTGAGTTTACGGCTATTGTAGCCATCATCAGCATATTCAACTGTTCGCTTCTCCAAAAAAACCATCGTTGCTGCTTGTAATGCGAGTTGAATTGCTGTTGTTTTAGTTTTGGCTAATGCACCGACAATTTGATGTTGGTAGGTGTAATTATATCCGCCGTGGTAGTAGCCGTAGTTGGTAATTGGGGCGAGTTTGTCTAAGAGAATTTGAACTTCAGCGATCAGATTTTGAGTTGCTTGGGTTGGCGATTCTTCGCAGATAATTTGTGTTGTGCGTTGATGGCGATCGCGGTAATTATTGCTTACTTGGTTGGGGATGGTGGGGGCAAGACAAAAATAATAGCGGCTGCTGTTGGTGTATCCATTTCTGGATAAACAGTTGTACGAGGATACCAAACACGATAATCAACTATTGGAGAAATTCCAACCCAATCTTCTTCGTGAGTCTGTCCAATAATTAATATTTGTGAAGCCGAAATTTTTATTACTTGAATGAGCAAAGTATTTTCTTGGAAAATTTGAAAAAAATGTGAGCTTCGCTCGGACATCTGTTGAATTTCATCAATTTTGGGATATTTAGGAGCAAAACCAAAATCAGATTGCCTCCTATATTTTGCTTCTTCAATTTGACTTTGCCAGTATCTATTTAACCATTCAGGCTCAACATCTTGGAAATATCCAAGATGTTCTAAAACACGAACTATACTAAATTCTCCCTGACTTTGGCTATCCCAAACAAAAGGCGTGTAAGGGTAATAAGATTCACTAGAATACCATAATCCTTCTGAAACAACCTCAAGAGTTGCTAAAAGCTGTTTAGTTTCTGGTTTTAACTCATTTGTAATTAAATCCATTTGTATCTCCCGATAAATATAGACAATAACTGTTTCATAACGATGCTTGTAGCAAAGCAGATTGAAATGGTTGCAATAGAATACCAAGAATCTTATCAACATCATTGATGTAGTATTCAACTATATCAATGTATGTTGTTAGTCCTTCCAACATTAAAAATCGCCAGTTGGTTCCACTAGTCACAACTCCATAGATTGTCTTAACTTCTTGTTGAGTATTTTGATTGAATAATTGGGCAGCTATCATAGTGGCAATACATTGTCCTAAACCACCTTTGATATTTTCATTTTTCGCCTCAACAATTGTAAGTACAGGCGCTTTAATGTAAAACTGTTCTTCAGAACCACAGAGAATAAAATCACAAAATCCATTCAATCCTTTACTACTATCTACATCAAAATCTGTTCCAGAAAACAGTGAGATTTGATAATTTAACTGTCGTCTAACTTCCGTAAGAACTGGCATAATTAGTAATTCGGAACGGGCTTTTTCCGTGTTGATGGCAGTTGCTAGTTGAGTATATTCTTCTAAAAGCGTTGTTAAGCTAGCGGAAGGTTGAATAGGCGACACATCTTTGAAGAGATTGCGCTTTTCATCAATTACAAGTTGAAACGTTTCTCGAACTTTGGCAAGTGTGAAATCACTGTATGCCATCTGCAACATCCTCAAT
The DNA here is from genome assembly GCA_003326195.1 of Nostoc punctiforme NIES-2108. Lineage (GTDB taxonomy): Bacteria > Cyanobacteriota > Cyanobacteriia > Cyanobacteriales > Nostocaceae > Nostoc > Nostoc punctiforme_A. The sequence continues at coordinate 58,264 of LXQE01000155.1, forward strand.
TATTCACAACTAAACTCTAGCGGCTGCGCGGACAATTCGGTTGCTATCTTCAGCAAGTTGCTGGCGTAAAACGCTTGGAGTTCCAGAATTATCAGCAACGGCGTAGCGTTCCAGCCAGGATGCAGACTGCGCTGCTTGAGTCAGCACTTCATGGGGAGTTAGCGGGTGGAGGAGTGTCACAAACCGCACAAAGGCATTTTCTGAACTAGCGTATTCTGCAAGTATACTTACTAAATCATCAGTGCTGGGGTTGTAGAGGCGGTTGAGTCCGCGCAAGGTGGGACTAGTTTGGCGGGTGGTGGGTTGTACAACTAAATCGCGGAGGCTTTCGCGGATGGGTGCAGGGGTGTTAGGATTTTGAGCAACTGCGCGGCGGACTTCGACTTTTTCATCGTTTGCCAGTTGTGTCAGTATTGTTTCAGGTAGGTTAGAATTGCTAGCCGCAGCAGTGCGTACACTGGAGTTTTCGTCACCTGCGAGAACTTGTAAAACACTAATTGGTGTATTGGGGTTAGTCGCTACCTTGATTCGCACTTCTACTTGTTCATCTCGCGCCAGTAATTCCAAAACGCTTACAGGTGCGTTGATTGTAGCAGCAACTTCACGCACTGAGATTTCTGTATCTTCTGCCAAACGCAACCACAACGCCTCTGTCAAATTGGGATGCCGAACTAAACAAACACGCACTTCTACACAAGGATCTTGGACAAGAATACCCAGCAATTGCGGTGTTAAGCTGGGATTGTACGCAAGCGATCGCACTATACCATCATCAGTTGTAGGTGGAATAAACGAGCGAGGATCGGGTGTTGCACCAATAAATTCTCTTCTTGCTAGAATCTCCAATGCTTCTATAGGTGTGCGAGGATTACCAGCTATTGAACGCAGCACATCATTATGATCGCCCGGAAATGCACTTTTGAGCATATCCACTGTTTGATTTGGCGTATTTCCTGAATTTTGGGTACTCAGAACAATTTGAGCAAGGGCGCGAGGCGGTGTGTTGGGATTGCGAACAACTTCCAAACGAGTTGTAAAATCTGGGTGACTAGCTAGCACTTCCAAAGTTTCAGGAAATGTATTAGCATTACTGGCGACAGCACGAACTGTAGCTACATAAGAGTCTCTAGCTAACTGTCTTAAAACGGTGGCTGGTGTATTAGGGTGAGATGCGACTCGATAACGCACTGAACTATCGGTGTGACTTGCTAACTGTGACAAAGTTTCAGCAGGCATTTGTGAACCTTTGACAGCATGTTTAATAAAATCAGCAAGATTTTTGCTACTCATGCTTTTAACCGCCTGAGCAAGTACAATTCCTGGTGTATTAAAATTACGTTGATTTACGAGATTTTCTTCTAAGCCCAAGCGAGTCAGAATTGTTGTAGGAGTGTTAGGGTTAGCAATTAGTTTCGTTTTGACTTTACGGCTGGTATCGTTGGCTAACCGCGTCAAAATTTCAACAGATGAATTGAGATGTTCTGCAACTTTGGCTCTGACTTGCTCAGATTCATCTTGCGCTAGTATTTCTAATAGTTGAATAGGCGTTGGTGTTTTATTATGAGATGATTTATGGAGAAGCCATAAACGCACATTCAAGCTTTTATCTCGCGCCAGTTCTAGCAAACTTTGGAGTGGTAAATTGGCATTTTGTAAAACAACTTGACGCACAGTGTCATCTGCATCTTTTGCCAGTTGTTCCAAGACTTGAATCGGAGTTTTATTGCTACGTGCTGCGGTCAGTTTGGCTTTTTGATCTCCCTTTTGCACAACCTGCGCTAAAGCATAAGAACTATCGGGACGCCGTGCTAATAATTCATTTGTTTTGGTAATTTCTTCTGCTTCTACTTGAGCTAACAGCAAACGGTAACATCCCAAAATCATTTGCTTATATTCTTTTATTATCAGCATTTGTTGATATTCTTCTAAGTAAGGTAAGTTGATATTTTTCAACGCGCATTCCCGTACTTGTATGTCACTATCTTTCACTAGCTCAATCAAAACTTCCGCGGGGATCGAGGGATTTTTCGCTACATAACAACGGATGATGCTATCTGATGATTTTGCCAGTTCTGCCAAGGTGTTAGGTGATGTTTTTGGATCTTGACTTTGTTGCTCTAAGCTTTGCTGTTTATCTTGTGGTCTAGATCCTGATGAAATATGATAAACATGGTCAGTTGACTTTGTTGCTAATACACGCTTTTTGATAGCTTTCGGTGTTTTCGGATTGCTGAGAACTGCTTCCCGTACTTGAAAGCTTGAATCTTGAGCCAATTGCTTAAGTGTAGTTCCTAATACTTGTGGATGTTTAGCAATATTAATTCGCATTGACTCTAATGAATCATTTGCTAAAACTTCGAGAATTTCTCCTGATATGTTTGGCTGATTGATTACCGAATTAACGTAATAGTAAAAATTTTTTTCACTGCGATCGCGTACCAGTTGCTCTATAATACTTAGGGGTAAATTTTTCCTTTGAGTAATAATTGTACGTTTGTGTTTAGGATATAGTTTTAATAATGCTTGCTCTGAAGTCTTCGGATGCTTTGCTAGAGCCGTTTGAATTTCGTTATCAGTGTGGTTTGCAAGCAAATTGAGTGCTTCTGTTGGAGTGAAAGGATTCTTCGCTACCGCTAATTGAATTGCATATACTGCATCCCCAGCCAACTGCATCAGTGTCAGTGCAGGTGTTTCTGGATTATTCGCTACCGCTAACTGAATTTTGTACACCGCATCCCCAGCCAATTGCATCAGCGTCTCTGCTGTCGCTGAGGGATTTTGCGCCACAGCCAACCGCACCCACGCCCAACGACTTTGCCCCAACATCGCTAATTGTTCTCTATCGGTGTTCCAGTTAGATGCAACGGTATACTGTCCTTCCACGAGTTCAATTAATGGTGGTGGACAACTGGGATTAAATTTCACCGCCAACCGCACTGGTAATTCTAAATCACCCGCTAACTGTTCCAACACTGCTGACGGCGTTTCTGGCGACTCTGCTACCTGTAACCTTGGTTCTAAAGTTGGTTCCTGTGATAGTCGTTGTAATAATTGCAACCGATAACGCAAGGGCATTTGGGGATTTCGCAATCCTTGAATTAGTCGCTCGGCTGGAACCCATTCGCTGAGGAAGCAAGGAGGTACAGTCCCGATTTTGAGTAGTTCTACCGCCAATCGGTCGTTTTGCCCTAGCTGACGCTGTTGCAGGATTTCATCAACTGCTTGCTGCCAGCCGTCTGTTATTTCTCCTGCCAAATTTACGTGTAAAATTGCTGCTTCTGCTACCGACGCATTAGGACTATTAACTAGAATTTCTAGGAGACTTTGCGGTGTCTGGTGGAAACTAGCAACGGCTAATTGCAATGCTACTGACTGTTGCAATAACTCCTCTGGTGCTGACAAAAATCTTTGCAAATCCGATCCGCTAATTGGGTGAAGAGGTTGCATGGCTGTACAACTAAAGTTAATAGTACGTTTATACTATAAAAAGAATACGTCAAAACTATTGTGAAAGTTTTGGGTTGAGTCGATGGGGGATATTATTCCCCGCACCTCTCAGTTAGATCCGTGCGTACCCGTTTCCGTGTACACGGCTCCCGATGTTCTTAGCTTGCGCTTTTGCTCATGTGTTTATAATCGTGGCAACTCTCATGAATTGCTTCCAGATTATTTTTCTTCCAGTTGGCGTGTTTTCCATCGATGTGATGCAGATGAATCCGTTCTTCATCGATGAATTTTAAACCACAGGAAGCACATCTATGGTTTTGCTTCTTAAGAGCAAAAGAAGTTTCGCCGTCGTAGAGTTTACTATTTCGTTCACTCCAGTAGGCTGTATCTCCGTCGTAGGGTGATTTAGTTCCCTTGACAGAAATGTGTTTGTTTTCGGAGTAGGAAACTGTTGGAAATGCTTTGTCTAGTAATTTCTTGCTAGAGTGGCGGGTTTGCTTGGTTTCCTTGTTAAATACCGTGTAAGCTCTTTTTTGGATGTGGTATAACGAGTTTCTAGACCCGTCCATCTTGCAGAACTTATGGTAATTTCTCCACCCTCTTACTACCGGGGCTAATTTCTCAGCCTTTGTGGTAGCACCATAATTCGAGTTGTTGACGATGTGTTTTACTTTCTTACGGAACGCTTTAAAGTTGTCCACTGAGGGAGTACTTTTGAACTTTCCGTTTTTCTGGACTTTGAAGTGCCAGCCGAGGAAATCAAACCCATCTGTCGTGGCGGTAACTTTGGTTTTCTTTTGGCTTACATTCATTCCGCGTTTGCGGAGGAACTCGCTGATTCTTTCAAGTATCTCTGTCGCATCATCTTCAGGTCGGAGTATAATAACCATGTCATCCGCGTATCGGATTGATGGCTCGATAATTCTTACTGCCGATGTTTTAGGTGTAATCCTTTTACCTTCTCTATATTGAGAGTGGTATCTGTGGATACTCTCAATTCCGTTGAGCGCGATATTTGCTAGTAATGGGCTGACCACTCCCCCTTGTGGGGTTCCTTGTTCAGGAAATTCTGGATTTATCCCTGCCTTGAGGCATCGGAAAATACCGAGTTTTAAGCCTTTAGGGGCGATGAGTTCGTCCATTATTGCTGAGTGGTTAATCCTGTCGAAGCACTTTTCAATATCGAGTTCAATTACTCGTTTTTCTGTTCCATTAGCGTATGAGTTTAGGTTGGTTTGGATGTATTGTTGTGCATCATGGGCAGAGCGCCCGGTTCTGAACCCGTAACTTCTAGCGTGGAAAGTGGCTTCGTGTGCTGGTTCGAGTACATATTTTGCTAGGCATTGCCAAGCTCTATCCGCGATGGTTGGTATTTTAAGCATTCTGGTAGTCCCATCCTTTTTAGGAATTGGAATTTCCCGTAGTCCTTGATGCTTCCAATTTCCATTATTCATTTTTAGTAATTCTTCAAGGTTGAAGCGTTCTTCAAATGAGAGGGATTTCTTACCATCAATACCAGCCGTCTTTTTACCAGCGTTTAGCTGAGATACAAGTCTAATTGCAAGAAATCGAGCCGAGGTAGATTTTAGAATAAGCTTCTGAAGTGACCTAGCTTTCCGCTTGTCGCCAACTTGAACAGCTTTGTACACGCGCTTTTGAAGGCGGAAAAGATTTCGGCGGAATTTCTTCCACGGTAAAGCTCTCCAAGATTCACTAGTTTTTACACTGTGTCTAATCATTTTCTCTTCTAGAGTTTGTGTATTCTGAACACCTCAGACCAATTACGGTCTGTCCTACCCGAATTGTGGGGATTCCTCCGCTCGTCTGGGCTACTTGGGGAACGAAAGCCCCTAGACCCACAACTCGTTTTTATTCGTTCCCTCGGAGAGATTGATTGTTCCGTTAGGTGTGGTCACTTCAACCACTGGATTCCCAGGACTCTTACCGCTATGGAGCCTAAAATGCGGCGGGAATTAGCTCTCCAGTGAAGTCAGGGTTTTTTTAATGTTGCGCCCTGCTCAAGATTAGGTTGCTTTTATAGACCCGGTTTCACCATAGGAACTCCCTATTAGCGCCAGTGTCAACCCGCAACGGTCGTCTGATTGCGCCCTGTTCCCAGCTTCACTCTACAAGAACCGAGCTTGTTCGGTGTGGGCAGATAAGGAGTCAATTCTGAGTCTGAATGGCAAGACTTGCACTTGCATCTTGACCGAGAGTTCAGCCTTTTATGACAGTAATCTGCTGTCGGGCTGGATACCGAGATTTACTAATCAACGAATCGCACTATCCCTATCTTTATAATTCCCAATAGCAAACAGACTTAAATACTGCAATCCTATTAGATTTGTGAGAATTGCAAGCTACAGGTGTCCAAATGCGGTTTGGTTAATGTTTCGTTTTAACCTTTGAATGGGATTATAGGGGTTCTTGTCCCTTATGAGGTACAAAAATCCTAACCCGCAAGTGAGGAGAGGAATATAATGTACCTAATACGATTGGTAAACGCTATTATCATCAAAATTTGATATAAATTTCCACCGATCTTAATCACACCAAATATTTTTTGTTATTTACTTAATTTGATTATGATTGTTGGCGCTGTTACAACCCGGAATTTTAAAACCGTTTACTATACCTGAGTACTTTCATAAAACAAAAGTAGTTTGTTAAAAACATAAACCTATAATTTGGTAAAGATATTCGTTGTTATCCTAGCCAGCTAAATCACTTTATCTAAGTAAAATTTCAACAATTTCCAAATTATTTTATGGACTTGGAAGTGATAAATCGACAATCACTGACTCAAGAAGTAGGAATTAGCAAACAAGTACGGAGAAAAGCCTAATCTATTCTTTTTTCTGCGCCACTAGTTAAGAGGTAATCTATGGTGCGAAACTCAAAGCTAGGGTACAGAAGGTTCCCTAAGTCTATTCTGCGTCCATCCGTTGCTATAGGTATAACTATATCTTTATTGGTTGGCGGAATAAGTTTTTATATAGTAAAACGTGGGCAAAATTATGCCAATCAAGAGGCACAAGTACCAGCAACACAATTGCCACAGTTAAAAACGGTAACAGCTTTAGGGCGACTCGAACCACAGGGAAAGGTAATTAAACTCTCTGCTGCGGTGTCTGCGGAAGGAAGTCGGGTAGAAAAGTTGTTAGTGAAGGAAGGGGATAGGGTAAAAGCAGGACAAGCGATCGCAATTTTGAACAGCCGCGATCGCCTCCAAGCAGCATTCAAAGAGGCGCAGGAACAAGTGAAAGTAGCCCAAGCAAACCTAAACCGCACCAAAGCAGGTGCTAAACGCGGTGAAATTGCCGCCCAAAAAGCTGCGATCGCTCGTCTAGAAGCCGAACGCCAAGGTGATATTAATGCCCAAGCGGCGACAATTGAGCGATTTCAAGCCGAAGTGCGTAACGCCCAAGCAGAAGACGAACGTTATCAGCAACTATATCAACAAGGCGCAATTTCCGCTTCTCAACGGGATAGTAAGCGTTTAAACTTGGAAACCGCCCAAAAAAGCTTGCAAGAAGCCCAAGCACAGTTAAATCGTACCCAATCAACTAGTCAGCAACAAGTTAAACAAGCCACAGCAACACTCGATGAAATCGCTGAAGTGCGCGGAGTGGATGTAAAATCAGCCCAAGCAGAAGTCAATCGTGCTGTAGCAGCCATGAATCTGGCAAAAGTCAATCTTGAACAGGCTGTAGTGCGATCGCCCCAAAATGGACAGGTATTTGAGATCCATACCCATCCTGGAGAATTAGTATCAAATGATGGCATTGCAGATATTGGACAAACCAGCCAGATGTATGTCATCGCCGAAGTCTACGAAAGTGATATCGGCAAAGTACATTCAGGGCAGCAAGTGCGAATCTTTGGTGATAACCTCCCGATTGAATTGCAGGGAATCGTAGATCGCAAAGGTTTACAAGTGCGACGACAGAATGTCATTAACACAGATCCCGTCAGCAATATCGACAACAGAGTAGTAGAAGTCCACATCCGACTAGATGAAGCCTCCAGCCAAAAAGCCGCCACCTTAACCAATATGCAAGTTAAGGCAGTAATTGAATTGTGAAAAGGGCATTGGGCATGGGGCATTGGACATTGGAAATTAGTTATTTTCCATGTCCCCCTTGTCCCCACTCCCCAATCCCTAGTCTTCAACCTCCAGTACCTAATTATGGGATTGCTCAAACAACTGCAACGGCGAACCCCTCTAGGATGGCTGCAACTGAATCATGAAAAAAGCCGTCTTTTAGTGGCATTATCAGGCATTGCCTTTGCGGATCTTCTGATGTTCATGCAGCTAGGTTTTCAGACTGCGCTGTATGACAGTAACACCAGACTACATCGCAGTTTGCAAGCAGACATTGTTTTAACCAGTCCCCAAGCCCGTAACTTGCCAAGCTTGTCTACATTTTCTCGGCGGCGACTTTACCAAGCAATGGATATACCAGGGGTGAAGTCGGCGGAACCAATATATTTCAACAATACAATCTGGAAGAATCCGCAAACACATCGTGAAACGGGGGTGTTAGTTATCGGCTTTAACCCAGACAAGCCAGCTTTTGACTTACCTGATGTTAACCAGCAATTGCAAGCGATCAAAATGCCGGATACTGTCTTGTTTGACCGTGGTGCAAGAGGAGATTATCAAAAAGCGATCGCTCAAATTGACCAAGGTAAAACCCTGACTACTGAAATAGAACGGCGCACAATTACCATTAGTGGCTTATTCCAAGTCGGGGCTTCCTTTGGCTTTGATGGCAACCTGATTACCAGCGATCAAAATTTTTTGCGGCTATTTTCTGGGCGACAGTCGAGCAGTGTCAGTCTAGGTTTGATTCTTCTGAAACCAGGCTATGAACCGAAAAAAGTAGCAGCAATGCTCAAAGCCTACCTCAGAGATGATGTCAGAGTATTAACCCACGCCGAATTTATTGAATTTGAGAATAACTTTTGGAGAACAAATTCCCCAATCGGCTTTATTTTCAGTCTAGGTGTATCGATGGGATTTGTGGTAGGCGTGATCATCGTTTATCAAGTTCTCTCTAACGATGTTAATGCCCACGTTCGAGAATATGCCACCTTCAAAGCAATGGGATATCGCAATTACTACCTGCTAGGTGTGGTGCTTGAAGAATCGTTGATATTAGCAGCACTGGGTTTCTTCCCCGGATTGGGAGTGTCCTTAGTGCTTTATCAACTGACTCGCAGTGCTACAAATTTGCCCATGTACATGACTGCGATTCGGGCATTGCAGGTATTAGTACTGACTATCATTATGTGTACAATTTCCGGTGCGATCGCCACCCGCAAACTCCAAGCCACCGACCCCGCTGATATGTTCTAAAAATTGTCATTTGTCTTTGATCATTAGTCCTTTGTAGTAACAAATGACTAATGATCAAAGACAAATGACGGTCATCACGAGTAATCGACCTACTTATGACTAGCAAACCCGTCATTTCCATCCAGAATCTCGACCACCACTTTGGTTACGGCTCACTCCGCAAGCAAGTTTTATGTAATATCAACTTAGAGATTAATGCTGGTGAAATTATTATCATGACTGGGCCTTCTGGTTCTGGAAAGACTACCTTACTGACCTTAGTGGGTGGGTTGCGTTCTGCGCAATCTGGTAGTTTGCGAGTGTTGGGACGAGAACTTTGTGGTGCGAGCGCTGAACAACTAGTGCAATCGCGACGCCGCAATGGTTATATTTTCCAAGCACATAATTTGCATGGTAGTTTAACGGCACTCCAAAACGTCAAAATGGCTTTAGAATTGCACAAACATCTTGGGTTAAAAAAGATGCGAGCTAGATCAGCCCAAATGTTAGAGCAAGTAGGATTAGGAAATCATTTGCATTATTACCCTGATAAGCTGTCTGGAGGACAAAAACAAAGAGTAGCGATCGCTCGTGCTTTAGTCAGTCATCCTCAAATAATCCTCGCGGATGAACCCACCGCCGCCCTTGACAGTCAATCGGGACGAGATGTAGTTAATCTCATGCAAAAACTAGCAAAAGAACAAGGCTGTACCATCTTGATGGTTACTCATGACAACCGCATCCTAGACATTGCCGATCGCATCGTTCAGATGGAAGATGGCAAACTCAAGTCAAAAGTAATACCATCAGCCTAAAGTTAATTAGCGTATCGTCTCATTCAGAGTTGATTTATAAAGTAAATCTTAATTTTGGCGTGGCAGAAATGTGATTCTGCCTTAGTATCATAGTTTTTCGGCAAATAAAGCCCTATAATCAGCAAATTTTAAAATATTTATGACTAGTCCTATAGTTTAATTTATCCTCACTGAGTTACTTACTTAGTTTAAGTAATTTCCCCATACCGATTTCAACCTAACAATGTGATATTAGTGTCCAGTTGAAAAAGTGTCCAGTTGATTCCAAGATTTTCTTCAAGTATTATTTATGTAATGAAAGTTAAATTTTATGCTCATTGTCAATGTCATACACCTTGATTATTAAAATTAAGACCAATTTCCTAAAATTACAGATAAAATGATTTGCCCTTGCAATCCATAACTACCTGGAGAATTTCTGAAAATTTATGGTTATCGGCTTCAAACAGGAAACACTAGCGATAATAAGCTAATCTATTTTCCAATACAAGCAAGGGTTTTTTTGTAATTCTATGATTATTGAGAATAGCACTAGTAGTTCAAACAAAAATTTGCTCGGTTTTGATGTCAAAACTTTGACAGCCAATTGCCGTGGAATAAATCTGTTAAAGGGAATATTTGCTGTTCTCCCGATCGCCTTGGCATTGCCTGTACATGCTTTGCAAGTAAAGGTGACTCCAGCGAATCCGAAATTAGGGGATACACTCTCGGTGGAGATTAATTTAGATAATCCAGAGAATGGTAAAAATCCAACCGTAGCCAGTGGCAAGAATACATACCCAGCCTTTGAAATTGCGCCCAATCAGTATCGGGCTTTTGTTCCCACAACTCCATTAGAAAAAGCTGGAACTAGAACACTTCGGGTTGCAGGGGATGGTCAAGTGCAAAACTTGGCAGTGAATGTGCTGAATCGCAAATTCCCCGTACAACGCATTACTTTGCCACCTGGCAAAGCTGGAGTGGATGCCACAGAGTATGAGCTGAAGCGTGTGGCAGCTTTTAAGGCGCTACAAACACCAGAAAAGTATTGGAATGGAGTATTCCTGAAGCCAAATGCAGGGCGGATGAGTACAAACTATGGTGTACGTCGCTACTATAATGGTACATTTGCAAAGGACTACTATCATCGTGGTCTTGACTACGCTGGTGCTGCCGGTTCATCGGTAATTGCCCCAGCCTCTGGGCGAGTTGCTTTGGTAGGTAGGGTATCCCAAGGGTTTCGGATACACGGCAACGTAGTTGGCATTGACCACGGTCAAGGAGTAACCAGTATTTTCATGCACCTGAGTCGTATTAACGTTAAAGAAGGTGATTTTGTAAAAGCTGGTCAACTAATTGGTGCAGTAGGTTCAACAGGTGCAGCCACGGGGCCACATTTACATTGGGGTCTGTATGTCAACGGACAATCTGTTGATCCAACACCTTGGCGAACTAAGGTCGTTAACTAGTAGAGGCAGAATTGATCCTGTCTTTGCACAATTTGTGTATTTTTTGCTGAGAATTAGGCAAAATAAATTGGATTGATACCGTCCCTACCTTGCTTGGCCAACATAAATGATGATAAGCGTTATGAGTATCGAAAAAATTGTAGAACAAGCTCTCCAGGATGGTTATTTGACACCAGCAATGGAAGCAGAAGTCGGTAGAATCTGTGATAACGCCTCGGAACTCTCAATCGAAGAGTATATGGCGTTGGATCGGCTGATGGGTGCGCTATTGACTGGTGAGGTAGTGGCGGTACCGCGCAAACAATTCATTAACGTTATGGAAGAATTGGTGCTGACAGAAGCGATCGCACGAGTCGCAGAAATTGAAGCCACCAGCGAAAGTTCTTTAGATGTCGGGGATATTGCTGCTTACGCCCTCAATCGGCTACCACCTTTGTATGCTACTACAGAAGAGGGTGCTAACTTCCAGCGGCAAACGGCTCAGGCACAACTGCAAGACTTAATTTCTCAACAAATAAGTGAGGCAATTAACCGTTACCTCGATCGACCCGATTTCTTCCCAGAACGGCAAGCCTTGGGTAAAAATACTGGTAATGAGGTTGTACGCCAAGTTAGTGCTTTACTCCAAACATACGCACCTAACTTTGAGCAAAAATTATAATTTCAATAGTCATTGGTCATTGGTCATTAGTCATTTGTTTTAGACAAAGGACTAATGACTAATGACTCTTAATTAATTACGTACTAGTACTGTTGTCCCTATACTCACTTGCTCATAAAGCATTCTGACATCAGAATTACGCATTCTTAAGCAGCCGTGGGATACAGCTGTTCCCACCAAGTCAATATCTGGCGTGCCATGAAAGCCAATTTCATTCCGTCCATCTGACCAAAAACCAATCCATCTATCTCCCAAGGGACTATCCGTACCAGCCTGAAATACTTTACCAGTAATCGGGTGACGCCAGATTGGATAGTGTCTCATGTGGATCACCTGGAAAGAACCTGTGGGCGTTTCCCAACCTTTCTTACCGACGGCAATCGGGTAGCTGGCTATCACCTCATCTCCTGCATATACATAAGTGCGGCGATCGCTTAAATCAACCACCACTTGCGTCTTGGCATTTGCTAGCCTATTAGATGGTATTTGTTGAGCTGAAGCCTGAGACCATAGACCTTTTGGCCAACTATCCGCAACTGGATTTTGTCTTTCTACTTGCGCCACTAGCCGTGTCTGAGTTGGTAAATCGCTTGCTTTAGCTACATTATTCTTAATGGTTTTTTGGGGCTGCGTTTGAGGCTTAATAGTAGAAGCCTTCCCAACATTCGCTTTCGCTGTATTATTCTTAATTATTTTCGACTTAGTTTGAGACTTCAGAGCAGAATACTTGAGTGTCGAAGCCCTACGAGTAGTTGCTTTTACTACATTATTCTTAATTATTTTTGACTTAGTTTGAGACTTAATAGCAGAGGACTTTGGTGTAAACGTCCCGACAGTTGAGCCTTGGGTAACTTCATCAGCTGGCACAGATCCGCCCAACGCAATTTCCCCTAAGCTCACTTGGGAAAGATTCTTGTAGACTCCCTCTGGGCGGCTTACCTTAAGATTGGTTCGGGTAGAATCTCGCCGCATCGAAGTAGATGCAGATTTTTCAAACTGCCGTTCCGCTGTAGTAATGCGCCAATGGACAGCTAAGGATAAAAATGCTGTGCCAAAACAAAGCAACATTACCATACGCCCTACAGATTCATTTCTTACCATTGCCATCGCCTATTGTTTATCCCTGACATATTCAGCCGAGTAATTGGATAAGTTCATCATCCGATTATCAAAAATTTATCAATACTTATCATTTCCGCTATAAATCTGCCAACACCTCTGGGCAAACTAAGACTATACGAATTGTCCCAGTGGCAAAACTCCAAGTGAGCAACCTCATTCCTCAAAAGTTCTGAGGGTCGTAAGCTTCTCCTCGGACTTTTTAGTGGAACTCTTGAAATGTAGCAATCAATCATTAATGGTGTAGGTGGATGAAAAACCATGTTTGAAAAACTATTGCTAGCGGTAACAATTACATTTTCCCTCAATTTCTTTTTTCAAGTTCGCGTACCAGAGCAACATAATTCTAGTACTGCCTTCGGGCCACAATCAGAACAATCAGCAACTATTCTGGTAACGAAATCAAAAAATTAAATCACCATCTTAGCAATCACAGCAACCTAACTTCCAGAAATTATTACCCGAATTTTAAAGGTATCAAGAAGTTAGAATTACAAAATTTTATCTTCATTTTTATAGCCAAATTGAATTATTTTTATCAAGCGTATATACCCAGTTGCTAAAAGTACTCAAATGTGCATCGTATTGCGCCTTTGTTAGTTGTGGGTCTTGGGCAACTATGGGAGCAGTATAAGGAAAAGTGGCTCTGCTTATTGCTATAAATGTATCCAAAATTGTCTGCTTCAGTGTTCCAGTCATAAATCCGTCACCTGAGCATGGAACTTCTGTCCCATTAGCAGGTCTAATAGATAGGGATGATTTAGAGCCAGTACGATCTATGAGTCAATCGATTACTGTATCCTGGTCAACGGTTGATGCAAAGTATCCAGAAGCATCAGTGCAAGTTGACAAACTCCCTAACCACGATTTAATTTTGCGCTGTCAAGCGGGACTGCGACCAGATCGTGCTGCGTTTGCAGAACTATTACGCCGCTATCAAAGTCAAGTCGATCGAGTTCTATACCACCTGGCTCCAGATTGGGCTGACAGAGCCGATTTGGCTCAAGAAGTTTGGATTCGAGTGTATCGGAATATTAACCGATTACAAGAGCCTGCTAAATTTCGGGGCTGGTTAAGCCGCATTGCCACCAACTTGTTTTACGACGAGTTACGGAAACGCAAACGGGTGATGAGTCCTTTGTCACTGGATGCTCCCCGTTCCTTAGAGGACGGCGAGATGGATTGGGAAATCGCTGGCGATACCCCAGGACCAGAGGAAGAACTGACAACTAGAGAATTTTACGAGCAATTGCGGGAAGCGATCGCCGATTTACCAGAAGTTTTTCGTACTACCATTGTCCTCAGAGAAATCGAAGGCATGGCTTATGAAGAAATTGCCGAAATCACTGGAGTTTCTCTAGGAACTGTGAAGTCAAGAATAGCCAGAGCTAGATCGAGACTGCAAGCCCACTTGCAGAATTATCTAGACTCCTAATTTACAGTATCTTGCCTCTGTCCAATGGCAGAATTTAAGCATAGATTAAGAATTACTAGAAAGACGTAGATCATTTCTGCCTTTAGGAGGAAAATTGGCTAATTTTCCCGAAATTCCCGCCCAGTTTACCCGTGAATGAATTGGTAATAATGTTAAGATGACTACTGATTCTCAGTTTTACGACCGTTCTCCTTTGCAACTTCCTCAAGATTTGTCAGATGGGATGGCCAAGCATACCAACGAATCAACGGGTCTTATGGATATGGTGAAGCGCGATCGCTTCGAGTTATTGAGTGCTTACCTCGATGGTGAAGTCACAGGCACCGAACGCAGGCAAGTAGAAGAATGGCTAGCAAATGATGCCTCAGTTCAATGTTTGTATGCCCGACTGTTAAAGCTGCGCCAAGGCTTGCGGACGCTCCCAGTGCCAGCAGCCCAACAGTCGCCAGAAGAAACAGTTCAGCAAGTATTATCACGTTTGCGCCGCCGCTCCCGTTTAAACTGGATGGTGGGGAGTGCAGCCGTTGCTGCTTGTGCGATCGGTGCAATATCTGGCTTAGTAGGTGGTGGGTCGATGGTGCCGCAACTGGCACAACGACCACAAAGAGAACCTATACAAACGTCCTCAGCGTCTATAGTTCCCCCTTCGCCGCTGATGGTGGGGCTAAATAACCCGGTAATTGAAATTCCGAAAGCAGCAGTAGCCTCTCCAGAAAATTCAATTTATCAGGTACAGCCGCAAGGACACGACCCCAAACAAGACATAAACTAATCGCAAAGTTAACAGTTTACAGTTGATAACTGGACTTTGGGGTTATACCACAGCCGCTCCACCAGCTCCCAGGTTGGAGGAAGCCGCCTAATCGATCAACTTGCTCTAAAGTCATTAAATAAACCCAAGCCCAACTATAAGAGAGCGACTGTGGCTCATAAACCTCGATAATTTGTCGATTATAGAGGTTTTCTGGCGTTTGTCTATTGGGCTGGTAATCTTCCAGCATATCTAGCTCATTTAAAATCTTTGGGTGGGAAAAAGAAAGTAAATATCCGTAAACTTGGCTATCCCCTAGCGTCATCGCTGGGTAGCCCATTGGCAGAGCAAATAATTTGCCTTGTACAAGAGCTATTTTGACATCAACGACTTTGCCAGCACAGTATCTTTTATAGTTAGCTTCACCTGGTTTGAGCGTGCCGTAGACAAAAACCCGCACCAAATCAGACAATTTTATATTTGATTTAACCATTTAAGGGACTTCCAAAAAATAAATTATCCCAAATTATTTGTAGATTTGTAGGGCCGCAAGACCTTGTACGCCTACCTTCGCGGAGTGTCCCGCAAGGATGGGATGTTTTTTTTAACTGAAAGTCCCTAAACCTTCATCAAATAATTCTTGCGATATCTGAAAGGGTCGCAGTTTGAGCATATTAGGCTGCTCCTCAACCGCACTGATATATATAAATCTGTGAGTAGTTGACCTACAATATTAGATTAACCTGCTATGTTGACATAGGTAGGTTGACATAGTAAGCAGACGTAGACCCAGTAGGAGAATTTTTGGTGGATTCCCGATATAACCCAGCAGCAATTGAGGAAAAATGGCAAAAAACATGGGTAGAACTTGGCTTAGATAAGACACCGACAGTTAGCAATAAGCCAAAATTCTACGCTCTTTCCATGTTCCCTTATCCATCGGGCAGCCTACACATGGGTCACGTCCGTAATTATACGATTACCGATGTGATTGCCCGCCTCAAGCGAATGCAAGGGTATCGGGTAATACACCCAATGGGTTGGGATGCCTTTGGCTTGCCAGCAGAAAACGCTGCCATTGACCGTGGTGTACCGCCAGCAAAGTGGACTTATCAGAATATGGCTCAGATGCGGCAACAATTGCAGCGTCTTGGTTTATCCATTGATTGGGAATGCGAACTTGCTACCTGTTCACCAGATTATTACAAGTGGACACAATGGATTTTCTTGCAGTTTTTGCAAGCAGGGTTAGCTTATCAAAAAGAAGCAGCTGTAAACTGGGACCCGATCGATCAAACTGTACTGGCAAATGAGCAAGTTGATAACGAAGGACGTTCTTGGCGGAGTGGGGCAATAGTTGAGCGCAAATTATTACGCCAGTGGTTTTTCAAGATTACCGACTACGCTGAAGAATTGCTCAATGACTTACATAAATTGACAGGTTGGCCGGAACGCGTCAAGTCGATGCAGGCAAACTGGATTGGCAAATCTACAGGCGCTTACTTGGAATTTCCCATCATTGGGATAGATGAAAAAATCGGCGTGTACACCACACGTCCAGATACCGTTTATGGTGTCAGCTACCTAGTGTTAGCACCAGAACATCCCTTAACAAAGCGCGTCACCACAAAACAACAACAAGCAGCGGTAGAAGCCTTTATTAAAGAGGTTTCCCATCAAAGTGAGTTGGAACGTACCTCTGAAGATAAACCGAAGCGGGGTATCCCCACAGGTGGTAAGGCAATTAACCCATTCACAGGGGAAGAAGTGCCGATTTGGATTGCTGATTATGTACTGTATGAGTATGGTACTGGAGCGGTGATGGGTGTACCAGCACACGATGTCCGGGATTTTAAGTTTGCCAAAAATTACGATTTGCCAGTTGATTTTGTCATTGTTTCCCCAGATGATGTTGAAGGTTTTGACTTAACCCCAACATCAGACATTGATGAAGTCACACAACTCATCCAAATTGAATATAACCAGGCATACACTGAACCAGGAATTTTAATTAATTCTGGGGCTTTTACTGGTATGACCTCCACAGATGCTAAACAAGCAATAATTGAATACGCCGAACAACAAGGTTTTGGTAAAGTGCGGGTGCAATATCGCTTGCGGGATTGGTTGATTTCGCGGCAACGTTACTGGGGCGCACCGATACCTGTAATTCACTGTCCTAACTGTGGGATAGTACCAGTTCCCGAGCGAGATTTGCCGGTACAGTTACCAGAAGAGGTGGAATTTACTGGACGTGGCGGTTCACCTTTGACTCAGTTAGAGAGTTGGGTAAATGTACCTTGTCCAACTTGTGGCACTCCAGCGAAGCGGGAAACCGACACGATGGATACTTTTATTGATTCCTCGTGGTATTACTTGCGTTTCCCTGACGCTAAGAATGAACACCAAGTTTTCGATTCTAGTAAAATAAACGACTGGATGCCAGTTGATCAGTATGTGGGTGGGATTGAACACGCGATTTTACATTTGTTGTATTCGCGGTTCTTTACTAAGGTTCTGCGGGACAGAGGCTTGTTAAATTTTGACGAACCTTTCCAACGCCTGTTAACTCAAGGTATGGTGCAGGGTTTAACTTACCTAAATCCTAAGAAGGGTGGTAAAGATAAATGGATTCCTTCTAATCTGGTAAATTCAGCCGACCCGCGCGACCCCCAGACAGGTGAACCGTTGCAACGTCTCTATGCCACCATGTCTAAATCAAAGGGCAACGGTGTAGCGCCAGAAGATGTAATTTCCAAATATGGTGTAGATACAGCGCGGATGTTCATTTTGTTCAAAGCGCCGCCAGAAAAAGATTTGGAATGGGATGAAGCCGATGTGGAAGGACAATTCCGCTTTTTAAATCGGGTTTGGCGTTTGGTGACAGATTATATTGCGGCTGGGGTATCCCGTAAAAAAGCCCAACTCGCTGATTTAACTAAGGCAGAAAAAGAATTGCGGCGGGCGATTCACACGGCGATTCAAGCTGTGACAGAAGACGTAGAAGACGAATATCAATTCAACACGGCTATTTCAGAATTGATGAAGTTGAGTAATGCCTTAACTGATGCCGACGGCAAAAATTCACCAATTTACGCAGAAGGTATTCGAACTTTGGTGGTTTTACTAGCACCATTTGCACCACATATTGCTGATGAATTGTGGCATTTATTGGGTGAAAGTGATTCAGTTCATACTCAAACTTGGCCATCGTTTGACCCAGTTGCTTTGGTAGCTGATGAAATCACTTTAGTGATTCAAGTTATGGGTAAAACTCGCGGCTCAATTCAAGTACCAGCACAAGCAGATAAAGCAGCGTTGGAGAAATATGCCCGTGAATCAGAAATTGCCCAACGTTACATCGAAGGCAAAGAGATTAAAAAGGTAATTGTAGTGCCTGGAAAGTTGGTAAATTTTGTAGTTAGCTAAGTACAGCTTTGCGTAAAATCGTGGCGAATTGAGGGTTGAAATTTAAACACAGATGCGCTTCTCTACGAGACGCTACGCGAACGTCTTGCCGCAGGGTCGGGGCGCAGAGAATTCGCTACGAATTATTAATGAAATGTTGTACTTAAGCCAATACGCTTGGGTTAACGTGAGTTCGACAAGTCTTATTTGACCTCTCCCCCAGCCCCTCTCCGACGCGGAGAGGGGAGCAAAAAGCTTAATTTTTCGTTTCTCCTCCCTTTCCGTTTCGGAGAGGGAGACTGGGAGGGAGAGGTTCATCGAACTCACGTTGGGTTAGCGCCAAAAACCTTAAGTTGTGTAAGTTGGGGAGCCACTGCGCCCTTGCGGTTTCCCGACTTGTCCGCGCAGCGCGTCTCCCCTTCTGCTTTTGGGAGAGGCTAGCGCCAAGGGAGAAGCAAGTGGCGTTTGAGGAACGAAACCTAACATTTTCATAGCTTTGTTGGGTTGCGCTTTGCTTCACCCAACCTTGTATCTTAGAAATAGTAGTAGACCGTCCCAACCTTGGTCAAGAAAAACCGTTGCCAAGAAAACTAATTTGTGTGGTACGTCCAGTCACTTAAAAGTTTTGACGGAACGCACAAATTTTAAAGTCGCTAAGTATATGTTGTCACAATTCTTATATCTGTAGTTTATTTCTCTGCTGTATGTGTATTTAAACACATATGTATAGCCGTCCAGAGAGTTTAACTATTTTATTTATACACAAAAAAGCGCTTGAGAGTTTTGCTCACTCAAGCGCTTTTCCGTAAAAGCTTATACCAACTCACTCGTTTGATGCAACATTTGAAATCTGCAACACTCCCTGAGGAGAGAGTATTACGGGGATAACTTGTGACAAACATGTTGTGAAATGGTATCACTCCTTGCACTAACTAAGAATATCTCTTTTGCAAGAATACCGGGGATCTAGTGAGTGACAGTTTATGAACTGAACACTAGTTAAAAACGACTCACCGTGAATAGTAACTAAGGAGACTCAGCACGATTGTAGCAATTTTGTAAGTATAGTATAAAAACTTATAGTTTATTAGTGTAGGCGTAGCCCACCATAGCCATCACTTCCCACTAAGTGCAGTATCAAAAAGTGCAGCAATTAGTAGCATATATATCTCAACCTCTGCGTCAAATTAGTCGCTACCAAATAAGCCAGAAAGGTCTTGGATATTGGCATCGAAGGGATTTCGACTCAAATAAATCATAGATGAAGGTATTTTTTAGAGAATTGCAACCCAAGAACAAATCTTCGACCCAATATAGATTGAAAAGTTTGGGTTGGGTATCTTCTATCTCTTAGCAAACGGTGACAGCCAATTCTTCCGTATAGTGTAGGGGGTTACTTCTTTCGTAGAAGCAAAACACAGCTTTTTCACCGAGAATTACTGCGATGTTCAAAACGATTTCGCGTTTTTCTATAAAAACAACTGAGATATAGATAGACGTTTCATCCTTGGCTAAAATAGCCGTTCGCCTACGAGCAGACACCTTAACCTGGCGTCTAGGTGTATGGTAAGATTGCCTGGAACAGAGGTTTTATTTGACTTGGAGTCTGGTATAAATTGCAAAGGTCAAGCTGACCGATCATTAATTCCCACGATACTTTTCCTATGAATTTGGAAAATATACAACAAGGCTGGTAACGATCTGAGTGGAATTTGTAGATGAATATCTAGGATTTACTATCAGACTTAACCAAGTTCCCACAATTTTGACTTTTATTTGACTTTTAGGATAGACACATGAACGATAAGCTGATGCTGATGATTCCAGGCCCTACACCAGTGCCAGAAGCTGCCTTACTGGCATTAGCCAAGCATCCAATTGGACACCGGACTAGTGAATTTAGCAATATATTGGCAGAGGTGACAGAAAACCTCAAGTGGCTGCACCAAACTCAAAGTGATGTGCTGACGCTGAATGTGAGTGGTACGGGTGCTGTAGAAGCGGGTATAATTAATTTTCTCTCTCCAGGCGATCGCATTTTAGTTGGCTCTAATGGTAAATTTGGCGAACGCTGGGTAGAAGTTGGCCAAGCCTACGGTTTGAATGTAGAAGAAGTTAAGGTGGAATGGGGAAAACCATTAGACCCCGCAGTATTTGCCGAAAAACTCCAAGCAGATACTCAAAAGCAAATCAAAGCTGTAATCATTACTCATAGCGAAACCTCGACGGGTGTGTTGAATGACCTAGAAGCCATCAACCGCCACGTTAAAGAACACGGTGAAGCTTTGATTATCGTTGATGCCGTCACAAGCTTGGGTGCATTCAATCTACCTGTAGATGCTTGGGGCTTGGATATAGTCGCCTCCGGTTCTCAAAAAGGTTATATGATTCCGCCGGGATTGGGTTTTGTCTCTGTCAGTCCCAAAGCTTGGGAAGCTTACAAAACTGCGAAGCTACCGAAATATTATTTGGACTTAGGCAAATATCGCAAAGCCACAGCCAAAAATACAACTCCATTTACTCCGCCTGTGAACTTGATCGTAGCGTTACATACCACGTTACGAATCATGAAAGAAGAAGGCTTAGAATCAATATTTGCTCGACATGAACGGCTGAAGAACGCTACCCGCGCCGCCATTAAAGGGTTAAATTTACCCCTGCTTGCAGCAGATAATTCTGCTAGTCCGGCGATTACAGCTGTAGCACCACAGGGAATTGAACCGGATAAGATTCGGTCATTGATGAAAAAACGTTTTGATATTGCCCTAGCTGGTGGTCAAGACCATTTGAGTAACAAAATTTTCCGTATTGGTCACTTGGGTTTTGTGAGCGATCGCGATATCCTTAGCTGCATAGCATCTTTAGAAGTTACCCTTACAGAACTTGGTTACGAAGACTTTACCCCTGGTTCTGGTATAGCCGCAGCTGTTAAAGTGTTTAGTCAGTCCTGAGTACTAAATCAAAAAAGCGAGTTAAATTATCAACTCGCTCTTTTAATTTGTATATAGAGTAGCAACCTTTGCATAAGCTAGAGTTGATGTGACATACCTCAATTCTCTTAAATGACACCAAGTTGCCCTAGATAGTATTATTTGCTTTGAAGAAAGCCACACTGTATCTTTGACACCAAACAAGACTAACTTTGGCAACTTAGTATCATCTCAAATTGGTATAAATAGTATTGTTTGAGATTTTGCTAATAAGTATCTGGTAGAAACTTTTTATCCAAAGTCTAAAATCTACAATCCAAAATCGGTATATTCTACGCAGTCTCCAGCCAATCATAAATTTGTTCTAATTGCTCTAGAGTAACTAACCCATATTGCCAAAGAATCATGGCCAAAGGGCCTGGGTCTTGCTCCCGATGCCGAAGCGCAACCGCTAGTGATGCTGTGGAAATTGCCAAATCTTCTTGCAAAAAATGAATCAGTCGAGAATATTTTGATGGTGACATTTGTATCTCACCTCCTTGTGCAGAATGTATTGTCATATATCAGTTCACCATTACTCGGTAGACAGTAGCCAGTATTTCATCTGTCACTGTGCCGTTATCGGCCATACACCCCAGCACAGTTTTTGTTAATCTGCCTTTAAAAGAGGCTTCCCATAGAAGGTCTGAGAAATAAAAATTCTCATACAGATCATCTGCTAGATTATTAAGCAGTATTTTTACTTAATTAAATTGGCTTCATCTTATTTACCTTTGTGTTTTATTTATTTACACAGGTAGTAATAAAGATTCCTTAGCCTATACTCTCTTATTGGCGACTATTTACACTTACGCCCAAGGGAATATTTTTGAGACCAAACCTGAAGACTGTGATTTCAGGTTTGAGACAGTAGAATTTTACATTATTACCACAGTTTTTAAATAGTAGCGTTACAAGTGCTGTTTTACCACACAAAGTGACATTTTTTACAGAAAAAACATATATTTCGACCGTATAGGCTCTCAACCGAGTAATTACCCAAATTTTTATCCCCGCAAAGCACCGGAGTTTCAAAATTCAATTTTGAGAATATCGCCCACTTTCAACTTCAATTCGGCAGATCTTCCAGCACGAAGTTCAATCACCTTATCAATTGGTGTATTAGGCCCATAGGTAGGACAAGGCTCACTTGTACAAGGAGGTGCAGCAACCTGAATATATTTAACTACACCTTTATGTAGAAATACCATATCCAGGGGTACTGGTACATTCTTCATCCAGAAACTGACTGGTTGTGCTGAAGGGAATCCAAACAGCATCCCCCGGTCATCTGGTAAAGCTGGTCGATACATCAATCCCATCGCTTGCTGTTTTGGCGTCTGTGCTACCTCTAATTGAATCGTTGTACCATTAGGTACAATGGCTTTAGCAGAAATTGGTAGTTTTTGACCTAAACTCTCTGGTGCTGGAGTTTTAGAACCAGAGGTGGGGCTAGGAGATTTAGCAGTTGTTGGCACAGAACAACCCATCAGAAAAATACTCAGCACTATCGAGAGCAAACTTAGCCGACGAGTCATATAGCTTTTCGATTTTGTAATTTAGACTTCAATTTTACAGTGTTGTAGCCAGAAAAATCCCTTGGATAAGAGGCAGCAGCACCCAAATTTACATTCCCAATCCGAAACTGGGAATGAGGCAAGGAGATAGGCAAACTCCCGCTACAGTATACTAGGATTCTCTTAAAACGTACCCTACGCCTCGCACTGTTTGAATGAGGCGCTTTTGACCTTCATCTTCGATTTTTAACCGCAAGTAACGGATGTACACTTCAATTACATTCGACTCACCCAGAAAGTCGTAACCCCAAACATTTTCTAGAATTTGTTCGCGGGTTAACACCTCACGGGGATGTTCCATTAAGAATTTTAATAGTTCAAATTCCTTCATTGTCAAGTCAATTGGTCGTCCGTTGTGTATGGCACGACGAGTTGCTATGTCTAAAATTAAATCCCCAAAGCGTAATTGCTCTGTGGTATCCACATCGGGTTTTAAGTAGAGGCGAATCAACTTTAAAAAGTCTTCTGAGCGGTAAGGCTTGAGGATGTAATCATCCGCTCCAGCTTCTAGACAAGCTACACGATCGTCAACTGTATCCCTTGCCATTAAAATCAATACAGGCGATCGCATACCAGTGCTTCTCATATTTTTGCACAATGAGAGTCCTGATTCTCCTGCTAACATCCGGTCTAAAACAATTAAAGCAGGCTGGCGATCGCGACAGTGTTGTAAACCACTCGTTGCATCATGAGCCAAAATTGATTCATAACCGGCTTCTTGCAAATCGCAAGAAAGCTGATTTGCAAGGCTCTCATCGGTTTCAATCACCAAAACACAAGGACTTTGAGCAACTGTCATAACAATTTGGGATATTGGATTTGGGATTGTAAAGATATTCCAGAGAAAATCTTTACATCAGTTATAAAGTGCAATTACGAGCTTTTAGTGATCTAGCAATTCTGATTTGACGCGCTGCTAAGGATGTTTTAGCACGTTCAGGTGTCAGCTATCGAATTCTCGGATGCAATCTTAATAACTAGGGCATTGGGCATGGGGCATTGGGCATGGGTAAAGAACAATTACCAATTCCCAATCACCAATTCCCAATAGACATCTTTGCGAATTAACCTCTAAGCCTTATAAATTAGAGAATGAAAGCGTAACTTACGGATAGGTTTAATCCCCACCCAATGCCCAATGCCCAATGCCCCATGCCCAATGCCCAATCCCTACGGCAATTCTACCGAAGTTGGTTTAGCAATATGTGGTAAACCCCAACCTAATTTTTCTCGCAAAATTCGGAAAAACTCAGGCGGTTGCAGGCGAATAAATCGGGCACTATATTGCGATCGCTCCATATATACTCGATCTTCTGGTAGGATATAGCACCCTCCATTACCATCTACTACCATTACCAGCCGAGGAATATTGACTGGGTAGATATTGACGGATTCAGTATCTGGAAATACCAATGCTCTAGAAGCTAAGGAATGGGGACAAATTGGTACTAGCTGTAAAACAGGTACGCCAGGAGTTACCACTGGGCCGCCAGCACTCAATGAGTAAGCTGTAGAACCAGTAGGCGTAGAAACAATCACACCATCTGCGGCAATATCTACTGGCGCATGATGCCCTATGGCAATTTCAAAATGGCACATAGAGGTCAAAGGTTCCCGGTGTAGCACCATTTCATTCAGGCATAGGGCTTCCCATAGCACTGAATCATCCCGAAACACTTTGACATTGAGCATGGCTCGTTCTTCAATTTCATACTCACCTGCCATCGCCTGCTCTAGTGCTTGGGGCAACTGATTCAGGAAAGTTTCCGTCAAAAATCCCATGTGGCCGGTATTCACTGTTAGCAGTGGAATACCACAAGGGGCTACTTGACGAGACGCTGCGAGAACAGTGCCGTCTCCCCCTAATACCACTGCAAACTCCATATCTGAGTCAAAACCAGGGGGTGTCAGACCGTCAATGGGGGTGTGGCAAACAGGACTCTCCGGGTTAGGATAGCCCAGTATCCCACCAATACTCGATGTGATACATACATTCCAACCGGCTGCGGTTAGCTTGTCTTTCAACTCGATAGCGACACGGCCCGCTATCGGTTTAACGTCATTGTAGATAATGCCTGCTTTCGGCACACTCAAATATCCAAATTTAGGCGATGCTTTGTATTCTGTTAATCCTTACACATTTTTGGTCATGTAGTCATTAATCTAGAGTCAAATATCCAGAGTCTAGAGTTTGACGACTAATGTCTGTTTTGTAATGACTATTGACTATTGGCTTTTGAAGACTGTTTAAAAGGAGTTTTTTTAGGTTTCTGCTTTTTATTTTTATTTTTCTGGTAGTCTACTTCTTTGAGTTTCTTCATGATTCGGCTGAAGTACTCTTGGAGATAACTTTCTAAGGTTGTGGTTTGTTGCGGATCTAAACCAAAGACTGTATATACTTCATCCATTGAAGCATTTAACTGTTTACCACTAGCCAATACTTCTGTAAATGCTAGCCTGTCTGCTACGTTCCATCCCCACTGAAAGAACCGCATTATGCCCCGCACAACACGCAGTAAGTTTATTGGCATCCGCGTTACTCTGGCATCTTTTCCAGATAAGCGTTCGCACAGGTTGATAATTTCTTCTGCACTCCATGCACGAGTACCAACTACAGGAAAAGCTTGGTTTTCCGTTTCTGGTACACTCAATGCTCGGATTGCAAACTTAGCAATGTCCTGAGTGTCCATATAGGCGATGGGCGAAGAATTACCTGTTACCCAAACTGGCTGTCCTTCCAAAATGGGAATCCCATACTGACCGATTAAACCTTGCATAAACCCAGCTAGCCGCAAGATGGTATAATTCAAGCCTGACTCAGCCAGGAATAGTTCTGTACACCGCTTAATTTCCATTAGCGGCACTTCTGGGTATTTATCAGCATCTAAAATTGAAAAGAAAATAAAACGCTCGACACCCGCTGCTTTTGCCGCTTGAATCAATGCTACTTTGCCTTCCCAGTCCACTTGTTTGATACTCAGTGAATCTGTAGGACGAGAGGTTGAGGCATCAATAACTTGGGTTACACCAACTAAAGCTTCCGCTAGGGTATCGGGGTAACGTAAATTTCCCGGAACGAGTTCTGCACCCCATTCTTTGAGAAAAGCTGCTTTTTTACTGCTGCGCACAAGACAGCGTACTTTATATCCCTCATCGATAGCACGACGAGCCACTTGTCTTCCTAAGGTGCCAGTGGCACCGACGATTAATAATGTCATGAGGGTTGTAATAAATTTTAATGTTTTATGAAAAGAATGTTATCAGAATAACCTATGCAAACAAAAGTTTACATCTTTTCTCAGAAAATCAATTTATTTGGATAGACTCATGGGAAAATAGCTGTCCGATTAACGGACAAGCTTTTTTCTCATATTGATGAAAAGGGAGTAGAGAATGGGGAAGGTGGCCCCTCTGGAGATAAGGGGTAATGGGGAGTGGGGAGAATAATAACTCCTAACTCAGCACTCAGAATTCAATTATTCTTCTGTGCCTTGAATTTTTAGTAACAACGCGCCTAAGCCCCAGCCTACGAAGATTAAACCGAAAGACAGTAGAGCTGCATTCAAAATTTCGCCGCCCATTAGTGTGATTCTCCTTATGCAAATTGGTGTGTAAACTAGGTCTACCAGAAGCTTTTCAACAGTTGCTAGGATTAGACCTGTGTAAACAATTTTAAACTAGTTTAGCAGGTAATCCCTAGTGGTTTGGGGGGCAATCCCTACTGTTGACAGAAGGGAAGATGGGTAGATGGGAAAAATTTGATAATAATAATTATGAAGAGATTTTATGTATCAAAATAATCAAGGTGGTTTAATAAATTTTGTGAAAGAGAATCGTCCGCGTTTGGCACTGACGCTTGGAGATCCGGGAGGGATTGGGCCGGAGGTAATTTTGAAAGCTTTAGCTGATCCAGAAATTCGTAAAAAATATGACGTTACAGTAGTGGGTAACGGAGATTTGCTGGCACAGATTTATTACAAACTGAATTTAACAGAGAATTTAGTAGCTTTGGCAAATCCAGACGACTTGTCAATCAGTGATGTGCAGTTGGATGGAAAAATTAAAGGTGAAATTATTTCAGGAATAGGTAATGCAGCCAGTGGTGCGGCTAGTTTTGCGTATATGGAATATACGATCGCTCAAACACTGGCTGGTAAATTTGATGGTATTGTCACAGGGCCGATCGCTAAATCTGCTTGGAAAGCCGCAGGATATAATTATCCAGGGCAAACAGAACTTTTGGCACAAAAATCAGGTGTTGACCGTTTTGGGATGTTGTTTGTAGCGCGATCGCCTCATACTGGTTGGACACTCCGCGCCTTACTTGCAACCACACATATTCCCCTACGTCAAGTAGCGGATGTGTTGACACCGCAGTTGTTGACACAAAAACTAGATTTGCTGGTGGAGTGTTTAGAGAAAGATTTTGGTATATATAGAGGGAGAATTGCGATCGCAGGTTTGAATCCCCACAGTGGCGAACAGGGACAACTTGGACATGAAGAACAAGATTGGTTAATTCCCTGGTTGGAGCAAGAGCGGCAAAACAGACCACAATTGCAGTTAGATGGGCCGATACCGCCAGATACAATGTGGGTTAAACCTGGTCAAGCTTGGTATGGAAATTCTTTAGTACAAAATCCAGCTGATGGCTACTTGGCACTTTACCACGACCAAGGCTTAATTCCTGTGAAGCTGATGGCGTTTGATCGGGCAGTTAATACTTCTATAGGTCTTCCTTTCATTCGCACTTCACCCGATCACGGAACAGCGTTTGATATTGCGGGTAAAGGAATTGCTGATGCTACGAGTATGAAAGCAGCAATACATTTAGCGGCTGAGTTGGTTAGTCAAAGATTGGCTAAGAAAAATAATGAATAATCTTTAAGTACAGCTTTGCTTAAAATCGTCAAGACACGACCAAATCAGTTCTGAATATAGTTCAATTAAGCATTTCTTTCTTCTCTCAGTGTTGTCTGTATCTCTGTAGTAGCTTTAAAAACTAGTATTATCATCGGGTGCTTCAAACTTGTAACCATAGCCCCGCACAGTTTTAATAAACTCCGGTATGCTGGGATCGACTTCCATCTTTTTGCGAAGCTGACCAATATGCACATCAACCACCCGGCCATCTCCTATGTAGTCGCAACCCCAGATTTTTTGGATTAGCTGTGGACGACTCCAAGCCTGATTAGGATGACTTGCTAAAAAATGTAAGATATTAAATTCTAGCGCTGTTAAGGCAAGAGTTTTATCGTTAAGTGTTACCTCCCGTCCCTCTGGATTAATTACTAGCTGCTTGAAAACGATACGTTGTGTTGGGGAGGGATTGATGTAGCGTATCCGCCTCAAAAGAGCTTCTACTCTAACTTCAACTTCTGCAAGACTAAATGGTTTAGTCATGAAATCATCAGCACCTGCACTTAAGATTTTAATTTTATCAGCCTCGTCAGTCCTACTAGTCAGTATCAGCACTAAAACATTAGTACGACTCTGCATTTCTTGGCAAAGGTTATAACCAGTAACATCCGGCAAATTCCAATCCAGAATTACTAAAGCTGGGTTGAATTGCTCAAACAACGATAAGGCAGTCCTACCATCTGCTGCCGACTCTATTTGATATTTCCGACTTAAAAAACGATAGACGAGATTTCGAACACCGAAGTCGTCATCAACGATCAGAATTTTGGGAGTAGTACCAGTAACCATAACCATAATGCTGTCTATTGTAGATTGGGCAATTTGCTGTTGTGCCAGCTTTAATTTACGTGTTTCTGTTGAGTACCATCGCTACTGTAGTACTTGTGTACATTTAATTTTCCATGAAGCCGATCACAACCTCAGCCATCATCATGCCGATAAAATTTATAATTATGGCATGATTTTTGCATAATTTTGAATTTGTATTGTATAATATTAAAATTTTACATTTGGAATAAGTGTAATTAAAAACCATCTCCGTAACCGCAAATAGTCAAAAGACACATCCAGAAGCGACGGCAATTGCTATAACTTTAAAAGAGTAACGCACTCCCTGATTAATTAGGTCTCTACAAAGGCTCACAAACTAACTTATCAGCCAATCTAGATTCTCAACTCCTACTTACTCGACTGTACTATAACCAATAGGTATGATCTCTTAAAGAAGGTCTACGAAAATCTACCCTGGTGCATTTACATGTAGTTGCTCTCTTAAGCATATACTATACTACAAGTTTCAACCTGAGCTATGACAAGCCAAGGACTGAAAGCATCGCCAGAAGGTATATAGGGCGTCAAAACCAGCTTTAACAGACAAAAGCAAGAATTGCTCTAGCAATATTATGATGTCAAGAAATTGCTAGGAGCTTGTTTCAATAGTACTGCTGACAGTAGAATTCAGAAATAAAATACCCTTGATCTTTGGGTAACAGATTTAGTTTGTGTACCTCACAAACTTCTAATCTGCTGTATAGAACTCTACAAGTTTAGCAGGAGATTGAGGAGACATTATTATTAGCGATCGCTGATATTCAAAAGGTATCAATTACTAGATTTATCGCTAAATATTTTTGGTTTTAAACTAATATTTTTTTCGATTTATGAGGAATTTGGTAATATCTAAAATCTCTAAATCACTAAAATATCAAAAATATAAACTTTAAATATATCGAATTGATTTAAAGAAAGAATTCTATATCCATACTCTCAAATGGCGTTATTTACAATTGATTAATTGGTAGAATTTCTGGAAATTCCTCAGTCTATCTGAGGAGAGAGTTTGAGGATATTCATACCAGAGAAAGATCAATTAAATATCTTGAGTTCGCTAAATTACTATTAATATCGTCAGCGAGGAAAAATTATGGTTAATAATTTAGTAGGCGGCATCATTCCCCCCCAGCCACCAATAGAAGCACAAACTGATGCTCATACCCTCAAGACTCGTCTGGAATGGGGTGAACCAGCTTTTACAATTTTGGATGTGCGCGATCGCTCGATCTTCAATGAAGGTCACATTATGGGAGCAATGCCAATGCCAGCAGATGAATTGGTAGAGCGTGCAGTTGCTTCTTTAGATAAGAGCCGTGACATTTACCTTTACGGTGATAATGATCAAGAAACTGCCCAAGCTGCACAACAACTGCGCTCTAATGGATTTGAGCATGTCTCCCAACTCAAAGGTGGTCTTGGCGCATGGAAATCGATCGGTGGCCCAACAGAAGGCATTGTTGAATCAAAAACTCCTCCAGGTGCAGATGACTACAATGTTGTAGATCGGCTAAAAAACCACCAAGAAAATCTGCAAAAGGGTGGTACTAGCGCGACGGAATCCATTAAACAGGGAGCTAGTAACCTTAAGGAAGGCATTCAAGAAGGAGCCAGTAATCTTAAGGAAGGTATTCAAGAGCAAGCAAGTAACCTCAAGGAAGGTATTCAAGAGGGAGCAAGTAACCTCAAGGAAGGCATTCAAGAGGGAGCAAGTAACCTCAAGGAAGGTGCTAGTGAATCTAAAACTCCTGGAAGCACTGATAATTCCAATGTTGGCTCTTAGGCAGAAAATACAGCAGAATTCAGGAGCAAAGCCGGAGACGCTCCGCCTCCGGTCAGAATCCAGAAGTAAAACAGGCTTTATACATACCTGACTTTGAGACGAATCGTTGTTTCCAACACTTTCCTTGAAATCTGCTGTAACTTAGAATGAGGGTTTGTAGTAAGCACTTTAGTGCTTGGAAAATAATGACTTTAGTCCTTACTACGAACTTGCTTATCTATCAATTTCAACTTGACATATAACTAGTTGGGATTGACATCAATAAAAATTTCTTGTCACTATTCCCCATTATCTATTCGATTAGTGTTCAAATAGATCCTTGAATTGCAACAAATCTAAAGAAACGATCGTTGGTAGAAACTCAAAACATTCTTGAGCAATTTGCCAACGTTCTTCTCGTTTAAGCATTTGTATTAACTTCTGTTGCACACTAAGTAAGTAGCGCACATCATTGGCAGCATAACTTAGTTGAGCTTCAGATAAGCTAACGGCGTTACCCCAATCAGAACTTTGAGAGCTTTTATCTAGTTCCACTTGTTCTAACTCTTGTACCACGTCTTTGAGTCCGTGGCGATTTGTGTAAGTACGGGCTAATTTACTGGCAATTTTGGTGCAAAAAATCGGCCCTACCTGAATCCCCAGATTGGCTCGCAAAGTGGCCAAGTCAAATCGAGCAAAGTGAAACACTTTCACAACATTGACTGCTTCCAAGAGTTTTTTTAAGTTGGGGGCGTCAGCTTGTCCTTTGGCTATGCGGATTGCAGTCACTTTCCCTTCTGGATTGCACAGCTGGACGAGACACAAGCGATCGCGCAGGGGCAATAATCCCATCGTTTCTGTATCAACTGCGATCGCTGTAGATTCTAAATACTGGCTAAGGGTTGCGTCACTGAGGTCGCGATCGCTCACCTGAAAATCTGGTAATGTCATCAATTGTTCAAAAATAATAGCAGTGTCCAGCAGAAAAAAGTCTTGTCAGACACTACATTATTATTGTGCAAAAAAATCAAAAATTAAATCTACCTAGCCCGAAAAAACATTTGTGTCAGGTAGACTTCGCCTTGATTATTGGTCGCAACGCCAATTCCAGTCAGGTTGTAATTTCCTTTAAGGTTCTTCAGGTGTCCAGGACTTTTGATCCAGCCAGTAACAGCTTCCTCCACGGGGTTGCTATATCCCCGGTTGAAAGCAACATTTTCTGCTGCACTGTTGTAGCGAATAGGGATAGCTTTGACTCGCGCTTCAAATCCCTGATGGCTAAATGGGGTTTTGCCTTTAGCCATATTTTGACTATGAATTCTGGCCTGTCGAGTTAAATTTGCATTTAAAGTCAACTTTGGCAGCCCTTTAGAAACCCGATATCGATTAATTTGGTCAAATACTGATTTTTCTAGCTCAGTAGTTTTAAAAGTAGGAGTCGATATTGCAACCTGACTAGAAAAAAGCGACAACAGCTTATTACGGGTGGATGTATTCGTAGAAGTATGATTTGGTATCGGAGCAGTCGTTAATCCACTAGCAAGGACAAGCGCACTTAAAGCGATGCCAAAAGCAGTTTGTCGGAACATGGAGAATTGCGTAATGTGTAGAGATATAAGACTTCTACTCTACCTTATTGTTCCGAGGATATATACCACAATACTATTAAGTAATGATGAATTTCGGCAATTTGGCTACATCCTTTACAAGTAAAACAAACAATCATTTCCAATTGTCAGTACTTCAATAGGTCAGCTTCATGAAAATCACGGTTAATTTTGCTAATAATTTCAGATTTTCATGAATTATCAAGCAAAAGCTTTACTAACAGGTTAAAGTCTGGGGAATTTGAGAAAAAACCTCAACTTTACCAAATCTAAAGCCAATTTGAAAAATGATTGCGACAGATGGAAAACTGAAACACTTATCCAATGGATGTTTCACAATCCAAAATCTAAAATCTAAAATCCAAAATGGTATAACGCTGTGTGCAATTTTTACTCAAACCTAATCTCCTTACCTAATAATTAAGGAATGGTTAGAATTCAAAGCCTTTCTCTCTTTGCAACAGAAAGGAATGGAAGTGAGGTCAGAATATTAAGTTGCACATCGCGTCAAACCTATGAGCGAATAAACATTTGTGTGAAGTAGATTACGCCTTGGCTGTTTTTGGCGACACCAATCCCCGTCAGATTGTAATTACCTCTGATATTGGCAAGATGCCCTGGACTTTTGAGCCAGCCTTGAACAGCTACTGTCGCAGAATCGCCATATCCCTGGTTGTAAGCGACATTTTCAGCAGCTCCTCTATAAGAAACACCGGTTGCATTAAGACGTTCTGAAAATCCATTATGTCCAAAGGGAACTGTACCATTAGCCATGTTCTTACTGTGAAGCCTCACTTGATTGTCGATGGCAGAATTGCGAGTCAGCGCTGGTAGCCCTTGAGAAGCTCTGTAGTTATTGATTTGGTTAAAAATCGACTGTTCTAGAGCAGCAGTGTCCATACTAGATGCTGCAACTTGATTAGTATTATTGGATACATTGGAAGGTGCTGGCGTACAAGCTGGATTTGTTGCAGAAGTAGCGATCGCTGCACTACTGAGAGCGATAGTGCCTAAAATAACGTTGTAAACTATTTGCTTGATCATTTGTTGGCAGTAAACTTTTAGACAATCTAACCAACTAATATCAATGTGACAAATTGCTTATAGGTCTATATAGCTCTATTTGTAGGCTTTTTTGTTCAAAAACTACTAGTAAACGTTTAAATGCACGATTTAACGCAAAAACATCACTGTTTAATTTATATTTGTCTTCTACCATTAGTATGATTATTTTTATCCCAGATTCCGCATTTAGACTGTCACATAGTGTAATTACTAAATTTTTTTTAATTTATCAGTTCTAGATTATGCTTGCTCATCTTCATAAATTCAGCTATTCTACTGCACTTAAGTATATTAAATAGCTTTTTTATCTCAATAAATCAGTAAAAACCGTTTGTGACACTTGGGGGTGCGGAAGGTGGGATAAAAATGGCTGGATTCCTTCAGTAAAATCTCTACGTAATTTCAGGTAGCTTTATTTGAGGGGTTCTAACTCTTCCTGTACCACGCGTAACACCCGTGCAATATATTCTGCACGCCACTGTTCTCGTTCCTTGGTTACTTTGACATCAGGCTCGTAAGCTTCAATCTCACTAGCCGATAAAAGACCTTTCACCTCTAACAACCGTTCAATGGTGTCTAGCCGCTCATGCAGCACGGACACCTCACCAGCCAAAGCCATGACGATCGCTAGCAATTTATCAGTTTGCGGATTTTCTAAGTAAACAGGTCGTTTACCCTTGGCTATTTTTGTCATCCTAATACCAATTCTCCAAAAATAAGACTAGACATACAAAACGAGGAAAGCCAGATAAAATCTGACTTTCTCAATTACGAATTACGTTAGCGTAGCAGGCCATAGCCCATTACGAACTTGTACTGAGCGTAGCCGTTGGCGCAGCCTCTCGTAGAGAAGTATTACAAAACTTTCTCTGCTTACTTAGTTGCAGCAGCCACAAACCAAGTGCCTTGGGTGGCTGAGTTACCATTTTTAAACAGGCCATTAGTTTCTTTTGCTTTCCATGCTCCATTTGGGACAAATTTCTCGAATGTCTTATCTGCTGCAAAACCAGCCTCAGTAACTAGCGGCACCAAATCTAAATCGCGTACAGCACTCCAGAAAGGTTCGTTGTTGTTAGCGGTTTCCCAATCATAAATAAACTGTGTATAAACATCCATGTGATGATACAGGGGTGCTTCTAGATGAATCATCATGCCACCAGGAGCCAGTAGACGATAAGACTCTTGCATAACTTTACGCACAGATGACGGGGGGATTTCATGCAGCAAAATGTGAGAAACCACTAAGTCAAATGATTCATCAGGGAAGTTAGTATGTTCGGCATTTTGCTGAGAGAAGTGTACCCGTTTTCCCAGGGCTTCGGCTCTTGCATGAGCGTAACGCAGCATAGATGCACCGATATCGATGGCATGGACTTCTGCATCTGGGAAACCATCCACATAAGGTAATGTACTATTGCCAATAGAACATCCCATATCAAGGATTTTTCTCGGTCGAAAGTTGGGAAACTCTGCTAAAAGGTAGTTTTGGACTATAGATAGCCCCATATCATCGTTGAGCGGCCCTAACCAACCGAGTCCATAAACATAAGCGCCGCGATCGTAGGTTGCGCCGGCTGCGACATCATCAGCAGTGAATTCACTGTGATATCCTCCGGGCATACAGTGAATGTCTACAGCCTTTTGATAATTAGGTATTTGAAAATTTGGATCTAGGGTTAAAGTACCCAGTTCACCACCCTTATCTTTGGCACGCTCAATCAATTCTGGTAGTTGTCTGTCAACGTTGGCATTTACAGCATCCCATAACATTTCCTGGTTAATGCGCTTCAGGGCACTAGTCCAGCGGTAATAGGGTTCGTGCTGCATTACTTCCCGAATTTCATAACGATTCTGGGGAGGGCGCTGATGTTCTTGTTCAAACTTCGGCTTGGCTAGTTTTTCATAAATTTCTTTATTACCAGGAGTGACATTCTTGAAAATGTGCATTTTCATAGTTTGCACAAAGTTTTGGCGTGCCAACTCGTCGTGAGTGGGTTGCGGTAACATAGCGTGTTGGAATTGTTGAGCCATCATTGCTTCCTCCCAGAAATTTGAGCTATATTTACGCTGGATATAACAACTTGGCTACCGTTTGTACATCTTTGTCACCACGTCCAGAGCAGTTAATTACAATCCGAGGACTGCCAGTTAGCTGGGGACAGAGGGTTTCGAGATAAGCGATCGCATGGGCTGTTTCCAATGCTGGGATAATCCCCTCCAATTTCGATAATCGCTGGAATGCCGCCAAAGCCTCTGCATCCGTCACACTGTAGTATTCAGCGCGACCAGTATCTTTTAAATAGCTATGTTCTGGGCCCACGCCGGGATAATCTAACCCCGCACTAATTGAGTGTGCCTCAATGATTTGCCCATCTTCATCTTGCAGTAGGTAGCTCATCGCTCCGTGCAGTACACCAATGCTCCCTTTTGTCAAGGTAGCTGCGTGTTTTTCGGTATTGACACCTTCTCCGGCGGCCTCAATTCCAATGAAGCGTATGGAAGACTCATTCATAAACTCATAGAATAGCCCCATCGCATTGGAACCACCACCGACACAAGCCAAGAGAATATCAGGTAATCCACCCCACTTTTCCATTGCTTGGGCGCGGGTTTCTTCGCCGATTACTGCATGGAAATCACGTACCATCATTGGGTAAGGATGGGGCCCTGCAACTGAACCCAGGATGTAGTGAGTAGTTTCCACATTTGTTACCCAATCTCGGATGGCTTCAGAAGTAGCATCCTTCAAAGTTCCAGTTCCCGCCTCCACTGGCCGCACTTCTGCCCCCATCAGCCGCATTCTAAAAACATTCAAAGCTTGGCGTTCCATGTCCTGAACACCCATGTAAATTATGCATTCCAGCCCAAAACGAGCGCAAACTGTGGCTGTAGCAACTCCATGTTGTCCGGCACCTGTTTCAGCAATAATCCGCTGCTTACCCATACGTTTCGCCAACAATACCTGACCAAGGGCATTATTGATTTTATGAGCGCCAGTGTGATTTAAATCTTCACGTTTTAAGTAAATTTGTGGCCCGGTGCGATCGGGTCGGGCATAATGAGCAGTCAGGCGTTCAGCAAAATACAATGGTGTCGCACGTCCTACATAGTCCCGTAACAACTGCTGTAGTTCTGCTTGAAAACCAGGGTCATTGCGGTATTGCTGATAAGCTGTTTCTAATTCAGCTAAGGCAGGCATGAGCGTTTCAGGTACATACTTACCGCCAAAGCGTCCGAAGCGGCCTAGCGTATCTGGAACCTGAGCAGTTGAATTTGGAGATAGGGGAGTGGTAGTCACAGGCTGTTTTTGATGACGGGAATGACTTAATTATTATAGAAAAGTCTGGGGCGTATCTGGGGAATGGAGAATTGGGAATGGGAGAATAATAGTCCCAAAAACTTAGCTTGGTGAAGCTTTTCTTATTCTCATGCAGAAGATGGGAACGAGAGTAATGGCATTGTCAGTCGAAACAATGGCATTGTCAGTCGAAACAATGGCATTGTCAGTCRAAACAATGGCATTGTCAGTCAAAACAATGGCATTGTCAGTCGAAACAATTGCATTGTCAGTCAAAACAATGGCATTGTCAGTCGAAACAATGGCATTGTCAGTCGAAACAATTGCATTGTCAGTCGAAACAATTGCATTGTCAGCCGAAACAATGTCATTGCAGGTCAAGAAACTTGTGAGTACACTGTAGTTTTCTTCCCGCGTCGGGAATGGGATTAAGTTTCGCCCTCTTCTTTTCCAGATGACGCGAAAAGTCAGGAAGAGATTAACCCAAAGCGGACTTTAAATCACTTTCCGCTTGTGCCAATGCATCTGGTAATTTACTTGCATCGCGTCCGCCAGCTTGGGCTAGGTTTGGTCTTCCACCACCGCCGCCGCCGCAGATTTTAGCGATCGCACCCACAAATTTACCAGCTTGCAAACCTTTTTTGTTCACTTCTGAACTAAAAGCTGCAACTATGCTCACTTTCCCTTCTTCTGGAACAGAACCCAGTACCACTGCACCGTTACCGATTTTTTGCAACAAGCGTTCGGCTGCGGTTTTCAATGATTCTGGATCGACATTTTCTAATTGGGCGACAATAATTTTATGATCGCCTACGGTTTGGGCTGTTTGTAGTAAGCTGTCTGATTTAGCGATCGCTAGCTGTACCTTCAAGGTTTCTAATTCCTTCTGGCTATTTCTCAGTTCGCTTTGCAGACTTGTGATTCTGTCTGGTAATTCTTCGGGTTTCACTTTAAAGCGATCGCTCAAATCTTTAACTACTTTATCCCGCAGATTCAGATAATCTAATATTGCTGGCCCCGAAACAGCTTCAATCCGCCGCACCCCAGAAGCTACGCCAGCTTCCGAGATAATCTTGAACACGCCAATTTCAGCAGTATTGCTGACATGGGTTCCACCGCAGAGTTCCATTGATACGCTAGGGAAGTCAATTACCCGCACTTCTTCACCATATTTTTCCCCGAACATAGCAACAGCACCCCTAGCTTTCGCCTCTGCTAAAGGTAATACTTCCACCTTGGCAGCATGAGCCTCAGCAATCCAACTGTTCACCTGTTCTTCAACTTGTTGGACTTCCTCTGCTGTCAAAGCGCGGGGACAGTTGAAGTCAAAGCGCAACCTATCAAAGGAAACCAGAGAACCAGCTTGAGATATACCCTCATCAACAATTTTCTTCAATGCCGCTTGCAATAGGTGCGTTGCGGTATGGTTAGCTTGGGCGCGACGGCGACAAGCCGGATCGATTTGGGCTGTAACATTATCGCCTACGCGCAGTGTACCGCGTTCAATGCGTCCGAAGTGAACAAAGAAATCAGATTCTTTCTTCACGTCTTCTACTCGAACAACGATACCATCACCAGAGATATAACCGCGATCGCCGATTTGCCCCCCAGATTCAGCATAAAATGGCGTTTTGTCAAGGACAATTTGCACTTCTGTCCCCGCTTCTGCTTCCTCTTGGCAAACACCTTCTACTAATATCGCTTCGACTTTCGCCGTCGCCGCCGATTGGGTATAGCCGATAAATTCGGTGACTTGGATATGTTCTGCTAGTTTGTCGAGGGAACCTTGTACAGTTAAATCTATGGTTTCATGTGCGCCTCTACCTCCTTGTTGTTGGATTTCCATTGCTTTCTGGAATCCATCAACATCAACTGTCAAGTTGTTTTCTTCAGCAATTTCTTGAGTAAGTTCAAAGGGAAAACCGTGGGTATCGTAAAGAGTAAATGCACTTTCACCGCTAATCTGAGTTTCCCCTCGCTGTTTCACCTCTTGGATAATTTCTTCTAGTAGTTTTTCGCCTCTATCCAGAGTTCTGAGGAAATTCGATTCTTCCCGTTGCAACTCAGCTTTAATTGCCGCTTCCCGTTGGCGTACATTGGGGTAAGCTGATTCAGAAAGAGCGATCGCAGTTTCAGCAACTTGGGTAGTAAATTCGCCAGAAATCCCAATTAACCGCCCATGACGCACCACCCGCCGAATTAACCGCCGCAGCACATAACCACGCCCCACATTGGAAGCGCGAATTTCATCAGCAATCATGTGGATAACAGCACGAATATGATCGCCAATGACTTTTAGGGAAGTTTTGGTTTTTTCATCACT
The DNA here is from genome assembly GCA_003326195.1 of Nostoc punctiforme NIES-2108. Classification (GTDB taxonomy): domain Bacteria; phylum Cyanobacteriota; class Cyanobacteriia; order Cyanobacteriales; family Nostocaceae; genus Nostoc; species Nostoc punctiforme_A. Next base: position 97,041 of record LXQE01000155.1, read on the forward strand.
GCTGTGGTAATCAACACCAGCAATTTGCCCTGCTGTTTGGATAATTGGAAAAATCAGGTCAGTTTCGTAGTTATTGGGCACTTTTTGGAGAATTTGCGCCATTCTATCCAAACCCATGCCGGTGTCGATGTTTTTGTTTTGTAGCGGCGTTAAATTCCCGGAAGCATCCCGGTTATATTGCATGAAGACGAGATTGTAAAACTCGATAAACCGGGAATCATCTTCTAAATCTATATTTTCGTCACCGCGTTCTGGGTGGAAGTCGTAATAAATTTCGGAACAAGGCCCACAAGGCCCAGTCGGGCCAGATACCCAAAAGTTATCATCTTCACCCAAGCGTTTAATTCTCGCCACCGGCACACCGATCTGATCGCGCCAAATTCCAAAAGCTTCATCATCATCTTTAAAAACGCTGACGACAAGATTTTCAGGGGAGAAGCCAAAGACTTGTGTGGAGATTTCCCAACCCCAAGCGATCGCTTGTTCTTTAAAATAATCACCAAAGCTAAAATTGCCCAGCATCTCAAAAAAGGTGTGATGCCGTTTGGTGCGTCCGACATTTTCGATGTCGTTAGTGCGGATACACTTTTGCGAAGTCGTAGCCCGTTTAAATTCTGGTGTGCGCTGCCCCAAGAATATTGGCTTAAATGGTAGCATCCCCGCGATCGTTAGCAGCACGGTTGGGTCTTCTGGCACGAGGGAGGCACTTGGGAGAATTTGGTGTTCCCGTTGGGCAAAGAAGTCGAGAAATATGTTGCGAATTTCGTTACCGCTTAGGTAGTGGGGATTTGAAGACATAGATGTTTTTAACTTTAGACTCTAGACTTTAGACTTGGGCGTAGCGGCACTAGGTAAGTGTATTTTCATAAATAGCTTTATATATTCTTGCATTTTGTTTCATATTACTGCCAGCGAATTCTGCCAGTGGGTGAGCAAAATGCAGTCATTAGGATGCTTTTACACCATAACCTGACTCTGGTAGGATACGTCATCGCATCTCGATGCTTAAAATTAATCATTAAGAAATACTTTAAAATTCCCATACTGAGGTAACAAATGGCACTAAAACTGAAAGTATCAAATATTGCTTGTGAGGGATGTGCAGATATAATTACTGAATCTATCCACGTTATGCAACCTGATGCCAAGGTGGATATCGATGTTAACGCTAAAACTGTCACTGTTGAATCCGCAGCTTCTGAGGAATCAATCAAACAGGTAATTGTTGCTGCTGGTTACGCTGTAGAAGGTTATTGATTGGATTCTAACTTTTCACATACAGCAGGTTTGAAGTTGGTGAGGTAGGTACACAAGCTAAGTCTGTTACCCAGGTATAAAGCGTGTTTTACTCCTAAATTCTGAATTCTGCTGTAAGTTTAGATTTTAATATCTTTATTTACCCCCATTAGGGGCAGGTTTTGACATCAAGTTTTTATTTAGCTTTGTTTTCCAGCTTTATGATGTTGCCGCAAATAAAAAAAAGATGTGAATTAAGGAAATAGACAAACACAGAGAAAGGGTAGGCATAAATATTTTATTTCTCCTGCTAACGTATTGTTTTACTTGGGATTATTCTCACTTAAATTATAAATTTTACCTTGACAATTTCTGTCTTGATTTGTAGGCTATGCTAGCTCTAAAGAGTTGCTGTATATAGTACAATGTAGTTTTGTTGTATATTGTATTTACGATTTAAATATTTTCTCTACATTTTATAAAAGCCTACTCTGCAAACAAAAAGGCTTTTATACTTTATGGGAAGTTAAATTTTGAATTACACAATAACAATTTGAATTTGATAATCAAATGAAAAAATTTTATATTTTCTTTATTTTTCTACTTAGGAATAAATTGATTTATCTGATGCAATGGTTATTAAAAAGTGTTGATTTCGGTCATTTTATCAGGAAAATCGTACTTAAGAAACTCCAGCAATAGTTTTTATATATCTAAATAATATTCAGTATTTTTACTGTTTTAAAAATAAACTGTAAAGAAGACATTAGTTGTTAGAAATCAATATTTCAGACGCTGTAGTCGTAAATATAAAATCTTAAAAGGAGGTTTGACTTGGAAGTTCGCTGTATAATCGACTTTCAAAAAAACAATATATCAAAAAATATAACTTATCCTAAAACATTATATTTAGTATTAGATGACAATAGCAGTAGTTACTCAAGTTAATTTATTTAAAATTTAAATAGGATTAAAAGTAAAGCAATGAATATTTCTATTCTGATCTTTGGAAAAAATAACTTTATCACCACACTTCCAGATCAGATCCGTTATACGACTGCTTTTAGTGTAGAAGTTATAGACAATTTGAATCAAGCAGTATCCTGGATTAAAACAACACCCCCCGATATAATCCTGGTGCAGGCTAGCCTAGATGGCAGTATGGAACTCTGCGGTTGGTTGAAAGATCAGACAAAACTATCGTGGATATACTGTATTCTTTTCGAGGATCGTTCCCAGCAGATGGCTGATAAAAATAAGGGTTGGCATAGGGAATTAGAGATGAGTGCTGCGGCCCTAAAGCAAGGAGCCGATGCATATATTTGGCATCTGATTGAAGAAAAAACAGATTATAGCTTGGCAGAGTTGACAGCCAATCATGGACTAATACTTGCTCAATTGACAGTTGGCTTGCGGAAAGCACAAAAATACCGAGATTTGATTCGGACAAATGATATGTTATCTGCGATCGCCTTAGCAGATTCGTTGACAGAATTAAATAATCGTCGTGCTTTAGAATGGGACTTGCCCAGGCAAATTCAAAGAGCTAGGACTCAAAAAACTTCCTTGAGTTTGATTATTCTGGATGTAGATCATTTCAAAAAAGTTAACGATACTCATGGACATTTAGTAGGCGATCGCATCTTGCAAATATTATGTCAGCGTCTGCGCCACAATCTGCGCTGTCAAGATACAGCATTCCGCTATGGTGGTGAAGAATTTGTAATTCTTCTAGCTAACACTACTGATGATGAAGCACTATTAGTAGCCCGTCGTCTCAATCGCGTAGTCAGCGACGAACCATTTGCACTCAACAATAAACTAACAATTAATGTCACCATTAGTTTGGGTACAGCCTCTCTGCAAGCTGAGGATGATGAGAAAGGAGAGAGTCTGCTATATCGTGCCGATCAATGTTTGTTACAGGCTAAAACTTCTGGGCGTAATCGGGTGATTAACTCCAACTACTTATCTCATCATGGCTCACATTTGAAAGCTGTTTCTTCGTGAAGTGGAGAGAGTCTAATCAGACATTGAATCATGAACGGCTCAGATTACCAATTTATTTGGATGGATACTTGAGTTTGCACTATGTTAGTAGGGACACGGCAATGTCGTGTCCCTACTAAAATTTTATATGTATCAAGCTTTTTGTGAAAAGCAGTCTAGCCTATTTATGAATAGTCTCCCGCTCTTTGGTAGCAGGTTCCTTATCTTTGAATAAGTCAGCCGCCGTTAAGAGTAACTCTCTCAATGTTTGTTTGATTTGACGCTCTTTTCTGGCTAGAGATGTACCAGCTTCACCCAGTTTATCTTCTAACTGCGATCGCTTCTCTCCTACCTGTACAGCCATAGATTCTGCTTGAGGACGAGCCTTATCGTACCAGTGTTTAGCCTCATCTAGATAATCTTGAACCTCCATATTACGTCCGCCGTAGCGTGCAGCCATATTAGCTCGGACAATGGCTAGCTGCGCTTGCAGTTGAGCGTAACGTTTCTTTAACAATCCTACTTCTTCACTATCTTTAATAGCATTGACAGCAGAATCAATAGCAGTTTTGGTACTCGCAGGTTTTTCCTTACCCGTCTCTTCAATTTCTGCCAAAATTACATCAACCTCTTGTTGGAGTTGTTCTTCTTCACCATCCAGTTGAGCTTGTAGCCTTTTTATATCTGTTTGAGTTTGAGCAATGCTTTCGTGTCTTTTGCTATTAATACCTTCCAGCGCTCCTTCAATGGAAGCTGTCACTTCATCTTTGAGTTCGCCGCCTTTTTCTTGAAAGTTTTCAATTACAGCAGAAACTGCATCTTTCACAATGCCACGAACTTCACTAGAACCTTGTTTAAACTCCGAAGCTACTTGAGAAACTGCGGATTTTACAATTTCTCGAATCCGATCAGTTCTTAGTTGTCCAGTTTCTTTCGCTTGTTGCAAGTCGGCTTGAATTTGTTGCTTGATATTGTTAGGCATTTTCAACTCTTGGGGTTTAACTAATTTGGATAAAATTTTCTAGAAATGTTCCTACATCCACATTATGGCGTAGCCATATCTGGCTTGGTACTTCCTTTAGATAGAAAATTCTAGCCCCAAAGAGGTGAGATGTAAGATGTTGCCCATTTGTGAGATGATGAATATTTAGTGGTAGTAATCAGGAGTGAAATATGTGGCGAGTAAATATTACTTGTTCGGGTGATGCTTGGAAAATCTATGGTGTTGATTTTAAAGCGATCGCAGAGAAATATCAAGGTGAATTGATTGGTTCCAAAAAAATGCCAGATGGTACGCGCATTATGTCTTATAAAATTGAGGATGTTAGTGATGCAGAGTCTTTTCAAGAAGATTGTGCAAGTTTTGCCGGATTTACAACTGACTTTGAATCACTCTAGTATTGGTTCTGATACTTATGCCTACAATTAGTATGTCCAAATCTGGAGAAGTTCATTGAAAAAACTACTTAAATTAGTATTAGTAACGTTTTTGTTATTAATCAGTATTTTTACTTTGCCTGCTAGTGCAGCAGACACAGTTAACGGTGAACAAATATTTAGTGTTCATTGTGCTGGTTGTCATATCAATGGCAGCAACATAATTAGGCGAGGTAAAAATCTCAAAAAGCAAGCCCTGAAAAAGTATGGTATGGATTCAATAGAGGCAGTTACATCTATAGTTACCAATGGTAAAAATAATATGTCAGCCTACAAAGAACGCCTCAGTGAACAGCAAATTCAAGACGTTGCTGCTTACGTTCTCGAACAAGCTGAAAAAGGCTGGCGTTAAAAAGTTAGGAGTTGGGAATTATGAATTATCAGTTATGATTTATCTATTAGTAATTGTTAAGTCTTCCCATTCCTAACTTTTCACTCATAAATTGAAAATGAACTTACCCGCAGCTAGTCGTCTCCAATTTACTCCCGATTTGAACATCTGCCGCATATTAAATGGGATGTGGCAAGTCTCCGGCGCACACGGACAGATAAATCCCCAAGCCGCTATTGAGACTATGTTCAAATATTTAGATGCTGGCTTTACCACTTGGGATTTAGCAGATCATTATGGCCCTGCGGAAGACTTTATTGGTGAGTTTCGTTGCCAACTAATTGATACTCGTGGGAAAGATGCTTTATCTCAGCTGCAAGCTTTTACAAAATGGGTACCTCGTCCAGGCAAAATGACGAAGAAACTCGTCGAGGAAAATATTGATATTTCCTTGAGAAGAATGAATGTGCAATCGTTAGATTTGATGCAATTTCATTGGTGGGAATATCAGGATAAAAATTACCTGGATGCCCTCAAATATATGGCAGAACTTCAGACTGAGGGTAAAATTAAGCATCTAGGTTTAACTAATTTTGACACGGAAAACTTAAAGATTATTACTGAAGCAGGCATCAAAATTGTTTCTAATCAAGTACAATTTTCTCTGGTTGACCGCCGCCCTGAAGTTAATATGGTGGAGTTTTGTCAGCAGCATGACATAAAGCTTTTTACTTACGGTACACTGTGCGGCGGTTTGTTATCAGAAAACTATTTGGGTAAACCGGAACCAAGAGGATTTGATCTATCCACTGCTAGTTTGAAAAAATATAAAAATATGATCGATGCTTGGGGTGGTTGGCAATTATTTCAAGAATTGCTGGCTATCCTGAAGGAAATTGCTAATAAGCATAGGGTAAGCATTTCCAACGTGGCAGTGCGTTACATTTTAGATCGGCCAACTGTGGGCGGTGTGATAGTTGGTGCCAGACTTGGTGTATCTGAACATATAGAAGATAACGCCAAAGTATTTAGTTTTAGTTTAGATGAAGACGATCGCGATCGCATCAATGCAGTATCTCGCCAATCACGCGATTTATATCAGCTAATCGGCGATTGCGGCGACGAATATCGGCGATAACTATTAACATTTGCTAGAAACCGCATCATCCCGCCTCAGACAAAAGCGGTAGAGTGTACAAAGATTCTTCACGCATACCACTCTGCCGTAAAAGCGAACACCGCTCTTAGTGCTTCTGAGGTGAGAGTAGGATAATTTTCTAGCACTTGTTGTTCTGTCCATCCCGCAGCAAACAAACCCAATAAGAACTCTATAGATAAACGAGTTCCTTTCACAGTCGGCTTACCCAGCAGAATTTTGGGGTCTGAATGAATGTACTGTTTCCAGTCCATAGTTTGTACTCCGACTAAGCTAAAGCTAGAGCTATTGTTGCACAGTAATTAATTGGCAACACATAACACGTTCACGAGTATCAAAGACTCATTAAAGGAGTTCAAAGACTCATTAAAGGAGAGCAAACACTCATTAAAGGAGTTCAAAGCCTCATTAATGGAGTTCAAAGACTCATTAAAGGAGATCAAACACTCATTAATGGAGTTCAAAGACTCATTAAAGAGTCTTCAAGAGCAACACGGAGATTCTCACAAAAATAACTTCAACTTGACAGACAGCTAGTCTACTTCGTACATCTGCTTATGCTTGGCTAAAAGCTCTTGATATTTCTCATTTGTCTTTGCTTGTACCCACTTGGCTTTAAATATTGCTGCTGATTCCGCTTTCACTGGGTCTACTTCATAAGGAAGAATCTCTTTTTTGGAACCTGAATCTTCGGAATTTTGTTTATACTTCCTGCCGCTTTTATGATTAGCATAACGGCGAGAGCGAGTATAGCCCATTTGGATAAACTTTCGTGCCATATCTGCGCCGACAAAATCATCTTTATCTAAATAATCAAGAAACATCTCATAGATTTTTTCACTCGACTCTCTAGCAATCTCAGGAGTTTTGAACCGCCAGTAGGGAAGAATTTCTGATTTGTATGGTTCAACCAAAAGTACACCCTGCTCACCCTTGCCAACGCGATAGAGTTCAGGATGTTGGCGAAAATCAATAATTTTAAAGTCTAAAGAATAATCAAAAGCCATGATAGATTTTTATTAGGAATAGTAAACTTTAAAAAAAAGTTCAACTTCTATCTAAGTATTGAGATTTTGTTGATTATGCTATCTAGCGCCCAATCCGTGAACAGTGTCCTTGCGCCAGGAAATCTGCGTAAAGTGCATCACATTGCCCTCAACGTTAAGGATATGCAAGCTTCGCGCTACTTTTATGGCACAATCCTGGGTTTGCATGAACTCACAGGCGACGAAGTACCCGCAACTCTGGTGCAACTTGTCGCATCTGGGAAAGTAGCCAACTTCATCACCCCCGATGGTACAATTTTGGATTTATTTGGGGAACCCGACTTATCACCACCAAATCCAAACCCCGAAAAGACCTTCACCAGAGCCTACCATCTCGCCTTTGACATCGATCCGCAGTTATTCGATCGCGCGGTGACAGTGATCGGGGAAAATAAAATAGCGATCGCACACGGCCCAGTCACTCGTCCTACTGGTAGAGGAGTGTATTTTTACGATCCAGATGGCTTTATGATTGAAATTCGTTGCGATCCAGAAGCTAGTTAACTTAAGGGTAATAACAAAAGTATCTACTATGACCGCTAAAATCACGGAAATATTTAAAGTAATTGAAGATGCGATCGTAAAACCGCCAATTCCACACGAACCATACAAGCAATCATTGAAAGCCTGGGCAATGTATTGTTTACGAGACAAAGGGTTTATAGTCAGTTATGCTCAAAATGCCGACTTTGCTATTGAAAGAAAACGTGAAGAAAAGCTATATTTTAAAGTTTCAAACAGCCCCGATGATTTAGATAATTCTTTTAACTGGATTGTTTGGGATAGTGTAACCAAAAGCGCCAGTCTTATTCCCCAAAAAATAGACTGATGCCAAAATAGTCATCAAATTTTTTCCTGATTCTTGAACTATTCTGACTCCTGTTAGCGCAGCGGGGCGTAACCCATTCTGACTCCTAAATTCTAACTAGACAACTGCTGCACAAATCTTTGATATTCTGGCGAATTTAATCCCAACTGCAACACAGCCAATACTTGCTGCATATTGCCAGCAAGTAAATCGGGCATTGATAACCACAAACCAGGAAATACTTGACTTTTGATAATTCCATCTGCGTCCACTTCTAAAGAGACATATTCTCCTTGTTGCAGGCTAAACCAATCTAATTTGTTTTCAAATATTTGCCAAACAATGTATTCTTTTACCCCATTACGACCATAGACTTTTTTCTTGTCATGTAAATCAATAGCAACACTGCTAGCCGCTATCTCTATTACGAGTTCTGGCGCACCTTCGATGTAATCATCATTACTCAAACGAGATTGTCCTTGAGATGCTGGTGTGATTAATAGCACTCCATCAGGTTGCGGTTCATTGTCTCGATCTAATCGGACTGTTGGCTTAATTCCCAATTTCACACTAGGAGTTAATGCTTCATAAACTCCCAGCCAACCTATTAGATGACCATGTGGTTCAGCATGACTTTCAAAGCGTAATGGGGATGCCAAATATACAACTCCTTCAATTAATTCTGCCTTTTGATGATGAGACATTGCCTGATAGCGTCGCTCAAATTCGTAGCGAGTCAGGCGATCGCCATTCTCTAAAGGAGGAATTCGTTGCTTGAGTGATAGGTTGACCATGATTTTCTGCTCTGGCAAGGAGTCTTACTTTATTATGGCTTAGTACATATTTTTCTACTGAAATACTACCCAAGCCTCATTTTGTTAATAAATCGCTAGAATCAGGTTTTTCAAATACCATTAAATGCTGTTGAGGTAACAGGTTTTTAGTTTCTCGCCAAACCAAACCAACAGCTTGCATTTCTTTACGGACTTGCTTTTGAGTCATCTTGTGCAGACCTTTAATCATAATAAAGGGATTTTCACCCCGGTACTCAACCAGTACCACCCGGCCACCTGGTTTAAGTGCTTTCACAATTCCTTGCATCACTTCTTGGGGATACTCAAGTTCATGATAAGCATCTACCATCAACGCCAAATCGATACTTTCAGATGGTAAGTTGGGGTCGCTAAGGGTTGCCAAAACAGGCTCAACATTGGTGATATTTTTCTCTTGTTTGAATAACTCAATAATTTCCAACATTTCAGGCTGAACATCTACAGCCAACACTTTACCTGCTGTTAATAACGGCGCGATGCGAAAGCTTAAGTAACCTGTACCAGCGCCAATATCCGCCACTACATCATTAGGTTTCAGGTTGAGGACGTTAACTATTTTAGTTGGCTGTTCCTCTCCCTCTCGGCTGGGACGTTCTAGCCAGCCAGCGCCAGTGTATCCCATAACTTGGGCGATTTCGCGCCCCATGTAGTATTTGCCAATACCATCTGGACTGTGGATTATCCGTTGTTTGTAAACAGTGGTGGATGAAGACGCGGCTTGTGCTGTCAGGGTTGGGTTCAGCAGCGAACAACTCAAGATCGCAACAAGAGTTACTATAAAGTGGAGAAAATTTGACATTTGGTTATGACTGATCAAGATAGTTATAAGCAGCAACTAAAAGAATTTTATGGTAGTAGAACGACTTATGACCATGAGAAAGACACTCGCCATCCTCTAGAAGCCAAGCTTCTACTTGAATTTGTTCCACTACATTCGGGACAGAAAATCCTTGATGTGGCGACTGGAACAGGTTTAGTTGCGATAGCCGCATCTGAAAAAGTTGGTTCAGATGGCTCTGTTATTGGGATTGATATGACCCCTGGAATGTTGCATCAAGCAAGACTTAAGATTGCAGCAGCAAGATTACAAAATATCGAGTTGATTGAGGCAGATGCAGAATATTTCAACTTTAGTGATAGTAGTTTTGATGTTGTCTTTTGCTGTGAGGCAATTGTACTTTTTCCTGATATCCTTGCTACTTTGCAAAAGTGGTACGGCTACTTGAAAACAGGAGGGTATGTGGCATTTACCTGTCCTCCCGAAACTGCTATTATGGCATCTCTTCAGCAGAGGATCTGCGCTAGAGTTTTGGGTGTATCGCTACCACATATCCTTGAACCACTGGGAACTCCAGAAAAATGTCGGAAATTGCTTAATCAGGCAGGTTTTAGAGATATCGAAATTAAGATTGAACCATCAGGACGTTATCACCCTCTTAGTGATAACAGATTATCAATGACAGTAATTAATATAAATTTTAAAGGCAATCCTCTGTTGTCAAAATTATCACCAGAACAATTAAATCAATTGCAAGTTGAGTACAAAGCAGAAATTGAGAAACTAGCAACCGATCGAGGTCTTTGGATAGACACTACAAAGTTCTTTGTTCGCGCGCGAAAATAAGTTGATGAGCTTTGTTCCTGAACTGACAGCTTCGGGCGATCGCGCATGATAATCTTGCGGTTAATAATGACAATCACAGTTTAAGCTTCTAGACCGATGTGGAAGTAAATATTTTCAGGATTTACTTAAACAGCCTCTTAAAAAATTTGTAATCCAACCTTTGGACGCTTATATGCAAAACCTGTCCCTGATATTAGTGCCTGTACTCGCTGCCCAGAAAGCAGCAGGTGACGGTTTAATTAAACCTCTCGGTCATCACGAGCTGCTGTTGGTGCTAGTACAACTGTCACTATTGCTTCTCGTAGCGCGGGGATTAGGTGAGTTGATGCGCCGGATTAACCTACCGCCTGTTGTTGGAGAATTACTTGCAGGTGTGCTGCTTGGCCCTTCTTTATTTGGTTTGCTCCTTCCAGATTTACAGGCGCACATCTTTCCCAAAAGTCAAGAACAGTCTAATTTACTTTCGGTGATTTCTTGGTTAGGTGTGTTATTTTTGCTGATTGTGACTGGGTTGGAGACGGATCTCAAGCTGATTCTTCGTAAGGGTAAAACGGCTCTTTTGATTTCACTGGGCGGAATTATTGTCCCGTTTATCACCGGATTTGGGCTGGGCTGGCTATTACCAGATAGTTTTTTAGCCGACCCAGAAAAGCGACTGGTATTTAGTCTGTTTATCGCCACAGCAATGAGTATTTCGGCAGTCCCAGTGATTGCAAAGGTGCTGATGGACTTAAATCTGATTCGCCGTGACATTGGTCAAGTTACCTTAGCCGCTGGAATGACTGATGACACCATCGGCTGGATTTTACTTTCTGTGGTTTCAGGTTTAGCTAGTAGCGGCAAATTTGACCTGGGGACAATTTTCCACTCTGTAAGCGCGGCCATATTATTTTTAGCGATCGCCTTTACAATTGGGCGTACCATTGTAGACCAGATTTTGCGCTGGGTTGATGACTACGTTGGCGGCATCGCCGCTAGTATGTCGGTTGTGCTGATTCTTGCGCTCTCGGCAGCAGCACTTACCCACGGATTAGGTCTAGAAGCGGCATTAGGTGCTTTTGTAATGGGGATTCTAGCAGGCCAATCCCGCCGCTTTAGCAATGAAGCTGGACACATGCTAGAAGTCTTCACAGCAGCCTTTCTAGCGCCAATTTTCTTTGCTTCAGCCGGCTTGAAAGTTAATTTGCTAGCTCTGTTAGTCCCTCAAACGTTGATATTTGGCTTGATTGTTCTCGCTGTCGCTTGTGTTGGTAAATTTACAGGTGCTTACCTTGGTTCTCGTGCGGGTGGCTTGAGTCATTGGGAAGGTTTGGCGATGGGTTCCGGGATGAATGCTCGCGGGGCGATGGAAATCGTCGTTGCCACCATTGGTTTATCTTTGGGAGTGCTGAATCCCCAGATGTATTCGATTATTGTCATGGTAGCGATCGTCACTTCCCTAATGGCTCCACCCCTGCTGCGCTGGACTTTATCAAAAGTGGTTATGGGTGAAGAGGAAGCTCGACGTTTGGAACAAGAAGAACAGGATAGCCGCAGCTTTATCAAGCAGATTCACCGTATCTTAATACCTACTAGTGGTGGCCCCAACATCCAACTGGCGGCGCAACTAGTCGGTTACATGGCTCACCAAAACTCAATAGAAGTTACATCTYTATATGCCCTAAGTGATAAGCAACCTCAAAGCAAAGCACGTCGGATGGAGGCAACCCAGGTTAAAGATACTGCYGCCGAGSAAGCTCTAGCTKCTGTYACTGAGGAAATGCAGCTACCTGCTGATACCACCCTGCAAACAAAAACGGAGTCGGGGCGTAATAAAGCGGAGGTAATTTTGAATGAAGCAAACAAAAACTATGACTTGATTGTACTGGGAGCTTCGGAACAGATCCGCCCCCAGAAAGCATTGTTTAATTTGCTTGTCGATCGGGTTGTCCAAGAAGCGCCTTGTGCAACGATGGTGGTGAAGTCGCATCTACCCCAACCGAAAGACGAGATATGCAAAATTCCTCAACAACAGCTGAAAAAGATTTTGGTGCCAACGGTGGGGACAGAATATAGTAAAAATGCCGTAGAAATGGCAAGTACGATCGCAGCTCAAACCGGGGCATTAGTGATGATCGTTAACGTGATTAATTTGCCACAGGTTGAGTATATTCTTTACGAACAGCGATCGCTAGCTCCAGTGAAGGAAATTGCTCACGATATGCTCGAACAGCAAGCAGCCATTGGCCGCAATCTGGGTGCTGATGTCAAAACCTATATTCTTCAAGGAACCAGCCCGGAAAGGGAAATCCTCAAGTTTGCCAAAACTCAGGAGGTTGACCTAATTATTCTAGGGAGTAATATCCGCATGGTTACAGGTCGCGTTTTCTTCGGTCATAGAGTCGATGCAATTCTGAGTAAAGCCCATTGCCCAGTAGCAGTAATTACTGCGCCATAAGAGTGATGAGTGCTGAATTCTCAGTATAAACCCAGTTGCTTTAAAGTTTTGAGCAATCAACACTGTCCTAACATATCTAACTACAGCTATACATTTATTTCATAGACATTGCAAAAAAGAATGTAGAGACGTAGCAGTGCTATGTCTCTACAAAAGTTCTGGATAATGCATATTTAATTTCACCAGATGTCTAATTATTTGGCTTTAGCGCGAAGCCCTGGATGTTACCGATCTTTGCAAATTAGCTAGAGCGCGATTGTAATCCAAAATAGCTGCGACGCGATTACCTTCTGCTCTTGTCAGGTCATTTTCAGCATCAATCACCTCTGTTTGAGTGCCCACACCAGCTTGGAACCTCAATCTTGCTAAATTCAGAGCTTCCCTGGCTTGATTTAAAGCCACACTAGAAGTCTGCACATTATTTAAATTGGATTGCAATTGAGCATAATACTGTTCTACATCAAAGCGAATTAGGTCGCGCTGGTTAGCAAATTGAGTCTCTGCGATCGCAATATTAGCTCTTGACTGAGCCGCCCTTGCTCTTGCTGCTCCGCCATCAAACAAAGTCAGATTTCCGTTAAGTCCCAATGAATAGCCATCAGTAATGCTGATCCCATCATTATACCGATCTGACAGGTTGTAGTTGGCTGCCAAACTAACTTGCGGCCCTAGCTGTGAAAGTGCCTGCCGTCGCTGTTGCTCGTAAATATTACGTTGTCCCAAATACTGTTGTAACTCTGGACGATTTTGAAACGCTTGGACAATACTTTGTTCTACCGTCTGCTGCCAAAGACCCGCTAATTGTACGGGATCTGAGGCACTGATCTCAGCTGACTGCGATAAACTTAACAACGTGGCAAGCTGACGACGGGCAATTTGCTGTTGTGAGATCGCATTAGTAAGTAGTTGTTGGGCGTTTGCTAAATTCACCTGAGCTTGCAGCACATCGAACCGCGTCCCCACTCCAGCCTGTTCTCTAGCTTGAGTATCCCGCAAACTAGCCTGGGCATTTTGCACAGCAGATCGATTAATTCTGACTTGCTCATCTGCTTGTTGCAAATCGTAGTATTGAGTAGTGGCATTCAACCTAATTATCAAAGACTGACTTTCAACATTTAATTCATCTATCCGTAGCTGTTCCTCTGCGGCTCTGATAGCCGCTACTGTGTTCCCAGAAGTATAGAGATTATAATTCAGTTGTGCTGAACCATTAAAAGAGGTGCTGCCTTGAGATGAGTTGTTACTAAAACCATTACCACTATTAGTCACACTACTGTTAATACCAAGAGTAGGATATAAGGCAGCTTGAGACTCCCGTAGCGCCGAGCGAGTGCGTTCTAGCTGTAATATAGCTACCTGTAAGTCTCGATTATTGCGTTTTGCGAGTTCTAAAGCTTGTGCCAAACTGATTGGTACAGTTCCCTGAATCCTTACTTCCTCCGGTTTAGTCGGAAATTGCAGAGGATTGGGGCTGGGGTTGAGGCGATCGGGAACTTGTACAGAGCTTGAGGAATTCTGTGTTTTTAGCGGAGTTGCTGCACTTGCTGCATTTGGAAAAAGAATCGCGAACGCGACAGTAACCCAGGTAAAATGCACGAAGAATAAGCTGAAATTCATAATCTAGATATAGTAATTAATTAGGTTTTTTTGAGGATATAATCAAAAGCTCGACTTTATCCAAAATTAAGAACTCGCTTTCTTTATCCGGCAAAAACCCTAGCTTTTTGGCAAATACTTTTTCCACGTCACAGATTATAGATGAAGTTAAAAAAGTAAAACTACTGCCCTACAAAGGTTTCAGCTTAAGCGATCGCGTTACGACAAAAATGGATAAAGTCGAGTCAAAAGTTTTCATCCTGATTGACCTACAGAGATTTTAATCTTAAATTCCTCCTCCAAGGGTTGATCTTAACAAATTAGCCGACAATCAAACCATCCTGAACTCGGATAATCCTTTGGGTTTGAGCAGCAATATCAGGTTCATGAGTGACAATCACAATTGTGATCCCTTGGTCATTAAGTTCAGTCAGTAAATTCATTACCTCATGGGAGGTTTCAGTATCTAAAGCTCCTGTTGGCTCATCTGCCAAAACTAATGCAGGTCGGTTGACCAAAGCACGAGCGATCGCAACCCGTTGTTGTTGTCCGCCAGAGAGTTGGCTGGGACGGTTAGCGATGCGTCCCCCTAATCCCACCTTTTCTAAGGCTTCTAATGCCCTTTCCCGGCGTTTTGGCTTGGGCAAGTTAGCGTAAACCATTGGCAACATGACGTTTTCCAACGCTGTTGCCCGCGCCAATAGGTTAAATTGTTGGAAAACAAAACCAATCCTTTGGTTACGGATATAGGCTAATTCATCATCATCAAAAGTCGTCAGGTTTCTACCTTCAAAAATATAGTCTCCAGTTGTCGGACGATCCAGACATCCCAAAATATTCATCAGCGTGGATTTACCTGAACCTGACGCACCCATAATTGAGACATATTCCCCTTCCTCAATAGAGAGTTCAATTCCCTTGAGGATCGGAACACTAACTTCTCCTAAGTAGTAGGTTTTAGTAATAGATTCCATCCAAATCATTGTTGGCATAAGAATTAGGAATTACGAATTACGAATTATTTAGTCGCTTCTTAAAGCGTTGATTGGATCTAATTTAGATGCATTCCGTGCTGGAATCACCCCAGCGACTAAGCCAACGCTCAATGAGAGTCCAAAGCCAGCAATGATCGACCAGAAAGAAATTACAAAGGGAAATTTGAAACTGTTTGCAGCTATAAAGGCTAATAAAACGCCAGTTGCCATCCCAATACATCCGCCAACAATGGAAATCACGATCGCTTCGGCTAAAAATTGATTAAGTATTGCCGAATTGGTGGCTCCTACGGCTTTGCGAATCCCAATTTCTCGCGTCCGCTCAACCACGGAAACTAGCATAATGTTAGCAATACCGATTCCACCAACCACTAAGGAAATTCCTGCGATCGCTACCACCATTACTGTAAATAAACCCACAATACTAGTAAAGGTACTAACAATATCAGCTTGATTGGTCAGTCGAAAATCATCAGCTTGTGGCGGATAAATGTTATGACGCAACCGTAAGAGATTGGTAACTTGAAACTGAGCGGCTTCTAACTGCTCCTGATTAGCGCCTTTGACTAAAATTCCACTTACAGAAACGCCCACCAAAGCATTATTCCCAACAAGTCTCTTCGACATACTAGTTAGAGGAATAAAAATCTGGTCATCTCGATCCATCGGCCCCTGAGCGCCTTTAGGTTCCATCACCCCAATTACTTCATAAGCCTCTCCCTGAATCCGAATTTTCTCACCGATCGGATTTACACCCTGTGCAAAGAGTGTTTTTTGAACTGTAGGGCCAAGAATGGCAAGCTGTGCGGCAGTATCTAGTTCTTCTTGGGTAAAATATCTCCCTTGTTGGGGGTGAGTATTTCTGACTTCTGGGTAGTTCAAATCAGTGCCATAAATAGTTGTTGAGGTGTTTTGTCCTGCATAGACAACTTGAGCAGTCCGTTGGAGATAAGCAGAAACCATCTGTGCTGATGGCGCTTGTGTAGCGATCGCCTTAGCATCTTCCCAAGTTAAGGTACTGCTAGAACCTACTCCTTGACGGACATTCCCGCTTCTTGCCGCACCAGCCAAGATTTGGATCACATCTGTACCCAATGCTTGTATCTGTTGCTCTACACCCTTTTGCACTCCCTGACCGACAGAAGTAATGGCAATGACTGAAGAAATCCCAATAATCACACCCAACATAGTTAGACCTGTGCGTAATTTGTTACTCCACAAAGTCTCTGCCGCCATTGTCAAGATTTCCAGCAATGGTACTGTGCGGGTATTCTTAGCTTTGTAAAAGCCCTTAAATCTCTTAAACATAATGTTTTATTTAAAGAAGAATGCAGAATTCAGAATCCAGAATTCAGAATCAATTAGTGGAGGAATTAAACCCACATATTTACCCGCCAGTCAAACTTGAATTCATGCTAAATGCTGAATTCTGACTCCTGACTCCTGAATTCTTTATTGTTAAAACTCACTTTAAGGAGAACCACCGCCTGAACGACTACCACCACTGCCACCACCGCCTGAACGACCACCGCCACCGCCACCGCCACCGCCTCCTCCAAGACCAGGCAAAACTCCTCCTCGTGGTGTTGATTGCGGGCGCGATCCTGGTGGGAAACTGAGCAATACTCTCTCGTTTCCTGTCAATCCAGACTTAACTTCAGTAAAGTTATTCGCGGTAACGCCAGTCTCAATGCGAGTAAAGATAGGTTTGTTATCTGCTCCAGCCACATATACACCTGTGGCATTTTGTTGGCGCACCACTGAGGCTGTTGGCACTACTAGAACATTTTGAACTTGACCGACTTGAAAATCTACTTCTGCATTCATCCCAGACCGCAGTAGTCTTTGAGGATCTGAAAGTGATACTCTCACTTCAAAACTGGTGACGTTTTGCTCTACTATTGCTTGGGCAGCAATTTGGCTGACTTTACCTTCAAAGGTCTTTCCTGGGTAGGCATCTGCTTTAATCGAGACTTTTTGACCAAGGCTGATTTTGGAAATATTTGTTTCCGCTAAATTGGCGACAACTTCATTTGTGGAAGCTAAAGACAAGATTGAAGAAGAAGAAGAAGAAGCTACTTCACTACTAGCAGTTGTAGGTGTCACAAAAGCGCCGGGATCGGCAAATTTCTTTGTCACTACCCCATCAAAGGGTGCGCGAATGATCGTGTCATTGATTTCGGCTTGGATGTTTTGCAGCGAACCACGAGCCGATGTTACCTGGGCGCGGGCTGCATTAATATCTTCTTGGCGCGTTCCGGCTTTCAGAAGTGCCAAAGCTTGCTGTCTCTGCTTCACTACAGCTTGTGCTTGCTCGATGTCTTCTGGACGTGACCCAGCTTTTTGCAACCCCAGTGCTTGCTGTGCTTCATTTACGTTAGCTTGGGCGCTGTCACGATTAGAACGGTTTTGGTTAAGAGTCTGAAGGGAAATACCGCCTGCATTGTAAAGTTGCTGATTGCGGACAAAATCATCTTCTGCTTGGCGAAGGGCGGCTTGAGCGCTTTGCAAACGTGCCTGTGCTTGGGCAATATCTTGAGAGCGATTACCTGCTTGTACCTTTTGTAAATTCGCCTGGGCTTCGTCTAATACTCCTTGTGCTTGAGCAATATCTTGAGGACGATTGCCTGCGATCGCTTTTTGCAAATTCGCCTCGGCTTGTGCCAATTGTCCTTGAGCAGAGGTGAGTTGCCCCCGCAGGTTGGAATCATCCATGTAAGCGACAATCTGTCCTTGTTTGACGATATCTCCTTCTTTCGCCAGCAGGCTTTTCAAGATGCCGGAATTTTTCGGGCTGAGGTTAATTGACCGCTCAGGTTTTATCGTTCCGTTCGCTGAAACTGTGATTGTTAAACTCTGTCTTTCTACAGGCTTTGTCAGCACCCGACGGCTAGCTTGTTGACGGGAAACAACCGTTGCTTGGTAATAAACGGCATAGCCAATTCCCCCCAAAAGGCAAAAAGCAATTAGCCAAGAGAGCCAATTACGTCTGCCCTTTTTTTTCTTTACCTCTGGAACTAAAACTGAGGAATCTACGGCATTTGGTGTATCAATTTTCATATCCATTTTATCTATAAGGAACGGCTACCGAGCTAGTTATTCACGGCTAATATAGCCTGGTAGCCTTATACCGACAATGATTTTGAGTTTTTAGTGTTTTAAAGGTTTATTTGCAGTACCAATCCACTAGGAAGTCTGAAGTAATCATCACGCACTCTAACTAATCTCCCAGCCGGAACAATTTCCTGATTAGGAAGAAGAATATCCCCGTTGGGAAGTCGGAAGTAACCTTGATTACGCAATCTGGCTATGGATCTAGCAGGAATAATTTGCCCATTGGGATATCTGATATCACCATTACCAAGTCTGACTACTCTGTTATAGGATTGGTTGTCACGGTTCCAATTATCCCGATCTCTAGGGTTTCTGATTTCTACAGTATTGTTGGATCTGCCATCGCGGTTCCAACTATCCCGATCTCTAGGGTTTCTGATTTTTACAGTATTGGTGGATCTGCCGTCGCGGTTCCAATTGCCCCTGTCTCTAGAATTTCTGATTTCTACAGTATTGTTGGATCTGCCATCGCGGTTCCAATTGCCCCTGTCTCCAGCGTTTCTGTCTTCTCTATAGTTGGATCTGCCGTCGCGATCCCGACCTTGATCGCTTTGAGCAACAACGTGGGCTTTCGTCTCAGCATTTGCAGGCGCAGTCAAGAGAGTGGGAACAACGAGCAGGGCAGCAGTAGCAGCTAAAACTATCGATAAACGATTTGATTTCAACATGGAATTGATTCCTTATTTAGATTAAAGTTCTATTATGATTAGGTTCAAATTCAGCAATTTAGACAGTTGCTTTTGTTTTGGCATCAAGATGTCTAATATTTACCTCATCGTATAAATTCATACATTACAATTATTGCTCAAAATCTCTAAACCGATGTATGACCAAAGTCATTAGTAATTCCAGACTGATGTATGACCAAAGTCATAAGTTTTTTGAATAGGGAATGGGGCATTGAGTACTTGTACTGAGCATTCGCGTAGCATCTAGTAGAGAAGTATTGGGTATTGGGCATTGGCATTGGGCATTGGGAATTAATCAATAATTCTGTTCCCCTGCTCCCTCATCCCCACTTAAGCTTGGCTTGGTGCAATTCCTTGCCAAACAATATCCACAAGATTCTGGACAAATGTTGATACTTCTGTGGCACGATCGCCAGAATTTAATGGTAATTCGGTAGTTGGTATACTGACTTGAGACGATATCTGCTCTACAAAAACGTAGTTCATCAGCGATCCTAGTAAGATATGAGCCACTGTCTGGGGATCGCAAGGGCGAAGCCGATCTTGGTTGATCTCACGCTCTAGGAAAGCAGTCAGTGCTTTGACATCTTGCATGGGTCTTGGTTCTTTACCTCCAAATTCTGGGAGCGCATTCCCTCGCGATCGCAGCATTACAATCAGAGGCAACACCTCACGATGGAATTCCATAATCTGGAGACAAACCTTGATGAGGTTTTCTTTGAGATCGCCTTTACCACAAAGAGATTCCAACTCGCTCACCCACTGCGGTTTTTCTGGAATCCCCATCGCTGCAAAAAATAATTCTTCTTTCGTTGAAAATCGCTTAAAAATTGAAGCTTCAGAAATGCCAGCCTGGTGAGCAATTTCTAATGTTGAAGCACCAAATCCTTGTTGTAGGAAAACTTGTCGAGCGGCTTCTAAGATTTGCTGATTGGTGATTCTGGGTATCCGAGCCATAAATAAGTGAGTGATTACTTATTAATGTATTGGTTTGATTATGGGTATGTCAAGAACTAATGACGTAAGATTTTGCTACCGTCAAGAGCGCAGATCGTTTAAGCTAGCTGAAAGATTCTTTGATTAGTGGCTTAAAGGCGGTAATGTGCCTAAACATGTTCGTTTGATTTCTCTTTTAATGGTCTGTAGTTTGTGGAGTATGCCAAAAGCCGCTAACGCGCAGGCATTAATACCCCATACACTGCAACTAGATGCGACAAAGTTAGAAAAACAGGGGTTGAGCTTGGCACAAGAGGCGGCTCAACTAGCTCAGTTTCAACAGGTTGAATTAGCTTTGCCACGAGCGCGGCTGGCTAGTCAACTGGCTCCTGGGAATGATAAAGTGTGGTTGCTCTTAGGTGGATTGCAACTGCAAACGAAAGAGTTTGACGGAGCGATCGCTAGTCTGAAAAAAGCACAATCTATCAACCCTAAAAATGGTGATATTCTGTTTGCTTTGGGTTCAGCTAATTTTCAGCAGAAAAATTACCAGGCTGCTGTTGTCAATTATCAAGATGGTTTGAAATTAAAACCCAACGATCCAGAGGGTTTATTTGATTTGGGTAATGCTTACTTTTTACTGGGTAAATTGCCAGATGCGATCGCACAGTACGATAAAGCTGTCTCCCAAGATAAAAAATTCTGGCCCGCACTCAACAATATTGGCTTAATCAACTACGAACAAGGTAATATCCCCGAAGCGATTAAGCGATGGCAATCTGCTGTAACCCTTGATAAACAAGCCGCAGAACCTTTATTGGCCTTAGCCGTGGCACTGTATACTAAAGGCGATCGCCAACAAGGACTAACCTTGGGAGAAACTGCACTCCGTATCGATTCGCGCTATGCTAATTTAAATTTCCTCAAAGAAAATCTCTGGGGCGATCGTCTACTGTCTGATACGAAAAAATTCCTAGAATTACCACGTATTCAAGCAGCCATACAGCAACGAGAAAACTCATCATCAGCGCCTACGCCTAGAAAACAGCCTACTCAATAGGAGTGGGGAGTTAGGAGTTAAAAGTTAGGAGTTGGGAGTTAAATATTTCAACTCATAACTCCTAACTCTCTTATTGCCACTTGCCTAATAGTATCTTTTCGTAGTACATCTATACTAGATAAATGCAGGAACTAGTCGCCCAAAAACATTGGCGGGCGAGTATTCCTGAAATAGTCGTTAATTCTTAGTTCTCGTCTGTGGGTAGAAGTGCGATGATTTGGTCAACGAACTGTTGATGGTCAACAACTGGCTTAGAAATGTAGCCATCAGCACCGCTTTGCTTGAGAAAATTCTCGCGATCGCCTTCCATAGCATGTGCCGTCACCAGAATCACAGGTAAGTTTGCTGTTTTTGGATCGGATTTTAACATTTGTGTAATCTTGATTCCATCAACGGACTTGCCTTGGTAAACACTTCTGGAAAGAGAAACATCCATCAAAATCAGGTCGGCTTCTCCTGATTGGGCAATTTTGATGACTTCTTCGACATTTTCAGTGTGTTTTACACCCAAGCCACCACGCTTGGACAAAATTTTGGAAAAAACACGAGCATTAATTAGATCGTCTTCGACAATTAAAACAGTTTTCATGAGAATTTTAGTTATAGAGGTGAGGAGATTCAAGAATTCCAGAATACAAAATTAAAGATTTGCAATCATGGTAAGTATCATGGCTACTAAGTTTATGTAGATTATACTCGTGTGCATCCTTTTTAATAGTCAATGTGCATTTTCGTCATCAAGGATGATACTACTGCTTTTTCTTCTGTGACTATCAAAATTTTGTTATGAATATCATTTAATCCGTTATGCTGTGGTTGCCGCAGTGTTGAGTTCCATCGGCTTTTGTGTAGTTAAATTTCAGGGAAAAAACTCATGGCAAAACAGTTAAACCTTCTCTCAACGGGACAGGTAATTCCAACAGCCCTGCACACCGAGATGCAACGGTCTTATCTAGAATATGCCATGAGCGTGATTGTCGGGCGAGCGCTACCAGACGTGCGTGATGGCTTAAAACCAGTGCATCGGCGCATTTTGTATGCAATGCACGAACTCGGTTTAGTACCAGATAGACCTTATCGAAAATGTGCCCGTGTAGTGGGTGATGTGTTGGGTAAATACCATCCCCACGGCGACCAATCAGTTTACGATGCTTTAGTCAGGCTGGTGCAGGATTTTTCTAGCCGCTATCCCTTGCTAGCAGGACATGGTAACTTTGGCAGTGTCGATAATGACCCGCCAGCGGCGATGCGCTACACAGAAACGCGCCTTGCACCCATCAGCCATGAGGGAATGCTGACAGAAATTGGTGAAGAAACTGTGGAATTTGTCGGGAACTTCGATAATTCCCAGCAAGAACCAACGGTTTTACCTGCTCAGTTGCCGTTTCTGTTACTCAATGGCTGTTCTGGGATTGCCGTGGGAATGGCGACGAATGTTCCACCCCACAACTTGGGGGAAGTTGTCGATGGGTTAATTGCCCTAATCGACAACCCAGATTTGCCAGATGAAAAATTATTTGAGCTAATTCCAGGGCCAGATTTTCCCACTGGTGGGGAAATAGTTGGTGAAGCGGGAATTCGGGAAGCATACACCACAGGTAAAGGTGGAATTCTGTTGCGGGGAGTCGCAACTCTGGAAGAAATTCCAGCCGCTAGGGGAAGCAAGCGCCGGACGGCAATTATCATTACAGAATTGCCTTATCAAGTGAATAAGGCTGCCTGGATTGAGAAGGTAGCGGACTTAGTAAATCAAGGACGCTTGCAAGGAATTTCCGATCTTCGGGATGAGAGCGATCGCGAAGGGATGCGGGTGGTAATTGAACTCAAACGCGATACCAATCCCCAAGAAGTTCTCCAGCATTTATATCACCAAACTGCTTTACAAATGACTTTTGGGGCAATTCTCCTCGCCATAGTGGATGGACAACCCCGCCAGTTAAGTTTGCGTCAACTGTTGCAGGAGTTTTTGAAATTCCGGGAAGAGACGCTGAACCGTCGCTACAATTACGAGTTGGCTAAGGCCCAAAGTCGTGTGCATTTGGTAGAAGGTTTGCTGAAAGCACTGTCTAATTTGGATGAGGTAATTCAAATTTTGCGGCAAGCTCCCGATGGAAGTACGGCAAAAATTAATCTTTGTAGCCAACTGGATTTGAGTGAGGTACAAGGAGATGCAATTCTAGCGATGCCATTGCGCCGCCTCACTAGTTTAGAACAGCAAAATTTGCAGCAAGAATTTGAGCAGATCAGTGGACAAATTAGCTTATTGGAGCAATTACTCAACGATCGCCGCGAATTACTCAAGGCGCTGAAAAAAGATTTGCGATCGCTCAAGCGCAAGTACAACGATCCCCGGCGGACGAAAATTGGAGAGGAGCAGAAGTCTAGGGCGGAGGAGCAAAAGGGCAGAGGGGCAGAGGGGCAGAGGAGCAGAGGGGCAGAGGAGGAGGAATTTAAATCTTCGGAACCAGTAGAAGAAGCGATTTTAGAATTTACCCAACGGGGTTATGTTCGCCGCACTCAGCCATCTGGGAGAAAGTCAAAAGCTGAAAATGGTCTACACGATAATGACTTTATTATCCAAACTGTGTTGACCGACACAGGGAAAGACTTGCTAATACTAACTGGTGGCGGCAAAGTCTATCCGGTGAATGTAGGAGAAATTCCCCCAACGACTGGGCGTTCTCCACGGGGAAAACCTTTGATTACTATGCTCAGTAATACTGCTCAAGGCGCTCAAGAAGCTGTGGTCAGCCGCTTTTTGCTGCCAGAAAATCTGGAAACTAGACAGATGATTCTCTTAACAAAACAGGGAAGAATTAAGCGTCTATCTCTGGAAGAATTTGCTAACCTGACTCGGCGCGGCATCACAATTTTGAAGCTCAAAGATGATGATGAATTGTCATTTACCCAATTCACCGTTCCAGGGGCGCATCTGATTTTAGCTAGTTCCGGTGGACGAATGTTGCGCTTTGCAGTCAATGATGAACAATTACCGGTCATGGGTCGCGCAGCAATGGGTTTACAAGCATTTCGATTATTGAAAAATCAGCAAATGGTTGGCTGTGTCACTGTCGGTAAAGATGACCAACTGCTGCTAGTTACTCAAGAAGGGTATGCCAAGCGGATGGCTGCAAGTCAGTTACGAGCAGCTAATCGCGGCGATTTAGGTACGCAAGCACTGAAATTTGCTAGCAAAACTGACAACTTAGCTGGTATGGTGATGGCGATCGCATCTGGCGAAGTAGCTTTAGTGACGAATAAAGAGCGGGTAGTGCGAATACCTGTGGAAACAGTGCCGCTCTTAGGTAGAGATGTTAAAGGTGAAAGCATCCTCCAACTCAACCGCGATGAAAAAATTATTACTGTGGCGGAAGTGCGATCGTAAATTAGGGTGATGTTTAACTTGCGACAAGCCAACTTGCAGGATTTAGAGGCGCTAATCGAGCTGCGTCTCGAACTCTTGCGGGAGGCTGGCGAGATTAAAGGAGACTCTGACACTACAAACCTAGCTGAAGCAACTCGAAAATATCTTGGCGAAAAAATGCCGTCGGGTGAGTTTTTAGCTTGGGTAGCTGAAGTGGATAGTCAAATTATTGCCACTAGCGGCTTGGTATTTTTTCAACGACCCCCTTACAACGGCAATCTCTCAGGCTTAGAAGCTTATATTATGAACGTTTAGACAATTCCGATGTGGCGAGGACAGGGAATTGCAACAGCCTTGTTACAGGAAATTATCAGCTTTGTCAGAACAACTGAGGCAAGACGCCTCTGGCTTCACGCCACTGAGGATGGTAAACGCGTCTACGAGAAGATTAGTTTTGTCGCGACTGCAAAAGAAATGGAAATTGTCTGGTACTGACTTAAACTATCAATAATTTTTATCTTAAGATAGCAAACTATATGCTAGGAAAAAGCAATTTAAATAAATTATTTGATAATTAGTCTCAATAAGATAATATTGTTTATAACGGTAAATTCTAGATAACATTTCTTTCACCTCAGTAAATCTTACTGAAGACAGATGCTTGAATCTGTATAAATAGCTATACCTGTTTGTGTCAAGGTATGGAAACAAAAGTATAAAAAATGTTGCCTTTCTCAAAATATTTGTTATATTAGTTTACATAAGGCAATAAACCTTAAAAATTAAGTTTGGAGTTCTAACCATGACAAATGCAAGCACAACAAAAGTCACTACTCCTGTAATTGAAGATCGCAACGCTTGGCGTTGGGGCTTTACCCCACAAGCAGAAGTTTGGAACGGTCGGTTGGCAATGATTGGCTTTTCAGCAGCCGTTTTGGTTGAGGTTTTCTCTGGTCAAGGCTTCCTACATTTTTGGGGCATCCTATAAGTTTTAATATCCAAGATGACCTATAAATAAAAAAACCTGGAGTGCTAATTCACTACCAGGTTTTTTATTTTTTGTCATTTGTCATTTGTCAGTTGTTTATTCACTAATGACCAATGACCAATGACTAATAACTATTAACTACCGAATATATTCCTTGAGAACGCTGTTACGATTTGGGTGGCGTAACTTGCGGAGTGCTTTCGCCTCAATTTGACGAATCCGTTCGCGGGTGACGTTGAAAATCTGTCCGATTTCCTCAAGGGTTTTCATCCGACCATCATCCAAGCCGTAACGCAGTCTGAGAACATCACGTTCGCGTGGACTGAGACTGTCGAGGACTTTTTCAAGGTCTTCGCGCAGAAGATTTTTGGAAACTTGGTCTTCTGGTGTCTCACCATCGGATTCAATAAAATCGCCCAATCGAGAATCTTCTTCTTTACCAATAGGCGTTTCTAATGAAATTGGTAACTGGGCAGATTTCGCAATGAACCGCAACTTCTCAATGGTCATTTCCATGCGAGTAGCGATTTCTTCTTCAGTGGGTTTGCGACCCATCTCTTGAGATAGTAACTTGGTAGTTTTCTTAATCCGAGAAATGGTTTCGTAAAGGTGAACTGGAAGACGAATTGTGCGGGATTGATCTGCGATCGCGCGGGTAATTGCTTGACGAATCCACCATGTAGCGTATGTAGAAAACTTATAACCTTTTTCGTGGTCAAACTTTTCAGCGGCACGAATCAAACCGAGACTGCCTTCCTGAATTAAGTCCTGGAACGACAAACCACGATTCATGTACTTCTTAGCAATTGAAACTACAAGACGGAGGTTAGATTGCACCATCTTGTCTTTCGCCCGACGACCAACATGGAGGCGATAACGAAAGGCTGGTAGTGGCAGTTGTACTGCTTCTGCCCATTCACTATCTCGAGGATCGCGATCTAATTGCTCACAGAGTCTTTCGCGGACTCTCTCTAATTCCAGCAAATCGGCTATTTTACGAGCCAATTCAATTTCTTCGTCTGCCCGCAACAGACGAATTCTACCAATTTCTTGCAAGTAAAGCCGAATTGAATCTTCGGTATAATGCTTTTTCTTGCTTTGTGTCCGACGACGCGATTTAGCGGCTTTTCCAGACTTTGCGTCGTCCTCATCAGACTGAGGCTCTAAAAATTCCTCGTCACCTTCATCGATGATCAGCAAGTCCTCTTCGTCGTCTATTAAGAGTTCTTCTAACTCGAGCTCAGGCTGATTTATTATTTCTAGGTCAGGCTGATATATGCTTTCGAGTACGTTGTTAGCCTGGTTCATGCCGCGTTCCTCATGCTCCTTGCAGAATCAATTACTCAAGATGTGTTTACTGCTCTTTTAAACGAGCCAATTGCTAACCGAAAATAAGTTTTTTGGCAGATTTGCCAGAGATATTTTCGGACGTTTTACACCTCCGTAGGAGGGTTTTTACTTTAGTTTAAGCAAATACTAAAGGTGACTTGCTCACTTTAGTAAATGTTATATGTGTTGCTATCACATATTGCTTTCAACTAACTGGTCAAAAAAAATACTTGCCTTTATCAAAAAAATTGCCACTCTATACAAATGAGTTCAGACTATTGGCAGATTTTCGTATAAAGACTCTTCCGATTGTAGCCTGTTTCACAGAAATTGCACTCTTTTTGTGTATTAATCATGAATTCATTAAGTAACTTTTAGCTACTTTCACCAAAAAGACATTGAAAACGGGATTTATACCCTGAAATTTTTTCTCCACTTTTCGGAATCGCAGTGACGCTCTTATTACATTAGGAAGTAAGTACGCTTGCTCCTGCGGAATCTCATGTATTTTACACAACATTAATTACTGAGAAAGAGTGCATCTTATGTTAACTCAGACTATTAGTCTTAACCTACCCATTTTTACATTTCCTTCATAAATTAAGCATCCCTTAGACTAAAACGGGTCTTGTCCTTGGGTAAATACAACAACGGTGGTGGTGCTTGCCTAAAAGCAGTTAACCTTCTGCGTACTAACTACCTTAACTGAGGAGTTGAGGCGGTGGCAGAATCGACCTGATCGGAGATCAATTTAGGTTTACTAATTCGGTCTTATTCACACGTTAGCGCACTGTGGCGATTTCAGCCCTATGAAACTTGACAAACTTTTCTTATTGTATACAAGGATATTTTAATCAATTCAAAAACAATTTGTCCTGTGAACTTGCCAATCTCATCTTATCTTAGGCAAAAGTACATTAGATACATACGATACGATCGCGATCGCCACGGCACTACATGAAGATATTAACAAGTTTTCAGGCTTATGGTGTGTATTTCCAACAGCTATTACCTCGAACACAGAGAACCCAGCAAATTACCTGATGATTTAGCTACAAAGCTTTTTTGCGTAAATCAATTGTAAATTTCAATACTTTTATTTCGGTAAGTTTCTGTCATCTTGTGATGATAAATCCTCAAAGTACTTATTAATTGCTGTTAGATAGATGATATTCAGTTATTTTCTTAAAGCATAACAAATGTGTTTCTAGCTGGTGGTTCAAATTAATCAGCGAGTCAGAGCAAAGAGTATTATCTGAACTAACTTTCCAATAAAGTTGGTAGTTTTGCTAACAATCAATGCTCGATTGTTTCGACAATCTTGACAATCAGCAAATTATATGGTTAATCAAGCGATAAACTTGGAATATTTGTATTTTTTGTAGTGTTGACTTGTCACACAAGTGATAAGTCAACTTAAATTTTTAATTGATTGTTAGCAACTAGTTCAAAATCACGGTGGCTTTCAAAGTTGAAAACTGGAGACTATGAACTTTGCTGAACTACCGTGGTGTTGGGGTGGTGTTTAGACTTGCAGAGAAATTAGGTGGCAGAAGTACCTGGTCAACTACATGCACAATGCCGTTGCTAGCTGGGATATCTGGCTGACTCACTTTAGCGTTGTTGACTGTGATTGAGTTGCTGGCACGATCGACTGTGATTTTAACGGGACTACCCTCAACTGTTTTAACTTCTCAAGATGTCAATTGCTGGGAGGTAATTCCCCCAGGTATGACGTGGTAGGACAGAAGCTTGACTAATTGTTTTTTGTTTGCTGGTTGTAAGAGTTGGTCTAGAGTAGCTTTTGGTAAAGCAGAGAACGCAGCGTCAGTAGGTGCAAATACTGTATAAGGGCCTGGTGCAGCCAATTGTTCAGTTAATCCGGCAGCTTGCACTGCTTGGATGAGAGTTTTGAACTGTCCTTGACTAGCTGCTGACTTTGCCAATTCTGCTAAATTTTGGGTGGCAATAGTGGCAGTAGGAGTTGGCGTGACCGGCGGGACAGTTGTTGAAGGGACAGTTGCTGTAGGAGTTTCTGCAACAGGTTGAGCGCAGGCAGACAGAGCAACTAAGCTACCGATGCCAATAATATTGAACAATGCTTTTCCTACTATGCCTTTGCTCGCTTTCATAGCTTTGTGTAGAATCCAGTTAAATAAGGAATTATTAATAATAGTTAATGAATTTGTAGATATAGTCACTTACTCTAACGACATAATTTGTAGCATCAAAAATATTAATACAATAAATTTATAAATTACATAGCTTGTCATCATCCAAAAGAGGTAGTTTTTACAGAAATTTTGGATATAAATTCTTTAGCAAAATCTGTGTGCAGGAATGTCAAGTAATATTTAAAAGTTAAAGATCCCCAACTTCTTTGAAAAATCGGGGATCTTGTTTTTTAGGAATGATTTAGGACTGCTGATATTAGATATCTAGATCGGTGAAGTTGAGTTTAGAGCCATAGGTTTCGATGAATTCTCGTCTGGGTGCAACCCGATCGCCCATTAAAATTGTAAAGATGCGATCGGCTTCGGCGGCATCCTCAATTTCGACTTGCTTCATTTTACGAGTTTCTGGGTTCATAGTGGTGTCCCAGAGTTGTTGTGGCATCATTTCACCCAATCCTTTGAAGCGTTGGATGGTATAGTTGGCGTTAGCCGGAAATTTGGCGATCGCTTGATTTTTTTCGCGATCGCTATAGCAATACTCATGATTACGTCCCCGTTCTACTTTAAACAGTGGGGGACAAGCAATATAAATAAAGCCTTGTTCGATGAGCGCTCGTTGATATCGATAGAAGAATGTTAACAACAAAGTTCGGATGTGCGCTCCATCTACGTCAGCATCCGTCATGATGACTATGCGGTGATAACGCAGTTGGGTGGAATCGAATTCATCACCTTTAACACCTAAACCAAGTGCTGTAATTAACGATTGAACTTCGTTATTTTTATAGATTTTAGCGTCGTCGGTTTTTTCAATGTTAAGAATTTTACCGCGTAGAGGCAAGATAGCTTGAGTACGGCGATCGCGTCCTTGTTTTGCACTCCCACCTGCTGAGTCCCCTTCCACGATGAATATCTCAGATTCGCTAGGGTCACGAGAACTGCAATCTGCCAACTTACCAGGTAATGGCGAAGATTCTAGTACGGATTTGCGTCGAACTAATTCCCGTGCATGACGCGCTGCTTCTGCGGCTTTGAAAGCTTGGATCGCTTTATCTAAAATTGAATCTGCGATCGCAGGATGAAATTCTAGATACTCAGTGAGGACTTCTCCCACTAAAGAATCCACAATTCCCCGTACTTCGGTGTTACCGAGTTTAGTCTTGGTTTGTCCTTCAAATTCTGGGTCGGGGACTTTAACGGAAATTACGGCTGTCAAACCTTCACGGACGTGTTCGCCACTGAGGTTAGGTTCATTCTCCTTAATTTTATTGCGCTTGCGGGCGATCGCATTTAAAGTCCGTGTCAGAACTGCTTTCAACCCTTCTAAGTGCGTACCACCATCTACCGTGCGAATATTGTTAGCAAAACCTAGTACATTATCCGTGTAAGCATCAGTACACCATTGCAAGGAAACTTCCACTTGTACATTGTTGCGTTCTCCCTGCACATAGATAATTTCTTCATGCAGCGGCTGCTTTTCACGGTTCATGTAAGCGATGTATTCTTTAATACCACCCTTGTAATTGTAGGATTCTACTTTCGGTGTATCGCTTTTTAGTAGTTCTAGACGGTGGTCAGTAAAGGTAATTTTGACACCTGCATTCAGATACGCCAATTCCCGTAGGCGACCTGATAAAGTAATGTAATCAAACTCAATGCTAGTTGTAAAGATTTGGGTATCTGGCTTAAAGGTGACAGAAGTTCCAGTTCTAGCTTCTTTGTATGGCTTTACTTGCAGTTCACTAACTGGGATACCGCGTTCATAGCGTTGCAGATGAACCTTTTTATCTCGCCAAACTGTAACTTCTACAACCTCAGAGAGGGCATTAACAACAGAAATACCAACCCCGTGCAATCCTCCAGAAACTTTGTAACCACCGCCGCCAAACTTACCACCGGCGTGCAGTACTGTCATTACGGTTTCCAAAGCCGATTTTCCGGTGCGCGAGTGAGTATCGACGGGAATACCGCGACCATCATCTGTTACAGTCACCGAACCATCAGCGTTGATATCCACTTCTATATGAGTGCAATAACCCGCCAAAGCCTCATCGATTGAATTGTCCACCACCTCGTAAACTAAATGGTGGAGTCCTCGCGGCCCAGTGGTACCGATGTACATTCCTGGTCTTTTGCGGACGGCTTCCAGACCTTCCAGAACTTGAATCTGATCGGCACTGTAACTGCTCGTCATGTAAACTCTCCTGATGCGTGGGGTTGAAATCGCCGAAAGGCAAATAAAAGTAAAAACACTCCAAAATTGTAACACAAAAGCCTTGCTGGCGTCTGTAGGGCATTTTCTAGAGAAGTTTATACTAGGGTTGCAGTACCGTGCAAGAGGGGGTAGAGGGGTAGAGGAGCAGAGGAGCAGGGGAAGCAGGGGGAGAAATCAATTCAAAATTCAAAAACTTCTGCCTCCTCTTTCCCAATACCCCATAACAAATGACTAATGACTAATGACTAATGACTAAATTAATTGTGATTTGTGGGGCGACGGCAACGGGTAAATCGGGTTTGGCTTTGGCTTTGGCAAGGCGGTTGGGTTCTGTAATTGTTAGTGCTGATTCTCGTCAAGTTTACCGTGAGTTTGATATTGGGACGGCGAAACCAACTGTAGCTGAACAAAAATTGGTGCCGCACTATCTAATAGATATCTGCGATCCAACAGACACGATGACAGTAGCAGACTACCAGGAACAAACACAAGCTTTAATTGCTTCTGTCGGTGTTACACCACTGTTTCTCGTCGGTGGTACTGGTTTATACATCCGTTCCATTGTCCAAGGGATGAAAATTCCGAGAGTTGCACCACAGATGGAATTGCGATCGCAACTTGAATCTCTCGGACAACCACAACTCTACGCAATTTTACAACAAGTTGATCCAGTTGCCGCACAAAAGATTCATGGAAATGATTTAGTGCGGACTTTACGAGCATTAGAAGTATTTTACGTGACTGGGCGTCCAATTTCGGAACAGCAAGGGGAGAATCCACCGAAGTATCCAGTTTTGCAAATTGGCTTAGATTGCGATGTTGAAAAGTTGGATGCTCGAATTAAAGAGCGTACTGAACAAATGATAGCAAATGGTTTGGTTGCTGAGGTGAAGTATCTTTGTCAAAAATATGGCGCTGATTTGTCTTTGTTGAATACTTTGGGCTATCAAGAAATCAAGCAGTATTTAGCTGGAGATATTTCCTTAGATGAAGCTAAAGAATTAACAATTTTGCATACACGACAATTTGCCAAGCGACAACGTACTTGGTTTCGAGCATATCCACAAATTCAATGGTTTGATGCGAATGATCCTGATTTATTAGAGAAGGTTTGGTATCGTATAAATGAGTTTATTAATTCTACAAGTACTTGATGCTTTTTTACTCATACAAAGATGCAAACTTCTTACATCTTTGCGTGAAGCTTCTAGAGAGTCTCGGGATCAATGCCCATAGCACGCAGCCTGTCTGCTAGGATTTGGGCACGTTGTTCGGCTAAGGAAGCGTGTTCATCTCCAGTTGGTAAAACAGTTCCATCTTGGTAGCACCAGCGTAACCAAGTATCTTGTCTATCTTCAAATTTACCTTCCCACAAAGTCACGCCTAAACCAACCTGTTCTAACCAATTTTCTGAAGTTTCAAAATAGCGCCTTCCTCTAAGCTCATAAACGCGCAGGACTTTTTCTCCTAATTGCTGGTTTGGGTCATATACGATGTAGTAACTAGCCCGCATGTGTTCATAAATTTCCAGCTTTTTGCCCAGTTCATCACCTTCTTTGTTAGAAACAATTTCGAGAACAACCTCTGGAGGTTTGCCAAAACGCCAAACCATATAACAACGATTTTGTTTTTCCCACCATTTTTCAGGTACTTGGACATCTAAGCTGAGAAAAACATCAGGGATAATGGGGGGCTGAAGGTCTGTGTAGTAAATACCTACATTAGCTTCAGCTAAAAAAGTTTGGTTTTGTAGAGAACTGTAAAGAGATCCGACTAAAAGGCGTTGTTGTTTGGCAGACCCGAAATTGTCCACAGGTGTATCATTTTCAGTTACTAGCTGGTTGGCATCTGGCACATAGTAATCATCATCATTGATTAAAAGTTGATTAACCATGACTTTATCCAGTATTAAGAGCGTTATTTCTAGGTTAATTGATTGGAGGTTACTAGATGAAGAACGTCAAGTTTGGCTTAAGCAAGCAATAACAGTGTGTCACCCTGGACACCATTGGCTTACAGAACTTGATGCTAGCTAAAAATGGATGCGATCGCTATTTCCGCCTATAGAATTTTTGTTTTTACTTCCATATCCTTTGAACTGGATATACATCAAAGATTACATCTACACTTAATAAAGGTATCTTTTCAACTATTGGCTGAGCAATTAAAATTCGGTCAAAAGGATCGCGGTGATGACTTGGTAAAGCTTCTAAAGCATAGAAGATATGAGCCAACTCAATAGGTAATATTTGTAAATTATTCACTCGCTGTTAAGCTTCTATGAAATTAGGAAGCGACGAGCTTAAATTTAGCTTACCAAGTTGAGAATTTATTTGTAATTCCCAAACACTCGCCATGCTAACTACCCAAAAGTTTTTACTATCAATTAATAAATTTCTAACTATTTGCGATACTTTTTCTGGGTTTCCTGCTGACCAAATAATTACGTGAGTGTCTAATAACAGTTTCATCCCTAACTTTCACCTAACCATAAATTCATCAGGTAAAGGTTCATTAAAATCATCACTTATCCAAATCTTACCTTGGTTTAAACCTAGTACCCGTTTCTGGGGTGATTGTTGGGGCTGATTATATTTTTGTGACAGAAATTCAACAAAATTCAGCACCTCTTGTTGCTGTTCGGGTGCTAGGGTTTGCAGCTTGGCAATTAATTTTGAAGTGGTATCTACAACTTGGAAAGTCATTTTACCCTCTCTTGTTGAATATCTTACTCTATGTTACTTTCAACAGCACAATTAATAAAATATTGGATTCTAGCATCGTTTAACATACTTAAGAGACAAAATCATGCGATCGCACTTACTCTACATCAAATGCGTAGACGCAAAGCGGCTTGTCGTCAGACATCGCCTTTTACTCACTTTTGACTGCTATTCTTGCAACAATAGTAATTACAGCTATACTAACCAGCCTGCAACATCTACCTTGAATTTGAAAAAACTATGCTTACCCAAGATAAGAAACAATACAACTGGAAACCCATCCTCAAAGCATTCGAGGCTGTCCTTGGCAAAAATGGTGTGGTGCAACGCCGCGAAGAACTTATTACCTATGAATGCGATGGTTTAACTGGTTATCGCCAACGTCCGGCTGTGGTGGTTTTACCCAGAACTACAGAACAAGTTGCCCAAGTGGTAAAGATATGCAACCAATATTCTATACCCTTCATCGCACGCGGTTCTGGCACTGGTTTGTCTGGCGGCGCTTTACCAGTAGAAGACTCTGTTCTAATTGTCACTTCATTAATGCGGCAAATCCTCAGCATTGATTTAGAAAATCAACGGACAGTTGTACAACCAGGAGTGATTAATAGTTGGGTAACACAAGCCGTTAGTGGTGCTGGATTTTACTACGCTCCTGATCCTTCCAGTCAAATTATCTGCTCTATTGGAGGCAACATTGCCGAAAATTCTGGTGGCGTACATTGTCTTAAATACGGTGTTACTACTAACCACGTTTTAGGATTAAAAATTGTTACGCCGGAAGGGGAAATTATCGATTTAGGCGGACAAATTCCAGAAATGCCTGGTTATGATTTAACAGGTGTTTTTGTTGGTTCTGAAGGCACTTTAGGGATTGCTACAGAAATTACTTTGCGAATTCTTAAAAGTGCGGAATCAATTTGTGTGCTTTTGGCAGATTTTACGAGTATTGAAGCTGCGGGAGCAACTGTTTCTGACATTATCAGCGCTGGCATTATTCCTGGTGGTATGGAAATGATGGATAACTTCAGCATCAATGCAGTTGAAGATGTTGTCGCAACTAATTGTTATCCCCGCGATGCTACTGCTATTTTGCTAATAGAAATTGACGGTTTAGAAGTGGAAGTTGCAGGAAATAAGCAGCGAGTTACTGAAATTTGTAAAAAGAATGGTGCGCGAAATGTCACTTCTGCTACTGATCCAGAAACCCGATTGAAATTATGGAAAGGACGTAAAGCGGCTTTTGCTGCGGCGGGGCATTTAAGTCCAGATTATTATGTACAAGATGGTGTAATTCCCCGGACTCAGTTGCCTTATGTTTTACATGAGATTGAGGCATTAAGTAAACAATATGGTTATCGTGTTGCTAATGTATTTCATGCTGGAGATGGCAATCTTCATCCGCTAATTCTTTATGATAATTCTGTGTCTGGTGCGTTAGAACAAGTAGAAGAAATGGGTGGAAAAATTCTTACTCTTTGTGTTCAAGTCGGTGGTAGTATTTCTGGTGAACATGGCATCGGTGCAGAGAAAAGGTGCTATATGCCAAAGATGTTTAGCCAAGTTGATTTAGAAACTATGCAATGGGTGCGGCAAGTTTTTAATCCTAAAGGGTTAGCAAATCCTGAAAAGATATTCCCCACACCACGGACTTGTGGTGAAGCAGCAAATGCATCGGCACTCAAACAATTTGAAGGTGTGGAAAGATTTTAATAAAAAAGAATTCAGGAGTCAGGAGTCAATACAGTTAAGATAAAACCAAAACACTTGTAGAGACGGCGATTTATCGCGTCTCAAAAACCCACAATTTTGTACAAGTAGCGCTTAACGGAACTATATTGAATTAGGAGTTAAGGAGTTTGAATTCCTAATTTATTAGGTTTTCGTATCGTTAAGTATATTCATGACCAAAATAGCTCCGTATTATTTCAACTATTCTGACTTCTGAATTCTGAATTCTGAATCATCATTTCTTTACATCATCCGGAGGATTACAACTTTATTTTGTAGTTATATATATTCCGATCGCACTAGGTCACGCTTACAAATGAATCGGGTTGCTCGCCGTTGTGTTGCTTACTTGCTGTGTTTGGGATTAGTAGTCGCTTTAACAGGTTTTTTACCCTCTTCACTGCCAGTTTATTCCCAAAAAACCAGTCCTTTAACTACAGAAATTCGCGGCGTTTGGCTTACTAATGTTGCTAGTGGTGTACTATTTGTCCCTTGGGGTATTAACCGTGCCATAAATCAATTATCGACTCTCAACTTTAATACGATTTATCCTGTGGTTTGGAACCGAGGGCATACTTTTTATAAGAGTACTGTAGCCAAAATAACTACAGGTTCAGAAACTCAACCTTTGCTTAACTTCATGCACGGTGGACAGGATGTTTTAGCAAAAATAGTAACACTTGCCAAAAATAAAGATTTGAGAGTTATTCCCTGGTTTGAATATGGGTTCATGACGCCGCATTATTCACAATTAGCCAGGCGTTATCCTGACTGGTTGACAATTGGGCAAGAAGGTATAAATTCTATTCAAGATGCCCCACCAGAAGAAATCGACAATCTTTTGATAACTAAACAAGCTTGGCTGAATCCCTTACATCCACAAGTACAAGAGTTTATCCAAGGATTAATTTTAGAAGTAGTCAGGGATTACGATGTGGATGGTATTCAACTTGACGACCATTTTGGGATGCCTGTACAGTTCGGCTACGATCGCTTCACTATTGAACTCTACCAGCAAGAACATAAAGGTAAAAGTCCCCCTAATGACCCTTTTAACCCAGAATGGATGCGGTGGCGGGCAGATAAAATTACTGATTTCATGGCAGAAATCTATCAAGCTGTGAAGGCAGTTAAGCCCAAAATCAAAATATCTCTGTCTCCCAACTATCAAGCTTTTGCTTATAAATACTATTTGCAAGATTGGGAAAATTGGGTAAAAAAAGGTTTAGTTAATGAGTTAATTTTGCAGGTGTATCGAAATGACAAAAAGTCTTTTATCGCTCAACTAGAAGTACCATCGATAAAATTGGCTCAAAGTCTAATTCCTGTAGGTATTGGGATATCAACAGGAACGGTAGGTAATCCGGTAAAAATGGCACAAGTTAGAGAACAGGTTCAGGTAGTGCGCGATCGCAATTTTGATGGTATCTCCTTTTTCTACTGGGAGAGTCTGTGGGGTTACATTGTACCTGAATCACCCCAACAGCGACGCAAAGGTTTTTTTGAGATGTTTAATGCAAAAACTGTCAGACTATTACAAACAAAGAAACTTTGATGCCATTCGCGCCTAAAAATACTAGATTTGGCTTTACGTTGCTGTGGACTTTAGCTACTTTTGGCGGATTTTTATTGAGTTTACTCTTAATTGAAGTCGGCGAAAAGCCAGATATTGGCGTGGTAGAGGCGGCTATCGGCGGATTTGCGATCGCACTTCCTCAAGGTTGTCTACTCAAACAACCTATATTTTGTATCAGGTGGATTTTGTCAAGTCTTTTGGGTTGGAGTATTATTACTGCGATCGGTATTGGTGCTGTGGGTTGGATTGTACCTAGCACTCAGATTCTTCCTCTGAGAATCCTGTCAGGGGCGGTTTATGGTGCTTTTGGCGGCTTGGGGATTGGATTAGCACAATGGTTAGCAATTCCCCAGCCTGTAGCGTGGCGATGGATATTTGTCTCTGCGGCAAGTTGGGCGGTTGCTGTCCCCGTGGGTTCTGCTGTGGGAACAATCTGGCGTCACTTAACCCAGTTATTTTTAGGTGAAGTCATCGGATTAGGCATTACTTGGCTGCTAGTTGGTATCCTCACAGGAATCAATGCTCACAAATTGCGATTATAAGTTGCCACAGACGCGAGCGATCGCATTTTTATTAAGAATTATAAAATTAATTGATATATACTGAAGTTTGCACTTAGATATATGCAACAATTTTGAAAAACCGTTAAAAAATTTCAGTAAGTTTGCCCTAACCTGCAAATGTATTTTCACCTTCAAAAAGCAGGATTTTGTTAAGCTGACTCCTATTAGCTTTCCTAGATTTCTGATAAGAAGTAGAGAAAGATCAAAATTTCGATGAGCAACGGCTGACAATACTTTGCTATAGGCGCTAAAGTGCATCTACTACAAGCTTAACGACAAGAGAGCGCCTAGAAGAGTCAGTAATACAAGAGTGGGACTCTCGCATGAATATAAATCCAGTGGAATCAACTATGGAGTTGACAAAACTATCACCACCTCAAATTCTTTTTGGCACAGAAGTAAATGAAAAAAGTAGTAGCGAACAGTTTCTACTCAGCATGTACGATTCTGTACAGGCATCAATATTTGTAGTTGATGTTTTGGAGGATGGAGATTTTCAATACGTGGCCCTTAATCCCACTCATGAACGGTGGATAGGGATTCGCTCAGACGATCTCCGGGGCAAAAAGCCAGAGGATATCCTCTCTGCTATTGATGCTGCAAAGGTGCGTCAACATTATGTGGACTGCGTGCAATTTGGCACAACCATTTCTTACGAACAATGTTTGCAATTCCAGGGAGTTCCCACTTGGTGGAGTACGACTCTCACCCCACTAAAGGATGCTAACTCCAAGGTTTATAGATTGATTGGTACTAGTACTAATATTACCCGTGTGAAGCAAGCAGAACAAGCAGTTGGACTCCAGATTGAACGAGAGCGACTGCTAGAAGCGATCGCTGGACGGATTCACCAATCTGTAGAATTAGAGACAATTCTGCATCAGACTACAATTGAAATGCGGCAATTTTTGAATTGCGATCGCGTGTTGATTTATCGTTTCGAGACTGATGGCAGTGGAGTAATCATTGCCGAATCAACTGTAGCTGCCAGCGATCCCCTATTGGGCAAAAACATCACCGATCCCTGCTTCAGTGACAAACATCCAGAACACCACGGACAAGGTTGCATTCAAGTTGTCGAAGATATTTATGCAGCAGGCTTGCATCCTTGCCATATAGATTTACTGGCATCTTTGCAGATAAGAGCCAATCTCGTTGTGCCGATTTTCCAAGAGCAAGATATGTGGGGGCTATTGATTGCCCAGCATTGCTGTGAATCGCGTCAATGGCAGCAAACAGAAACTGACTTACTCAAGCAGTTGGCAACTCAAATCGGCATTGCAGTCCAACAGACAAAACTTTATCAGCAACTCCAGGATCTCAAAGCCAAGATGGAGTTACAGAAGCAGAAGCATATTAGTCAGTTGCAGCAGGTGCGAAACTTTGAAGCCTTAGTGCGACGCATGACCGAACAAATCCGCGACAGTCTGGATCAAACTCAGGTATTGCAGACACTTACCCAGGAATTAGCAAAATTACTGAACCTTGACCGTTGCCAAATTGAACTCTACAGTACCTGTCAAACTCTAGTTACTATTGCTTACGAATACAGTATTGATTTACCGCAGTGCCAAGGATTAACTAAACAGATTGCCGACCATCTTGAAGTTTATCAGTCGCTGTTGCAAAAACAACCATTGCAATTTTTGGAAATTGTACCGGGATGGGAACCAAAGTTGCTAGTTATGTCCCAGATGGCTTGTCCAATTTTTGATACTCAAGGAATTTTAGGAAATATTTGGTTGACAAGGCCATCACAAGAGGCTTTTGACGAATTTGAAATTGAGCTAATGCAACAGGTAGCAAATGAATGTGCGATCGCCATTCGTCAAGCCCAGCTTTACAAACAAAACCAGGCACAGGTAAAAGAACTAGAAAAAAGCGATCGGCTCAAAAACCAATTTCTCAGAACCCTATCCCAAGAACTGCGGACACCAATAACCAGCATTAGCCTTGCAGTCCAAACTCTCGAAAGTGTCCTCACACCAGCAGAAATATCAGAGATAGAAATAGTGCCGCAACTCTTGCAGATTCTGCATAACGAGTGTGGGCGAGAAAGTAAGTTAATCAACGACCTACTTACACTCACATATCTCGAAGCCGAACCCGATCCCCCAACATTGATTGCCATTGACTTTCAAAGCTGGCTTCACCCCATTATCGAGTCTTTTCGAGACCTCACCAACTGCCAGCGACAGCAGTTAAACCTGACTGTCGATCGGGCGCTGCCGCCTTTGGAGACAGATATCACTGATTTGGAGCGGATTGTCACCGAACTGCTCAACCATGCCTGCAAATACACCCCAGCCGGGGAAGCGATCGCAGTCTCTGCTCAGTTGATCGGGGATACAGTCGAGCTTAATATTACCAATTCGGGAATAGAGCTTACCAGCAATGAACTCTCACGGATTTTTGAACCCTTCTATCACCTTTCCAAACACGATCCTTGGAAACATAGCGGCACGGGGCTGGAATTGGCATTAGTGCAGAAAATGGTCAGACATTTAGGCGGCTCGATTTATGTAAAGAGTGCAGCAGGTCAAACCACCTTCACTGTCAAATTCCCCTTTTAATTCCTTTTTTGGGCATAGCACTAGCTAAATTGTCAGAAGTTGTGCTACGATTGTTATTCGTGTGGGTGACTAGCTCAACGGTAGAGCAGTAGACTCTTAATCTATTGGTTGCGGGTTCGATTCCCTCG
Organism: Nostoc punctiforme NIES-2108; assembly: GCA_003326195.1. Classification (GTDB taxonomy): domain Bacteria; phylum Cyanobacteriota; class Cyanobacteriia; order Cyanobacteriales; family Nostocaceae; genus Nostoc; species Nostoc punctiforme_A. The sequence goes on from LXQE01000155.1 coordinate 137,692, forward strand.
TCACCCACTCTTTCCAGCACCACAAATTTATCCTTGACTAATTCTTGACTAAATTGAGTTTGCGGCAACCTCTCAAAGCCGCATCACTCAAGCATAAACGCCACTAAAGCTTTGACTAATTTGAATAAAAACGCTTACTGCCCAGTGGAATATCTAGTCTGTCCACTGGACAGTTAAAATGTGGCAAAAAGGCAATTATGCCCAATGCCCAATGCCCAATTGTCTAGAGTGAATTTTAAGAGTCGCTGGGTAAGCTAAACCCGTACCTAAGCTTTATTCATCAAAATGAAAAATTACTTACCAAGGTTAGTGGTCGGAAGCGTGCTGCTACTTATAGGCTACAAGCCTATAAGTGCGATGAATATTTTTGGAGGATCAGACACTTATAAAATTCAATGGACTGGAACTAATGGAAGTAAGCTGTTTGGTAGCTATGTCATTGCTTCAAAAACACCTGGTACCGCGTCTAAGGTAGAAAAAGTTTTATCAACAATCCCTTATGAAGTAACCTTTTCTGCCAAAAAAAATACCTTGGTTTCTGCGGCGGGAACTGCTGGCAACCAAGGCACGGTAGAAGTAAAAATTTTCAAAAATGGCTCAGAATGTAGACAAGTGACAATGGTTGGAAGTGGAGCGATAGCTAATAGAACTTGTCAATAAATTGGTCTGCGGATTTATTCTGATCACCAGGATAAATCCATCTTTAGCTGGATGCAAAGCGACCCAATCTCATTTTAATAAAATCGACAGATCGTTAGAGTGAATCCCCACAGGGCTAAACTGGGGTAAAAGATTTTTGCAAATGAAATTTTCTGTGTCTGACTATTGTGCTGGGTGTGCATCCACGTTTTTCACTCTTCAGTATGGGTTGCTGCCTTCTGCTATTTTTCTGCTAGTTTATTTTGTGCTTAAATTTGTGGTTAACCGTCCACCCAGCAAACGCGAGCGAGTAAAGCAACTAGCTGAGGGAATGGCTAAAAGACAAAGGGAAAGACGCAATCGTGAATAACCAATCTCTGATACCCATTCCCCAATTGTCTAGAGTGAATCCCCAGAACTTGAATGAAAGCAAAACTTAAGATTGGAACAATCCACTTAGAAGGCACTTGCTTTAAATGCGGCAAGTACTCCGATCTCAAACTTTTGGGCAAAGACTTACTCTGTCCAGCTTGCTACAAAAAGTTTCAGTTACCCTGAATCCCCAGAGAGTTTTTTAGCCATCATCCAAGCCTCAACACAGTTCCAAGCTTCATCATAAGAATCATGTTGGTGACTGCACAAAGCTTGAGGCTTGCTTCCATCGACTCTAGTAGTTAATCGCCATAAGCCGATCCCGGAGCCTTGTGAATTTACAATTTCCAAAACTTCGATAATCTTCGGTATCTCCATTACTTTGAATCCCCAGATGAATCAAGAAACAGATATAGAAAAACTACTGCGACTTCAGGATGAAAGCTACCAAGAGCTAAAACTTGCTCTGGGACTAGAAGGAAAATCTCAAATAGAGCTTTTAGCAATAAGTCTAGCCCTGACAAAGTTGGCAACAGAAGCGCGGGAGTTAGCAGGACACAAACCGTTAAGTTAATGAGTGAATCTCTAGTTACTTGCCAGATGCCGGCTGCTGCACCAAATAACCGAGCATAGCCGTAGCAATGCCCCCAATAGTGCCAGCAGTTGAACGATCAAGCACTCCAGTACTGCCAAGTAATGAAGAACCACCAGCGATCAAACCAAGAATTGTGGAAAGGGTATTTAAAGTGGATTTAGTTAACATTTGGATTACTCCTATTGAGCGTAAGTTTTCTTTATCGACTGTTTTGGGGATTAAAAGCTTTGATTTCTCGCAATCCCACGAAGTTATTCTCGAACCTTAAAGTCGTTCGTTCTATTCAAGAAGCCTTGAAGTTCTTTGATATTCTGCTTGATGGCATTAAATTCGCTCTCAGAGCGCTGCCATTTGTGCTGGATCAATTCGTCTAGTCCGTTGTGGCTTAATAAATTTGCATCTTTGTAGTTGACGTAATCTTGCAGATGTATATCAAGCCGTTTATCTAAATCCTTAATTTTTTCAGCATTACTAGCGTGTAATTTAAGCGTTTCCTGAATTCCGTCAACGGTGAAGGAGATTTTATTTATTTTGCTAACAATGCTAACTGCTACACCAGAAAGCACCACAAGGCTAGCAATAATCCCTATAGATATTTGTGTATCTTGAAGTGTAAATCCTGGCGTAGTGCTAGAAGAAGTAACAGCTATTGTTGACGAAGTAGTAAGCATTTTTTGAAGTTTTACCCTACTTTTCTTAAATCAATAGAAGTATAAATTTCTGCCGATCCATCCCCAACAGGTGCGCCCAAATTGTATACACTCGATGTAGGACTATCAACGTAATACTCCAGTGCTAATGATTTGTTTTCACCAATAACAAATTTTCCTGTTATCCCTGCATTCCCATAAGCAGTACTATTTTTGTTGAAATATGCTGTTATTCCGCTGAGTAAAATATTGCCATCTGTTAGGTTTTTTAGCCTCATTTTGACTGCATTTACTATATAAAAATTGCTAGCAGCATCAACAATGTAGCTTCCCGCTGGGAGGACAAAAGTATTAGCCGAGAGAATTACAGAATTAGTATCGTCATTGGATATTGTATTAATATCTCGGTTTGACCATGATTGAAAAGAGGCAATCCCACCACTAGCATTTGCCGATTTGCTGTCCAGTAATTGAATAAATTGATCGGGAATTGCTTCAGAAATATTAAATAAAGGCATTAAGTCAACTCCCGAACCAAAGCATTCCCATTGGCAGCAGACCAAATACCACTAATTACGCCAGTGTAATGGAATGGAATTTCATAGTAACCGCCTGCATACAATTTGGCAGTAAAGGCGCTAGTTGTTGCAGTTGCGCCAAATTCAAGGAATAAAGTAGCGGTGCTATCATTCCAAATTGTTCCGCCTTTTCTATTAGAATTAGCAGCCAAAATTGTCACGCTGGTAGCGCTAGAAGCAACAGTAGTTGGGGTTGATGTCCCACTAGTTGATTCGCCAACAGTCACAATTGCCGGATTAACAAGAGCCATTAGATACACTCCACGAGCGAAATTTTACAAATAGACGCAGCAACAGCAGAAACCTTGCCTAAATACAGGTTATTGGCATTGATTTCATAGCTGCCACGGGGATTGAGAATAATGCCTTTGCCTACTCCCCCTTGGTTTGTGTCCCCCAAGATTAAAGTAATATCTACACTGGAGTTATTGATGAATGCTGAGTATTTTCTATTAGGATTAGTATTTAAAATCTCAGCTTTGCTATTGGCTGACAAGCTTTTTTCATCATGAGTGCAAGTAGTAAATTTATTACTAGATTCGCTTGCTGATACATTATTAATCATTGCCTTCTACAAAGATATTCCTAGCGCTAATTTGATTGCTTGTATATCATCATCTATCGTGCTTCTGTCCGTACCTTCGTATTGATAAATAGCAATATTCGCGTTGATAAACCACTTGGGTACTTGAATCGACAGAAAATAATTGAGATTTAAATCATCAAAAATGATTAAATTAAACTTCCCTAAAAACAAGCTTTCCGGCTCACCCAGAAAACTTGCACCTAAACCAATTGTCAAGCTGCGGCGCAAGTATCCCGCATACTTCCAAATTTTCCCTATCGGGACACTAGTATTAACAGCTACAGCAATGATAGGTTTATCAAATACTATGGGAATGTTTATTTCAGTTATCCTTTGATAAATTGGCTTTCCTGCCGAGTCATTTAAGTAACTTACAGCAGGAAAAGAATCACTGTATTGTAAATTCCAATTACTTTCTATTCCTAACTGTAAATTTCGGGACATATCAAGCGTGAGAAATTACAAAATCAACGTGATCTGCAAAATCGTCTACTATCTCGAATGGATTGGGAATACCGTAATACTCCAGCTTGTCGAGGTATTCAGTAATATTAATTTTCCCGGTTAGCCAATCTCTACCCGCTTGATTGATGGCAATCATTCCCTGAAATTCAGACTCAGAACAGTTGCCATCAACATCAACACATAGTAGGTCTAACGGATCATCTGGAGTCCAAATAACTCCAGTTCGTTCTGCTATCTTACTCATTAGCCTTCTTGCTTATTAGCCTTCAGGAGTGAATCTAGCCCGGTTTTTACCGCTGTTTCCTGCCAAGAAAGTGGCATAAGCTGCTTCCCCTTTTATCGCTAAAACAGCCGCATCGTAAGCTTGTCCACCAGCATTCTGTCCAAAAGGAGACGTAACAGAATCGACATCGGGCTTTTTGTATTCGACACCAGTAATCCGACTGGCTTTTTTCACGGTTCCAGGTTCGACATTAGTGAGTGTTAGTTTGGCGAATTTGAATTTCTTCGCGTCAATCTCGATTGGCGTAACTAGTAGAGCAAATTCGGCAGCGGTCTCGGTGTAGTTAGCAAGCAGAGCAAGAAGTATGTTGGCTGTACCAGAACCCTGTCCGGTTTGTCCGCTCTTAAGTAATCGAGCCGGAAGATAAATTTTTGTAGTACCAGCCGTGCCAAAGGGAGAAATATATCCTGCTACTTTTTCTGCTTTTGCCCGCTTGCTTTCATCAGTAATAAGAGCAAATTTTTGCTGGCGTTCTTGAGGGGTCGAGTCTAGCCAGGCTTTATATTTATCGTATCGAGCTTTTTGCAGCGGATATCGGTTGAGGTCTCTAAAACCCATAATTTTTATTGGCGATGGTGATAGTTTTCACCAACTCTAGCCCTTTAAAATGCTTAGAATTTTCCCCAGAAACCTAATAGGTTTTTACCTTTATTCTCCGCCGCAGTCAGCAAGTGAGAATTCTTACAAATTAAGGATATTTGACTAATCCCTGATTCTGAAGCGTTGTGTCTAACAAAAAGACTGGTGGGACAAGATTACCCAAAGAAATGTAAGCGCTTCTGAATCTTAGGATTGCTACAGGCCTATACCTGCGGTTTTGTACCGGTTTGCCTAAAATGGTGACTTTCCCGGCTGATGCGGTTGTAGTGCTGGGTTTGTCTGGATCATTGACGATTACCCTTTCTGCTTGAAAAGGTACGTCAATCACGTTACAAATTTTTTGATAAATTTCTACTGCGTCAGTTCTGGAATTTACCAGCAAATAATTTCCTTTAGGTAATCCATTGTCAGGATCGGTGTAACTAGCTGATTTATTCCCTGTTGTGTAAGTTATTCCTCTGCTACTTGATAAGAAGCTAGCTTTAATTTCGTTGGCAATTTCTATCATGGTTGCCTTAGTAATAGCTGGCTTTGCATTTCCAGATGAACAAGAAAATTTCATCAACCTAACAGATTTTTCATGCTGTATGGGTGATTCTTCGCTTGGGGAGGCTGAACCATCTTGAGAGAAAACAAAAAATAACTGTGGATGTCCAGCAACGGGAGGAGCGGTATCAAGTCTATTACCGTAAAAAACAGCGAGATTCTTTTTACCATAGCCAATAACGTTATAAAAAAGGTCTGAACGCATCCAAGAAGCGTACATATTATCATTGTCTAAAGCTCTGCAAGCTAGCTTTAAAGATGGTCTTACCCCAGACAAATCACCATTACCTTGAACATCTTTAAAGTATCTATCGACCCGGCGATTGTGTTCTTGGTTCCAAGTTGTCTGAAGATGCTCAATGTTGTCAAAACCTTCTGGTAAGGTCATTAATTAATCCTCCCCATCGAATAAGTCTGAGAAATCAAAATTCAATGGTTGAGAATCAGTCTTAGACTGAGTTTCCTTAGCTTTCAATTCGTCGGGTTCCGGGATGGGTACAGCTTTATTCACGGGCTTGTCATCTTCTTTTACAGCTTTTACAAACTCGGTTGCTGCTGTTGTTGATTCCGCCACAGCATTTACCACGTCTAACGGCGCTTGTGTCACCATTTGGATGGTTGATGCCCCATTCTGTAAACTTTCAAGGGTTTGGGTGACACGATTAAATTTAGGTTGGGGGTTCATCCAACCATAGGCGCTTTCTAAAATTACCCCGCCTTTCTTTAAAGCGTTACCTATTTTTCCTGTATAAGATGCTATTAATTCAGAGGCTTGTAGAATAGTTTGGGATAAATTCAAGAAGCTATTGATAACGTTATTAGTTGCTTGATATATCCTATTAGCCTTAGCCCAGGCTTCTCTTAAATTAGTATAATTATCGGCTCCAATAGCACCTTTGATTAGGTTTTCAATGGAACTGCTAATCACAGAACCAATATCAAAACTGCTTCCATCCTCTTTTTTTAATCCTATTGTTTGGAGAACATTATTAATCGCTCCAACTAAAGTTTGTCCGATATCATTCGAGAGCATCAAAGCATTATGGATAGTTGCAGCGAAAATTAAAATATTTAGCACCCGATCTAGGTGCATCCAATCTGCAAAACGCGATAACTTCCCACCGATACCACCCGGTAATTGATCGCCGAGTTTGCCATTAATAGTGTCTAGAAGTGCTAATTGTGCGGCGCTTCCTGCGGTATTTAATCCGGTCAAAATGTCGTTAAGCTTGTTTCCATTTGCCTTTGCTGCATCCTCTGCCTGTTTAATCGGCGCTCCCAAGCATCCCCCAGGTTGAGCAATTTCACAAACTGCGCCTTGGGTAGTTTCTTTATTTGCAGCTTGCACACTCGGAGATTTGGCGATCGCGTCAGGCAACCCTTGTATAGCTGGTGTTAGGGCCGCAATTGCAGTTGCGATCGCAGTAATACGTCCAATTTGTTCTTCAAAATCCTTTTTTTGTTGATCTAATGCCGTTTCCGTTGGCGTTTTTGCGATCGGTGCTGATTTCGATTTCGGCACGGGTGACAATGCGTCACTTGTAGGTATAGGTTGCGCGGTTTGTGGTGTATATGCGGGATATGCAAATGTAGATGGATTTGTCGCTGTTGTTGTAGCCGTGGCTTCTGATATCGGCGTGCGCGGTACTGGTATATCTTCAGGTTCGGCGAATGGTAATGGCTGTGGCGCGTTTTTGATTGCTGGCAACATACCGCCGAGATTTGACGGCTGATGTTCGGGGTTTGGGAGGTATGACGGAGCAAGTCCACCATGCCCAACAAAGCCACGCGCACCATTAGGCGTATTATTTGACGGCATTGAAGGAGCAATGTCACGGGACTGGGGTTTGCTTTTCCCTGCTGCCGGGATTCCAGAGGGGACAACATTATCGCTTCCAACTGGGGATGAGTCGTAACGATATGGCGAGTTATCAGTTGGTGGTACTGGTTGTACGATATTTTGACCGTTGTCCGGTGTACCGTATACGAATGTTAACTGTATATCCTTGATACCAGATGCAGTTCCGCCGCCGCCACGAGCAAAGTAAGCGGTTATCGGATTACCTGCGTAATCGTGTACGGGGACACTATACCCCGTGCCTGTGGATGGGTCATAGAATGCCGATGGCGATGCGATTGGACTGAACACCAGCCCGGTGTCAGTGAACGTCCTCTTTACTCCACCGCCGTAATCGATTATGTAAGTAAGTGTCAGGTGATATGCACCACCGACTTGTTGCGCTCCAACAAAAGGCGGGTAATTTGGAATGAACGTTTCAAGATGAGCGGTTCCTTTTGGTAAGTTTTGAGCAAATAACCAATCAGAGAACAGCGATGCTGCTGTACTTCCAACCATTGCCCCAACGACACCACCAATTGGGCCACCGATCGCAGTACCGATAAGAAGCCCAGCACCATAACCAATTGAGCCAGCAACTGTACTAGTTACAGCTTGCGTAACACTTTGACCGACAACTAACCGCGTGCCAATAGACAGGGCAGCGCCTACACCGGGTATTACAAGTCTCCCCGCCGCTTGTGGTAAGGCTTTTGGCAAGGCAGTAATTGCATTTCCGGCTCCCGTTGCGATCGCTTCGCGTAATATAGCTGGGCGTGGTGTCGCGGTCGGTTCTACCAATGAATCGGCGCGTGCTGCTGTACCCTTGAGGGTTGGCGGTGGACTACCTGTAGACGGCAATGGTTGGCGTTCCGGTGTCGATCGCTGGATTTGAGCTAGCGGCGATTTGCGTCGTGTTTGAGCAAATTCCGCTTCTATAACTTCACTTCCATTAATGCGGCTTTGTAGTCCGCTCCGTTGAACTTGGGCGCGTTCGAGCAAGAGTCTGTTTTTCTCGTTTGTGGCAGCCGTTTCAGCCCTGATCCTTTGTTCTGCTGCCACTTGGCGTTCTAGACGCAGTGCAAATTCTGCGGGACTTTCTTTATATTGGTAAGTTGGCAAAGTGCGCTCGTACCGCACACGAGCGCTGATAGCTTCAAAATCAATTGGATCGCCAGCAGCAACAGCACTTGCCGGGCGTTTTGTAAGAGAGCCGTGTAACGCCGCATCGCTGGCATCAAGTGAAGAAAATTGGCGCGGGTTTTCCATATTGGTTCGCCAATTATGCTTAGTTTGCCTTGAACGAAGCTGGTAATGCAGTATTGGCTATTGGTTGAATGTATGTCCAAGGCTTGTCGCCGCCGCTTAAGGCATTGGGTGAAACTTCTAGGGATAGGCGAACAATCAGACGTGTTTTCGCGTCAGCTGCAACCCAGTAGCTATTGCATTGCGCGACTCTTTCCGTATATCCCGGTCCTTCAATTACGCTTATGGTGGAATTATTCGCAAATAACACCATCCCACACCACGCTGCAAGTTTTTCTACGGTGTCGATCTGAGATGGAATATCTGTGGCTATATTAATTGCTGTCATTTTGAAGAGATTTGCAAACAGTTACTCTTCAGTTTTATGAGTCAATCAAAATTGTGTAAATGTTCCACTTTTATGTAAAACAAGAACAATTACTGAAGACGCGTAAGCCTTGCAGTGACTAGGATTAAGCCAGATTTAACTAATAACTAAAAATAGAAATGTTCCGGTTTAACCCTACCTAATGGCTAAACCGGAACAGTTAAGAAGAGAACAGACGATGAAAAATGATAGAGAAGGACAAGCAGCTGTTCTGACTTATGCGGATTGCTCAAAAATTCGCACACAAATTAGGAGCCGCAAATACAAGTTGCTTTTTGATTTAGGTTGTTACACAGGTGAGCGCTGGGGTGCTTTAGTGCAGCTGCGAGTGTCTGATGTCTATAACGAAGATGGCAGCCCACGTGAGTATATCAATTTTCGAGCCAGAACGCGCAAGGCTAAACCCAACAGCAAGGGCAAGGCACAAGACCCAGCCAAGCGCAAAAATCGACAAGTGCCGGTGCATCCAGTTCTCAGGGAAATACTGCTTACATACAAGCCAGAATCAAGTTCTCTGTGGTTTTTTCCCGCTCGTGACGGAGATAAGTCCATTACCTTGAGGTGGGCAGATGCAATTTTACGCGCTGCCGTTGACAAAGCTGGATTATCAGCCAAAGGAATCAGCACTCACAGCACCCGCCGGAGCTTCATCACCAATCTCGCGAACAAGGGTATCAACTTGGCGATGATCAAAAAAATTACTGGTCATTCTGACTTAAAGGTGCTTTCGGCATACATCGAGGTTAGTGATGACGATATGAAAAACGCGATCGCAACTTTATAACGCCTTGGTGACAAACGATACTGGAAGCAGGTAAGCTCAAACCAGCAATTAGTCACAGCGCGATCGCACTCCAACTATTGCGGTCGCATTTTTAAATTGGAGAGAATATGGATACTGCCATCAAAGAAATCACAGTTAGCGACCTAATCCAAGAATTACAAAATCTTCCTGGTGATGCACCAGTCACCCTCAAGGACAACTATGGCGAGACATTTTCAATCGTTGGCTTTGAGGCTGGATCTGACGGCGTGAATATCATCATTGCTGATGAAACCGACCCAGACGATAGCGACAACGAACAAGCTTAGATTTCACAGATTTCACACCATGATTTATTTTTGCGAGCGCCAGTTCATAAGGCGATCGCATTTTTTGTGCGTGCCTTCGATCGCGATACTTGTCGATCGCACTCCGCAGGATTATAATGTCAGGCTTTTACCAGTTGGTGCGGGAAGAAAGCTCTAGTGAGGGACTTTTTGCGATCGTCGCACTTTAGCCAAATGCCATCGGCTCTAATGGTGGTAATGGTTGCAAAGGTTTCTTTGTACTTGCCAACCAGAATAACTACCTTGTCCCCCACGCTGAAGTTGCTTCTGGGGGATTGTTCACAGCACTGCAAGTCCGTGAAGGTCAGGCTAAATCTGCCTCGCCCTGAGACTTGGCAGCTGGCTTCGGAGAACTCATCAAAAATTTGGAATACTTTTACCTCTCGTTTGAAAGACGCACTCCAGTAGGTGGCTTTCTCCTGAAGCAGAGGCAAAGGATCAGACCCTGTACCACCCTTCGGATCGGGGTGGGGAAAACTGCTAGAGTCCTTAGCTGGCAATACTTCAACGGCTGTTTGACTAGTGGGTATATTTTCGCACAGGATCGGGGGAGGATCAGTACGAGGATCAGACCCACTATTGTTATCTGACAAGCCATTCAGCTTCAAGTGATCCTCAGACTCCACTTTGGCTTCTAAAATTTCTTTGCTGGGTATTTTTTCGAGATTTTCACCACCTTGAGGATCACTAAAGGCTGTATCGTTTACTGTGTCTGAATATTGGGTCTGATCCGGGGTCTGATCCTCGTACTGATCCTGTTTTTTTATACCAAATCTTGAAGTAGTCTGTAATCCATTGCTGTCAACGCTTACAGAATCCGAGGGGGTCTGATCCGAGGGGTGATCCTTTGGCGATCCTTCGTAGGCTAAAAAGTAATGGTTAGGTTTTGCCTTTTCACCCTTAATCGCAGGATGGCGTTCGACGCTGATTAGTCCGTCGGATGATAATTCTCTGAGGTATCGCCGAGCGTAGTCCTTAGAAATGCCTAATCGATGAGCTATCTCTTCACTGGTGAATTTGATATTTCTGTGAGAACCCAAAATTTCTAAAGTACTGTCTTTGGCAGATTGACCTGGGCCACCAAACTCTTCTCCCTCTTCTCCCAAAAAGGTAAAACTAAGGTCTTCTGGGTTGAAATACATTCGGTATTTCTTGCTGGAGGATCGCGATCGCGATTTGTCGATCTCTAATATTCGGTCGTAGGAAGTAGCGGTTTCTTTTTTGTCCTTGGATAGTGTCCAAACTTCACTAACTGCATTTCTAATTGCGGTCGTGCCCCTAACCTCACCTCCCTTGTTCATGTGGTGAATAATCACGAAGGTGGTTTTGTACTGGGTAGCCAGTCCGGTCATCTCCAGGATGGGGCGAGAGTATTCCATTTCTGATTCGCGGTAAACCGAAAAGCGGTTGGCAGTAGATAGCGAGTCGATGAAGACAAGCTCCGGCTGAAATTCTTTTAAGTCTTGGATGAGAGTTGGCATATTCTCAGCACTCCAGCCAAAGCGGACACGAACAGAGTCGCCGATATCGGATTCTGAATAACCCATTGAATCTAAGGCTTGCAGCATATCACCGGGGCTTTCGTCTCCCTGGTAGTAGAGAATCTTCCTTTTCCCTGTGGTTAGGAATGAGCCAAGTTGAGTCCCTTGGATCAGAATCTTGCCAATTGCATAAGCAAATTTGGTTTTACCAACTCCACCGTCTGACGCTAGTAAGATGGTTGTGCTTTTAGGAATCAGTCCATTGATTAACCATTCCCGAACTGTGGAGCCTGCTAGCTCTCTTAATTCATCATAAGTAAGCAAGTTGCTGCATTGAGCAACGAGTGCTTTTAAATAAAACTGTTCTAAGAATCCCATTGAAAGACGATGGTCATCTGCTAGTTTTTTCAACTTCAGAAGTCTTAGAGATGGTTGAGCGCAAGTTGTATAAATAGTTGTCAACTCAGACAGTAATCTATCGTGTAACCATTGCTCGTGTTCTTCTTTTGTTGGGGCAACCGGGAGTTCAATAACTGACCTGGTTTTATCTGCAACCATTGAGAAAATGTCAGGTAGTTCTAGTTCGGTGTTATATCCCAAGTCATTGATTTGACTGGCTACTCTAATTAAGTCACGCCTCACGGCTTTTTTGATAATCAACTCGGCTAACCTGTCGATATTGACAGCACTTACTGTTCTATCGACTACACTAGCTAGCTTGTTTCTTCCGCCAATTCTTGCCAATATGTCATGGTCAGACAACCAGCTAGTAACACTCAACAAATCAGTTTCTTTATCTTTCTTGCAAAGTCTCAGACAAGCTTGGTAAATGTCTCTATGGGCACCGATATAAAAGTGTTCTGGTTTTAATCTATCCTTAATACGATAAATGGCTCCAGGGTCTAATAATATACCACCTAATATCGCTTCCTCTGCTTCTATATCGCATGGTGGGAGCCTGTCATTATCAGGTTTAAAGTTTGGTTCTTCGGTGTATGTATAAGGGACTACTACCATTTTTCTGTCCCCCGATTAGCTAGCTTTGAATTATTTGATGTGATACAATGTGAGAAAGTAACAGTTATTTGACCGCTTAATCTTCTTAAGTATTTGTTCATTTTTTATTGATTTTTTGCTATTGAATTCATCAACTCTAAGTTGGTGAATTTTTTCTTTGCGTGTAAGAACTCACCTAGTTGCTGTTTGATTTGTCATTAGTCGTGTTAGGAACGCGACGTTTAAGTTTCATATTTGTGGCGATGTCTTTTATCTGATCCAGCAGCACGGGGTTTTGTTGGAATAGCTCTGGTAGTCCATCTAAGATGAACGCTGTTAGGACTATCGTTTGGTCAGGTTCCAATCCTGGGGCAATGGTGCGGACATAATTGATAAACTGCTCTAGCTCGTAGATGGCTAGACTTCTTGCCCTAACTACCTTTGATGAAATTTTTTGTTTAGTCATTAGTTCGTGGCGATCGCATTTACTGAGGGGTTGGGGTATCGGTCAGTTGCAGGTAAAGCAGAAAATTATCTAATTCCTCTTCGGTCAACAGCAAGCGCGATCGCACTCCGTAGTATTTCATCAAATGCTCTCGACCTTGGATTTTTGTCCAACCCAGACGCTGCATCTCGGTATCTGTCTGGTTTATTAGCTTGTCAAAGTTTGGGTATGTTGGTTTCTCGGTCATTAGGCGTTGGGCATTGGGTATTCGTCGAGGGAATCCTGGATGCATCATTTTTATTAGGAGCGATCGCACTCAATCAAGCAGCAGTGAAGTCAACGTAATAGCTAGTCCCAACAGAGAATTGAGCCGATGCCGCTGGGTTGTCAATTTGGAGTGTGATTTCACCGGCTGGTGTGGCTTGCCAGAAAGTTAGGTTTTCTTCGTTGGGTGGGCTGCTGGTTACTGGGGTGAGGATAACTGTTGCTGTCTGGGTTTCGTGGTTCAAAGTGTTTTGTTGACAGGTGAATTTAGCTCTGATCATTGGTTTTATTCGTTGGTGGTCAGGGAAAGATTAGGGAAGGCGGATCAAGCTACGAACTTCATCCGCCATGTTCTATACCGAAAGAGAAAATCGAAATGAGTGACGAAATTGACTTGGATGATGATGATGTTGTGTCTTTGGGTCACGCAGATTACAGCATTTCAAATACAGCGACATCAACAGTTGGTGAAATCAAGAAGTCATTACTAAAAACTTGGCTAACGGGGTATTTGCAAGGCTGGATTAGTGGTGGAATGGCTTGTCGAGTTTTGTCGGTACATGGTGGGGGATGGCGAGCAGGGAAAATTCTATTGAGGCTGGAGTTTATCCCTAACGAGCCAAAGATACCTGAGAGAAAAACTTCTATGGCTACTACTGAGCCAGTATCGCCCTTAGATGATCTCCGATCGCAACTCAATCCTGAATAGTTACAGATGCGTCGCCTGCTAACAAGTAGGCGACATATCCATAAATAAAGCCGTCTACCCAAATAGGTAAACGGCTTTATTTTCTATGGCTTGTATCTTGAAGACTTTCAGGGATCTGCCTCAACTCTTTAAGTCTTTCTCTTAAGGTCTCAGCTTGTTGCTCGTAGTACGCCAGCTGTTTCTCAGTCTCATTAATTAGCTGGCTGACGAGTTTCCCAGAGATTCCGCTAATTGCCCATTCTCCTGTGATAACGGTATTTGGTGTGTTGCTATCTTCTCTAGCAACTGGGAGCGAGTAAGCCCTAGACTCTCCGCCAATGTTTGAAAAAGCTCCCAGGCTTCTGGGTTCACCTTCAAACTTACTCCCTTGACATCCCTGCCTGACTTTGGACGACCTCTGCTTACCATGTTTGACTGTCATATTTATGAACCCCTCAATTATTGCATATCCAGAAATCCAATATTGACTAGTGTATCTGGATATGCAATATTGTAGCAATAATGGAAATCCAAAAATCCATTATTAGATTATTTTGCACTCCCCAACGCCTGACAATTCGCGTTGCAATCGGAGCAAGCACCCGCGCAAGGTGGCGCGGAAACACCCTTTACCTGATGCCCAATGACTGATGACTAACCAAAAACCGATGGAGGAACTAACACCAAATCAATTACTTGAGGCGAGAAATTGGATTAAAGATTGCTCCCCCTGGGGTGATCTACAGGAAGAACAAGTTGATGAACTGACCGACGATGAAGTGACAGCAGGGATTGCAAGACATTTTGAGGGAGGAATTAGCGAATTTAAAAAGACTGTGCCGACTGAAGAAGAGTGAAAGGCGATCGCTACCGTACCAGGGATTGCGATCGCCTTGTTCAATGAAAATGAAAATTTATCTATCAATGAGGAAATTGTACTATGCCTAAACCACTTGGTTATTACGTGGACTTCTCGCCCGGTGATGAGTCAGCATCAGACGAACTGCGCGATATGTTCGGCGAGTATCTGGAGAAACTGACCAGTAAAGAGAAATTCTTTTTAATTGCTGCGATAGCCGCCCAGCAAGCCCACGACTTAAAAGGAATGATTTCACCAGCAGTTCATGCTGCCAGTAGTGGGATTCTGTGCGACAAGGACAAGACCGACTTAACAGGATTACTAGCAGCCTTAATTGACTATGCAAAACCTGTACACCACTCCTGAAGCCGCCAAACTGACTGGCATACCAGAAAGTACAATCCGCAGTTGGTTGCGTCGTCACCCTGAAGTATTCCAATTTGAAGTTCATGTTGTCGGCGATGAACACGGGCAGAAACTCTGGACAGAGGCAGGGATTGAACTGTTGCACAGCCGACGTGCAACGAAAAACGCAACAGATGACGATGCAGAAATTGATGCAGAATCCGATGCACCCGATTTACTTGAGTCTCTGTTAGAGGAAGATTCACAGCGTCTTGCTAACGAATATTACCGACAGTTACCTGGTCGCACCTTGCAACGCATTAAACAGATGCGGTTCAATCCCACACCTGAACAACGCCAAATAGTCGAGTTATCGTTCCGCGCCGCGATCAACGCGGGAACCGAGCATCTACTCTTACCCACTTATCAGCCAAGACTTTTGGAGGGAGGAGATGAAACAGACTAAACGGCAAGTCACTAGTAAGGTTGTACCGTTCACTGGCGAATTTTACCCAGATTCACCAGAACCCACACCAGCCGGAAATAACATTGCTGCATTTTTAGTCATGCTTGCATCTGTACTGGTGGCTGGTTTGAGCATAGGTGCAATCTCCACTTACCAAAGCGCAGATCAAGTCCAACTGCGTGAGATGAAAGCCAACACTCAGCAGTTAGAAAAAGTCAAAAGTCAAGTTTGCAATAGATAGGAGTAAATAATGGGAATCCTGGCACGAATTACCAGCGCTGCAAAGTCCAGCAACAAGAGTAATGAATCATCGCTCTCTACTGGAGGACACGGAATTGATAAAAATCGGGTGCTTGCCCCAACAGATCCAGATGTGGTAAATCCCGTGAACGCGGGAACCTGGGAGACTGTGAGGACAGCACCAGTAAATCATACACCACGGTACTTTAACAAAGCCGAGGCTGATGCACTTAAAGCTGTCGCAACCCAGAAGAGAGAGGAAGCGCGTCATGCAAAACGCGCCTACAAATCTCTCAAAAAACTCGAACAATCGGACGCCCAGGTACATACTGCTCATCGTAACTATATTAAAGAAGTTTCTGACAGCGAACTCATTAAAAAGCGCTCTGATGCTTCGACAGCAAGGCACCTCCATGCGCTGCGCCCGGAATATGCACGGTTAGGCTTTGGCTTAGACCGCGCCGAGAACAAGGCACAGCAGCGAATTGAAGAACTAAAAGCCAAAATCAAGGAAAAATACTAATGGCAAAGGCGGTACACCTGGGGGCTTGGTTCCTTCTAGGCTGTATCGCCTCTAGCTTTGTGGCTTGGCTAGGGGCGTTACATCCGGCTTTGTTTCGGGTGATGTGGGTTATCTACATTATGTCTGGGGTCGCGCTCTGCCTCGCACTGCTTACAGACGATGCGGTGAGAACCTTTCTCAAACTAACCGAACCAGATTATTATGCCTTGTTGATTGCGATCGCAGTTTCGATTGTTCTGGGAGGGATGCTGTCATGGCTGATAGGTGGTTGAAAACCAACTGTTTGCTGGCTAGCGCAGCGGCTTTTTGGCTAGCTGCACTTTCTCCGTTACCCCAAATTGGCAAGGGAATCAGCTACAGCTTGGCACTTGTTGCATCAGTGCAACTAGTCGGGGAATCGCGGCGACTCATCGGACAAGATGCGCGACGTGCAGCGCTAACGGCCATGAATCAAGAACTGGAACAAGTAGAAATTGGGCTGCACACGCAACAGCAAGAAGAAGCGCTCTATGAAATTTATGGCGCTGCACCAACTTACCCGCCGGAAGTCGATCGAGAATTAAAAACTAGCCTGGAACACTTGTACAAAGAGCCGAGCGCGGATCGCACTAAAGAAACTTCCACTTCCCAGGAAAAAGCTTTCTATCTGGCGATTAAGTCACTTCTGGAAGTCAAAGGTAAAACCCATGTTATTGAGGAAATTCTCAAAATGGGTGGTCGTCAGTGGGACGAAGCGGAGCGTCTGTTGCAGCAAATATTGCAGCAGGGCAAGCAGAATGAGTGGGACTGAAATTTCAAAGCGATCGCACTTTTGGGGCGCGATCGCTGCTAAAAAAAATCAATTCAAACAAGTAAAAAATATCACAAGCCTATGAAAATTGAAACTATCACTTACAAGCGGATCAAGAACCTGGGGAACTTCCAGAGTGAAACGATGGAAGTCACGGCAGTTTTAGACCAATACGATGAGCCAGATGAAGTTAGTGAGCAACTCCGGTCACTGGTGAAGAATCAGCTTTTCCCACAGGAGGCTATTACCACACCAGCGACCACAGATGAAGACAAGACAGCAGGAGCAGAAAACAATCCTTTTTAGCTGAAAGCACACTAGGAATGAAAATTGAACGTTTGGCGCGATGACATTAGAACCAGTTGAACCAATTTGGGAAAAAGAACTAGAACGGTTCACCCTCCAGGAATACGAGCGAAAACCACATTCGCTCAGTTGTACCATCCTCTACCACGGGACTGTTTACGCTGAAGATCCTGAAGACAGCGATGAAGATGAAATTCAATTTTCATTTATGTCCTGGGGGATGGAGCGAGAAGAAATCACCGCAGAACAATGCTTTATGACTTGTCAATCCTTGCTGTGGAGTAATGCCAATGTCAGTATTTCAAGCTTTGCTGCCTGTTTAGCCTACGCTCTACCAGATTTTGAAGAGGAAGAGTATGACGAATAAAACTTGTCCTCGATGCGATTGCACACGTCTGGAATATGAGGAAAATTATGGTTATTGGGAGTGCTTGGACTGCGGTCACGTCTGGGCACTGGATGCCGACGATCCAGACTATGACGAAGAACCGCTAGACCTTGGGGCTTGTTGCGGTTGCGGCACTACCAACAACTCACTGGTGCGAAATATCCTTACACTCCACAAAAAAGCGCTAGTTGCCGGCACGGGCTGGGAGTGCTTTATTTGTGGCATACCCGCAAATGGCGCTATAGCTGTTGTCTGTGATGATTGCCTAGCCCAACTCGAAGAAGGAAAAGAAGTCTTAAAACAAGCTGTTTACGGGGATGTACTAGATAAACAACGATGTGATATTGCCCAGCTAACTGAAGATTTTGACCACAAAAACATACCGCATGAATAATGGACGCCGTGCTTGACACGGTAGCCATCATTTCAATCAAGATTTTGACTTCAGCCAAGTAGTTTTATCCCAATGAGAAGCAGGTTTCTAACTGCTTCATTTTGGGATGAATTTTTAATGTAAATTTCAGCATGAAAAATATTGAACACCGAATTAAAGAGGCTAACGGAAGACTTCGTAATTACGGTATTGGTATTGAAAAAATCGGAGCCAGACTTTATTTACGGGCAACACTTCCAGCAAAACCACAATCATTAAAAGATGGTTGGCATCAACAAAAAATAAATATAACTGTCGCTAACCTCGACGGTGTGAAGTTTGCTGAGAAGGAAGGCAAGCTTCTCAGGCTTAGGCTAGATACTAAAACCTTCGATTGGAATGATTACTTAAAGTCAGAATTGCAAAATAATAATAATAAAGTGAAAACTATTGGAGAATTAATTCAAGAATTCGAGAAAGATTACTTCGAGAGAAGGCAACGTAATTTCAAGACAGAAAGTACATGGAAGATTGAATATCAGGCAGTTTTCAAAACTCTACCTGAACACGAAGTACTTAATACTGAAGTACTAAAGCAAGCCATTTTAAAAACCACGCCAGACACTAGAACCCGGAAACGATTTTGTCTGACACTGCGATTATTGGCTAAATTTGCTGACCTTGACTTCAACCCTAATTCTTATTCAGGAAGCTATGGCGCGAGAAGCAGGCAGATCCGTAGTCTACCAACAGATAAATTAATTCTGGAATGCCATTCTAATTTAGCCGATGCAAAGTGGCAGTGGATATTTGGAATCCTTGCCACTTACGGATTGAGAAATCATGAAGTATTTTTCTTGGATTTAGAGCAACTACGAGCAGGTAATAAAATTATTACTGTCCTTGCTGGAAAGACTGGTTACAGAAAAATCTGGCCTTTCCATCCAGAGTGGTTTGACTCATTTGGGTTACGAAATGTCAAAATCCCCGACATCAATTTAAACCGAAATAATTCTGCAATTGGCAGAACCGTTACTCAAAGATTTAGGCGGAATGATGGTTTACCATTCAAAGTTTATGATCTTCGCCATGCTTGGGCTATTCGCACTCTAGAGTATGGAATTGATATAACCCTTGCAGCGCAGCAGATGGGGCACAGTCTGTCAGTTCACAGTAACCTCTACCACGCATGGATCAACGCCGAGCATCACCAGAGAGCTTTTGACTTGGCGATCGGTAAAAGCGATCGCCCTGTGCCGCCAGAATGATGAATTTATAATTTCTAATTTTGAGTTAACCAGCAGCTAGTTTGCTGGATTTTTGCATTGCGATTTCGGTGAGACGGTGACTCTTAATCTATTGGTTGCGGGTTCGATTCCCTCGTCACCCACTCTCTTCAGCCTTTGAAAATTTACCCTTGCCTAAATGGATCTTGTGCCAATCTCTGAAATCCCCTATTTTCGGAGATAAATACCTATAAGGCTTTGACTAATTTAAATAAAAACCCTATTGCCTCCTAGCATTCCAGTGGACACGCTCACTTTGCCTACTGGACGCTTAAAATCTGACAAAACTGAAAATTTTTCCTGTATATCTAACTTGAGCGCGTGCTACAGCTTCTCTGGTTCTTTCCATGTCGCCGCCAGTGTGGTAGTGTGTCACTTTTTCGGCCGCTTGTTGTAGGATCTGCTTTAGTTCCTCTTGCAAAGACCTACCCTGTTGTTTCGCAAGAGTTTCTAGCTTTTCTAGAATAATGGGATCTAAATTTTCAACTAAGATTTGAGCCATAATTCTATGGTTGTTTTTTCTCTGCTTTTATTCAAGATTTGAAATTAGTTTAGCAAGTGTAGACGCAAAGCAGCTTGTCTTGAGACATCACAATATTTTTGTAAAGCTAGGCTCCGGTTCTTCAGGCTTTCTTATGTGAAAATTAATATAAGTATTTTGGGGCTACAAATGTGGCTTGGATAGCAGGCGATCAATTGCAAGGTGGCAAATATACTATTGAAAGGGAATTGGGAAAGGGACGGTTTGGTATTACTTATTTGGTAAAAAATAAGAAAGGCGATCGCCAAGTCATTAAAACCTTAAATGATGATTTACTAAATTCCCTTAACCAGTCGGAGCGCGGACGGCTAAAGACAATGTTTTTGCGGGAAGCCTTAAAGCTTCAGAGGTGTAAGCATAAGTATATTGTGGAGGTCGTAGACTCCTTTGAGGAAGCAAACCGTTTGTGTTTGGTAATGGAGTATGTAGATGGTGTAAGTTTAGCCGATCGTCGCCAACAAATTCTTTCTGAACAAGAGGCACTACGCTACATTCAGCAAGTTGGTGAAGCTTTAATAGTTGTGCATGAAAATCGATTAATTCATCGAGATGTGCATCCAGGAAACATTTTTTTGCGGGTGCGAGAAGGACAACCTGAAGCGGTGCTAATCGATTTTGGTTTAGCTCTGGATTTTGACCACATCTTAACCACAAATCGAACCAAGGAAACTTCTGAGGGATTTACACCCCCTGAGCTTTATGCTCAACATACTAAACCAACAGGGGCATATAGCGATATTTATTCTCTGGCGGCAACTCTTTATGTGCTTTTGACCGGAAAAACACCAGTGGATGCGTTTAAACGGAAGGTAGATAACGCTCCTTTAGTGGAACCGAAAAAACATAATTCTCAGATTAGCGATCGCACCAACCGCGCAATTCTAACAGGGATGAAGCTAGATTTTAAGCAGCGTCCTCAATCAATGCGAGAATGGCTCGACTCTTTGGGGTTAACAGGGGAAACTCCTCAGCCTGTCTTAGCTGTATCTTCTAACACTAACTCAAATTGGGAGCGGAAAATTCAGGTTTGGGGAGTGGTGATAGCTGCGATCGCAGCTTTTGCAGCCTTACTTGCAGGTATAGCTCCTTGGATTACTATTGTCAACCCATTTAATCAACCGTCACAGTCTCCTCCTAGCCCATCATCTACAAAAACACCGTAGATTTAGCTCAACTTTCATTGTGTGTTGTGCAAAATTCTGCAAAACTGTATTATTTATGAAACACACTTAAGTCATAGAAAACACCCATATCCAGCTTTTTTAAACTGTTTTAATTACGAATTACGAATTACAAATTATTTAGGGGTTTTCATGCCTTGGACAACTGGACAACGATTACAAGGTGGCAGATATGTAATTGATAAAGTCCTTGGACAGGGGGGATTCGGGATTACTTATAAGGCATTGCATGTTGAGCTAAACCGGACAGTTGTCATCAAGACACCCAATGAATATCTCAGCCATGACCCAGAATATGACAAGTATATAGACCGATTTATCCAAGAAGGGCGAACACTAGCACACTTGTCTCAAGACCCTCATCCTCACATTGTGGGAGTGATTGACTTGTTTAAGGAAGGTACTATCCACTGCTTAGTGATGGATTTTGTACCGGGAGAAAATTTGTTTGAGGCAGTAAAACGTAAAGGGGCGTTACCAGAAGCAGAGATTGTATCCTGTATCCGCCAGATTGGGGAAGCTTTAGTGGTGGTGCATCAGGCGGGGCTAGTACACAGAGATGCCCACCCTGGAAACATTATGTTGCGGAGTAATGGCAAAGCGGTTTTGATTGACTTTGGCATTGCTAAAGAATTAGTGCCTCAAACTTTGAGTTCAAAGGGTATTGCGGGTAATGAGGGATTTGCACCCTATGAGCAGATGAGCAGAGGCAGTCGAGAGCCAACGGTTGATGTTTATTGTCTGGCTGCCACACTGTATTATGGGGTGACAGGTCAGCGCCCTATAACTTCTCTGGCTCGCAAGCTAGACAATACTTCCCTGACTCCACCTAGACAAATTAATCTAAGCATCAGTGACAGATTAAATCAAGCAATTCTCAAAGGTATGGCACTGGAGGCAAAAGATCGCCCTCAGTCCATGCAGGTATGGTTGGCAATGTTAGAGGCACCAAAGGCAATTCCAGATAAATCACCTAGAATTATTCCCTGGCGCTTGGTTGGTGTATTACTAAGTTACCTATTGATAGGCTACTTTTTAGCCGCGTCTAACGCTCCGTACATAGTTTGGATTGCGGCTGTGGGTGGAGGTGGTGCTTGGGCTTGGGCTGTGGGTAGGGGTGGGGCTTGGGCTGTGAATAGGGGTGGGGGTGGAGTTGGGGCTTGGACTTGGGCTTGGGCTGTGGCTGTGAATGGTTTTGGGACTGGGGCTTGGGCTGTGAATAGAGGTGGAGGTGGGGCTAAGGCTTGGGCTGTGGCTGTGACTGGTTCTTGGACTGGGGCTTGGGCTGGGGCTTGGACTGGGACTTGGGCTGGATCTGTCGCTGGATCTGTGGCTGTGGCTGTGACTGTGGCTGTGACTGTGGCTATGGCTTTGGCTTTGGCTTGGATTGTTGTTGGGATTGGAGAAGAATTACGAAAATCTTTTAGCAAGGTTAATATTTTTCTAATTTTAACTAGCACTTCTAGTTTAGGCTTGGGTTTGGGATGGTTAGGACATAGGATTTTTAATACAAGTTCATAGCTTACTCAAGCTTTAGAAGCTAACTGGCAAAAGATTTCGTAGCTGTTAAGCGATCGAATTCAATAAACGATCGCCCGAATTCAATAAACGATCGCCCGAATTCAATAAACAATCGCCCGAATTCAATAAACAATCGCCCGAATTCAATAAACAATCGCCCGAATTCAATAAACAATCGCCCGAATTCAATAAACGACCGCCCGAATTTAATATCGCGCTTCTTGCTTGATTGCAATATCGAACTCTTATTTAATTTTTGCGAAGCTCGGTGCGCCTTTATCTCGCTTGCAGATTAGGATTCTGGTTAAACGCCAAGCGATCGCAATTTCGCCCATTAATTAAGTTAAAAAACGGATGGCGCAATTGTTGAGAGTTCCTTCTTTAATTCTTGCGACAAAGATTCCAAAAACATCATGTCATTGGTGACATCTGAAACCTCATCATCATTCAAATTTTCTGTCTCTAATTGCTTTTGATAAGCTTCAATTCGAGATTCCAGCGCCTCAATAATAAATCGAATTGCTTTAGGAGAAAAATTCACGTTTAACAACTCCCTTAATAGGCTTCCGGTTCAACGCCGAGCGATCGCAATTGAGCAGTCAAGCGATCGGCTCTTTGTCTTTCCTGTTCAGCCCGTTGGGATTCTTGTTCGGCTCTTTCATCACCAGTCAACAACAAATTACCCTGCAAATCCCACCAACGTAACCAGGGCAATTGAGCGTTTTGATATTCTCCTTGCCAAATACCTAACTCAACTCCCAAGCGCGTTATCGGATAATGTCCGCGTTCATTTGCTGCTAACAACTGATATTGTCCACCAATTAATTTATAAACTTCTACACTGGCTTTATTCACTTCATAAATGCCATAAAAAGCCGGATGAATTACTTGCTCATAAATCCAAAATTTGCCCTGCCAAGGGGTTTTATCTCGTTCTTCACTACCATCCCCAGAAACAAATTCTAAGGCAATTAAGGGGGCAATAAATTCTCGCCACAGTACATAAGACCTCCGCGTTTGTCCATCGAGCAAGGGCGGTACATTTCCTACATAAAACCAATCTGGTGCTTCTGCACCTCGTTCTGGCGGATCTGTCAAGCGCCAGTAAATACCTAAGTCCTGACCTATACAATATTCACCTTCAGGATGTAATTGTTTGAGGATAGGTGTAATTGAGTCAGTGAGTAAGATGCTTTGGGGATGCTCTTGCCAATTTTTCACGAAAGTACCGTCTGACTCTGGTAGCTGCGTATGATCGGGGAAAGGAGTGAGGGCGGTGGATGGATCGGTTGCAGAGGTCATAGGTCTAGCCTCGCGCTGGGGGTGAAGTTTATTTTTTAGTTTAGCTTGCGTACTTAACCAAGTTTTACTCGCAGCTAAGAATCCTTTGAGGTAATTAAAAATTGGAGCAAAGCAAGTTGACGAGCTTCACTCCCGACTAATCTCAAAGTACACGCAGTAAGCTGGGAATGCTTTCGATTGCTGACAAATCCCGAATTTCTGCCAAAGCTTGCCTAAAATTGCCTTCCCGCACATCATGGGTAACAACTACAATCTCTGCTAGTTCCCCTTGAAAGCCTGTTTGGACAATTGACTCTAAGCTAACGCCATAGTTACCAAAGCAAGTACCCAATTTACCGATAACTCCAGGTTGGTCATTCGTGAGGAAACGGGCGTAAAACCGAGTTATCAATTCTGCCATCGGCGCAATTTGGCAGTATTCCTGATGCCCACAAGCTAATAATGGATTTGTAACTGCTGTATTAGTTTTGAGGACAGCAACTAAATTTAAAATATCTGACGTGACAGCACTGGCGGTTGCACCAGCACCAGCACCGGGGCCAAAAAACATTACTTGCCCGATTGGTTCTCCTTCGACAAGAATGGCATTGTAAACGCCGTTGATGCTAGCCAAAGGGTGGGCTTGAGGCACTAAAGTAGGATGAACTCTTACTGAAAGGGGGGATGAGGGAGTATCACGTTTAGCGATCGCTAACAATTTAATCACAAATCCCAATTTTTCGGCGTAGGCAATATCTGTCTTACTGACTTGCCGAATCCCCTCAGTATAAACATCTTGTAGGTTGATGCGTCCACCAAAGCCTAATGATGCGAGGATGGCAATTTTATCAGCTGCGTCTAAGCCATCCACATCAGCTGTGGGGTCAGCTTCAGCATAACCTAATCGCTGGGCATCAGCTAAGACATCATTAAAGTTGCTGCCTTCTGTTTGCATCCGTGTCAGGATGTAGTTTGTTGTACCGTTAACGATGCCTGTTACAGTATGAATTCGGTTAACACTTAAAGATTGTTTTAGGGGTTGAATCACTGGAATACCACCACCTACAGCGGCTTCTAGCATGACGTATACGCCTGCTTGATTGGCAGTTGTGAAAATTTCCGCTCCGAAGCGGGCGATCGCTGCTTTATTGGCTGTGACTACATGCTTACCATTACTTAAAGCTTTGAGAATAAGCGATCGCGCCGGCTCCAGTCCACCCATCATCTCGACAACTATATCTACCGCCGGATCGTTGACAATTGATTCTAAATCTGTAGTTAAGACTTCCGTAGACAATTCTACTGCACGGGGCTTATCTAGCGATCGCACTCCCACCCGATAAATTTCTATCTCTTGCAACAATGGGTGACGCCCAGCGCTATCTTGCAACAACTGCACTGTTCCCGTTCCCACGGTGCCTAATCCCAGTATTCCTAGTTTCACACCCATTTTGCACCCAATTTCACCAATAACAATTGTAGGTAGAGCGTTTGCCCTACCTACTGATTATCCTGCTTCCTTTGTCATTTGTCCTTTGCCCTTCGTTCTTTGTTTAAAACTAATGACTAATGACTAATGACTAATGACTAATGACCAAATTAATAAGTTTCTACGTGCCAGCGATGAGCTTTCTTGAGTTGCTTCTGGTAATCACTCCAGGTTACACCTTCCTTAGCAGCAGCAGTAGTTAAGGCTGCATCAATACCTTCTTCCATACCTCGCAAACCGCAGATGTAAGTGTGGGTTTTTTCATTTTTAATCAACTGCCACAGTTCATCAGCATGTTCTGCTACGCGGTCTTGGATGTACATTCTACCGCCTTGAGGATTTTTTTGTTCCCGACTAATGGCAGCTGTCAGGCGGAAGTTATCAGGATATTTTTGTTCAATTTCTTCCAGTTCTTCCTTATATAAAAGGTTTGGAGTTGTCGGCACACCAAATATTAGCCAAGAGAATCCTTTAAATTGGTATTCTGGGTTAGCTGCTCTTTCCGCATCTTTAAACTGACGCCACAGATAAGCTCGCATGGGGGCAATACCTGTTCCGGTTGCCATCATGATTACATTAGCATCAGGGTCATCGGGTAACAACATTTCCTTACCCACAGGCCCTGTAATTTTTACATCTGCTCCTGGTTCTAGGAAACACAGGTGTGTAGAGCAAACACCGTAGACTGTTTCGCCAGTTTCTGGGTGCTTATATTCTAATTGGCGGACGCACAGTGATACTGTCTTATCATCTACATCATCGCCATGTCGAGTTGAGGCGATGGAATAGAGTCTAAGTTTTTCTGGCTTACCGTTTTTGTCTAATCCTGGTGGAATAATCCCAATACTTTGACCTTCTATATACTTCAAATCCCCGGCGGAAAGGTCAAATTTAAGGTGTTGAACAATACCAATACCACCTTCTTTGACTAGCGGTTCGTTAGATATTACCTTGCCAATAAACGGAGCATTGGGACGGTAAGTGTTAACAGGAACGTCACCGTGGTCTTTTTTGGCTTTCGCTTGAGTCATGGTGTTGCCTTTCTTGTCCTTGTTCTTGAGCTGTTCTTCAGCTGCTGGTGGTTTAGTAAAACCTTTGGTTTCACTATGAGTATTTACAGGTGTGGCTTTACCATTCCCTTCACTGTTAGCAGTTTCCCCAGATGTAGCTAACTCGCTGACAACGCTTGTAGCACTCCCAAATGAGGCTTTACCATTAACTGGCTCTAGCGCAGTTACAGGCTGGATGCTAACAATTGTGCCGCCTAGACGAGTGATACGTCGCATTTCTTGATTCATGCGGTTGTAAGGCACTCTGATGAACACACTGCCACTTTTCCGAATTGGGTAGTTAGTTTGATCGGTTTCTTCACTCTGACGCAAACCCACTACTTCATAAAGGAAGATGCGGCTACCTAATTCTGTGTTGGCAGCACCCTCAACAGCACCTTGATTGTACATTCGTTCTACCACTCCGATAATTTACTTAACCGTTTTTCAAAAAAAACTATTCCCATCCCATGCCAGCTTTAGTTTACCGGATTTTCGTTTCACAAAACTGGCCCTGAAGGAAAAACGGCATCATTAAATTAATGCCTTGCTAAGTACACTCACCAAAGACATGCAGGCATAGCAAAAAACACACCTGTTCACCTTCTAAGGTAAAGGATAAGTCTTGTGGAGAATGTTAATAATGAATCAATTTAATCTTTTTTTCGTTAACTACCACCCCCATTAGGGAGATAGCTTTTTACCTTATTACCAATGAGCAACTCACAATAGCAGATATTTTTGAAGGGCTGCTTTGATCGGTGGAAGCTACCGCTCAGTTTACCTCTAAAAGCTGCCCTTGTGCTTGCTTACTCCAGGGGTTTAAATCGGAGAATGCCACGAGAGGAAGGTTTTGTCTGATTGGTTTTACTTCTCCAAATCTACTACTCTTTTGGAATCTTGTTAGCTATCTTCATTACCTGTCAATGCAAAATTACATAACTAGGACAACTCCAGCTACAAACATCACGAAATAGAGAATCGTAATTTAAGCAACTCTAATTAGTTTCACTTGATGTGAAAAATCTGTCAACCTTCTATCAGTACTTTGCCATAACGTCAACGCTTCTATATGAGCATATCCATCAATTTACAGCCAAGAATTTGAGTAATGCAAGTTGTTTCCTCATTCGTTGGATAGATTTTTGCTTTGAATATATTAAGTATTGTCGAGCAGGAATGACAATTTAGGAACATTAGAAAATTTGCGGCAATATTGCGGCAATAATAAATTATACCTTATAGTCTTGATTCTATAGAATCACAACTAGCAGACAGATAAAGTTGTAACGCTGATGGGCAGTGCTGATCCCCATTTTTAACTTAACAAGTAAATTAACAAAAAAATGATTGAGGAACCACGCTAATTCTTCTTGACAGCAATCTTGTATGGGATACCTCCTTCTGTTAAAATCAAATATATCACTAGGATTAAATACTTACCGGCACCAACATTCAGGCTAGTCCGACGAGTAGCAACTTAAAAGAGTAGGCAGGAGGCAAAGGGCAGATCGCGCAGCGTGTCGTAGACAAGGCAGGAGGGAAGAAGTATGAATGAATTTTTTTTTATTTCTAG
The DNA here is from genome assembly GCA_003326195.1 of Nostoc punctiforme NIES-2108. Lineage (GTDB taxonomy): Bacteria > Cyanobacteriota > Cyanobacteriia > Cyanobacteriales > Nostocaceae > Nostoc > Nostoc punctiforme_A. The sequence continues at coordinate 165,674 of LXQE01000155.1, forward strand.
GTCAAAAGCCCAGTTTAAAAATAAGAATTGTATTGAGCCAAAAGTGCCGCGAGATTCAAGGCATCTACAGCTTCAGTCCCACGCTTTTAAACGTGGGTTACTCCTGCTTTCTACCTCCTGCCTCCTGCCTCCTGATTACTTTGTTGCCTACCCGCTTGGTGTCTTATAGATGTGCTAGGTAGCAAGAACGCAGGATAAACCAAAGGGGTAAACTCCTGGCTTCAGAATCTGCTGTGTGAAAAATTATTGACACAACTTTAGTATTTTAGAGGAGATTTATGACAAGTAAGCCGGAACGCGTGGTACTGATTGGAGTAGCCGGAGACTCTGGTTGCGGTAAATCTACGTTTTTGCGTCGTTTGATAGATTTGTTTGGTGAAGATTTAATGACAGTCATCTGCTTGGATGACTATCACTCCTTGGATCGCAAACAGCGCAAAGAAACGGGGATAACGGCACTAGACCCCAGGGCGAACAATTTTGACCTGATGTATGAGCAAATTAAAGCGCTCAAAAGTGGTCAAGCGATTGATAAGCCGATTTACAACCACGAAACCGGCTTGATCGATCCGCCAGAGCGGATAGAGCCGAATCACATTATAGTTGTTGAAGGGCTACATCCTTTATATGATGAGCGGGTGCGATCGCTAATCGACTTCAGTGTTTATTTTGACATTAGCGATGAGGTCAAAATTGCCTGGAAAATCCAGCGAGATATGGCTGAACGCGGTCATCGCTACGAAGATGTGTTAGCGCAAATCAATTCCCGCAAACCTGACTTTGAAAAGTTTATCGAACCGCAAAGAGAATTTGCCGATGTGGTTCTCCAGGTTTTGCCCACAAACTTGATCAAAAACGACACCGAACGTAGAGTCTTACGGGTACGTATGCTCCAACGAGAAGGTAAGGAAGGCTTTGATCCAACCTACCTATTTGACGAAGGGTCAACAATCAATTGGACTCCCTGTGGACGCAAGCTGACCTGTTCTTATCCTGGTATGCAACTGTACTACGGTTCAGATGTTTACTACGGACGCTATGTCTCAGTACTAGAGGTGGATGGTCAATTTGACAACTTGGAAGAAGTCATTTACATCGAAACCCATCTCAGCAATACATCCACAAAATATCAGGGTGAATTGACTCACTTGTTACTCCAGCACCGCGAGTATCCAGGTTCCAATAATGGAACTGGTTTCTTCCAAGTGCTTACAGGTTTGAAGATGCGTGCTGCTTATGAGCGGTTGACAGCTACGGAAGCAAAGTTAGCGATTCAGGTTTAAAGCAGCAGTGTTTGTGTCAAAGCTTATGGGGGCGCTTCCGGGTACCCCTTTTTTTTTTGTGTTATTAAATACATTTTAAATAAAAAATAATTAGCATACATTTATCTTGCTTACGGATATTTACCTTATAGTTAATGGTTTTTATCAATATCAAGAAGATACTAACGACTCAAGTATAAATATTGTTATGATTTCATAAATTAGTAGTTGAACTAAATGCCCACATTTAGTCAACGAAAAAACTCTCGATGGAGGAATTTCCTTTGTCTCGTCGATATTTATTTACCTCTGAGTCAGTCACAGAAGGTCATCCAGATAAAATCTGCGATCAGATTTCTGATACTATTCTGGATGCCCTATTGACACAAGACCCTAGCAGTCGTGTCGCCGCTGAAGTCGTAGTTAATACTGGTTTGGTGCTAATCACTGGTGAAATAACCACCAAAGCTAATGTAAATTTCGTCAATCTCGCCCGGAAAAAAATTGCCGAAATTGGTTATACCAATGCTGACAATGGCTTTTCTGCTAACAGCACCAGTGTTCTGCTGGCTTTAGACGAACAATCACCCGATATTGCCCAAGGYGTTAACACCGCYCAAGAAACYCGCSARCAAGATAGTGATGARCWATTYGACAAAATTGGYGCRGGTGATCAAGGTATAATGTTTGGCTTTGCCAGCAACGAAACACCCGAACTGATGCCTTTACCCATCAGTCTCGCCCACCGCATTGCTCGCCGATTGGCAGCAGTCCGTAAAACAGGTGAATTGTCATACCTGCGTCCTGACGGTAAAACCCAAGTAACTGTAGTCTACGAAGATGGACGCCCCGTAGGTATTGATACGATTCTAATTTCCACCCAGCATACAGCCAGTATTGGGGAAATTACGGATGAGGCGGCGGTACAAGCCAAAATTAAACAAGACCTCTGGTCAGCAGTGGTCGAACCTGTTTTTGGCGACATTGACGTTAAACCTAATGAAGAAACACGTTTTTTAGTCAACCCCACTGGCAAATTTGTCGTTGGTGGTCCTCAAGGAGACTCTGGTCTGACAGGACGGAAAATAATCGTTGATACCTACGGTGGCTATTCACGACATGGTGGTGGCGCTTTTTCTGGCAAAGACCCCACGAAGGTAGACCGTTCTGCTGCTTATGCGGCTCGCTATGTCGCGAAAAATATTGTCGCCGCTGGGTTGGCAGAAAAAGTTGAAATCCAACTATCTTATGCTATCGGTGTAGCACGACCAACAAGTATCTTAGTGGATACTTTTGGCACTGGCAAAGTGGATGAAGATACCTTACTGGAATTAATCAACAAACACTTTGAACTCCGTCCAGCAGGGATTATCCATACCTTCAATTTACGCAACTTACCAAGTGAACGAGGCGGACGTTTTTATCAGGACGTCGCGGCTTACGGTCATTTTGGGCGGGCTGATTTAGACTTGCCTTGGGAACAGACCGATAAAGCCGAATTGTTGAAGCAAGCAGCGAATGAGTCACTTTCGGCAGTAGTTGCTCAGGCACTGACTTAGACTTATACGCTACTGTAATAACTTAGTTTATCTACGTAGAGGGTATTGGCAACTTGACAACCAATACCCTTATTTTTTAGTAACCACCTGAATATCGAAAAAGAAAACAGAATTCAGAATTCAGAATACTCTACCCATGTTAGTTCAGCGTACCGTAGACTTCTTGACAAATGATAAATGACAAATGACCAATGACCAATTGACCAATGACTAAATCCAAAAATAAGTCAGGATGAGAGTCAGGACAGTCAATGGTAAACCAAAACGTAAATGCTCCCAGAATGACAACTGATAACCAAGTTTTGCGACAGCCTCAGCAACAATTAAATTAGCAACTGAACCTAACAAAGTTAGATTACCTGCTAAGGTAGATCCTGCTGCTAATAGTAACCAGGTTTTTGTATCTGGATGGGGAAGTAAATGTTGTAGTAATAATACTGCGGGAACATTAGAAACTAAATTTGAAAGCAGAGCAGTAATTCCTAATATGCTCAGGGGATTATAAACTAAACCGCTAAATAAATTCAATATTCCTAATTTTTCTACTCCAGCAGTCACAACAAATAGTCCAGAAAACATCACCAATAAATCCCAATCCACTTTATTTAAAACTCGTTGCGGTTTGATTCGTCTAGTAATGAAAAGTAAACTGGCAGCTATGAATGTTGCTTGGGCTGGGGGTATTCCAATTAAGAATGCAATTAATAGTCCTCCTGTTATCAATAGGCTTTTAGTAAGTAACGGTTTAAATATGCGGTAACGCACGGGGGTTACACTCGGACAAGACTTAGTAGAACGGACATCAGGATAAAGCCACCACAATAACGCAATTTGGATCAACAAACTTACTAATGCGATGGGAGTCAATGCTTTTGCAAAATCAAGATAGCTGATACCAGAGAACGAACCAATCAAAATATTTTGCGGATTGCCACTTAATGTAGCTACTGAACCCAGATTAGTTGCTCCCGCCAAAGCAAGTAAGTAAGGAATAGGATTGAGGTTCAAAGTTTGGGTTAAACCGAGAACCAAAGGAGTCAAAATTAGAGCAATGGTATCGTTGAGAAAAAAAGCGGAGAGAATTCCACTGCCGAAAGTTAAAACAATTAGCAAACCCAAAGGGCTACGGGTAAAGTGTGTAACTGTATCAAGGGTTAGTTGGAAAAAACCAGCGTAAGCTAAGTTTGTGCTGATTACCATCATGCCAAACAGGAAAACCAGCGTTTTATAGTCTATCGCTTGCCATGCTTCTTTGAGGTCTAATACCCCGAATGCCATCAGCAAAGCTGCACCCACTAAAGCAATACTGGCTCGGTTCATCCGCAAACCAGGGAGATATCCTAAACCCAAACCTATATAAGTCAGCCCAATGATGATGTATCTGAAAACAATCATGATTTTGCTAGATGCTTTTGACGTGATGCCTTTCTATTAACTCCTGTTTTTGTTTCAGGTACACAGAACCAAAAAACTGCTAAAGCCACAACTGCGATCGCTGCTAGAATCAAAAAACCAACATTGTAACCAGCACTTTTAACCACAAATCCAGCCAACACGTTGCTCAAACCCGCACCAATGCCAATGGCAGTGTTGAGAATCCCTTGGGTAACATTAAAGCGTCCAGTGCCTTTAGTCAAATCAGCTACTATCAACACCGAAAGTACACCAAAAATCCCGGCTCCAATACCATCTAGAATTTGCACAGAAACGAGAAAATAAGGATTGTCAGAAAGCGTATACAGCACTCCTCGAATCGGTAAGACGGCAAAGCCTAGCAAAAATATAGGTTTTCGGGCTGTATGTGCGAAACGCCCAGCCAAGTTAGAAACTGGAATCATGACTAACTGAGCCACAATAATACAAGCAGACATATAAACTGTGTCACTTGTCCCTTTACCCTGTGCCAATTCTTGACCAACTAGCGGTAACATAGCAGCATTGGCAAAGTGAAATAGAACGACTGCAATAGTAAAGAATAAGATTTTGCGATCGCTTAATAATTCCAATATGCCTTCGTAGCGGTGTTGATGTTTTTCTTGGTCTTCCTCATCGCTTTCTTCTCCATCTCCACGCGCTAGTTCGTGGTCAATTTCTCTTTCACGAATCATCCTTACTGAAATAATACTGCCTACAGCCATAGCTGCAACTAGGAAAAATATTGCCTTACGTGCAATAAAGTAACCTGCTAAACCAGCGAGAGTGGCAGCTAGCAGATTGCCTGTATGGTTAAATGTTTCATTACGACCTACCCGCCTATCTAATCTCTCATGTCCTACAAGTCCCAAAGTAATAGCAGTAATAGCAGGTGGGAAAATTGCTGCTGCAATCCCAATCATAATCTGAGAGCCGATGACAACAGGCAGGGTGGGGAACAAGCCCATAGCGATACAGCCGATAGAAACAAACACAGCAGCCAGTACAATCAACATCCGTTTCTGATTTAGCCTGTCAACCAATGCACCAGCTGGTGTTTGGGCAATAACTGTGGCAATTGTCGAAACTGACATTGCCATTCCAATCTGAACAGGGTTCCAATTTGCTGAAGCTTTCAGGTAAATGCTCAAATATGGCCCAACACCATCGCGCACATCCGCGAGAAACACATTCAAGTAATCAAGCGATCGCAAACTCTTCTTACTTGGTCTTCGCTGTTGTTGCATAAGTCTTTAGTGATATTTTGTAAGCTTTGGAGAAATAACAATACCTTGTATAAAAATCGTGACAAAGATACTGAGAACCGCTATATTTTCACAACTAATGTAGAGACGTTGCAGTGCAAGTCTCTACAGAACAGTATTGCCATAAGAAACCCCCTCTGCTTTTGTCATAGTAAAGTGATTACAACGCAGAGGGGTTTCATTTTTCTTAATATTTTTGTAGAGGCAGGTTTTCAGGATAATTCTGGCAAAAAACTAGTTTATTTGATTTAAAACCTGCCAAAACCTATGTTGTATTGATTTTAAGCTGTGTAATCAGTTGGGCCTATTTCCAATCGGGAATTTCAGCGTCTTCTCCACCAATCCCGATTCCAGTGTTAAATATTTCCGCACCATTAAGATTTAGATCGTTCATTGATGCTTGATACACATTAGAATCGTGAATCGTAGCACGAGTAAAATTTACTCCGTTGAGATTAACTTGCTTCAAATTCACATTACTTACATAAGCGGATGTTAGGTTAGCACCTGCCAAGTTTGCACCAGTTAAGTCCGCACCTTCGAGATTAGCTCCTACAAGGTTAGCTCCTTGGAGCTTCGAGCCTCTCAAGTCAGCACCAATTAAATGAGCGCCACTGAGGTTAGCTCCTGATAGATCGCACTTAACACATTCCCCAGTTGAAAGTAGCTTTTGTAAATCCTGTGGATTCTCGGCTTTAACCGAGCTAGCGAAAAATAGGGGAGTTGCTAAGGCAATGGCCACTAATAGCTGGAGTTTCATAAATTTTCCCCCTTAATAATCAAGTTGCGTCCGTTCTGTCCCTCACAACTCTATTATCTCACTAAACTTCGTGAGGTCAATCTCTCTTGTGACAATCTATCTCCTGACAAGTTAGTTGTGATCTGAAACACAGATAAAACTGATGTCAAAAATGCCATTAATTTTGGATTTATGGCAGTTTTTACCAAAAATTCCTGAAAAATGTCAGTATTAAATCACTATTAAATCTTTTTAAAAGCAAAAACTGGTGCTACTTGCTATAGCTAGTTAGAGAAGTATTTATACTTATTAATTGATGGTTTAGCTTAAGTCCTCAGAAATTCTCGCATATATTGATTAACTAATTTCGGCTGTTCTTGCTGCACCCAATGGCCACAATTAGGAATGTACTTGATTTGAAAATCCCTGACATAAGCTGCGGTGTTGTAGGTTAGTTCCTTACCAAGTGCAGGGTCATTTTCTCCCCAAATCATCAGTGTTGGTACTTCCAGAGCGCCCCAATTTGGATTTACCATTCTCTGTTGAAAAATATTACGGTAGTAGTTCAACATTGCTGTGAGGGCACCGCGTTTTGCAGCAGCATTTTTATAAGCATCAATATCCGCTTTGCTGAAAGCACTCTTGTTAACTGCCATACTTTTAAAAGTTGTTTCAATAGCTTGGTAGTCTGAAGATTGTAAAAGTAATTCTGGTATCCACGGTAGTTGAAAGAGGAATACGTAGTTGCTACGTAGCAACTGTTGGGGAGTGCGTAACCCTTGGGCAAATTTGGCAGGATGAGGCAGGTTAAGAATAATTAATTGTTCTAACATTTCGGGGTGAGTGTATGCGAAATTCCACGCGATCGCACCTCCCCAATCATGTCCAACTAATATACATTTTTGGTATCCTAATACTCTAATTACTCCCCCAACATCTTTGATAAACTCATTCATTACATAAGCTGATTGCTCATTTGGTTTATCACTATCGTTGTAGCCACGCAAGTCAATAGCGACAACTTTAAAGTTTTGGGCAAACTCTGGTATTTGATGCCGCCAAGAGTACCAAAACTCAGGAAAGCCATGCAACATCAACATTAAAGGGCCTTCACCTTGGGTAACGTAGTGTAGTTTTACTCCATTGGTAGTTAGATATTCGTGTTTCCAAGAACTTTCTATTAAAGACATAATTAATCAAAATTCAGCATTAAAAAACACTAAATAGTAATACTGTACTTAATAACTGTAATATTATTTGGAGTAGCCTCACATCTATTAAAAGACAGTATTACAATAATGATTTTTTGCAAAAATATTAGACAATTTGCCTTACGGTAGATGTAAATCGTGGGTAGATTTTGGTAAAAGGTAGATATAATAATTCTCTCCAACTACTCATGACACAACAGTTGACAAACCATGCTTCATTGTGGGTTGAGCGACTGGGACGATTTGGCTATGTTTCCAAGGGAGTAGTTTACGGTATAGTTGGACTACTGGCAGCACAGACAGCTTTTGGCAGCGGTGGTAAAACAACTGATACTCAAGGCGCTCTCCAAACAATCGTTAACCAGCCATTTGGTAAATTTTTGCTGGCTTTAGTTGCAATTGGCTTGATTGGATATGTAATCTGGCGTTTTGTACAGGCAATTAAAGACCCAGAAAATAAGGGTCATGATGCCAAAGGTTTGGCAGTGCGAATTGGTTACGCAGTTAATGGCTTGATTTATGCAAGTTTAGCCTTAAGTGCTGTGAAAATCGTTACGGGTACAGGCAGCGGTAAAAATAGTAGTGATTCTACTGAAGCTTCGACAGCACGTTTGCTTTCTCAACCCTTTGGTGAATGGTTAGTTGGAACTGTGGGGGTGTTTGTAATTGCTCTAGGCTTCTATCAGTTTTATCAAGCTTTTAGTGGCAAATTTCGTAAAGAACTCAATTTAACTGAGTTAAGCAAAACAGAAGCCCAATGGGTAATGAGGATTTCCAGATTTGGTTTAGCGGCACGGGGTATAGTATTTTGTATTATCGGTTGGTTTTTAATTGAAGCTGCAAGGCAATCGAATGCCGCTACCGCCGAAGGTTTGGATGAAGTATTACAGACGCTAGCGCAACAGCCTAACGGAGCATGGCTTTTGGGTATTGTGGCACTAGGTTTGGTTGCCTATGGAATTTACACAATAATACAGGCGCGGTATCGTCGGCTAGTCAATGTTTAGATGGTGCAGTGCCAAGAATTTCAATTTATAGAAATGGCAATAATAGAAACCCGTGGTATCTGGCTGACTACTACTGATAGTAAGGTTCTTAAGTCAAGGCAACGCATTGCTGAGGCGATGGATTTGCTTGCCGAGACGGGATTTAATGTGGTGTTTCCCGTTGTTTGGAATAAGGCAGTAACTTTATATCCCAGTCAAACAATGCAGCAGACATTTGGAGTTGAAATTGACCCTATGTCTGTAGGCCGTGACCCTTTAGAAGAGGTGGTAGTTGAGGCGCGGCGAGTTGGGTTAAAAGTCATTCCTTGGTTTGAATACGGTTTTGCCAGTTCCTACAATTTGAATGGTGGTGTACTCTTACAAAAAAAACCGGAATGGGCTGCACGCGATCGCAACGGCAATTTACTGAAGAAAAACGGCTTTGAGTGGTTGAATGCACTCGACTCACAGGTGCAGGAATTCTTCTTGAACTTGGTGCTGGAAGTTGTAAAGAATTATGATGTGGATGGGGTTCAAGGAGACGATCGCTTCCCTGCATTCCCCTCTGAAGGTGGCTATGATGAGATAACTGTCAACCGCTATCGCCAGAAATTTAATTGCAATCCGCCACACAATCCCAAGGATAGACAATGGCTACAGTGGCGTGCAGATATTCTCACTGAGTTTTTGGCGCATCTCTACGGGGAGGTGAAAGCGGTAAATCCTAATTTATTAGTAGCGATCGCACCCAATATCCATGATTGGGCATTCCAGGAATATCTGCAAGACTCGCCCGCATGGCTGAAGCGGGGAATAGTCGATATGATTCAGCCGCAGATTTATCGCCGTGACTTTAGGAGTTACGCTGCGATCGCTGATAAACTGATAAACCAGCAGTTCACAGATGCGACACTGCCCAAGTTAGCACCGGGAATACTGATGAAGCTTGGCTCTTACTGTATTAGTCCAGAATATCTAGTGCAGGCAATTGAATACAATCGTCAACTTGGCATTCAAGGAGAGGTATTCTTTTTTTACGAAGGTTTGCGCGAGAATAACAATACCCTTGCTAAAGTTTTGCGAAATGGGCCTTATGCTAAATCTGCATCATTTCCCACTCTGTCAGATTTGAGTGCAGGTGGTGTGAGTCACAAGATGACATCTTCTATTTGGTCACGAGTGGAAAATTTGTTAAAAAAGATTTTTTAAGGGAAAAGGCGCGTGGAATATAAATTGCCAGTGGAAAAGGTAATTAATACTTTAAAAGAAGATTTACCGACACTTTTTCAAAAAGACATTTCTTATGACATTTATACACAGAATATCTATTTTAAAGACCCGGTGAATACATTCAAATACAAATTTAACTATCGAATTATATTTTGGACTTTACGATTTCACGCTCGGCTATTTTTTACTCAGATTTACTTTGATGTGCATGAAGTTTATCAGTCAGCCGAACACACGATTTTAGCAAAGTGGACGGTGCGGGGAGTGTTGCGCGTTCCCTGGAAAGCAGGGTTGCTTTTTAATGGCTATTCAACGTATAAACTCAATCAAGATAATTTGATATACGAGCATATCGACACCTGGGATAGAAAGCCAGGAGAGATTTTACGGCAGTTTTGGCAAAGGGAAGGAGATAGCTAGTTGGCTATTAGACCTCTTGCAAAATTATTTTATGGTAAAGTAAAAGGTTTTGTACTTTGACTCCATCTACCCATGCGATACGAGCAAACAAAGAAGTTATCGAACCGAGAGTTCAAGCGCTTAGTTGGGGTGCAACGGCGTACATTTGATGAGATGGTCAAGATGTTGCGAGATGCTGCTAGTCTCAAACAAACACGAGGCTGTCCTCAAAAGGTGGCTTGGGAAGACCAAGTTCTAATTTGCCTACAATATTGGCGCGAATATCGAACTTACTTTCATATAGCTCAAGATTGGCTCTTATCCGTATTAGACCTCTTGCAAAATTATTTTATGGTAAAGTAAAAGGTTTTGTACTTTGACTCCATCTACCCATGCGATACGAGCAAACAAAGAAGTTATCGAACCGAGAGTTCAAGCGCTTAGTTGGGGTGCAACGGCGTACATTTGATGAGATGGTCAAGATGTTGCGAGATGCTGCTAGTCTCAAACAAACACGAGGCTGTCCTCAAAAGGTGGCTTGGGAAGACCAAGTTCTAATTTGCCTACAATATTGGCGCGAATATCGAACTTACTTTCATATAGCTCAAGATTGGCTCTTATCCGAATCTACTGTCTGCCGTATAGTACACCGGGTTGAAACTACGTTAGTTAGTTCGGGCAAGTTTCGTTTAGGAGGAAAAAAGTCCTTGTTGACTTCATCACAGAAACCGAAAACGGTCGTGATGGATGTGACAGAGAGTCAAATTGAGCGCCCTAAGCACGGACAAAAACGCTTTTACAGTGGTAAACAAAAACGACATACTCTCAAATCTCAATTGATAATTGACCTGACAACCCTGGAAATTCGTTGTGTTATCAACGGTTCAGGTCGTAAACACGACTACAGACTATTTGTAGACAGCAAGGTACGTTTTCACCCCGATACAGAAAGCTTGGAAGATAGCGGTTATCAAGGAATTTCTCAGTTACATGCCAACAGTTGCTTGCCTCACAAAAAGCCCAGAGGTGGTAAATTAACCAAGCAGCAAAAACAGTCCAACCGTGCTCTGGCTTGTCGTAGAGTAGTGATTGAACATATCAACCGCCGTTTAAAAGTGTTTCGCATTTTGAGTCAGCGCTACCGCAATCGGAGAAAACGATTTGGGTTGCGTTGTCATTTAATTGCTGGGA
>LXQE01000156.1 GCA_003326195.1 Nostoc punctiforme NIES-2108
CTGTTTAGTTAGCTGTTGTAAAGGTAAACAGGCACAAAACTTTTGCCATTATCTGGATAAACACCGCGATGCCTTCGGCGGGCTACGCCTACGCATCATCAACTACGAATACCATCAAGCTGAACAAATTTGTTCGATTGGTTCTGGATCGGTTGAATCTGCCGTTAAACAGGTTGACCGTCGAACTAAGATTTCAGGAGCGCAATGGAAACGAGAAAATGTGCCTCAAGTCCTTGCCCATCGCTGTGCTTACCTCAATGGGTTACTGTCAATTTAAGCCACTTCAAAAACTGAGATGCTCCCCTTTATGATAATCTTTTTTGTTTTGCGTTTACTCTTTTCTTTGGCTGCAAATGTCTTAAGAATTTCCGACTTTAAATCTCTGTAAATTTCTGCCGTTTCATCAATTGGGATTGAATCCCTTATTTACAATAGCGGTTGAGTAGGAGCAGATTGCAAAAAGTCAATTTTTGCGAAAGCTGTCTGGCTTGTCATCAAGCAATTTGATAACAAGATGCCAAAAACACTAACGAGAAAAATACAGATTAATAAGAAAATCTTGGTTTTTAAACCAGACAACACCCTAAAGACACCAGTCTTAGGGTTGTTTTTTTGTTTCATAGTGAGGTATTGACTAAAAACCTATGGGTAGATATATCACACTATTACGTAAAGGTATGTAATAGTGTGTTTAACTTTTCTATCAACTTGATGGCTGGATTACTTACTTTTATCTAAGTATATGCTCATAAAACCATCACTCGATATTGAACCTAAAGGCTTATCTTACCTACCTCAATCTATTTTTTATTCGTTGAACTTCAGGCTAAATTAATGAATTCTCTCTCTAAGTAATTGTTCTTCTAAAGCAGCAATGCGATTGTACGCTGCTGTTAACTGCGCTGTCAGTCGTTGTATTTGAATTTCTGGTGTTATATTATCTCCAGCTTGACGATGCATGTCTAGATAAATGCCATCTATCAACACATCCTTGTGTTCCATTTCTGGATTTAAATTGTTACGTCCTTTAAACTGGTAGCCTCCAGCTGCACCATTTTGTTGGCAATTATCCTTTGCTTGTGTATTCGCTAAAGAACACTCTGAGAAAGTTTGAGTGACTTTATTATCAAGCTGCTCAATTACTTGGCACAGGTCATCCAGCTTTTGGCTTAAAGTCAGGATCTGCTGCTGTAATAGCTCCATTTAATACCTTTATCCGTACATTTTCTTTATGTTATTCAATTTACTCCCAACCTTAACGATACTTATGGATTATTTAAGTATTGATAATTTTTGCTGGAAATGTGACATTTAAATCATTACTTCTAAATATAAGTAAGGGTTCACCATAAGTACCACCAACTAAATTTATGGATAAAATTTAATCTTTAGGTAGAAATTTGACAAAAAATCGCTAATTTGAGTCAAATATTCAAAATTACCCGTATTATCAAGAAAAAATACCGATAATTCTCCAGATCCACTTTTTCAGCTAGTCAGCCACTAGTGAATCTCTGCTTAATATTAGGTATAATCAAAAATCTTAAAATCCAAAATCAATGGATCGACGGTCTTTTTTGCTAGGTACAAGCACACTGGCACTTTCACAACTGCTTTTTGGCTGTGGTGGAAACAAGCAGACACAACTAAAAGTACAGCTATTAAAAGGTTCTATACCTGGTCAGGTGGTGAATCAGTTCCACAAAGGTTTGCAGCAACGGGTGCAGTTAAAGTTTGCTCCAGTTGAGCGTATACAGGATTTATTTCAGCAATTACAAAATTGGCAGCAGAAGCCAAAGACCAGCGATGAGCAGGGATGGAGCCGCTTTATACCCTTTAGGCAAGGTCAAGGTCAAAAAACGGCTGATACAGACCTAGTAACATTGGGAGATTACTGGCTAAAAGCAGCTATTGAGCAGAAATTGATTCAACCACTCCAAGAAGTGCAGGGAAACCAATTAAAGCAGTGGTCTACTTTAGATGAAAGGTGGAAACAACTGGTAACGCGCAACGAACAAGGTATTTTGGATACTCAAGGGAAGGTGTGGGGTGCGCCTTACAGGTGGGGTAGCACAGTAATTGTTTATAACCGTGACAAGTTGCAAAAATTGGGATGGACACCCAAAGATTGGAGTGATTTGTGGCGAGATGGAATGCAGCAGCGTATTTCCCTACTCAATCAACCACGAGAAGTTATTGGTTTGGTCTTAAAAAAGCTAGGAAAATCTTATAATACAGACAATCTTGACCAAGTACCAGACTTGGAAAAGGAATTACAGGTATTAAACCAACAGGTGAAGTTTTACAGTTCCAATAACTATTTGGAACCTCTAATTATGGAAGACACTTGGCTAGCGGTTGGTTGGTCAAGCGATGTATTGCCTATTTTGGGACGTTATCCGCAGCTTGCCGCAGTTATCCCCCAGTCAGGAACAGCAATCTGGGCGGACTTATGGGTACGTCCCGCAGGCATTACTAAGGATAGTTTATCAGATCAATGGATTGATTTTTGTTGGCAACCAAGCACAGCTAAACAAATTTCGGTACTGACTAAAACTAATTCGCCAATTTCTACAAATATTGCCGCTTCCGATATCCAAGAACCATTATGGAGTTTGTTAGAGAGCGATCGCAACATTTTCAATAAAAGCGAATTTTTACTTCCCTTACCCCCATCAGCAATAAAACAATACGAGTCTTTATTCGCCAAAATTAAGGTTTAATTGGGCATGGGGCATGGGGCATGGGGCATGGTTATTCTGCTTTTCCCTTTTTCTCGCTTGTCACCCTCATCTCTCCCAGTCCCCAATCGCTACAAAAAACGCTGTAAACCGATCTTGTTCTTAATAGTGGTTTGGATACTGCATAAAGCTGGACTTATACTAAAGTTGCAGGTGTAGGTTGCCAAGGGTTCTTTTTGATAATTAAATACCCGGACGTTGTAACCAAAGTTCCGTGCAGCGCTACCCAAGCGATTTACGAAGTCGTAGCGCTCTACATACTCTAGTAAACTCCAAATTTGCTGATTCACGATCAAGTCTACTCGTGCAGGTTCTTTGCCAGAAGTTGGATATGCTATCCAATTATCCAATAGCTTTTTCTCGGAGTTTTGTTGTGCCCACCATAAGCTGGGAACGGTTAATCGTTCTGGATGAATGGTGTTAGCTGTGATTACATAGTCTTTTGGCTTGGTCAATAAGTCTAGTTCTAAAGGCGCACTAGAAGGTGATGGTATTGAACGGGTTTGCGCTAGTGAGGGGGGGGCTAGTAAAGCTGTGAGGGTAATGCTTAGTACTAATGAAAACGATATCTGGCGATCGCACAATTTAGGTATATACATAACTGATACTAATTCATCATTCGTTATGAATGTACAAGTTAAAATTCGCACACCTTAAAGTTTAACGGCAACGATGCGAATTCTTCGATAATCTGCTGTCCAAATTCCTTGTTGATATAGTGTTGGCTTCAGATATTCCTCGACAACGGGAATTATTTGTATTTGTTGCTCAGGTGAAAGTCCGGCGAAGAAAGGGCTGGCGAACATTTTTATCCAGTTTGCTATGCCAGCTTCCCCTTCTGCAAGGGGAGTTGGGCGAGGAAACAGGATAGCATAAATGACATCAAAGCCTTGATGTTCTAAGAGGCTAGCGTATTCACCAATGCTGGGGTAATACCAAGGATTTTCTACTTGTGCTTGAGAGATACCAATGGACTCTAAAGCATTGTATAAAGCTGTGGCGATCGCCTTTATATTCCCTTTACCACCAAATTCTGCGACAAAACGCCCTCCGGGTTTTAAGGATTGATGGATGGAAGCGATCGCGCTATCTGCTTCTTTTACCCAATGTAGTACAGCGTTGGAAAATACAGCATCCAATGGCTTATCTACTTGAAAGTTTCTAGCATCAGCAACATCAAAACGGATATGGGGATAGTTTTGTCTGGCCTTCTCAATCATCTCAGATGCATAATCAACTCCCATTACTTCAGCCCCAGCTTGGGCAATTTTTTCTGTGAGTTGTCCAGTACCACAGCCAAGATCCAAAATGGATTCTCCTGGCTGAGGGTTGAGTAATTTCAGTAAGTCTTCGCCATATTGCCAGACAAAGGCGTGTTTATCTTCGTAAAGGGAAGTATCCCAATTATTGCTTGTTGAAATATTATTCATAAATAAGTATGGTGGTTTTTAATTTTATCTAATAAAACCTTTTTATTGTAGTAGTTAGATTCTCAATTTTTTAAAAGTCGATAATCGATATATAGCAATCCTAAATCATTTGTGAAAGAGAAGATACCCGACTTCTTTGAATAGATACAAAATTTTGTAAAATCTTCCAAATTCACCCTTTTTGGGTTATCTGGTGAGGTTTTGTACCGACTTATATTTCTGATTTATTAAATAAGTAGGGAATCTGAGGGTCAAATGAGTAATACCAAATAATTTGCTAAACTCGGAATCATCATCAGGAGTAAGTGTGATGTTTCAAGCCTTACCAAAAACTATCGCTTTTGAAGAATTCCTCAATTGGAAGCCAGATGGAGGACGCTATGAACTACACGATGGGGTAATTGTTGAAATGCAGCCAGTAGGAGATCATGAAGAGATTAATGGTTTTTTAGCTAAAAAACTAAACGTGGAATTTGAACGGCTGAGTCTCCCCTACCTTATACCGAAGCAAGCACTAGTTAAGGTTCCTGACAAGGAGTCGGGTTATTCGCCTGATGTAATCGTGATAAATCAAAAGAATCTTTCAGCAGAACCGATGTGGAAAAAGTTTTCAACGGTTACTCAAGCTGCGTCGGTTCCCCTAGTTATTGAAGTCGTCAGCACGAATTGGAAGGATGATTATGCACACAAACTGGTTGACTACGAAACTTTTGGTGTTCCTGAATACTGGATTACTGATTATTTAGCTTTGGGCGGTAGAAGGTATATAGGTAATCCCAAACAACCGACTATTTCCGTTTACTATTTGGTGGATGGTGAGTATCAAGTTAACCTGTTTCGGGGAAATGACCGCATCATATCGCCCACATTCTCAGAATTGAATTTGACCGCCGAACAGATTTTTCAAGCTGGGCGTTCAGAAAATCAATTATGAACGTAGTGCTGACACTCCCATAGGGCCACGAGTCACACCCAGCTGATTTTGCAACTTCAACTCGCGCCAGAGTTGGGAACCTGTAATCTCACCTTGCAATAATTGACTATAAAAATGTATTGTTTTAGTCACTTGCTCTGGTGTCTCATTCACAAACTCGATGCGGAAGTGACGTAACCCCAGTTCTATCAGACGCTGTACGTACTCTGCTCCTGTTTGAGCAGTGCCATTAAATACAGTATTGCGGCAACCTACATCTGCTTTGAGGACGTGTTCGCTGCCTACACGGTCTTTTAATTTCACTTCCTGCTTTTCACAAGGTCGTCCACAGTTGGTGTAATCTGTACCCGTCGAGAGAAAGGCACAAAAAACACAATGCTCCATGTGAAACATCGGTATATGCTGATGGATTGTCACCTCAAACCACTGGGGTGGACAACTGGTGAGCAGGTCTTGTAGTTGGGTAATATTCAGGTCATAGGATGCCGTCAGCCTTTCTAAACCAAAGTGTTGCTGAAAGTAGTCTGCTGTTAAGGGATTAGCAACATTGAGCGAAAAATCTCCGATACAACGGTCTGCTGCAAAGAATTGCAATTGATCATAGTTCCGTATCAGATAGCCATCTGCTTCCGAGGCACGTACTTGCTGCAAAATCCAATTTTCTCCAGGTTTGGTAATTCGGGGTGGTGCAACCCAAATTGTGGGGAGTTGGGAGTTAGGAGTTAGGAGTGCTGAGTTATGAGTTAAAAGTGAAGAATTTTCTGCTTTGTTTTTTTGCTGTTGCTGGCGCACCATTTGCACCGCTTCTTGGTAGGCACGGGGGTCTTCAAACTCACAATACAGTGTTTCAATACCAGCTTTGAGGGCGGCTTGCAGTTGCTTGAGATTTCGTACTAGGACTATGAGTGAAGGAGATGTAGCTTTAGCTTCCCGCAGGGTGGGAGATGAGGGGAGTAAATTTTGGAAAGAGACATCAGAAGCTAATTGCCAGCGTTTGGGTTGACTTCGCAATTCTTCCAACTGCACCACGATTTCCCGCCGCATCCGGTTCAACTCACTTACGGGTAGCATAATAGCACCGCTGAGGTGGTTGGTGAGTGTTCCTAAACAGAAAGGGGTGTTACCGAGACGACCGAATTGTTCTTGTAAACGCTCTGTATCTAAGGGTTTAGTGTGCGCTTCCACCAGTGAAATTACAGATTCTACCTGTACAATATTACCGAGTCGATCGCGGGCGATCGCAATCAACGCCTGACCAACTTCTCCATAAATCTCCAAGTCAATCGGACGCTGAAATTGTGGGTTTTCGCCAGCAAAACTCTGACGCACTTGCTTATCGAGTTCTGGATCGCTGGTTTTCCAAATGCGATGGCCTATATGCACTCGGCGTAAGTTCAAGTCATTTCTACCAAAGGTCAGCACACTTTCCTTTCCTTTGGAAACCACCCCATAAACTCGCCCGCCTTCTTCCTTCGCCTCTGGATGACCGCAGTCAAATACAATTCCATCCCCTGGTTTTACAGGCGCTTCCAATTTGACTGTTACCTCTTCATTGTGAATGCGGCTGACTTCACCTAAATAAACCCCACGTTTTTTACCAAAGCGGGCGTGAACTAGTTCCTGATTATTAATCCCGCCAAACCAACCCGTGTAGAGTCCGCGAGAAAATGCCATTTCTAGGTTGTAATGTTCTTGGTCTAATTGACCTTTCCCCCAACCCCTCTCCGTTTCGGAGAAGGGAGCTTTTATTCCCCCTTCCCTTTTAGGCAAAGGGGTTAAGGGGTTAGGTATTTCCAATTGCGTCATCACGCCATCCAAAGCTTGGCGATAAACACGGGTGACATTAGCAACATACTCTGGAGCTTTCAGGCGACCTTCAATTTTGAGACAGGTTACTCCTGATTTCACCAAATCTGGCAGAACATCTAACCCTGCTAGGTCTTGAGGACTGAGTAAATATTTGCGCTCTTTTAAATTTACAACTTTCCCCTCAACGATTAAATCGTAGGGCATCCGACAAGCTTGGGCACATTCACCTCGGTTAGCAGAACGTCCACCTAAAGCCTCACTAGTCAAACACTGACCGGAATATGCCACGCACAAAGCACCGTGAACAAAAACTTCCAAGGGCAGCGACGTTTCTTGTAGGGCAATCTGCTGCTGTATTTTATTGATTTCTTTGAGAGAACATTCACGCGCCAGCACCAC
The DNA here is from genome assembly GCA_003326195.1 of Nostoc punctiforme NIES-2108. GTDB lineage: Bacteria > Cyanobacteriota > Cyanobacteriia > Cyanobacteriales > Nostocaceae > Nostoc > Nostoc punctiforme_A. The sequence continues at coordinate 7,314 of LXQE01000156.1, forward strand.
CAATTGACAACCAAGAGATTTGGCAAATTCCACCCCAGCCGCACTGGTAATTGTCATTTGCGTAGAAGCATGGATGGGAAAATCGGGGGAAAGTTGACGGATGAGACGGCATATACCAATATCTTGAACGATCGCTGCATCCACACCAGCTGCAATAATTGTGCGGAGATATTGCTGTGCTTCTGCTAGTTCTTTAGGAAATATGAGTGTGTTGACAGTGACATAACCCTTTACGCCCCGACGGTGCAGGAATGCCATCAATTGGGGTAAGTCCGCCTCAGTAAAATTTTGTGCCCGCATTCTGGCGTTAAACCGATCCAAACCGAAGTAAATCGCATCTGCCCCATTTTCCACAGCAGCTTTAGCACATTCCCAATTACCTGCTGGTGCGAGTAGTTCGGGACGTTGAAGAGAAGGTTGGGAATAAGGGCGTAGGCGTAGCCCATCGGAGATATCGCTTTTCATTAGATTTAGGGAGGGTTAACTAGCACCATAGTGATTTTATCGAAGTTATTGAGGGATGGGGCGATCGCTCTCTCATCTGCGGTTCATTCAATCCTCTTCTCTTCTGCATCTGGAGTAAGTAGACAGGCGAGGAGAGACAAAACTATATTAAATTTTTTAATATTGAACGGGAGGCGATCGCCCAATGGCAAAGCTAGAAGAATATCGAAAATATATTAAGATTTTGCTGGAACAGCACGCTAGTACTGTTTGGGATAATCGCATTCAAGCACAGACAATTTTTGATATAGAACACGATCATTATCAATTAGTTTATGTAGGTTGGCGCGATCAAGATCGCATATATGGCCCTGTTCTTCATTTAGATATTATTGACGAGAAAATCTGGATTCAGCAAGATGGGACAGAGGTAGGAATTGCTAATGAATTGGTTGAATTAGGTGTCCCAAAAGAAGATATTGTTTTAGGTTTTCAGTTACCTTCTGTACGTAAATATACAGATTTTGCTGTTAATTGAGGGCTGGTATCAAACGATCTTAAACAGCCACTTTTAAAGATATTGACCATAATTTCAGCTATTTTCTATCTGCTTGCTTTTACTTATGATTGTATCTGCGATCGCTCTGCATCTTCTGGTTAAAAAAAAGCGATCGTTTTTCTTTGTTAGCGTGGGCGGTTGGTTAAAAAGAGCGATCGCTATTAGACAGAATAGAACTCAAATTGGGAATACTGAGTCAAGCGCAGGTATTTTCTGTGCAGAATTGAAGCGACTACCTACCAGACATTACGCTGCTGAAGTTTTAGCAACTTGGAGAAAATTATGGAACCGGTTACAGCAACATTTTTAATTCCTGACTGGATTAATGAAGGCTTAAAAACTAAAGCCTACGAACGTGTTGGAGGTGTTATTCGTGATTTTAGGACAAAGCAGATAGTTGCTATGTTACGTGAAACAGTACCTTCTTTAACTCAAGCATCAACAATACTTTCTCAATTTGGTTCAGCAGCAAGTATTCTTAATTTGGGTGTTTCAGTAATAGGATTTGTCGTTGTAATTAAACGCTTAGGAGAAATTGAAAAACGCCTTAAAATTGTACAAGAAGATGTCAATAAACTAAATCTTAAATTTAACCTTTCCGTTTATGCTAATTTTCGTGCTGCTCTTGATTTAGCGCGTGATGCTTTTACAATGACTCAATCTGAGAATCGTGTCAATATGGCGAATTTAGCTATTAATCGGTTTTTAGAGGCTCAACATACTTATACTGGCTACTTTGATATAGCATTAGAAGAAGATATTCAAGTAGCTGATGAATATTTATCATCGATATTTTTAACTTACGTAGCGAGAGTAAATTGCTACTTGGAATTAAAAGAAGTTTCAACTGCATGTCTTTGTCTGCAAGAAGGTACAGAATTTCTTAATAAGTGCGTTAACAAATATTTTGATAAGGTGTTTTCTTATCTTGATAACGAAGAACAGGAAAAGTTTTACAAAAACTACCCTCTATTACTTTCTGCTTCTTACATTACTGTCAATGGCGTGATTACTGGAATATTTGGTTATTTAGGTTATTGTAGGAAACCATTACTAATAGCATCTCCGGTATTGCACAGTAATTTACTGGAAGAAGTATTATTATGGGTAACATCTAAAAAAGAAGAAGAAAGAGTATTAGATAACGCATTAGAAAAGCTTGAAGCTATTATTGAAACAAATCGACGTTTTCAATCTTACGAAACAGAAATACAAGCAATTTCCCAATTAGGAATCAGCTTTCATGACTGGCTTAAATTAACTCCGTCTACAGAAATTAAACCAGACGGCGCAGAATTAATGTACATTATTCCATCCAAACCTTTAGAGTTACAGCCTTCCATCTGAACTAATTATAGGATTAAAGATGAATTAATCAAGGTCAAGAAAGTCTCTGGGAGTAATAATCTGGTTTTGATATTCGGCTAGGGTCTTGAGTGATAAAAGGTCTTGATCTCCTGTGATTAAAAATTCTGCATTGGCATCTTTAGCAAGTTCTAAAAATTTGTTGTCATCTGGATCTCTACAGGTGTTTATTTGAGATTTTATTTCTATTAATTGACTATACTTTTTAACTATTTCCAAAAAATCTTGTCGGTCTTCATCTGAGATATATTTATCGAACTTACGTTTGTAAATTCGTGTGTTTAATTCTTGATAAGTTTCATCGCTTTGAGCAATTTTGAATTCTTTATAGACTTTATCTAGGGCTTTACGGGCTGTTCCATTAGGACTTAGAGCAGCACTAAGTAAAACATTTGTGTCAATGACAATTAGCTTATGATTCATCGGCGAGTAATTCTTCTAGAGTTTCTTCGGTTAATCCTTTGGCCTGAGCATTTCTACCGATTCTGTCAAAAACACTAAGTAAATCTTCATCTTTATTATTTGAAGAGGTTTTCTTTATTTCTTGAATAAGTTGTTCTTGTTCTTGTGCGGGAAGTTGTAAGACAAGATTAAGAATTTGCTCGAAGGTTAGGGGGAGTTGATAGGTTTTTTGAGTCATGGTGAGTTCTGGAGTTAGGGAATAGAAACTTGTTAGCTTTTTTAATCAGGTTTGAGCCAGTTTTATACTTTTAAATCACGATTCCTCTATACCTTGGCGAATTGCATTATCCATATCCTCAAGAGTTTTAGGTTTTCCTTGATATTTTAAACAGCCTGCTACATCATCTAATTTAGTTTCTGGAAAAGGTTTATTAGGCTTTAAAAGAATTCCATCACCCATATCAATAATAATAAATTCTTGTCCCACTTTCCATTGATGAGCTTCCCGTAAAGATTGGGGAATAATTATTTGTCCTTGGGGAGACAATTTGGTAATTTCCATTAACTTAAGAAGTAAAAAACTAAAAATAATATAAAAATTTTAGCATTTCTGATTATCCCAATTTCTCCTCCTCCTCTGTGTTCTCTGTGCCTCTGCGGTTCATAAAAAAAGGACGAACTCGAAAGTTCGCCCGTAACATACTATTATGCTGTTGCTAAATCCAAGCCCAAATCTAAATCTTCGCTTCTTCTCTCACCAACTTATCCCAACCCAAATCTTTCAAATTATTATTCCGACGCAACGGACGAGTCACCAACTCTAACATGTCACGCGCATTCGTAAAGCCGTGAATTTGAGCAAAAGTGAACTCCACAGACCATTTTGTATTAATACCCCGTGCTTCCAACGGATTAGCGTGAGCCATACCAGTAATTACCAAATCTGGTTTCAACTCATAAATCCGTTGAAGTTGATTGTAATTATCCGGCTTCTCTACAATCCTTGGCAGGGGTGAATTCATTTCCTGACATGTTTTCTCCAACAGTGCCAACTCAGCAGCTTGATAGCGCTTATCCATGTAGGGAATGCCGATTTCATGAACAGTCATCCCACAACGGATTAAGAATCTTGCTTGGGAAACTTCCAGCAAGTTATCACCCATGAAGAATACAGACTTACCGCGAATCAGTTTCACGTAATCTTCCAAGCCTGCCCAAATTTGGGCTTCCCGTTCATCCAAACCCTTGGGAGTAATACCGAACACCGAGCAGATTTTCTCAATCCAAGCGCGAGTACCATCGGGGCCAATGGGGAAGGGTGCGCCAATGAGTTTACACTTACGGCGGCGCATTAAGGTGGTAGCTGTGCGGCTGAGGAAGGGGTTGACACCAGCGACATAATACCCTTCTTCCAGTACTGGCAGTTCAGTGAAGCGCTTCGCGGGTAGCCAGCCGGAAACTTTGATGCCTTGTTTCTTCAGTTCCAAGGTTAACTGAGTAACTACGGGGTCGGGAAGGGAGCCAAAGAGAACTAGTGGTGGATGATCTACGTACTCAGATTCATCTTGAGCAACATCTTCTTTCTTCTTACCGAAGTTGAGCAATTTAGCGATCGCATTGCGTTCACTTTTCTCTGTTTCTGCCACCGGAGCCTTATCAGGGCAACGGTTAGCCATTGCTGCCAATACCGTGTCTTCCCCTTGGGTGAAGGCGTAATCTAGACCATTTGCACGCGCTACAACGATGGGAATCCCGATTTCAGATTCCAGCTTCGGTGCCAAACCTTCTAAATCTGTTTTGATAATTTCGGTTGTGCAAGTACCAATCCAGACAATTACACTAGGATTGCGATCGCGTTTAATTTGCAAGCACAACCGTTTTAACTCTTCATAATCACTCAGCTGTGCCGAAATATCGCCCTCTTCCAACTCTGCCATTGCATAGCGGGGTTCAGCAAAAATCATCACCCCCATCGCGTTTTGCAGGAAGTAGCCACAAGTTTTTGTCCCAATCACCAAAAAGAAGCTATCTTCAATTTTTTGGTATAACCACGCCACGCAGCTAATTGGGCAAAAGGTATGGTAATTCCCGGTTTCACATTCAAAGCTTAAAGCTTCTGGTTGTTGAGCGACAGTCATTTTGGTTTTTTCTCCCCTTGATATTTAATGGCAGTTCAACCAATTTCAGATTTTAGATTGATAATTTTGGATTGAAGGTTGGGACAACAAAAGTATCCGCTGTCTAACGACAATTTCCCTAATTCCTCATCCAAAACCCCAAATCTAAACCTTAAAATTGCGAAGAACGGCAATAATTAAGCGTTGGGGAAGAGGCGGGCAATTTCTGATTCATCAAAAACGCCTGCTGGCAGTTCTTCCCCCAAAAAATCGTTATTTTCTTCAGCCTTTTGTAAAGCTGTTTCATCACCCCAGACATCTGATAACACGTCTTTAAACGCATTCTCATCTAGCGGAATATCTCCAAGCCCCTCGTCTTCGTCTTCATCCAGCTTTATTTCCGTTGCAGCTGTCGTATCGAAGGCAATTTCCCCAAACTCATCTGCTTCTAAACTAGAGSTTTGGARAGACTCATGTGTTGAGTTGTGTCCGTTGGTTAAGGAAATATCGCCAAAGCCATTTTCCATTTCTTCCAACTCGCTGATTCCCAGGCTTTCATCCTCAGAATCCACCATTGCAAACTCTTGAACTACCGCCACCGACGCAAAGCCATTTGTATGAGCGTGTGTCAATGTTTCATCTTCAGGCTTTTCATCAATGACAGTTGCTGCTGCTTCTACGTATCTCTCTACTTCTGGGTTGATGACGAAGCGATTACCGAGAGCTAAATCTGGGTCAAAATGCAAATCCAGCACCTCAATTAGGGTATCGGCATCAGGATTGAGTTTGGCAAAGGGCAGCATTAACTGCGCTAGTTTTGGCTCTAGGGCGTTAAGAACTCCCAGGATGAGGTAGGAAGGTGGTCGCTTCCCGCCATCAGGGGTGTACACCGATTCCACTTCCATGTGGAGGGTAATCCAGTCTCGATTATTCTGGAAAAATTGCAACCACTTTTGCTTTATTGAATCCGTAAAGCTGTTAAAGAATGCCATGTTATTGTCCCCCATCCTGAGAACTTGGTGATTTATACAATCATCAAGTCTAGTTCTTCTTCTGAATTAGGAACCTGGGGTTTACCCGGATTTAGATAAAAATCGGACAACAAAGAGAACAACTCCCGATCTGGTGTGTCGTTAGGTACAACACCTTCGGGACGCGCCAGAATTTGGTCGGCGATGTTGAGATAGTAGTCGCAAACGTAGTCTAGGGAAGGATCTTGCTCTGCCATTTCAAACAAAGTCTTACCTTTCACACGAGAAACACGGATATCTTCAATTAAAGGTAAAACTTCTAGAACTGGCATGGGCACTGCTTCTATATATTTTTCAATCAAGTCGCGCTTGGAGGTGCGATTGCCAATTAACCCAGCTAAACGCAGTGGGTGAGTTCTTGCTTTTTCGCGGACTGAAGCAGCGATCCGATTGGCAGCAAATAAAGCATCAAAGCCGTTGTCTGTAACAATCAGGCAGTAATCTGCATAGTTGAGTGGTGCTGCAAAACCACCGCAAACTACGTCACCAAGAACGTCAAAGAGAATTACATCGTACTCATCAAAGGCGTTGAGTTCTTTAAGTAATTTTACGGTTTCGCCGACTACGTAGCCGCCACATCCAGCACCCGCAGGTGGGCCACCAGCTTCTACGCAATCAACACCGCCGTAGCCTTTATAAATTACATCTTCTGGCCAGACATCTTCGTAGTGATAGTCTTTTTCTTGGAGGGTGTCGATAATTGTGGGAATCAAAAACCCAGTCAGGGTGAAGGTGCTGTCATGCTTCGGGTCGCAGCCAATTTGCAGCACTTTCTTGCCACGTTTAGCTAGGGCGACGGATATATTACAGCTAGTTGTGGATTTACCGATACCACCTTTTCCGTAGACTGCTAGTTTCACTGTTGTTTCCCTCTTATAGCTTCTTATCAAACTTGTGGCTCAAACATTTGCCTTCACCTTTCCTGAGATGGCGATGCGTGAGGTCTGTTGATGTCATTATTGGGCAAATTACCTAGAAAAGAAAGTGGCTCCTAATCTGAAAAACGGTCTTATCAAATGAATTAAAGCTTAATTATGTCTATTTGGATTTTTATGAGGCTTAAAGACTTTAAAAGCTCTCAAAAGAGCCATTAAAAAAATTTTATTACTTATTTTTATAAAAATAGTTACAAAATACAAAAATCTGAAATCTGCTTTTTTGAATGCTTTTCATAGAATTAGCTGATGTTTTTACAACGTGTTTTCAAGGCATTGGGGCGCAGGGTCAAGGGGAAAGAGAGGTATATGCAGCCTGATCCTGGAAATACTACTGGAATTTGCGTTAGCGTAGCTCACCGAAGGTATCGCAGATAAATCGCCAGTTTTCAACCGATAGATAAGACTGTTTAGTTGCTGCTTGAGAGTAAGTTAGTGTGATTTTGTAAAAATTTATTAAATTACCAGATATTGTCTAAGATTATTAAATTCGGCTGCCGCCTGTGAACAGGGCGGCAGCCTATTAATGGGCATTTTCAGGCAGATACTGGGAAGGAGGCAAATCAGGACACCTCAGTTTCAAGTCCGTGGATTTCCTGTAATGTTTGCCAGCCAGCTTGCCACTGGGAGTTATCTTGTAATAATTTGGCATTTATCCAAAAACGGACTTTCGGATCGCAAGCAGCAACCATTTCGGCGTAAACCCACTTAGCCTGATTTTTACGATTGACAACTTGGAAGTGCCGCCAGCCATCAACTTTTCGCTGTGCTGTCCATTTAGAACCAACTAGGTAAGGAAATTTTTGTTTTTTAGTCATTTGTTATTCGTCATTTGTCATTTGTCATTGGGAAAACACTTTCTTTATCCCAAATTTCCAATATCCAATTAAGATGTCACCAAATTGCCGTTACGGGTAAACTTTTGGCAATGCAACTCATTATCTTGCTGGACACATAGCGAAAACCATCTAATATGACTCCAGCAGGTATTGATGCTGTTGGTAATTTTGCGCTTTTTCTTGGAAAGGCGTTGCCTTACAACTTCATTAGGGCAAAGAATTTCTAACGTGCCTGTACCATCTTCGTAATTGACGATGCGAAATAGACAGTCTTGCAACATAGCACGGCTGCTGCTGTCGAAGAACCGCTTAAATCGCTGTAGCTTTTCCCCTTCGCTCATTTGGCTGATGGGTTTTATTTTCAAGAAATCTTCATCCTCAAAGTCAAAGTCATCATCTTCAAAGTCGTAGGGGTCAATCATTTTCAGCATCCACTAAGCGACCTGGGATTATGGTAACTCTGTGTGGGGGCAGGAGGAGAATGGTGGAAGCAAGGTAGAAAAACTTTAATACGAGTGAGTGTACGCATTTAGATTTATGCTGAGATTCACCCAGCTTCGGCAATAACCTTGCCAATTTCTTGAAGGGTTGCACCTGTTGCCAGCATCGCACGTATCAACAGTTCAATTGAAACTGAAGCATCACCATTCTCTGCCTTAGCAACACGCGGTTGACTTGAGTGAATTCTCTCGGCTAATTCAACTTGTGTCATTGCTTTTTGTCGCCGTGCTTTTAAATTCCGGCTGAGTGCTAGTTTGATTCCAACCAGAGCATTTTCTTCTGGCGTTAGTTCCAAAAATTCTGAAACTGTGCCAACCTTCCAACCTCTTGCTTCTAGATGTTCCTTTTTAAGTTGATCCATGACTAATACTGTGTATCTGTATCGTACTTACTCAATCGCTTTTTACAATTTTCAATCACTTGCTCAGGTGTTGTTCGCGTAGTTTTATTGAACACCTCGACAATCAAAATGGCATCGTCATCAATTCGATAAATGATTCTCCAATTTTTGTCCACGTCTCGAATGCGTATACTCATGGCAATGCGCTCCAATACTTGGCATTGGTCGTGAGTAAGGCAATTCTAGGTTCTCACCTTGCTGCAAGTACCTCAACAGAAAACCTGCCTCAACACGAGCTTCCTGACTAAAAGGTGGAGTTTTAACCTCGCCCCGTAGCCAGACTACAGGTTTATCATCATTATCCATACTATTTTATATCATATCTGATATACTCTAGCTGTCGTTAGCAGCCTTCAAATCTTGGGTCGCGTAGAGCTATAATTTGAGGCAGCAACAGCCAAAACAGCCACATTGATAGAGCAAGAGAGTTTGTGAATCGCTATTACGCTGCGATCGCACAATGAGCCAACCATCGTTGTGAATACTGCCAAGCCCCTAAACGATCATTTCGATTTGATGCAAGTTTAGGTATAGGGTTAAGTACAATAATTGAGAATTGCCCATAGGAAATGGGAAGTACGGGAAAATACGACTTTTACAAGACGTGAACACCGATCTAGGCGATCGCTATCCTGTTCATACAATATCTATATATCTATTGAGAGCAGAAATTTTCTTTACTTGGTGTTCTGGTGGTAGCCTGCGACAAGCCACTACACCTTTACGTTCCTGAAAAAGCCTATGCAACCTACTAATCCTAACCAATTTACAGAAAAAGCCTGGGAAGCGATCGCCCACACCCCGGATATTGTTAAACAATATCAACAACAGCAAATTGAAAGCGAACACCTGATGAAAGCACTGCTAGAACAAGATGGTCTAGCAACAGGGATTCTCACAAAAGCGGGTGTTAACCTCCAAAAACTGGGCGATTACACTGAACAATTTTTCCAACGTCAACCGAAAGTATCAGGTAATAGTACCTCAGTATACTTAGGACGCAGCTTAGATACACTTCTAGATCGAGCAGACGGATATCGCAAAGAGTTTCAAGATGAATATATTTCAATTGAACACTTATTGCTGGCTTACGCTAAAGATGACCGCTTTGGCAAAGCTTTATTCCAAGAGTTTCGTTTAGACGAAGGCAAACTCAAAAATATTATTAAACAAGTTCGTGGGAGCCAAAAAGTGACCGATCAAAATCCAGAAGGCAAATACGAAGCACTGGAAAAATACGGGCGTGACCTCACCGAAGCCGCGCGTAAAGGTCAACTCGATCCAGTAATTGGGCGAGATGATGAGATTCGTCGCACTGTGCAAATTCTGTCTCGCCGCACCAAAAATAATCCTGTGCTAATTGGTGAACCAGGTGTTGGTAAAACTGCGATCGCTGAAGGATTAGCACAGCGCATTATCGCAGGCGATGTACCTCAATCCCTCAAAGACCGTAAGCTAATTGCTTTAGATATGGGTGCTTTGATTGCAGGGGCAAAATTCCGGGGTGAATTTGAAGAACGCCTGAAAGCAGTATTAAAGGAAGTTACTGAATCTGGCGGCAATATTGTTTTATTTATTGATGAAATTCACACCGTTGTCGGCGCTGGTGCAACCCAAGGCGCGATGGATGCGGGTAACTTATTAAAACCGATGTTGGCGCGGGGAGAATTGCGTTGTATTGGGGCAACAACCCTGGATGAATACCGCAAATATATCGAAAAAGATGCTGCATTAGAAAGACGTTTTCAGCAGGTTTATGTCGATCAGCCTAGTGTAGAAGATAGTATTTCGATTTTACGCGGGTTGAGAGAACGTTATGAAAACCACCACGGGGTGAAGATTTCTGATAGTGCTTTAGTTGCCGCCGCCGTATTGTCGAGTCGATATATTAGCGATCGCTTCTTACCAGATAAGGCAATTGACTTGGTAGATGAAGCCGCCGCGAGATTGAAAATGGAGATTACCTCCAAACCAGAAGAACTCGACGAAATCGACCGTAAAATTCTGCAATTGGAAATGGAGAAGCTATCGCTGCAAAAGGAAAGCGATGCTGCTTCTCGCGAACGTCTAGGAAGACTGGAAAAAGAAATTGCCGATCTCAAAGAAGAACAAAAAACCCTGAATACTCAATGGCAGTCTGAAAAAGATATCATTGACAAAATTCAGTCTGTTAAAAAAGAGATTGAACGGGTTAACTTAGAGATTCAGCAAGCAGAACGCGACTACGATCTTAACCGCGCTGCGGAATTGAAATACGGTAATTTAACCAGTTTGCATCGTCAATTGGAAGCAGTAGAAGCTGAATTGGCAAGCACTCAAAGAAGTGGGAAATCACTATTACGCGAAGAAGTCACAGAAGCTGATATTGCCGAAATTATTTCTAAATGGACAGGAATTCCGATCAGTAAGTTGGTGGAATCGGAGAAAGAAAAACTGTTGCATTTAGAAGATGAACTGCACCGCCGCGTAGTTGGACAAGAAGAAGCAGTCACAGCAGTAGCGGATGCAATTCAGCGATCGCGCGCTGGACTAGCTGATCCCAATCGTCCCATCGCTAGCTTTATTTTCCTTGGGCCGACAGGTGTGGGTAAAACCGAGTTGGCGAAAGCACTGGCGGCGTATATGTTCGATAGTGAAGACGCGTTGGTGCGAATCGATATGTCTGAGTACATGGAGAAACATGCCGTCTCTCGCTTAATTGGTGCGCCTCCAGGATACGTGGGTTACGAAGAAGGCGGACAACTTACAGAAGCGATTCGTCGCCGTCCTTACTCAGTGATTCTCTTCGACGAAATCGAGAAAGCACACCCTGATGTCTTCAATATCTTCTTGCAAATTCTCGATGATGGTCGCGTCACTGATGCCCAAGGTCATAAGGTGGACTTCAAGAACGCTATTATCATCATGACCAGTAACATTGGTTCGCAGTACATTCTTGATATCGCTGGGGATAACAGCCACTACGATGAAATGCGTCGCCGAGTCATGGAAGCAATGCGAAATAGCTTCCGTCCAGAGTTCCTGAATCGGATTGATGAAATCATCATCTTCCACGGTTTAGATAAGAAGGAATTGCGGCATATTGTGCTGCTGCAAGTGGAAAGATTACGTCAAAGATTGAGCGATCGCAAAATATCTCTCAAACTATCGGATTCTGCACTTGACTTTTTAGCAGAAGTAGGATATGACCCAGTGTATGGGGCGCGTCCACTGAAGCGGGCGATTCAGCGAGAGTTAGAAACTCAAATTGCTAAATCCATCTTGCGCGGCGAATTCAACGACGGCAACACCATCTTTGTAGATGTGCAAAATGAAAGGTTGTCATTTAGCCGTTTACCAGTTGAAGTTTTTACCGGATAATTACACCTGATAAATCACACACAAAAACCCGTTTTCTGACAGAGAGCGGGTTTTTGAATTATCTATAGGTAAAGTGAGTGAAAATCCAATCAGTAATGCCTAAACTTTTGATTGAGTCTTACACATAACTTGTCGCATTTTACGCATATTTGCAGGCAACTCTAAATTCATCGCTTGTTGAATAAAAATAGATGGAATCGGAATTAGAGGTGTCGCTTGCACAGTATAAGCAAGTATTGTGCCATTACCACAATCTTGTAATTCTAAATTGGCGTCAAAGTCCTCAAAAGTCCCATTTACCATGCGAAATTGGATTTGTTGCCCCAGCACTTCTACAACATTGAGGTAAATTTCCACTTGAGCCGTGAAAAAGAAGAAGGCTTTTTGTGCTGCTTGATACAGACGTTTAACTTCACCTTTATGTATTACCTCACTCTTGGTGATATCGGGAAAATATTGCACCCAGCGGGGATAATCAGTTAATTGCTGCCAAACGTGCGATCGCACCATCGGCAAATACATCCAGGCTGTCACCGCGCCACCCGATAGCTTGTGCGATCGCGTTTCTACTAAAATTTCACCCTGTACCAGTAACTTTTGCTTGTCTTGACTCCAAGCCATATCTGAACCTGCAATAATTGAATCTGATATATAAGACGCAGACATAATGATTAAGTTACTCCTCAACTCATCCACCTAAATAGAGTTGCAACTACAAGCCATAAAACTTGATTTAGATCCAACCCATTATTAAATTAGTTCCAGTTTAGTACTTATGTTTTCCGGAAAGGATGATTTTTCCGAATCATTTCAGTTACTTTACTGTAAAAACTGTGTTTCTTATCACAATTAACATAATTAATACTTCAGTGAGTTTTGTCAAAGTAATACTTGTAGATGAAAAACTGCGTTGTTAACAGCTAGAATGGCACAAACACGATTTAACATCAAGTACCTTACCCTAACGTTTGGATAGTATCTCTCGGTTTTTACGTGTTATTTCTGATGAAACTATAACTTCATCGTAACTTCATATTTTAATTATCAATATCAAGTGTAATGTCTGTTGAGTTAAGAGGAAAATTAGGTGAATCAATCTTCTTTAAATCGTAGATTAATCCAGATTTTTGGTACACTTCTCGGCATTAGCGTTGCCGTCTGGGTACTGAGAGGTATTGGTATTCTCACTTTTATCCCAGGTGGAATTATTTGGCTACTGCTACTTGGAGCGATCGCGATCGGAATTATCAGTTACGCCCAAAGGACATGGTGGCGTTTTTAATGACTAATGACTTTGCGAAGCGGTTTGATTTTCATGTCGTAGTCTGGTTTAAGAATTGTAGCTTGCCTATTTTGACCACTGCCAAAAGTATTTAATAGGGAAGCAATGCCAACAATTTACGAGGGAAAAGGAACATGGCAAAGTATAAATGTACTGTTTGTGGCTATATATATGACCCAGCAGAAGGCGATCCAGATAGCGACATAGCACCGGGAACAGCCTTTGAAGATATACCAGAAGATTGGTCATGTCCAACTTGTGGTGCAACAAAAGACGACTTTGAACCTGATGAAGAGTGAAAATAACAGCTAGCCTAGAAAGTAGGTGCTGTAAAAGAGACATTTTTGAAATTGTTACCGTTACAAATTGTAGTTATTGGGGGTGGGGCAGCAGGATTTTTTGGCGCGATCGCTTGTGCTAAAGCCAATCCTGATGCCCAAGTTACTTTACTCGAAGCCAGTCGTCAACCCCTAGCAAAAGTGCTAATTTCTGGTGGCGGACGCTGCAACGTAACTCACGCTAGCTTTGAGCCGGAGGAGTTAGTGCAAAATTACCCCAGAGGTGCAAAAGCTTTGCGGGGTGCTTTGACTCGGTTTGGGCCTCAAGATACAGTAGCTTGGTTTGCTGCTGGTGGAGTCTATCTCAAAACGGAAGCTGATGGCCGGATGTTTCCTGTCACCAATACTTCAGAAACCATTGTGGAATGTCTAATTAAAGCGGTGGCGAAATCTGGGGTAAAACTCCGTATCGGTACACACGTAACTTCGGTGAGAACCGCAGCAGATGGGGGGTTTGATATTCTTCTGAAGTCGGGAGAGACAATTAAATGCGATCGCCTACTTTTGGCAACCGGCAGTAGCCTTGCAGGTTATAAAATTGTTCGAGAGTTAGGTCATCAAATTGAACCGCCAGTACCCTCGTTATTTACCTTCAACATTGTCGATCAAAAGTTGCGAGAATTGGCTGGAGTTAGCGTTAATCCTGCTCAATTGCGCTTATCTGCGGGCGGAAAATCCCAATTGCAACAAACTGGGCCATTGCTAATTACCCACTGGGGTTTGAGTGGCCCCGCTGTTTTGAAGCTTTCTGCTTGGGGTGCGAGAGTTCTGCACGAAAGCCGTTATCAAGCTACATTATTAATTAATTGGCTGCCTAATTTGCACCAAGAACAAGTGCGAGAAAAAGTTTTAGCAGTTAAAGATGAATGGGGAAAGAAAGCGATCGCATTGCATCGTGGAGTCGATCTACCCCATCGTCTCTGGCAATATATCATTGCCCGTGCAGGTATTACCACAGAAGACCGTTGGGCAGAAATATCTAGTAAAACCTTAAATCAACTGGTGCAAGAACTTACTCAGGGACAATACTTAATCAACAGTAAAGGAGCCTTCAAAGAAGAATTTGTTACCTGTGGCGGTGTCAAGCTCAAAGAAGTCAACTTCAAGACAATGGAAAGTCGGTTAGTTCCTGGTCTTTATTTTGCCGGAGAAATCTTAGATATTGATGGCGTTACTGGTGGGTTTAACTTCCAAAGTGCTTGGACAACCGGGTATTTAGCAGGCGTGGCAATGGCGACTAGTGACGAATAGGCTGCCGATCCAAAATTGATGGATTGGGAGTGACATAAAGACGCGGAGATTTTTCTCCGTGTTAACCCGAACCCATTTACCAGTTCTTTAGGAACAAGCGATCGCTACTTAACTATATTTACTTATCACTTTTCTAGAGCGTCTCAAAACAACTCTAGAGCGACCTCATTCACTTCGAGTTACTAGTCTACCACCCTTGAAACCAGGCTATGAACAAGCCTCAATTCAGAGCCGGGTACAGGAGATGCCAAGATTTAGTAAACCTTGGCATCTCCTGTTGTTGGTATCTATTGAGACAATATTCAGTGAAAGTAGGCTCATCTTTACAACCAGAGGCATCAACAGAACAATGTCGATGAAGTAATCCAAACTGAAGCGAAGCTAGAAAGGGTCTGATTGTTTCATCACTACGCGTCTACAAAATTATTGTATTGGAGCATAAAGAGGGAAAATTATCTTGCGATTGTAGATCAATTTTGAACACACCCAACAATGAAATTCAGCGAAATTCTCCGTCAATTTGGTGACGCGGCCACCAATCATAGCCTGACTAGCAACCCAGACCAAGATCCAGAAATTACAGGCGTAGCAGCCATTGATGAAGCTACCATCGGTACGATCGGTTACGTAGAAAGTGCAAAATTTAAATCTTTTGTCGGCAATACCAATGCTAGTGCTTTAATTTTGCCCCAGGACGAAAAATTACAGGCGCTTGCACAAGAGAGGGGTATTGTCTGGCTAGCGACCCCAGATCCGCGATTATTGTTTGCCAAAGCGATCGCACTTTTTTATCAACCATATCGCCCTACCCCAGAAATTCATCCCACTGCTGTGATTCACTCTACCGCAAAAGTTGGTAGTGATGTTTATATTGGTCCCCATGCTGTAATTCAACAAGGGGTAGAAATTGGTAATGGTGCAATCATTCATCCTAATGTAGTGATTTATCCAGATGCTAAAATAGGCGATCGCACCACCTTACACGCCAACTGTACTATCCACGAACGCACCCGCATCGGTGCAGATTGCGTCATTCACAGTGGTGCTGTCATTGGTGCAGAAGGCTTTGGTTTTGTTCCTACCCGGACTGGTTGGTTCAAAATGGAACAATCAGGCTATACAGTCTTAGAAGATGGCGTGGAAGTTGGCTGCAACACTGGCATTGACCGCCCAGCAGTCGGAGAAACACGAGTAGGTCGAAATACAGTAATTGATAGCTTAGTGCAAATAGGTCATGGTTGCCAAATCGGTTCTGGTTGTGCGATCGCAGGTCAGGTTGGCATGGCGGGAGGAGTTAGACTGGGAAATCGCGTTATTTTAGCTGGACAAACAGGAATAGTCAATCAAGTGAAGATGGGAGATGGGTCGATGACATCTGCTCAAACTGGAATTCACAGCGATGTTGCACCAGGAGAAATTGTCTGCGGAACTCCAGCCCTTCCTTACAAACTATATCTCAAGGTATGTGCTGTTTATGGTCGCCTACCAGATATGTATCAATCGCTAAAACAATTGCAACGTCAATTCAAAAATAGCAATGATTAAGCTGAAAGTTATCTAAATTACATAACCAAATTCAAAATAACTCTTGTGGGGCGTGAATCTTGCACGTCCCATTCTGTATTCATGTTTAAGCGTATTTTATTTTATTTCTATTGATAGATGACAGAAAAGCTATTTAATGATACAAAAGCAACTTTAGAAAGTTGTAGAAAAAAGTAAAGATTTAGTTAATGATTCTTTTTTCTTTGCGTATAAAAAAATAAAGGGCTAAAATCTTTATTAGGACAAAGCACGAACTTGTACGGAATTTTTTCACCAAAGAGGGTAACAAATTAGTTAAAACAACTGTGCATACAGTTCAGTTAACCAAAAAAAATTTTGGAAAGCATTCTAGTTAAAGTTTAGACTCAATGGTTGAAGATAATATCAATTTTCAAGCTTATCCGAACCGAAATAAGCATTTGCAAATAACTTGTGAAGTATGGTTACAAAGGGTATGTAAACGACCTGAGTAATTTTCCATTATTTGCATCTAATCAGTCAATAAAGTAACTGAAGTGAATTCACTTCCTTAATAAGCATTTGCAAACATACTCTGAAGCATAGGTACAAAGGGCATGTATTTTTTGCTATGCAACCTGCGTGAATAATTGTCCAGACATTCACGCCCAATTAGACAGACAATTAAGCATCAATAAAAATCCACTTATCCCCTAGAATAATGACTGCAATTCTTTCTTTGGATACTAAGATTTCCAACCAATTACAACAAGTTTTGTTAGAACTCACAACAGCACAGGATTTGTCTCTACATCCCTTTGTTCAACGCTTTGCTAATGGAGAATTTTCACAAGACGCAATCCGCCAGTTTGCTATAAAAATGCTACCTGGCTCAAACAGATTCAATATGGCTTTTCTGAAAGTTGCATCCAAAATGGATAGTTATCATGCTAGAACGATTATGCTAGAAAATGCATTTACAGAGCATGGAGAACTCAACTCAGACCTCGCTCATGTAGCATTATTTATGCGTTTTATGAAAGGTATTGATTGCCCTCAGATTGATATCAATGCCGACGATGGAGCGTTTCTCATTCCAGCATTACGCTTTAAGAAATTTGAAATTTGTGATGATGAACCTATAGTACGTTCTTTAGGAAGATTTGCAGCAATTGAGCAAGTTTTACCTGGAATTTTCATCAAATATATCGAAGGACTTCGGAAGATATTTGAAGGGATTGATGACCATACTATCGAATATTTTCATCTCCACTGCCACTTAGATCCAGAACATACAGATGAATTGATTCAAGTAGCCCAAATTTATACCAAGTCTGAAAAAGATGTTGAACTCTTCCGGGAAGGAGTTGAAGATATGGTTAAATCAATTGGCGATATGTTCTCTTGGATGGATGAAAATATCGAAAAAGAAGCGTTAACTTTACGAAGCTAATATCAAAGCAATCCTCAAAATTAGAGTTTAATTAAAGTTATCCAAAATTACCAGTCTTATATATTGTAAGTTGGTTAATTTTGGAAATTTTTTTATCAAAACAATTATTACTGTCCAAAGTCCAATCAATTAACCAGACAAGGGACTTAAGCCCCTTGTACTCCATAAACTAAAATCCTAATTTTTCCAACACTGACTTTGTGGAAACAACGTGACGGTCTAAACCCAATTCTTTTGGACTAACCCCAAGTGCCAAAGCAATCAACTGGGGTAAATGCAACACTGGTAAACCTAGCTTTTGTTCAATCACTTTTTCTACCTCTGGCTGACGCGAATCTAAATTTAAGTGGCACAGAGGACAAGGTGTAACTATACAGTCAGCCCCAGATGCTAAAGCGTCCTGAATATGCATCCCCGCCATCTTAAAAGATTGGGTAGTAGCATAACTAGAAAGCGGCCAACCACAACATTGTGTCCGCCCTCGGTAATAAATTGGTGTTGCGCCCACCGCCCGAAACATATTTTCCATCGCTTCCGGTTGGAAAGGATCATCATAAGGCATAGATTTTTGGGCGCGGAGGAGATAACAGCCATAAAAAGCCGCACATTTTAATCCAGTTAACTTTCGGGTGACACGTTTGGTAATTTCTTCTAAACCGTAATCTGTTACTAGGGCGTAAAGAAGATGTTTAACGTCAGTACTGCCGCGATAAGGCGAACAGCCTTCTTTATGTAGCAAGCCATTAACCTGTTCAATATAAACAGGGTTAGAAGTCTTACATTCTTTCAGATGTTCGTTGACGTGACCGATAACACCTTGACAAGTGCTGCAATGGGTGAGTAAGGGCAGATTTAATTCTTCTGCTAGGGCAATATTTCTGGCGTTGACTGTATCTTCTAGCAGTTGCGAATCTTCTTTAAATGTGCCTGAACCGCAGCAAGCAGCTTTTTTAAGTTCAACTAATTCAATACCCAGTGCTTGGGTAAGCGCTTGAGTTGATTGGTAAAGTTCCCGACAAGCCCCTTGAGCAACACAACCGGGGAAGTAAGCGTATTTCAGTGTCTGAGGTAGCATAGAAGTATGTTTGGGTTAGAGCGATCGCTCTAAACAATAACTGTTTTATCATTCCCTTGTTAGCACCATTCTGATGTTTGACGTTTAGCTACCCTTTAACCTAAACAGTTAGGGGTTGCGGCATCTAGATATTCTTAACTGCTAGCAAGGCTGTAAATACTGATCGAGACATTGTAAAAAATTTTAGCAATAATTGGAAAACCGAAGCATTTACACGGTATCGGCGATGGCGTAGCACGCTCCACTGCTCAAGTGTTTTCAGAAAACTTACCCTATTTATTTTAAAAATGGCAGATGTTTTCTAGCAGAAAAACCCTTGGAAGTATGCGGGCGATCGCGCTTGACGATAAGATGTATATGCTCAAAACAATGTCTCCTCTAAAGAGCAGATCGTAGCAAGTGGTTAAGGACTTTTATTTATGAGCCAAGCGGAACTTTTTGAAAAGGTCAAGAAAATCGTTGTCGAACAACTGAGTGTTGATCCCCCAGATAAAGTCACACCACAAGCCAAGTTTATGGAAGACCTGGGAGCAGATTCTCTCGATACCGTTGAGTTGGTGATGGCTTTGGAAGAAGAATTTGATATCGAAATTCCCGATGAAGCTGCGGAGCAGATTACATCCGTTCAAGACGCAGTAGATTATATCAATAACAAAGTTACCGCCTCAGCTTAACTGAGGATTGGAATTGGGGATTGGGATTGGGGAGATTTTTCTCTAATATCTAGCCACTCTTCGCCTGACGCTGCTAATGTCACTAATGCTGACGTTAACGACAGTCACTTGAAGTCAGCAAATCCGATGCCAGTCGCTCGTAAAGGAAATCTTTAAGACCGCGCTGGCTCACCAGTACCTAGTCGCTAACCTCAAATTTTTTGCCTGCTGCTTTTTCGCCATTTTTAACTGAATCATGACAGATCATACACGTAAACGCGTTGTTGTAACTGGTGTTGGCGCGATTACACCTATAGGTAACACAGCAACAGAATATTGGAATGGATTATTGAGTGGACGTAATGGCATTGACTACATCACATTATTTGATGCGTCTCGCCATGATTGCCGGATTGCTGGTGAGGTGAAAAACTTCGATCCACATGATTACTTGGAGCGCAAAGAGGCCAAGCGCATGGATCGATTTTCCCAATTTGGGGTTGCGGCAGCAAAACAGGCTCTAGCTAACTCGGAGTTAGCGATCAATGACCTGAATGCAGAACAGGTAGGTGTGATGATCGGTTCTGGCGTTGGTGGGATTAAGGTATTAGAAGACCAGCAAACTATCTACCTCAACCGTGGACCTGATCGCTGTAGTCCATTCATGATCCCGATGATGATCGCCAATATGGCCGCAGGATTAACGGCAATTCATACGGGTGCTAAAGGGCCAAACTCTTGTCCTGTAACTGCCTGTGCCGCTGGCTCTAACGCTGTAGGCGATGCTTTTCGCTTAATTCAAGGGGGATATGCCCAAGCGATGATTTGCGGGGGAACGGAATCAGCTGTCACACCATTGTCGATAGCTGGGTTCGCCGCCTGCAAAGCACTCTCTTTTAACAATGATGACCCGGCTCATGCTTGCCGTCCCTTTGACCGCGATCGCAACGGATTTGTCTTGGGTGAAGGTGCGGGAATTTTAATTCTCGAAGAACTGCAACACGCCCTAAGTCGCGGCGCTCACATTTATGCCGAAATGATCGGCTATGGCATGACCTGTGATGCCTACCATATCACCTCCCCCGTACCCGGTGGACTCGGAGCCGCTAGAGCGATCGAACTGGCTCTTAAAGATGCTGGCATAACTCCCGAACAAATTAGCTATATTAATGCCCACGGCACTAGTACCCCAGCTAATGATTCAACTGAAACCTCAGCAATCAAAAAAGCCTTGGGAGAACATGCTTATAAGGTGGCAATTAGCTCTACCAAATCAATGACAGGTCATTTATTGGGCGGTTCTGGAGGTATTGAAGCAGTCGCAACAGTACTAGCGATCGCAAATGACCAAATTCCACCGACAATCAATCTGGAAAATCCCGATCCAGAATGTGACCTAGATTACGTGCCTAACTCTAGCCGCGCTCAAAAAGTCGAGGTGGCAATATCCAATTCTTTTGGGTTTGGCGGTCATAATGTCACACTGGCCTTTAAGAAATACGTTTAAAAGAAGTCAGGAGGCAGGAGGGAGGAGGCAGAAGGCAGAAGGCAGGAGGCAGGAGTCAGGAGTCAGGAGTAAGAATTTAGAATTCAGTAGTTTAATCCAACTCTGCTCGTTTGCCCCATGCCCCATGCCTCATGCCCCATGCCCCATGCCCCATGCCCAATGCCCAAAGTATCAGAAATATCATTCCGATATAACTTAAGCGTTCAGCATGACCCAATTATCTGCTTGATTTATCACCAGAAACTCAGGAGATCCCGCTTGTCCATCGACAAGCGGGAGTGGGATGATGAGGATACTGTGGGGAATCTAAAATAACCCCAGCAAAAGAAGCTACGAAGAGTGCTAACCCGTCGTTAAAAACAAGAGATTATGACTGTTGCAACCCAATCCGCCAAAGAATTGTCCGTCGAAGAACTGGCTATTAACTCGATCCGCTTCTTGGCTATTGATGCCGTAGAAAAGGCAAAATCGGGACACCCAGGACTACCAATGGGCGCGGCTCCGATGGCTTTTGTCCTCTGGGATCGCTTTTTGAAGTTTAATCCCAAGAATCCCAAATGGTTTAACCGCGATCGCTTTGTCTTGTCAGCCGGTCATGGCTCGATGTTGCAGTACGCCCTGCTGTACCTGACAGGCTACGATAGCGTCACCATTGAAGATATCAAACAATTCCGTCAATGGGAATCCAAAACCCCCGGACACCCCGAAAACTTCATGACCCCAGGCGTGGAAGTCACCACTGGCCCCTTGGGTCAAGGAATTGCCAATGGAGTCGGTTTAGCGATCGCCGAAGCGCACCTTGCCGCAAAATTTAACAAACCCGATACCAAGATTGTTGACCATTACACCTACGTAATTGTAGGTGACGGTTGCAACATGGAAGGAATTTCTGGTGAAGCTTGTTCTTTTGCAGGACACTTGGGATTAGGCAAACTCATCGCTCTGTATGACGACAACCACATTTCCATCGACGGTTCCACAGATGTGGCATTCACCGAAGATGTTTCCAAGCGCTTTGAAGCTTACGGTTGGCACGTCCAACACGTCGAAGATGGCAATACCGATTTAGAAGCGATCGCTAAAGCAATTGAAGCAGCCAAAGCTGTCACCGATAAACCTTCTTTCATCAAGGTAACAACCATTATTGGTTACGGTTCCCCCAATAAAGCAAACACTGCTGGCGTTCACGGCGCTGCCCTTGGTGGAGATGAAATAGCATTGACTCGGAAAAATTTGGGTTGGGAATACGAGCCTTTCGTAATACCCGAAGAAGCCCTCAACCACACACGCAAAGCAGTTGAGCGCGGTGCAAGCTACGAAACCGAATGGAACAAAACCTTTGCGGACTACAAAGCTAAGTATGCCCAAGAAGCGGCTGAATTTGAACGTTACCTAAGCGGCAAGCTACCCGACGGTTGGGATAAGGTACTACCCACCTACACCCCCGAAGACAAAGGACTACCCACCCGTAAACACTCAGAAACCTGCCTCAACAAACTAGCGGCGGTATTACCTGAATTGATTGGTGGTTCGGCTGACTTAACCCACTCCAACCTGACCGAAATCAAGGGCAAGAGCGACTTCCAAAAAGGGCACTACGAAAACCCCAACATCCACTTTGGTGTGCGGGAACATGCTATGGGCGCAATCTGTAATGGTATAGCGCTGCACACTTCGGGATTAATTCCCTACGGTGCTACCTTCTTAATCTTCACAGATTATATGCGTGCTGCCATCCGCTTATCCGCCCTTTCCCAAGCTGGCGTGATTTGGGTGATGACTCACGATTCCATTGGACAAGGTGAAGATGGGCCAACACACCAACCCATTGAAACTCTAGCTTCCTTGCGAGCTATTCCTAATTTATTAGTGTTTCGTCCCGCAGACGGTAACGAAACCTCTGGCGCTTATAAAATAGCGATCGAAAAAGCGAAGCAAAACGCTCCATCTCTATTGGCGTTCACCCGTCAAAACGTTCCCAACTTGGCTGGTACATCGGTTGAGGGCGTAGCAAAGGGTGGATACACGGTGGTGGATAGCGAAGGTACACCCGATATCATCCTGATTGGTACTGGTTCAGAATTGAGCCTCGCCGTTGGCGCAGCCGAAAAACTTAAGGCTGAAGGCAAGAAAGTTCGTGTTGTTTCGCTACCTTCATGGGAACTATTTGAAGCACAGGATGCGGCTTATAAAGAGTCCATTCTGCCAAAAGCTGTTACTAAGCGTTTGTCTGTAGAAGCTGCCGCTAGTTTCGGTTGGCACAAATACGTGGGTACTGAAGGCGATACTGTTAGTATCGATCGCTTTGGTGCTTCGGCTCCAGGCGGTGTTTGTTTAGAGAAGTTTGGTTTTAGCGTTGATAATGTGTTAGCTAAAGCTAAACAATTGTTGGGTTAATAGCAACAGAATATTCTCAAAATATTGTGGGGTGGGCTGAAAGGCCCGCCTTTTTTTTACATAGAGAAGGGCTGAGGAAGATTAACTATAATTGAATAAATCACTGAAGAACTGGGAGGAAGTTATGCAGGAAGTTTCGGGGAAAAGAGAGCTAGCGATCGCACGGTTATCAAAAACCGTCGATAAGTTAATTCAAGATAATAGTCTCTATCAAGAAAGATTAGATAAACAAGAAATTATTCAACATCTAGTTAATTTATTGGATAAGTTTTCACCAGAATTTATAAATGCTCTTTCTGAGGGAGAATTAACAGATAGAATTGATAGTATTCTAGTAATAGAGGCAGTTTCTGGAACATTAAATGATTTAACACCAGAGCAAATAGAGATGTTTGATGCAGCAGTAAAAAGGAGATAGAAATAAATGGGCTATCTTCTCGACACGAATATATTAACGGCTATTTTGAAGAAGAATCAAAAGGTAAATAGTAAGCTAGAGGAAGTACGTTTTCTGGGAGAAGATGTATTTATAAGTTGTATAACCTATTTTGAATCAAAACGAGGATTGCTTTATGCGAATTCTACCAGACAGATATCTGATTTAAATAAATTCTGTCTAATTTATAGAATTTTATTTTTAGATGATTTAGAAATCATAGAAAAAGCTTGTGAAATCCATGCAGATTTAAAAATTAAAAGTGAAGGTTGCTATAGGGGTAATATTATTTACTAAGTTGTTTTAGTTAAACTTAAATTTCCTGTGATATATTGATGTAATCAAGAATACCCGTAAGATAGATATTAAAACTTAGTATTATGTTTAGTCAAGAACAAAATTCCAACAAAGCATTAAAGCAAACGCAGGTTAGCCCAACAAAGAAGAAGAAAGTACAACCTCCCCCAGACCTCAAAAAACCAAAGAAAACTGAATAAAAAGCATTATAGTTACTTGCAGAGGCTTAAATTCAATTAAGTCTCTGCAATTTTCATCAAAAATAAATCAGCTTATTTATTTTTTGCTTGAGTCTTTGCCTGTTCTAAGGCTATTTCTTTGATTGCCTGATAGGAATTAACATTTGAATTACCTTCAATAGCTTTAACTGCCAAATCCTGAACTTGTTTGAGAGCGGATTCAAGTTGTTTAGAAAGATTTTGAATTCGCGTCTCTTGATTAGTAATAGTTTGTTCTAGAGATTGCAGTCTTTGTTCATAGAAACGCTTTTGCCCTTCCACTTCCTTAGAATATAAATCTGATTTGACTTTAGCTTGGTAGTGGGCGATACCTTTACCTTCTTCTGTAGCTTTTTTTATGGCTGCTTCTTTATCTTTCGGAAAAGCCTCTACCTTGGTTTTTAACTCTTCAAATTGTTTCTCTCTCTCAGAAATTGCTTTCTCCCGTTCAGCCCACTGCTTTTCTGTTTCTTGTAGTAATTCTTCCAATTGCTTATATAGGGCTTTCTGCTCTTGTTCGTATTCGTCATTTTGCAGTTGCCGCTGGAGTTCTAAATTATAGTTGTACTCTGCTGCATCGCGTTGCCGAGTTTTATTCAAGTTTTCATTCCGTTCTTTTATTGCCCGTTGCTGTTCCTCTTGTTCTTTTCCCCAAGTATTTCTTTGCTCTAGTATTTCTTGGAATAACACTTCAGAACGTTGGCTATATTCTTCCTGATAAGCTTTAGTATTATCTTCATAGGCTTGGATGAGAGTATCCAAGATATCATCAGAAATTTCTAAATTATGTAATTGTGTTAATTGTTGAATTTCTTCTTCTAAAGTTCGCCTAATTTCGTCCAACTTAGAGGCTTTCGTGGTTAGCTGTTCCGATAATTCATTAGCAGCACTGCCAAAGCCTAATTGAATCTTTGCCAAGCTTTCAATTGTATTGTTCATCTTCTGTTGGACACTAGAAAGCTGATTCATAGCTGTTTTTTGTTCTAATTTAGGCTGTTCTTTAGTTCCAGACTGGTTTTCTTTGGCAACTTTATCGAATTCTGATTTCAGTGCTGCTTTTTCTTTTGCCAACTCCTCATACGCCTGAAGAATTTCTACTTTAGTATTCTTATCAGTCGGTTTTTTCCCCACCACAACAAACCTCCTCTTCAGGAATTCAAAATTATTAAGATGCTACAAACTCACAACTATTTAGGGTTAGAACTACCAAAAGCCCTCATGGCTAAGTCTTGTGCTTGTTTTAATGCAGTTTGCAATTGAGCAGAAATGCCTTCTATTTGCTCAGATTGTTTCTTAATTGTTTCTTCCAGAGATTGAATTTTTTGTTCATAACTCTGTTTATTCGATTCCCATTCTCTTTCAAATAAATCAGCCTCAATTTTAGCTTTTTGGCTTGTTTCTTTAATTGCTTCTTCTCTAGCCTTCTTAACGGCTTCTTCAAGTTCGCTGGGAAATGTAGTTACTTTTTGTTCATAATCTGCAAAGAGTGGTTGGCGTTCAGCGAAGATTTTTTCTCTCTCTGCCCAATCTTTCCCTTTCTTCTGAGAGTTTTCTTGTATTTCCCTTTGTTGTTGGCGCTTTATCCCTTCGTAGCTGTCTGTATTGAGTTTGCGAGTAGTTTCTAACTTATACTGAAATTCTTCTTGTTCTTGCTGGCGATCTTTGGCTAATAAATCATTGTATACTTTGAGTTTTTCTTCATACTCTGCTTGCTCTTTTTGCCATTCTTTCCGCCTGATTGTAATTTCTTTCTCTAATGATTCCTTTTTGCTAATAGTATCTTGTTCGAGAATTTTTAATTTTTCTTGGTGTTCTTGACTTAAAACGTCTAGAGTATCCGCTACAACTCTAATTTGTTGCAGTTCTTGTAGACGTTGGGTTTCAATTTCTATAGCTCGGTTCAATTCATCTAACTTGGAATTTTCCTGAGCTAGTTTTTCAGATAATCCATTGAGAATACTGCCAAACTCTAATTGTAAATCAGCTAAACCTTTGACAATACTATTAACTGTATATGCAGAAGCTGCTTGCAGAATTTCTTGACTTTTTGCCTTTTCTGCTTCCTCTTGTTTGGTTGCTATTTTAGATTCAAGTTTTTTTCTTTGAATAATAATTTGTTGAAATGCTTGCATTAGTTGTTGTTTGCTGTCCTTGACTCCAACTGTAGTCATCTTCCAACTCCCTTCAATAGGCAAATGATTTATTGGGTAGCAAGCCATACCAATGACTACCCTATGCAGACATCAGAGTAGCCTTTGAATCAACATTTTTAACGCAGTGGAAATACTGAAATGATCCACATCTGACACTTAGTGGCTACGAATTTTCCACATATATGTCTTTCTGTTTTTCAGATATAGTTTTCCCTTTGGGGCTAAATAGTATTTTTGTACTAAGATAAATATACCTAACCTAATCTCCTCTGTCAAGATAATCTTCATGCAATCATGTCTTTGGATCTTGTGAAGACAGAATTGAAAATTCCAAGTCTTGAATTAAAAAACTATCTACAAGCTTGCAGCCACAGTGATTTATGATTTAGGAGACTGCTGTGGTATATGTTACTTTTTGTAAAGAAAATCTAAAAGAATTAACCCTAGTAGAAGCGCGGTTGCAGTAAGGCGAGATAATAGACTCATCATCCTAATTGATACAAGCACAGTCGTAGACTTTTGTGATATCAATGTATACCAGTGAATCGACCAAATATTCTGCCAGAACGGACATTGGACAAACCAGCCGTATTCTAGTAGTAGAAGATGAAGAATTAATCCAGGAAATGCTAGCTGTAGCTCTGGAAGAAGAAGGTTACGGGGTGATAACTGCTCCCGATGGGCGGTCTGCTATAGAGTATCTCAAAAGTTTTGAAACCAATTCAGGGGAACTTCCCTTCGATCTGGTCATTCTTGATTTGATGCTACCGCAAATCAATGGGCTAGATATTTGCCGTTTGCTGCGTCATCAAGGCAACCCAGTACCGATTTTAATGCTCAGTGCTAAGGGTAGTGAAACTGACCGTGTTTTGGGGTTGGAAGTGGGTGCAGATGACTACCTGACCAAACCCTTTAGTATGCGCGAGTTAGTGGCTCGTTGTCGCGCTTTACTCCGCCGCCAACGCCTAAGTAATTTACCACCAATACCAGTATTAAAATTTAAGGATGTCTCCTTAAATCCCCAAGAATGTCGCGTGCTAGTTCGCGGTCAAGAAGTGAGTCTTTCTCCCAAAGAGTTCCGCTTGCTGGAACTGTTTATGAGTTACGCCCGCCGGGTATGGTCACGGGAACAATTGCTCGATCAGGTTTGGGGGCCGGATTTTGTCGGCGATAGTAAAACTGTAGATGTTCACATTCGGTGGTTGCGCGAAAAATTAGAGCAAGACCCCAGTCATCCCGAATATATTGTGACTGTAAGAGGTTTTGGCTATAGGTTTGGATAATTAGTTGGGATAGTTGTTAGTTTTTAGTAGTCACCAAAAAACTAACAACTCAAATGCTTTTATTGGGATTTTTTCTGGGTTTAGCGGTAGGCATTGGGTTTTGGATTTGGCAACAGGTTCAACTTAACCGCTACCTGGGGCGCTTACTTCGACCGTTAACCTTGCGTTCTGACAAGATAGGACTGCTGCTGATTCCTGGGTTGCGGCAAGAAATAGCGATGGTGAAGCAGCAGCGACAAGATTTGCAGCAGTCGTTGCAAACTTACCAAGACCTACTAGATTTTGCCCCAGTAGGATATTTGCAGGTGGATGAGGAAAATCAACTGCTGTGGTGTAATCGACAGGCGCAGGAAATTTTGTATCTGCAAAGATGGCAACCAGACCAAGTGCGCTTGTTATTGGAGTTGGTCAGGTCTTATGAACTTGACCATTTAATTGAGCAAACTCGCGATCGCCAAAAACCACAGACGGGAGAATGGATATTTCATCCATCTTGTGATGATGCAGCAGAGATGGCAACAATAAAATCTCTGGCTTTGCGGGCTTCTAGCTTGCCTTTACCCAATGGACAAGTGGGAGTATTTTTAGAAAATCGTCAACCCCTATTAGATATAAATCAAATACGCGATCGCTCTTTTTCCGATCTAGCACACGAACTGAGAACGCCGCTAACTTCGATTCGCTTGGTTGTAGAAACTTTACAAATCCGCTTAGAACCACCTTTAAATCGTTGGGTTAACCGCCTCATGCAAGAAGTTGATCGACTGATTAACTTAGTACAAAGCTGGTTAGAACTTACCCAAATGGAAGCAAACCCAAATATGCAATTGCAAGCTAAAGCTATAGAATTGCGATCGCTGATTGCATCTGTTTGGGAAACACTAGAACCCTTGGCACAGCGTCAACATCTGTCTTTTTCTTATTCTGGCCCCGAAAATATTTGGATTAAGGCAGATAAAGCCCGGATTTACCAGGTTTTTCTCAACTTGCTAGACAACAGCATTAAGTACAGTCCTCCTTGCACAAGTATTCATGTTGAAGCGAAAATCTTATCCACAAAGGATAATGAACCTGTTTCTTCAATCCTGGAAATAAATCTTATTGATTCTGGAGTCGGCTTTTCTGAGGCAGATTTACCCCACGTTTTTGAGCGATTTTATCGAGGAGATAAAGCCCGAACTCATTCCCCCCAAGATAGTAATTCCATAGGAGCGATCGTTGGCAATGGATTAGGATTAGCGATCGTTGAGCAAATTTTAATCGCCCACGGTGGTTCAATCAAAGCGATGAACCATCCAGAAACCGGTGGTGCGTGGATGCAACTCCAATTTCCTGAAGTTATGGCAAACTCCCTAAGCCAAGACTATAGTTAGTAATATCTTCACCTTTGAGACAACAAGTGTGAAAGCCGTCGATTATACTCCCAATCCTCAAAGACCACAACTCGCACGCGCCATTAGGCGCTTAGAACGGGATGTATTACGCATGGGTGCCTTGGTAGAACAATCATTTCGCCTCAGCCACCAAGCGTTATTTGCTCGTAACTTAACAGCAGCTGAGGAACTCCCCCGATTAGATAAAAAGATCGATCGCTTTTATAGACAAATCGAATCAGACTGTACGGCGATTATGACGCTACAAGCCCCTACAGCTCCCGATTTGCGCTGCTTGAGTGCCTTTATGCAGCTGGTGCGAGATTTAGAGCGCATTGGCGATTATGCTGAGGATTTAGCTGAAATTGCGATTAAAATTTTTCCTTATGCGCCTCATACGTCAATGCCCGACATTGAAGCTATGTCCCTTCACGCGCAAGCGATGCTAGCAACTAGCTTAAAGGCTTTGGGAGATTTCGATGAAGCCGGTGGACGCCGTTTAAAGCATCTGGATGATACTGTAGATGATGCCTACGATCGCGTTTATCAGACTTTAGCCCAACAACGAGATGTACCTGGTGTAGTCGAGCCAATTATACTGCTAGCACTGGCAATTCGTTGTCTGGAACGTATGGCAGATCATGCTACGAATATCGGTCAAAGAGTATCATATATTGTCACAGGTCAACGCTCCTAATTGATATGCTGCCCAGATCCTCGACTTCTACCCTTTGGGAAGCCACCCTACTGGTATCTGCAAGAAGTCGGGGATCTAAATCCAGCGATTTAGTAAAGCCATTCCACCCTACTCTCTTGATAATTGTTTGCGCCTACATACTTACTTAGTCTTCAGAAAATACCAAATAATTAAAAATAACTTAACTAAATATTTTACTAAAAGTTTACCTATTCTTAAACTTACACAATTAAAGTAACGGATAAACAAGAAAAAATTTTGGCTCTATCTCACTGATAGATATCTTAAGCAAAAGTTGTTACCATCAGAAGATTTTGAGTTAGTTCCTAGCTCTGAATTGAGAAGAATAGACTTCAGTTAAGACAGGTAAATTTTGATACAAATTATTAGAGTTTCTTAATCATTGTAAAGTATCGAGATTCCCTGATAATTATGTAGTTACGGTTAATGATGTATTCCCCAAGTCCTACTTCAAACTCTTCTACCGTGTCAAATGGTTCTGCTTTGGGCGGACAATTACCCCAACAGATATTTACCCGTCGGGAAGTAATTCCACCTTACAATGACGTAATTTGGCGAATTGAATATGGTGCAGTTCGTACCTTAACGTGGAGTGAAGATGGAACATTCATCACTCTTGGTTATTGGGGACTAGGGGATCTGATTGGCTATCCTTTGTCTAAGGTGAAACCCTACCAGATTGAATGTCTCACGGGCGTAGAAGTAAGCATTGTGCCATCTCATTTGTGGCATCAAGATATTAATGCTTTGTTGTCTCATATTCAACAAGCAGAGGATCTACTAAGCATTGTGCATCGAAAACCAATTTCGCTACGCTTATGGCAGTTTTTAGTCTGGTTAAGTGAAAAATTTGGCCGTGACATAGATAAGGGCAAGCTAATTGATTTAAATGTTACCCATCAGGATATTGCTGAAGTTTTAAATACTACGCGAGTAACTGTTACCCGACTCTTACAGCAGTTAGAAGAAGAAGGAACAGTTTTACGTCACAAACGCCGCATTATTTTGCGCCTACCAAATCAATTAATTAAAAACTATCGTTCAGTAGCATGTTAAATGAATTGCTTGTAATAATCACAAGATAAAGGTATAATCGTCGCTGTGATTGTGTGGGAAATCCACGAAAGAAAAGTGTTTAAAGCATTTTATCATGACTGGATTATTGTAGGTGTGAGTGAAAGTAAAAACATGACAAAACGCTTCTGGAATCTTTTTAAGGTTAGTCCGGTTGTATTAGCTGCTACATTTTTCGTTGCTAATAGTGCCTTAGCTGCTGAAGTCAACGAACAGGTAACAAATGTTGGCCAGTTATCTGAAGCTCAAGAGTCTAACGACATGAGTCAGGTAACATCAGTTTCTCAGTTTTCGGATGTGCAGCCTACAGATTGGGCGTTCCAAGCTTTACAATCTCTAGTTGAGCGCTACGGCTGTATTGCAGGTTATCCTAACAGTACCTATCGTGGGAACCGTGCTTTAACCCGTTACGAATTTGCCGCAGGTTTGAATGCCTGTTTAGATCGAGTTAACGAACTGATTGCTACAGCTACCGCTGATTTGGTCAGCAAACAAGATTTAGCTACTTTGCAGCGCTTACAAGAAGAATATTCTGCTGAACTAGCAACTCTGCGTGGTCGTGTTGATGGACTAGAAGCCCGCACTTCTGAGTTGGAAGCTAATCAGTTCTCCACTACCACCAAGTTGGTTGGAGAAGCAATTTTCGCTGTGTCTGATGTTTTTGGTGACACTAGAGCAGTTCCTGGTGGTACTCCTACTCAAGACTTGAATTCTAACACCACTTTTTCTGACCGGGTGCGTTTGAACTTGTACAGCAGTTTTACTGGTACAGACCAGTTACAAATCCGTTTGAATGCTAACAATACCATTTCTAATGTTGGTAGCGTTGTTGGTGGTGTTGCAACAGGCACTGGTACTAACATGAGCCGCTTGGGTTTTGATGGAGATAACGGCAACTCAGTTGTGATTGATAAAATCAACTATGCTTTCAACTTTTCTGATGCGGCGCGTGTCAAAGTTGACGCTAGTGGTGGTGAATTATACGAAAACGTAAACACTTTCAACCCTGACTTTGCAAGCTCTGGTAAAGGTGCGCTCTCTCGCTATGGACGTTTTAGCCCCATTTACCGTCAAGGTCAAAATTCTGCTGCTTTGACTGTTACTGTCAATCCTAATAAAGCTATCAGCTTGACTGGTGCTTATTTAGCACCTTCAAGTGGTGCTGCTAATGT
Organism: Nostoc punctiforme NIES-2108; assembly: GCA_003326195.1. Taxonomy (GTDB): domain Bacteria; phylum Cyanobacteriota; class Cyanobacteriia; order Cyanobacteriales; family Nostocaceae; genus Nostoc; species Nostoc punctiforme_A. The sequence goes on from LXQE01000156.1 coordinate 39,450, forward strand.
CTTTGGTGCTAATAATCCCGGTCTTAATAATGGGCTGTTCGATGGTGATAACACCATCTTCGGTCAATTAACTTTCAAACCCAACAAAGCCTTCAATATTGGTCTAACCTACGCCCGTAGTTACTTCGCTGGCAATGCAGCTAACAGTCTCTTCCAAGGTACAGGTAGCGCTTTTGCCAATAATCCCTTTGGGGCTGGTACTCGCACTGAATCTAATAACTACGGTATAGAAGCTACCTTCCAACTCGGCTCTACCTTGGCTATTAGTGGTTGGGGAGGTTATACAACAGCTGATGCTCTTACTGGTGCTAATGCGGGTGCAGACGCAGATGTTTGGTACTGGGCTGGATCGCTTGCTTTGAAAGACTTTGGTGGAGAAGGCAATGTCTTAGGTGTGATCTTTGGTCAACCACCCAAAGTTACTGGTGGTAGCATCAAAACAGCCGCCGGCAATACTACCTTCGACGACAGTACCTCTTATCACTTAGAGGGTCTTTACAAGTACAAGATTTCCGATAATATTCAGGTAACACCTGGCTTGTTGGTAATCTTCAATCCAGAGCACAACGACGCTAACGACACTGAATATGTAGGTACTCTACGTACTACTTTCACCTTCTAAAATTGGTGATGAAATATAAGGCTCAGAATTAGATAAACAAAACCCCACCTAAAAGTGGGGTTTTGTTTAGAAAGAAAATTAGCTATGTAGGATTGTAATCTGGCTGATTGGATATATCTTTTGGGGGGCGATCGCTACTCCAAGCCCACCACACAGAACCACAGTGACAGTAATAAAACTCTTGCCATTTGCGACGACGGTCTTCTGTAAGTACAGGCGATCGCCGATTTAGCCAAACTTTTTCAGCTTCTAGGCTACTTGAGTGACATTTAGGACAACAAAAATCATAAGCGTGTATTGCCTTATTCGTCCATTCAGGTGGGAGGGGAGAAAAAGCGTCCATGTAGTTACAAATATAGTCTTAATGGCAAGCCAAAATTTTCAGGTTTGGAATTTGGCGGCAAACGAATCACTATAAAATCCCGCCGTACTATCAAACTGCTTAATTAATATTCTTATGACTCGATCTGAATCTATTTTCAAGACTGCGAGAGCATCTCATAAATCAAAGGTTAACACGAAAACTTTATTTTTTACACACCTAGTTACGATGCACATTATGGCTAATAATTAAATTTATGGAGCCAAATGTTGAAATTCGCCGTTTGTTAGATGTGATGCCTGCTTCTGGTCGGATGACGACAAAAATCGTTAGTAAGCCAGAGCAAGCAAAAGTGATTGACGCTTCCTTTCCTCAACCCTGGAACCAAGCGCGACCGATATATATTAATTTTGATTTGTGGCGTCGCTTGCCAAAGCCGCAACGAGATTTGCTGCTGTTGCAGATGGTTAGCTGGTTGACGGGGGTGAAGTGGTTTAAACCCGACATTTATCAAGGTGTGGTGTTGGCTGGGCTGTTAGGCGGAATCTTGGAAGCAGCACAGTCAGATGTAGTGGGCGTTGCTGTAGCTGGGGGATTAAGTGCGATCGCGGCTTTTCGGATCTGGCGCACTAATAAATCTCAAGAGTCAGAGTTAAATGCGGATGCAGCTGCAATTAGAATAGCACAGCGGCGTGGTTATTCAGAAGTTGAAGCAGCACAGCACCTGTTATCAGCAATTGAAGCGGTAGCCAAAATTGAAGGACGTTCCAGTTTCAATTTTACTGAGTTGATTCGTTGCCAAAACTTACGAGCGATCGCAGGTTTATCACCAGTGGGTATACCAGAAAGTTATGATAAGTAGAATAAATGTCTCTGCTGCCCATTTGTAGCAACATTTGAAGTGAAAAGTCTTTATATGAGTTTTTGAGAGCGATCAATCAAAAACCTCAATGAGGCTATTTTACACTGGAATAAGAGAATAGATATCAAAACTGGGGAGTTTTGTCATACCTTCTCGGTGTTGCTTATGAGGTGATTACCTCGTGTGGTAAAACTTAACTTAAATTCTGTCAGTTACTAACGGAGTTGATGGGAATGAGTACCTTAATTTTTATTGGCTTGATAGGGGTTTACGGAGGCGGCGTTTGGAAGTTTTGGAAGGGGTTTGAACGGACTAATTTTAATCCAACTTTGACCAATCGGATTGGTTTATCTTTGCTATGGCCAGCTTTGTTTATTACAAATCAGTCTTATCGTCGAAACTTTAGAAAGGCGTTGAAGGGCTAGGGATTACTATTAAACCTAACGTCATCCAATCCTGACGGGGTATATATCTCAAATAAATTTAACCTAAAACCTCGCTTTCCTAGTAGGCAAGCGAGGTTAGGTTTGCTCTTTTACGAAGGAGAGGAATTAGGGAGGGATAAATTCGTTAACCGTTGGAAAATATTTTAGGTCGATGAATTTACAAATTATTTACCATTGGTTAATAGATGGATTGCTCCACCAACAGCTGCACCATCAATAGCATTGCCAAGGGTATCTCTTTTATCGCCAGTAATTACGCCTGTTACTGCGCTAGCCCCTGCACCGACTCCGACATCTTGAGCAGCGTTCCGGTGACGGCGATTGCGAGTATTTCTCAGACCATTTGCACCATTGACGGCAGCACCAGTGACACCACCCTTAACAGCATTCCCTAATACACTGCCATTTCCCCTAACCGCTCCGGTTACAACGTTGGTAACAGCCCCAATACCTGCATCTCTTAATACTTGGTCATCAGCAGCAGCGGGTTTGGCGGGAACTAAGGTTACACCAGTTAAACTTGCAGCCATGAGGCTGGGTAAAAGTGCGCGTTTTAGGATTTTATTCATTGTGTTACCTTCTCAAAACATCAAACAATTGTCTAAAAACCAAAGTTACTAGAGTCTGATAAAATCTGAATTTTTTATCTGAACTACAGCAACTATTTATTGTTTGAGAACATATTCATTATTGCATTTGCAAAGTCATAATTGTATCTACTGAAAGCATGAATATAAATTCAGTCCAGAGAAGGCCTTGCTAATTTTTTAAATCATACAAGGGATTACATCTTGACAAAACCAATTAAATGTGAGGTGTAGATTTTTCACAATTAACAAGGGATTTGTAATCAGAAATAACGTAGTGTTTACCTTATCTATCTAAAGATAGTTGTCAAAATAATTAAACTAATATCAATTCAATTAATGATTGCAATACATTCTTGGGTAGAGACGCGATGAATCGCGTCTCTACAAGATGGTCTATTTGTCGAACTTGCCAAGAAAATGTCAAGCAAAGGTAGAAAAACCGAGATTGGGTGGAATATCCTGAATTCGCCCCGGACCGATCGCTCGTAATGCTTCTTTGAGTAAAATATCCCCAGTATACAAGGCACGTCCCACAATTACGCCAGTCACGCCTTGAGGTTCTAATGCCAACAAACTCAACAAGTCGGTGACAGAACTTACCCCGCCAGAAGCAATTATCGGGATGGAAATTGCTGCTGCAAGTTCTCGCAAAGCTTCTAAATTTGGGCCTGTAAGTGTACCATCCCGGTGGATATCTGTGTAAATTATGGCGGCTGCGCCCAATTCTTGCATTTGTACAGCCAGTTGAGTTGCTAAAACTTCCGAGGTTTCTAACCAGCCGCGAGTTGCGACTCGACCGTTACGGGCATCAATACCGATAATAATCTGTTCGGGAAATTCTTGACAAAGTTCTTGCACTAACTGGGGTTGTTCTACGGCAATAGTTCCGAGAATTGCCCACTGTATGCCTAGATTAAATACTTGTTGTACACTGGTGCGATCGCGCAATCCTCCACCAATTTCAATGGGTACTGACACTGCTTGAGCGATCGCTTCAATTGCTGCCAAGTTTACTACTTTACCTGCTTTGGCACCATCTAAATCAACTATATGCAATCTGGTAGCACCTTGATCTACCCACTGTTTGGCAACATCAGCAGGATTTTCGCTAAAAACTTGCGAGCGATCGTAGTCTCCCTGATACAGTCGCACACAGTGCCCTTCTAGTAAATCAATCGCTGGAATTACGTCCATTTAACTCTTCCTCATTGCAATCAAAACGCTATCTATAGCTGAATTTACTATTTTTCATTTTTCATTTTTAATTGCCTTACAGCTTGCCCAAAACCTAGCACAAGCAAGATGTTAGAAAGCGTCAAAAATAGTTCTGCACTACCGTGCAACCAATCCACATTGGCTAAAGACTCGCCATAATGCAATACAGCATAAATCCCCGCCGGGATGGTAATGGCAACAAAGACGAGAGTGCCGTAAAATCCATACAGCGCCAAACGCGGCATTTGCGGACTGCGGCTGATAAACCACAAGAAACCCAAATAGGGAAACAGTGAAAGTGCAAACAGGGTTTCTTTAGAAATCATTGCTCTGATTTAATAGGTTTTGATTCAACAGTGTTAACAGATTTGGTAGAACGCCAAATCAAAAACGCCGCTGCCCAAAGCGTAAAATTACCAACTAAAGTCATGGTAGCTTGAAGCGTTACCATCCATTCCAAAGATTCGGCGTTGTCGAAATAATGCCAGGTACAGGCACACATAGCGCTGACTAAAGCTGGTAACATCGCAAGGGATAATCCCCACCAGCTACGGTTATTAGTCAGTTCGCCGTAAGTCCAGATTAACCAAATGGCGGCAATCCACTCAATAACGCTAGAAACATGAATAATCCAGGTGGGAATCGAAAGGGTGTGCATAAGAAAGCTAGGAGTTGGGAATTAGGGATTTGGAGTGGAGAGTAGCACTGTCAAGGTTATATGTAGCTTGAATTTTATATTTGTTTAAACAAACCTTTATTATGCAATGCCAAAGATTCTTATTTGTAAGCGTCTTCTAAATTATCTAGTTTGTCAGAATTGCTCGTTGAGTTGGAAGATTTGCGATCAAAACCACCTACCTCTGCCAAAGTATAGAGGGGTCTGGCTTTAACTTCTTCGTAGATGCGTCCTATATATTCGCCTAAGATGCCAACACTTACTAACTGCACAGATCCGAGAAAGAAAATTGCCATCAAAATAATCGTAAACCCGGTTAAAGGCGAATGGGGGACAAAAAGACGCCAATACAAGACTAATAAAGCCATAAAGATGGCCGCCGTCGCTGCTAGTAAGCCTAAGTAGGTTGATAACCGCAGTGGCACTATTGAAAAGGACACTAGACCATTGATAGCAAGGGCTAAGGATTTGCTAAAAGTGTATTTAACTTCTCCAGCAAAGCGGGGGTTGCGCTCGAACTGAATTGCTGTTTGCTGAAAGCCAACCCAAGAACGTAAGCCACGAATATAGCGGGTACGTTCTGGCATAGAATTGAGAATATCTACAATCTGCCGATCCATTAGACAAAAATCACCAGTATCAGTAGGAATCTCTACATCTGCAAGCTTCTTAAGGATTCGATAAAAAGAGTAGGCAGTAAAACGCTTAAACCATCCTTCTTTAAGGCGTTGAGTGCGTTGAGCGTAGACGACTTGATAGCCCTGTCGCCATTTTTCAACCATGTCGGGGATTAGTTCTGGTGGATCTTGTAAGTCAGCATCAAGAATGACAATAACTTGACCCCGGACAAAATTAAGACCAGCAGTTACTGCAATTTGATGACCAAAGTTACGAGCAAAGCTCAGATAGCAAATGCGGGAGTCTTTTTGATGGAGGTCTCGTAGTAATTGTAGGGAGCGATCACGGCTACCATCATTGATTAAAATTAATTCGACAAGCCCATCCATCCGATTCATTACTGCACTCAGTCTGCGGTATAGTTCTGGAATAATTTCTTCTTCGTTATAAATTGGAACAATGAATGAATACTTTGGTAACATCTAAAAATATTGTTTGATTTTTTAACAGCTGACAGACTGCTTGTAATTATAAAGATTTGCTTCTCACCATACCTAATAAGACTCAAGTCAGATTGTTATAGTTTATTTATTCTTTCGGTTTAGTCATCTGAAGAGTCTGATTTTTTAAGCTTTTCTACAGCTTTTTTGGGAAAAGTTCGACGATGACGATACCAAGTAGACCCGGCTACAAGCGTTCCAGTTAAGCCTAATGCAAGGACTAGCGGCAAAAAATCTCCTGTATTCACTGCCTTCAGACCAGAACTACCTAGTAATACAAAAGGTAAGACACTAGGAACAGTACCAAGTGTTGTACCTAGAACATAATCTTTAAAGCTAATCGAAGTCAGTCCCGCGACAAAGTTGACCAAGCCATAGGGCATGATTGGTACTAATCGGATGGCAAACATATAAAAAAGCCCTCCACGACGCACCTCAGCATCCATAGCTTGCCAGCGTCCTGCTAGTCGTTTTGCAACTGCTTTGCGTCCAATAGTCCGAGTAAAAATGAAGGCAATTATTGCTGCAATGACTGCTCCAACACTAGTCCAGACAGTACCCAGCCAAGGGCCAAAAATAGCACCTCCAGTCAAATTTAGTACCGTTGAGGGCAAAACTAACATGGTTGCCACAACGTACAAAGCAATATAAATAATAGGTGCCCAGATACCAGAAGATTTTAGCAAAGCTTGAATTTGTGCTGGTTCAATGCCGCCAAGAAGATATACGGTTATACCAGTTGCAATTATGCAACTCAGTGTGAGTAGCAAGATACCAGTTTTCAAGTTCCACATTAGAACTCTACTCCTACTTTTTGTGTAACAAAACCCATCTTTTTAAAATTTAAATCCTTGTAGAGACGGGAAATTTCGCGTTTCTACAAGGATTTTTCGTTAGATGTCTTTTCACTAGATATTTATTGTATTAGCTAGTTTTAGCGATCGGTGATCGTAACCTTTATCCAAGTATCGAAGTATCCAAGCACAGACCAAGAAACCGCAAGATAGCAAGACTTCTGTCGATAAAACCGGAAATCAACACTTCGGAGTTGAAAAAATGTAATTAATTATAGCGGCTGCTATCCTGGTTAGGACAAGTCTGCTATGGATAGCTGTGACGTTTGACCACTGCTATAGAACTTGGGAATGAGTTTACCATCTATATGGGAGACAGAGATTCATTTAACAATAGCTATTAATCAAAATCTAAAATCCAAAATGGTCAACATACGGGCATTATTGTCTGGGTATTACGGTAAAGGTAATGGTGGTGACGAAGCTTTATTGGCAACGCTTTTGCAAATGTTACCATCTCACGTAACGCCTGTGGTGCTTTCTGGTAATCCAAATGAAACGCGCGATCGCTACAATGTAGAAACCTACGATCGCATGGCTCCTTTCGCTGTACTACAAGCTTTGCGTTCTTGTGATGCCTTGATTTGGGGCGGTGGAAGTCTCATTCAAGATGTCACCAGTACTATCAGCCCATTTTATTACGGGGGACTGATGGCATTAGCGCAGAAAATGGGTTTGAAAACCATTGCTTGGGCGCAGGGTATTGGCCCTTTGGTGCGTCCGCAAACTCGTTGGTTAGCACGGCAAACTTTTAATAATTGTACCAAAATCAGTGTCCGCGATCGCGCCAGTGCGGCTTTATTATCTGATTGGCAAATTCCTTGTATTATAGCTCCTGACCCAGTTTGGGCGTTGGAATCTAAACCAGTGCCGGGACTTTGGGATTTACCTGCGCCGAGAGTTGCGGTAACGTTGCGATCGCATCCCCAACTTACAGAAAAACGTCTGGCAAATTTAACTCGTGCTTTAGTTGACTTTCAAAAAGCTACGCAGGCTTTTATTTTACTACTGCCGTTTCAAAAAAGTGAAGATTTAAGTATTGCCGAAGCTATTCAACCACATCTTAAAGATGTCAGCCAGATTTTGTGTTTGGAAGATCCGCAACTTTTAAAAGGTGTGTTTCGCGGCGTTGAAATGGCAATTGGGATGCGTTTGCACAGTTTAATTATGGCTGCTGCTGAAGGTTGTCGCTGCTTTGCTCTGAGTTATGACCCCAAAGTAAATCGCCTGATGGAAGATTTAGAAATGCCTGGATGGGATTTAACGAGTTTACCCGATGACCCCAATTTAATTGGTCTGACTTGGATGGAGCATTACGCCAATGGCGATCCTTTATCATCAGAGAAAATCCAATGTTTGGTGGATGGCGCTTTACTACACTGCGAGTTGTTGAGTGAAGCCTTAAGTTAAGTTTTTGTCTAGATATGAACAGGGAATGATATGACACAGATATCTCAGCCAAGACGCACCCGCATTTTACCAGCATCAACCTTAGTCTCTGAAGAAGTACACCAGCGTCAGGAACAACGTGATGCTCTTGCTATGCGGTGTCGTGCTGTTTTCGAGCGCTTACGTCCAACTCTGATCGAAACGTATTATAACTGGCATATTGCTATCGATCCTGAAACAGAACGGTATCTCATTGACCCAACACTCTTGGGAATAATGCAAAAAATTCATGATGCTTATGGCAACACTAACGAAGTAAAACTTACTATATTTCGACTCAACGATACAGGAACCTGCGGCAGGTTATGATTTCAGGTTCGTTTGGGGATAATGGCGAACTATTCTTTGAAATTCAGCTTGTTGCTGCTGCTAATAATGACAAATTTTCTGTTGAAGCTTTACTCGATACTGGGTTTACAGATGGGTGGTTAGCTATCAATACTCAAGATTTGGAAGTATTGGAGTGGTCATTGATGACCGCACAGATTGAAATGCGGACAGCACGAGGAGAAGCACGATTCGATATCTATGAAGGCAAACTTATTATTGATGGAACTGAAGTTATAATTCCCGTCCATGTTGGAGATGACATTCCTGATACCATAATAGGTTCGTTGTGGTTAGATATTATGCTGTTGGTCGTTAACAAACCAAAAGGAATATTAACCCTTGAAATGGTAGATAGCAATTAAATTACTTACACAAACTCAGTCAAACCTGTAATCAGAATATAGGCTAGTGACTTGTTTTGCCGCTAACAATCCCTGACCACTGTACTTTTTTCTCTTTTTCCCGACGGTAAGAAAAGAAATGCTCTGGAGTTTGGAAAGTACAATAAGGTGCGATCGCAATTTGTTCTGCACTAATTCCCATATTTTCCAGTTGTAAGGTATTCACTCGCCGCACATCTAGCCTTACCTTTCCTGGATCGGGATCTTCTAGCAAAGGTGAATTTGGTAGCTCATGTAGCGCAGTTATAATTTTTTGTTCGTCATCATGTGGTATAATGCTAGCCCCGATTTCGGCAGCCACTTCAATCGAGACTTGGTAAACCTCACCAGCGATCGCTGGGCCCATCGCAATTCTCAAATCATCAAGTTTGCTGCCTTGAGATTGTAGCCGAGCGATCGCCAAGGGAACAATCTTTTTAGCAGTCCCCCGCCAACCCGCGTGTAATGCTGCTACCCGTCCAGTTTGCACATCCCCAATTAGCACGGGTGTACAATCTGCGCTAGCGACCCAAACCGCTTGTCTTGGCTGTTCGCTCATTAAACCATCTGCCGATGCTAAATCCTCCTCAGCAGTGCTTAAGAAGGTTTCAACTTCTTGAGGGGTGAGAACAGTATTGCCATGAACCTGCTTTAAGCGATAGACTGATGCCTCTGGTTGCAATACTTCTGTGATAACTTGTGGCGATCGCGGCCAAAACTGTTGGGTAAAGAAGCCGTGGTGCCAACTTTCCAGAATACTACAAGTTAGATAGGGGAGTCCTTCCCAATTGCGCCAGTGCCAAGTGTGCATCTTCAACCAAACCTAAACAGAAATCACTCATCAGCCAATCAATGCTAACTTGAACAACGGAATTTGGGTTAACTGCTGTGGGATTTAATCTGCAAAACTTGGAAGCAGCCTTGCAAGCAGGGCGTGAGCATACATATTTACCATTTTCTCTTCACTTTTTTGAAAGCGTCTCCTCAACCAACCAAACCCTCTGGAACTTACTCAACCAAGGGGCTATTTCGGGAACAGTAGTAATCGCAACTCAGCAATCTGCTGGGCGGGGACAATGGGGACGCCAGTGGATTTCTCCGGCTGGGGGATTATATGTTTCCGTGGCGATTTCTTTCGACCATAAAATAGAGGCTACTGACAGCTACCAGCTAACTTTCGCTACTGCTTGGGGAATCGCGTCGCAATTGCGCCAATGCGGTATAGATGTTGGGATAAAATGGCCCAATGATTTAGTTTTAAATGGTCGCAAACTAGGCGGCATTTTGACAGAAACTAAAGTAAACAAAGGACAAATCACTCAAGCAGTAATTGGTGTAGGTATTAACTGGATAAACCCAGTACCCGAAACTGGAATCAATCTGGAATCATGGCAAGTTTGCCAAGATATTAGACCAATTTCTTGTCTGGAAATTCTCACCTCTAAAGTCTTGCTGGGAATAGAATCCGGTATGGAGTGCCTTTGCCAAGAAGGAATAAGCATACTCTTGTCTCGCTATTTAGATTTGCTTACAAACATAGGCGATTGTGTGTACGTCAATAATCTTTTAGGTACAGTAGTGGGAGTGACTCCTCAAGGAAATTTACGAGTTGATTTAGAAACACATGATACAAAGGGACTAATTACACCGGAAATTTATATTGAACCCGGTACAATCAGTTTGGGGTACCATAAATCTTCCGTTTAAATTTGAGGTTTGTTCAAAATTTCGCTCTTTGGGCAAGACAAACCACTAGCATCATCTCTTTAGGCTAATTACACACAACTGAGAGAACAAATGACGCAGCGCAATAATTCTGCCCATCATCGTTTGCATTTATGGCAGCAAGGTCTAACAAAAAAACGTTTTGCCTCAACACTACCAGCTCAGAGCCTCTGTTGGCTGAGTAGCGTTAGCCTCCTTAGCGGTGGCTTCGTGTTTGCCCAAACGGAAACACAAATAGACAACATCGTTCCCACTGTTGAAAGTTCTCAACCAACAGCAGTTACAAATCCAGTTAAAGCCTCGACTTTTAAAAAACAGGCTGTTGCGCCCGATGCAACACCAGCGCAACCGGAATTTTCCCAACGGCGAGCCAGACTCAGACAGAGACTAGGCAAGCCAGAGGTTGCTCAATCAAAAGAGCCAGTTAGGCAGTCTACACCCAAAATCGAAGCTGCTGAACCTGTGGTGATTATCAGACAGTCAAAGCCCAAAGTAGAGGCCTCACAGGTTACTCCTGTAAGGGTGAGACAGGAAAAACCCAATACCCCTGCCCGCTATGCACCTGAAAAACTACCAGTAGTTGCTCAACCATCAAATAACTCTAACAGCCCTGTCAGTGCAACGGCGGAGAAAACCAAGGATTATAATAACGCCTATATCGATCCTAATAGTTATGACAGTGGTGCAACAGGTACTTATCAAGCACCAAACTCTGTAATTCTTACAGAACGCTCCAGCGGTTGTCGAGCCACCTTGCCTTCAGGGCAAAGCGTATTAGGCGGCGTTTGCGCCAAAGTACCCCAGAGGAGTGTAGCTGATTCTAATGGTAAACCAGCACCTAATTGGCTCAGAAGAAGTCAAAACGCCCAATTAGCAGTAGTTCCACCCGTGCGGCAAATTGCAACTACTGGCAATACCAGTAGATGGCGTGCTGCTCAAAGTGGTTCTAGCGGTGTCACCAAGACCGCATATCGCCCGAATCGGTTTATCCCGACTCCCGCTGAATTCAGCCCCACAAGAGTTAGTGCAACTCCCATTGCACCGAGTGGTGGGACTTTACCGCCACCAATGGCAGATGGTAACATTGCACCCCGCCCTAGCAACGTAGCTTACGACTTCTCACTGGCATCAGTATTGCCACAAATCCCCTACATGGGGAGAGTTGCCTATAGTGGTACGGGAATGATGTATCCCTTGTCTATTCCCGCTCCCATTACTTCTTTGTTTGGTTGGCGAGTTCATCCAATCACAGGTAATCAACGCTTCCATGCAGGTACAGACTTGGGTGCGCCTACAGGAACACCAGTTTTGGCAGCTGCTGCTGGTCAAGTGGAAACTGCTAACTGGGTGGGTGGTTATGGTTTAACCGTTATCCTGAATCACAAATCTGCTGAACAAACTCTCTACGGTCACATGTCAGAAATCCTCGTTCAACCCGGTCAGTGGGTACAACCTGGAACTGTCATCGGGCGAGTTGGCAGCACTGGTAACTCCACAGGCCCTCACTTGCACTTTGAAGTCCGCCACCTGACACAAGATGGGTGGGTTGCTTCTGACCCAGGCGTGGAATTACAAAGTGCCCTCAGTCAGTTAGTGCGAGGTTTGCAAACCGCTCAGGTAAGCCGAGAACCAGGCAGTTAGATTGGAAATTTTAGATTTTGGATTTTAAATTAATCTAAAATCCAAAATCTAAAATCTAAAATCTAAAATCTAAAATTCAGAGATACCCGTGTTCTGCTAGGAATGCGGGTGTAATGCCATCTATACTATTGTCATCAGTGCCTCTGGTGTGGGGGTTGCCAGAATAAAGGAATTTTTCCACGTATTTGCCGAGAATATCCCCTTCTAGATTCACTAAACTTCCAGCAACCAAATAGCGAAGATTTGTCTCGCTGTATGTCAGGGGAATTACCGCTACTTTGAATTGGGAGAGTTCTGGCTCATAATCGGCGACTGTGAGACTGATGCCATTGACGGCAATGCTACCTTTGGGGACAATGTACCGTGCGATCGCAACGGAAGCAATAAAGGTCATTTCCCAAGAAGTAGCCGTTTGTTGTGCCACTAGCAATCGGCCGATGCCGTCTACATGACCCATCACAAAATGACCGCCAACTTTGCTGCCTACCTTGAGCGACGCTTCTAAATTGACATATCTCTGTTGGGTTTGCTCACCTCCCAAGGTTGTCCGGCGTAGAGTTTCCGGTGAAGCCGTGGCAATAAACCCGTCTTTTAAAACTTGTTCCACTGTCAGGCAAACACCATCTACAGCAACACTGTCGCCATAAGCCAAATCTTGCATAATTACTTCACCCGAATGGCTTACACAAGTAATTTGCCAAGAATCGCCCCCCAAGGGTTCCATCGTACCTAATGCCTGGATTAATCCTGTAAACACGGCTTTTTTGTCAAACTAACTCTATTTATTGCCTAATTTTGCCTGAAATCAATTGGTAATTGTCACAGAAATCTCGAACATCCAAGTATATTTTCTGACTTTTTTTCGCATAGGAATATTAACACATTAGCATCCTTCACAGGGCATACTTGGGTAAGAAGGTTATTGTTTAAGAAGACCAATTTGACTTACTCTGGTTTTCACCACAAGTTCGGAGTTTAATAGAAGCAATTATAGAGAACGAATGCTTATGTTTATTACTGTCACCAAACCGCCTAAAAAGGGGTGCTATTTATTACACGGCATCCAAGGCTCGCAAAGCATTGTAGAGGCCTAGCCAATGATTGAAATGAAAGTCGCTGGCATAGCATTAGATGCCATAACTCGCAGCCCGATCGTCCTTTTGAAAGATTCTTCAGATCGGCGGGCTTTGCCAATTTACATTGGTCAGGAACAGGCTAGGGCAATTATGGGCGCGCTGGAGAATCAGAAGCCTCCCAGACCCTTAACTCACGACCTGATTGTGAATATTCTAGAGACTTGGAATATGACTCTAGAAAAAGTCATTATTCATTCCCTGCAAAAGGATACATTTTATGCAGCTTTAATTGTCCAGCAAGGCGAGGTCAAAAAGGAAATTGACGCGCGTCCTAGCGATGCGATCGCTATTGCTCTCCGTACAAATACTCCCATTTGGGTAATGGAAGAAGTCATTGCCGATGCTTCTATCCCTGTTGATCGCGATGCAGATGAAGCCGAACAGCAAGCCTTCCGTGAATTTATTTCCAATCTCCGTCCTGAAGATTTGATCAAGCGCTTTGGTAATGGCGACAGCTAGGAGAGTGCTGAGTGCTGAGTGCTGTTAGCGATAGCGGGGCGTTTAGCCCGTTCTGAGTGCTGTTAGCGGATAGCTAGGATTGAGCCAGTGCTGAGAAAGAATAGAGAATCTAGAGAATAAAATAATTTCTTTATTCTTTCTCTGTTCATTTTTGTAGAGACACTATTAATCGTATTTCTACTCAGGACTCACTACTCAGGACTCAATTTATGAAATACCGACGCTTTGGAAAAACGAATCTGCGCCTCTCGGTTTTTTCCTTGGGAACAATGCGTTACTTAGCTTCTTTTGAAAATGCTCACCAGACTATCGAACAAGCCTTAGCGCTAGGAATTAATCATCTAGAAACCGCCAGAGGTTACGGCAAAAGCGAGGAGTATTTTGGTAGGGCGCTAAAAGCTGGGTTGTCAGTACCCCGAACGAAGCTTTATGTCACTACCAAAATCTCAGCCACAGCAGATGCTGACACCATGCGTCGGTACATTGACGAATCCTTAGAACGATTACAACTAGATTATTTAGATTGCTTAGGTGTTCATGGTTTGAATACGTGGCAACATTTGGAGTGGGTGCAAGCCAAAAATGGCTGTATGCAAGCCGTAGAAGAAGCTGTTGCTGATGGTCGAGTCCGACACGTTGGTTTTTCCACTCACGGACCATTAGAGCTAATTCTGGCAGCAATAAACACAGATTTATTTGAATTTGTCAATCTGCATTATTACTATTTTTTTCAACGGCACGCACCAGCGATTCAACTTGCAGCCGAAAAGGATATGGGCATTTTCATTATTTCCCCTGCTGATAAGGGAGGACGCCTCTACACGCCACCTCAAACTTTAAAAGACCTGTGCTATCCGTATTCACCCTTAGAATTAAATTATCGATTTTTACTTGCCGATCGCCGTATTACTACTTTGAGTATAGGGCCAGCTAACCCAGATGAATTAACAGAACCTTTACAAGTTGCTGACCATGATGAAGAGTTAACATCAGCAGAAATTTCCACTTTCCATCGGTTAGAAAATCACCAAAAACTTGCTTTGGAAACTGATAATTGTAGCCAGTGTTATGCTTGTTTGCCCTGTCCAGAAAATATCAATATTCCAGAGGTATTACGGTTACGTAATCTCGCTGTGGCATACGACATGAAAGACTATGGCCAATATCGTTACGGAATGTTTGAAAATGCCGGTCACTGGTTCCCTGGAATGAAAGGCAACCGTTGTACAGAATGCGGTGACTGTTTGCCTCGCTGTCCAGAAAAGTTAGATATTCCAGCTTTGTTAGAAGATACTCACCAAAAATTAAGTGGGAAAGCTGGTCGGAGATTGTGGGGATAAAAATGTAAACAGGAGTCAGAATTCAGAATGGGCTAAACACCCCGCTACCGCTAACAGGAGTCAGAATATCCGTTAACT
Organism: Nostoc punctiforme NIES-2108; assembly: GCA_003326195.1. Taxonomy (GTDB): domain Bacteria; phylum Cyanobacteriota; class Cyanobacteriia; order Cyanobacteriales; family Nostocaceae; genus Nostoc; species Nostoc punctiforme_A. Next base: position 54,693 of record LXQE01000156.1, read on the forward strand.
TCAGCATGGTATTCACCACCCAGTCGCATACTCGTCATTCTAGGTACTGAGTTCTGAGTTCTTTGTTGTTAAAATTATATAAAGATTAAAAGAGTTAGGAAGATCCGCGGAAGCTGGGGTATCTCGCCAAAAAAGATGAAAATTAAAAAAAAAGAAATATCCTACGCCAATCACTGACGGTTTTCCGCTACAGTGGACGGGCTGTAAGCTTAGTATGGACTACTAGCCGATCGCTTACTATTTTTCTGGCTAGTTTAACTTTAGTGGCTGGTCTTTTACCGGCGGCGATATCCTACATCAGTAAATTAATTGTTGATGCAGTGGTATTTGCCTCTCAAGCTAACTCACAAAGCAATGGCTTTGTCAATATTTATCCATCGCTATTTTATGTAGGATTAGAAGCGATCGCTGTAATTTTACTAGCAGGCAGTCAGCGGGGCATCATCATTTGTCAGTCGTTATTGCGGGCGCTAATGGGTCAGCGAGTGAATGTACTGATCTTAGAAAAGGCGCTGACACTGGATCTTAGGCAGTTTGAAGACTCAGAATTTTATGACAAATTAACCAATGCCCGACGAGAAGCATCAGTTCGTCCCCTTTCTTTAGTAAACCGCACCTTTGGGTTGGTGCAAAATGCCCTTTCCCTCTTCACCTACGGGATTTTGCTAGTAAATTTCTCAGGTTGGGCGGTGGTGGTGCTGATTTTGGCAGCTATGCCTGTATTTATTGCCGAAACAAAGTTTGCTGGAGAAGGCTTTCGCTTGTTTAGTTGGCGTGCAGCAGAAACTCGTCAACAGCACTACTTAGAAAATCTGCTAGCAAGAGAAGATTTTGTCACAGAAGTCAAACTCTACCAGTTGGGAGATATGCTGCTAGGACGTTACCGCAGCCTGTTTGAACAACTCTATGGTGAAGACCGTGATTTAACTCTGCGGCGAGGATTGTGGGGATATCTCCTGGGTTTAGTCAGTACTGGTGCTTTTTATCTAGCTTACGCTTGGATTGTGCTGGAAACAGTGCTAGGTAAGATTTCCTTGGGAGATATGACAATGTATCTCACCGTTTTTCGCCAAGGACAATCAACTTTCTCCAATGCCCTCACCTCTATTGGAGGGATGTATGAGGACAACCTATATCTATCAAATCTCTACGATTTCCTCGAAGAAGAAGTACCAAAATCTTGGGGTAAGGCAACTATTGGTTTAAATCCCCAAGATGGTATCCGTTTTGAAAACGTCTCATTTACTTATCCAGGAAGTTCTAAGCCAGCCTTGACAAACATTTCGCTACACTTGAAACCCAGAGAAAAACTGGCAATTGTGGGTGAAAACGGTTCCGGTAAGACTACTTTAATCAAACTACTGACCCGACTCTACACGCCAGATTCTGGGCGAATTTTCTTAGATGGCTTGGATTTGCAGGAATGGGATGTGGATGTGTTGCGGCGTCGCGTTGGTGTTATTTTTCAGAACTTTGTTCGCTACCAGTTCACTGTGGGGGAAAATATTGGCGTGGGCGATGTAGAACATCTCGAAAACAAAATACAGTGGAAAACTGCTGCTGAAAAAGGTATGGCCCAATCTTTTATTGACCAATTACCTCAAAGCTTTCAAACTCAACTTGGTCGTTGGTTTAAGGGAGGACAAGAACTTTCTGGGGGACAGTGGCAGAAGATTGCACTGTCTCGTGCTTTTATGCGATCGCAAGCAGATATCTTGGTGTTAGATGAACCAACATCGGCAATAGATGCCCAAGCTGAATTTGAGATTTTCAATCATTTTCGCGCTATTACTCAAAATCAGATGGTACTTTTGATTTCCCATCGCTTCTCGACGGTACGAATGGCTGACAAAATTCTAGTTATAGAAAACGGCGAAGTTATAGAACAAGGAACTCACGAAGAGTTGTTACAGCTAGGAGGACGTTATGCCAAATTGTTCCTCTTACAAGCGGCTGGTTATCAATAGGAAAAGAAGCTAAAAGACTTTGTGAATTGAGATAGCGATGCTTAGGTTGGGCTATGCCTACGCTCACTTTGTAGAAAGCACATAACATCTCTATCTAACCACGTTAAACTGTTCAGTAAACATGGGTCACTAGACGCTCCGTATCGTTAAACATTGCTACCCGATCAAATTATGCAAATAATAAAACAGCGATACTATACCCCAGAGGAATATTTAGAGCTAGAAGAAGCTGCTGACTACAAAAGTGAATACATTGACGGGCAAATAATTCCTATGGCGGGTGGAACAATAAATCACAATCAAATAGCACTCAACTTAAGTACTGAGTTGAATTTTGCTTTTAAAAAGCAGAACTACCTGGTTTTTATGAGTGATGTTCGTCTATGGATACCCCAAAAGCATACCTACACCTATCCAGATGTGATGATTCTGGCGGGTGAACCAGAGTTTTTTAACAACCGAAGAGATATAATTTTGAACCCACAGATTATTGTTGAGGTTTTATCAAAATCTACTAAAGGCTACGATCGCGAAGATAAATTTCAGGCTTACCGAACTATTTCCACTTTCCAAGAATATTTATTAATTGACCAAACACGAATTCATCTAGATCAATTTTCCAAAACTGGGAAAAAACAATGGGCGCTTCGTGAATATGATGAAGAAGATGAAGCGATCGCACTTGTAACCGTACCCTTTGAGATTTCTCTACACGATTTATACAACAAAGTGAAGTTTGAGCCTGTTGAGTCGAAAGGCGAAAGTCCTGATGTTGAGGAATTGGGCTAAGGTGCGATACCCTGTATCTTAAAAATATTTAAGCCACTTTTAACGGTTTTTGAGGAAAAGTAATTGGCTCTGGCAAAGGTTTTCCTTGCTCTTCATACCATTCAATCAGAGATTCAATTACCTCTTGCCCGTGTTTAGCGGCTTCTTCATAACTCTTACCATGAGTGTGGAATTGCTGCCAAGAGAATTCCGGTAAGTGTACTAAGTAGCAATTATCCTCATCTGACCATTGAATTACCATACTGTAGCGATCGTCCATCATTCTTCCTCTATCTCTCCTAGTTGCTTCAAAACACGATTGACTTGCTTTTCCAAGTATCGGGGTGCATCGTCTCTATCTTTTCCAGCGATAGTAACTGGTTCATCAACTATCAATGGGTGAGTCCAGAAGGTATGACTACCTTTTGCAGGACGATAGAGAACCCAGCCTTCATCAAAATTGCTTTTAACTCTCTAATTTTCTTAGGCATATACTCTAAATTTAAATAACTATGTTATTATCTTTTTGGTACATAAGTACTATATAAATAACTCAAATTTTTACTAAATATTTTTGAGGTCAAACTGTGTCTCTATCAGAAGCTATCAAGCTTAAAATTTATGAAATTGTAGAGAAAAGTCCAGATTGGTTTCCAATATGCTTTACTTTCTACAAAAATGCAAGTAATTACTTAATTGATGAAGGGCATCCCAGTCAAATCTCTTATCAAGACTTGTTCCTCCAAGAATATGTAAGCGGAGATGCCTTAACTTCTGGTTACATTATAGGTCAATTTCATGCCCTAATAGCGTCTCAAAAGGCAGCATTTATTGCTATTGCAGTACCCGATGTACCTTTGGCAAATTCACAGAGGGAACATAACAATTCTATTTTGCAAGGGATAGCTCAACCATTTAAAGCAGAATTTGATGGTACATCATGGGGTGAAGACGGAATCATTGAATGGGATGCTCAAGATAGTTTTGCACCAATTCATCCAGAGCTTGCTTTAAATAGGGATATTTGGAGGTTTCCTCTGGAAGTAGGTACATGTTCACCAACAACTTTATGGGTTCGCTTTATCGATTGGGGTGGTTGGGCAAGATGGCCTTATCATTCTCAATATATCTATTTATTTGCAGCCCCAAAGCAGCTTATGAGAATGAAGGACTCTCTACTAAAATTTTAGTAAGTAGTAAAAATTGGATTGAGTCAGCAGCATCTATTATTAATTTTTTACTTAAAAAAACTATATTTCTAAATACAAAGTTTAAATGTTTTGTTATTTCGCGTAGGATCTCCGTCAGAAGAGGCCCGTCATTTCTTAACAGATACTCCTGACAACTTGTAGAAATTCCCTTAGTACAGGTGTCATATCTTCTTCCCGCCACACTATAGCGGTTTCTACTAATGGTGTTTTCTCCTCTAGAGTACGATAAACTACACCAGTTCTCTGAAGATTTTGCAGTGAAGACGGTGCGATCGCAATCCCCATTCCTGCTGAAACCAATCCGATAATCGTCTGCATCTGAATCGCTTCTTGAGTCACTTTTGGGCTGAAGTCTCCTTGCTGACAAAGACTTACGATTTGGTCGTAAAGTCCGGGCCCCAAATGGCGAGGGAACATGATAAAGTTTTCGTTTACTAGCGATCGCACTGAAATCTTTTCTTGTTCAGCTAAGGGATGAGTTTCCAACATAGCCACAATTAAAGCTTCTTGCTGAATGCATTCTTGATTGAGTGTGTTGTCTTCTAAGGGCGGATGGGCAAAACCTACATGGATGTGCCGATTCTGTAGCGCTTGCTCTTGCTGAGTTGTGGTTAATTCTTGCAATACCAACTCTACTTCTGGAAACTGTTCTCTAAACCGCCGCAAAATCACAGGAAGCAAATCGTAAGTTACCAAACTAGTAAACCCAATTCGTAATTGTCCCTTTTCACCTCTTCCCGTTTTTTGGGTTAGCTCAATTGCTTTTTGGAGTTGAGCTAAAAGTTGATAAGACTCTTGCAAAAAAACTTCCCCTGCTTCTGTTAGCTGCACCTGTCGTTTGGTTTTGCGGTGAAACAGTTCTACCCCCAATTGCGCCTCTAATTGCTGAATTTGCTGACTTAAGGGTGGTTGAGCGATGTGCAGTCGCTCGGCGGCTCTACTGAAGTGCAGTTCTTCAGCTACAGCAATAAAGTAGCGCAAGTGTCGCAATTCCATTGTTTTGATATTTTATAAGTTTCGATTCTCTATAAAGATATAAACGCAGAGAGGCGCAAGGTAGCGCAGAGATTTTAGAGAATTTTTAATAAAAACTAGAGGTGCGATCGCTAGGATTTACGCATAAACTTCATTGATACTCGATAATCAAAAATATATTTTTCACTACAATTGTTTAGTGAAAATAATTTGTTGCTTTTAATATAAAAATGTATCAATATATATGCTATATTTATTAGTTTTTAAAAGCAGTATTAGAAGTTTTTAGGTATATTTTCAAAAGCCTCAGATGCTATGTAAAAATTATTTCAATTTGGCTTCAGCTTTCAAGTTTAATTACAAATCATGACACCATACTTGATATATTAATAAATTTATTCAAACTCTAAAATAATATTAAGCTTTAAGCGATTTATTGCTATACCTCTCACTGGCTAAAATTAGAAAAATAGTAATTGTTGCTTCTTTAAGAATGAGCAATAGTAATTCAAAAAATATCATTCATAGCGCCGAATGCTCGTCTATTTTTCTGGTTATTCAATACCCTATGCCCCATAATTCATGCCCAATAACCTAATTGCATACTTCTATGGGATTAGAAGTATCCACACCAACCCAAACAACTACCCCTAGCAGGTTAAACTAGGTCTGGTAACAACTGCTCCACGTTCCTTATGAGGCTTTTATGGGAGCTAACCTCAAACAGATTGCCAACTATTTAGACAACCTTGGTTGGGACTACCGTTTTGATGATGAGGAAGACCGAATTATAACAGGTGTGGAGGCTGATAACCTAGAAGATTTCCTAATAGTTGTCCAACTGGATGAAGAAGGAAAATTTTTTCGGGTATTTGCCCCTCAAGTTCTGGGAGGAATCCAAGAGCATCCTCACAAGGCAGCTATACTCCAAACAATGCTTGCCATTTCCTGGGAAACCAAAATGTTGCAATGGGAGTATGACCCATCCGATGGTGAAATTCGTGCCATTATTGAGTTTCCTTTAGAAGACTCGATTCTCACAGAAAAACAATTTCACCGTTGTCTGAGTGGATTAATTCAGATTGTCGATGGCATAGCAATACCTCGCCTAAAAGAAGTGATGGCAACAGGTGTCGATCCGGGGAATATAGAACTTGGGGAAAGACTATTACTCAGTATCCAAGAAGAAGCCCCAGGATTGTTAGATTTACTAGAAAAAGCAATGGAAGCACGAAAAAAGCGAGGAAGTTTTCCTAGTGAGTGAGACGGATCATCACTTAAATAGCTATACTCCAAAGTGATACCCTCACTATATACTGAAATTTTCTGGGGCTGGATATTATGACATCCTATGCAACCTCCTCTGCCAAAGCGGAAATGAGCGAACTCCGGCGGTTGAAAGCTTTACTACCACCAGAACTGCAAAGCTGGGTCACGGTTGAAGGCACAACTGAGGTCAATCCACCCCTGGTTCGCTGCGAAGAAATTGGTAAAGACCAGGTAGAAATTCAAATTGATTTGGTGAAATGGGATGCCCTCGCAATGGATCAGCGTAATCTGCTGTTCTGGCATGAGGTTGCTCGCGTTCAAAATGACACAATTCCTAAAGATGGTTGGGAAATGGCAGCTCTAGCCATTGGTTTAGGTGGTGCTGTAGGGGAATTGTGGGTACAAGATGGATTGCTGCTGGTGTTAGCTTTGTCGCTTTGTGGCGTGTCAGGCTGGCGACTGTACCAAAAGAATAATGGGGAAAAGCAACTAAGAGAATTGCTCAATGCTGATGAGAAAGCGATCGCTTTAGCAACTCGTTTTGGTTATAGCCTCCCCAATGCCTACAAGAGTCTCGGTAGCGCCTTGAAAACCCTGATTGATAATACTCCTAGTAAGCGCCAACGATCGAGATACGAAGCAAGACTCTCTGCCCTCAAACGCAGTGCCAATAAGGCAAAAGCTAAATCCAAAGCTCCAGATGAGGGCGCACTATAGCAACCAAAAATTAGGTTGGGTGGGTATTGCCTACCCCCGAAATACCTAAATCAATTTGAGTTTGACGAACCTCTCCCTGCCTTGAACTAAAGTTCAAGTTTCTCTCCGAGTCAGGGAGGCAAGATTTTACGTAATAAAGCCTCTTAGTGGTCTTTTGATTTGGCTCATTAGACTGCCTAGTAAAGGGAGATGGAGGGCTGTTTCATTACCCAAAGAGCTTTAAAAATCAAGGGTTATAGCAATTAAAAATTGATTGTTTTGTTCTCAGCGTGCCGATAGAATGAACTATTTTACTGGTATTTAAGTGCTTAAATGTTCATCTTATCGTCACCCTTACTTACAATTTTCTCCCTCACCATCTTGACAAATTCTGTTTGAAATGGAATGAATCAGCCCTGCTGGTAGTAAAGGGGCTACTGCCTCCCTAATTAGCGGCAACAGCCCAATCACCATTTCATAAAATCTTACTTTTTTCTTGACTACATCTTTATCAAACTAAAATTTTACAACTGGTTCAGCATTTTATGCGTCTGGGGGATCACGCGCACGTGCTTGACAAACCCCTTCATCAAAGCTTGCCACGTCAAAACTTGATCGCTGGAAGGCGCAAGTGCAGGTACTGGAGAAAATTGTTCTGATACTGCCAAAGGCGTAACAGGTTGTAAAAATACTGAGATATCTGGACTAACCTCTGCCACCAACGAAGCTGAACGTTCCAACTCGGCAGGATCTGTGTTTTGAGACACAATTATCTTGACAAAAACATTTAAATATGAGTCATAACATAACTGGAGAAATTTACTATGTTCTTGCCAATGACTTTCGCCACTAACACTGGGCAGTTTTAAATCCATACCTACAGAGTCTAAGTATGGGATAATCATTGCTAGTTGTTCTGGGCGATGTCCGCCGGTTTCTAAGTATATAGGTAGACCAGTTATGGCTCGCACTTGGGGTAGAAACTGCGTTAGAAATGAGGCATGAAGAAGTGGTTCGCCGCCAGTTAAGCTAATGCTATCGTGTAGACAAGGCAGATTTTGCTGTTCCACCCATTCGATTAATATGGGTAATGGGACGGGGTTAGAGTGGATTTCAAAGTCGCGCAATCCAGGCGATCGCTCTATCCGACAAGTTGTAGGTGCACTCCACGTGTGGGCACTATCGCAAAAGTGACAGCGCAAATCACACAAAGCAAAACGAATAAATATCTGACGTGTCCCTACATTCAATCCTTCCCCTTGAATGGCAGAAAAGACCTCAATCAGGCGTGCGGTAGGTGTAACCGTATTTTTAGCAATCATTTGATGAGAGCAACGCGATCGCGCTGCGTCGGCACAACAGCAAGGATGTTTTTTGGCTTCTTGTTCTATTGTGAATCGTCGCTAGCGATCTCCAATCTCAGCCTCGGTAAATAGCAGTTAGTCCTGATTACCACTAATTCCGATATTAGGTTAAGTAATTTTGTAGGACAAACTAATGTTTGGCATATTACATTATACATGGCAACGAAAGTGCAGAGCTTCATGACTAGCCAACCGACAGAGGTCGATTTTCCAGTTAATTCCCTAAACGACATTGCTATAGTGCAGGTGCCGACGCGGTTGAGCGTGCTGGAGGCTTTAGGCTTTAAGCAAACCTGCCAAGGCTTAATTGGGCCCAATTCACATCCCAAGCAAATCATTATTGATTTTCACCAAACTACTTTTATCGATAGTAGTGGTTTAGGTGCCCTGGTAAGTAATTTTAAATATGCTCAGGCTAAGGATATTACATTAACACTGCGGAATGTAACACCTCAGGTCATGGCAGTTCTAAAACTCACAGGGTTAGATCAGGTTTTTCCTTTAGAGCTTGTGGGGGATGGGTCGTTAATAGAACAAGATGACATAGTAGATAATCGGAAGACAACTTCCCGTAAAGTAGAGCAGTTACCCACTACGCACCCTTCTATGGCATCTTGGATGAAACGGTTCTTAGATATTATCGGGTCAGTGATTGGTTTATTAATTACAGGAATTTTGTTTATTCCAATTGCGATCGCTATTCAAATTAATGATCCCGGTCCCATCTTCTTTAGTCAAATTCGTTGTGGTTGGATGGGTAAGCGGTTTAAGATTTGGAAATTCCGCTCTATGTGTGTGGATGCGGAAGCGAAGAAATCCCAAGTTAAAAACCAAGTGCAAGGTGCTTTTTTCAAAAATGAGAATGACCCCAGAATTACTAAGATAGGGCGCTTGTTACGGCGAACTAGTCTTGATGAATTACCCCAATTTTGGAACGTCCTCAAAGGAGAGATGAGTTTAGTAGGCACCCGACCACCTACACCCGATGAAGTCGAACGCTATGAAGTACCAGAGTGGCAACGTTTAGATGTAAAACCCGGTATGACTGGCGAATGGCAAGTAAATGGACGTTCTACAGTCCGTAGTTTTGAAGATGTAATTCGTCTGGATTTGCAGTATCAAAAAAATTGGAGTTTAGTGTACGATTTAAAGCTAATTTTCAAAACTATAGCTATTCTGTTTAATAGAAACAGTGGTGCTGTTTAGCTAATTATCCTTATTCACAATTTTTTGAGAACTCGCAACTCTCACGATATTCTTAAATACACCCAAGCCTATTTTAGGCTTGGGTAAATTTTAGGTTTACTTACAGCAGCACGCAAGTGTCAGCCAAGTTTGGATTTGAGATTTTAGACCGATCCCACGGATGAATCCTTTTGATTAAAACAGAGATATTTATGTATTTTTTATCCACTCTTAACATCAGGGTTTAAAACCAATTTTGGATTTTGAATCATTCCATCCAAAATCCAAAATTTGGCGATCCTGTGTATGAGATTATCCCATCGCCTTCTGAACACTAACTACTTCAACCTGCTGCACCTCTGGCAACAAACGCTTCATGCCTTGCTTAACAAATCCCTGCAAAAAACCAATCTGTTGATTTTGCCCAAATACCTTTTGCAAGGTTTGCCGCAAATTCTCCAAATTCAAACCAGTCCCAGAATCTATTGCTATTTCCTGCTGTTGGAAATATTCAACTAGACTTAACCCTGCTACTCTAGTCAGATAAGCTGCACTGACTCCCTGCACTACGCCACCAGCCACAAAGGTAACGGCATTACTTTTCAGAACAGTACTAATCGCCTTGGTAGAAAGTTCAACTAAACCTAGTTTCAGCATCAAACTTCCCATTGTTCCAGCTACAGTTTGCGCCTGTTCCAAGGAAAATTTCTGCTGATAGATATTACCCAAATCCATTACCATTTGAGCATTAATTGCCGCAGTTGCCAGAATATCAAAGGCTGGTACTGGGTTAGCAAAGGCAGCAGCAGCAGCTATCCACTGATATTGTTCAATAATTGGGGTGGCGCGATCGCGTCTGGTTCCATTCAGCCAGTTTTTAGCCTCAGCTTTCAACAACCCGGCTTTTCTCATGGTTGTTAGCCAAACTAGCCGTTGTCCCGGTTGTACCAATTCACCCAACTGTTGCGTCAACTGCTGGATATCTGCTGCTGGTTGTTCCATCCACTCTTGCACAGCACCATCAGCCTCATGCTTTCGGACTTTGATGGGAATTGGAGAGGCCGCAGTTGCAACTACATTTCCCTGCATCCGCTGTTTTAATGACAGCAAAATGCTGGCGCTTTCATCGGCTAAATACCGATCTTGTTTGTTAAAAACCAGCATATTAGGCTGATTTGCTGCTTTTAGCTGCTGTAAGGTTTGAAATTCTGAGTCTGTCAAATCACCATTTGTCAGAAATAGAACGAAATCAGATTTTGCTACTTCTGCCAAAATAGCCGCATCTGAGTTTTCACCCACTTCTCTAAATAAAGGTGGTGTCTCTTGTAGAGATACGAAATTTTGTGTCTCTAGATTTTGTAGCACTTGAATTAAAGTGCTTTTACCCACGGATTTACCGCCAGTTACAGCAACTTTAATTTCTTGCCTGTCTAACTCCAACAACAATTGGGCAACTTGTTCTCTGAGTGTCTCTAATGCTGTGTGGTTTTCTGCTTCTTGTGCCAGCTGGTTAATTACAGTTTCAGTTTTAGCGATCGCACTTTCCACAGTCGCTCGATCCACCACCATACCATCTAGCTGCTCTAAACTGTTTTTAGGGCGCTTTTGCTGGAATAACCACAAACCACCACCTACAGCTAAGGCACTCAACAAACCGAACTCACCCACCTGCACTATAGAATCGTGCCAACTGTCCAACATCCACAGGGAAAAGGAAAGTCCCAATCCTCCCACTAAAATTGGTCGCTGCAACTTCACAACCATGATTCTCCGCGCTTTTTGGATGGCTATTTCTTCCAGAATAGATCAAAATAAAACAAAACCCCGCAATCTTCACTGATTGTAGGGTTTTGTTTTATATTTTATGTGGTGGCGGGAAGTGGATTTGAACCACTGACCTTCGGGTTATGAGCCCGACGAGCTACCAGGCTGCTCTATCCCGCGTTGCTCTCGACTTATTTATAGTAACCTATAGTCAAGAGTTTGGCAACTACAAAAATGATAATTCTCCAATTACTTCTAAACGCTTGTATTTTCCCAACGTGACAAACTTTTCTGAGAGGCTTTCGGCGGCGCTGGGACTAATCCAACCCATTTGCTGGAGTAAGTGAATAGCCACGGCGTATTTTGCACGTTTTGCCCCATCCATGACTTTGATTGCCAATCCCAAGCCTTCACCGAGTCTACCAATGCACTGCACTCCTTCAGCACCAGTTTTACTGACTAGTTCCCCTGGAGTTAAGCGCATCAGTTCCGTATCAAATTCTCCATCTCCTGCGACCATTGCGGGGTGATGAGTCATCGCACGGACAATCCGCTCCATATCCAAGTTGGTACTAGAGGCTAACAGTGCATATAAAGATGCCATGTGACCGAGTTGCATCAGATAAGTTGGTGCGCCACAGTCATCATGAGCGCTGATAAATTCTGCTGCTGGCATTCGCAGCAACTCTGCTACTTTGCCCAAAATCAATTGCTGTATTGGATGCTTGCGATCCAAGTAGTTATTCAAGGGCCAATGGCGTTGCTGACAAACAGCTAACATTCCCGCATGTTTTCCAGAGCAATTGTATTCCAGAGGACTCCGTTTGCCTTCAGGAATTGGACACTGGAGTATAGTTGGATCGAGATCGGCCCGCCAAAGGATATTAAATACTTGTCGGACTTGATCGATTCTTCCTTTGTGGGAACTTGTGATAATTGCTAAGTCGCGATCGCTGAGTTGATAGCGTTCCAGTGTACCTGTGGTGGTGACTGCGAGTGCCTGAAATGGTTTGAGCGCTGAACGGATAAATGCAGCAGTTTCAGAATTTCCGGCAACGGTTAGAACCCGTCCTCGTTCGTCGCAGACAACAGCTTGAACTATATGCCTGGATTCAATAATACCTTCCCGCAGCAACCGGACTTCCAGTGCTGCGGCTTGAGTTCGTTTTCCCATTGTCATGGGTTTATATTTATTACCTTTTTTAATTAAATTAGTCATTAGTCATTGGTCATTAGTCCTTAGCTAATGACTAATGACCAATGACTAATAACTTTTTAAAACAAATGCCAAACTATAGTACCAGTAACGTACATTCCCGCCAAGCCAGCGAAGGTAAATTGTAACCGCCGCAGAATGGGTTTAATTTCGTATGCAACAATTAAGCGATCGCGGTTGAGAACTTCCTCTGGTTTAGTCCAAGTTTGACCATCGTACCAGCCGGACTCTTCATAAAATACTGTGGGACTACAAAGGCGATCGCACACGTAGAACCAGCCTAAGTACAATCTTACCAGTATCAGCACTAACCCGACACTCGCTCCGGCTGCACCACAAAGAATAAAATGTGCAATATACTTGTGAGGTGGAAAACTTGCCGCAGCTATCGGCCCTGCGAAGAGCCAAGATAAACCCCAAATCCAAACAAGTTTCGTGATATACTCGCGCCAATCTAAAGTGGTATCACGAAACAGCCAGGAAGTTTTTAACTCTTCGTATTCATTAAGCGGTTGTTGGTCTGTAGGAACTGGGCAATTAGAAACCGAAGACCTAATCATGTTGGCTTACCCTCACCTTCATCAGATTCTGGAAGGGAAATACGCTCTGCATGAATCCAGAACGCTTCTAAATTATAAAACTCCCGTTCCTTGGGCATCATGATATGAACGATCACATCACCGTAATCTTGTAGTACCCAACTCCCCTCGACTTTTCCTTCTGTCCTTAAGGGACGCCGTTGCAACTCAGTTTCGACTTTTCCTTCAATTGCTTGAGCGATCGCCCTAACCTGTACCCTCGAATAGCCAGTCATCATCACAAAGTAATCAGCTAGGTAAGACACCTCTGCTACTTTGAGCAATATAATCTCACCTGCTTTGCGATCCGATGCCGCAACAGCGATCGTTGCAGCTAATTTTTCGCTCGCCTCTTCGGTTTGGCCGTGGCTTATTACCGCACTCTTAGTCAGTGGTACAGATTGCAATGGGAAATTTCCTTGGAAATAATCAGTCATTAAACCTCAGGTGCTTTCTTCCTTTTGAAACAATTGTTGACATTTACTTACAAACAACAAACAATTGATCTGACAAATGTGTCAATAGGTTTTTTTGAATACTAACAAAAAAACAGGTGTCTATGGGCCGAGTTTGATAATTGGCTGTTTAGATTTCGATATCCCCAACAGTTGATTGCTGATGGTTATTGTGCAGCGATAAATCAACCAATAGCTTTTCAGCAAGAATTGACAGCGAAAATAATCACAGATTCATCAAACAGCATAGTAATGTAAAGCTAGTAATTCGCAGGTCACTATACATCTACGCTTTATACTGTCTGCTAAAAATTAGGATACAACACAGCATACTGATGACTGGTCTAGCAAAAGTGCAATTTTTATACGTACAAACACTAGTATTGTTAAATACTTTATAATTAATTGTCCACGGTTGGAATGAAGTGAAGCCGTGAAATTTTTAGTTTAACAATGCACCTGAAAACCTTCTTGTCTATCGCTATATTTTTAATAGTAAAATTAGCTACCCTCAAAATCTCTTACTACTTAGATATGAGGGCATAATTGTAATTTTTACAGATGCAACATAACTTTTCTGCAAAGATTAAACTTCTTGTTTCGTAACTATGCCTCTAGACTGAATTGCTCTGCGTTCTGCTGTCAATGAGTAACATAATGACTCATACTGATTTAAAGCTTGCTCAAAAGCATATTGCTCAACGGCATATTGGCGACTTTTGTAACCCAGAGTTTTGACTTTTTCGGGATTTTGGTACAAATCTAAAATTGCCATTGCTAAAGCTTGGGGATCTTCTGGAGGAACGATAACTCCGCCGCCACTTTGCCTGATGGCTCTTGCTGCCGTACCATTGTCGGGGACAGAGGCAACTAAGGCCCCTCCACTAGCAAGTAGCACTTGAATTTTTGATGGCATATTGAAAGATACAACATTTTTCTTTTGCACCACTAAGCCAACATCCGCAGCTGCCAACATTTGTGGCAAATCTTTGCGGGGTTGAAATGGCAGTAGCAAGACATTATCTGCGCCGCAGTTTAGACATTCCTGTTGCAATCGCTGTAAACCTTTTGCCTCTCCAACGATGACAAAGACAATATCTGGGATATGGCGCAATACAGAAGCAGCTTTGACGACGCTTTCTAAACCTTGAGTTAAAGCAATGTTACCAGAATAAAGGACTACAAATTTGCCATTCAGATTATGTGCTGCGCGGAAAGGGTTATTTTCTTTAGGCAAAGGGCGGATAAAATTTACATCAACCCAGTTGGGAATTTGCACAATTTTGTGAGCTTCTACACCCTTAGCTCGCAAATTCTCCACAAACCCATCGGCGATGACGCTAATTTTACTGGCGCTGCGGTAGGCAAATTTTTCCAATAATGTAAACAACTGGATGAGTAATTTATTTTTCAGCAGACCGACGTGGACGGCTGCTTCTGGTAATATATCTTGTAGATTTAAGATTACAGGACAAGCACGTAACCATCCTAAAAGCGCAACTGGTACACAACTTGGCAATGATGGCGATGTTGAGAGAATTACGTCTGGACGCCAACCGATGAGGGCGGGTAGAAAACTAGTGACGACGAAACTAGCATCTAGTAACACCCTATCTAATAGGTTTGGTTGTGGACGAATCCAAACGTAACTGCGTTGAATTTGAACGCCATTTTTGTATTCGTTGACATACCACTTGCCCCGATATTCCTGGTAAATTTGCCGCTCAGGGTAGTTAGGCATGGCAGTAACTACGCGCACTTCATGCCCACGTTTCACTAGTCCCTCTGCTAATTCAGTCATCAGAGGGGCAATACCAATTGGCTCTGGATAGTAGTTGTAGGAGTAAATTAAAATCCGCATAAAAATTTAGTCTGAAGTACGCCGGTTTTTTATTTAATGACAAATATTTGTCTGCAATATCATTTGGGCTTGGCAACCCCTATATTTAATTGTGACTCCAGACTCTTTTTCTGTCAGGGATTTTCCTTAAAGATTGAGTAAACTTTGAGATGAAATACTTAGAGAACCTGTGAAATTTTTTTACTATTTAAGCAGTCTTTAAATTGTTCATTTTTGATTGGTACTTACGTAGAAAACCTAAGTAAGTATATTAGGTTTTGTCAACCCTTAAGCCCAAATTTGGATAGTTAGTACTAATTCTTCCTAGAAGTTACGGACATAACCTATTTTCATAGAATCTGAATATTAATAATACTTTTTGAGCTTACTAGTCATTCCATGAGCGATCGCCCTTGTATTTTCTCTTTTTTTGCTGGTTCCGGTTTGCTAGATTTAGGTTTTGAAACCAGCGGTTTTAATATTGTTTATGTAAATGAAATCTTCGCCCCATTCATCGCCGCTTATCGCCATTCACGGGAAGTTCTGAAAATGCGATCGCCTGAATATGGATATCATCACGGTGAAGCAGCAGATGTCACAAAACTTATTGTCGGAAAAGAAGCACAATACCTTCAAGAATTAGTCAAAGACTGCCGCAAATCTCATAATATAATTGGTTTCATCGGTGGCCCTCCCTGTCCTGATTTTTCTATTGGTGGGAAAAATAGAGGAAGTTTAGGAGATAATGGTAAACTTTCCGCTGCATATATTGAATTAATTTGCCGCAATCTTCCAGATTTCTTTTTATTTGAGAACGTTAAAGGTTTATGGAAGACAACAAAACACCGTTTATTTTTTGAATTGCTCAAGCAACAATTACACGAAGCAGGCTATATATTAACAGAGCGATTAATTAATGCTATCGAATATGGTGTACCGCAGGATAGAGAAAGAATTATCCTAATTGGCTTCAAAAATAATTGTCTTCAGGAAATGAAAATTGCATTTGCTAAAAAATTACTTTCTGAAGAAACTTTCCCTTGGAATAATTACATTTTATATCCTCAAGAAAAAGTTTTTTCTTATCCCTGGTGTAAGTGTGAACCATTCAAGGAAAATTCTCTAATACCTTGTCCTGATGGCATACCTGAACAACTGACAGTTGAATACTGGTTTAGAAAAAATAACGTTCTGAAACATCCCAATGCTGAAAACTGTTTTCAACCAAGGGCAGGTATCACAAAATTTGCTGCTATTGATGAAGGAGATGATTCTAAAAAGTCCTTCAAGCGTCTACATAGATGGCGTTACTCTCCGACAGCTTGCTATGGAAATAATGAAGTACATTTACATCCTTACAAAGTCCGGCGGATTTCTGTAGCAGAAGCTTTAGCTATCCAATCTTTGCCTGCAAATTTTGTACTTCCAGAAAGTATGTCACTTACTAATATGTTTAAAACTATTGGTAATGGTGTCCCATATTTGGCATCGCAGGCATTGGCCCAAACTATTATTAATTTCTTAGGAAATAGTGTAAAAAATACTCTTGATATTCCTAGTATTACTACTACTTAGCGTCAACTTAAATACTTGCAGTAATTCCGGGATATCTGTAGAGCCAATATTAAAGACAACTCAGCAGCTTGTTTTCAGAATAAACTCGTAATAAATGTGGTTTAATATATATATAAGAAATGTTTTAATTTTTTATAAAGTTTAATAATCAATCACTGGCAGAAGACACGATGGCAGCAGACTATCCAGACATTGATATTGCGCCATTCATCGATCACTCCCTGTTAATGCCAACGGCTACTCCAGAGCAGGTTGAACAATGGTGTGAAGAAGCATATAGATTCAACTTTGCGGCGGTTTGTCTGTTCCCCGCTAATGTTAAGCAAGCAGTAGAACTCCTCCACGGTAAAAACCCCAAAGTCTGTACGGTGATTGGTTTTCCTTCTGGTGCAACGACTTCAGCCGTGAAACTGTATGAAGCTCAAGAAGCGGCGGATAGTGGGGCTACTGAGTTGGATGTAGTCATGAACTTGGGCTGGTTGAAAGCTGGCAAAACTGAAGAAGTCCACCGGGAAATTGCCGAAATTTGCGAAGAGACTGGGCAAACGGTCAAGGTGATTTTGGAAACTAACCTGTTGACAGATGCAGAGAAAAAAATAGCTGCTGAAATAGCTATGGAGGCGGGAGCAGCATTCTTGAAAACTAGTACAGGTTGGAATGGTGGCGCTACAGTGGCAGATGTACGACTTTTGCAGGAATTGGCAAAAGAAAGGGTAGGAATTAAGGCTTCAGGTGGTATCCACACTATCAATCAAGCCCTAGACTTAATCGTAGCGGGTGCTACTAGATTAGGCACATCTCGCGGTATGGATTTGATCCGTCAGCGCGATAACCTGGGAAAGGGTGAATAGTCATTTGTCATTTGTCCTTTGTCATTTGTCATTTGTCCTAATCTAAATGACCCTTGACCAATGACTAATGACTAAATAACTACTAGTGACTAATGACTAATGAGTAGAACCTACAAAGCAACTGGTATTAATCTTAAAACCCAGGCGCTAGGAGAATCGGATAAAATAGTGACGATTTTGACACGAGAATTCGGTCTAATTCGAGCCGTGGCTCCAGGGTCACGTAAGCACAACTCCAGCCTGGGCGGTAGGAGTGGAATGTTCGTTGTGAATGAACTATTGATTGCCAAAGGGCGATCGCTTGATAAAATTACTCAAGCACAGACTTTAAAAACTTATCCTGGTTTAGCTAAAGATTTGGGAAAGCTGGCTGCCAGTCAATATTTAGCAGAAATAGTTCTGTGTGAAGCTTTGAGCGAACAACCCCAAGAAGAACTTTATGATTTGTTCAATGAACATCTCCATCGCTTAGAGGCGGTGTCTAGTGCAAATCCATCTGGTGTTTTAGCTCATCTGGCTCATGGTGTATTTCACCTTTTAGCCTTAGCAGGGCTGACGCCACAAGTGCAAATCTGTTGTCTATCTCAACGTTCCCTGAAGCCAGACTTCACAGACCCCAACTGGCAGGTAGGATTTAGCATCCCTGCGGGTGGAACGGTTTCCTTAGAAGCTAGGGAACGCTTACGAAAACAGGAAAAGGAGATGAGGGCAGAGGCGCAGGGGAGCAGAGGAGCAGAGGAGGAGGGGGAGATTAATGACCAATTCCCTGTGCCCCATGCCCCATTCCCAATGAAGCCAGTTGCTTCAACGGATAGCGCAGCGTTAGCGAGTACTCGATCGTCGGGAACCTCCGCAACGCACTGGCTCCCCAATGCCCAAACAGTTGTTGTGCATCGGCAAGAAATACCTGTGATTTCTTGCCGTCTAAGTGCTATGGAACTGACTTTGCTTCAACATCTGTCACAACCAGAGATAATGCAAATTGATGGTGCTAGAGATCATGACTGGTTATCTGTTGAGCAGATTTTGCGCCAGTATGCTCAGTATCAATTAGGTCGCCCTATTCGCTCTGCTACCTTGATCGACTCTTATTTTGCTGCCAACCATGATGCAACCGTCTGATTTGGATAAAAAAATCCTGCCTTTGTCACCTAACCTCGCCAAAAAACAGAATAGGGTATCAGATCCTATAGTTAGGAATCACTTGAGTGCTGTTCCCAAGTGTACACCTAGTCAAATAAATGGCCAAGAAATGTCCCCAAAAGACGTTTCTCAAAACGATCAAAGTTGGACAGAGGAGATCCCAAAAACTGATCTTCCAAGCCAATCAGAAACACAATCAGAAGACAAATTAACCACTACTGAGGTAGATAGCAACGGCGTTGGCAATGGGCATAATTTGCCAGTAGCCACTATTCCAGAAAAAGAATTACCGAAATTAGATGGGTCTGGTTCAGGTGGAGAAGCTATTGCAGGGAATGTAAAACAGCTAGGATTTTTACCTGTATTAAAAAATCCTAATTTCTTGGCTCTTTGGGGCGGTCAAGTTTTCTCTCAACTAGCAGATAAAGTTTATTTGGTCTTGATGATTGCCTTGATTAATACTCAGTTTCAAGGAAGTAATCAGAGTATTAGTGGTTGGGTATCAGTCTTGATGATGGCTTTTACTATTCCAGCCGTATTGTTTGGTTCCGTTGCTGGTGTGTTTGTCGATCGCTGGTCGAAAAAGGCTGTACTGGTAGCAACGAATATTTGGCGCGGCATCCTAGTTTTGTCAATTCCCTTCCTGGTGTGGTTGACTCATGACTGGAAACCTATAGGAGTGCTGCCAGTGGGTTTTGTAATTATCTTGGGTGTGACTTTTTTAGTTTCGACTTTGACGCAGTTTTTTGCTCCGGCAGAACAGGCGGTAATTCCCTTAATCGTAGAAGAACAGCATTTACTCTCGGCTAATTCGCTTTACACAACAACGATGATGGCATCGGTGATTGTTGGGTTTGCCGTTGGAGAACCGTTGTTAGCGATCGCTGATGGACTTTGGCTGCAAATCGGTGGTAGTGGTAGTTTGGGTAAAGAACTTTTAGTAGGTGGCAGTTATGCGATCGCAGGGCTAATTTTGTTCCTGCTGGCAACTAAGGAAAAACACCACCACCCCGATACAGAATTCCCTCACGTATTCTCTGATTTGCGGGACGGTTTTGCCTACCTTAAAGCAAATCATCGCGTCCGTAATGCTTTGCTTCAACTGATTATCTTGTTTTCTGTTTTTGCAGCATTAACTGTTCTAGCCGTTCGGATGGCAGAAATAATTCCCAATATGAAAGCCTCCCAGTTTGGCTTTTTACTAGCAGCTGGCGGTGTTGGTATCGCGGGTGGAGCAACAATTCTTGGTCAATTTGGTCAACGTTTCTCCTATACTCAGCTAAGTCTGTGTGGTTGTATGGGTATGGCCGCATCCCTGATTGGTCTGTCAGTATTTACAACTCAACTGTGGCTTGTCTTGTTACTGGTAGCGCTAGTAGGCATCTTTGGGGCACTAGTCGGAATTCCTATGCAAACTGCCATCCAAACAGAAACACCTCCAGAAATGCGTGGTAAAGTTTTTGGCTTGCAGAATAATGTAATTAATATTGCCCTCTCCTTACCTTTAGCATTAGCTGGTGTCGCAGAAACCTTTCTGGGATTACAGGTAGTTTTTTTAGGATTAGCTGCGATCGTCTTTTCAGGAGGTATATTAACCTGGTATAACTCGCACAAGTAGTTATCAGCTAACAGGAGTTATTATTCATTACCTTGAGGTAATTAATATTTACTTAAAGCTTTTGTGTTCATGGTAAACTGTGGTCAGTGAAAATTTATCACATACTTGCCGGATATGAATCTGACATTAGTCGGAATAAGTTGTTGAAATATCAGAAATTAACAACTTATAACTAAAATAAATAAAGCCATCAATCCACTGGTTTAATCAGCTGACAATAAGCTTTTTAAACTAGTAGAAAGTTTTGGGAATTTTTAATAAATAAAAAAACCAGCAAGTATAGCTAGATAAAAGATAAATCACAAAGGACACAAAAGTAATAGCTCAAACCTGCTTTTATTACAGCTAAATAAAGAATGCGTATAGCCTGGATTGGAAAAAAAACACCCTTTTGCGGCAATGTCACCTACAGTCGAGAAATTACAAATGCCTTGCTAGATAGGGGACATCAAGTTAGCTTTCTTCACTTCGCCCAAGAAGAGTCTGAACCTGATAATTGGCCAAATCTTCGAGAGGTTTCCCTACCTTTCATTTACAAGTCCCAGGTTTACACGATTCCCACTTTTAAAGCCACCAAAGTTTTAACTGATTCACTGCGGGAAATCAAACCAGATGTAGTCCATGCTTCCTTGACTTTATCTCCTCTAGACTTTTTTCTACCAGAAATCTGTGAGGAACTGAGGTTGCCCTTAGTTGCCACTTTTCACACACCATTTGCTGGCAAGGGCGCAAAGCTGGTATCGGGAACACAACTTTTGGCTTATCAGCTCTACGCGCCTTTTTTAGTTAACTATGATCGCGTGATTGTATTTTCTCAAATTCAGCGAGAATTATTGGCAGGGATGGGCGTAAGAGAAGAAAATATTGCCGTAATTCCCAACGGTGTTGATACCGCAAAGTATTCTCCAGGAATTTCTAAAATCAAAGCAGAATTTAAAGCCGAACGCTTGTTTGTCTATCAGGGTCGCATAGCACCAGAGAAAAATGTCGAAGCTCTCCTCCGCGCTTGGAAGCAGTCGGCAATGGGGCCTGGTACGAAGTTACTAATTGTTGGTGATGGCCCTTTGAAGTCTTCCTTAGAGCCGTTTTATGGTTCAGAATACGGCATTATCTGGTTGGGATTTGTCGCTGATGAAGACCGACGCATCGAAATTTTGCGGGGCGCAGATGTATTTGTTTTGCCTTCATTGGTAGAGGGTTTGTCTCTATCTCTGTTAGAGGGAATGTCATGTGGGTTGGCTTGTTTAGCAACAGATGTTGGTGCAGATGGAGAAGTTTTAGAAAAAGGTGCAGGTGTAGTTATTATTACTAAAACMGCGCGATCGCAATTRAGAACGCTCTTACCAGTATTGCAAGACCATCCAGAGTTAACAATCCTACTGGGGCAAAAAGCTAGACAGCGTGTATTAGACCGCTATACCCTTAGTAAAAATATTAGTCTGCTGGAAGAACTTTATAAAGGAGTTTTAGCACAGCGACCTCTACCACTAAGTCGTAGAGCGTAAGGAAAGGGAATAAAGTGCGATCGCACTGTAAATCTTAAGATGGCAATGAGTGCGATCGGGTAAAATACAAATACCTAACTAAGAATTCTCTTACCAGTTTTACAAGGCTATCTAGAGTTAAAAAAATGAAGTATCACGCAAGTCAGATAAAGGTGATAAATATTCCTGACTTAGAGCAGATAGAACATGGAAAGTGCTGCCGAAGATACCTCTATTGCTTC
This sequence comes from Nostoc punctiforme NIES-2108, assembly GCA_003326195.1. Classification (GTDB taxonomy): domain Bacteria; phylum Cyanobacteriota; class Cyanobacteriia; order Cyanobacteriales; family Nostocaceae; genus Nostoc; species Nostoc punctiforme_A. The sequence goes on from LXQE01000156.1 coordinate 76,894, forward strand.
ACAAATCCGTTGCCCGAACAAAACGTTATTGACCAAATTGCAAATAGTTTGGAGAAGAGATTCACCTTTTCCAAGGAAGTATATGAAATTCCTGAAGATGTTGAAATTTGTGCATCTATATTCATAGAGCGTTTACAAGATAACGAAGCAAGAGTTAGTGTTTTGACAAATCAACCAGAAGAAGATTGCGTTTACATCTTTGGGATATACAGTTTGCCACGCAAAATTGAGGAAAGGTTTGGAACTGTCCAATCGATTCAGGGGGAACAGCGAGAGATTTGGATTACTGACAGACGGTAGAGTAGAACTTTTGCTTGCTTGTTCTTCTGGGAGTCGCTGGATATCTTCTGACTTAATTTATCAGTGCGATGTATATTTTTTTCTAAGTAATTATTGGCAAAAATTAATAAATTAGTTAGAATGAAATAATAAATAACAGTAAATTAAAGCTAAAAAATGAACACATGACTGCAATCATCGACATAAAAACATTATATGAATCCAATTACCTGCAATGGTTAGAGGAGACTATTAAATGTCTCAAAAATCGACAATTAGCAGACGTTGACTATGAAAACTTAATAGAAGAATTGGAAGATTTGGCTAAAAATGAAAAAAGGCGAATAAGAAGTTTATTAGAACAAATTATTAGACATTTATTACTTTATCAATATTGGGATTTAGAAAAGCCAAGAAATGCTAATCATTGGGCAGCAGAAATTATTAGTTTTCGTAATCAAATAAATGAAGATTTAAGCACCAATATACGCAAACATTTAGAGGATAATTTCAGCAGAATTTATAGCAATGCCTTAGATTATGTTAAGGCGAAAACAGAGCTCACCAATTTACCTGAATCATGTCCTTATACCTTAGAGCAAATTTTGGATAAAAATTGGTTGCCTTAATCTTAAATTTTGATTCTTGGCGCGAGGCAGATTCATATTTTAACTCACCAATACCATAAAATTAAGTCGCTACAACTTATCATATTCTTCTGGTTCTACGTTAGGCACTTTATTCAAAACTTGCTGGAATTTTTGCCAACTACCGCTTTTGGCTTTTTCTTCCAAATAGTCTTTGGTCATCCATGCGGAAACTTGTGCAGATAAGGCAATAGTTGCAAGTTGTTCAATAGAAATATTTTCTCTGGCTGCTAAAGCTTCAATTTGTTTATATAAAGATTCGGGTAGCTGTACATTGAAGTTAGTCATGGGATTTCTCCTACTATTTGCAAGAATTCTTTGAGTGAAACTACCCTCAGTCCAAATTTTTGTGCGTCTTGTAAATCTTTTTGATTGTAAGTGATGATAAAGTCGGCTTGACATTCAACAGCTAAATCGATGAGAAAATCATCATCAGGATCGCGTGCTACTGGCCGCCATAAATAGAAAATGCTACATTTATTAGCAATTTTACAAATAGCTTCAATAACGTTGTCAATATCTTCATCGCTCAATCCAAGCTGCTCTTTTTCTCGTTTGAGAATTTCTTCATACTCGAAGACTAAGGTGGTAGAGACATTTAACTGCCAACGCCTATCATTAAGAATTGTTAACAGTTTGTAAGATGCACCACGGTTAGATCGTAAACCACTAAGCAGTACATTAGTATCAAGTACAAGTTGGTACAAATTTGTCATTATTTCGCTATTACTAGCATTTTTTCCGTAGTGACGAGCTTATAGTCTACCTGTCGATCAATTAATCTTTGAATTATCCACTAAAGACCATCCTAAACTGGTTGGCTGTTCATAAACCCGTTTTAGAGTATTTACATCTCTGGCAGAAATAGGCGACGGGTTACGAACTTGAGAAAAGTATAAAGCATCAGTTTGTAGCGGACTATGGCCCCAAATTCCCAGTGCATGGCCAAATTCGTGGCGGCTAGCTGCAATGAGATACTCACCTGTTTGACTGGGGCTTAATAAGATGGTGAAGCGGTGGGATAAAACTTTGTTGCTGGTGTATAACTCGTAAGTAGTTTGTGCCGATCGCGCACGGGGTATATTACTACCAGGGGAAATTTGTAGAGGTGGCGCTTTTCGCGCGATCGTAATATCAGCAATTTCTGGCTGTTCGACTACTGTTAAAGGTAAATAAGTACTCCACTCCTGTACACCCTGCAAGACTCCATTAACCCATGCTTTAGCTTGTTCTTTGCTGATGGCTTTTGGTGGTTCTACGTAAACTCGAATAGGAAATTGTGACCAGACTAAATAACCAACTTGGGTTATTGTAATTTGGGAAAAGTAGTCACCACTGTTTGTGCTGTCTTGCCACTGTGCAAGTGTGGGCGGTAGGGGATGGGGTTTTAGGGGAGATGATGGAGGGAGAGAAATTATTAAGTCTGAATATACAGATTTTGGTATTATTATAAACCCATCACTCGACTGAAGATTAGTAAGAATGATTAATAGCCCTGTGCCAATAAAAAAGGCAAGAGCTGTAATTAACCGTCGTGAAATTAAATTTATTAGGGTGTTAAGTATTGGGTGTTGGGTTATTTTCCCCATTTACCTATCCTTATTTAGGCAGCCAACCAGCACTTAAAACTACTGTTAAACCAAGAAAAACTACTGTCAATGCCCAGGTAATTCGGTTTAAGGTGTTTTCTGCACTTTTGGTGCTGCTAAATAGCTGGGCTTGTCCGCCAATAGCACCAACGCCATCACCTTTAGGGCTATGCAGTAAAACTAAGATAATCAAACCAGTGGCGGAAAATGCCCAAATGCCCTGCACGATATTACTAACTGTCATGGTAGGAATCTCATTTATAAAAAGTTTCAAAAAACAGAATTCAGAATTCAGAAGTTAGGAGTTTACTAAAACTCCTAACTCAGCAATCTTTTACAGCCCTACTTGCACGGGAGTGCGAGTACGTTGTAGCTCATATTCTGCTGTTTTCAGCAGTGATCGCCCGGTCATTTCTGGTGGCTGAGGTAGCTGTAAAATCTCTAGAATTGTGGGGGCAATGTCGGATAGCTTACCATCGCTTCGCAGTTCGACATTTGTACCATATCCAGGGATTTTGACTTTCTCGCCTTCTACCAAAATTAAGGGGACTGGGTTAGTAGTATGAGCTGTCCAGGGATTACCCCCTTCATCTAGCATATACTCAGCGTTGCCGTGGTCAGCAGTAATAATTGTTGTACCGCCTGCTTTGATAACGCTTTCTAATAAGCGTCCCAAACAGCGATCAACTGTTTCAATTGCTGTAATGGTAGCGTCGATTTGACCAGTATGCCCTACCATGTCTGGGTTAGCATAGTTAATCACAACTAGGGAATATATACCCTTTTGAATCGCTGCGATCGCAACATCTGTAACTGCTACTGCTGACATCGCTGGGGCATGATCGTAAGTCGCTACCATTGGGCTGCTTACCAGTTCCCGATCTTCTCCGGCAAAAGGTTCCTCCAGACCCCCATTAAAGAAATAGGTGACGTGGGCGTATTTTTCTGTTTCGGCGGTGCGGAACTGATTCAGACTGTGATTAGCTATTACTTCTCCCAGAATGTTACTGAGGTTCTGAGGCTCAAAGGCTACAGCCACAGGTAAGTCTGAATCATACTGCGTAAAGGTGACAAAGGACAGGGGTGTGATTTGCTGCCTTGCAAAACCGTTAAATGTGGGACTGACCAAAGCTTGAGTCAGTTGTCTGGAGCGATCGGGGCGGAAGTTGAAAAATATCACCCCATCCCCTGGTTCTATTGCGCCGGGAGCAATTCGGATGGGGTTGACAAATTCATCTTTTACCCCTTCGGCGTAAGATGCTTGCAAGACTTCTACAGCCGTGCGATCGCTACCCACACCATCTTGGGTCATCACGTCATAGGCGCGTTTAACCCGATCCCAGCGGTGATCGCGATCCATCGCGTAGTAGCGACCGCTGAGAGTGACTATGCGCCCAATTCCTGCACGGTCTATATAATCTTGTAGCAGCGCGATCGCTTTTACCCCTTCTGTTGGGGCGGTGTCACGACCATCAGTGATAGCGTGGATACAAACTTCTGGAATTTGCTGGTCTTTGGCTAAGTCAAGTAGTCCGAATAGATGGGTGATATGCGAATGTACCCCTCCCTCAGAACAAAGCCCTACTAGATGCAGCTTGCTATTCCGAGAGCGAACTTCCTGGCAAATTTTGACGAGTGCTGGATTTAAGGCAATAGAACCGTCTTCGACCGCATCAGAGATGCGTACAAGTTCTTGCGGTACCACTCGTCCAGCACCAATGTTCAAATGACCAACTTCCGAGTTGCCCATTTGACCCTCTGGCAACCCTACGGCTTTTCCTGATGTGTGGATGAGGGTATGCGGGTAAGCGGCCCATAAACTGTCCACGATGGGAGTTTTAGCAGCAGTAATGGCGTTTCCTCGCGTTTCTTCGCAGTAGCCCCATCCGTCTAAAATGACTAGCACCACAGGAGCAACAGGTGCTTTGGTCATAGTAAAATTGCCCTTTACTTTTTGTAATACCCGAATGATACCACTGCTAATCCACGCCGCAAGTGAATTTTTGCTTATTAACTTCTTTTACGAAGGACTTGCAGTTTTTTGAAATAGTTTTTAACTTTTAGTAGTTTTTCTGTAATTTTTTTGAACGCTAATAAGGAGTGATTACTTAGTAGTAGAGTTTTAGCACTACTACTAAGGTGTTATCCAATCCTTTATTTCCTTTTTGTGGAAGCTTTTGCAGCTTTCTTAGCCGCTTTTTGGGCTTCTATTGCAGCTAACTTTGCTTGTTCTTTTTCTTCGGCAATTTTCTGGAGATAGTAATGATAGTCTCCTAAGTAGACGCGGAATTCACCATCACGAATTTCGACGATTTTGTTAGCTACTTGAGAAATAAAGTAGCGGTCATGAGAGACTACAATTGCCGTACCATCATAATTTTTGAGCGCTTCTTCCAGCATTTCCTTCGCTGGAATATCTAGGTGGTTTGTCGGCTCATCTAGAATTAGTAAGTTGGCGGGACGTAGGAGCATTTTTGCCAACGCCAAACGAGCTTTTTCTCCTCCACTTAATGCGCCAACTGCCTTAAATACGGTATCACCTGTAAATAAGAAGCGTCCCAAAAGCGTGCGGACTTCTTGATTATCCCAGTCTGGAACTTCATCATGGATAGTTTCCATGACAGTTTTGTTCAAATCTAAAGCTTCAGCTTGGTTTTGCTCAAAGTAACCAGGAATAACGTTGTGATCCCCTAATTGAACGCTACCTTCTGTGGGTGGTTCCATACCCATAATTACGCGCAAAAGGGTAGATTTTCCAGCACCGTTGGGCCCAAGAAAAGCAATGCGATCGCCTCTTTCAATTAGCAGATTTGCTGCCAAAAACAAGATTTTATCACCATAAAGATGAGTTAAATCTTTAATGTCCACGACTTCGCGTCCACTGCGGGGTGCAGGGGGAAAACGGAAATGTAGAGTTCTTACCCCTGCAATGGGTGCTTCAATGCGCTCGATTTTGTCGAGTTGCTTTTCCCGGCTTTTTGCCTGGGTACTGCGGGTAGCACTGGCGCGAAATCTATCAACAAAGGTTTGCTGTTTCTCTAATTCTTTCTGCTGGCGTTCGTAAGCACTAAGTTGTGCTGATTGACTTTCGGCTTTTTGTTCCAAATATGCCGAGTAGTTACCAAGGTAGGTACTGGAAACGCCACGTTCTGTTTCCACAATTTGGGTGCAGAGGCGGTCAAGGAACTCCCGGTCATGGGAGACTATTACCATCGGCGTAATTAGCCCTCTAAGGTAATTTTCCAACCACTCAATGGTTTCTAAATCTAGGTGGTTAGTCGGTTCATCCAGCAGCAACAAGTCAGGTTTTTGCAGCAGAATTTTACCTAAACTCATCCGCATTTGCCAACCACCACTGAAGGCACTGACGAGGCGATCGCCATCTTCTAGCCCAAACCCCATCTCTGGTAAAATTTTCCCGATGCGTGCATCCAAGTTGTAGCCATCCAAGGCTTCAAATTTGCGCTGCAACCGATCCAACTTGTCGATCAGTCGATCCAGTTCCTCTGGGCTAGCCGTTTCCATCTCTTGTGGTATGTGCGCCAGAGATAACTGGACTTCGTTGGCTTCTTTGAAGACAGTCCAAAATTCTTCTCTAACGGTGCGGGTGGGGTCTACTTCAAACTCTTGGTTGAGGTAGGCTATGTGTAAGCTATTAGGACGGATAATTTCGCCTGCGGTGGGTTCAATTTCCCCAGAGATGATTTTGAGTTGGGTAGATTTTCCAGCACCGTTGACACCGACTAAGCCAATGCGATCGCCTGGTTTAACTTCCCAGTTGATGTCTTTGAGAACTTCGCCTGTGGGATAAATTTTACTTATATGTTCTAGTCGCAGCATTAAGTTTCTCTCAGGTAGGGAGTGGGTGGTTGAGGACGAAGTACTAACACCGCCTCTAATATTAACAAAAATTAACTATAAATTCGTCGTGAGAAAGTCTGGAAGCCGCAAACCAAATTTGGCTTGAGCCACGGATAAAATTTACCACATCTATCTCAAGGCTGGCTTTGTGTTACTTGTCTGACTTCTTCGACACTGAAACTAAATGCCTCTGCCACTTGTTCCACAGTCACCCCCAATTTTAATAAGGTGGGTATTAATTGTAATTTGGCTCTACGCTCCCCTGTTTGGATGCCATCATGATAGAGTTTCGCGTTTTGAACTTGGTTTATAGTTAAACCTAATCCCTCCGCAACTTGCTCAATAGTTAACGCTAAGTCTAATAGACGAGGTACTGATTGCCGTAGACCTTCCAAACGCCCTTCTTCAAATGCTTCTTGATAAACTTTTGTATCTTTGAAACTCATAGTTCCTATGTTGTAGTCCACCAATTCCTCTACTCCTTGATCAGAAGAATCCTACTGCGCGGCTTGTCTGACTTGTTCGACACTCAAATCTAGCGCCTGTGCTACTTGTTCTACAGTCAACCCGGCTGCCAACATTGCTGGTACTGCTCTGAGTTTACCTTGCTCAATGCCTTGAACCTTACCTTGTTCAATGCCTTGTTCGATGCCTTGAACCTTACCCTGTTCAACACCTTCCTGAAAGGCTTCCTGATAAAATCTGGTTTGCTTTAACTCGCTTAATCCAAACATTTCCTCCATCTCCTCCCTACTCATTGTGGGAAATTTATAAGCCAAAATAGTCTCTATAAATTGTAATAATTGCTGCTGTTTTGGTGGTAAACTTATTTCTGACTTAGTTCTGTCTATCAACTCTCTTGCTTGGACAATTGCGATATCGTCGGTTGCAATTACTAATTTAGCAGTTGCAATGCCAATTGGAAGTGATGCACCTTCACCTAATTCATCCAAATAAATGCGCCTGACGCGCCCACTTGTGAAAAACTCACGGTAATGTTTGATATCTCCTGTATCTACATTCCTGTTTGGGTATAAAACCACAGCACCCCAGTCATTTAACGGTTGATTCTGACGGAGGTATAAACATATTTCTGCAATTAGCCGTGAATAAATTTCCCCATCAGCTTGAAATTGCACTTCAACAAAGTAAATCGGGTTCTCGCTTCCTTGTGTAGGCAAAAACACACCATCGATTCTGAAGGCTGTTTGTTTGATTTCAACTGATGAAAATTGATAAAGGCTAGCTGATTCTGGAGGATTACCAATCAGTTCAAAGAAAATATCAGGGAATTCTTGAAACAGCCGATAAAAGATAATGTCTGTTTTCACAATTTTATTTCATTTGAAAATTTTGATTTGCTGTTCATGTTTTACTTGATTCTTCAGAACCATCTCGCACTTTCAGCAATTGCTCTTTTGCCATCCCTAATATACGTGAAAGGGGCGCTAATAAACTATCATCAAATGCTTCTCCAGCATAAATATTATTCAGTTCGGTAGGAGATAATTTAAAGGTGTCACAAAACTTAGCAAACTCCTGGTTACTCAAGTCAAGCTCTTTTTGCCTATCCTGAAGTAAAACTGCGATCGCTCTAGTTCCATGCTTCGGGCGTTCACTAGTTTTTATATATTTTTCCATTAAATAATTGACTTTTTTGGTATCGCCACCTATTTTTTTAATTAAATCAGTACAAGCCATTTTTAGCGCTTTCTTTAAAACTTCTTCTTCATTTAAAATTTTAATAATTTCATTGGCATATTCTGGTTTAAAAAATCCCACCAAATTCCCTTGATGATAAACTGGTATATAAGGATTATTTGTTTCAAGTTGCCAATCTAAAGGCTCATTGCGTAGCGACATAGCTGCACCCCTAAATATTTTAAGATTGCACCATTTTAAAACCATTTATTCCTTAACTGCCAGTAAAATACCCTAGCACTGGCGATTAGAAATCGCAGCTATACAGACAAAACCCACCTCCGTGGGTTTCAACTTGCTGGAGTCCACGCAGACGGACTTAGTTTGTGTAGTCATTACCTATTTCTACCAGAACCTTTAACTCAGCGAAAATTAGCGATCGCCTTGTTCATCACCAAGTGGCTAAAGTCTTACTAGAGAAGGGGTTAGTAGTGTTATGAGGCTGTTGTTAGATATTTAACCATAATGGGCATACTGTAAATATCAAGTAAGTAAGCATCGAAACAGGGTAAACAGTATGTTGACGATAACGTGGCAAGAAGAGATTGCATCTTTGAAACAAGATTTGAGTAAGGAAATAAATAAAATTTCAGGCCATTCGGAAATTAATATACATTCATAAGATAAAGGATTTACGCTATTTAAATAAAAGAGTACCTACTTTTGTTTATAAGGAATTCATTGACAAATATGTTGAATATTATCGTATCGTTTATCGAGCATGGAATACTAAACACGCTATCCATAGAAACTTCGGATACTATGAGCCAAGGAATATAGACATATATTACGATATGAGGGTTGTTGCCGAGGGAACAGATGAAGATGAAATGTTGAAAAAATTTACAAAACAAACAAAACATGAATTAGAAAATATTCTCACTGAGCTTACATCTGCAAATGAATCTTTAAAAACATTTATCCCTGAATTAGTCATAAAATTTAACTCATTGTATGACGATTTTATCACTGAAGTAGGGGTACAAATCGAACACGAAGCTAGAAGAAAACTATCACCTCAAAGCACAGATTCTGAATTCTGGACGGCTCTAATTAATGAAAAGGGTAGGGAAAAGCGTAAAGGTGAAAAATATGGAGATAACGTATGTCAAACTTGGAAGCGCGAATTAGAGACTGAGCCTAGCCTAAATACATTTTTAGAGATTAAAGCAGGACAGTATTGGGCAGAATTAGTGACTAAAATATTAAAGTTTTTCGGACAATAGTAGACATTTAGTAATTTTAAATTACATAGTAAATATAAAGGGGTGCAATTTTATTGTATCCCTAATATTCTTTATTCACTAAATAAATATTACGATATACGATATGACTAGCTTAAGTGAAGAAATATCTAAAAAACTAAATATATATAATAAAAATTATACAGAATATACAAAATGTTTAGTTAGAGACAAGGAAATTATTCTTGACGGAAAACCAGAAGAAAAGGTTAGACAATTCTTTATCTACTTTTTGATAAATCAAAGTGGTTTGTTCCCAAATGAAATTGATATTAAAGTTGAGTCTAATAATCATGATATAGAATTATATAAAACTGTCAAAAATAAAAATTTTAAACCATATTACTCTCCCCTGATGATTGTGGAAGTAAAGCGAGAAGAAGAAAACTTACATAATCACGAGAAGCAGCTAGAGAGATACTTAACAAATTCTTGTTCAGAAATTGGTATTTTATATAATTATCATCAAATAATTGCATATCTAAAAAAAGACGCAGTATTTACGAGTAGATATCTCAAGAGCCTTGGAGATATACCACCTTTAATATTGCAAATTTCTAATAGCACACAGAACGATTTACTGGACTTTGAAAAAGCTGTAAATGGAAATTTTGATAGTTTTAATTACCTTGCTAAAAAGTATGGAAAATATGCTTTAAACACAATAACTTTTCGACTAAAAGGTGGGCAATTACCTATAGCAGGATGTTTCTTCAGATTTAAAGATAACAAGGTGTACTACGATATATATGGTAAATTTTGTAAAAAGCAACAAAGCTTTAATTACCAAGATTTTGAAAAGCTAGTTTCTATTACTTATTGACAAATATAACGTGTCTCCAAGTAACAAATGAGCGTAAGAAAAATGGCAGGAATTATCCTTCCCAGTCTTGACGAGTATCGCACAGAAAATTGTCTGCGATCGCATCATCAAATAAATAGGGGCAACGCTCTGGAAAAGTTCGTAATGGTAAGTTAGTTTCTCGTAGCGCCAAATCGACTCCCGCTTCAAAGCCATCTAACAAAGCTTCTTCGATTCGAGACTTTAAGCTGGGGTTCTGTCGCAAATGTCTGTGGATGGCGCGACGCTGTTCTCGAATTGTTAAAAACCAACTGCGAGAGCGTTGTTCGGGTTGATACTCCCACTTCAAGAGATGACCAAGTAATACACTCAGACGACTCACGAGTTCCCGATATTCCTGTCTCCCCAAAGCTTGAATTTCCTCTTGCAGGTGCTGCCAGTCTAGTTCCATAACTAGCCTCTGCTCTAATGCCTTAGCCTGCTGCTGTGTCCAGCCATAGAAGTCTTGGTCATACAAAAAAGGTTTATCCATAGAGTTGAATCTTGACAGCAAGAAACCACGAGCTAGTTTGAGCCAATTTTATGCTAGGGACTTCCAAGAAATAAATTATCCAAATAAACGAACCACAGAGACACAGAGGGAGAAGAGATAAAGAGAATTTTTGCGTTAGTTTTGGGATATTGTTTTATTTGGAAGTCCCCTAAATTGCCCTTAAAAAACTTAATTACGAGTTACGAATTACGAATTATTTTAATATTCAACTAGCCTTCGCCTCATCCCCGGATGCTTCAGCTACAGCCGCCAATCTATCTGCCGCAGCTTGAACGATTTGAGCCACTTGGGCCAAAGGCATGTGCTGGATTTGTCTCAGAATCAGGCTCAAATCTGAGGTTTCTGGAATTGGCTTGCCATCTATGCAGCTGATTAACTCTTCCATTGTGTAGCCTGCTTTCAATGCGATTCGAGCCAAATTTTCCGTATCTGGCACCTTCACACCTTTTTCCCACATCTGAACGGCAGTAGCAGATACTCCCAAAAGCTTACCAAACGCTCGCTGACTCATTGAACCGCGAGCTAGTTTAATGATTTCAATCAGTTTTTGTTTGCTTTCGATCTTCACTGCTTATATAGCTAGCCAACTTTATTTACAAGTCTACTTTCAATATTACAAGTTTACTTTTATATTGACAGCCTTGTGTTTTAGTACTAAGCTATATCTTTGGTTGTAAATCGGCAACTACAGGCATCAAGCTAGTAGACGAACCCATCTATACTTTAACCAACCCAAAAAACTTAGTTTGCTACAGCAGTTGTGCTAGTAGCTAGACTTTGCTGCGAAGAAATAATATCGAAGGTGCATCATGTTTCGCAAGCCACGCAAAATTAATCAATATCGCCGCAAAGGTAAAAACTTTATAGCCACTAATAAAATTAAACCAGAATGAAGTACGAATTTGCTTATTACCATTATCCCAGTGAAATAGAAGATATACTCCACGCAATATTAGAAAACCACCTGTCTGTGTTAAAAGGAACAGTACAACAAGTGGTTTTACAAGTTTAGAATGAGCAACAAAACCCTCATGTAGAGACGCGATTTATCGCGTCTTCAAATACCAATAACCTTAACCCAAGCGTATTGGGATATTTAACAAAAAAATTAGTTAGCGGCAGAAGTCGCTAACTCAGCGAGACGTTCCTGTTGGTCTAGAGATATACAAGATTGGATAAGTGTCTCTAAATCACCATCCAAAACAGGGGTAAGGGAATAATTCTGACCTAACCGATGATCGGTAGCGCGATTATCTTTATAATTATAGGTGCGAATTTTTTCCGATCGCGATCCAGTACCAACTTGCGATCGCCGCATGGAAGTAACAGCTGCTTGTTGTTCGCCTAACTTGATGTCATACAACTTCGCCCGCAGAATTTGCATTGCCCGTTCTTTGTTTTGCAACTGGCTGCGTTCTTCTGTACAGAAAATGCGTATTCCCGTTGGTTTGTGCATTAAGTCAACGGCTGTTTCCACCTTGTTGACGTTTTGTCCACCAGCACCACCAGAACGGGCTGTAGTCATTTCAATATCTTTCGGATCAATGTGAATTTCCACATCATCCACCTCTGGCATAATCGCCACGGTAGCTGTGGAAGTATGAACCCGTCCCCCGGATTCAGTTGCCGGCACGCGCTGCACACGGTGCACTCCAGCTTCAAACTTGAGCTGGCTGTAAACGTCATTACCTTTAATTTCGAGAATGACCTCTTTCCAGCCACCCATTTCTCCGCGAGATTCGCTCACTAGAGAAACTTTCCAACCTTGAGTTTGGGCATAGCGGGTGTACATCTGCATCAAATCGCCAGCCCAAATACTTGCTTCATCGCCACCAGTACCAGCGCGAATTTCCAACATGATATTCTTTTCATCATTGGGGTCGCGTGGTAGCAGCAAGACTTTCAAGCGAGACTCTAAATGTTCTATTTTTTCTTCAAGTTCTTTTACTTCCAGTGATGCCATTTCTTGCAACTCTGGGTCACTGGCAGATTCTTTGTAAACCTGACGCGCTCCGATTAAGTCTTCTTGGGCTGTTTTCCAAATTTCATAAGTATCAACAACCTCTTCCAAAGAAGAACGAGACTTAGCAATTTCTTGATACTCATCAGGATTGCTAGCGGTATCGGGGTCGCCAAGACGACGGGTTAATTCATTAAAAGTTTGTTCAACGGATTTTAGTTTGTCTAGTAAGTATGATTCAGCCATGACGAGTGCGATCGCTCCTTAAAAAAATAACAAATTGGCTCGAGCATATAAATGAAAATCGACCCAGCTGATGCAGGGCCGTCGTTAACAGCAGAGCCAACTCGCTACTTTTTGTCTTGTTCGTCGCCAGATGTTTGAGTGCTGCTCATGCCGTACTTGCGGAGGAAGCGCTCTACTCGACCCTCAGTATCAATAATCTTCTGAGTGCCGGTGTAAAAAGGGTGATTTCCAGACCAAACATCTACATGCAATTCTGGCTTGGTAGAGCCAATGGTCATAACAACTTGACCGTTGCAGTAAACTTTAGCATCTGGATACCACTTGGGGTGAATATCAGCTTTAGCCATTGTTCTTTTTGTGATGAATCTATATAAATTATAACTTTCAGCGTTCAATTGCAGCTAGGAGAAGGAAGAAGGGAACAGGTTAGAGGTAACAGAATAACTATCACCTGTCCCCTGTAACCTATCACCTTCTTCATCAATGCCCAATTCCCTAACGCTTAGAGTACTGAGGTGCTTTCCGAGCTTTATGTAAACCATATTTCTTCCGCTCTTTTGCTCTCGGATCACGAGTCAAATAACCTTCGGTTTTCAAAGGTGGGCGGTTGTCTGGGTCGAGTTGGCACAAAGCACGAGCAACTCCCAAACGAACAGAATCAGCCTGTCCGGTCAAGCCGCCGCCTTCTGCTTTCACCAAAATGTCATATTCGTTTTCTAGTCCCAGAGTTTCCAGGGGTGCTTTGATCACTCCCAGGTAGTTGGGGTTAAATTGGAAATACAAATTTCCATCTTTACCGTTCACAGTCAGTTGACCGGTACCTGGAACCAAGCGCACCCGTGCTACTGCGTTCTTACGACGGCCAGTACCCCAGTATACGGCGCGACCGCTATTAGCATCTGCTACTACCATTAATTTTCTTCTCCAGGAATTGTACTAACTTTTAGTTCTTTGGGTTTTTGAGCATCATGGGGATGCGTAGGCCCAGCGTAAACCTTCAGCTTGGTGAACAACTGCTTACCCAGGCTATTTTTAGGTAGCATACCTTTAACAGCTTGTTCTAAAATCCGCTCTGGTATGCGGTCTTGCAGTTTAGCGAAAGTTTCCGTTTTCATCCCACCGGGACGACCAGAATGGCGGCGGTAAAGCTTTTGAGTACGCTTTTTGCCTGTGACTGCTACTTTCTCGACATTGATGACGATTACAAAGTCACCTGTATCTAGATGGGGTGTATATTCGGGTTTCTTTTTGCCTCTCAATACCTGAGCGATTTCGCTGGCGAGGCGACCGAGACGTTTATCGGTGGCATCTACTATGTACCACTCACGCTCAAGGGTTGCTTGAGAAGGAAGGTATGTTTTAACTGTTGTCATTTGTCATTTGTCCTTTGTCATTTTTAATTTGTCATTAGTCATTTGTCTTTTGTCATTTGTCTTTTGTCATTTGTCAGTTGTCCTTTGTTATTCACTAATGACCTTTGTAGAGACGCGATTAATCGCGTCTCTACTGACCAATGACTAATGACTCTTGACTAGTGACGAACTTTGGCAAGGTGTCGTACCAAATCTCTTTCGGAAAGGGAAAATCGGGATAGCCGACTCGCAACAAGCACAAGCCTTGAGGCGGTGCGGCATATTTCACTTCTTCCCGGCGTTCTTCTTTCCAGAGTTCGGTGAAGCTAGAAAGTGTTCGTTGTCCAGAACCTACTTCTACCAGCATCCCTACCAACAGCCGTACCATGCCATACAAAAATCCATCTGCCTGTATTTCAATATGGATAAATGGCCCACTGCGACGACACTCTGCTGCTTGCACCTCTACCCAGGAATGCGATCGCTTTGAGCCTGCACGGTGAAAAGCAGCTAAGTGATGCTTTCCCAAGAGAGGTTTCAAGGCAGCTTGGATTAAAGATTCATCCAGGGGTGCATAATAATAATGCCAACTGAAGGGTCTTACAAACAAGTTAAGCCGATCTTCAGTATATATTGTGTAGCGATACCGTCGATAGGCTGCACTAAAGCGAGCATGCCAACGGTTATCGACACTAGCTGAAGCCCTGATTAATATATCTGGCGGCAGGTAGCTGTTGAGGATTGTTGCCCACTTGTGAGGTGGAATGAAACCTGTAGCTTCAAAATGGGCTACTTGAGCAGCAGCGTGAACTCCAGAATCGGTTCGCCCAGCACCGTGTAATGTTACATGATGCCCAAGAATAGTAGCGATCGCAATTTCGATCTCTTCTTGAACTGTCCGGTGTTGTTTTTGCCTTTGCCAGCCATGAAAATGAGTGCCCAGGTATTGGATTACCAAGGCTACTCGATGAGTTTGTGTAGGCTGGTGGCTTTCTAACATACAGATTTTGTCCTTTGTCTTTTATCATTTGTCCTTTGTCACTTGTCCTCTGTTATTCACTAATGACCAATGACTAATGACCAATGACGAATGACTAATGACTTAAACCAATTCAATTATTGCCATTTTTGCATTATCACCCCGACGCGGTACGGTACGCAGGATGCGGGTATAACCGCCCTGGCGATCGCCATATCGAGTTGGAGCTTGCTCAAATAGAGCGTGAACCAGTTGTTTGTCGAAGATATAGCCAAGAGCTTCCCGACGTGCTGACAAGGAGCCATTTTTGGCTAGGGTAATCATTTTTTCCACTTCACTTCTTAGAACTTTCGCTCTAATTAAGGTGGTGGTGATCTTACCATGACGGATCAACTCGGTGGCGAGCGATCGCAGTAAAGCACGGCGTTGATCGGCTGGTTTACTGAGTTTTTTGACGCGACAACGGTGACGCATAATTATGCACTATGAATTATGAAGGTTTTTCTTAAGGGTGTTTAGAGCCTCTTTCCATTGGCAGGGTGATGCCCAAGCGTCGCTGCAAAGCTTCCACGACTTCTTCTGCTGACTTCTGCCCAAAGTTCTTAATTTCTAAGAGGTCTTCTTGGGTATAATCCAACAAATCTGCCACAGAGTTAACTTGTGCCCGTTTGAGACAGTTATATGCCCGCACAGAAAGTTGCAACTCTTCGATGGGTATCTGGGCAGTTGGGTCGTCTGGAATATCGGAACCTGTATCTGTTGGTTCTAGGGAGATGTCTTTCAACGGGTTGAATAAATCTACCAAGATCGCAGCGGCCGAAGATAGTGCTTCTTGAGGGGAAATACTGCCATTTGTCCAAACTTCCAACAGTAGTCGGTCTTTTGGAATCAAGCCTTCTCCACGAGATTCTTCAACACTGTAGTTGACTTTTCGCACCGGCATAAATATTGAGTCGATTTGCAGAAAATCCAACGATGTGGCTTCCTCACGTCCTCGCTCTACAGTGCGATAGCCTTTGCCTTTCTCGATCCGAAATTCCATTTCCAGTTTTCCACCCTCAGCAATGGTGGCTACATACTGGGTCGGATCGATGACTTCTACTTCACTGGGCAAATCAAAATGCGCCGCAGTGATTGTTGTTGGGCCGGTAACGAGTAATCTCCCAATCTGAGGCTGCGAAGAATAGTTTTTGAGGATAACTTCCTTCATTTTCATGAGGATTTCCAGCACATCTTCCCGCACGCCCGGAACTGTAGCAAACTCGTGTGAAACGCCCGCAATCCGCACTGCTGTAACTGCTGTACCTTCTAAATTAGACAGTAAAACCCGCCGCAGTGCGTTGCCAACAGTTGTTCCTTGACCGCGTTCTAGAGGTTCCAAAACAAATTTACTGTAATGGTTCCGACTTTCTTCGGTATTCGACTCTACACATTCAATTTGAAACTGCGCCACGGATGAGCCTCCCTTTTTCTAAGGTGCTGCTAGCAGACAAATCAATTGCCTCCAGAATTGAATTTATGTCCTGTAGATTATAGGTCTATCAAACTATTAGTATAAAATTACGGTATAGTTTGACACTTCTATTGAGCTTGCAGGCGCTAATAATATTTTGGGTAGCCCGAAGCTTAACAGCTTTCCCGGTGGGAAAATCTGACACGCTTCTGGTCGCCCAAGCTTTAACTCAATGACAGTTTGCACGTTAGACGTTCAAGCGGTCATTGCTGGCTGTCACTTTTTGCCCTCACTGCCCAAGTTTTAGTATTTAAACTCGACGGCGCTTGGGTGGACGACAACCATTGTGAGGAATGGGGGTAATATCCCGAATCAGTGTAATTTCCAGTCCTGCTCCTTGAAGTGCCCGGATAGCGGTTTCTCTACCTGCTCCTGGGCCACTGACCATTACTTCAATTTGGCGCATTCCTTGATCGATAGCTCGACGGGCTGCACTTTCAGCAGCGGTTTGCGCTGCAAAGGGAGTTCCCTTTTTTGCTCCCTTAAAACCGCTAGAACCAGCGCTGGCCCAGGAGATGACATCTCCGTTTTGATCGGTAATGGTGACAATGCTATTGTTGAAAGTAGACTGGATGTAGGCCATCCCACTGGGTACATTCCGTTTCTGCTTCTTGCTCCCGGATTTTTTAGTTGGTTGTCTCGCCATACTTGTTTAGTTGATTTAAGGTAAAACTTGCTCGGATTAACAAGCGTTGCAAAATTATTTCCCTGGAGCCTTCTTCTTCCCAGCCACTGTCTGCCTTCTGCCTCGACGGGTTCTGGCATTGGTGCGAGTTCTTTGTCCTCTAACTGGTAAGCCCATGCGATGACGACGGCCTCTGTAGGTACCAATGTCAACTAAGCGCTTGATGTTCAAAGACTCCAAGCGCCGCAAGTCGCCTTCAACTTGATAGTTGCTTTCTATTTCCCCTCGTAGGGCTGTTACATCGGCATCACTTAAGTCCTTAACGCGGATGTCTGGATTCACACCAGTTGCCGCTATAATTTCTTGAGCGCGTGATAACCCAATTCCGTAGATATAAGTCAGACCGATCTCGACGCGCTTATCGCGTGGAAGGTCTACTCCGGCAATACGTGCCACAATGAACTCTCCCTATTGTTGTCGCAATTACTGTTGGTTGGAAAAACGTGATTGATCGCGTCTTTTCGTTTTAATGATGATATGCGTGTTACAACTAGCTCTGTTGGTAAGAGCGTTATCCTTGACGTTGTTTATGCTTGGGGTTCACGCAAATCACCATGACGCGACCACGACGTTTGATCACGTTACATTTTTCACAAATTTTCTTGACTGAGGCTCTAACTTTCATGCCTTTTATTTTTTGACTCCAAATATAAAATTATAGCATTTCTAGGGAAATTAATCCAGTTAAATGACTAATAAACAGTCAAAAAAATGGTTTTATGGTAAGATTCTCTACATATAGTTACTAGTTACTTCTTGCGTAGTCGATAGGTAATTCTGCCTTTGGTCAAGTCGTAGGGGGTTAACTCCACCTTGACGCGATCGCCGGGCAAAATCTTGATATAATTTCGGCGAATCTTGCCGGAAATGTGTGCTAGCACGTTAAAGCCATTGTCCAAGTCAACGCGAAACATCGCATTGGGCAAGGACTCTGTAACCGTGCCTTCCATTTCAATCAAATCTTGCTTAGACAATTTGTTTTTTCCTCAACTCAACAATTTCGTGTTCAGTTGCAGCGCTTCATCTGCAAAGAAACACATTTTAAGAAATATATCAACAGTTTATTAATATATCTTAGCTAAAATTGATCTTTTTCTTGGGAGGGGAAGTGGGGAATAGGGAATTCTATACTCTCTATTCCCCTTCTTTTCAGGAAGCGATTACCTTTTGTAGCTCACTAGTGACATCTTCTTGGGACTTATTGCCATTGACTGTTAGGAGTTTTTTGCGATCGCCATAATAATCAATTAAAGGTGCAGTTTCAGCGCGGTATACTTCTAAACGACGACGAATCACCTCTTCGGTATCATCTTTTCGTCCTCTAGCTAGCAAACGTGCGATGACAATTTCATCTGGTGCATCTAAATTGACTACCCTTTCGCCACCTTGATGTATTGCTTCCAGTAACTTCTCCAGAAAAGCTGCTTGGGTCACTTTTCGGGGAAATCCATCTAGAATCCAACCATTTTTGGCATCTGGTCGATCGAGGCGCTCCTGTACCAAGTCCTCCACTAGCTGGTCGGGTACTAACTCGCCGCTATCAACATAACTTTGAGCTTTGATTCCTAAAGGAGTCTGCTCTTTCATGGCTTGTCTTAATATTTCACCCGTAGAAATATGGGGAATATTCAAGTGTTCAGCCAAAGTTTGAGCTTGTGTTCCTTTACCCGCTCCAGGTGGCCCCAAGAAGATTAATCGCGTCACTATTATTTCACCATTCCTTCATAGCGCTGAGAGATGACATAGGTTTGGACTTGTTTGGCTGTCTCAATTGCCACACCAACTAAAATTAACAACGAGGTTGCACCTATTCCCCGGAAAGTTTTCACATTCAAAGCGCTTTCTACGGCAGTGGGGATAATAGCAACGAAGCCCAAAAAGATCGCACCCAAAAAAGTTAGTCGGTTGGAAACGCGTTCGATATACTCGCTAGTTGCCTTGCCGGGACGAATTCCAGGAATACTAGAACCCATTTTCTTCAAGTTCTGCGCCACATCTACCGGGTTGAGAATCAACGAAGAATAGAAGTAGCTGAAGAAAACAATGGAAACCATGTAGACCAAGGCATAGACCCAGGAGCTAGAACCGCTTGGACTCAAATAAGTGTTAACTATATTCGCCAAATCGGCATTTTTAGTAAAATTGGCGATCAGCAGTGGCAAACTGAGGATGGCAGCAGCAAAAATAATTGGCATCACGCCGCCTTGATTTAACCGCAGTGGCAGATAGCTCCGTTGCTCTGCCAAAACTCGCCGACCTACTTGGCGACGAGCCGAAATAATTGGGATGCGGCGCATTCCTTCCTGCACAATCACAATACCAACAATTGTTGCGAGGAAGACTAAGATCAGCACGATCACCCTACCCACTGCTTCCCTACCGCCGACTTGCACCAAGTCGATGGTATCGCCTAAAGCTTTTGGTAATGACGCAACAATGTTGACAAAAATCAACAATGATGCTCCGTTTCCAATACCCCGTTCTGTAATCAGTTCTGATGCCCACATGACGAACATCGAACCAGCAGTCAGAGCGATCGCAGTTTCAGCTACGAAGATTGGCCCTGGCTTGAGGGCGAATTGCTGGAGGAATAATGCCGAAAAAGCTGTACTTTGAAGGATTGCCCAACCTACAGTGACATAGCGGGTAATTTGCGATATTTTTCGCCGACCGGCTTCCCCTTCATTTTTCTGTAAATTTTCTAAAGTTGGAATCGCCGCCGTGAGTAATTGGATGATAATAGACGCATTAATGAAGGGCAAAATTCCTAAAGCAAAGACTCCCAAAGTCGAAAGTCCTCGCCCGGAAAATATATCCAATAAGCCAAATATGGAATTACTGCCCGATATGGCTTCGGCAAATCTCGGTCTATCAATCCCTGGGACGGGTAAGAAAATACCCAGGCGAACCAAAATTAAAATACCGACGGTGACAAGCAGCCTACCTCTGAGGCCAGCTGCCTGCGCCATCTGCATAAAAGTTTCTTGAGCCGTTGGGGCTTTATCTCGACTGATCATAGAGTGCTACCTTTATAGTGAACCAAGCACTGGCAGCGAGTTGGCTTGCATTTAAGTGCGCTGTTCCGGCTCACTCATAAGACTTCACAACTACCACCAGCTGCCTCAATTTTGCTACGAGCTGAAACTGTAAAAGCTGCCGCTTGTACTTTGAGCGGAATGCTCAATTCCCCGTTACCTAAAACTTTCAATGGCCCTTTGACAGCAGTCAGGATACCTGCGGCTTTCAATGAGGTCAAAGTTACTTCTGTATTCGCGGGAAGGGAGGCTAGCTTCTCTACATTAATCGTAGTGTAAATCTTCTGATTAACAATCGGAAAGCCCTTCAGCTTAGGTAAGCGGCGGTACAATGGCTGTTGACCACCTTCAAAACCTGGTCGAGTCCCGCTACCAGAACGAGATTTTTGACCCCGCATACCTAAACCAGCACTAGCGCCTTGACCGGCAGAAATACCTCTAGCTACACGCTTCTTGCGTTTCTTGGAGCCTTTTTGCGGCTTAACATCATGGAGTCTCATAATTTATCAAGTTCTCATTTGTCGTTTGTCATTTGTGAGCCAGTGCGGTCTTGGGGGTCTCCCCCATGAGTAACTGGCGAACCCGTAGGGGCGTTTGTCATTTGTCATTTGTCCTTTGTTATTCACTAATGACTAATGACCAATGACTAATGACTAAATTAGATGTAGAGATTTTGAATAGGAATACCGCGATCTTCGGCGACTTCAGAAAGGGTACGCAGTGTAGATAAGGCATTAACTGCGGCTCTAGCATTATTGAGTGGATTGTTGGAGCCTAGTTGCTTGGCTAAAACGTTACGAACTCCTGCCAATTCCAACACAGTTCGCACAGCACCACCCGCAATTACCCCAGTACCAGGTGAGGCTGGGCGCATCATCACCTTCGCACCGCCACCGACGCCATCAATGGGATGGGGGATGGAGTTGGATTTGGTGATTGGGATATCAATAAGGTGTTTTTTGCCGTCGGCTACGCCTTTTTTAACGGCACCTATTACATCTGAAGCTTTGCCTACTCCAACTCCAACCTGACCGCGTTCGTTACCAACGACAACGATCGCTCGGAAGCTGAGTTTTTTACCACCTTTGACCACTTTACTTACGCGGCGGATTTGGATAACCCGCTCTTGCCAAGTGGTTTCTTCTTTTTTGGCACGCTTTGTTCTACTTTTACGCTCTGTTGCCATAATTTATGCTCTGGTGAACGTCAGTTGTCAGTTGTCATTTGTCATTTGTCCTTTGTCATTTGTCCAATAACTAATGACTAATGACTAATGACTTTAGAAATCTAAACCAGCTTCGCGTGCTGCATCAGCTAATGCTTTGACACGACCATGATATAAGTTACCACCGCGATCAAAGACTACTTTGCTGATGCCTTTTTCTAGCGATCGCACTGCGATCAACTTACCAACTTGTACCGATGCATCGCGGTTTGCACATGACGCTAAACTAGATTTCAACTCTGGTTCTACGGTCGATGCAGCCACGATGGTTTGATGCTGAGTATCATCAATCAGCTGGGCATAAATATGCTCATTAGAACGGAATACCGCTAAACGCGGACGTTCTGGGGAGCCAATAACTTTGCCACGAACGCGTCGATGACGACGGTTTTTTGATTCTCTACGAGTAAGTTTCATTTCTACTTCTTACCACCCTTACCAGTCTTACCAGCTTTCCGTCTGACCACTTCACCGGCATAGCGAATGCCTTTACCTTTGTAAGGTTCTGGTGGACGAACGGCACGAATTTTGGCGGCTGTGTTACCGACGATTTCTTTGTCATAGCCGCTAACAATGACGTTAGTGGTACCTTCTACGGCAAACTGAATTCCATCTGGTGGTTCAATTTGCACTTGATGGCTATAACCCATATTCAAAACTAGGTTACGACCTTGAAGTTGTGCCCTGTAACCAACACCTTGAATTTCCAACCGTCGCTGAAAACCTTGGGAAACTCCCTCGACCATGTTGGCAACTAAAGTGCGGCTCAAGCCGTGTAACTGCTTTGAGGTACGAGTTTCATCCCGACGATTCACGTGTAATATTTCCCCCTCTTGAGAGAGTGAGACATTATCTCTGAGAGTGCGAGAAAGTTCTCCTTTCGGGCCTTTCACCACAATATTTGTACCATCGATCGCCACTTGAACTTTGGCGGGAATAGTAATTGGACGTTTACCAATACGTGACATGACTTTTTGTCCTTTGTTATTTGTCCTTTGTCCTTTGTCTTTCACTAATGACAAATGACTAATGACCAATGACTACCAAACGTAACAAAGTACTTCGCCACCCAAGTTCTGACGCCGCGCTTCGCGGTCAGTCATAATGCCACTGGATGTAGAAATAATGGCAATGCCAATGCCGCCTAGTACCCTTGGTAATTCTTTTCGATTTGAATAAACACGCAAGCCAGGCTTACTCACTCGCTTTAAGGCGGTGATCAGAGGCTGACGGTTTTTACCCTTGTATTTCAGGGAAATCACCAGATTGCGTTTTACCCCTTCTTCTGCTTCTTCGATTTCAGCAATAAAGCCTTCCTCCCGTAGCACTTTGGCAATGCTTCGGGTCAATTTTGTAGCTGGCACTTGTGTAGTTTGATGCCGCGCCAGGTTGGCATTGCGGATGCGCGTCAGCATATCTGCAATTGTGTCGTTAGCCGCCATCGTTCCCTCTATAGATGAACTTACTGATCGCGAAAGGGCATTCCTAATTCTTTAAGTAAGGCGCGTCCCTCTTCGTCGTTTTTTGCTGTGGTGATGATGGAAATATCCATCCCACGCACTTGATCGATGCTGTCGTATTCGACTTCTGGAAAAATTAGCTGTTCTCTCACGCCCAGAGTATAGTTACCGCGTCCGTCAAAGCTTTTAGGGCTAACACCGCGAAAATCTCGAATTCTGGGTAGTGACAGGCTAACTAACCGATCGAAAAAGGCATACATCCGTTCGGCTCTGAGAGTAACCATGATCCCCACAGGCATCCCTTGACGAATCTTAAAGCCAGCGATCGCCTTTTTCGCCCGTGTCACCACTGGTTTTTGACCTGTTACCAGGGCAATTTCGTTAATGGATGCCTCTAGAGACTTCGCATTTTGAGCTGCTTCACCCAAACCCCGGTTAATCGTAACCTTTACCAACTTCGGTACTTGATGAACGTTGGTATATTGAAACTGATTAATCAGTTTGGGGACGATTGTCTCTTGATATAAGGTTTTGAGTCTTGTTGTCGGCATAGTTTTTTGTCCTGATATCCCTGGGCTTGGTCAGGGAACTTTTATTGTCCTTTGTTATTTGTCCTTTGTCTTTTGTTATTTGTCTTTTTACTAATAACTAATGACTAATGACCAATGACTAATGACTATTTATCTAGAATTTCGCCAGTTTTCTTGAGTTTTCTGACCTTTTTGCCTTCTGAGGTAAAGGTGTAACCAACACGACTGGCAACGTTTTGCTTGGTGGAATAAAGCATCACGTTGGAGCTATGAATTGGGAATTCTTGGGTAATAATTCGCCCTGATTCCCCTTCTTGCTGAGGTTTGACGTGCTTGGTTTTAATGTTGACACCCTTGACGATGACTTTACTCAGTTGGGGAAGTGCTTGGATAATTTCACCAACTTTTCCTTTGTCTTTGCCAGCAATCACTTGTACGGTGTCGCCAGTTTTGACGTGCATTTTGTGGAATACTTTGGGCGTACCCTGTTTGGTTGCCATTAAAGCACCTCCGGAGCCAGAGAAACAATTTTAGTAAAGTTTTTATCGCGCAGTTCCCGTGCAACTGGGCCAAAAACCCGTGTGCCTCTAGGATTACCATCTTTGTTGATGATTACAGCGGCGTTATCATCAAAGCGAATACTCATGCCGCTGTCACGATTTACAGCTTTCCGAGTCCTGACAATTACTGCTTCCACGACATCAGACTTTTTTACAGCCATGTTGGGTGTAGCATCTTTGACAACTGCGATAATTTTATCGCCAATAAAACCATAACGGCGGTTGCCTCCGCCTAAGATGCGGATGCACATCAGTTTGCGGGCGCCGCTATTATCTGCGACATTCAGGTAAGTCTGGGGTTGAATCACAATTATTCTCCCTTGTAATGTTGTTAGTTGCTAACAACGATGAGGTTTAAGTAGGCTTGACGTTCAGGACTTCTGTGATTTTCCAGCGCTTGGTTTTACTCAGGGGTCTAGTTTCCTGAATGCGAACGCGATCGCCTACTTTACACTGATTTTCTTCGTCGTGAACTTTATATCGTTGGGTGTTAACCACAATCTTGCCGTACTTGGGGTGAGGAGCGCGGTTTTCTATGGCGACTACCACAGTTTTTTGCATTTTATCGCTCACTACCAAGCCAACTCGTTCTTTAACTGCCATAATCTCCTACTTTGCTTCTTTAGCCGATTGACTTGCTGCCCGTTTGCGTTCTGTTTCTAGCGTCAGCAATTGGGCTAGGCGGTGGCGCAATTGTCGAAACTGGTGGGGCTTTTCTAGTTGTCTGGTGGCTTTTTGCAAGCGCAACTGAAATAGTTGTCTTTTGATCGCGACAATTTCATCAGAGAGCTTCTCGTCGCTTAATTCTCTAGCTTCTGAAATCTTGGGAAGAGGCATAAGCTACTCCTGCTCCTGTGGTTGAGAGCGCACAATAAACTTAGTTTTGATGGGCAGTTTAAATGAAGCCAAACGCATCGCTTCACGAGCGATTTCTTCAGAAACTCCACCAATTTCAAACAAAATTCGTCCTGGCTTGACTACAGCTACCCAAAACTCTGGATTACCTTTACCGGAACCCATCCGGGTTTCAGCAGGACGCATGGTTACAGGTTTATCAGGGAAAATCCGAATCCAGATTTGTCCACCCCGACGAATATAACGAGTCATTGCCCGACGGGAAGCCTCGATTTGACGCGAGGTAATCCAAGCAGGTTCTTGTGCTTGGAGTGCAAAATCACCGAAGTTGAGGGTACTACCACGGGTGGCTAGTCCTTCCATCCGTCCCCGCTGTTGTTTGCGGAATTTAGTTCTTCTAGGGCTTAACATGGTTTGTCATTTGTCATTTGTCATTTGTCATTTGTCATTTGCCATCTGCCATTTACTAATGACTAATGACTAATGACGATTTATCCTTCATTTGAGCGGTCTTCAAATTGCTGGCGACGACGTTGTTGTTGACGGCGACGGGGTTCCCGGTCGCGATCGCGTGGGTCACGTTCGCGATCGCGGTTTGCTGGTGGTAGTGGATCTGGTTCCTGTCCAGGAATAATTTCTCCCTTAAACACCCATACTTTGATACCCAAAATGCCGTAAACAGTTTTTGCGGTGCAATAAGAGTAGTCAATGTCAGCCCGTAAGGTATGTAAAGGTACTCTACCTTCACGAGTCCACTCTGTCCGGGCAATTTCCGCACCGTTGAGGCGACCGCTAACTTGGATTTTAATACCTTGGACACCCGCCCGTTGGGCACGTTGAATCGATTGCCGCACTACCCGCCGAAAAGAAACCCGACGTTCTAATTGTTGAGCAATATATTCCGCAATTAGGTAGGCATCAGCATCAACTCGTTGAACTTCAACTACGTTAATCCGAATTTGGCGATTGCTACCCAACAGTCCTTGGAGTCCGGTACGTAAGGATTCAATACCTTGTCCACCACGACCCACTACTACCCCAGGTCTAGCTGTGCGTACTTCTAAGTCGATTTGGTCGGCTTTGCGCTCAATCCGTACTTCGGAAATTCCGGCGTTGTTTTGAGCCTGTCTACCCAGCTTTTGTTCTATGTATTGACGGAGTTTGTAATCTTCTTGTAGAAGTTCTGGATAGCGATCAGGAACAGCAAACCAACGGGATTGATGTTCATGTGTAATACCCAGGCGAAAACCAACTGGATGAATCTTCTGTCCCACGAATGCTTCCTCTAAAATTTCTTACTTTACGCAATTTATTCGTGTAAACGTGCTTATTTTTCTGGGGCGGCTGCAACGGCCACAGTAATATGACACGTCGGCTTGCGAATTTGGTAAGCTCGACCTTGCGCCCTTGGCTGGAACCGCTTCAATGGCGGCCCTTGATCGGCATAAGCCTGAGTAATCACTAGTTGAGTCCGATCTAACCCAGCGTTGTGTTCAGCATTGGCAGCAGCGCTTCTGAGAACCTTCAAGATGGGTTCAGTGGCGCGATAGGGCATGAATTCCAGGATGATTAACGCTTCTCGGTAAGATCGCCCGCGGATTTGATCGAGTACCCGACGCACTTTGTAGGCCGAGATGCGGATAAAACGAGCGATCGCTTTTACTTCAGTAGTATTAGTAGCCATAATTTTCTCCAATTTTGTCCTTCGTCTTTCGTCCTTTATCCTTTGTCTTTTGTCGAAAGCTAATAACTAATGACCAATGACAAATTACAAATGACCAATGACTAATAACTACCTACCTGCTTTTTTGTCGCTTTTTCCATGACCTCTGTAGGTGCGTGTCGGGGCAAATTCACCCAACTTATGTCCTACCATCTGTTCATTTACAAAAACGGGAACGTGTTGACGTCCGTTGTGAACAGCTATGGTATGCCCTACCATCAGAGGCAAAATTGTCGAAGCTCTTGACCAAGTTTTAATAACTTCTTTTCTGTTGTTGTCGTTGAGCTTTTCAATTTTCTTTAGGAGATGATCCGCAACGAAAGGACCTTTTTTTAGAGAACGACCCATAGTTCAATTTTGGATTTAGGATTTAGGAATTAGGAGTGAGGAGTTAGGAGTGAGGAGTTAATAAGTTAGATTCAACTCATAACTCATAACTCATAACTTATAACTCTTTAAGATTCACGACCACCGCGACCGCGTTTAGAAGACTTACGACGACGACGCACAATCAACTTGCTGCTAAGTTTCTTGCGATTGCGTGTCTTCGCACCCAATGTGGGTTTACCCCAAGGTGTAACAGGCCCCGATCTACCGATAGGCGCTCTACCTTCACCACCACCATGTGGGTGATCCACTGGGTTCATGACGCTACCTCTAACCTTAGGACGGCGACCTTTCCAGCGATTTCGTCCGGCTTTACCTGCACTCAGGTTTCTCGCATCGGTGTTACCTACTTGCCCAATGGTGGCGTAGCACTCACGCCGAATCAAGCGGACTTCTCCTGAAGGCAACTTGAGAGTCACGTAATTACCTTCTTTGGCCACGACTTGGGCGCTAGCACCAGCAGCACGGACAATTTGACCACCTTTACCAGGAGTGAATTCTACGTTGTGAACACTAGTACCTAAGGGAATCTTCCAGAGCGGTAAGGCATTACCATCTTCAAAGGGAGAATCAGGCCCAGAAACAATTATTGTTCCAACTTTCAATCCGTTGGGGTGAAGTATGTACCGTTTTTCGCCATCTTGGTAATACAAAAGGGCAATTCTGGCATTGCGGTTAGGATCGTATTCAATCGCTGCGACTTTGGCAGGAATATTATGTTTATCCCTTTTAAAATCGATGATCCGATAAAGTTGTTTGTGTCCGCCACCCCGGCGACGACTAGTAATCCGTCCGTGATTATTCCGACCTTTGGCGCGATGCTTCGAGGTTGTTAGGGATTTTTCTGGCTCGGTTCTGGTAATTTCCGCAAAGTCAGAGATTGTAACTTGGCGAGTGCTGGGGGTATAAGGGCGATAAGAACGGGTACCCATATTTTTAAGTGCTGAGTGCTAAGTGCTGAGGAGCCAGTCCGTTGCGGAGGTTCCCCCCGTTGCAGTAACTGGCGTTGCTGAGTGTTGAGTGTTGAGTTCAGTAACTCTTAACTCCTAACTCACAACTTTTTTAGACTTCTGGGAATAGAACTTGTCTAATCTTGTCTTCATCCCCAGGTGCGACGGTGACAATTGCTCGCTTATATTGGGGTTTATAACCAATAAATTTACCAACGCGCCGCTTTTTACGCGGTGGTAGGATGGTGTTGACTTTTACAACCTTGACCTGAAACAAGTCTTCGATCGCAGCCTTAATTTCTGGCTTTGATGCCTTTGGAATTACTTCAAAGGTGTACTTGTTTTGCTCCATCAAGATGGTCGCTTTCTCGGTGACGATTGGGCGACGTACTAAGTCGGCAAGGTCGCGGGGGTCAAAGCTAGGCACTGTAGACCTCCTGAATTTTTTCTAGGGCTGATGCCGTAACTACAATTTTGTCAGCGTGCAGTAAATCAAAAACATTTAGCTGGTCGGCTGCAATTAGTTTTAAATTTTCAATGTTGCGGGCTGATAAATAAACGTTATCTGTATCCGCAATTTCAGACAAAATTAACAGTGCCTTGCTTTCTGGTACTATTCCCCAACGGGCAAGCGCTGCCACTAATTCTTTAGTCTTCGGGCGAGATAGCTCGGTGCTAAATTCTTCTACTACGATCAAGTCGTCAATACGACCGACAAATGCTGTCCGCAGTGCTAAACGTCGCTCTTTGCGGTTCAACTTCAGGTCGAAGTCTCTAGGCTTTGGTCCAAAGATCACACCACCACCACGCCACAATGGTGAACGAATAGACCCTGCACGAGCGCGACCAGTACCTTTTTGCCGCCAAGGTTTACGGCCACCACCTCTGACTTCAGCACGAGTTTTTGTGCTGGCATTTCCTTGACGAGCATTGGTCAATTGCCGTACTAAGGCGCGGTGCACAATATGAGACGCTGTTCCTTCTTTGGCAACGCGCAACTCGAAGGTCGTCTCACCGACCTGTTCTCCTTGCCAATTTTTAACTACGCTTTCAACCATCTTTGTTATCTGTCCTTTGTCCTTTGTCATTTGTCATTTGTCTTTTGTCCTTAGCCAATGACTACTGACTACTGACTAATGACTTTTGACTATCCCACTATTTTTGCAGGTACAACACTTACTAGAGCGCCTGGTTTACCAGGAATAGCTCCCTTAATTAGCAATAAGTTGCGTTCTGGATCAACTCGCACTATGGTCAGTTTGCGGATTGTAATACGTTTTCCACCCAAACGGCCTGCCATCCGCTTACCTGGATAGACACGACCTGGTGTTGTACCAGCACCAATAGAACCGGGTGCTCTGTGGTTTTTGGAACCGTGTGACATTGGCCCGCGACCAAAGTTGTTGCGCTTTTGGTTTCCCGCAAAGCCGCGACCGATGCTTGTACCAACGACATCGACAATTTGACCAGCACTAAAAATATCTGCTTTAATCTCTTGACCTAAAGCATAATCACTAGAGCTATCTGTGTGATATTCATTTAAGTGACGCAATGCTGGGGCAGATGATTTAGCCAAATGACCCAGTAGTGGTCTGTTTAGTGCCTTGGGTTTTACTTCGCCATAACCAACTTGAATGGCAAAGTAACCGTCGGTTTCTTTCGTTTTAACTTGTGTAACGGTGCATGGCCCTGCTTGAATGACAGTTACAGGAATAGATACTCCTGCTTCGTCAAATATTTGAGTCATGCCCAGCTTGGTGCCGAGAATACCTACAGACACAGTAACTGGTTCTCCTTTCTACTTGCTGACCTTGGAATTGGACTTTAGAGGACACGCTTTGTACGTATCAGTTTAGGCTGGGTTAGCCTGCGAAAATTGGAATGGTTTCAATAAACCGCTCCAAATGCTTTCGGACACAACAAACCGTGTCCTTACTGCTTGGTGAATCTGTTTAGCTTCACTCATTAGATCACCAGAACAGCCACAAGTCTCTTCCCGTTGGGAAGGAGTAACTTCTGGAATCAATGCAAGGCGCTACAGCTTTAAGCTGTGTGCAGCAATGCTTTCGTCCAAGCAATTGCTCTGGCACTTTCTGGAGGCAGCGCTGTCGGCGGGTTTTCCGATTTGTACACGCCCGAAGGGCGGCTTCCCGGAGATTGGCTACTGCCGTGTTGCAGTTGGACTTAAGCGGTTATTACCGCCCAGTATCCGTTAACTGAGACTGACGTAATGCCATGAAACCAACATTGCTGCTCAGTTTTACTTCCTTAAACACCTTAAACTATTGTTTAAGCTTTTGCCTGCTTTTTTGGAGGCACAGGAGTAAACGTACCTTGGAGCTTAGGATTAACTTTAGTTATTCTTCCATAAGCTCTAATATTGACCTGAAAGCTTTCTTAGTTTATCAGTCTACGATCGCTCTGAGCTAGATTATCCAATTTGGATTAAGTCATTAGCTTATGATGCTAACACTACCCCAGAATGACAGTAAAAAGTCAACCTAATTTGCGTTTTTGGTCACAATCTAATAATATAAATTATTTATTTATGTTTGTCCAGTAATTTATAGAGCTATTTTTAGGGAGTGGGGAAGAAGTAAGGGAGTAGGGCGCAGGGGGCAAGGGGGAGAAATCAATTCAAAAATCAAAAATCAAAAATCAAAAACTCTGCCTCCTGCCTTCTGCCTCCTCTTTCCCCCTTGCTCCCTGCCCCTCTGCCTCTTCTCAATACCCAAAAAAATGCTTTTAATCTATCAATTCAGGGTAAATAATAGAGATATCTAAGTGGGATAAGACGAAAATCTATGGCACTAATTACCACTGGCAACGGTTTAATCCGCGATCTGGCAAAGTTTGGCGCTCTTGGAGTGTATGTACCTTTGGAAGGGGGTTATGAAGGTCGATATCAGCGCCGACTACGGGCAGCTGGCTATACTACCCTCCACATTACTGCTAAAGGACTGGGTGATGTAGCTGCGTATCTCACAAGAGTTCATGGAGTCAGACCTCCTCATCTTGGTAAAAAAAGTACTGGTAGTGGTGCAGCAGTAGGTCATGTGTACTATTTACCGCCAATTCTCAATTCTCATCTAGAACAGCTACCACCAAAATCAAAGGGGCTGGTCTTGTGGATTATTGAAGGGCATATTCTTTCTAATGAGGAACTTGAGTATTTAACGAATTTGCCTCAGCTAGAACCACGAGTAAAAGTAGTTATTGAGAGAGGTGGCGATCGCTCTTTCCGTTGGACTTCTCTAGAAAAAACTCTGTTAGCTAGTTAGTCCTTTGTCATTAGTCATTAGTCATTTGCTCATAACTAATGACTAATGACTCAGTTCTATCAGCATTTCAATAATGCTGAAGCGAAAACCACAAGATGCAAATAACCGCCGTGAAGCCTCGTTAGCAATTGCTGTATCAAGACGAATTTGCTTGACGCCCATCTGATGAAAGCGCTCAACACTCAGCATCACCATCTGCCGCGCAATCCCCTTTTTGCGATATTCTGGCTCAACCCAGATATCATGAATAAAAGCAAATTCCTGTAGCCGATAAATTGGTATTTCTCGCTCAATTGTTGCTACAAGAAATCCTGCAATTTGCCCTTCGTTTTCGGATACTAGAAATATACTACGATCGCTATTTGCCAAACGCGTCAACCATTGCTCATAACGCTGTTCTGGATGCGGGAGAAAACCATACTTAGCAGAATCCCAAGACTCATGCAAAGCACAAATTTTAGCAACCATTGGTAAAACTGCGGGTACGTCAGTGATTGTGGCGGGACGGATCAGCATAAGCTTTCAAGCAGAAAAAGCACATACAAGAAAGAATGCCTTGCAGTGAGGTATTAGTTTTTATTCACTTACTCGTTGATGGCACAGACCAAGCTGAAAATAAAATAGAAAATTCAGATTTCAAGTTGCTCCGAAAGGATGTGATTGAGAGATTTAAGAAGATTATAGACCAGACATCAGCTAGTTAACGATGCAACGCCGCTTTACTTTAAAGCGAATTAAGAAACCTCACCCTGGTTCTGCTACGCAAAACCTGTCCCTCTCCTTAGTAAGGAGAGGGATGTCCGTCACAGGACAGGGTGAGGTTTTTGTTTTGGGTAATTCGATAAACTGTGTACACTGTTTTTGCGTTAATCCCGATCGGGGATTTAAATGAATTTTTTCGTAAATCCACGCAATCGGGTTAACACTGGTTTTGCCCAATTTCCACCAAGCAAATCGTGCAGCAGAATATAAAAACAAGGGATGATAAATAGTGTCAGCATTGTTGCGATCGCCATCCCAAAGAAAACTACAATCCCTAAAGGCTGCAAAAACTCAGAACCTTCGCCGATGCCCAATGCCAAAGGAAACAGTCCCAAGATAGTGGTGACTGTGGTCATGATAATTGGGCGCAAGCGTTGAGGAGCAGCTTTCATGATGGCAATTTGGCGACTACAACCTTCTTCATCCCGAATTTGGTTTGCTAGTTCCACCATGAGAATCCCTGCATTCACCACAATTCCCACCAGCAGTACGACACCAACAATTACAGTTGCGCCAATTGCAGTTTGGGTAATGTAAAGTCCAAAAATTCCTCCAGCTAACGCTAGTGGTACGGTGAACATAATTACCAATGGGTCAATCAGCGAATTGTATTGCACCGCCATGACTACAAAGATTAAGAACGTTGCCAACGCTCCCAAAGTTTTTAAAGCATCCTGAAGTTGCTGATTAGTTTCTTGGGCAGAACTAGGCACAATGGAAACGCCATCAGGTAAGTCTACATCCTGGAGTACTTCGTTTACTTCTGCGATCGCTTCACCAAGACTAGCTCCCTCGCTGAGATTTCCTGCGACAATAAAAGCTTGGCGCTGATTAATCCGTTGCACCTCACCAGGCGCCTGACCTTCTTGAATGTTCGCAACATCTGAAAGGCGGATTAGCTGATTGTTTTCTGTAAATAGCGGTAATTGCTCTAGCTGTGAAGGACGCTGAATCGCTTCTTTATTTAGCTGCACCCGCACATCAACTAAACGATTACCGCGTTGAATTTGCGTCGGCACTGAACCTTCAATTGCTGTTTGAACTGTTGCACCAATTTGCCCGGCGCTCAACCCTAAAGCTGAAACCCGTTCCCAGTCAGGGCGAATTTGGATTTCTGGTTGTCGGGGGTCGGCATCTGGCCGGAATGTCGCTAATTTTGCTCTTTCCTGCAATGCTTGCAGCACTTGCGCGCCTGCTTGCGTTAAGTTTTCTTCATTCTCACCTTGCAAAATCACGTCAACTTCTGACCCTTGCACTGGAGAATTACTCAAGATTAAACCCCGCACCTGACCAGGATTGAGGCGCAGCAAAATTCCTGCTAAGTTGAGTTTGTTAAATTCCTGAGTTACTTTTTTGACGAAAGCTTCGACATCTGTGCCTGGTTTTAGATTGATGGTGCTACTGGCACGTAAAGGATTCTCTGTAGTATTGCTACCAAACAAAGAACCACCCACAGTTGTGAAAGCAGATTCGGTTTCTGGTTGTTTGAGCAAAATGTCATCGACAATTTGCATAACTTTTTCAGAAGTTGCTAAAGGTGTACCGGCAGGAAACTGCGCTCTCAAGTTAGCTTGACCAGTACTGATGCGGGGTAAAATTTCTTGGGGAATTTGACCAAACATGAAGAAACTGCTGCCTCCTAAAATTAACAAAGCAGCAGTTACTACAAAAAGCCGATAGCGTAAAACCTTGCTTAAGAAGTTACCGTATCCCCGCGTCGCATCTTCAAATCGGTGATTAAACTGTCTAAGCAGCCAAAATTCACTAATCCGACTAGACCAGCGAATTCCCAAAAGTCGAGAAGACAGCATCGGTACTACTGTAATCGCGACGACAAGGGATGCTGCAACTGCGAAGCTAATTGTCAGAATCAGTTCATTAAATAGCAGTGCAATAAAGCCGCCAATTAAGAGGAATGGCACTACAGAAACTAAGTTGGCACCAGTAGCAGCAACTAAAGCAGATTCTACTTCTTGGGAAGCTGCGATCGCACTATCAATAAAGAATTTGGAATTTCTTCCCTTCCCCTCTGCTCCTCTGCTCCCCTGCTCCCCTGCCTCCATCTCTCTCTGATTGGGAGTCATCCCTGTTTTTTCGGAAATGTTCTCCAAGATTACAACCGATGTATCAATTGCTTGACCGACTCCTAATGTCAAGCCTGCCAAACTAAAAACATTCAAGGTTAAACCAAATATTCTCATTAAAGCGATCGCTGCCAGAGTACACAGCGGAATCGTCAAACTGATAATAAATGTTTGCCTGAACGATCCCAAAAATAACAACACTGCTGCTGCTGCTAACAATGCCCCGGAAATCCCCGAAAAGATGACATCATTTAAAGAATTGCGGATAAAGACAGATTCATCTGTGGTGGGACTCAAAGTCATGTCTGCTGGAATTAAACCCGATTGCCGTAACTGTTCAATTCGCCGCTTGACAGCATCTACAACTGTGATTGTATTAGCTTCAGGCTGCTTTTGAATTGAAAATTTTACCGCAGGCTGACGGTTGAGGTAAACAAATACTCGTTGTTCTTCTGTATCGTCAATTACCTCTGCAAAGTCTCGCAAGTAGACGCGGCGGGAAGGTGTAGGTGTAGTAGTGGGAGTGGTAGTAGTATTACTGCTATTAGTGGTATTAGCACTAGTAGGAGAAGAAACTTCCAGGGAAAGGTTTTCAATTTCCTTGGCATTTTGGAAACGTCCGACAGTCCGAGTTAATGGCTCGGAATTTTGCCCCAGAATCCGACCACCAGAAGTATCTTGGTTACGGGCTGTTAATTCATTTAAGACATCATTTAACCCGACACCCAAAGCTTGCAATCGGTTTAAGTCAACAAGTACCCGTACTTCTTCCTCTGCACCACCAGATACATCAACAGAAGCGACTCCCGGCACCACACTGAGTTCACGGTTTAACTCTTCATCAGCAAATACGCGTAACTCTTTACCTGGCAAGGAAGCAGAGGTCAGTGCCAATTCATAAACCGGCAATTGAGAAGGATCGACTTTAAATAAGCGCGGCTCCTCTATCGTATCTGGCAGTTGTCCTCGACCTCGGTTAAAAGCAGCAGTAGCATCGTTTAGGGCTTGGTCAATATCGCCCCCTGGTTGGAAGTATAAATCGAGGCTTACCTGTCCCTCACGGGTGCGGGAAAAAACCTGTACTACATTCTCGGTTGCTGCTAAAGCTTCTTCTAAGGGTCTGGTGATTTCATCTACTGCTACTTCTGGTGAAATACCAGGGGCTTCTAGCCGAACCCCTATTCGGGGATAGGTAATTGATGGTAGAAGATCGACTTGGATCGTTGTGAGAAAAAATACCCCAATGACAATTACTGCCACGGTGAGCATGAGTGTGCCAATGTGTTGGCGGATAGCGATCGCACTAAGGCTAAATCCGCCATTGCCATTATTATTGTTTGCCTGTTGCATGATACTAAGTGATAAGTGCTGACTACTGAGTACTTTTTTCTTTGGTATGGTGGTTATTGCTCACCCTACTATTGCTTTTCTGAAAGAATTGAAAGACTTACAGTGTCACCTTCTTTTAACGGCTTACCACTCCGAACAACGTAGCGCTCTCCTGCTTGCAAACCGGATAAAATTTCCACTCTGCTATCAGCCCTTTTTCCTAAAGTAACTGCACGTGTCGCTACTTTCGTCTTGCCTTCTGTGTCTTTCACCACAAATAGCGTCCCCGATGGGTTTTCTTGTTCTTTTTCTGCTCCCTTTGCTGCCCCTGATTGTTTTTGAATAGCTGTTTGCGGCACTACTACGCGCTGTTGAGTCTGGGTTTCAAAGTTGACTCGCGCCAGCAGTCCACTACCAATCTTGGCTTGAGTGTTGGGAATCACTACTTCTACAGGTATTAAGCGAGCTGTGGCATCGGCAGCTGGAGAAATGCGCGTAACTCTGCCAATTAATGATTCTTTGGGGAAGGCATCTAAACGGACTTGTACAGACTGCCCAACTTGAATTTGTGCCAGTTCTAATTCGGAAACTTGGACGACAACTTTGACGCGGTTAAAGTCGCCAATTTTCAAGACTTCGCTACCTGCTTGCAGAAGGTTGCCTGGTTCTGTCACTTTTTCTGTGACTATGCCAGCGATGGGAGATACCAGCCGAGCGTAAGACCTGCGCTCTTTGGTTTGGGCAACCAATGCCTGTTGGGCAAGTACTCTACCTTGGGCGGCGGCGACGGCTTGCTGTTGTGTCCGAACCTGTTCTTGGGCTGCCCGGAGTGCCTGGGCGGCTGTTTTTGCCTGGGTACGTGCTTGCTGGGCAGTTTGTTCAGCGATCGCTCCAGCTTTGAATAGATTTTGTTGCCGTTCTGAGTCTGCCTGAGCTTGTACTACTTCTAGGCGCGCTCGTTCAACGTCTGCACGGGCATTGCTTACTTGATTGGTTGCCCTAGCTACTTCTGATTTGAGGGCTGCTAGTTCTGCTTCTGCTTGCTTTAATTCTGTCGAAAGTATGGCATCGTCCAATCGCCCGACGTTTTGCCCAAGCTTTACTGCATCGCCTACATCTAGATTCAAGGCCAACAACCGGGCTTCTACTTGCGATCGCACTGATACAATTCGGAAGGGTGTTGTATTACCTGTATACTCTGGTTGTGTTTGCAGCGTATCAGTTCGAGCGATCGCCGCATCTACAGCCGTTGCACCACCACGTTGTCCACTACCAGGACTCTGAGATTGTGCATCAGCTGGTTCTTCCTTGGGTAGCGCTCCACAATTCGCTGTCAGCAGTCCTATGCCCAGCAAACAGGGAATCAATAATATGAATGGAAAAGGGGAAGACACCTTTGTGTCAACGCTACTCTTTGTATCTGCAACAGCCACATCAGTCTTAACAACTGGGGTATTAATTACCTGGTTAGCGGCTGCCAAAGGTGAGATTTTCGCCTGCTCGTGCGGCTTATTTCTGTCCAAAATCATTTATTTTTCTCGTATTTGGGGAGCTTTTTGGGTTAAACAGCCGTGCATTACCAAGTAATTTTGAGACATTATAAGTAGTGAAAAGCGGCGAGAGTCAATTGGTTATCTTCTTGCAGAATTTTGTATCAAAAATTACTTTCTATTCAAAAAAATTTCTCACCACTTTAACTCATTACATTGAGTTAGCAGCTTTTTAGCTTCCAATGCAATTCTTAACCCAGTATAAATATTTTTAAATTTCTTGCAATCTGCCCTTAGTAGAAGACTTGCGTGTACTGAAGATACGGGACTTTCACACCCCTACTTCTAAAATGGGCAGTATTAAGTAGCTATACTTATGGCTAAAATAAACAAATTTAATATAGTAAAATACTTAGTAATTTTTACGCTCAATCAAATATATTAAGAATAGTAAACATAAGTTGCTTTTTATAAAGCTGTATATACTGTATATATGGTCAAGCGTAGGCGTAGCCCGTCGTAGACATCGCATAAACAGCAAAAAAGAGGGCGATATATATTTAGGACAGGAAAGTAGCAAGTGACATCATTATTAAAAATTGCCCAAACTGCTGATGAAGCCCAGATTTCCGAATTTTTCCAGGAATCGGTAGGTAAGTGGCGATCTCAACGGCGCTACTACACCCTACCCAAGGGAGAAACCAAGGAGATGGAGAGTATAGTTACAATCAATTTTCTCCAGCAGGGCTGTGATGAATTGCAAAACTTAGCTCAGATGCACGATTTGCCTGATACAGGTAGTTTGATCTGTGGTGCAGCAGTTATATGGGAAAGTATGGATGTGCTGAAGGCAAAGAAAGAGTCGCAAGGTTCAACAATATTTGGAGCTTTAGGAAATATCTTGTATCGCGATCGCGGTTTTGCCATATCCAAACCAGTCACCGCTCAGTATTATTTCTCTAACCCTAAAACAATGTGTTTGCGAACTGAGTACAACGGTTCGGTCTTTGAAGAAGAGTTAAAGCTAATTGGTAGCAAATACCGCACTAGACAAACCATTATCTCCCGTGCTGGTGAGCAGTTGATGATTGGTCAATATTTAGAAAAGAGAGTCGATTAATTGATCTCGTGGGTGCGGTTCACTAGAGCCTCACCCGTTTTTAGACCAGCCAGCATCTAGCTATTAACCACTTATATAACTTTTTATAACAGTTTTTCAAACTTTTACCCAGAAATTTGCTTCCATATGTCATCATGGGAAGTGAAATGAGAATTAATTCGGCGACAGTGTTTGTTTTTAGTATTGACAGGCTTTTTCCTTTTGGTATTACAGACTTCTCTCCGAAATCTAAATCTCTACAAACTTATGATTTTGGAGACATTTGATGTCAATTTACGTTGGTAACCTCTCCTATGATGTTACACAAGATGCGCTAAGTGCAGTATTTGCAGAATATGGTGCTGTAAAGCGTGTTCAACTACCCACTGACCGTGAAACAGGTCGTTTACGCGGCTTTGCTTTCGTGGAAATGAGTTCAGAAGATGAAGAAGCAAAAGCCATTGAAGCTCTTGATGGTGCTGAATGGCTTGGTCGCGACCTCAAGGTAAATAAAGCCAAGCCCAAAGAAGACAGAAGTGGTGGTTCCTTTGGGAACCGTGGTGGTGGTGGCGGCTACAACCGCAGCAACAACCGCTACTAAGCTTAATTGAATTTAGTAAAAGGCTCAGGCAGAAATGCTTGAGCCTTTTTTATGCAAAACTTTGACTCTAAATAATCTCAAGCAATTACTTATCATACCGTACTGATGATTCTCTAACCAGAGTGCCTTGATGAAAGATCATTTTCCATCGATCATTGTTCAATTTCCAGATGGAACTTCGCAGTGAATGAGCAGGCTGTTCGCCAGATATATTACTAAAACAACCCCTGTTGCTAAAACTAACGTTTTGAATTCTGTTATCGATCTTTGAGTCAGGGGTTCGATGGATTCATTCTGCAAGCTTTTGAGAATTTGCTGTTTATCGAAAACACGCCCCGCCTCATAGACGACGAACCTTTGGCAACTTGACGCCTGAACATTAACAGGTAGCCTGGAAACCACTGTCTCCTCTATCTTAAAAAATATCCGGGTAATGCATAGGAGCAAGTTGAGAGAGGGAAACATTGAAAAACCTTCCTGCTGACTTTGAGGAAAGGTTACGAAAGTTAAATAGACTTTTTATGCCGGATACTATGACCATCTGAATCGCCTTGCCAGCAAGCATTCAAAAGCATAAGCAGTATTATTACGCAAATAAAATCAGATTATATATATGTAAAAATACATACTGTCTTCATGTATTTTGACCGTTGTTTCACTGTGTCTTTACCCAAACATTGAGTACTGAAACTTATATTTGAGAAGTCTAGAAACACTCATACATCGTTGAACGTGAAAAACATTAGCAAACTAGCTGTAGTAACTTTTGGATCTGTGGCTCTGTCCTTGGGTATTGTCGGAAATGCACAAGAAGCTCACGCTTCGGGTCTAATTAACGGTGGTTTTGAGCAGACTTTAGTCCCTAGTAACCAGACATGGGCATCGATAGATGAGTCTCTTATTCCTGGGTGGGAGACTACAGCTACAGATAATAAAATTGAAATTCAAACTCCTAGACTGTTTCATGCTGGAGCATTAGGCACAGATCAATATGCTGAACTCAATGCTAATCAGGTATCTAGCTTATATCAAGATGTAGATACTACAGCTGGTTCAACTATGTTTTGGCGATTTTTCCATGAAGGTCGTGAAGGTGTAGATACGATGCGTTTATCTATTATCGACCTTACTACTAACAATACTCTCTTCAGCCAACTATATAGCACTGATAACACAGGTTGGGTAGAATATCAGGGCAAAACTGTTGCCACTAGTGGTAAAATACGCTGGCAGTTTGACTCAGTATCTGCTGCTGGTGGTAATCCCTCAATAGGAAACTTTTTGGATGAAGTTTACTTTGCAGAAAAACCACCAGAAGGTTTTCAAACAGTTCCTGAACCTGCTTCTGTACTTGGTCTTTTAGCAATGGGTGCATTCGGTATGGTTTCCATCCGGAAGCGTAAACAGTTAAATATTGGGAATTAACGACGGTTTGTAACAAGGTTTTTGGGTTCTACTGGCTTTCTTTATGCTCATTCATCCAAGTGAAAGGTCTACAAAAAGTTCCTTTTATAGCATTTGAACAATATTTGACATAAAGGGAGCGGTAGAACCATTTTTTTTAGTTTTATAATATAAACTTTTAATTTTGATTTTTAGGCGAGCGCGCTATCATGAACAAGTTAAAAAAAAACCGCTGATTGGTAGGGATTCCAGCGGGGTTAGATAATACAGTTTTTTTCAGAGAAACCAACACTAAACTTAATTACAGAGCTACTAGAAACTTTTACGACTAATAGTAACTATTTATAAGTGTTTATGAGCTAGTTTTTTAGCATGATGTCTGTGATGTTTAATGTGATGAACTTTAGCAGATTTTACGCTAGTATGATGGATAGTTTTAGCTTGAGCTTGAGATGCAAAAGCGGTTACAGGTGCAGCAAAAATTAGAGCCAAAAGTAAAGCTTTAGCGAACTTATTCACTTAAAAATCCTTATGAGGTAATCAACAATTTAACTATCCAATAGGCGTATGTCATAAGTTTGTAATTGATATGAATCTTTCATGTCTATTTTTACATTCGTCAATTCTAGTATTTACGTGTGCTTACGTAGAATACTAAGAAAAACAATATTTACTGGCATTTCACCCTTAAATGTAACATTTTGGACATCATCCAAATAACTGTAATTTGGCTATGATACCTGGCCTGGGTTAATTTTGATTAGGGAATGCTGAGAGCCATCAATTCTTCTGCTATGTCAAAGTTAGCTGTGACATTTTGCACGTCATCCAAGCCTTCTAAAGTATCAATTAACTTGAATAGCGATCGCGCCTGATCGGGATCGGTAACTTCTACACTATTACTAGGAATCCAGCGCAATTCGGCATCAGTTACCTTAAAGCCTTGATTTTTGAGTGTCTGACTAAGGGTTTCTAAATTTCCAATATCAGTAAATACCTCAGCTATCTTATCTTCAGTCATCTCATAAGACTGGGCACCACCTTCGAGGGATGCTTCTAAAAGCTGTTCTTCGTCAACTACACCCTCCACTACACAAACACCTTTTTGTTCAAACATCCAGCTAACGCAACCTACTTCGCCAAGATTGCCACCATTTTTACTAAAAGCTACACGCAAGTCAGCAGCAGTGCGATTACGATTATCTGTGAGGGCTTCGATTAAAATCGCTACACCACCAGGGCCATAACCTTCGTAGCGAATCGCTTCAAAAGTAGCATTGTCGCCGCCAGAAGTGCCTGCACCTTTAGCGATCGCTCGTTCAATATTATCATTGGGAATACTCGCAGCCTTTGCCTTGTCAACTGCTGTGCGAAGTTGAAAATTCAGCGCCGGATCTGGCACGCCACTTCTAGCCGCAACGATAATCGCCCTGGATAACTGAGTGAAAGTTTTTCCCCTTTTTGCATCTACTACCGCTTTTTGGCGCTTAATATTTGCCCATTTACTATGTCCTGCCATAATTTGAGATGATCGTAACTCTATTTAAGATTAGGATATACCTAGCTTTTACTCCGATGCAAATGTGCATTTGGTAAAACACCAACAGAATCACTCAAAGCAACCCAGCAGCACTGAGATTTGATTTTCAAGTGAGATGGGGAATGGTGTAGTTCAATTACTTACCACATCCCGTTTAGATCGCAAAAGGTTCAAGTTCCGTGTTATGCCACTCTTGTTCAACCCGTTCAGTAATCAACGGTCTGATGATAAACTTTGGCGGGGTACCATCCAGAACATCAATCCGCACACATGAATAAGGCAGTCGGTTCTGGAAATTGTAGTTATGACGGCCGACAAATAGCGTTGAATCCGCAACTTTCCGAGTGGGTTTACCTGCAATCTCAGCAAAAGTTTCCATCAATTCAGTCCCTTCTCGCCGTTGATAGCGGGGACGATGACCGCTCCCACCAGAGATAATACAGTTAATATGCGAGTCTGCAAATCCGGTGTCAGTTGTGCAAAGATGCTCCAAACAGTGAGCGTGACCGTTTAAAATCAAATCGACTATGGGACGTTCTTTAATTAGAGAACCAAGAGTTTCTCCGACTTGTTCAAACACCCAGCGCAAACGGTGACGAACCGCCAAGGTTTGGGCCTGATTCCACTTGGTAG
Organism: Nostoc punctiforme NIES-2108; assembly: GCA_003326195.1. Lineage (GTDB taxonomy): Bacteria > Cyanobacteriota > Cyanobacteriia > Cyanobacteriales > Nostocaceae > Nostoc > Nostoc punctiforme_A. The sequence goes on from LXQE01000156.1 coordinate 119,253, forward strand.
CTTCTGTGACGTAGGGAGGATGATGGAAAAAGATTACACGTCCGCGCACTTCAGAGGTGTTCCAAGATTCGATTAGTCTGCTTCGCAACCATTCAAGTTGTTCAAAGTCGATCGCAGGCATTTGATGAGATGCTAGTTGTTTTTCAATGTCGATTTTGATTTCGTCTATTTGGTCTAATTTGGCACTAAGGTCATCAAGTTGTTCTGCTTCGGTGGGTTTATCTGGGTTGAGGCGATCATATATTTTCAAAATCTGCAATTCTTCTTGATCGATCTCATGGCGACGTTTTTGCAATTCCCGACGGTAAATTTCCCCTTCTTTCGTTGCAGGTAAAGGTGAGGGTGTATTAAAGGTATTAGAATCCAGTGCAAAAAAGTCAATCCCGCCGTAACGAAAGGTGTAATAGCGATTGGGTAAACGGGTAAACTGTCCAGGTTCATAACGTAAACAGCGCCCGGTGTCAGTCTTAGCAGTGTAGTGCCGATCTAAATGACGTTCTAACTCTTGTGGAGACATCGCCTGGGTGTAGTCCATAAATGCTCGTGCATAAGCATTACCTTGATACGATCCATGCCAGCCAATCTCGATATCTTTGTAGCGGAACAGGCGACGCAGTGACGATGTTGTGCCAGTCAATAAACGGTACATCAACGGCACATCGTAGTAATCATGATTACCAAGTACTGGCAAGAACGGCAGATTAAACACCATGCGGTCATAAGGAATGCCTTTCGGGTTGTCACCACCGACAAGAAATTCCCGGTAAGGCTCAATAAAGTTTGTTGAATAATATTCTTGGGAACCCACCACATAGATGACATCGCCAGTGTGCAACACAAAGCTGCAATCGTCGCGGTGAGTCAGCATCAGTTCGGCAACTTTTCGTTGGGGGTGGTGTCGAGAATGAGATTTAGTGCCAGAATCGCCGATAACCATAAAGGAAAATTCTGGATTATCTTGCCTGCGATCGTCAATAACTAGACTGGTTTGGTCAATTCCCCGTTGCACAAAACTTGGATGCATCCACCGCACCCGTTCCTTCATCTTTTGAATTTTCACAGGAATCGGTGGATCGGAAATCAATTTCATGGCTGATAACTCTTGAATGCCTAATGCACAGGCCGATTGTAACGAAATATTTAATTGTCATTAGTCATTTGTCATTAGTCATTTGTGAATAACCAATGCCCAATGCCCAATACCCAATCCTTACGGCAAATTTTCTCGCAGTAATGCTCGAAAGCCTGCTTGTTGAAAATGCTCATCGGCAGTCAGTGCTTCAGTGATTCCGCTATATTGCATAACAATAAAAGAAACGCAATCGACAAATCCCCATTCTTTCTCTGTTCGTTCGCGATATAGCTCGAAAGCACGTTCGTAAAGTTCCTGGGAAAGGGGGACAATTTCTACTTTGGAGTCTGCTACTAGAGAATTTAATAATATGATTGCCGCCTGACGATAAGGTTGTTGGGATAAGGCATTGCCAATTTCCAACATCACCGCCTGTGTTGTCACCAAACGAGTTTCTGCTGCTTGTAATATTTTAGCCAGATGTAAGGCTCGGTCATGCAAGCGATCGCCCGGTGCAGATAAGGCAATGGCAAATGATGTATCAAGAAAGACTTCAGAATGCATGAAAAGTTTATTTACTGTACAAATATTTATCTATATTGGCAGACCAGTCAGGCGGCCCTTCGAGGTTGAGCGATCGCGCTGTTTGCAAAAATGATACCGTTTCATGTTCGCTTGGCGGTAAAATTTCAATGCTGATTCGCACGCGGGTATTGATTGGCAGTGCGATCGGTTCAGATGGATAGAACACTTTGCCATTAAACATAGCGGTGATTTTTTCTACCATTTTCCTCAAAAATTGCTTCTAGTACAGCACGGCGTAAATAAACATACCATTTCAAATGGCGCAAGAAGCTCGGAATACAATTCTTTTGACTTTTGATACCAATTTGAAAAATGATTGCGACAGATGGAAAACTGAAACACTTATCCAATGGATGTTTCACAATCCAAAATCTAAAATCTAAAATCCAAAATGGTATGACTTTTGACTTCCGCCTTGCGGCACTAGTCTATCCTAAGCTGGTTGTAGCGATACGGGTAGGGTAGACGACCCTATAAGTAGTGAAGATACGTATACTTCTTTTACAAATTATCTCGATTTTTCAAAAATTGCCTAAACCACCAACTGAATCACACCCCACTGTCCATTTGTCAACCAAGAAGAGTCAGATTTTGCTACTTCTTCAATAACTTCTGGTTTTAGACCAACTGCTACTTCTGACTTGAGGGTGCGTAGAGCTACCATTGGCATAGGTAGATAGCAGACTATATCTGCAATGTTGGTGGTAAGATCCCAGTGGCGATCGCCTAATAATCGGCGATAATTGGCATCTCCTTTGACTATAACCAAACTCGCATTGGCTAACTCATTTTTGAGGTAGTTGGGTATTTCCCAAAAGGCTAAAGGCGATGTCCAAAAGTAATCTTCAGATAGTACTAAACGCCCTGATGCAATATTTTCTTGGAGTCTTTGGGTAAAAGATGTAAGTTGTTGATTTCCAGTAGCGGCTAAAAAACTTATTGTGTAATGTACATCCTTAATCATGGCATCAGAAACAAAAGTTGGATGTGGCTTTAAGTGTAGGTAAACCCGATCAGCCAATCCGCTACTTAACAAAAAATCTACTAAACATAAATCACAAACAAGTTCAAAACCAGCATTGTCTACAACAAAATCAATCCGTCCCCCTTGAGAGTTGGTTAACAATTCCGTGACTTGAGAGGCATCATTTACTAAGATATGAGCTAGTTGGGTTTGAATATCAAAACGACTGCGATCGCTCTCGGATGCTGACCATAAACTCAAGTCAACTCGATTTCCCCACAAAGCAAAATATAACAGTGCGATTAAAGCTGTTTGATTTGATTCTCCCTTCAGTTGAGAATTATTTAACCAATTGTTAGCCCGATCGCACAGTAGAATAATCGAATCTAGGGATGCTTCTAAACTTTGAGACTTTTGTAACTCAAATGGATCGAGACCTTGCGATACACCAGGGCGAAAATAATTGGTAATTTCTAAAATTAACCTAAAAAAATAAGTTTCGGCAAAAAACCAAGGAACATCTAGCCAACGCTGACCTTTGTATAATTCTAAATATGTATTCCAGGCTGAAAAATCTACAGCAGTCTTATTTAAAAGAGGTTGTACATATCCTGCTGGCAATTCTCTAGCCAGATTTTCTAAGCTGGTATTAATTTCAGACGAAAAATTATTTTCAGCGATAACTTTGCGAGCGATCGCAGGCATTCGTTGAGTAACTGTATACTCAGTAAAAGAACCAACTTCTGACCCCAAAAGAGACGGTGGTATGGGTAATTTGGGGATGTGGGATATATTCGCCACAAACTTTGATTCTCCTCATATTTTCAGTTATTCTAACGCTGTGTGCGACTTTCTTCCAAACCTAATCAACCAAAAGCGGGATAATTCAACCAGTGGCTGCAAACAAAATCGCTGGAGTAGTGCCAATACGGTTTGGTTAAGGTTTTGTGATGAAAATTCTAGATCGCAGAGACGCGATAAATCGCCGTCAAGACGAAAGACCGATGATTGTAGAGACGGCGATTTATCGCGTCTAAAGTTACAGGGAGATGCGGAAATTGATTCCAGCACTCCTAAATTGTCTATTGTGAATCATTAGTATCACCAAATGATTTCATCTGTAACTCGACTGCGTTGACGTAACCTTGATCGTTCAACACTTTCGCTGGTAACTTATTAGCTCTGATAGCAGCTTGAACCACATCTTTCGCAGTCAAGTATCCGGTTTGGTATTTGAATAACAAAGTGCCCCCACTAGGAATACCCTGCTCTTTTAAATAACCTTGATAAGCTAGAAAGGCAATATTAAAGGGTTGCAGATATTTAGTATCTGTAGGATTTTTACGTAAAGTATTAGAGTTGATATCTGTATTTATTTGTCCGCCACCATTGTTATTATTAACTGTTTGAGCGCCAGCAATTCTAGGCATAAAAGCCATAGAAGCAATGATAAGTGCAGAATTGAGCAAAGTTGTGAATTTCATCATTTTATCCTTGGTAAAGATTAATTAGTGTTTTCAATTAATAGAGTCTTCTTTTCTAGCAATTTCAAGCTCTTATAATTAGAGATCATGTTTGTTAATTTATTACTCACAAAGTTGAGCTAGACAATTACCTAAAACTTTGAACACTAAGCTTTTAAGAGAATTGCTACAGGGTAACAATGGAGTGTTTTGGAAACAAAGCTGTAATTGATAAAATAATATAAGCTACACCTCAGAAGCCCAGAAGTAACTTAGCTCATTCAAAATTACCAAAACCCATCATGTAATAGGCAATAAAAGCAGTATCAAAGGGTTTGAGATAATTGGGATCTGTGGAATAGCTAGGAGAAGTTTCAGAGTTTACGGCTGTGTTTATTGATGGGGAATTGTGATTCTTGACTTGATGAAAGCAAGTGATTTTAGGCATAGAGTTAATCCAGGCAATAATATGTGCAGAATTTAGCGAATTTGTGAATTTCATAGAGTTATCCTTAATTAGAACAAAATGCAATTGCAATCAGTATTATCTAGTAATAGAGTCCACCGGTTTATTAATCTCAACCTTTTAGGATCAGTTCATCTGATGGATTGATTTGTTAATTACCCAAACGGCTTAGTCAAATTCACCCAAATTGGAGAAATTGAACATTGAGAGAAGGTTTAGTCAGAGCTTCAAAGATGCAAATATATGCTAAATAAAATCCTTAGCTGACAAGCATTTCTAGAAAGTGCTTTAGCGTAGCTCACCGCAGGCATCGCTTACATATTTAGATATTTTTTGCTCAAGGCTATCAACCGAAATCCAACTTTATTTTGGCTAATTAACTTTCCATACCAATATGTTAGAAAATCTTTCTAATGGAAGCAAATGCTTTTAATTTTCAAATTGATAAGTAAAAGTGATTGTAATTAATATCTAGAGGTAAATCCTGTAACTCATTGCCTCTTAGTGACTTCTGAACTATTTTGGCAGCGTCACGGGTTCCATAAATTCACTACAAATAAGCTGATAGTGTAAAAATGTTATATGTATAGTTTATTTACAAAGTCATTTATGCCGAAAGCAATTTGGAATGGAGTTGTTTTAGCCGAGAGTGATAATACTGTAGTTGTCGAGGGAAACCATTATTTCCCTGTTGACACCATTAACAAGCAGTATTTTACTGAAAGTAACACCCACACTACTTGTGCTTGGAAAGGTGTTGCCAGTTACTACAGTATCGAAGTTGAGGGGCAAACCAATAAAGATGCTGCTTGGTATTATCCCAGCGCCAAGGAGAAGGCTAAGAATATTGAAGGTTATGTGGCTTTCTGGAAGGGTGTAAAAGTCGAGGCTTAAGAAAGGTTCCTGGAATTATTTTAGTTTCAGGTAATGGATATTATGTCCGACTAATTGTCCATAAAATAATTAGCCCGCACAGACGGGCTAATTATTTAAACTATTTCATTTACAAATTTATTTTAATAAGTAATTATACCTTCCCCTTGCGAAATACTACTTGCTTTCTCTTCACCAGCCAAGCCAGACTACCAGCAAGTATAGTACCAGCGATCGCACTTGGTTCGGGTACTGGTTTTGATATAATAAAACCATTAGGGGCTGAAATAGTTATGTTACCTGCTAGTCCTGAATTATTGCTATCATCAGCGATCGCGCTTGGTTTGCGTACTGGTTTCAATATAAGAAGGTCACGGATTGTAAGAGTTATGTTACCTCCTGCTCCTGAATGATTGCTACCAGAAGCGATCGCACTTGGTTCGGGTACTGGTTTCGATATCAAAGCACCGGGTCTGACTGTAAGACTATTGGTCGTAATAGTTAGGATGCCTGCTGCTCCTGAATGATTGCTACCAGCAGCGATCGCACTTGGTTCGGGTACTGGTTTCGATATAATAGCACCAGGATTCAATATCAAAGTACCAGAGTTAATAGTTATATTGCCTGCTGAATTCACATTGTCGCCGCTGATGGTGCTATTGGTAAACGTTAGATTACTAGAATTGTAAGCGTTGATATTACCAGCGATCGCAAGCCCAGAAAGTGTAACATTCGCGGCGTTAATGTCTAACACGGGTAAGTGATTATTGCTACTGATAATAAGTAAGTTAGCACCTGGGCCATTAATAGTGAGATTTTTTGCGTAGGCGTAGCCCGCCGCAGGCATCGCAAGTACCCCACTCGTTAGGGTGATTGTACTAGGATTACTGCTCAATAAGAACTCTAGCACGTCATTGTTACTTGCAATGTTGATCGTGTCTCGCAATGAGCCAACACCACTATCATTGAGATTGTTAACCACCAAGTTAGCAGCTTGTGCTGATTCCACTTGCATTATCACCCAACCCAGAGCAACGACTGTGGAAATAGCTTCAGCAATAGCCTTTTTTTTATTGTTTTTTGTCACCTAAAACTCCTTGGATTAATTTTTCAAAATTCAAAAACTCTGGGATATTAGCCTTACATTTTTTAACTGAATACTAATCATCTTTAGGAATTACTTTTTGTTGGTTTTAGCCATGCAAAAACCTGCGTAACTGTTAAATTAAGTTGCAAAGTTTTAGTTGTAGCCGGGAATGTTTGCCTTGTGGCATTGGTTTCTGGTAGATACGACCATCGATAAATTCACTAGCAGGCTTGGTTTTTGGCAGTTTGAGAAACTCTGATAAGGAGATTGATTTGTGCAGCGTGGGTGTCATAGCTGTGCAAATGCCATATTTGATTGGAATCTTAGCATTTTCTGTCTTTGGATTTTAGGAAGTGAGCCTATTCTCCTTGATGTTGCTTACCTGAAAATAGCTGTAAGCTGTGGTTAAGACTTGTATTGATAAATTTTGCTTAAGTTGTAGTAACGATCGCATAAGCTTTGTCACAAATAGATAAGCATTTTGAACGAAACAACTTGTGTTGTTAACGAACGCATAAGTTTTCGTTACTAACGGATAAACATTTTGAACGAAACAACTTGTGTTGTTAACAAACGGACAAGTTTTTGTTACTAACGGATAAGCATTCGTAACAAAATAACTTGTGTTGATAACGAATTACAAGCTGTGGTAAAGACAACAACTTTATTCCTAACAACAGCTTCTGCATTGGTAACAAATGAACAAGCTATCGTTACCAGTCCCTCTCCGACGGGCGAGAGGGATAGTTTTGCGTAGTAAAACCAAGGAGAGGTTTCAATATTGACGCTAATTAGGCGGTTACTAAATAGCCGTCGGATTCACGTTACGTTAAAAAATTGACCATAATCAAAGCTAACCATATTGACAACGGCTAGATATTCATCAGAGTATTTAATTAATTTAACGGTTATCAAAGTAGTTTTTACTAATAAAGTTAAATCCGTTGACTAGCTAGCATTGAAAGACCGCTATCAATACAACTCATAATTGTAAGCCTTTGTGATTAAATTTCCTAATTACGAATTACAAACGGGACGCAGGTTTGAAAGCAAAAATTTTTTGTGAGTCCGTGCAGGCAATTAGTGTTTGTCTAGCTGCAAATTCCATTTTTTACTAAGGCTCACGAATACTCAATCACTACAAACACAGGAGAAAATCATGGTTAATTCATCATTGAATCTCTCTGACCTCAACGGCATTAACGGCTTCACTATTAACGGCATATCGAGCTTTGACTTTTCAGGCTGGTCTGTCAGCAGTGCCGGAGATATTAACGGTGACGGTCTTGACGACCTGATTATCGGGGCATGGCAGGCCAAACCCAACGGCATATTGTCAGGGCAAAGCTACGTAGTATTTGGCAAGAACACAGGCTTTAACCCCACTCTCAATCTCTCAGACCTCAACGGCACCAACGGTTTCGCTATCAACGGCATCAATGCTGGTGACAACTTAGGCAGGTCTGTCAGCAGTGCCGGAGATATTAACGGTGACGGTTTTGACGACCTGATTATTGGGGCATCAAATGCCGACCCCAACGGCAATTATTCCGGGCAGAGCTATGTGGTATTTGGCAAGAGCACAGGCTTTAACCCCACTCTCAATGTTTCAGACCTCAACGGTGCTAACGGCTTTGCAATCAACGGCATCAATGCTGGTGACAACTCAGCCAGGTCTATCAGCAGTGCCGGAGACATTAACGGTGACGGTCTTGAGGACCTGATTATTGGGGCACCTTATGCCGACGCCAACGGCAATTATTCCGGGCAAAGCTACGTGGTATTTGGCAGGAGCACAGGCTTTAGCCCCACTCTCAACCTCTCTGACCTTAACGGTGCTAACGGCTTTGCGATCAACGGCATCGCGGGGAGTGACGATTCAGGCAGGTCTGTCAGTAGTGCTGGAGATGTTAACGACGACGGTATCGCTGACCTGATTATCGGCGCACCTTATGCTGACCCCAACGGCGAGAGGCCAGGGCAGAGTTACGTGGTATTTGGCAAGAGGACAGGCTTTAGCCCCACTTTCAATCTCTCTGACCTCAACGGCGCTAACGGCTTTGCAATCAAAGGCATCGCGACATATAACAACTTAGGCTATTCTGCCAGCAGTGGCTATTCTGTCAGCAGTGCCGGAGATGTTAACGACGATGGTATCGCTGACCTAATTATCGGCGCACCTTATGCCGACCTCAACGACATATTATCAGGGCAGAGCTACGTGGTATTTGGCAAAAGCACAGGCTTTAGCTCCACTCTSAATCTTTCTGACCTCAACGGCGCTAACGGCTTTGCGATCAACGGCATCGCGACGTTTGACTTTTCAGGCTATTCTGTCAGCAGTGCTGGAGATGTTAACGACGACGGTATCGCTGACCTGATTATCGGGGCATGGCAGGCTGACCCCAATGGCGATAGTTCAGGGCAGAGCTACGTGGTATTTGGCAAGAGCACAGACTTTAGCTCCACTCTCGACCTTTCTAGCCTCGACAGCACTAACGGCTTCGTTATCAACGGTATCGCAGAAGGTGACAACTCAGGCAGGTCAATCAGCAGTGCCGGAGACATCAATGGTGACGGCATCGCTGACCTGATTATCGGGGCACCTTATGCAGACTCCAATGGCGAAAGCTCAGGGCAAAGCTACGTGGTATTTGGGGGGAAGAATATCGGCACCACAGAGTTGTCGGGAACTGCTGGTAGAGATACTCTTTTTGGCACAATTGGCAACAACATCATCGACGGCACAGCTGGTAACGATACTCTAACAGGCAATGGTGGTGAAGATAAGTTTATTATTCGCTCTGAGGATGGCAATGACATTATCACCGATTTTGCTGGTATAGGTAAAGGCTCAAGCTCTTTGCCAGAGCTAATTGTCAATGTTGATACACTGCAATTTATCGGTTCAGGATTGACTGCCCAAAATCTGCAACTAACTCAAAATGGCAACAACTTAGAAGTCACCTTTGAAAATGTGGCTAACACCAAAGTCACTTTGCAAAACTTCCTCTTAGAAAATCTGGATAATCTGCCAGCAAGTTCTTCCATATCTGCACTCGGCAATGTTCTATTTAATGAGCAAACTAGAATCACCGACAGCTTTGATGTAATTAATGCCAACTCGACTCAAACCAGCATTTGGAACAAAAACACTGTCACCTTTCTGAATGACTTAAATAATAACATCGCCGGTTTTGACAACTCTAATGATGTGATTAATGGTCAAGGGGGTAATGACATCATTAATGGTAATAGTGACAATGACTTGCTGCGGGGCGGGTCAGGCGATGATATTCTCATCGGTGGAGAAGGTAATGATACTCTTGTGGGTGGTGTAAACAATGATATTCTCGTTGGTGGTGCGGGTGCTGACACATTCCTTTACAACACCGATGTTGCTTTTGTTCGGACTGATATTGGTCAAGACGCGATCGCTGACTTCAACAGTTCCGAAGGTGACAAGATTGTACTGAAATTGACTACCTTTAGTGCTATTACCTCTGTTGCGGGAACAGGTTTTAGTAACAACAGTAATTTTAAAATCACGAATTTACCAGAGACTAGCACAGCAAAAATTGTCTACAACGCTGTGAGTGGACAATTATTCTACAACCAAAATGGCGATGTGGCAGGTTTTGGTAGCGGTGGTTTATTTGCGACTCTAACTGGTGCACCAACTCTTACGACATCAGATTTTGTGTTGCAAGCATAGTTCGTCTAAAACACCGAGTTCCAAGCTGGTAAATTAGGAATTAGCAATTGTCAATTTTTAATTAGAAGCTGCCTGTTCTGCAACCGAATGAATTATTTCCTCCAGGGTTTGCAATAACTCTTGCTCGTTATAAGGTTTAGAAAAGTAAGCCCGTGCCCCCAATTGCATAGCTAGTTGCCGATGTTTATTGCTGCTACGAGAAGTCAGCATCGCCACTGGAATATTTTTTGTATCCACGTCTGAATTTACCTTACCTAAAAAGCCATAACCATCAAGGCGAGGCATTTCAATATCACAAATTACTGCCTCAACTTTCAATCCACTATGGAGTTTATCTAAGGCATCTTGACCATCTTTAGCTTGCTCTACTTGATACCCTCCTTTTTCAAGGGTCAGGGCTAAAAAGCGGCGAACATTAATCGAATCATCTACGATTAAAATTGTGCCTTTCTGCTTAATAGATGCTGCCGACATTTTCTCTTCATCAAATATCAGGAACGGTGTTTTTAACCTTGCTGATGGTAATTGCGTTCCTCTGGGTGTCTTTTTATTTGTAGCAATCCAATAGAGCAACTCATTAACATTAACTAGTGGCACTACTCGACCATCACCGAGAATTGTGCAGTTACTGAAGCCTTCAGGTAAAGATATATTCCCTTCAACTTGGCGAATAGCAACTTCTTGTTCACCCCAGCAACGATCTATTTGGATAGCTACTGGCTGATTATTACCTTTGACTACTAATACACTGTTAGTACTAATGGCTGCCGGAATTTCCAACTCTGCGCTATCGTAGCGTAGGCAATTAAACTCTAAATAACGAATTAGGCGAATCAGTGGCAGCATGGTTCCTTGCCAATTTAAAACTTCGCTACCAGCCATTTCAAAAACTCGATCGTCTTGAAGCAAAGATATTTCTGAAATGACATCTGTGGGAAATGCTAATAGAATTTTGTTGATTTCTACCAGCAGAACTCGCGCAACCGAAAGTGTAAAGGGCACTGATAAGGTGAAAGTAGTACCAACTCCTGGTTCCGTATCAACTTTCACATCTCCTCGAATTAATTTGAGGTTGTTACGAACCACATCCATACCGACACCGCGACCAGATAATGCTGTGACTTGTTCGGAGGTAGTAAACCCTGGTTCAAAAATTAGTGATAATAGTTCTTCGTCACTAGCATTAGCAAGTAAAGAAGCATCTAATCCCATAGCTAAAGCGCGGGTGCGAATTTTCTCCAGAGAAATGCCCCAACCATCATCACGGATAGTAATGAGAGTGCGATTACTGCGGTGAATCGCTGTAATTTCAATTAATCCTTGTTCTGGTTTACCCAAAAGGCGACGCGTGGCAGAGTCTTCGATACCATGATCGAAAGCGTTCCTTAATAGGTGCATTAAAGGTTCGTTTAAAGCTTCTAAAATGCTGCGTTCAATTAAAGTATTGCCACCTTCGATTTTTAACTGGACATTTTTGCCATACTCGACATTTAAATCGCGTAAAGCTCTCGGAAAACGTTCGATTAAATCGGACAGCGGCCGCATTCGGATGTGATTTAGCTTTGTTTGTAATTGTTTCGATGTTTTGTTTAGTTTACGAGCAATATTGTCTGTATCATCTACACTGAGTTGCACATCTGTTGTGACTTCCTGTACCTGAACAATGGTTTCCATAACTTCCTGCGATCGCAGGTTTAATTCGTTATAGCGATCCATTTCTAAGGCATCAAATTCTGTGTTTGTACCTTCTACTTGGTGGCCATTTTCGGCTTGTACCTGTGAAGTAGCTTGAGTGGAAATTTTGTCGGAGACTATACGTAATTCCTGGTTTTCGCGGTCGAGAGTTTGGACTCGCTGGTTGAGGTTACGAACGAGTTTGCGTAATCTTTCAAGTTGTGAGTTTAAGCCATTTCGCTGAACAATCAGTTCGCCAAATAAATCATTAATTTGCTCTAGCTGTTTGCTAGGGACTCGGACACTATTTTCATGGATTTCCCGTTCTTTACTAACGGCAACTGGCTCTTCTTTGCCTTCGCTAAATTTGGCATCGGAAGGATTCTCTTCTTTAACAAATATTGTATTGTGTTCAGTTACATTGACAGAATTTACATCGTCAGCAAATTCTGCATCTACAAATGTAAAATTGGCTGCGATTGCTTCATCTTTAACCCAAGTTTCTGGAGTTATTTCTGCTTGCCAAACCGCTGCTGACACTACTTCTGTGTCGATGACATCTGTAGGGAAAAGTTGTGGTATTACTTCTGCTGGCAATAGTGGCAGGGATTGCGAACTACCCAAATCAATTTCTGTAGGCAAGTTATCTAATTGATTTGTCAGCACCAAAGCTTGCGATCGCCGCCATGCTTGCAATGCTAACTGGGCAATTTCGGAAATGCGTTCCCCGGAGGGGTTGTCGTTCGCGCAGCGTGTCGTAGACAAGACATCGCTACTAACAGTTTCCAAATGCTGCGTTACCGACTCACAAAGCTTGCTAAAAGCTGGCAACTGGAGCATTTCTCCCAAACCGCCTAACTCGGCTGCCATAATCGCAATTTCTTCATGCAATCCGGCTTGTTCGCTATCTGCCAATATAGATTCTAGACGCTGCAAACACTCTTCTACTTCTGTGGCAAATAGCAAGGGGATAACGTCTTGCCCGTCCTCTGGAGATAGCATGGTTGAGGCATCTTCTGGGGTGGGGTCGCCCAAGCGATCGTGCAACTCATCGAAGATGGGATAACAAAAAGTTGCTAACCACTGATCTTCGACAACATTCCCTTCTGCAAGCAATTCGACAATTTGACGCAGCCAGTCAACTCCAGATAGCAATAAACTTTGCAACTGAGTATCAATTTCTAAAGAATTTTTTTTAGTTTTTAAAACTTTAAAGGAATCTTCCAGACGGTGAGATAAATCACTTAGCGATTTAAATCCCATCATCCCCGCACCACCTTTAATAGAATGAGTGGCCCGGAGTGCAGCATTGATTTTATCCAAATCGATACGGTTACTAGTATCAATTTCTAGCAATACCCCTTCTAAGGTATTTAAGTAATCTGTTGCTTCTTCCAGAAACTGCATCTGGATTTCTAGTTCTTTGTCTTGTAGCATGGTTTTTGTCCTTAGTCATTGGTCAATCAATTTTGGATTTTAGATTGCGGATTTTAGATTTTTATTTCAATCCAAAATCTAAAATCTAAAATTTGCATGGTCATTCGTCATTCATCACTAGCAAATCGCAAAGGACAAAGGACAAATGACAAATGACAAACTTAACTAACTTTGAAAGCCTCGACAGTCTCTTGTAACTGCTGGGAAATATCCACAGTTTGTTGCAGAGATTCAGAAACTTGGCGAGAAGAATCGCTGCTACGTTGTGATATAGCAGCGATATCTTTCATTAATTGGCTAACACTTTGTGATGTTTCAACCTGAGATGCTGTTGCAGTGGAAATCGACTGCACTAAGGAGTCAATTTGAGAAGATACATCTAAAATTTCACTCAGACTTTGTTTAGCTTCCTCAACAATTCGAGTACCTTCTACCACTTGGGTAGTGCCTATTTCCATTGCTTGCACTACTTCACTGGTTTCTCGTTGGATATTTTCAACAATTTGTTCGATTTCTTGGGTTGCGGCGGCACTCCTAACTGCTAGTTCGCCGACTTCTTCAGCAACAACAGCAAAACCTTGACCTTCTTCACCCGCACGTGCTGCTTCAATGCCGGCGTTGATGGCAAGCAGGTTAGTTTGAATCGCGATTTGATTAATCAAGGAAACCACGCGAGAAATTTGTTGCGAAGACTCTCCCAAACGTTTCACTTTCTTAGCAGTTTCACCCACAGTTTCTCGCAAAGAGAGGATATTTTGTACTGTCAAATCCATCGCGTGTCCGCTCTTGGTCGCAGTGTGAGCAGCATGGTTAGCAATGAAGGCAGCTTTTTCGGCACTTTCGGCTACAGCTTTCATGGATTGGGTCATTTGGTCAACAGCATCAAGGGTGCGGTTGATTTCGGCAGCTTGGGTGAGTGCTTCCTCTGCCAAGTGGCGGATAGCTCCTTCGTTAGAGCCAATGGCACTATTTACATGGATGGCAGCTTGTTTAACTTGGGTAACAATATCCCGGAGGCTTTCTACAATGGAGTTGAAGAAGTCGGCAACAGTACCGATTTCCCCAGCGGTTACGTCTGCACGCACTGTCAAATCGCCTCTGGCTGCACCTTCTACGTCGTTGAGTAGTTGTAAAAGTTGTTGTTGCAGTGTTTCGTCTGAAGCACTTACAGTTACATTTCTAACTTTTTCTATCTCTTCTAATAATTTGGCTTGTTCTAAGGCATAGCCGACTTGAATTGCTATTTGTTGAAACAAGTCAATTTCCGGCTGTTGCCAAACATGAGGAGTTTCGCAATGATGAGCAATTAATAAGCTTAAAAGTTTTTCTTGGGCAAGAATCGGTACGATTAAATGACTTTTGACAGCAAATTTTTCCAACAGTTGGATATAACCGTCGGCATTTTTCAAGCTTTGGTCTTGATGAATATTGGCAACCGCTTGCACCTCTCCATCACGATCGGTTTCTAGATAATGTTCCCGAAAATAGGGGTCGTCAATTTGCACTCCCAACATTTCCGGCCAATTACCAGTTACCGATTCCGCAACGACAACGCCAGCCAAAGTACCTGGATTCAGACTATAAATGATTACCCGGTCTGTTTTGAGGATTCGCTGAACTTCTTTGACTGCGGCGTGATAGATATCTTCAGTTTTGAGAATTTTCCGAATTCGTAGGGTAATATCTGCTAGTAATTTTGCCCCTTCAACGTCTACTTCCTGTTGCTGTTCTTTAACTAAGACCTGCAATTGTTCTGCCATTAGGTTGATATTTGCACTCAATACCCCTAATTCGTCTTCTCTTTCAATTTCCAGACGGGTATTAAATTTACCTTGACCTAACTTTGCTAATGCCGCAGTGGCATTGATAATTGGCAGTGTAGTCAGTTTAGCTAACCGAGATGCGATCGCACCCACAATTAATGCTGTCGCTGCTGTACCGATGGCTATAGTCCACAACAATTGTCTTTGCGGTTCAAATACAGTTGCGGTGTCTGTAGCTAAAAGTACYTGCCAGTTTAAATCAGGTAATCCATCTAKCKTRSTRGSTGGTACRTAGCTRACTARTTYTTGTTTTTTGTCAGTTTTRGGAACWTCTATAAAACTATCTACCTTKTTKGCTGYYAGCAGTTTRGGTAAATTAGMATACTCTYCCTTWGCCTCTTTCCCMAATAATYYCTTTTGGGGACTCAAGAAAACTGTTCCTGAAACATCAAGCAATTAGTATTGTTGTCCRTTGGYTRCGTAGTTTTTGGTAACTTCCTCTAAAGATTTTACGGGCATACGTGCTTGTACCACGCCAATAGTTTGACCCGTTCTTGTCTCTTTCACAGGTGCAGCTAGATAAATACTCACGACACCAGTATTTTTTGCTGCTTCCGGTTTGCTGATGACAGGAGTCTCTTTTTGTAAAGCGTCTTGAAAAAAGGTACGGTCTTTTTGATTTTCCAGGGGTTCGCCTGTAGACTTGACAATCAAGTTACCTTGGCGATCGAAAACAGCAATGCTGTCATAAGCTTTGTAGGCTTCGACAACCCGATCTAAAACTGCTTGCTTTTCCTGAGTACTAATACTAGCTTGAGAATTTGTCAAAAATAGCAAGTTTGATATTACCTGAATATCACCGTAGCGTTCCAGCATAAAGCGGTTAACTTTATCACTTAAGCCAGTGGCTTCGGCTTGTTGAGATTGGGTAATTTGCTTAGTAATAGATTTGTTGGCAAAACCAAAAGCGATCGCACCGATGCCCAAAACTGGTATTGTACCAATTGCGATCGCTAAAATAGTCGCTTTCTTAACTAATCCCAGCCTTGTAAAATAGGCAATCCCCTGATTCCAAGAAGAACTATTAGCACTTTCAGTAGTCAGCTTATTTGGTAGCTTTACTACAGTTCCCATAGCTTTTTGAGATGAAATCAGTGATGCTCGATTTTGAGCGCTATTACCTTGATTCGTGTTGGTTTTATTAAACATAAAATTAATTCTCCTAAGTATGTGAATAAGAATACTAAAAAGCTGTTTTTAGTAGTAAACCCTAATCACTGCGGAGAATAGAAGACTGTGCAATAGCCTGTGCATCTAATACCAGTAATATTTCTTCCTGCTGCACAACGCACCCACATAAATAAGGAACTAAACTGGATGTCACTTGTCCTATAGGAGAATGAATATCATCAACTAGAAACTTGGTTGTACCTTTTATTTCTTGTACAACTAAGCCCAACACTAATGATTCCACTTGGATAACGATTACATTGTACTGCCGCAGTCGATAATCTAGGGATTCTAAATTGAGCATTCTAGGCAAATCAACTACCCAAATTATTCGACTCCGCCAATTCATTAATCCTAATATGCAGGACGGCATATTCGGTATTGACGTAATAGATTCAACAGGCACAAGAATTGCTTCTTGCGTATGCCTCATTGATAAAACAGCAGTTGTTTGTTGATTTAGCTGAAACTTCAGATAACTATCTGCTAAATTATTCGGGATTGGTTTTGAAGAAAGAGTAATGTTTGGACTAGTCATTGATTCAAATTACCACTGATTTAATAGTACGTAGGAGATGTTCGCGGGTGTAAGGTTTAGTTATATAGGCATCTGCACCTTGTCTCATTGCCCACAAACGGTCAATTTCTTGATTTTTAGAACTACAAACTACAATCGGCACTTTTGCAGTAATTGGATTTCTTCTCAGAGAACGACACAATTCAAATCCGCTCATTTCTGGCATTACTACATCAGTAACGATCGCATCTGGTTTTTCTAACACAGCTTTTTCTAAACCCTCTTTTGCACCACTTGCTTTAATTACGTTGTAACCACTCTCTTTGAGATAATGGCTCATCAATTCCAATTCGCTGGGAGAATCTTCTACAATCAAAATTGTGCCAAGCAAAGTCAGGCTCACTATCAAATCTCCTAAAAAAATAAATTAAACATATTTTGTTATTTTTATTTGCCTTATTTCAATCAACCAAGATGCTTAAAAACCATTTTTAGCAATTCTGATTGTGTAAAAGGCTTGGTCAAATATCCTGACGATCTGACCATTTTAGCCTTTGCTCTGTCGATAAACCCTGTTCTACCAGTCACCATAACGATCGGTGTATTTTTAAAAGCGGAATGTTTACGTAATAAGGAACATAGTTCATAGCCATCTAAACTTGGCATTTCAACATCTAGCAAAATCAGATCGGGCTTACTCCGTAAAATTTGCATTAAAGCTTTTACCGGATCGTTAATCATGACAACTGAAAATGTGTTTTCATCCAAAAAGTGCTTAATGGAGTTCAAAACAGTTTGGCTATCATCAATGCAGGCAATTGTATATAGTTTTTTGCCAACAGGTGGCTGAGTAATTTTATTATTCTCAGGAATATCAAAATTAATTGGTATTGGCAATTTTTGCCCAAGCTTTATTTGCAGTTGTAGCTGAGCTTGAGACGATTGTGTTGTATAAAAAACTTGGGAACTCCCACCAGCCGGAATTGATGACTGAATATTTTGGCGATTTCGTAACTGCTTTTGACAGTGTTCAACAAGCAACCGTAAATCCAGGTGACAGAACTTCGGTAGTTCATCCAAAGAATTTTCTGGGCTGAATTCATAGCTACCTTCTTTTAAACACAGAAATGATTCCATTACTTCTTTTGCCAATCCGTCTATTAGGCTTCCTGCTTGCACAGAAGTAATATAGTCCTGATTTACTAACCAACAAATAGCTTGGTAATCTGCATTTGGTATTGATTGATGTTCATTCTTCGTCTCAAACATCAGCCGCATCTGTACGCGAGTGGCACTGTTGAGAGCAGGAATTTGTTCACTCAAACGCCGTAAGTGACTGTCAAGGCGCTCAAATAGTTTATCTGAATAGGAGGCATAAGTAAGTTTACCGTCCTCTAGATAGATTGACCAAGAAACTATCCCGGTAAATACGCTTAAGCAACCCGTAGCACGCCGACTAGTTAATTGTGCCAACAGAGATAGCGGATGTAGTTTCTGGAACAACCTGTAGCTACCTATAGGAGTTGTGCTCATTTTGCTTTTACTTCAGCTAAAATTCGATACGTGTAAGCTAAATTCGTGTCGAGTTATTCCACAATTAAAATCAAGTAAAAAGCATTAAACTTTTGTATTTTAAAGTACATCAGTTTACATATATATTTGTGGTGAAACTCAACGATAGTAGCGTGTTTTCAGATGATTAAATCTTAGTAAATTCGTAAATTGTAATTAATTTACTTAGTGTTACTGAGATTTATAAACATCTTTCGAGAAATAAGACATAAAAATGTCAAGACTAGATGAAGCCACTTTCCATTGAGTAACCCCAATCTGACCACAGGAATAATACTGATTTTGTTGATGGTAATATCTTTGAACTTCTGTATTTACACTTAAGTAAAATCTAGTTTTTAAACAAGTAAGAACTGAATGAAGTCACTTTGTATCGAGTAACTTCAAATTGACAACAGTAATAATACTTATTTATTGAAAACTATAAATGTATTTTTTGTTATTTGCATTTAAGAACTTAGATTAGACAGAATGCAAAACTTGTTTTTTGCAGAGTGTTTTACCGCCGAGAGTAGGGTACTGAAAGGACTCGGCATGGTAAGTTGTATCCTTAACACATCCTACCTACGAAAATTGTAGGTTATTAAGTCCACTATGAATTATCCACTTTTACACATTTACTATCATCTGAAGAACAGACTTATGAAGCTAAAAGTCTTTCCCCGCCTTGTTCACAGGTGCAGCCCACCATAAACAAATTTTCAAATATCCTCTTATATTTGAAGCTATGCTGGCGAAACATATTTTTATTTAAGCCATATTTAAATAGGCTGGCAACTATCCTTGAACTTTTAACTCAAGTATAATTACCAGCCTAGATAAGGCGATTTAATTTGTCAAAAGTGCGGATGAAAGGACTTGAACCTTCACTCCTTTCGGAACTAGAACCTAAATCTAGCGCGTCTGCCAATTCCGCCACATCCGCATCAGTTTACTATCGTACCATAAGAAATTATTTTTGGGAATAGGGAATAAGGAATGGGGACTGGGGAAGCAAGAAAAGAATAACAATGCCCAATGCCCCATGCCCAATTACATGACTCCAACACGAGGCAGACGATGCTTGAATCCACAGAGAATTTCCCAAGAAATAGTGTTTAATTGTTTTGCCCAGTCGTCCGCTGAAATTTGTTCTTTTCCCTGTTCTCCTAGTAAGGTGACTACTTCTCCTTCTTGGATATTGGGTATGGCACTTACATCCAGCATTAACTGATCCATTGTAATTGTGCCAATTTGTGGCACACGCTGACCGCGAATTAACGCCTGCATTTTGTTGGAAAGACTGCGAGGAACGCCGTCAGCATAGCCAATTCCCACAACAGCAAGGCGAAGTTCGCGCGGGGCAATAAATTTATGACCGTAGCTAACAGCTGTTCCTGCGGCAATTGTTTTAACTTGGGTAACTCTTGCCTTGAGTTGCAAAACGGGCTTGAGATCGATCGCATTTTGTAAATGGGTTGCTGGATAAAGTCCGTAAACAGCTAAACCTACACGCACCATATCGTAGTGCAATGCTGGATTTGTGAGTGCGGCGGCTGAGTTTGCCAAGTGCAAACAGGATACTTCAATTCCCATTGCTTTGATTTGAGCGATCGCATCCTCAAATCGTTTATGCTGTTCTTCCATTGCGGTGGTATCAAGATCGTCTGCTGTCGCCAAATGAGAATAAATACTGGCAATAGATAGATGTGGTAATCGCTGCACTAATTGCACAAATTCACCTGCTTGCCGCCAATCAGTTCCCAACCTCGACATTCCCGTGTCTAATTTGATGTGTACGGGCACTGGAGAACCATGATTCATGGATTCCAGAATATCGGAAAATACTAAAGCTTGTTTAGGGCTACAGAGTGTGGGCTGAAGTTTCCATTGGGCGATCGCATGAATCTGCTCTAGTGTATGAGTTGCTCCTAAAATCAAAATGGGCGCTTGAATCCCGCCTTCTCGCAATTGAATAGCTTCTGGAACTGTAGCCACTCCCAAGCAACTAGCTCCCGATTGGATGGCAATTTGGGCGACTGTCACCGCTCCATGTCCATAAGCATCAGCTTTTACTACTGCCATTAACTGGGTACGCGGCGATAAAAACTGCACCAATTGCTTTACATTGTACGACAACGCCTCTAAATCAATTTCTACCCAAGCTCGTTGCGAAAACCACGCGTAGGTATCGCACTGCTGATTAGGAACTAGACCAGGGATTTGTTTGCGACTTAACATTTGTACTGACTCCTATCCCGCCACGGCTAAACTTGCAAGTTATCTATCTATACACGCTCCTAAAAGCGAGATCAGATTAAATAGGAAGTTTAACCTTCAGATTGGAATTGATACAAGATGTTGCGTTATTAAAGTAAAAGTGAGGAGTTATGAGTTAGGAATTTAGGACTTACGCAAAAACTCTCGGAAACGAATGGCACTAATATAAGGGTTTACCCTTAATATGATTGGCTTTTGGGTGTAATGGTTTCATCTAAACAAGCCTGCTATTCAGCTAACGACTATCTACCCAGATGGAAATATCGTTGATGATAGCACCATCAGGCATAATGGTATTACAAAAAAGGGTTCCGTCATCACCGCTAACCCCTTGAAATAAAGCACTACTCAGATTAGCTCGCGTCAAGTCAGCTCGATCAAATCTGGTCAGAAGCATTCGAGTTTCTCTCAAATCGGCATTCATCAGATTGACAGCTGTAAAGTCAGTCATTTCCAGGTTAGCACCTCTCAAGTTGGCATTGGACAGGTCACATCCCCCCAGATCGGCTTGTGTTAAGTTTGCACCACTCAAATTAGCTCCAGTCAAGTTAACCAGACTCAACATAGATTGGGTCAGATTAGCCCCACTGAGATTAATGCCGCTCAAAACATTTTGAGTGGGGTCGTATTCTTCAACTTCAGCAATCAACAAATCAGCGCCGCTCAAGTCAACTCCAGAGAAATCTCTCTCAAGAGCAGCATAGCGCCTGTACAACTCCTCAGCATCCATACGTTAGCCTACCGTAAGCCTCTTTGCGTCAGCTTAGAAGTTTTACTTGTAAACTCCTAACTCTTAACTCATAACTTAATTTCCGAATTATCCCGAAAGTATAATTTCTTCTCATCTCCCTAGCAGGGTGTATTTGTGTTAATATATTGTAAAACTCATACCCTGAGCGCAAATAATGGGGAAGGTTTTAGTCTTAAACGCCTCTTACGAACCTCTCAATATAACGAGTTGGCGTCGCGCTGTAGTTCTTTTAATCAAGGGCAAAGCAGAACGCGTGGAACACAACGGTAAATTTCTGTACACGGATTTCCCGTTGCCGACCGTGATCCGGTTGCGTCATTATGTACGCGTTCCTTATAAAGAAATCCCTCTAACTCGCCGAAATATATTGCACCGTGATGGTCATGCCTGTCAATACTGTGGTTACACAGGGGATGAATTGACACTAGACCATGTAATACCGCGATCGCGCGGCGGAGGCGATACTTGGGAGAATATTGTTACCGCTTGTGTCCGTTGCAATGTCAAAAAAGGCAGTCGGACTCCCCACGAAGCTCACATGCCTTTGCGTCATCCCCCGCGCCAACCTTATAGCAGTCTCTATTTCGAGGTCAGCAAACATCTTAAGAGTGGACTGCATACAGAGTGGCAAAAGTATGTTATAGGTCTTTGAGCCAAAAATCAGAGGAGCAAAGGAGAAAGAAGAAATACCCTCTTTCTTTGGGAAATAGCCAATAACTTTAGTTATGGAGTGTTAAAAAATTGGTGGCTACTATATGGCTTGCAACGAAGGTGATTGCATCAACTATCAAGCTTTTAAATTTGTTGTATGTATATAGAGTTTCCCTTTTGCTCTTTACTCCCCCTGTATTTTGCCCTTTTCCATTGGACTTGACTCTAAATTTTCAGAATTTTCAAAGGGGATAGGAAATAAGCGTTGTTCATCAAAAATAATTGTTAATTGCTCAATAGTCACAATAATGAGAATATTAAGCATAAGAATATTTAAAATATCAAGGACTAATTCTAAAGTATAAGATAGGAAGTATACCCTAAGTTAGATAAAAATCCGCTTAATTCAATTTACGAAAGAGAACAAAATTCCTAAAACATATTTGTGCTGCCAGATACAGCCCGATATCCTAAACTTCCTTGCTGTATCCCCTTTAGTGGAAGTTAGTTGATTGTTGAGCGCTGTTACTGACAAGAAATATACTTAGATGTATAGTGCAATGTCTTGATATTTTTGCGAAGATCGTAATTAATGTGGCTACATTCAGGGAATTGCTGCTCGTAGTATTTCTGAATTAAAGGAGCCTCACACTTTAAAAAAGTTCCCTATGTACTTTAATTCTCCCGTTACTCAGTTTGAGAGTTTGTCATTGACCACAGAGCCAAACCCAGAGGAACCTGAAATCGAGAAAGCGCCAGTGGAAGTTGCATTTAAGAGTCCGTCATTACCGCCATCGGTAGGTGATGGGGCTATATATCTCAGTCACCGTGGTAATTCTCTGGCACAACAAAAGTCAGAAGAACTACAAAAAACCCTTCTGGCACACAGACACGATCGCCAGCTCGTAATTCTGCAAGATTTTCCTGACCCTGATGCCCTTTCCTGTGCCTGGGCTTACCAGTTAATTGCCCAGCAATATGATATCAAATGTGAAATCATTTATGCTGGTGCATTGAGCCATCAAGAAAATATTGCCTTGGTGAGGCTGACTAATTTACCTATCCAACGCTGGACAACCCAAACCTTGAAAACCAAAGATTTGTCATCTTATCAAGGTTTTGTATTAATTGACAACCAGGGAACCACTTCGCAACTACTGTCATCGGTGCAGCAAGCTGGAATTCCCCTAGTGGTACTCATCGACCATCACAGTATCCAAGGCGATCTGCAATCAGAATTTGAGGATATTCGTCCTTATGTCAGAGCGACGGCAACAATTTTTACTCAATACCTCCAAACAGGATTATTAGCATTAGATAGCAGCATAAATCAACACGTCAAATGCGCTACTGCCTTGATGCATGGCTTGCGATCGGATACAAATCGGCTCATGCAAGCCCAAGAAGAAGACTTTATGGCAGCGGCGTATTTAAGCCGATTTTATGATGCCCAACTGCTGAATGCCATTTTACAGGCCAACCGTTCCAAGCGGGTAATGGATGTGATCGAGCGATCGCTCAAAAACCGCATCGTCCAAAATAACTTTTCCATTGCTGGTGTTGGTTATTTACGTTACGAAGACCGTGACGCCATCCCCCAAGCGGCTGATTTTCTTGTCACTGAAGAAAACGTCCACACCGCAGTAGTTTACGGCATTGTTCACGATGAAGACGAAGAACTAGAAATAGTCATCGGCTCCTTGAGAACCAGCAAACTTACCCTTGACCCCGATGAATTCATCAAAGAAGCCTTTGGACAAGATAGTGCAGGACGCTTTTTCGGCGGTGGAAGGACAAGCGCAGGCGGCTTTGAAATTCCGATGGGCTTCTTATCTGGCAGTAACGAAAATTCCGCTTATGCGAAAATGAAATGGGAAGTATTCGACGCTCAAATTAAGCAAAAACTGCTGAGGTTAGTTAATCCTAGAGATAATCCAATTCAGTCAGAGTAGAGGGAACTCAAGGAGACGTGGAGAACTCCTAACTAATGCAGCAGTCAAAGTGTTTGTTCACATAGCATCCCTTCCCGATTTTTGATAAAAGTCGGGAATTTGGATTTTATGACGAATGCTGAACTAAATCAAAGTTAACTTGCGCCTACCTATTTAGTTTGTGAAGAAGGAGCGCCATGAAGTCTATAAAACTCCAAATCTTACAAACTCTGTATGAGCAAGATTTTTATGCTTGGGTAGAGCAGACAGCAGAGCTTTTACGATTGCAGCACTGGGACACGCTGGATTTAGAACACTTAATTGAGGAAGTGGTGGACTTGGGTAAGAGTCAACAACGGGCGTTGCAAAGTGCGTTGCGGTTAGTCTTATCGCATTTGTTGAAATGGAAGTATCAACCAGAACCTCTTAGTCACAGTTGGCAAGTGACCATTACCCATGAGCGACTGAATATAGATGAATTGCTGCAAGAAAGTCCCAGCTTGCAGCGTTTTTTAAATGATGCCGAGTGGATTAATACTACTTATCAAAGAGCGCGGCGAGAGGCAATGGTGGAAACAAGTTTATCAGAAGATAACTTTGCGATCGCTTGTCCGTTTTCTGTTGATGAGATTTTAGACTTAGACTTTTATCCTAATGCTGAGGAATAACTGTAACCCATTGTGGAATTTTCTATGAATGGGAAAATTTTTAACTGAGGTAGTACCCTTATTCACTAGCCGGAACTTAGATTAGTGCTAGCGTCACTTAAGACCAATTTCTCTGAAAACTTAGTCACACCAGACTTAACTCCTAACTCAGCACGGGCTATGCCCCGCTACACCAATAAAACTAAAAGTATGGAACTATATTTAATTCGTCATGGCATCGCCGAAGACAAGGGATTAGGCATCAAAGATGAGGAGCGCAGCCTTACCAAAGAAGGAAGGCAAAAAACTGAGAAAGTTGCCCAGAAACTTGTTAAATTAGGTTTAAACTTTGATTTAATTCTCACCAGTCCCTTAGTGCGGGCCCGCCAAACGGCTGAAATCCTGATAGCAGAAAAACTAAGCTCTCAGTTAGAGGAATCTAGCCACCTCGCCCACGATGGTCAAATTTCTAGTTGGCTCAAAGACTGGTTAGAACCAAGAAATTATTCCCAAAATACCCAACTGGCGCTGGTTGGACACGAACCTGATTTGACCAGTTGGGCAGAAATTCTCCTGTGGGGAGAAGTCAAAGCAAGCTTAGTCTTGAAAAAAGCAGGTATGATTGGGATAAAACTACCAGAAACAGGTTCTCCTTTGGGTCGTAGTCAGATGTTTTGGTTGACACCACCCAAGTACCTGCTATAACAGTTTTTCAACATTTTCGATTGTTGTTAGAACGGCTACTGTTATGGCGACAATAAATTTCTGGTAAGTTAGCTTGATCAGATATTTCACAAAGCGAATGGTGTTGCCATGATGGTGTGCGAATATAAGCCTGGTTTAGAAGGCATTCCCGCCGCTCAATCAAGTATCAGCTATGTTGATGGGCAAAAGGGAATACTAGAATATCGTGGCATTAGGATTGAAGAACTAGCAGAAAAAAGTACATTCTTGGAAACTGCTTATCTCTTAATCTGGGGCGAATTGCCAAGCAAGGAAGAACTGGAAACATTTGAGCATGAAGTTCGTTACCACCGGCGGATAAAATACCGCATTCGTGACATGATGAAATGCTTTCCAGAAAGCGGTCATCCAATGGATGCCTTGCAAGCCTCTGCTGCTGCTTTAGGCTTGTTTTATTCGCTCCGCGATTTACATAATCCTGTCTACATTCGAGATTCTGTGGTGCGCCTGATAGCAACCATTCCCACAATGGTGGCGGCGTTCCAACTGATGCGAAAAGGTAATGATCCGGTACGTCCTCGTGATGACTTAGACTACTCTGCCAACTTTCTATACATGCTCGATGAGAAAGAACCCGATCCTCTGATGGCGCGAGTTTTTGATATCTGCTTGATACTTCAGGTCGAGCATACAATGAATGCTTCTACTTTCAGTGCCAGGGTGACAGCTTCCACCTTGACCGATCCTTATGCTGTGGTTGCTAGTGCCGTCGGAACTTTGGGTGGGCCTCTGCATGGTGGAGCCAATGAAGAAGTAATTCAGATGTTGGAAAAAATTGGCTCTGTGGAAAATGTCCGTCCCTATATAGAGCATTGTCTAGAAACTAAATCTAAGATTATGGGCTTTGGACATCGTGTTTATAAGGTGAAAGACCCACGAGCCATAATTTTACAAGGACTAGCAGAGCAATTGTTTGAAAAGTTTGGCCATGACAAGTTCTATGACATTGCTCAAGAAATGGAACGAGTGGTAGAAGAAAAACTCGGTAGCAAGGGGATTTATCCCAATATTGACTTTTATTCCGGTTTGGTATACAGGAAGATGGGTATTCCTACAGACTTATTTACGCCAATATTTGCGATCGCCCGCGTTGCCGGTTGGTTAGCCCACTGGAAAGAACAACTAGCAGAAAACCGCATTTTCCGTCCTACCCAAGTTTACAACGGTCTGCACGAAGTTACTTATACTCCTATTGAGCAACGGTAACTGGCATTGGGGATTAGGCATTGGGGATTGGACATTGTTTATTCTCCCTGTCCCCTGTCCCCTGTCCCCTCAATAGCCAATCTCAATGCCAACCATAAGTAGAAGTTCTCATCTCGCTTCAGGGTGGTCAAACCATCCAACGATATACTAGGCATGGGAATTGGCAACAAATCTTCAATCGGACGTCATCACAGCAAAAATTATAAATGGGTGAATTTACAGTTATTAATTCAAGTAATAGTTGTAACTCACCATGACTCGATGTCTTAAAGAGCGGAAACATGAATTCAGGAATTGACCTCCAAGGAACTTTTATTGAATCCCTCCGGGATTTAGGTATACCAGCAGGAACAGCCAAAGCGATTTGGATGCCGCTGCCAATGATACTGATGCTGATTGGGGCAACAGTGGGGGTATTAGTTGCTACTTGGCTAGAACGGAAAATTTCCGCCTCCGCACAGCAGCGAATTGGGCCAGAATACCAGGGGCCTTTTGGGTTGCTGGTGCCTGTAGCGGATGGTCTGAAGCTGGTATTTAAAGAAGATATAGTACCAGCCAAGTCTGACCCCTGGCTGTTTACTCTTGGCCCAATTATTGTTGTAATTCCGGTGTTTCTGTCGTTCCTGATTGTGCCCTTTGGACAGAATATCGTAATTAGCAATGTGGGCATGGGCGTATTCTTGTGGATTGCCTTGTCAAGCATTCAACCCATTGGTTTGTTAATGGCTGGCTACGCATCTAATAATAAATACTCCCTCTTAGGGGGGTTGCGGGCAGCAGCGCAATCTATTAGTTATGAAATTCCTTTGTCGCTGGCGGTATTAGCGATCGCTATGATGTCTAATAGCCTCGACACCGTTGATATTGTCAATCAACAATCTGGCTACGGCATCTTAGGCTGGAACATTTGGCGACAACCAATTGGTTTTCTGATCTTTTGGATAGCCGCCCTCGCTGAATGCGAACGATTACCTTTTGACTTACCCGAAGCGGAAGAAGAAATCGTCGCAGGCTATCAGACTGAATACTCAGGTATGAAATTCGGTCTGTTCTACCTGGGTTCCTACGTTAACTTGATCCTTTCTTCCCTACTAGTAGCAATTCTCTACTTGGGCGGTTGGGACTTTCCTATTCCCCTCAACCTCATCGCTGGTTGGCTGGGAGTCAGTGAAGTAAATCCCGTGTTCCAGATAGTAACTGCGGCTTTGGGTATCACCATGACCGTGTTCAAAGCCTATTTACTAGTGTTTGTCGCCATCCTGTTGCGCTGGACAGTGCCACGGGTACGGATTGACCAACTGTTAGATTTAGGATGGAAGTTTTTGTTACCAGTTGGTTTGGTTAATCTTCTATTAACCGCCGCCCTGAAACTAGCCTTTCCCTTCGCTTTTGGTGGTTAGTCATTAGTCATTAGTCATTAGTCATTAGTACAAATGACTAATGACCAAGGACGAAGGACAAGGGACAAATAACGCTGATAGCTTACAAAGAGAGAGTGAAACACAATGCTAAAGTTCCTAAAACAAGTTGGTGATTACGCCAAAGAAACAGTACAAGCTGCGCGTTATATTGGTCAGGGACTTTCTGTCACCTTCGATCACATGCGGCGGCGTCCAATTACTGTACAGTACCCTTACGAGAAACTAATTCCTGGCGAACGGTTTCGCGGTAGGATTCACTTTGAATTTGATAAGTGCATCGCTTGCGAAGTTTGCGTTCGGGTTTGTCCAATTAACCTACCTGTAGTAGATTGGGAATACGATAAAGCCAGTAAAAAGAAAAAACTCAACCACTACAGCATTGATTTTGGAGTTTGTATCTTTTGCGGTAATTGTGTGGAATTTTGCCCCACTAACTGTCTATCGATGACAGAAGAATATGAGCTTTCCACTTACGATCGCCATGAATTGAATTATGACAGCGTAGCACTAGGTCGTCTGCCTTACAAGGTAACAGATGACCCAATGGTGACACCACTGCGCGAACTAGTTTACCTACCCAAAGGCGTCCTCGAACCTCACGGACTACCCGCAGATGCGCCACGTGCAGGTACGCGTCCAGAAGACTTGGTAGAACAAACAGAAAAATAAATGTCATTTGTCCATTGTCATTTGTCCTTTGTCCTTTGTTATTTGACTAATGACCAATGACTAATGACTAATGACTAATGACCAATGACTAATGACCAATGACCAATGACCAATGACCAATGACAATTGACTAAGGACAAAAAACAGTGAATCTAGCAGAAGGAGTACAGTTAGTATCACTTGGCATACTGGGCGTGATGATGATTGGGGCAGCCATTGGTGTGGTGCTGTTCTCTAACATCGTCTATTCTGCCTTTTTGCTGGGGGGTGTGTTCATCAGCATAGCGGGAATCTACCTGTTGCTAAATGCTGATTTTGTTGCAGCTGCACAAATACTAATTTACGTTGGGGCGGTTAACGTGCTGATTTTGTTTGCCATTATGTTGGTTAACAAGCGGCAGGATTTTGTAGCATTTCCTAACTCTTGGGTGCGGAAAGTACTTACGGGTGTAGTTAGTGTAGGATTATTTGGTCTTTTAAGTACGATGGTACTGGCTACTCCTTGGGCATATTCAACTGCTCCTGTCGCGGGTGGTGAAAGTTCTATTGTTTTGATTGGAGAACATTTCTTCACTGACTTTTTACTACCTTTTGAACTAGCTTCCATTTTGCTGCTGATAGCGATGGTAGGAGCAATTATTTTGGCACGTCGTGAGTATTTGCCAGATCAACTGACACGATCCAATGTGGGGCAAACTGTTTTTACTTTACAAGAACGCCCTAGAGAACTAGTATCAACAACCAGCGAAACAAAAGAGTAATATTTGCGACCCGAATCGCAGATAAACAGCCAGCTTTTTCAGGAGGGATACCCAGATTCATGCAACTCCAGTACTTTTTATTACTAGCAGCAGCTTTATTCTGCATCGGCATCTACGGTTTAATTACCAGCCGCAACGCTGTGCGGGTGCTGATGTCAATTGAATTACTGCTCAATGCTGTTAATCTGAATTTAATGGCATTTTCCAACTTCCTCGACTCAACATTAATTAAGGGTCAGGTTTTCACAGTATTTGTGATTACTGTGGCCGCAGCCGAGGCGGCGGTGGGTTTAGCGATCGTGCTCGCCATTTATCGCAACCGCGATACCGTCGATATGGAGCAGTTTAATCTCCTGAAGTGGTAATTGTGCGTGCAACTCAAGCAGGTAATCATTGCTTATAAAGCGCGGGATGCCCGGAGTAAACAATGGGCAGAAATCTGTGCGAAACAACTAGAAAGTCGCGATTGCCAAGTGTTGATGGGGCCTAGCGGGCCGAAAGACAACCCCTATCCAGTCTTTTTGGCTTCGGCGGGTCAACCAATCGATCTCGCTTTGGTACTTGGTGGCGATGGTACTGTTTTAACTGGTGCCAGACATTTAGCCCCAGCTGGTATCCCAATTCTGGGAGTGAATGTGGGAGGTCATCTGGGGTTTTTAACTGAGTCGGTGGAAGAATTTCAGGATACAGAGAAAGTTTGGGATCGGCTGTTTGAGGATCGCTATGCTATCCAACGACGGATGATGTTACAAGCTGCGGTATATGAGGGTCATGGATCTAATTTAGAACCAGTGAGCGAACGTTACCTGGCTTTGAATGAATTCTGTGTCAAACCCGCCTCCGCTGACCGAATGATCACCTCAATTCTGGAAATGGAAATCGATGGTGAGGTAGTCGATCAGTATGTCGGGGATGGGTTGATTATTTCGACTCCCACAGGTTCTACTGGTTACACCGTTTCTGCTAATGGGCCAATTATGCATGATGGTATGGAAGCGCTTACCATCACTCCTATTTGTGCAATGAGCCTTTCTAGTCGTCCCCTCGTTTTACCCCCTGGTTCTGTGGTGAGTATTTGGCCTTTGGGGGATTACGATTTGAGTACCAAGCTGTGGACAGATGGAGTTTTGGGTACTTCAATTTGGCCCGGACACCGTGTTGATGTGCGGATGGCAGAGTGTCGGGCTAAATTTATTATTTTGCGCGAGAACAATTCCTACTATCAGACGCTACGGGAGAAGTTGCTGTGGGCAGGTACAAGGGTTCACTATAGCAATAATCACCGTAATTAATTATTTTAGAGTGCATTTACCGCAGATTGCGATCGCCTCCAGTCGTTACGTGATTGCAACCAAAATTACCCAAGCCCCTGGATTCATCTGGGGGCTTTCTAGTTGTGTGGAGAAACCTATACATAAATGTATTAGCTCTTTAAAGTTTAGGATAAAATCTCGCCTCATCTCAATTCAGTCCTAGTTCTTCCTTCAACCCCTCCGGTATATTAACTGCGGTTTCTAATCCTCGCACATCTTCCCACTGCTGCTTTTTACCCCAGATCATCTCTTCTAGATTGGCGTCGCTAAGGTCTGCACCACCCAGAATGGCGTAACTGAGGTTGCTATGGCTAAGATCCGCACCGTTGAGGATAGCACCACTGAGGTTACTGCCGCTGAGGTTAGCACTGTTAAGGTTGGCATAGCTGAAGTCTGTGCCAAACAGTATAGCGTCAGTCAGGTCAGCACCACTGAGGTCGGCGTCGTTGAGAATCACGCCACTGAGGTCAGCTTCGTTGAGAATCACTCGACTCAGGTCTACACCGCTGAGGTCGGCACCTAAGAACATTGCACCGTTAAGTCTGGCATTGTTAAGTTTGGCACCGTTAAGTTTGGCATAGCTGAGGTCTGCGGCAACAAGGATAGCATCGCTGAGGTTGGTACTGAAAAGAATTGTGTCACTGAGGTTAGTACCGTTGAGGATGGCGTGACTCAAATCAGCACCACTGAGGTCGGCACGGCAAAGGTCGGCATGGCTAAGGCTAACGCTATTAAGGTTGGCTTCACTCAGATTTGCACCGAAAAGGATGGCGTTACTTAGGTCAGCATGACTGAGGTTAGTGCTGCTAAGGTCGGCGCGGTTGAGGTCGGCGCGGCTTAGGTCGGCGCGGCTTAGGTTGGTATTGCTAAGGTCGGCGCGGTTGAGGTCGGCGCGGCTTAGGTTGGCACCGCTGAGGTTGGCACCGCTGAGGTTGGTGCTACTAAGGTCGGCACCACTGAGGTTAACACCGCTGAGGTTGGCACCGCTGAGATTGGCATCGCCGAGGTTGGCACCGCTAAGGTTAGCACCGCTGAAGTTTACGCCAGTTAAGTTGGCATCGCCGAGATAAGCAAGGCTTAGATCAGCACCGCTAAAATCTGCCCCTGTAAGGTTGGCATCGCCGAGGTAAGCATTGCGAAAGTTACCGCCTTTGAGGAATTGTCCAACTATACTGCTAAAATTGCCAATTTCCAGGGCATCGCTATAGTTGATGATCCGCAGCAGTTGGGATGTGAAAAAATTGTCTGTATCCGGTTGGGCAGATGGATAAAAGGTGATTTTTTGTTTGAGTTCATCTCGCCCTTGGGCGTAGCGGTGTAACTCTAACAGTAAAATCAGTACGTTCAGCCCTGTATATATGTCTACCTGTCTCAACCCGATCGCAATATTTTGTGCCGCTAGCTTTAACTTTGTTTTTTGAGGCAGGTTATCATCTGGTGTCCCATCGATAAATTCTCCCTGACACCAGCGACTATAAAAATCTTCTAGCCGCTTAAAAAGCAATTCTGGGCGAATTTTTTGACCAGTCACAACCAATTCCATTAGTTGGTTGACTATTTCAGGTTTCAGGGCAGCACTCCCCAATAAATCATAAATCTCTTCATACATCTGGCGATCGCATACTTTAAAGCAAAACTCAGTGGGTAAAGTGCCCAATGTGCGATCATTTATCTGAGAACTCAAACCGTTCTTTGGTATTGTCCATTTTTCTAAGCTTTTTTGCAGTCTTGGAGAGTATAAATATTCCTGCAAATTATCTTGAGCTAGTCTAACGCTTTTGTCTGGTTCTTGAATATTTTTTCCTAGAGGTAAAACTGCTTCAGTTTGTAGCGATGTGGTCTTTGGGATCTCTTGTAACCTTGTACCCCTCACATAATTTCTCAGCAGCTGCCAAACTTGAGATAAATATGTTGACATTTTTGTTTCCGTTGTTACATTTAAATAACTGTTTTTGATAATCCCGAATTAAAAACTTTTTTATGCTAGTTTGCTTTGCATTCCCAACAATCAATAGTATAAATAAATACTATAGTAAAAAATCATGAGTTGGGGATGTTTACAGCAGGCTACTTCTGATAAATTTGCCAACGGCGTTTCTGGATGGCGGCTTCTCGCTCACCTGTAGTAGCCTTAAGCTTTCTCTCATCATCTAAATAAAGTGTTAACTTAAAAATTCTTTCCCAGCTCAACTAATTCTATGATTTAGCTAATTTGTTATACTTTTTCCCCAAGAAATTTCCTAGTCTGATGTAAAAATCATACTTACTGTTTGTGGTAGATGCAATTGTTAGGAAAAATCCTACACTAAAACAGCACAACAAAGCTGAAAAATGGCAACTAAAATTTAAGTTGAAAGTTTTTTGCCTAATATAAAGCAGCTAAGATAATCGCCAGAGGGCAGGCTATATAGCTTTGCAAAAGTTAAAAATTAACGAGAGATAGTTATCAGGTAATGAATGCGATGAACAGATTAACCTTTTATATGATTTTGTTACATAGTTTATTTTTAGGAATAGCGACAGCTAGCGCTAAGTCACCGTTTGTTAACAATGTTGATACAGCCAAGCATATTGTTGGAGAAAATGTGGTTACAGCCAGAAGTGGAGAGAAATTCAATAGTCAGTTATCGACAGAAACTTCTTCAACTAAAATCTCAGCCTTATCATTAAATAATATTAATATTCCTCAGAAACAGAGGCTACCATTAGGTCAAATTTGGGTAGTTAATCAAAATAAATATGCACAAGCTCAACCGTTTATTTGGATAGTAAAAAACCTGAAACAAGCAGGTCAGCAACCATTTTTAGAAGTTGTACCCCCCCCAGAGAAAGCAAATGCAAAGCCTAGTACTACCGCGAAACCAGCAGCAAAGGATGATTTAGAGCCATTTAACGAAGTAATTAAAAACACCCAAAAATCAGGGGGGTTGTTCACACTTTATCGTAATAAAGAAAAAAATAAGATTTATCTAGAAATTAAGCCAGAACAACTTAATAAAAATTACCTAGCTACGGCAACCCTGGAATCGGGTATTGGCGAACGGGGTATTTACAGTGGTATGCCTCTGCAAGATTTTTTGTTTTATTTCCAACGGGTGGATGATAAACTACACTTTGTCATCCGCAATGTGAATTTTCGCACTCGTGAGGGAGATCCCCAAGTGCGATCGCTGACGCGATCTTTTAGTGACTCTGTTCTCTACACCATTGCCATTAAAAGCATTCATCCAGAACGCAAAACCCTTCTCATTGACTTGCAAGATTTGTTACTCACAGACTTAGCTGGATTATCTGTAGGTTTAGGAGTACCAAAAAGCACAAGTCAGTCCTATTTTGGTACTGCTAAAGCCTTTCCCCAAAACTTAGAAGTCGAGTCAATTTTGAATTACTCTAATAGCGTTGACGGCGACAATGAAATTGCAGGCTTTGGGTCGCTAGCTGACAACCGTGGCTTTACCTTGCGCGTCCACTACAGTCTCTCCCAACTACCCGATCGAGATTATCGACCGCGCTTTGCTGACGATCGCGTCGGCTATTTCATCACCGCCTACCAAGATTTATCCAAAGACGACGATCGCGGCGATTCTTTTGTCCGCTACATAAATCGCTGGAATTTAGAAAAACAAGATCCGAAAGCAGTCATTTCTCACCCCAAAAAACCAATTGTCTTCTGGATTGATAACGCTGTACCCTTAGATTACCGCGATGCCATGAAAGAAGGCGTTCTGATGTGGAACAAAGCCTTTCTCAAAGCCGGATTCAAGGATGCAATTGAAGTCCGCCAAATGCCAGATGATGCTACCTGGGACCCAGCAGATATTCGTTACAACACGATTCGCTGGATCAACACAGTCGATGGCTACTTTGCAATGGGGCCATCCCGCGTTAACCCATTGACAGGGGAAATTTTGGATGCAGACATTCTCGTAGATGCTAGCTTTATCCGCGCACTCAAGAGTGAATATCGCAAAATCGTCCAACCCAGCCAAACAGAAAATCGCACGACTTTATCAGCTTTGATGCAAAATCGTCTACTTTGCGCCAATGGTTTAGATGGCAAAAACAATGGTGTGCCCCAAAAGATGCAAGGACAAGAGGGGTTGTTGAATCGTTTATCGAAAATGGCAGGCGAGTACGATTTATGCTATGGCATGGAAGCTGCTAACCAGTTTGCCTTTGGTTCACTGGCGATGTCACTGCTGCCTGATACTATGGCTACTCCAGACCAGGTGAAAGAATATATTAATCAATATTTACGTTTAATTATCGCTCACGAAGTTGGACATACTCTTGGTTTACGTCATAACTTCCGTGGTAGTACACTGCTACCACCACAGGAGATGAATAATACAGAAATTACCAAAAATAAAGGTCTGACAACTTCTGTCATGGACTATATTCCCCCAAATATCGCCCCTCAAGGTACAAAACAAGGAGATTATTTTCCTACTATGGTGGGGACTTATGATGAATGGGCAATTAAGTATGGCTACACAACAATTCAGACATCAACTCCTTTAGCAGAAAAGCCAATTTTGGAGGAAATTGCTGCACAATCCTACAAGCCAGAGTTGAGTTATTCCACAGATGAAGATGTATATGACCTCGACCCAACGGCTAATGCTTGGGATAATAGCGGTAATGTGCTGCTTTATTCTCAGTGGCAATTGAATAATTCGCGGGTGATGTGGGAACGTCTCGATAAGCGTTTCCCAATGGCTGGTGATAGTTACAGCGATGTGAGCGAACGTTTTAGCACAGTATTGGGTAACTATTTCCAGCAAATATATTTCACCACAAAATACATCGGAGGACAATCTTTCTATCGCATTCACCCCAGCGAACTACCTGCCGAGAAAGTCTCTGGAGTTCCCCAACACCGTTTACCATTTGAAGCAGTACCAGTTGAAGAACAACGCCAAGCTTTAAAAACGCTACAAAAATATGTATTCGCAGAAGATGCCTTTCGTTTTTCACCAGACTTACTCAATAAATTAGCACCTTCCCGTTGGCGACATTGGGGTAGTTCTCCACAAGTGGGTCGTTTGGATTTTCCTATTCATGACTTGGTGCTACTAATGCAGGGTTCTGTGTTGCGAGATTTACTCTCAGGCGATCGCCTCTCTCGTCTCAAGGATATTGAACTCAAAACT
Organism: Nostoc punctiforme NIES-2108; assembly: GCA_003326195.1. Classification (GTDB taxonomy): domain Bacteria; phylum Cyanobacteriota; class Cyanobacteriia; order Cyanobacteriales; family Nostocaceae; genus Nostoc; species Nostoc punctiforme_A. Next base: position 155,177 of record LXQE01000156.1, read on the forward strand.
CCCGAAGGAAAAGCATTGACTCTGCCAGAATTATTTGACACTTTGCAATCAGGTATTTGGACGGAAGTCATCCAACCAAAAGCTAAACCGATAAAGATTGCCAGTTTGCGGCGAGGCTTGCAGCGTCAGTATTTGGACATTTTAACTAGTATGGTATTGCGAAAAGAAAATGTTCCAGAAGATGCTCGTACTCTAGCTTGGTATAAACTCAAACAGCTTGATGAAAAACTTAAGGGAGTTAATTCTGAGGATGAATATACCAAAGCGCACTTATTAGAAACGCGCGATCGCATCGAGAAAGTTTTAAACGCTCCATTGCAAACAAATTAAAAAAGTTAGGAGTGAGGAGTTAATAGTAAAATTCCTCACTTCTCTTCTTTTCCCCAAATTTTGGCAAAATATATTTAGAATGCTCATACAGGCTGAAAAAATAGTTTATGTCAGCTAGAGATAAATTTCACAATGTTGTGAAATCAGCATTGCAAAAGGACGGATGGCGAATTACTGATGACCCTTTGCTAATTCGCATAGAAAATATTACCGATATGTATATCGATTTGGGAGCAGAGAGAATTATTGCGGCAGAAAGAGAAGGACAAATAATAGCGGTTGAAGTTAAAAGTTTCATCGGCACTTCAACTATTTCTGAGTTTCATACTGCGGTGGGACAATTTATTAATTATCGATACGCATTAGAAGAGATAGATTCCGAGCGAGTTTTGTATTTAGCAGTGCCTTTAAACACTTATAACGATTTTTTAAATAAACCATTTATCAAAACTATTATCCAGCGCAGTCAAATCAATCTGATAGTTTATGATGTGGAAACGGAGGAAATTATCCGATGGCAGATTTAGATAAATATCGAGAGTGTATTCGGCAATTACTTACAGAATATGCTCAACGCGCCTCCTCTAATAATGAAATTGAAGCTCAAACAATTTTTGACGTAGAACAAGACCATTACCAACTCATATATATTGGTTGGCAAAATAGACGTAGGGTTTTTGGCCCTGTGATGCATTTTGATATCAAAAACGGCAAAATTTGGATTCAGTGGAATGGTACAGAAGAGGATGTAGGTGAGCAACTTACGGCGATGGGAGTACCAAAACACGATATTGTCGTTGGGTTTCACCCGCCTTATATACGGCAGTATACAGATTATGCTGTGAGTTAAAAGCTGTTGCTAAACTACTTGTAAAAATCTCATTCGCTCTACGTATGTTGCACCGTTGATAAACTGTACCCGATACACATCTGGATTACTCAATTTTTCCCATTTAGTGTAACTAATGCGATGTCTAAAAACTCAAAATGAGGCAGCAGATAATAAAATCTATCTCTGCTACCTCTGCATTATCCTAACTACTCAATGCCTTTAAGAACCGTTGCAAACTCTTAAACACATTGGGCTTTCTTGTAGGTGTCGCGTCTGTTGTTGTTTGCGGTTGTCCTTTTAAAACAATGAGATCCAAATCATCACCAGATGGTTTTGTGGGTAATTCGGCAATTCTTTGATATTCGCCGGCGGTTTCCAGCCAAACTTCCCACTGTCCTGGGTAGCAGCGATATAGGGCACTTTCATCGTCTATGGGGCGCACGTAATAGGCGGATTCAATGGTACTGATAAAGCGATCGCGGATTTTTCTCGCTGTATAACCAATACCCACGGTTCCAGAATCTTCTAAACGGGGATTTAACAAGACTAAGGGGCGATCGCCTATCACTTCACACAGCTTTTCCAACTGCGGCACTTCTACGGATGTGGGGGCGATGAATAAGAAAATTTCATCCTCTGGCTGAATTTTTGTCTGCAAGGAAGCAGCCCTACCCGTACCAATATCCAAAATTTGAAATGGTGCATCTGCCCAATTACGCCGGGCTAGGGCCGCAGCCCCAGCGTCGGCAAAGAAAATCTTCAAACGGGAATCATAATCTGTAAACGCCGGTAGAAATTGTTCCGCTACCGGCATAAACTTCAGTTCCGGGAACAGGAACTCAACTTGTATGCGAGTACAGCCATCTGCAAGGGCAGCTTGGACGGCTACACGAGATTGGGCGATCGCATCTTCAAGACTATTTGGAAGTTCACTCATAATCTGCATGGTTCTGTAGTGTCTACTTCCATTGTTTCAGTATTGGCTCTTAATTAGGACTTACGCAGACGAGATCGCCCAATCCCCTGAAAACGCAGGGCTGTTTCATTATGAAAAGCGCTGTATCGCCATGATGCGATCGCCTGAACCAGTTGAAAAATATTTTGTTTCAATATAGGGTCTTGTTTTTTATAACTTTAGTTATATCTCTATTGATGATTAATAGTGTTCAGCTTGAGTATTACCCTAACAATGTAAAAAATAAATCATCAAATATCTCCATTGAACTCAGTCGCCAGCAGGAGGATACTTAGCGCAATATTTTTTACACTAGAAAATAAACCTTATAAACAACTTAGGAACAGCGTATGCCTCTTCATAAACTTGAACATTTTGACCAAAATTATCGAGACACTTTTGGCGGAGACGATCTCAAAGCGCTGGATCTTTATACTGGCGGAGGGGACAGAGTTGGCTCAGTTGCTGACGTTTTAGTTGATGATGATGGTCATTTCCGGTATTTAATTATTGATATAAGCTTAGATTTTGTTAGCAAGAAAATCTTACTACCAATTGGTCTTTGCCGGATCAGTTATCCAGAAAGACGCGTCTATGTTGACGGGTTAAGCAGACAGCAAATAGAAGGTTTACCCGATCATACAGAAGATGCGATCGTTAATAATGATTACGAAGAAAAGGTACGTAGTGTATTTCGTTCTCCAACCAGCGGTGTAATTTCCGATCGCGATACATATAATTACCAAAAAGATCCAGATTTATATGGGTTGAATGAGCAATCTAATCAAACTTTTAAACTCTATGAAGAACGATTAATTGCCAACAAACAACGCATCAAAACCGGAGAAGTAACGGTTGGTAAGCATATTGAAACAGAAACTGTACACGTTACAGTACCTATTCAAAAAGAACGAGTTCTGATTGAGCGAGTTACGCCAACAGAAGCAGGAAAGGCTATAAATCCCAATGAACTTCAGTTTCAAGAAGGGGAAGTAGCACGCATAGAAGTGTATGAAGAAACTCCTGAGATACATAAAGAAGCATTTGTGCGTGAAGAAGTCCGGGTGAAAAAAGTAGTAGAACGGGACACTGTAGAAGCAGAAGGCACCATTCGTCGAGAGCAATTGGATGTTGATACTGCGGGTAATTTAGATGTGCAAGAAAATGGAATCGCTAGACATGAAGCTATTTAATTAGCTGGCTCATCAATTTGTTTAGTAGATTTATTTGAAATAATCATACAGGCAAAGTTAATTTTTATCTTTGCCTGGGTTTATTTTATTCAACAACAAGATTTCCGACTTATAACAAGTAGGGAATTTAACCATTCAAAAAAATTGTATTTTTTTGAATATACTTAAAGATACAAAACTTTGCGCTGAGAATTCTAATATTATATCTGGCAAACTCCATGTACTAAAGCTAGACATATCTTTACAAAAGTAAAGTGAAATGCTCCTAATTTCGCGTCTCTTCTCTAGTTAGCCATATCGATCAAAAATCTCTATAACTTTTGATTATTTAACACTGGAAATAATTCATTCGGCAGAAGGATGTATAACAATAAATAAATGTCTAGTTTAGTTATTAAGAGATGACAAAAAAATATTTGAGGTAAAACATAATGGTTCTTTACAAACTAGAAGATTTTGAGCCTAGCTATCAAGAGAGTTTTGATGGTCATGACATTAAAGGACTGGGTGTCTATACACAGGGAACTGATGAAAAAGTTGGTACTGTTAGCGATGTTTTAGTTGATGAAGAAGGTCATTTTCGCTATCTAGTTGTTGACTTAGGCTTCTGGATTTTTGGTAAAAAAGTATTACTACCAATTGGCCGCGCCCGTATCGACTATAACATTGATCGCGTTTACACAATTGGCTTGACTAGAGAGCAAGCTGAAGATTTGCCTGAGTTCGATGAACGTCAAACCCTTGATTATGACTATGAAGAACGGGTGCGTGGGGTATATCGCCAACCCACAGACTACAACAACCTTCCTGTAGAAGCTGCAACACCATTAGACCCTTTAGCAGGATTAGATCCTTTAGGAACACCTGTAGCACCATTAGGTACAACTCCCACTTATGCACGTGATAGCTATACTTACGAAAATGAGCCTGCTTTATACGGGTTAAATGAGCAAGATCATCAAACTCTGAGATTGTATGAAGAACGGCTGATTGCCAGCAAACGACGCCAAAAAACCGGAGAAGTAACAATTGGCAAGCATGTTGAAACTGATACCGCACGGATTGCAGTGCCAATAGAAAGAGAACGAGTTGTGATTGAGCGTGTAACTCCAGCAGATGCGGGTACGGCTGTTTCTGGGCGCGAAGCAGACTTCCGTGAAGGCGAAGTTGCTCGCATAGAGATCCATGAAGAAACTCCTGATATTCGCAAAGAAGCATTTTTGCGTGAAGAAGTCAGAGTTAGAAAAGTGGTCGATCAAGACACAGTTGAAACTCAAGAAACCGTGCGTCGTGAAGAGTTAGATGTTAATTCTGGTAATCTTCCGATTGAAGAACGCTAACTAAACATAGTCATTAGCTAGTAACTAATGACTAATAATTAATTCTACACAGTACAGGTGAGGCTGTTGAATTAGCTTTACCTGTCCTTACAATAGCTGATACCAGTTACAATATTTTTCGGATAAACCCAACAATCTCTATTTTTAACTGGGTAAAGGTTAAAGGTAAATTCAAACTTTTTCCCCTTCGCCTTTAACCGAAAAGTATTGATACCATTTAGAATTTTTGATTGCATATATTATTACTCTGGATATCAGTTAAATAAATCCATTGAGCGCAAATCTTTTCTAAATGGTATCCAGATGATTAATAAATTTAATTTAGCTAAGTAGAAAGCAGTTAGTAAACTTTCCAGATGAATAGCCAAACTATCGCAAAAAACACTTTACAGCCAAAAAGTAATTCCCGCACCATCTCCTCGCTGGCAGATTTAAGAAAGAAGGTGAACAATTTTGCTGTGTTTGATAACCAAGGGCAGCTAGTAGGAGTAGTTCATGATTTAATCGTGGATGGTAATCGTCGGCTCAACCTCGTTATATCGAACCAGGCTAATCAAAAAACTGCTGAATATAGCCAGCAGTTAGCTGAGAAACATCCTTCTTTATTTCAGTTGCATAGCCAAAGAATAAAAAAAATAGACAAGCCGACTCAATCTGTTTTCATAGACTTAAACAAATCAGAAATTGAATATATGCCTGAATATTTAGAATCAGAAACACCAGGCGATTTTAACTCAAATGAGCAACTAGCTAACAATCAAATTACAAATAGCCCAGTTGAGTCATTAAATAATTTAGAACAGGTTCCTGAAGAACAGATTATTCGTCTACTAGAAGAACGACTATTTGTTGAAAGCAGTAAGCGTAAAGTTGGTGAGGTAATTGTTCGCAAAGTAATTGAAACCCGGATGGTACAAGTTCCTGTCCGGCGTGAAAAGTTGATTGTGGAACAAATTAGCCCAGAACACAAACAACTTGCAGAAATTGATTTAGGGCAAGGAGAAATTTCTGGCCTTGATTTGACCGAAGTAGAAAGACTTGAAGCTACACATAACAACGGTTTAACGGTAAGCGGCGAGTTTAGCTCACCTAAAATTGCTAATTTATTATTGAATGCGATCGCACTAGAGCGAAATAACGGCTGCAAGCAGGTGCGTGTTACCATTGCTGTTGAAGATGAGTCGCACCAGAAAAAATACCAGGAGTGGTTTGACCGCTGTTCTAAAGGTCAATCACTCAAGTCATAACAATAAGTTTCTAGCAGATAAATTAGTAGGGTGGGCATTGCACACCCTATTTTTTTGCTGATTTATAGCAGTTTTCATGTATTTGAAGCATACCCGTCGTAGGGGCACAAGGACTTGCGCCCCTACCGCGTGGTCTATTTACCTGAAAATAGCTGTAAGAAAAGAAAGTTTAAATTTCCACTCCCCACTGCCTAACTGTCTAGAGTGAATGTCTCTAAAGCAAGTTAATTTACAATACTAAGTAGTTGCCGTCCTTTTGGCTACTTGCAATGAAATTTCGACTGAAGAGACTTTCACCTAAGAAACGACAGCGTTTGATCTCACCGATTCAGATTCAAGTTCAAGATGGAAAATTTGAGATTATAGGTATGGGTGCATGGCATTCCTACTGGCGCGATCCCTATCATCTGCTACTAACGATTCCCTGGACTGGCTTTTTGCTGCTGATTTGTACTTTCTATATAACTATTAATGCTCTATTTGCCCTAGCTTACTTGATAGGAGGAGATTGTATTGCCAACGCCCGACCTGGCTCTTTTTTAGATGTCTTTTTCTTTAGCGTCCAAACCCTAGCATCTATTGGGTATGGGGCAATGTATCCGAAAACAACTTACGCCAACATTATTGTCACTATTGAAGCAATGATCGGTTTGGTGGGAATTGCTGTGATGACAGGACTCGCGTTTGCTCGATTCTCTCGACCTACAGCCCGTGTACTCTTTAGCCGTGTTGCTGTCATTACAGCTCATAATGCGATGCCGACTCTCATATTTCGCAGCGCTAATAAGCGTCGCAATACGATTCTGGAGGCGCAGATGCGAGTCTACTTGATGCGCGACGAAGTAACCCTAGAAGGACAGTTCATGCGTCGGTTCCACGATCTCAAACTAGTGAGGAACCAAACACCTAGCTTCACGTTAAGCTGGTCAGTGATGCATGTCATTGATGAGTTTAGTCCTTTATATGGGATGACACCAGAATCCTTAACCCAGACAAATACTATGCTGATTGTCTCTTTGAGTGGCATTGATGAAACGGTTGCCCAGGTTGTTCATGCCCGTCATAGCTATGCTGCTAATGAGATTTTGTGGAACAATCAATTTGTCGATATCTTTTACCATACACCCGATGGACATCGCTACATTGATTACAATCGCTTCCACGATGTTTTACCTTTAGAGTAAAGGAGTGAAATTCCTGAAAGTTACTCGGAAGTCTGATTGAGTGGTGGTTGTAAGGGTTTAACGACCACGCGGCCATTTTCAATTACAGTGCAATTTTTAACCGTGCTCTTACTGTGGTTAACTGGCACATCCTGGCACTGGTTTTGGTGGGAGATATTTTGCTCTTGTTGTTGGTTGAGGACGACAACACAACAGGCGGAGGAAGCAAAGGACATATAACTTAATTTTGATCTCTATATCTATTATCGCGCTACTGATGCTGTTTGACTGAAAAATTTGCTACTCATGTATTTTGCCCGTTCAAAGCTCCTGTCAAATTTATCGTAAGTACTTGCTTTATTGTGCTTGTAGCCTGTTTGATATATCTAAACCAATTAAACAGGAAAGCGGTTATAGATCCCGCCCCGCTTTCCTCCCTGCTCAAAGTTGTTTGTCAGGATTAGATAGTGGGTTTTTCTAATGAAAAAATTTTTGAGATATCTGGGTTTAGGTTTGCTATCTACGTTCTCGACTGCTACTCCCGGATTGGGGGCTGAACGCATTAGCTTTTATTATCCTCCCTTCGGCGAATTTTCCTTGTCGGTGGATTCGCTGGAAACCTTTGCGAAAGTTGGCAAAATTGATCGAGATTTTTCATTTTATGCTAGTCGTGCTACTCCTGAACAACTCGCTCAACTGCGGGATTTACTCCAGCAGCGCTTTAATCTCACTCCTACACTAGTATCTCAAGTTACCTACTCACCGATAGGCGAGCAGCTGGTGCAACAACTGGGAAAATTACTCCTCACTGAGTCTCGAAAGAATGGGTTTTATGCCATACGTGCCTCTTTAATTTTGTCTGCTGCCGATCGCGAAGGGTTAACGGTTGTGAATTTACTGCGGAAATTTCCTAGCGATACTATACGGGTGAATTTCACAGAGGGATTAAGGATAGTCGATGACTTATCGCAATTGATTAAAAGAAAGGATGAAGTTTTTGCTTCTCTTCAAAAAGAAGCGATCGCTCAAGCAGCTACTTCCAATATTGATTTCTCCCAAAAACCAGATTTGCGATCGCCAGGAAAATTCACTTGGCAGAAAAAAAGCCTGGAGTTAAATGACATTTCTCGCTCACGCCGTCTACCTGTGGATATCTATTTACCGAAAGCAGGTTCAGAAAAAGCTGGAGAATTATTCTCGCCTCCCTTTCCCCTAATTGTAATTTCTCATGGACTGGCCTCAGATCGCTCTACCTTTGTCTACCTGGCTGAACATCTAGCATCTTATGGTTTTGCCGTTGCTGTACTGGAACACCCTGGTAGTAATGCCGAACGTTTTCAACAATATTTTGCGGGTTTGGCAGGGCCGCCTGATGCAGCAGAATTTGTCAACCGACCCTTGGATATCAAATATCTACTCAATGAACTCCAGCGTCTAGATAAATCTGATCCCAGCCTCCAAGGAAAACTCAATTTTCAGCAAGTTGGGGCGATCGGTCAATCCTTTGGTGGTTATACTGTTTTGACTTTAGCAGGAGCCAATATTAATTTTGAGCAACTGAGGCAAGATTGTAATCCCGATAATTCATCCTTTAATTTGTCGCTGTTTTTGCAGTGTCAAGCAAACGAGTTACCCGCAAAAAATTACGAACTCAAAGACGATCGCATCAAGGCTATCATTGCGATTAATCCCATTGACAGCTCAGTTTTGGGTCAGGGGGGAGTCAGTCAAATTAAAGTTCCCGTCATGCTGGTAGCAGGGAGTCAAGATGTTTTTGCACCACCCGTATTTGAGCAAATTCGCCCCTTTACCTGGCTTTCTGACACCAATAAGTACTTGGCTTTGATTGAAAATGGCACCCACTTTTCAGCGATCGCCGAACCTACTCCTCAAAACGATGTCTTACCTGTACCACCTGCCTTGCTAGGCCCCGATCGTGCTGCTGTTTATTCTTATCTCAACGCCCTCAGTGTCGCTTTTTTAGAAACCCATCTCCTCAACCGCCCTGAATACCGTTCCTATTTACAGCCTTCTTACGCTAGATTTATCAGCAAAGAGCCACTTAATCTCAGTATTTTACAGTCGTTGTCGGTAGCTCAGTTTAATCAAGTTTGGAGTGGGTCAACTCCCCAGTCAAGCAAACCATCAAATCCTCAACCTACTTCTACCCCTTATCAACCTTTGAGGCAATGAAACAGTCCTGTTGCTTTTGCAGGGGGGTTGGAGGGATCAAAAGCCCTCACCCTAAATCCCTCTCCTTTGGGAGAAGGACTTTGAAATGAACTTTAAAATTGGCTCCCCTTCTCCCAAGTGTGGGAGAAGGGGTTGGGGGATGAGGGCTAGTTTTATATTCGTGCAAGAGGTCTAATGCGTAAATCCTGAGTACTTCTCAATGGCGTGGAATACAAGAAAAAGCCTATAAATCTGTTAGCAGCCTTGCTTTTCTCAGAATAAATGTCATTACGGTTTCTTTTTTGGAAATGATATCAGCTGTAACTTCCATTCCTGGTTGAATTGGATAAGATTTATCGCCCTTTTTTAAATAAAGTCTCTCTGGCTCAATTGTCACCTCATAGTAAGGTGCAATTGGATTGCCGTTAAGTTGAGATGTAATAGCGTCGGCGGTTATTGCTCTAACAGCTCCTTTAAGGATGCCGTAATCTGGGTATGGATAGGCAGAAAGCCGCATTTGTACTTCCCCCTCAGAACATTTTGTTACTTGTACAACTTTACACACCTGTACCTTGCTAATATCAGAAGCGGCAACACGGGCTTTGATAACCAGAGGTGCTTTACTAGGAGCAATTTGAGCGATCGCATCCCCAATCCGTACAACTTGCCCAGGATTTCTTAATTCTAGTTTCAGGATCGTACCTGCCTCTGAAGCCTGAATTACAGTTTTTTGTAGTTCTGTTGAGAGTTGTTTTAGCTCTTCTTGAGCGCTGCTGATTTGATTTTGAATTTCTACTTGACGCCCAATAAGTTCTTGTCTTTCTTTGTTCAATGCAGCTAGGGTAGACTCACCCCTTGCCTGTTCTTGGGGAATTTTTTCTTGGGCGATCTCCACATTTGCGCTAGTGGGATTGAGTCCAGTTTTGATCCGTTCTAATCTGGCAAGTGCTGCTTTGAAAGCTTGTTCTTTTTCCTTAATCTGTAGAGTTGCGATCGCTCCAGTATTTGCTAGCTGCTGATATCGCTTCAGTTCCTCCCTCGCTAACTCCACAGAGGCTTCTACTTCTTCCACTTCTGCCTGAGTCGTAATTTGCTTGTCTTTATAATCCCGTTGATTACGACTCAGGTCAGCTTGTGCAGAGATAACCGCCCGCCGCATTGAGTTGGACTCAGCTATGATTTGATTCTGTAGCGCTCTTAGTTGTGCATCGATTTGGGTTCTTTGTAAATGATTCTGGCGAATATTTCCGGCAATTTGGCTTTTTTTACTTTGTAATTGGGTGTCGTAGAGCAGTGCAATCTCATCTCCCCTTTTTACAACTTGATTTTCTTTCACCCTAATGCTTCTAACCGTTCCCTCTGCTGCTGCTTGCACTAACCGTATTTCTCCCGTGGGACGGACAGTACCATCTGCTCTCACTACTATATTGTATTGAATGAAACTTGCAAGACCGAAGGCAGCGCCAACACTTCCAATTAAAAATATCCCTCCCAGCCATGTCCAACTGCTAATCGGAGGAAGATATTCGTCGCTTTCAACTGGGCGGAGAAAGTCCGGTTGGGGGTCAATTAGCATGAACGTTAAAAAAGATTTTGGTTGTGCAAACAATCAAGGAAAAAACCAGCTAGTGCAAGAAGGCAATCGTTATGAACTTCGTACACTACCAAGTACGAAAATGCCGAGCGACATTACATCTATATATACATTACATCTATACATATAGATATTTATTGAACGAGCATTTTCAAGTTAGGAGCCTCCTTTCTCACTCTGAGAGGTTGTTTGAAAAGTATTATTGCTAATATCTAAGCCCCAGAAATCTAACGTCTTTATCCCCCTTTTCTAGAAGAAAAAGGAGGATTTCAAAGCCTCTCGACCTTTTGGGAGAGGTTTGGAAAGGGTTTTCTAGTATACTTTGGGACTTTTCAAACATCCTCTGAAAGCTTAGTTTTCTTAGCCTCTTCCCTTGGGGGAAGATAAGCCACTGCTGTCTTAGAGGTTTCTCCATCAGCAATAGCTAAAAAGTGATCTATAGCCTAAGTCTATATAACAATTAGTGCCTTTTAGTAAAAAGACCAAATCTTTATAATTTTCTTCTAAAATTTTACCTTTTCTTTATTTACTTGCAAAAATTTTAATAATATAGAGAAAACTTTTCTTTTCTCTTCTAATTAATAAGTAGTTAAGCTAGTTTAAAGGCGTTGTTATTACAATCTTTTATGCTATTTTCAATAGTATCTGTATAAGAAAATACAAAACAAAAAATATTTACGTGACAATACGTAAAATAAAAAAATCAAGTAAAATTTCTGGAGTTCTCTAAATTTGCTTTTTCGTAATTCGTATAACACAATGCTATTGTGATTTATTTTATACTTATTTTTTAAGTTATTGTACCCTTGTATAAGAGCACTAGTACGCAATTCCTCTTGCTTAATTGGTAGCAATTTGGAAAGTATTACTTAATAAATACTGATGTACGTATATATTTTTGACATGAAATTAGCTCCAGAAGATTTATCTCTTTAAAGAGAATAAAATTCAGAGTTTTTCTAGAGAACAGTAAAAACAGTATAAATACTAGCTAAGTAGTATGTTTACTAAGAACTTGTAATACATATTTCTTAAGAAAATAGTTGTTTTATTACACTAGTTTCACCCATATAATTTCCTTAACAACACAAAAACATTCATAAATGCGCTGTTTGCATTGATGAATTTAGTGTGATGTTATCTAAATCCCAACAATCAAAGGAGAACTAAAAATATGCAAAGCACACTCTTTATCGAATTAACCGCCAGCGAAGAAGCTAATCTGTCTGGTGGTGGTGGTGATAAAATCAAGGTCTCAATCAAGCAAAAAGCTGAAGGCGGCACAGTCAAAATCTACAAGAGCAAGTTCGATGACGATGCCACAATAAGTGCAGATGGAGTAAATACCGCGACTGTCACCATCGACTAATGAAGTTCAGTAGAAGGGAAATAATAAACGTAAAGACACGATTAACGTGTCTCTACTCAGGACAAAAGTTCACGTTTCAAATAATTTACACTGTTGACGCAGGTTAAATTAGTTTTGCGTGCGGCTTAATTGCTAATCGACCTAATCCTAGTAGCCATTAGCTGTTTCTTTATGGCAGTCATAATAACATACGTTTATTCCCACCCATCTGCTTTTCTTTAAAAAAGTTAACAAAGTGTTATTGATAATTTCTAGTGGTAATTATCAATAACACTTTACTTGGGCTTTTCGCTCACAATATCCATAACCTTTGATCAATCTTAAAGACAGGTAAGGATAGTAAAAATTAATACAGTTTGTATCAGCTTTTATTTAACAAAATGAATTTAAAATAACTAACATAAGTTGCTGGTTAAAGCCCTCTGGGCATCAAAATACGATATTTAGTCTAAGTATTAAAACCATAGTACGACTAAACTATGGGTTAAATTTTTAACCATGCAGGGATAAGACCCTGCTATTTTTTTGGTTTTGTCACTATATAGATACTGGAGTGCGAAATGAAATACCAAGTTGTTACACAACATAGTGAAGAAGATTGTGGAGCGGCTTGTCTTGCTTCCATTGCCAAACATTATCAGCGCAACTTTACACTAAATCACATCCGGGAAGCGGTAGGCACTGGTCAATTAGGAACAACATTGTTAGGACTGAGGCGGGGAGCTGAGGCGCTTGGTTTTAATGCACGCTCTGTCAGAGCATCTAATGAAATATTAGATCGGATGAACCAAGCGCCACTACCAGCAATTATTCACTGGAGAGGTACTCACTGGGTTGTTTTGTATGGTCAAAAAGGTAAGAAATATATAGTTGCTGACCCCGCCGTTGATATCCGTTATGTCTCTAAAAAAGAGTTAATGGAGGGTTGGTCAGATAAAGTGATGCTTTTACTAGAGCCAGATTCGGTTCGCTTTTATGCTCAACCTGATGATAAAATAGACGGCTTTGGGCGCTTTATGCGGCGTGTATTGCCTTATCAAGGCATACTATTCGAGGCTTTTTTGTGCTCCCTACTTATCGGTCTGCTTTCATTAACTTCTCCATTCCTAATCCAAATTCTGACAGATGATGTACTAGTTCGGGGTGACACCCAGCTTCTTGCTGCTGTAATTATTGCCGTTGTGGTGATGAATCTTGTGTCAAGTAGTTTAAAACTAGTTCAATATAACCTGATTGCCCATTTTGCCCAACGGCTTGAGTTAGGATTAATTTTAGAATTTGCTAGGACAATCCTGCGGTTGCCTTTGACTTACTATGAATCGCGTCGTAGTGGCGAGATTGTGAGCAGATTGCAAGATATTCAACAAATTAATCAACTAATTTCTCAAGCAATTATTAGTTTACCAAGCCAATTATTGATTGCAGCAGTTTCTTTAAGTTTCATGCTGTTCTATAGCTGGAAACTTACCTTAGTTGGTGTGATTATTGCGATTGTAATGAGTTTGTCTACGATTGTTTTTCTGCCTACACTTCAACAAAAAATTAGAAGTGTATTAGTCTTAGATGCAGAAAACCAAGGTGTTCTTGTTGAAAGCTTTAAAGGCGCTCTGACACTCAAAACTACTACCGCCGCTCCCCAGTTTTGGGAAGAATTTCAAAACCGATTTGGTCGTTTAGCAAATCAAACATTTCGCACAATTCAGATTGGAATTATTAACGGCATCTTCTCTAGTTTAGTTTCTAGTATTGGCAGCATTAGTCTGATTGGTTTCGGCAGCATCCTAGTTATTAACAAGGAACTCAGCATCGGTCAACTGCTGGCGTTTAACGGGATGAATGGTAATTTTTTATCATTCATTAGTACTGCGCTCAACTTTATAGATGAATTCACTCGTGCCAAAACTGCCACGCAGCGCTTAACAGAAGTTATCGATTCCACACCAGAAAATCAAGGCGATACTAAAAAACCTTTTACGAAGATTCCTAGCAAGGCTGATATTATTTGCACAAATCTCAACTTTCACTATCCTGGGAGACTAGAGTTACTGCAAGATTTCTCCCTAACTATTCCTGGCGGTAAAGTTATTTCCCTAATTGGTACATCTGGCTGTGGTAAAAGTTCTCTTGCTAAACTGATTGCAGGATTATATACACCTAATTCTGGTAATATTCGCATTGGTATTTATAATCTACAAGATTTAGCCCTTGATTGTTTGCGACAACAAGTCGTCCTGGTTCCGCAAGATGCTCATTTTTGGAGTCGCTCAATTATTGAAAACTTTCGCTTAGGTTCTCCTCACGTCACCTTTGAGCAAATTGTCGCTGCTTGTCAAATTGCTGAGGCAGACGATTTTATTAGTAAACTACCTGAAAAATATCAAACTGTATTAGGTGAATTTGGGTCAAATATTTCTGGTGGACAACGGCAAAGATTAGCTATAGCAAGAGCTATCCTCAACGATCCACCAGTCCTGATTTTAGATGAATCAACGGCTGGACTAGATCCTGTGAGTGAAGTTAAAGTTTTAAATCAGTTATTATTGCATCGCCAAGGCAAAACTACGATTCTGATTAGCCACCGTCCTAGAGTAATTGCCCGTGCTGATTGGATTGTGCTGCTAAATCAAGGTAAATTACAAATTCAGGGGACTGTGGAAGATTTGCGTACCCAACCAGGAAACCATTTAGACTTTTTAACCCCTTAATTAACGTGAGTCGATGAACCTCTCCCTCCCAGCCTCCCTCTCCGAAACGGAAAGGGAGGAGAAACGAAAAATTAAGCTTTTTGCTCCCCTCTCCGCGTCGAAGAGGGGCTGGGGGAGAGGTCAAATAAGACTTGTCGAACTCACGTTTAATTAAGCTGATGGACTTTATAGCATTTTTCAGGTATTTAGGCCACAACTTAGACGGGCAATAGGGAGTGGTGTCAATACTGTGTAGGTTTTGCCTAAAAAATAGAAATGTGTAGCGACTATTTTAAAAGTCAAGCGTAGGCGTGGTGCGACAAAGTTTGAAGTACTCCAACACGATTTTGGAGTACCTCAACACGATTTCGGAGTACCTCAACACGATTTCGGAGTACCTCAAAACGATTTTGGAGTACCTCAAAACGATTTTGGAGTACCTCAAAACGATTTTGGAGTACCTCAAAACGATTTTGGAGTACCTCAAAACGATTTTGGAGTACCTCAAAACGATTTTGGAGTACCTCAAAACGATTTTGGAGTACCCCAACACGACTTTCAAGTACTTCAACATGACTTCGAGGTATCTGTTGCTTATATAGCAGTCCTAAATCATTTGTGAGAATTTGAGATCGTTTTAACCCCCCTGTAGTCCAATTACCCCCTTAATCCCCCCGATGCATTGGGGGGAAACCGGAAAATCTAGTTCCCTCCCCTTTGCAAGGGCAGGGTTAGGGTGGAGTAAAACTGACGCGAAAAAGCAGGTGAGTAAACTATATTCAGACCAATTTTAAAAATCAACCCAACCTACGAATATTTTTAACCGATATTGATATCCATCCTTGCTGCGAGTAAGTAGATTTAACCGTAGAGTAATAATTAATAATTACGTAAATGCACGGAGTGCAATTTTCGGCGGAATCATCAATTAGAAATCATATTGACTTACAGTTAAATCCCTGATTTATTAGAGAAATCGGGGATCTTATTGTTCGAGAATGATTGAAGTTTGCTACAGACGAGGCAAGTCTCAAGCATTACTTTGATGAACTCAAAGATAAACCTAAACAAACTACTATTTATCCGAAAGTTTTGGCAGCTAATTTTAGATAACAATCTAGACCTTTTTCATTGTTTTCAATAAATAAAAGCCATCAACCTTACTTTTCAAGGAAACAGTAAATATACTGTTGAAATTATATAAGCTAGTTGAGACTTCTAACTATTGCAGCCATAAGCGAAAATGCTATATGTCTTTTTTGTTTCTAAACCATGAATTAGATATCACAATTTCCTAAAACAGGGCTATTTGTCAGGAAAATGAGATATTTATACTGAGGGATTCATAAAAACTTATTTAATAAAATCTTTTGTATATATATACTTGTCGTTAAGAACTATTAAGAAATCC
This sequence comes from Nostoc punctiforme NIES-2108, assembly GCA_003326195.1. Classification (GTDB taxonomy): domain Bacteria; phylum Cyanobacteriota; class Cyanobacteriia; order Cyanobacteriales; family Nostocaceae; genus Nostoc; species Nostoc punctiforme_A. The sequence continues at coordinate 171,467 of LXQE01000156.1, forward strand.
TGATTAAAGAATATTGCAATAGCTTGATTTAGTTGCTAACGTGTGTATGACGGCAATGCTGATGAACGCTCGGATCTAGGAGAAATAAAATCTATGAGCTATACCCATTCAGCCAAGTGTCTTAGGCTTTGACGGGTTCAAAACGAGAAATTGCTGCCTCATATAGACAACTATGAGGGATTGCAGATTAACCAAGAAATGTCTCATTGCTAAAAGCTTAGTTTCAGTTTGATTTCAATTGCAATTGATTATTTGTCTTACTTTGTGCCGACAAGTAAGTAGCTCTTGCTTGTGTGTATCGGCAATAACGAAAAGTTTGGTAAGACTTAAATTTTGGAGAATAAAACTAATGGAGATTCAAGGTAAAGTTGCCCTGATTACAGGGGCTTCGCGTGGAATTGGACGAGCG
>LXQE01000157.1 GCA_003326195.1 Nostoc punctiforme NIES-2108
TTGGCTGTTGGCTGTTGACCGTGCTGGGTGGCATACTAGCCATAAATTAAAAATTCCCCAAGGGTTACATTTAACATTTTTGCCCTCTCATTCTCCTGAATTGCAACCTGCTGAAAGATTGTGGACTTTGATTGATGAACCAATTGCAAATCAATCGTTTGAAACTCTAAATGATTTAGAGGAAGTTTTATTTCATCGCTGTCAATCTTTACTTCAACAGCAAGATTTGATTCAAGGGTTAACCAGTTTTCACTGGTGGATTAAAATCGGGATTTAATCGTAAGTGATTTCCCGAACATGATATTAGAGGTTAGGAGTTATAAGTTAAGAGTGAAAATTAGGAACTTTTATTTATTAGTATTGTTTGTCCTTTTGAATTAACTAATACACAATAGCGGAATAAATTTACCATTTAAAGTCGCTCAAAACCACATAATATCTGATAGATAGAGAGCAAAATATCCTTGTTAAAGGTAGGTAAACTTCCGCCGTGTTGTACTAGTTATAGTTAACTCCTAACTCCTAACTTATAAAGCTACAAGCTGTGATTCAATTTCTGAAGAATTCAAATCACGCCCGATGAAAACTAAGCGCGTTTGCCTAGCCTCTTCTGGTTTCCAGGGGCGATCGTAAAATTTATCAAATCGAGTTCCTACGCCTTGCATCACTAAGCGCATGGATTTATTTGGAACTGCGACAAAGCCTTTAATCCGGTAAATTTCTTGTTGTTGTACCAATGTTTGCAACTGCTGTTGCAACTTTTCGGGGTCAAAGGTACGATCCAAAATTAAATTAGTTGAGGTAATTTCTTCGTCGTGATTGTGGTCTTCTTCAGTATCATGATGACTAGGACGAGAATCTAAATTATCTTCAACTGCCGCTTGGAATCCTAATAATATAGATGCGTCTAATTGAGAACGATCGCTCTCGACAATTTTCACCACTCTGGGCAACTCTTGCTTAATCAATTCCTCAACTCTGGCTTTTGTCTCGGCATCTACCAAGTCAATTTTATTTAACACCACCAAGTCTGCACAAGCAAGTTGGTCTTCAAACAGTTCTTGCAAGGGTGTTTCGTGTTCTAGATTATCATCTGCTTGGCGCTGGGCTGCGATCGCTTCTGGATCGCTAGCAAATGTCCCTGCTGCTACCGCCGCACAATCTACCACGGTAATCACAGCATCCACAGTGGCGGCATTGCGAATTTCTTGCCAGCGAAAAGCCTTCACCAATGGTTTTGGTAAGGCTAAACCAGAGGTTTCAATCAAAATACAGTCGATGCTATCTCGCCGCTTAATTAACTCTTGCATCATCGGGTAAAACTCTTCCTGCACGGTGCAGCATAAGCAGCCGTTGGTTAATTCAAAGATATTAGTGTCACCCTCACCATCTTCCGGGCAAATTTGACAAGATTTTAATAATTCGCCATCAATACCGAGTTCGCCAAATTCATTGACTACAACGGCAATGCGCCGTCCTTCGTTATTTTGTAGCAGGTGGCGAATTAGGCTGGTTTTTCCACTACCCAAGAAGCCTGTGATTACTGTGACAGGAATTTTCGTAGCCATATTTTTGCCTGATTTACCCAGTATGGTAAGTTTTACGGGTTACAAACTTAAATACTGAGATTAAGCTTGGTTTGAAGATTGACTTAGTTATTTTAAGCTGAAAGTCTATGGTAAACCTGAAAATCTTGCCCTTTCTATTGAGTTTGGGTTTGGCTTTGACTCCTCAAATCACTGTGGCACAAACGGTATAGGAGTTGGAACAAAAAGCAACATCTGCCAAAGAGGTGAAAAATTATGAAGAAGCCGCTAATATTTGGCGGAGTTTGATTGAACGGGATCCCAAAAACAGCTCCGCTTACGCCAAGCTGGCAGATATCCTATCTAACCAAGGCAAGATTGCAGAGACGATCGCTACCTATCGCCAACTAATTAAAATCAAAGCTTAAGCTTCAACATATATACAACTGGCCGATATCTTGATGAAACAAGAAAAACCAGAAGAAGCGATCGCTCTTTACCGCCAAGCTGCTGCCAAAGAACCTACGGATTATTATTACAGTAACTTGAGTCAAGCACTAGCTCAACAGGAGAATCTAGATGAAGTTCTGGGAATTTGCCAAAAAAAGGTGGTAAAAACTGGTGAAGGCAGTTATGACACCTGCTCTAATATCAATTTGCCACTTTACAAGCAAAAAGGCTTTACTGCTGTCATGGCTTTTTATCAGCCGCTAGGAAATATGATTCCACGTCGCAAAATGGCTGAACTTTACATCAAACTTGGCCGAGAGATTTCCTATGATGAATCTAGTGATAGCTCAAAACAAGAGGCCACAGCAGTTTTTCAGCAAGCATTAAAAATAGATCCAGAAAACGCTGATACTCAAGAGGCCCTCAAGAACTTAATTGCTTCTTAAACATACATAATTGAGGGGCAATCTCCCCATGCTTGCTTTCACATCTCAAAAGCAGTCACAAGGCTATTGCCCCTAAATATTTTGAGCGTCGATCGCTCTTTCGCCAGAAACACCTATGAATTATCCTTTATCAGGCTATCTGGGCTTATGACTCCACACACCATACTCCGCAATCTCAACACGATTACTCAGCTGTGACGAGTTCAGTACTACCACGTGTACGACGCCGTGTAAGACTATTATACAGCATCACACCGATCGCCTTGATCAAATTACCTTCCAATTCCTGGAATAGCTTCATGTTCGTGCCAAAGGCGGCGTTAGCTTCATCAACGATGCGATCGGTTGCCGCCTCGTCAAGGGGTAATTCATCCAAAGTTTGCCGATATTTGGCTTTGAATGCCTTCTCATCAGGAATTTCTGGAAACTCATAAAAGGCTGTTCCTTGTCCATCAGACAAATTCATCGCTGTAACAGCAATATTTTTGAGAATTTGTCCCCCGGATAAGTCACCTATGTAACGAGTGTATGAATGGGCGATTAACAATTCCGGTTCTGTAGCAGATATTTCTCGGATGCGCTGTACATAAGCTTCACCTGCGGGAGATAGTTTGATTTGCTCTCTCCAGTTTGCACCAAAATAATAACTTAGGTCTTGCTCTAAGCTATGCTTGCGGTTTAGCTGAGGAAAGTTAATTTTAGAAACTATTGGGTGCTGGCGGTGCTTTTCTATTTCCTCTTCCATCGCTGAGTAGACGAAGTAGAAGTTAGCAACAAGTTTCCGGTAAGAGTTTTTTTCCACTACTCCTTTTAAAAAGCACTTGACAAAACCTACATTTTCTGCCATTGTGTGGGCTTTCTTAGTGCCTACACGTAATTTGGTTGCTAAATTGCTGCTCATGCTAAATTTCTCAACTTTAAAAAGTTAACTGCCGGAGTTTTGATTTACTAACGGCTAAAAAAGCCATTAAAACGTTACCTTAAAACTATTTGATGAGAATTTATATTAAAATTTTTTAAGCTGCAATGATTCTGTCGTTTTTAACACAGCAACAAGGCTAAGAGAACAGAATTTTAGATTCCAGTATTTTGATTTTTTGTCGTTATTAGCTGAATCTTGCTTTCATTCTCCGCTTGGGTGAAAATATTTGTGATGCGTAGAAAGTAATATTTATTACATTATTACTTAGTAATAGCATTGTAAAGTGTGAAGTAATACAGATAAAAATCAAAACGAAAATTGTCGGCATAAAAGGAATAATTAGCTAAGATGTGGAGACTTTACTAATAACGTAAAAACCAATACTGACTTTATCAAAGATTTACAATCCCAGAAAGAAAAATTCAGTATTATTACGTAAATACATCTCGATCTAGAATGAATTTCTAAAGAGAAAAAGCATGTCAAAATTGCTGAATAAAGTCTTAAGTGCTATTTATTTTTCAGTGTGATTGTGTGGAGTGTTTAAAAATATGGTTTCATCTATAACTCGGACATCGGGCATTTCTGGGGGTTCTACTTCTGAAGTTGAGGGATTGGGCAAAGGGATTGAGAGCAGTTTTGGACTAAATTTAATCTCATTACCAGCAAATCCCTTATTTGGCACAGATGGGATTCGCGGACGAGTGGGAGAATTACTGAGTGCGCCCCTAGCATTGCAAGTTGGTTTTTGGACGGGGATTGTTTTACGTAATCATGCTACTCAAGTAGGGCCAGTCATTCTCGGACAGGACTCTAGAAACTCCAGCGATATGTTGGCAATGGCTTTGAGTGCAGGGTTAACAGCAGCGGGGTTAGAGGTTTGGTATTTGGGATTATGTCCCACTCCTTGCGTTGCCTATCTCACCAGTATCAGTGATGCCATTGGCGGAGTGATGATTTCTGCCAGCCACAATCCCCCAGAAGACAATGGGATTAAGGTTTTTGGTGCCAATGGTGGGAAGTTACCGCAAATATTGCAGGCAGAAATTGAAGCGGGACTGCGTGGCAAGATATCACCGATCGCTAGAGTCAATAATTGCGGACGGCATTACTCACGTTTCGAGTTAGTGGAAGATTATAGCTCGGCGTTGAAAAAACCCTTGAACGGTAACTTAAATCTTCAGGGAATGAAGATTGTTTTAGACTTGGCGTGGGGAGCCGCAGTTGGGTTAGCACCATCAGTATTTACACAAATGGGGGCGGAGGTAATCTGCTTGCATAACGAGGCAGATGGCGATCGCATCAATGTTAACTGCGGTTCCACGCACCTAGACATTCTGGCAGCAACGGTACAAGAACACAACGCCGATATCGGCTTTGGCTTCGATGGCGATGCCGATCGCGTCTTAGCAGTCGACAATACCGGCAGACAAGTTAACGGCGATTACATTCTCTATCTGTGGGGACGGCACTTACAACAAAACCAACAATTGCCAGACAACTTGATTGTATCTACAGTCATGGCCAACTTAGGCTTTGAGAAAGCTTGGCAGCAAATTGGTGGTAACTTAATTCGTACCGCAGTTGGCGACCAATACGTGCAAGCCGAAATGCAGCGGACTGGAGCAATGTTAGGTGGCGAACAATCAGGGCATATTCTTTGCCGTCACTATGCCGTAACTGGAGATGGCTTGTTAACAGCATTACACATAGCATCTTTAGTAAAAGAGGCGGGTGTTCCCTTGAGCGAATTAGTAGATCAAAGCTTCCAAACCTATCCACAATTGTTGCGGAACGTGCGCGTTGTTGATCGCGATCGCCGTTTGGGATGGCAAGATTGCCAACCTGTGCAACAAGCGATCGCTCTTGCAGAAGCTGCAATGGGCGATTCCGGCAGAATTTTGGTTCGCGCCTCTGGCACAGAACCAGTCATCAGAGTAATGGTGGAAGCAGCCAGTGCCGAACTCGCCAACTACTGGACAAATGAACTAGTTTCACAAGTACAGCAGCATCTGATGGACTAAGTTAGCTAATACCTCATTTGAATTCTAGATCGCTAAAGATGCGATAAATCATCACAAAGACGCGATAAATCGCCGTCTCTACAAAAGACTAATTATTGTAGAGACGGCCAACAATTTAGCCTTGCTACGCCACTATAAAAGTGTTCTTAAGCAGCCTTAATTCTTTGCAAACCAGTGTAAATATTGAACCGTTCTCCGCGCAGAAATCCAATTAAGGTAATCCCGAATTCCTTGGCGACAGATACCGCCAAACTACTGGGAGCGGAAACAGAACAGACAATAGGAACTCCAGCAGTTGTAGACTTTTGCAAAATCTCAAAACTAGAGCGCCCACTAACCATGACAATACAATTATTTAAAGGCAACTCATCACTGAGCAAAGCTGTACCAATCAATTTATCCAAAGCATTATGTCGCCCAACATCCTCCCACAGATTTAATAGTTGTCCTTGAATATCGAAGATAGCCGCAGCGTGCAAACCCCCTGTAGCGGTGAAAATACCTTGAGCAGCCCGGAGTTTATCTGGTAGGCTGTAGATAATCTCAGGTGTTACCGTTGGTCCAGAAGAAATCACTGGACATCCCCGCAGACGTAAAGCCTCAAGGCTAGCTTTACCACACACCCCACAGGCGCTACTAGTGTAGAAATGACGCTCCAAAGGCTGTAAGTCTGGAATTAAACCATCCCGCAGTTCCACATTTACAATATTATGGTGCTGTTCACCATCCACCAATTCATCTACGCAGTAGCTGATACGTCGAATATCTTCTCTGCTATTAACGACTCCTTCACTGTAGAGGAAACCGGCAGCTAGTTCAAAATCTGCCCCTGGTGTCCGCATTGTTACAGCTACCGTCTTCTGGAAAGGAACAAGACGAATTTCTAAAGGTTCTTCAGTGGTGAGTTGGTCTAAACGCGATCGCATTTTACCATTTTCCACAACCCAGACAGTGGCTTTGGTCTTGCTTTTAGTTGCCATTTTCATATTTGTGAGAGTTGATGAATTTAAATTTTGACCCTAATCTGGGAACAAAGTTCGGTTTCTGTTTAGTAAGTAAAATGAACCTAAAACTTTTGGCTTTCAGCAAAATTTTATTGGCAATAGTCTTTGTGATTTCCCTTGGTTTTACAGGATATTTAGTAGCTAATAACATTAGTCAGAGAGTAATTGAAAAATCTCTTGCTAAACAAGTGATTTCTACCTCCACCGTAGGAAAAAGTTCTCAATTACAAAAACTTTTAAATGAGATAATTGTAGAACAGAAAATCCCTGGTGCAGTCATGTATATTACTACACCTAAAGGTTCTTGGTTAGGAGCATCTGGTGTCAATAACTTGTCAACTAAAACCCGAATGAAACCCATAGATGGCTTTTCTATTGCCAGTATGAGTAAAACTTTTATGGCGGTAGTTGTCCTGAAATTAGTGGAGCAAGGGAAGATAGAATTAGATGGGGCGATCGCAACCTACCTACCAAGAGATATTAGTCCTCATATTGTCAACAGCGAAAAAATTACAGTTCGTCAACTGCTCAACCATACTAGTGGTGTTGCTGAATACCTAGATACAAAAGAATTTATTCAAGCTACAGCGAAAAGAAGCCGCTCACAGCCTTGGACAGCTAGAGAAGCTATTCAGTATATGTATCAAGAAGAACCGCAGGCAAATCCTGGAGAAAAATTTATTTATACTGATTGCAACTACATTCTTTTGGAACTGATTGTTGAAAACATCACTAGGGGAACTCTCGCACAAGCAATCCGCAGCCAGATTTTAAAACCATTGGGATTAAAACATACCTTCACAGAATTGCGCGAACCGACAATTGGAGAAGTCGCTACAGGTTATGGCGATCGCAATAAGGATGGTAAACTAGATAGCTACGCCAAAGTCAATGATGGCAATGGTTTGGGAGATGGGGGATTGGTTTCAACAGCAGAGGATTTAGCCAAGTTCGCCAAAGCGTTATTTGTCAAAAAAACTTTACTTTCGTCGAAGATGATGAAAGAAATGCTGAAATTTAAAGATAATGGCGCAGGCTATAGCTATGGTTTGGGTGTAGAACGGTTTTCATCTCCTTTAGCAAAAGCAATTGGGCATAGTGGTATGGCTTATGGCTTCGCAACATTGCTTGCATATTTACCCAATGAAAATACCACTATAGTAGTACTGCTAAACAGTCAAAATGTTGATCTTAAATCAGTAGCTAGGACAGGTCTAGAGGTTGTTGAGAATAAATAATAGTGATTTGTAATTATGCTTGTAGGGTTGACATTATCATGTTCACACTACTGGGCTGATAAAATTTATGTATCAATGTTCATTTATCAATAATTGGTGTTTTTAAGAAAGTAGTAATTAACCACTCAAAAAAGGATTGATAACGTTATATGTTAAATAATTCCTAACCTCCTTTGGTTGAGCTTCCATAATTTTTAGAGCAAGTCTACATACTTTAAATCGTATCTGGGTCAACACCCAATTCTCGCAGTTTTGCTGCTAGGCGTTCAGCGCGTTGCTTTTCTTGTTCAGCACGTTGTCTTTCTTGTTCGGCGTGTTCCGCTTCCCACTGGGCAATTTCTTCAGGTGTAGGAATTACCTGTCCTTCGGCATTGAAATAGCGTAATTGATTTTCATGAACGCCCAAGTACAAACTTAGCTGCTGACTCCACAACAATCCTTGTGGGTTGGGTTCTATAGGTTGATACGTACCACCCACCAAAATAAACCCAGCAAATTCTAAATTCTTGGGGTCAAACCAGAAATATTCAGGAGTGCGAAAGATATCTTGATATATTTGTTTTTTTAAGCCCTTGTCAATTGCTGCGGTTGACTTTGAAAGCAGTTCTATAATCAAATTCGGATATTTACCATCTTCTTCCCAAACAACCCAACTATCACGGAGTTTACGTTCAGTATTTAAAACAACAAAGAAATCTGGCCCCCGAAAGTCTTCGGATTTACGCTGGCGTGGACTGTAATGAATGCTAATATTGCCGGCAGCAAAGTAGTCATTAATACGATTGAGGTCTCGCCACCACCAATCAATACATTTTATTAATAGCAGCATTTGCTGCAAATGTAGGTATGTTTCCAATGGTGGTTCGTTACTTTCTAAATCCCCTGGTGGAAATATAACATCTTCTGGGGTTTCAAAATCTTTGGCGACAGACATGGCTGCAAGTTTTGGAGTGATGTTAAGTTGAGCGTAGCATTCGGAAAGCGTTAATATTAGGTTTGCTTTTCTAAGCGTACTACTGCATTATAATCAGGGACACCTTCGAGCGATCGCTTACTTTTATCTAGTAGCACATTCCCTTCTGGCCAATGTACTTGCAAGTTTCCTGACTGAATTGGCGCAATGTAGACTTGACATAACAACTCACCTAAATCATTCTTAAGAATGACGCGATCGCTATCTTTTAAACCCAACTGTGCCGCATCAGCAGCATTCATTAGCACCGCCTCTCGCATCGCCCCAGTAATTGCATCCTTGCGTTCCTGCACCATACTATTAAATTGTTTGCCTCGGCGCGTTGCTAATAAAAAATAACCTTCTGGTAATTCTCTTTGGCGTGGCAATAATACCCCAAAGTGCGCCTTCCCATCTGCTGTAGGGAAATTCCAACCAAAGCATAAATGTGAACCACCATATTGAAACTGATCGCCAGCTTGCTGTAAGTGTTGAATACCTGCATATTGGGGGACAACTTGAGCAATTTCTTGACGGATAGCAGCTGTGTCAGCAAAATCCAGCTTATCTGCCAAATCCGGTTTTACCCGCCTTGCTAATTCTAAAAACACTTCCCACTCTGGACGCGCTTCTCCAATGCGCGGCCCCGGAATCTCTGGACTGAAAATTACCCGACGTTCGGTGTTAGTTTCTGTAACTCCTCCTGGTATTTCGTAGCGAGTCGTCGCAGGTAAAAGCACTACAGTATCAGCCGGTTCCACCAACATTTGGCTGGAGAGAACAATATCTATATGTACCCGCAGTGGTATTTGCTTTAGCGCCGCTTCCACATACTCTGGTTCTGGCAGCACTTCTAAAAAATTTCCCCCCACAGAAACCAACACTTCTATTTCCCCCTGATGTGCGGCGTTAATCATTTCTGGAGCAATTAAACCTTTGCTTGCTGGCACATCAAAGCCCCAATGTTGACTCAATTGGACAGCATTTTCTGGAGTGATAGGTTTACCACCAGGAAATACTGTCGCGTAACATCCCATTTCTGCACCACCCTGCACCCCAGAGTGCCCGCGAATTGGCATTAAACCACAACCTTCCCGACCGACAAAACCTTTGGTGAGAGCTAAGTTGATGATACTTCGCACGTTATCTTCGCCGCATTCATGCTGAGTAATGCCCATACTCCAAACAAATACGGCTTTATTCGCTTCTTTGACCATTTTGGCAAAGGCGTACATTGACTCACGCGATGTTCCAGAAAGCCGCTCCAATTCTTCCCAAGATTGGCTTTCTAAAGATGTTTTGAGTTCGGCAAAGCCAACTGTATGTAAATTTATAAATGATTGGTCTACCCAGTTGTTAGCAATTATATGTTTAATAGTGCCATTTAAAAATGCTATATCCCCGCCCATGTTAATTAAGAAGAAGTCTTCGGCAAACTTTGTACCGAAAACGGCACTTTCTACAATTGAGGGAACCCAGTAGCGCTCCATTCCTGGTTCGCGGTAAGTATTAATGACTACAATCTTTGTGCCAGCTTTTTTAGCGTAATGGAGATACTTAACGGTGACTGGCTGATTGTTGGCAACATTGGAGCCAATGAAGACTAATAAATCAGTACCAATCCAGTCTTTATAAGAACAAGTGGTAGCCCCAGCACCGATAGCAGCTTTCAATCCCGCCGTACTGGGAGAATGACAAATGCGGGCAGCGTTATCAATATTATTGCTTCCCATTGCCCGCACAGCTTTTTGGGTAGCATAATAAGTTTCGTTGACAGTACCGCGACTGGTGACATAGAAACTGAGACGATCTGGTATAGTACTGCGGATGCGATCGCTAATTACCCCTAAAGCTTCATCCCAGGTCACACGGCGAAAGCCTTTTTCCCCGCGTTGACGAATCATCGGATACGGGAGCCTTCCCAAGTCGCGTAATTGGGCACTTTTTTGCTTTTGCAACTGCGAGACATCTGCCAATAGCACAGGGTCAAAAGCTGGCATCGTGTTCATCCGCAACAGCCGCAACCGGACATTGCAGAGATGGATACCATCTAAAGTCCAATCCTTCATCCCGGTTGTTCCGAGAGCGCAACCATCACATACACCTTTATCGAGAATATTCCACGCGTAAGGTAATTTGCCACGAGACAGCCAGATTGCCCGAAATACTTCCCAATAGTTGTTAGGGTACTGTTCACCAATGCCAAAAGGTTTCCAACTTGCCCAATTTGAAGGAGTCCAGTGCTTTTTGGGTTTAGGTAACATGATTTAGTATGTGTTAGTTACTGGATTCTTCAAGGCTAGCGTTTTAAGTAGCATTTAAGCAGCAGGCGCTTATTGTTACGTTACTTAACATTTTTTGCTACCACCTCTCGCACGCGATAGATAGGCCGTCCTTGGGATTCGTGGTATGTACGCATGAGCAATTCTGCCAAAAGACCGAAGCAAAACAACTGCACTCCAGTTAGTAACAATAGAACTGCCAAAATCAGCAAAGGGCGATTGCCAATCATCTCACCTAAAGCCAATTTGACAAAAGTCAAGTAAATTCCGATCGCAGTGCCCGAAAACATGGAAATCAAGCCCAACAGCCCAAAAACGTGCATCGGACGGGTGAGGAATTTTTTCATAAACAGAATGGTTAACAAATCCATCAATACCCGGAATGTCCGCCAAATTCCATATTTACTACGACCAAAGCGACGGGCATGATGACGTACAGGTATTTCAGTAATTCTAGCTCCTTCGATGTACGCCAAAGCAGGTAAAAATCGGTGTAATTCTCCGTAGAGGTTCATATCTGCCAAAAGTTCTGCACGATAGGCTTTCAGCGAACAGCCATAGTCATGAATATTTACACTAGTGGTGCGGCGAATTAGCCAATTGGCAATTTTGGAAGGAAGTAATCGATTTACAGCCCCATCTTGGCGTTTTTGCCGCCAACCACTCACCAAATCGTAACCCTCATCCAGCTTTGCTAATAACATCGGGATATCAGCCGGATCGTTTTGGAGATCGGCATCTAAAGTAACGATCGCTTTACCGACTGCATAATAAAATCCAGCAGCCATCGCCGCAGTTTGTCCGTAGTTGCGACGCAAAATCACCGCCTTTAAATCAGTGCGGATTTGCGCCTGTTCTTTGAGAAAAGCCCCAGAACCATCTGTAGAACCATCATCTACACAAATGATTTCATAATTTACCTGACTAGAAGATAAAGTAGAGGCGATCGCTTCTAGTAAAAGCGGCAAACTTTCCACCTCGTCATGTATCGGCACCACCACCGAAACATCTGGGACAATTGCTGAAATCGCCCCATCTTCCTCACTACTCCTTTCGGAAATCAACCCACTCCTCATAAGTCTCAGCGCCCTCAGCGTCTCTGTGGTTCGTAACTCTTAAAAACTCTACCAGCACCTCGCAGCTGCTGATAGTACGACTGACTAACCGCATCTCCCTGTTCCGAGAGAATATCAATTCCGATCCCATTCCGTCCCTGTTCTTTCCCAGAACTATGGATATAATAACCATCCGCCAAATAAAGCCCGACATGGGTGGCTTTTTGGCTAGTTCCAAAAAAGACCAGATCCCCGGCTGCTAATTCTGCAATTGTAATTGGTTGAGTGAATCCTTCCTGTTGATAGGCATCTCTAGGTAGCCAAATACCCACGGAAGCAAACGCCGCCTGCATTAAGCCAGAACAGTCATAATTTGGCCCAACCGTACCACCCCAAAGGTAATAATTTGATTGTTGCATCGCTTTTTGGGTAAAGGCGATAATCTCTGCTAGGAGTTTTTTAATCTCCGATTCAGAAAATGTTGCAGCCTGATAAGGTACAGTAGCAGATTGTAATGAATCAAAATCTGAAAGAGATACCCATCCTGGATAGTCATCTTCACATAAACACACCTCAACCGCCGAATTTTGATGATTTGATGTTACCCACAAATGTCTCCCAGATGCAGCTTGAGTTGCTAAACGCGTACATTCAGGAGAATCATATAAATTCAGGTCAGCTAAACACTGATACTCCCCTGATTGTGGATTTTGGATTTTGGATTTTAGATTAAAGGACATTATTAGAGAATGATTTTTTTTAATAAAGACGAACAACTCGAAAATCTTGGTAATGGCATTTTAGATGCAACTTGGGCAGCATTTCCGACCTTAGCACGTAACCAAATTGCCTTGACTTGGGTTGTTTACGATCCACCAGTGCGAGTAAATACTGGTGGGGCGCTGACTCCCAACGCTTTTTGGGATCACCCAGTTCGTGGTTTCACTTATCGGGGTGTTGAGCGGATTTATCCTGCCAGTGTAGTCAAGCTATTTTACCTGGTGGCGGTAAATGAATGGCTAGAAAAAGGCATGAGTCAAACCTCCAAGGAGTTGGAGCGAGCTTTGCGGGATATGATTGTCGATTCTGGTAACGATGCTACCAGCTTGGTTGTGGATATTTTGAGTGGTACCACATCAGGGCCAGAATTACCAGTTGGCCCTTTTGAAACCTGGAAATATCAGCGTAATATTGTTAACCGCTATTACCAATCTTTGGGTTGGGAAGAAATGGAGACGATTAACGTCTGTCAAAAAACTTGGAGTGATGGCCCTTATGGACGAGAACGGGCATTTGTGGGAGAGTTACTAGAAAATCGCAATATGTTGACCACAAATGCGATCGCTAGGTTACTGCATAGTATTGTAGGTGGAGTGGCGGTTTCAAGTGCGCGATCGCAAGCCATGATGGCTTTACTCAAACGTCCTCTCAACGATTTGCCCACTGACAGAGACGAAGATCAGGTAACAGGTTTCTTAGGCGGTGGACTCCCTGAAAATGCTCAAATTTGGTCAAAGGCAGGTTGGACAAGTCAAGTTCACCATGATGCCGCGTATATTGAATTACCAGAACAGCGTCCTTACCTCTTAGTGGTATTTACTGAAGGTAAAGCCCAGGCTAGGAGTCGGGATATTTTGCCCTTTGTTTCTGGGCGAGTTGCCGAAGCGATCGCTAGTCTATAATCTACTCCTGTGAACTTAAATGAAATCGGCGGTTAGAAACCGCGCCTACACAGGCAAAACCCACCTCCGTGGGTTCAAACCCTCAATTTTTTCTCAGTCCGCGGAGGCGGGCTACCCTGCGATAAGCCGCAAAGCGTCTATGTTTGTGTAGCTGCGAATTCCATTCGCCCCGGCTATTTCAACTATTTCAACTTAAATTCGTCAAACTTCAAGACTTCCGAATCAGGCTTGCGAGTATCAAAGCGATAACTACTTATCGTACCTGCCCCTGTATCAAAAATACTGAAAACTGTAATATCATTACTCGCAATATAAGGCATCGGCTTTCCATCTTCACCCAGCAAGGGGGTAATTGTTGGTACTATCGGTTCTAACCCATTGGGATCGCCAAGCTTAACATAATCCTCTTGATATCCAATTGGTACTTCTCGCTTTCTTTCACCCCAAGCAGCACCGTAAGTATTACCCACATTAGATGTTTCTAGAAAGTGCATTCCACTGGGACTAACAAAGCGGTTCCACAAATGGGAATGCCCATAGAATACTAATTGCACATTAGCTGCTTCTAATAAAGGCACAACATCGCGGATAATATAATCTGCGTCTTTGGGATACTCGTAACGCACTGCTTTGATATTGCCGCTATCCCGTTCAATTATCTGTACTGGTTCTGTATAAGCAGGAACTATATTATCACCCAAAGTATGGGGTGGGTGATGGAACATCACAACTTTGTATTTTGCTTGTTGAAACTCAGGGCTGTTAAGTTCCGACTCTAGCCAATTGTACTGCTTGCTGCCTTTAGCAATTGGCTCATAAATCACCTGTCCATAACCCCAATTTTCAGGATTATTTAAATCCTTTTCAGCTTCCTGATATCTACCCCTACGCTTTCCATTTAAGTTGGGAGTCCGCCACATATTCGTAGCGTAGAGTACCACCAAACGCGTATCACCAAAACTAACTGCATAATATCTTTTTCCACCCTCTTTACTTTTTGGTAAAGAGAAAATCTCTTCGTAGGTATTAGTATTAAAAGAATTATCGATTAAAGATTTATCTGGGTAGATTTTTTGAGCAACTACACGGGGGATTGTATCATCAAATTCATCATTTAAACTTCCCGTCCTGGCAAAGCGCCCCATCACTTCATGATTACCAATGCAAGTAAACATGGGTGCGTGTTGAATTATTTGTCCACCAGTGTAGGTTGTCTTAACGTCGTTGTGCGTCATTTCATATTTAGCACGACCTTGTAAACCGGGAAACAACGCACCACCAACATTATCATCAAACCATTCTGAGGCGCGATCGCTAACATTGACCAAATCACCGGCAAACCATACACCATCAACTCTTCCAACTGTTTCTACCACCTTTTGCAGATTTGCCGCTGTCATCGGCTTTAATTGATGATCTGAGGTAAGTAGAATTTTTAGTGGTGTATCTGATTTGGGAGTAGCTGCAAGGCTGAAAACATCACTGTCAACACTTTTGCTATCTTCTTGCACACTCGTGACACGATAGTTAACCCGCACACCAGGAGTTAACCCAGTTACCTCAGCCTCATGTCGCCAAATATCCCGTTGGACGGGCTTTTGATAAACTTGTCCGTCTTCGGTTTGGTTTGCAACTCTTGATTGTTGGTCTTCACGTGTGCGACTGAGTTTGGTAGTACTTGCTTTTGCAGTTTGTTTGAGATTTTCGCCGTAGGTTACTGTGTGATTAACACCAGCAAATTCAGTAAACCAAACTACTCGTACTGAAGTTGCAGTTGGCAATTGCAAAAATGGGTCGGTGAGCAGTTGGGGTGCTGATGTCATAATTGTTTGCCCAAATGAACGCACACCTACCAGAGTAAAGCATATAACAAGCACAAGCATCGCTACTGAGGAAATTTTTCGGCTGCGTAAGCGTCTGAGCATGAGTAAGACACCAAATTTTAGGGTATTCACCGACTGAAGGCATTTTATTATAAGAAATATGCCGAAAACCCTTGAAAAATAGCAATTTATACCAATTCAAAAAATGTTTACGAGAAATGTTTACGACAGATAAGCCCACCCGCGCTGACGCGCACCCTCTCTTGCTAAGGCTACGGTATACACACAAGTCTGAAGTAGCTGATTAACCAGGGTTTTACCCCACCCTAACCCTCCCCGTATGTATTGGGGAGGGAACTAGATTTTCTTGTTTCCCCCCTTGGCAAGGCTAGTCAACAAGCCGCAGGGGTGTAGCAGCGCTTCCCTGGAGGGAACTAGATTTTCTTGTTTCCCCCCTTGGCAAGGGGGGATTAAGGGGGGTAATTTGACTTGTGTGATACCATAGCTGATGCTTTGGGGAGGGGTATTATCACGGATATGAAATAACTTACGGCCTTTTTATAGTCTTCCCGGTTGACTTATGACTCTTGACTCCTGCCCAAACAGTAAGTGGCTGCCCAACTTGCTTATACAGTAAACTCTCCAGAATTACACCGTTATTATTGGCGGTGAGAGTTTTATTCGGCTGACGCATAGACTCATAAAAGCCGTTGTACCAGCCTTCTTGAGACTTAAGATTGCCTTGAACAAAATCAAATAACTGACGGGTATAAGCAGTGTTATAAAGTACATGCCAGCCGATCGCAGCTTTGGCACTGAGGAATCGCAAATTGTTGTGTTGTTCTCTGGTATCTGCGATGGTTGCCCAAGGTTCTCCGTTGACAAATAGGCTGCTGTAAACAAAGTATGGCGCGCGATCTAAGTTATCTTCGGTGACGGCGGTTAATTGTTTTGTGGCTTCATAACGCGCGGCTTGAGCAGCTAAAATCCGATCGGCATAAGCTTTAGGCAAAGCTTGAAACCCAGTTTCAATGCCATCTAAGATATAGGGTTCGCTAAGAACGTAGTTATTGGCTCCAGAATTTTGATAGTCCCGTTTGTCGTAAGGAATTCCCTGTCCGTAAAGATCGACAAAGGCAGTATGGGACTGATAATCTAAGGCTTGCTTAACATCCAAGCCCCAAAGCTTCAAACCATAAGCAGCATAATTTTCATAGCCCAAGCGACCTTCTTGATTGTAGTGTTCTTTGCCTTTGATGACAGCAGTACCATACATTTGGCCATTTGTGGTCAGACGCTTGACTTGCCAGTGTTTCCAAACTGCTGCTGTTTGTGATCGCATTTCTGGATACTTTGCCTCGACAATCTTTAACCAGATTGCCATTCTTCCCAAATCAATGGCTGACCAGCCAATTTCTTGCCGTTTTTCTAGTTGACCATAATTAACAGGTACGAGAGTTTTCGCATTGTAAACCTTGTTGGGTAGTTCTCCTTTATACAAAGGCATTGATGCCAGTGTATTCAACATTTTGCTCATTTTGGCTTCAAATTCAGCCACAGGCACGATATTGAGTTCTCTAGCACTGACTAAGGCTGCGATTGCTGCTGTCTGATCCCACATACTTACAGCAGCAAAGCCATCAACGGAATTAACTAAGCCAGTTTCATCGTTCCAGTTGCGCTGGAAGTATGACCAAGCAATACGTGCCGTTGTTGTTTCTTCTGGAGTCAGTTTTCCAATTCCAGGAGCAATATAGGGAATTATAGCTACTGTTAGTTGGTTCTTAGGAATGGGTTGACCTGACAAAACTACGGATTGAGCATCAAGGCTGGCAACTATTTCAGCTTCTTTTGCACTAGAGACAGGGGATTGGAGTTTCTCTGGTTGTAAAGCAATTGGGGATGTTGATATTTCAGCTTTTTTTATAATAGAAGTATTGGAAAATTGTTTAGACCAACCATTTAAAATTGCGATCGCGATCGCAGCGGTAACGACTCCTCCTACAGTAGCTAGTATGGACAAGCTCTTAGGTGGTGGTTGAAAGTCAGAACTCATGCTGATTAAAGCCTTATGTTGTTAGTCAGTGTTACTTGCGTATTTTCACTAAATATATTCTTCCCAACTTTGAAATCTAACTAACACCCAGAAGTCCACCTGACTACTACAATAAGATAGTCACGCACCCGATCTCTGGAGTTCTAGCAGTGGGCTTATTTGATGATTTGAGTCGGTTTTTAGAAAACCGTTTAGAAGAATTCTTGCGTAATAATCCACATTTGGAGCTAGAGGCGCTGCTAGAACAGCTGCGTGAGCAAGAAGAAGATACATTAAAGCTAATCGCAGATTTAAGATTACAAGAGAAGCGATCGGAAGAAGAAATTCTCTCCACCGCTCAAGAAATTCAGCGTTGGCATATCCGTATTCAAAAAGCCAAGAACGCTAATAGAGAGGATTTGGCAGCGGCGGCGGGTGAGCGAGAAGCAGCCCTGTTGCGCGAAGGAAATCAGCGCTGGGGACACATGCAAGGGCTGAAAGAACGCATTAACCAATCTCAGGAACTACTGCAAAAAATTCAGCAACGGCGACAGGAGGTACAAGCTAAAGCCGCCGAAGCACAAACAGCCCGTGCGAAAGCGCAAACTCAGCAGCGTTCGGAAAGCATTGGCTGGTCGAATCAGACTAGTAATTATTCTGGTGGGTTGGATGATTTAGAAGAGAAGTTCCGTAGCTGGGAAACTCAGGATGAGTTAGAACAAATGAAGCGGAATATGCAGAAGTAGCGCGTATTGGCTAAAATAAGCCGAAATAACAAATGAGTACGCCGAAATAGCAAATAAGTACGCCGAAATAACAAATGAGTACGCCGAAATAACAAATGAGTACGCCGAAATAACAAATGAGTACGCCGAAATAGCAAATGAGTACCCCGAAATAGCAAATGAGTACCCCGAAATAGCAAATGAGTACGCTGAAATAGCAAATGAGTACCCCGAAATAGCAAATGAGTACGCTGAAATAGCAAATGAGTACCCCGAAATAGCAAATGAGTACCCCGAAATAGCAAATGAGTATCCCGAAATAACAAATGCGTAGGCGCAGCCAGCCGTAGGCATCCCCAGAAATAGCTTACTCACTTGGTTTTTCGGGTCAGTTTTACCCCACCCTAACCCTCCCCTTGGAAAGGGGAGGGAACAAGATTTCTTATTTCCCCCCTTTACAAGGGGGGATTAAGGGGGGTAATAATGTGATTAAAATCATAGCCAACTACTTTTCAAACAACCTCTTAAGCTGAGTGAGCGCTAAAAACGAAAAATCAAAGTTTTCAGGCACATTTTACGGCAAGATTTAGTGATTTTTAGAATAGTAGGATAGGTTGATTGCTGTTGCTCATTGGAAAAAGCAACAGTTGCAGGTAAATCAGGATTATCCCGTCCTTGAATCGGTTGTCAAATTCGCACAGCGACTGACAAAGCTAATAAGCGTGTAGTATGTATATAAACTATATATACCAAGCAATATGAGTGTAGAGTTATTAACTATTGCTGGCTCAGTAGGAAAAGCAGTATTTCCAGAAATTGTTAAGAAAATCAATAGTGAATTAAATCCTACAGATTTAGAAAAAGCTTTGAAAGCAGGTGTACAATCCGCCCAAGAGTGGGATGCTAATCAAGATTCTGATAAGCATTTATTTTTTCGTTGTACTCCAAAGGATGCGAGAGAACTTGTAGAGAGGTTTTTCAAAGATACAGGAGTTCAAGAAGAATTACAGAAGCCTTTTACAGAGAAAACAACCCCAAACCTACAAGTTGTAATTCAAATATTCCACAAAATTAAATCAGAAAAGCCAAACTTAAGGTTTCGCGATGAGAGTATTGAACATTGGCTGAAAAAGTTTGTAGATGCTTATTTTGAACACACTAATACATATTTAAAGTTTCAAATTGCTAAATCCGATTATCTCAAACAACTGTCACGTTATTTTGATGGTGTTGAATTTGTCGGGATAAAGGTAAAAACAAAAGAAGAAGAGAAATTTGCTAAACTACCACAGATTTTTGTGATGCCTAATGTAGTTGAGCAGGTGGAAGTTAGAGAAAGCATAGGTTTAAGATTAAATCTAGATTTGGCTTTGGAAGAGACAGCCAACCAGCAACGCCAGCAAAATTTACTTTGGGAACAACAAAGTAGTGGCAAGAAATTCTCAGCCAAAGAACTGCTAAAAGAGAGTATACGCAATAAATTTGTTGTGTTGGGAGAACCAGGAATTGGTAAAACAACTTTGATGAGTTACTTTGCTGTCATGCTGGCTGAACAGCAGACTGAAAAACTCGGTTTATCAGCAAACTTAGAGTTACTGCCAATTTTGATTAGAATTAGAGACTTAGGCAAAGCTTCAACGAAGAATCTTTTAGAATATGTACGCAATTTTGCCAATAGTATTCATGTTAAAGAATTGCCCAAAGGTTTCTTTGAACATTGGTTAGAAGATGGGAGAGCGTTAATTTTACTTGATGGCTTAGATGAAATCGCTAAACCAAGCGATCGCCATGAATTTGTAAAGGTAATTCACAGCTTTCTCGGACAATATTCTCAAAATCGGGCAATTATAACTTCGCGTCCAGCAGGTTATAGTCGAGAGTTTTTTGGTACAGATGAATTCCCTCATTATCAGCTAGAAAAATTTGATGATAGTCAAATTGATTTATTTATTCAGCAATGGTATAACAGCAGACTGCCAAACAACCCAGAAAAAGCACAAAAGCGTCAAGAAAGCTTAAAAAAAGCATTAGCAACACAAGAACGCATCAAATTATTAGCACGTAATCCTTTATTACTGACAATTATTGCTTTGATTCATCGCTATGATGCACATTTGCCCAGACAGCGACATAAACTCTATGAACAGGCAGTTGATACACTATTGATTAACTGGGATGTAAACAAGGGCATTGAGTCTCGGAAGCTGAATTATATTCAATTGGACGATATCAAAATATTGATGCAACACCTAGCTTACTGGATTCATTCTCAAGGGGAAAGTGGCGATAAAGAAGGCGGTACGCTGATTGATAGAGATGAGCTAATTACGCAATTAAGTGAATATATTTGTGAATCTAATTCTCAAGTTAAGAGTCATCAAGCTAAAGCTGAAGCAGAACGCTTAGTTGACCATATTACAGAACGCTGTGGTTTATTAAACGAACAAGGTCAAGATAGATATGCCTTTGTGCATAAGACATTTCAGGAATATTTGGCAGGTGAAGAAATACGCGAGCGCCAATCAGGAGACTTTAACGAAGTACTAAATCATATTAAAGATTATCTACACAATTCCCACTGGCGAGAGGTGTTGTTGCTGTTAATAGCTCAACAAAATCAAAGTAACTCGAAAAAAATTATTGAAGCAATTCTGCAACAAAAGACTCCTTATGAAGAATGGCTGCACCGCAATCTTTTATTTGCAGGTACTTGTTTAGCAGAAGATTTAAAATTATCTGATGGCAAATTGATTACAGATATTTTGCAGAGATTAGTTGAGCTTGAAGTTAGCAATTCTCGCTTAGTAGGTAATAAAGTTAAATCACAAGTTTTTCAAATTCTTTGCAATTTAAATGAAACCCAGTTTCAAGCTCAAGCACTACAACTGTTGAAAGCATCAGCAGATTTGATAAATGAAAAGCGACTGCGAGAATATCGGGCAGCTTTAGGTGAACAGCAGGAAGTATTGGCAGAACTGCTGGGTTTACTCAAAGATGAGATTGAGATTGTGCGTAACTTCGCTGCTTCTGCATTGGGCAAGTTGGGCAACGCCTCACTACAGGTAGTTGAAGCACTGCTGGGTTTWCTCAAAGATGAGAGTGATGATGTGCGTAACTCTGCTGCTGATGCATTGGGCAAGTTGGGCAACGCCTCGCCACAGGTAGTTGAAGCACTGYTGGGTTTACTCAAAGATGAGAGTGAGAATGTGCGTAACTCTGCTGCTTATGCATTGGGCAAGTTGGGCAACGCCTCGCCACAGGTAGTTGAAGCACTGCTGGATTTACTCAAAGATGAGAGTGAGAATGTGCGTAACTCTGCTGCTTATGCATTGGGCAATTTGGGCAACGCCTCGCCACAGGTAGTTGAAGCACTGCTGGATTTACTCAAAGATGAAAGTGAGAATGTACGTGACTCTGCTGTTGTTGCATTGGGCAACTTGGGCACCGCCTTGCCACAGGTAGTTGAAGCACTGCTGGATTTACTCAAACATGAGAATCAGATAGTGCGTTACTCTGCTGTTGCATTGGGCAAGTTGGGCAACGCCTCGCCACAGGTAGTTGAAGCACTGCTGGATTTACTCAAACATGAGAGTCAGAGAGTGCGTTACTCTGCTGCTGTTGCATTGGGCAATTTGGGCAACGCCTCGCCACAGGTAGTTGAAGCACTGCTGGGTTTACTCAAACATGAGAGTGTGCGTTACTTTGCTGCTTTTGCATTGGGCAASTTGGGCAACGCCTCGCCACAGGTAGTTGAAGCACTACTGAGTTTACTCAAAGATGAGAGTCAGATAGTGCGTTACTTTGCTGCTTTTGCATTGGGCAAGTTAGGCAACGCCTCGCCACAGGTAATTGAAGCACTACTGGGTTTACTCAAAGATGAGAGTGTGAGTGTGCGTGACTCTGCTGCTGATGCATTGGGCAAGTTGGGTAAAAACTCCAGCAATGTTACTGCTATTGTTGCAGAATGGATTTCACAACACCAGGATTCAGAATATGTAGGCAGTGGAATTGATGCGCTGTGGAATTTGGTAGTAACAGAAGAATAATTTTTGTTTTTTCACTGGAAGTCCCTAAAGAGTGCTGAATACTCAGCACTCTGTCGATCAAGCAAACCATTGACATCCAGTTAAAAATCGAAGGTTGTGCGAAGCACACCCACATACTGCGTATCATTTCTGCTGTCGTTTTCTGGGTTGAGAATCACCCAAAAACCAGGAGTCACTGAGATGTTGTCATTTAGTCGATAACGATAAAATGCTT
This sequence comes from Nostoc punctiforme NIES-2108, assembly GCA_003326195.1. Classification (GTDB taxonomy): domain Bacteria; phylum Cyanobacteriota; class Cyanobacteriia; order Cyanobacteriales; family Nostocaceae; genus Nostoc; species Nostoc punctiforme_A. The sequence goes on from LXQE01000157.1 coordinate 22,425, forward strand.
CGATATGGTAAGCGTTATCTCGCTCTTGACGGACATCACTGTTAGAGACATGGGGTGGTATACCAAAGAGAATTCCTGGGAGATTGCCTCTACCACCCACATCGGGAAACGACACACCAACCGCCCCAAACCAGACATTGGCATTGGCACCATTGTTCACAAATAGAGAATCCGATCCACCCCTACCATTGGAAATATCACTCAAACCAGAACTCTCGGCATTTGCCCAAATATATCCACCCCAAGCGTGGACTTGGAAATTCGGGGAGAAGCGATAGTATCCCTGTGTACCGACAATATCGTTGGAAGTAGCAATGTTGTTGCCAAAGGGAGCGTTTGACAAGACGCTACCCGTACCAGCGGAGATATCGGGTACTCCACCAGGGCTATAGCCATGAGAGTAGGCAACACCGATCGCTCCTTGCTTACCATAATAGGCTAAGTGCGCTAGGGCATTGTAGCCGCCATCAAACAAGCCGTTGCTCCCCGATGGCACATTGGGACTGCTTGCTAAATAGCCCAAGGTGAGAACCAAGTCTTTGGTAATGTTCCAGTTAGCGGCTGCACCACCGCCACCTCGCCGGAATAAAGGACTGTACGATCCAAAAAGTGAGGGAACCCCATTACCGTCGTCAGCAATTGTGGGAGGAGTGACGGTAGTTGAAATGTCGGTGTAACCAATGCCTGTAGGCCCAACAACGAAGTTAAGGGATTCACTGACTGGGAAGTAATAACGGATGTGAGGGACAAGAAGTGTCTCGTTGCTGTCATAATCAAAGTTCAGGCGTGTCATCCCTGTGCCTGTGGCTGCGGCAATTTGGCTGACACCATTGGAATTCGCAAAGTTGCCAAATTCAAGCCGGACTCGTAATAAATCTTTGCCAGTAAAACTGCTCTCAAAGTTGAGACGACCCCGATTTGCAAAGTAAATGCGGGAATCATCATCTTCATCACCGACTCTATCACCAAAGCTATCACTAATAGCGGTAATAATTTGAGCATTCAACCTAGTAGTTGTGGAAAACTGTTGCGCCTCCAATGTTGCTGTATGTGCCTCTAAGGTATCTACTCGTCCGCGCAGAGTTGTCAGTTCTGCGGCAAAGTCTTGCTGCAACTTTTGCATCACTGCCAAATCTTGCTTATTAACTAAATCGCTAGTAGCTGTAGAAATTAACTCATTAATCCGATCCAAACAAGCATTTAAACCTGCGGCAAACTCATAACGAGTTAAGGCACGGTTCCCGCGATAGGTGGAATTGGGATAACCTGCAATACAGCCGTAGCGTTCCACCAGTGATTGCAATGCACCAAATGCCCAATCAGTTGGTTGTACATCAGAAAATTGGGAAACAGAAGTGACTTGTCCTTGCAAACTCCTATTAGCATCTGCTGCATTCGGATCATCTTCTGGAGGTGCTGCCCAAACTGCTGGAATTGCCAAAAATAAAATAAAAAAGCTAGGAAAAATAGTTTTTAGCATTGATTTATTAATTGAAAATGGTTGAATTTTGACTTGGTAACGAAAGAGATTACACTCGAATCAAAGCTTTCAGATTACGAGCTAATCTACATATTTTGAGTTTAGGTTTTAGGTCATTTAAAGCAACGCTATAACTTTCTGCTCATTGCTGCTTTTAATAGCCGCTTCTATAATTCGCATTACATTAATTCCGTCTTCGGCGGTAACAGCAATTGGCTGATTATTAACAATAGATTTATACACAGCATCGTAATAGCCTAAATAGCTACCCTGTGAAGTTTTGACTTTTTCTCGAATTACTTTTGTGTCTTTTTCTGTATGCAGCAAGCCATATTCACTTTCCGGCTCTGTATACCAATCAAGTGTGTTGGGCTTCATACCCGCCACTAAATACTCTTCTTGTTTATCGGCTCTGCTTTTAAGAAAAGAACCCTTAGTGCCATGTATGATATAGGCAGGTGTAGGCTCACGCACAAGGAAGCTTGCTTTTAATTTGACGCGCAGTTTGTCGTAGTATAGTATTAATTCAAAATAATCATCTACCTGCGATCGCAGCCTAGTTATACGGATGTCTGCAAAAATAGCATTAGGCATCCCAAATAAATGCAAAGCTTGGTCTATTAAGTGCGGCCCTAAATTGTTTAATGTTCCTGCCCCCGGACTTGGAGCTTCTACGTGTTGTTTATGGCTGAGGGTTGGTTTATATTTTTGAAACTGAAATTCTGCTTCAATAATATCACCGAGCAAGCCTTCTTGGACAATTTTTTTGACTGTTTTAAAATCACTATCCCACCTCCGGTTTTGATATACAGATAATTTTTTTCCCTGTTTTTGTGCCAATTCTTTCAGGTTTTTCGCTTCTGCTACCGTTGTAGTAAATGCTTTTTCTACCACTACATGTTTATCTGCCAGCAATGCTTGTTTAGCATAATCGTAATGGGTATAAGTGGGTGTATTTACTACTACTAAGATTACTCGCTCGTCTGCTAGCAATGCTTCCAAAGAAGGATAGCTTTTTACATCAGGATATTGTTGTTGTATCAGCTTTTTGCTTCTTTCCCAAGAACCTGCTAATTTAAATCCGGGGTGTAAATCAATAAACGGCGCATGAAATACCATGCCGGACAAACCAGAAGAACAAAGAGCCGTATTGATAGTTTCCATCTTTTTAGTGATTGACTGAAGCCAAAGTTTGTATTTAATTGTTGTCTGATATTTTTCTCCGCGATGGAGGATCATAAATGGGAATGCAGACTCATTAGACAAATTAGGAAATGCATAAAATCAGGCTTGGTGAGGCAAGGGGCTTAAGCCCGCAAGTTTTGCAAATGTATCCTAAATTGACCCCCTTAGTCCCCCCAAAGCATCGGAGGGAAACAAGATTTTTGCTCCCTCTCCTTAGTAAGGAGAGGGTTGGGGTGAGGTTTAAAGGGCTTTCTACAAAAGTGAGATTCTCTTCTTAAGCCCCTTGTTCTATACAACCTCACAGGTAATTGATATAAGGCTAAAACTATTTGTCAAAGTTATTTTTTTAAGGAACCGCAGAGGCGCAGAGGACACAGAGATCCGAATTACGCGCGGCGGTACTAGATGGATGCTAATTACATGTCTTCTAGCTCAATCCCTTTGGTTTCTTTAATAAAAAAGAGAATGAAAAAGAATGAGGTAGCTGCTGAAATTGTATAGAGTCCATAGGCAGAACCTAGACCGAAATATTGCAGTATGGGAGGAAATGTTGTGGAAATCACGAAATTCGCAACCCATTGCATAGCAGCAGCAATCGAAAGTGCGGCGGCTCGAATTTTGTTATTAAACATTTCTCCCAATAGCACCCAAACCACTGGCCCCCAAGAGAAACCGAAGCAAAAGACATAGAGGTTGGCTGCAATGAGAGCCATAGTCCCGGCGCTTCCGGTGAGATTGGGGTTCCCAGCAGCATCGAGGGGAGCATTGCCAAAGAGATAAGCCATCGTCCCCAAGGTCAAGGTCATACCGATTGACCCGATTATGAGTAAGGGTTTGCGGCCAAATTTATCTACGAAGGCGATCGCAATCAGTGTTGTAATAATGTTGACTGCTCCTGTAATCACCGTAATTGATAGGGAATCTTTTTCGGAAAACCCAACAGCACGCCACAAAACGCTGCTGTAGTAGAAGATTACATTAATCCCAACAAATTGCTGTAATACAGATAAGCCTATTCCTATCCAAACAATTGGGAGGAGTCCGCCACTTCTGCTTAAGAGGTCAGAAAACCTGGGTTGGCGTTCACGAAGCACTGTCTGCCGAATTTCTTCGATTTTTGGCAGTACGTCACCTCCTAAAATCTTGGTCAAAACGTTAGCAGCTTCTGATTCTCGTCCTTTGGCAACCAAATAACGCGGAGATTCAGGAATAGTTAAAGCTACCATCCCGTAGAATACTGCTGGTGGGACTGCTGTCCAAAACATCCAGCGCCAAGCTGCAACCCCAAACAAAAACGGCGAGTCTGCTGAACCTGCTGACGTAGCGATAAAGTAGTCGCTCAATAAGGCAACGAAAATTCCCACTACGATCGCTAATTGTTGCAGAGATCCTAACCTTCCCCGCAAATGGGTGGGAGAACATTCGGCAATGTATGCTGGGGCGATGACGCTAGCAACGCCGATGCCAATCCCACCCAATAATCGCCAAAAAATAAAATCCCAGATAGTGAAGGCCATCCCAGAGCCAATGGCACTGATAGTAAACAACGCCGAAGCGACCACCATTGCATTGACTCGACCATAACGGTCTGCAATCTGTCCAGCAAAGAAGGCTCCTACCGCAGACCCCAGCAATGCTAGGGACACTGCCAGCCCTGTCACCCAACTACTGGTATTAAAAGCTTTTGCTAGAGATAAAACCGCGCCGTTGATTACAGCAGTATCAAAACCGAATAAAAACCCGCCGAGTGCGGCAGCACCAGCAATCAAAATTACATAAAACGTGTTGGCTTTACGACGAATAGTAGTAGAAGACATAGTTTAAATATTGGGTATTGGGAATTGGGAATTGGGCATTGGGCATTGGGCATAGTTAGTTATTCTTTGCGTTCCCCAATCCCCAGTCTCTAGTAGTCTGTCAATAAATAATTGATGGATAAATTTCTTGTAGAGACGGCGATTTATCGCGTCTCTCTAACCGTCAAAATGAATTTGACAGACTACTAATCCATTTCATGCTTCAACGTCTGGAACGTCTGCGTAACCGATCGATCATTACTGCCAAAATAATTACTAGTCCTTTGACGACTAGTTGCCAGAAGTAAGATAGGTTCAACAAGGTTAAACCGTTGTTGAGAATCGCAATGATTAATGCACCTAAAAGTGTGCCGCCAATGGTACCAATACCGCCTGTAAAGCTGGTTCCACCTAGAATAACAGCTGCGATCGCATCTAATTCATAACCCTGACCTAATACGCCACTGGCACTATAAAGACGGCTGGCGCTCATGATTCCTCCTAAGCCTGCCAGTAATCCGCTAATACCATAGACGAATAGCAACACCCGATTAACTTTAATCCCTGTTAATCTGGCTGCCCGTTCGTTACCACCAACGGCATATATCTGCACTCCTAAAACAGTTTGCCGCAATACAAACCAGCTAGCTATCACAGTCAGTAGCGCAATTATCACTAGCCAAGGAATGGGGCCGATATAGGTGTTACCCACCCAAGCAAAATTTATGTCCCGGTTAATCAGGGTTGTACCCTTGGCAATTAAAAAGGCAACACCCCGCAAGGCTGTAAGTGAACCCAGCGTGACAATAAAAGGTGGCACATCCAAGAAGGTAATGAGCGCACCGTTGAGTAAGCCTAACAGCAATCCTGCTAGCAAGGCAGCAGGTACGGCTGCCCAACTTAAAGCCGGCAGTAGCGATACTAGCAATGCAACTACCGCAGAAACAGCCAATATTGACCCAACTGAAAGGTCAATACCGCCAGTGAGAATTACAAAGGTCATTCCTGTCGCCAGCACAATATTGATTGATGCCTGACGCAAGATATTGACGATGTTACCGCCGGTGAGGAAGTTGGGAGAAAGGAATGCAAATAAGATGCAGATAATTACTAGAATTGGCAAAATACCCGCAACTTCCAACAGAGTGCTGATTGATTTCCGGTTGCGAGCTGCGGGATTGTTGGCTGATTTATTGATAGGCGGTCTGACTGTCTGACTCATAATGCTGATACCTCCGATGCTCCAGTTGCGTAGTGCATAATCTTTTCTTGGGTGATTTCTTTGCCAAGACTGCCATCCAGTTCACCTACCAGCTGTCCTTCTCGCATTACTAAGACGCGATCGCTCATGCCGACAATCTCTGATAGTTCGCTGGAAACCATTAAAATAGCAACACCTTGTGCTGCTAATTCGCTCATTATTCGGTAAATTTCACTTTTAGCACCGATATCTACGCCGCGTGTTGGTTCATCTAACATCAGTACTCTGGGTTTAATGGCTAACCAACGCGCTAGCAGTAGCTTCTGTTGATTACCACCAGAAAGATCCAATGCTCTAATTTCCAAATTGGCTAGACGGATATTAAAGTTTTCTACCGCGTCTGTTGACAGCCGATTCACTGAAGGCCAGTTAACAATTCCACCCCTTGCATCCTGCTTGAGTGTATTGATAGCAATATTCTTGCGGGCGCTCATCTCCAGAAATAAACCTTGGTCTTTGCGGTCTTCTGGAACGTAGCCGATTCCTGCCTCAATGGCATCACTGGGGGTATTAATTTCCAGTTTTTTGCCATTCAAGAATACTTCGCCACTAGCTTTGCGGTCTGCACCAAAAATCAGCCGCGATAGTTCTGTGCGTCCGGCACCAACCAGCCCCGCTAAACCGAGAATTTCTCCAGCATGAAGTTCAAAACTAGCCGGCTCAATCTTCTTGCGGGCGTCGCTCATATTTCTGACTGACAGCACCACTGGGCCAGGATTCATTTGCCGTTGATGTTCGTAAAAGTCTTGCATGGAGCGACCGACCATCATCTGCACCAATCGCTGGGGAGAAATTTCGCTGCGTGTCAGACTGCCAATATATTGACCATCACGCAACACGCTAATCCGGTCAGCTAGGGCATAGATTTCTTCCATGCGATGGCTGATGTAAATAATGGCAATGCCATCACGCCGCAGTTTGCGAATGACCTCAAATAAATGGTCGCTCTCGCGGTCAGACAATGCTGCTGTTGGTTCATCCATCACCAAAACGCGGCTTTTATCCTTCAGCGCCCTGGCAATTTCCACTTGCTGCTGTTCGGCAATCGATAAGGTACCAACTATAGTCTGCGCGGTAAAATTAGCTCCCAGGCTGTCCAGCACTTCCTCTGCTTCTAGTTGCATCGCTTGGCGGTCTAAAAGCTGACCTCGCCGCAACTCGCTACCCATAAACATATTTTCGGTAACGGTTAAATTCGGTGCAACATTCAGTTCTTGATAAATCAGATTAATACCCGATTTGCGTGCTATCGCCGGATCGGTTATTTTCAAGGGTTGACCATTGATGCGAATTTCTCCTTCGTCGGCAATATAAGCCCCAGCCAGGATTTTCATCAATGTGCTTTTGCCTGCGCCGTTTTCACCCATGAGGGCGTGAACTTCTCCCGGATAAATCGTGAGATTAACATTTTGGAGCGCAGATACACCATGAAACCGTTTTGTAATTCCTTGCATTTCTAACACTGGGGTGCTAGTTGGTGTATCAGAAAGTGAGGTTTCAATATTTGTTGTCATGAGCAAAACCTGTAAAAAATATTTAAAATTTGCGAACTGGAATTAGAAATTAATAATTTCATATTTGATTGATCGCAAAATCATGTTTTAAAAGCTGATTAGGAGTGGAAAAGAGATATTTTCATCCTTTGTTGTTAACGTTATTTTATAAAGATTGTTGTGAAAGTCTGAGTGCTATAAATTGGACACTCAGACTCTTCGCTGATGCACATACATAGCGTTTTTTGATTTGGTACAGCAGAGTTTTAACCTCTTTCTAAACCCATCTTTCTATTAAATAAAAGACAGGCATAAAGATGAGGTTTGGTATTAATTTAAATGAAAACTGCCGGACATTCTAGGTATGTGCAAAAACTTTACAAATGCACCAAAAGACTTATATCAAAAGAGATAATTTCCCATTGCACATTCACAATTTTTATTACTTCCAGCCTTTTTCTGTGCTGACGTTATCTTTTGTGATCAACTTAACTGGAATCAAAATGGTGGAACTGCTAGGTTTTTTCCCATTTAAAATGTCGTTGCCAACTTGAACTGCTTTTTCGGCCATACCTCGCGGATTTTGAGTAGCAGTTGCTGCATATATACCATCTTTATTGGCGATCGCAGTTATTGCTTCTGGCGCACCATCAACCCCGACAATAAAGAAATCTTTACGTTGTGCTTGGTTAGCTGCTAGTTCTGCACCGACTCCACTGGGATCGTTGATGGCAAAAACCGCATCAATTTTCGGAAAGGTGGTGAGCAAATCAGTCATAACTCTGAGTCCTCCATCACGACTACCCTCTGCATTTTGGTTTTTGGAGAGTATTTTGATATCGGGATATTTAGACAATACGTTCTCGCAGCCACTAACTCGCTGAGTCACCGAGTCCACTGGCGGCCCGTTAACTATGACAACATTACCTTTACCTTTGAGGCGGTCAGCAATATACTTGCAACTAACTTCTCCAGCTTGGACATTATTAGTCGTAATGGTGGCATCTACACCTCCTTCCGCACCCGTATCTACCGCAATGACAATTCTACCTGCTTGTTTCGCTTTTTCAATTGCTGGTTTAATGCCACTTTTATCAGCAGCATTGACGATAATGATGTCAGTATTGGAAGCCGTGAAATTTTCAATTTGATTAGCTTGTTGGTTGAGGTCATAGGCACTGGAAACTACGGTAACATTGACATCCTTACCGCCGATTTTCTTGGCTTCTGCTTCAGTTGCTTGTCCCATGAGGACGAAGAAGGGATTACTTAAATCACCAACGGTAAAGGCAACTGATTTTAATTTTCCATTGCCAGTGGAAGTTTGAGTCTCTGCACTGGTATTGGTAGCAGGTTTAGTATCAGTGTTAGTAGCTGTGTTGCCATCGGGAGAACCATTTGTACAGCTGATAAGACTGCCACTGATGAGACCTATTAGGCTAGCTGCGATCGTAATCTTTTTCACATTCATATATCTCCTACAAGTCATTCTGACTTACACAAATTTTGGAAACGATGTATTTAAAAAACCGGGTCAAATATACTAACCTTACGCCGTGTGCAACTTTCTCTCAGACCTAACCCCCAACCCCTTCCCTTGTAGGGAAGGGGAGCAAGAATCAAAGCCTCTCTCCCTGTGGGGGAGAGGTTTGGAGAGGGGTTCTAAGGATAAGTTGTACATCGCGTAACCTTGCTTTATCAAGCCTTTTTCTGTATGTTGTAATTACGAATTACAAATTACCAGCCTTGGTAGCTGCTAAGATTCTCTCTAGTAACCAACTTGACTGGAATCAGGATATTTGGTGACTCAGGTTTTTTACCCTGGATGATATCGTTGCCAATCTGAACCGCTTTTTGAGCCATCCCTGCGGGATTTTGAGCCGCAGTTGCAGCAAATACACCATCTTTATCTTCCATTGCTTTGGTTGCATCAGGCGATCCGTCAACCCCAACAATAAAAAATTCTTTACGTCTTGCTTGTTTAGCTGCCAAATCTGCGCCGACACCGCTTTGGTCGTTAGTGGCAAAAACGGCATCAATTTTGGGAAAGGTTGTCAGCAAATCGCTCATGACTCTCAGTCCTCCATCCCTTGTCCCTTCAGCGTTTTGCTCTTTAGAGATGAGTTTAATATTCGGATATTTAGACAATGATTTCTCACAGCCACTCACTCGCTGATTGATTGAGTCCATCGGAGTACCGTTGAGGATGACTACACTACCTTGACCTTTGAGGCGATCGGCAATATATTGGCAACCAATCTCACCAGCTTGGGTATTGTTGGAACTAATCATCGCATCCACATCTGCATCAACGGCTGAATCTAATGCAATAACAACCCTACCTGCAAGCCTTGCTTGATCGATAACTGGTTTAACTCCTTTTTTGTCAACAGCGCTGAGGATAATTAGGTCAGTATTGGCAGCCGTAAAATTTTCGATTTGATTGCTTTGTTGGTTCAAATCAAAGGCACTAGAAACTGCATTAACTCTGATATTACCCCCGATTTTTTGAGCTTCTGTCTCAGCTCCCTTCTGCACTGCATTATAGAAGGGATTGCCTAAATCACCCAAAGCTACGCCGATTGTTTGCAATTTTCTATTTGGCGTATTAAGACTCTCTGCACTTATATTAGTAGCCTTGTTAGTAGTATTAGTAGCGGTGTTGCCATTTTGAGCGCCATTTGTGCAACCAACAACCGCGAAACCTAATATGCCAACTATGAGCAAAATTCTCTTCATATTCATCTGTTTTTAACAACTGATTTAAATTTGATAAAGGTCATAACAAGATAAACTAGGTCTGAAAAAGTTAGACCTAACCTAGCGTTAATACTAGGTAACTTAAACTCCAAAAATTTTGTAATTTGACGTGATTGGAGTTATTGCTATTAGCTTCACAAAAAAAATGGTTTATCCTTCAAGCACAATTATGAACATTACACTACTTGAATCACATTTTTTTTGGTAAAATCACTTCGTAGTGCATAGCCTAACAAAGCCTTTTAAGTGAAACCTCGAAAAATTAGTTTTATTAAACTTGTAAAACTTTATTTGTTTCGACTTTTTTCATTTTATCCCGACCGAGTACAAAAATTATTTTTGTTTATTGAACTTTACAAATGAAAAAGAACAAATGAAAAAGATTTAAAATCTTGCGAGATAGTCCAAACTCTTATTTACAAAGCATTCGCATAAATGAGCCTATTCCATATTAGGCTCAATGTAAAAAGCGTTAACATTTCTCAATCAATATCCCTCAAAAAAGATACTGTTAAAGTAGAGAGCTTTTTGATTTTAATGCTAGATTTTAAAAAATATACACATCCTTTGGTTAGATTTTCCAAATCAATTATAATCAGCCTGACAAGCGTATTTATTTGTTATTCCTCCTCCATCACTTGAAGGCAATAGAGGAGTAAACAAGATAATATTTTTAAGCCTGATTAGGGATAAAGAACATTTACATATCAATATTTTGTTCTTACTTTATCCCTTGAGAGAGAGAATTCTGAATTCTGACTCCTGAATTCTTCTCCAAGCAGTTTAAAACTTTAATGTTGCGGGTAAATATTTAGCCACCAAATCTTCATAGTATGGTTTTAATTTTTGCCAATCAGGAGGAATAGGGTTTTTTGAATACAAATCGTAGGGATTGAATAAACGTACCCATTTAAACATTTCTTTATCATGTTTATCCATCAAATGCTCATACGCATTTTCACGATGTTGAGGATAAAATGAGTGATAGCGAAATATATACAATGCAGGTTCGGGCAAATAGTTTTTCATGATCTGATAAAAATACTCATCATGCCCCCATGACATGTGTACACTACTTAATCCACAGTTAGGCTCATAAATGCCATATTTAGTGTTGTAATCGGGGTTATTATAATCAGGGTTTTCTTTGAAAAATTCTGAGAAAACAATTTTATCAGAAAATGCACAACCTACAGGATAAGTATCGCCGACGGTAGCCCATTGAGGTTCACCAAATAGACAAAGTACTTTCCCCATATCGTGAAAGAAGCCAGTAAGTACCATCCAATCAGGATGACCATCGGCGCGAATGGCTTCTGATGTTTGCAATAGATGCTGTAACTGATCCATGTCTGTATCAGGATCGGAATCATCTACTAATTGATTCAAAAATTCGACCGCATCCCAAACAGACATTTCTTTTTTATCAAACTTCAAAAATTCTTTTTCTTTTTGAAGTACAAAATTATATGTTTGATTAATATGATTTAACCGATAAAACTCTTTCACCGTATCTCTAATAGTCGTTTCGTAATTCCTATACTCTTCGGTGGTTTTACCTTCTTTTACTATGCTATCTGGATCGGGATAACGATTAAGTAAGTCTTCTTCCCATTCTTCTAGTGAGTGTAAGAGATTGTTTTCAACCTGAAGAATGGCATTATTTAGAGTTTGAGACATATCTTCCTGCTTGTCGATGTTGTATTGGTTAAATGGTACTTTTGCACTCTTTTATGCACAGGTGTGCAAGGCTGTATTGGACTTATTATTTATTTTTGCACACGTGTGCAAAAACGTATGTTAAGTTTCATTTCGTCTTTGCATACTTTATACCCAATCTACTTCTCTAGATGTCTTATCCGATCTGTTTGGGTTCAGATTAAAAATAGTGCTTTTGTTTTTTGCACATTTATACATGAACTTACTAAGTATGAGCTAATCTTTTAGCTTATCCACTTGTGCAAAAGCTATATTTATGAAATATCATGCCTGACTCAACAAGCCTAGTATCAATTTGTCAATTGTACAGTAGTGGGATACTTAACAAGATTAGCCAATTCTTGTAACTGGTTTATCGCTTCTGCACCCTCCAACTTCATTAATTCGCGATCATCCCACAATTCCATCCAAGTAATACCGTAATCAGACACTAAAAACCGAATCAGGTGCTTTTCTCTTAGACTAACCATAAATGAAGCACTCTTCATTTGGTCGCCGCATGTATAACAAGACGCAGGATAGCCACGCCGCTCAAGTATAATTGTCAAGGCTTGCAGGTTCATTACCAAGTCTTGGGCGAATTCCTGATGCTGTTGCGCTAATCTTAGAAACACTAGTTTTCTCCTACCATTACAGTTATCTGCTTGCTTTGATATTTCTTGAGACTTACATAGGTGATTTAGTTGCCAAAAGTTTGTGTTTTCCTAAATACGTGATTAATCTTAATATTACGGTTGTCACCAGTAAGCTAAATTTTCAAAGCAGTTCTAATGTTTTGGACAATTATCTGGGGCGGCTGTGCAACATCTATACATAGAGTATCTACTGGTTCTTCAAGGGTATAAAACTGGCTAGCGAGAAGTTTTTCGCTCATGTAATGATTGCTACGCTCTTGCAACCGCATTTGAATCAACTCATAAGACCCTTTGAGGTAAACTAATTTGGTGCGTTCGCTATCCAATACCAAAAATTGCCGATAGCTATCTTTTAAAGCCGAACACGCCAGCACCACATTTTTATTTTCTTGTAACCAGTGTTTAATAGCTGTTTGCAAATCTTGTAACCAAGGCATTCTGTCATCTTCACTCAGAGGGATACCGCGCCGCATTTTCTCAACATTCTCTGGCGAGTGGAAAGCATCAGCGTCGCTAAATTCCCATTCTAAGGAGTCTGCTAGTAGTTTTCCGATGGTGGTTTTTCCAGAACCAGATACACCCATGACGATAATAATCATTTTTTTCTTAATAAAAGTTCAACTAATTCGGAATTTGTAATTTGTAATTGTAATCATGAATGGAGGTAAAAGCCAGGACTATTAACTCCTTTCCATACAAATGTGAGTTGTATTAAAATCTCTTGACAAATCACGATTATTTTCTATAATACATATAATTGCACACGTGTGCAATATTTAAAAGCTAAGATAAAATAATGAATAAACGAAGAATTTCAATTGAAGATATTGCCCGCAGAGCAGGCGTTTCTCATTCTACAGTTTCACGCGCTTTGCGAGATAATGCTCTCATTAGCCCGAAAGTGCGAGAAGAAATTAAGCGACTGGCAGAGGAGATGAGTTATGTACCGAATGCTATTGCTCAAAGCTTGCAAAATAAACGTACTAATACTATTGGTGTAGTCGTAACTTCAATTTCAGATCCTTTTTATGGTGAGGTGGTAGAGGGAATCGAGAAGATAGCCAGACCCGCAGGTTTGAGTGTTTTATTGAGTGCTTCACACCGAGATTTTGAGCAGGAAATGGCAGCTATTGATACTTTTCATCGCCGTAGGGTGGACGGGATCTTAATAGCCGACTCACGAATTAGTAAACAGCATACTAAACAACTCACACAAATTGCTGTGCCAACAGTTTTGATTAATAGTCAAACTGAAGACCAATCAGAAATATTTCACTCAGTAGCAATAGACGATCGCTTAGGTGCTAAATTAGCGACAGAGCATCTAATTAGTCTGGGACACACTGCTATTGGTTATTTGGGTGTAGGCGATCGCAGCAGGTCAAATAAGCAGCGCCTAGAAGGATATCAAATGGCCCTTGCAGAAGCTGGTATTCCCCAAAATACTGATTGGGTTTCAATTAGTGATGAATATGATACCAGAACCAGCGATGTGATCACTGGGCAAAAGATGCTATCTAAATTATTGGCTGCGGAAGTTACAGGCATTTTTTGTTACAACGATATGGTAGCGGTTGGCGCTTTATTAGCTTGCCAAGAATTAGGTATTTTAGTACCGCGAAATTTAAGTCTCGTCGGATTTGATGGTATTGCTCTGGGTTGTTACGTTACGCCGGCGCTGACCACAATCAGCCAGCCAATGTTGGAAATTGGTGGCTATGCCATGCAAATGTTACTCGATTTAATAGAAGAAAAAACTGTGGAAAACCGCGTTTTATCTCCTTTTCTAGTACAGCGTGGAAGTAGTACCGAATTAATCAAATAATTTCATACCAATTTGTTGTGAAGATGGACTTAATTATTAAACGAACCGCCAAGTACGCCAAGTACGCCAAAAGAGAAAGAGTAGGCTGTTCAATATCATTCTTATTTGCACTCAGCAACACTAAAAATTTTAATCGGACAAAAATATGTTAACTAAAAAACCGAATTTATCTCCCGATCGTTGCTTTTCTCCAGAACCAGTTCAAAGACGATTAGCCCATCAATTTTTTGATAGCATATCTGCGTTACCTCTAGTTTGTCCACACGGACACGTAGATCCAGCTTTGTTGGCTAATCCCGCAGCCCGTTTTGGTTCGCCCACGGAATTACTGATTATCCCTGACCACTACCTTTTGCGGATGCTCTATAGTCGGGGCGTATCTCTGCAAGCTTTGGGCATACCAAGCAATGATGGTTCACCAGGAGAGACTGACCACCGCAAAATCTGGCAATTGTTCGCTGACCATTTTTATCTATTCCAAGGTACTCCATCTGGGTTGTGGTTGAAAGAGGAACTAACTAACGTCTTTGGTGTGGATGAACCTTTAAACTCTCGCAATGCCGGACGTATCTATGATTATCTGGAAGGTTTATTAGCCTCACCTGAGTTTTCCCCCCGTGCTTTATTCAAACGCTTTAACATCGAAGTACTTTGTACTACCGATGCCGCCAGTGATAACCTAGAGAATCAGCGATCGCTCCATGAAGAAGGTTTCACTCAAATTAGACCAACTTTTCGTCCTGATGCAGTAGTTAACCTGGATGCTCCTTGTTGGCGGGAAAATCTTAGCAAGTTGGAAAGCACTATCGGTAGAGAAATTAATACTTACGCCAATTTTGTGCAAGCGTTAGAAGAACGTCGAGCTTTCTTTAAAAAAATGGGTGCGACAGCTACCGATCAAGGTGCAGCCACACCTTATACTACACGCCTTTCTGACCAGGAAGCCGAAGCTATCTTTGCGAGAGCATTAGCCAGCAAGCTGAATCCAGGTGATGTCGAAAATTTTACTGGTCATATCTTCATGGAAATGGCGCGGATGAGTGTGGAAGATGGCTTGGTGATGCAAATGCATTGTGGTGTGATGCGCAATCATAACCCGGCTTTATTTGAGAAATTTGGAGCTGATAAAGGTGCTGATATTCCCGTAAAAATAGAGTGGACTCAAAATCTGCACCCGTTGTTATCAGCTTACGGTAACGATCGCCGCTTCCATTTAATCATTTTTGGTATGGATGAAAGCACTTATAGCCGCGAGATGGCTCCTTTAGCTGGTCATTATCCCAGTGTATTGCTTGGGCCGCCTTGGTGGTTTCACGACAGCGTAAATGGTATGGAGCGTTATTTCAATCAGGTAATGGAAACTGCGGGAATTTATAATACAGCCGGGTTTAATGATGATACACGGGCTTTTGTTTCGATTCCGGCTCGTCATAATGTCTGGCGGCGAGTAGCTTGTAATTGGTTGGCTGGATTGGTAGCACGGGGATTGGTTGAGGAGGAGGAAGGGTATGGTATGGCTCGTGCTTTGGCTTATGACCTCGCTAAGGTTGCTTATAAGTTTGAGGGGGGAAATTTAAACGCAGAGGGGCGCTGAGGGAAGCGCAGAGGTACGCAGAGAATTTTACTAAGTGGGGGAATCATTTTGATTTTAAGTAAACTTTTTAGCTTGAAGGAGCGGGTAGCGGTAGTTACTGGTGGTTCTGGTGTGCTTGGTGGGTCTATGGCAAGGGGTTTGGCTCTGGCTGGAGCGCGAGTTGTGGTTTTGGGTCGTAATGAAGTCAGGGCGGGGGCGGTGGTGGCTGAGATTACTGCTGGTGGTGGAGAAAGTATGGCTGTGGTGGCAGATGTTAGCGATCGCTCCCAATTAGAAATCGCTAGGGATGTTATTATACAGCGTTGGGATGAGATAGATATCTTGGTAAATATGGCTGGCGGTAATATTCCGGCTGCCACGATTACTCCTGATGGGAATATTTTTGATATGCCACATACAGCCTTTGAGGAAGTGGTTAGTCTCAATTTAGTTGGCACTTTACTACCTTGTCAGGTTTTTGGTCAAGCAATGGTGGAAAAAAGTCAACCCCACGGTTGCATTGTCAATATTTCTTCTATGTCTGCTATCCGAGCGATTAGTCGGGTGGTTGGCTACTCAGCAGCGAAAGCGGGGATAGATAACTTTACTCGCTGGTTAGCGGTAGAACTCGCCCAAAAGTATGGTGATGGAATGCGAGTAAATGCGATCGCACCAGGTTTTTTTATTGGCGAACAAAATCGAGATTTACTTCTAAATGCTGATGGTAGTTTGACCGTTCGCGGGCAAAAAATCATTGACCATACCCCCGCCGGACGTTTCGGAAAACCAGATGAATTACTCAGTACCTTAATCTGGTTATGTAGTTCTGGTTCTAGTTTTGTCAACGGGGTAGTTGTGCCGGTAGATGGTGGATTTAGTATCTACAGTGGAGTTTAATAATGTCATGTATTCACTGGCTGTAAATAACGGAATACTTTCAGATGAGCAAGTTTCCGAGCTAGTTCATCAAGCTTTAGCAGACCCTAAGTTAGATGGACAGCGCATCTTGGTGTTAATTCCAGATAGTACGCGCACTGCTCCCATGCCTCAAATGTTTCGATTGCTTCATCAGGAGTTGAGTCAAAGAGTAGCGGCTTTGGATTTTTTAATTGCTCTGGGTACACATAATCCGATGAGTGAAGAACAAATCAATCACTTGGTAGGAGTGACACCAGAGGAACGAAAGACAACTTTTAAAAAAGTTCGCATATTTAACCACCTTTGGAATGAGCCAGATACCTTTATTTCTTGTGGAGTAATTTCGGCAGACGAGATAGCAGAGATTAGTAATGGAATGCTACATCAGTCAGTTGATGTGCGTATTAATAAGCTTGTAAAAGAATACGATTTGATCGTAATTTGTGGCCCAGTTTTTCCCCACGAAGTTGTCGGTTTCTCTGGTGGAAATAAATATTTTTTTCCTGGTATTGGTGGTCAAGAAGTAATTAATCTCTCCCACTGGTTAGGTGCTTTAATTACTTGTTACGAAATTATTGGTACGCTGGGAATAACACCAGTCCGGCGTTTGATTAACCGAGCCGCTAGCCTGATTTCTACCCCAAAACTTTGTTTGGCGATGGTAGTCGCACCGAAAACAAATCAGTTAGCTGGACTTTATATAGATCAACCAGAATCAGCCTGGGAAGACGCGGCAAAATTATCAGCTAAACTGCATATTAAATATGTAGATCGGTCTTTTAAACAAGTGCTTTCAGTCATGCCCCAAATGTATGATGACATTTGGACTGCGGCTAAAGGAATGTACAAGCTAGAGCCAGTAGTAGCCGATGGAGGCGAAGTAATTATATATGCTCCTCATATTACTGAGTTTAGCTATACACACGGCGAAATCCTCTCCCAAATTGGCTATCATGTGCGGGATTACTTTCTCAAACAGTGGGATAAATTCCAAGAGTATCCTGCTGGAGTGCTGGCGCATAGTACTCACTTAAAAGGGATGGGTACTTTTGATCCGATAAAAGGAGAACAAGCGCGAATTCGTGTTACTTTAGCTACTGGCATTTCTGCTGAACGCTGTGCTGCTCATAACTTAAACTATCGCGACCCGGCAACTATTCGACCGACAGAATGGGCGAATCGAGAGGACGAAGGCATTTTACTTGTGCCCAAGGCTGGCGAGATACTATACCGTCTCAGTTATGGCAATTTTCAGGCAACTAAATCGTAGGTTTCGAGTTTTAAAGACGCGATAAATCGCCGTCTCTACAAGTGTTTTGGTCTTATCTGAACTGTATTGAATCATAAACTGCGATATCTACGATGGGCTACGCCTACGCGATCGCAGTCTATGATTTTCCACTTCGCGCTATTCTTGATCTGATGAAACGTCAGCGAATCAGTTTATAGCAGCGAACAAAAAAGCATGGGTGGGAAATTAATTGTATTTGAAGGGGTGGAAGGCTGTGGCAAAACCAGCCAAATGCAGCTTTGTTCTGAGTGGTTGGAAAGTCTCGGTGTTTCTGTGGTGATAACTCGTGAACCAGGGGGAACAGAGTTAGGTTTACATCTTCGCCGCTTGCTACTAGAAAAGTCAGAGGATAAACCAGTTGCAGAAGTGACAGAACTCTTATTGTATGCTGCTGACCGATCACAACACGTTGAACAAGAACTTAAACCAAATCTCGCAGCTGAGAAATATATTTTATGCGATCGCTACACTGACTCTACCATTGCCTACCAAGGATATGGTCGCGGTCTGAACATGAGTTTAATCAATCAGCTTAATAATATTGCTACTGGTGGTTTAGAAAGTGACCTAACTATTTGGCTAGATGTCGATGTCGAAGTGGGACTTTCCCGCAAACTCTCAGACCAAGTAGGACTAGACCGCATTGAACAAGAGACAATCGCTTTTCATCGCCGCGTTCAGCAAGGATACGCAGAGTTAGCAGCATCCTATCCCTCAAGAATTGTGCGGGTAGATGGCAGCTTGAGTAAAGAAGCTGTACAACAGGTAATTCAAGGAATTTTACGCGTACACCTGCACCTGTAGAGCTAAGGGACTTCCTGTGAAAAAAACATCCCATCCCTGCGGGACGCTTTGCGAACTTAAGGGCGCACAGATGTGCTTCCCTACAAATATAAAAATAATTTGGGATAATTTATTTTTTGTCAGTCCCTAATATAATGTCCCGATTTTTCTTCATTATGTAATCTTGTAATAAATAATACAATAATTTTCTATAGCGTAATTGGCGAGGATGGAACTTTTGCCGTTACGGGGCTTGCCAACTATGATAAAGTATCGGCGATGCCTATAGCGGCAAGCTACTTAATACTGAATAATTTTTAGTATTACAAGGAATTAATACTTAGAGCAAACAAGTTGTGTTTGAAATAACGTGATGCTGGAATTTGGGAAAAGCCTTTTTGCTTATAAACAGTTTATTCCCCACGGACATTGCTATCTTTGGAAACCGGAATTAGTGGGGTTGCATATTGTATCTGATAGTTTAATTGCCCTTGCTTATTATTCCATTCCCATCACCCTACTTTATTTTGTCCGCAAGCGCCAAGATTTGCCCTTCAACTGGGTATTTCTACTATTTGCAACATTTATTGTTACTTGTGGCACTACCCACCTAATGGAGATTTGGACGCTCTGGTATCCAACTTATTGGTTGAGTGGTTGCCTTAAAGCTATTACAGCCATAGTTTCACTGTACACAGCTTCTGAACTTATACCTTTAGTACCAAAAGCACTTGCTCTCCCCAGTTCTGCACAACTGGAGGCAGCCAATCTAGAACTGGAGAGGGAAATTAGTGAACGCAAACAGGCAGAACTTGCACTACAAGAGCGGGAAGCGATGTTGCGGCAAATTAGCGATAATCTGCCCAATGGGGCAATTTATAAGGTAATTCGCGAAATCGATGGTAGCGATCGCTTTTCTTATATGAGTGCAGGCATTGAAAAACTGATGGAAGTCAGGGCAGAAGATGCACTCAAAGATGCAACTTTGATCTATCGCCAATTTATCCCAGAGGATGTACCACTTCTGTTGGCAGCAGTCGATGAATCCCTGCGGAATCTCTCGGTGTTTGATATAAAACTGCAAATCCAAACGCCCAGCGCTCGGCTTAAATGGTTACATTTTCGTTCGACGCCACGCCAGTTGCAGGATGGCCGCATGGTTTGGGATGGGCTGGTAGTGGATGTCACCGATCTCAAATGTGCTGAAGAAACACTACGCAAGAGTGAAGCCTTATTAGAAGAATCTCAGCAAGTTGCTCGTCTCGGTAATTGGGAGTTTGATATTGTCACTGGCAAAATTACCTGGTCAAAGCAACTATTCGACCTCTTAAATCGAGATCCCGCACTTCTTGAGCCGAACTACCAAGAAAATCTGCAACTGTACTGGCTAGAAGATGCAGGAAAATTAGCCCAAGCAATTGAGCGGGCAATGTCAACTGGCGAATCCTACAAACTCATTCTGCGCGCATCTCCAACTTACGGGTCTACTATTTATATTGAGGGGATTGGACATACAGAATTCAACGCGGCTGGAAAAGTAATTCGCCTCTATGGAACTACCCAAGATGTTACAGAACGGCAAGTCGCAATCAACGAACGCAAACAAGCCGAGGAAGAACTCCGACGCAGTGAAACGCTGCTAGCTACTGCTCAAAAGATTGCCCAGATGGGCAGTTGGGAATGGTATTTAGAGTCTCAAAAACAAATTTGGTCAGCCGAAACCTTCCGCATCTTTGGTCTAAATCTTACTCAATCAGCACCGACACAGACTGCATTTCTTCAGATGCTTCACCCAGAAGACCGACCAGTGTTGCAGAGGCATCTACTAGAAGCGATCACCAACGGAAACCCTTTCAATCTTGAATATCGCATTATCCGACCTGATGGCTCATTGCGCTACCTGGAGTCGAGAGCAGAGGTAGCTTATGATACTCAAGGTCAGACTATTAGACTGTATGGAGCTATTCTAGACATTACAGAACGCAAGCAAGCAGAAATTGCTCTCAAACAAACCGAGATTCGCTACCGTGCCATTGTCGAAGATCAGACTGAACTCATTGCCCGATATTTACCAGACGGTACACTCACCTTTGTTAACCAAGCTTTTGCAGTTTATTTTGGGCGATCGGCAGAGGAATTGATCGGCAGCCGCAATAAATCGGTTATCTTTGAAGAAGATCGGCAGCGAGTTGCTCAATTAATCGCTTCAATTAGTGTCGATAATCCGGTTGTGATCGTTGAGAATCGCGTCGTTGTGGCAAATCAGGTGCGTTGGACTCAGTGGCATAACCGAATGCTGTTGGACGAGCAAGGATGCTTTATCGAATTTCAATCGGTGGGACGTGATATCACAACTCTTAAGCAAATAGAAGAAAAACTTTTTCAAGAAAAAGAATTAGCTCAGGTGACGTTGCAATCGATTGGAGATGCAGTTATAACCACAGATGCCTTTAGCAAGATTCAATACCTCAATCCCATTGCAGAATCTCTGATCGGATGTACTGAAGCATCGGCACAAGGGTTGCCGTTAGTAGAAGTCTTTAGAATTGTGAATGAAATTACACGCGAACCAGTTCAGAACCCAATTGACCTAGCTTTACAGTCAAATCAAATTGTTGGTTTAACAAACAATGCCGTCTTAATTAATCAGAATAATCAAGAGATTGCAATTGAAAATTCAGCCGCGCCCATTCGCAATCGTGAGGGACAAATAATTGGTGCGGTTATGGTGTTTCATGACGTGACTCAAAACCGCAAGCTTTCGCATCAGCTATCTTGGCAGGCAAATCATGATGGCTTAACCGGATTGGTGAATCGCCAGGAGTTTGAGCGGCGGGTTGAACAAGCATTGTGCTTTGCCAAATTAGACTGCCAGGTTCATGCGTTGTGCTATTTGGATCTCGATCACTTCAAAATTGTAAATGATACCTGTGGTCATCTGGCTGGAGACGAATTACTGCGTCAAATTACTGGTCTATTGCAGGAGAAGATTCGGAAAACTGACACATTGGCAAGGTTAGGGGGCGATGAATTTGGCCTATTGCTCATTCAGTGTATGCCAGAGCAAGCTTTACGAGTTACCAATGATCTACTTTCGTGTGTTCAAGAGTTCCGGTTTATTTGGCAAGAGCAGGTATTCTCAATTGGAGCAAGTATTGGCTTGATCGGTATTGACACGAATAGCGAGAGCCTTACAGAGATTTTCAGCACGGCTGATGCAGCTTGCTATACCGCGAAGAGGCGGGGGCGCAATCGCGTATATGTTGCTGAGGCTGACGACTAGGAGCAACTGCAACAGCGCAGAGACATGCAGTGGGCTAGCCGCATTTCTCAAGCTTTGGAAAGCGATCGGTTTTGTCTCTATGCTCAACCGATTGTAGAGTCTATCTGTGGTGCGATCGCTAACTTATATTGACTCACTAGCGATCGCTACTTTCTTTTCCATCACTTTGAATCTTATCAACATTGCAATGTTTGGGAGAAACATTGCAATATTCCTCATCAACATTACAATAATCCTTATTAATACTGTAATATTCCTCATCAACATTACGCCATCCATAAGGAATGTTGTAATATTTCTCATCAACATTACAATATTCCTTATAAATACTGCAATATTTCTCATCAACATTAGAATATTTCGGTATAACCTATTTCCCAGCCGGACACACTGACTGTACTTTTTGGGGAAGTTGCCGACACATCTGCTGGAATCCTTGAGGATTAACTTGCCACCAAGCAAATAATCCCAGACTTGTACCCCCTACAAGTAACGCCAAAACTCCCCCCAGCATTACCAAACGTTTATCCCACTTCGGTTTTGTAATTAAAGTTGGTGGAATTTCTGGGTTGAGAGGTGGTTCCTCTGAAAGATCCAAATCTAAATTTAAATCTAGATCCAAATCTAACAAAGCTTGCGAACTTTCTGTAAAAGAAGTTGGTTCTTCTAGTTCCTCTAGTTCCTCTAGTTCTTCTAATTCCTCTTCCTGTATTTCTGCTTCTATAATCTCTTCTGGCAACGCCGGAGTCACAGGTACTAAGTATTCTGGAGAGACACGGCAATAAGTGAGAACAACCGAAGTATTATCACGTCCATTTTTTTCGTTTGCCAAGTTAATCCAGTTGCGGACAGCATCTTCAACTGTCATTTGCCCTGTTAACACTGGTATTGCATAATCCTGCCAAGATTGTTCCACCCAGTTATTATCACTTAAACCATCAGAACACAGTAGCAAAATGCCATCTTCTTCCACAATAAATCGCTGAACTTTGAGACGCAAAGATTCTGAATCTCTTGTTCCCAACGCTTGAGTTAAGGCACTCGCATCTGGTCTAAAAAGTGCCTTTCGATACAAGCTTTTAGCAAGGCGTGCTTCTCGCGTTGCCACATCATCATCTACTGTCAGTAGCTGGCAATAATTGCGAGTAATCCAATAGGCGCGGCTATCGCCAACATTAGCCAAGTAAAGCTCATGGGTATTATTTGATTGCCACCCAGTACTTGTTTGGACTCGTTGTGGAACTTGCAACGCCATGACAATAGTTGTAGCCATGCGTTCTTTGCCCTGGCGTTTTTGTTCGTTATTGCGGGCACAAATTACATTATTTACCACCCGTAAACTCGTTTCTAATTGTTCCTGCAACAACTCAGGTGGTACAAGTGCAGTTTGTTCTGTCACCTCAGTTAATAAAGCGCGAATTTGCAACTTTACAGACTGCACTGCCATCTGACTCGCAACCTCACCGCCTTCATGTCCGCCAATGCCATCGCAAACAATCGACAAGTGGCGCAATAAAGGTTCATCGAAAGCGGCGGGAAACTCTATCCCCTTGTGGGTGGAGAGGGGCAGTCGCCCCGCAGCTTGGGGCATTGGGGATTGGGCATTGGTAACTTCTTCCCCATGCCCCATTCCCCATTCCCCATGCCCAAAAACTCCATCCCCTTGTGGATGGAGTTTTTCATCTAAATCACTCAAACTATTGGGATAGCAAGCATCTTCATTTTGCGCCATCATTGGGCCAATATCTGTAGAACCTGCCACCTTCAAGACTAATGGCAATTCTGCCGCAGCTGCTAGTAATAAATTATTGAGTTGAATATTAATCGCCTCTAACTCAATCTCAGTTTCACACATCTCCTGGACAATGTTCTGTAACCCCTTAGCTACTGATGGCTTTGCAGAAGCTACCCAAAACTGCCAACACTCCCCCAGATTTTGTAAACTCAACTTTTCATCATTTGGTGTTTGGTAGAGTTCCAAAAGTCGCACACACCAACCTTCGATTCTCAAGTTGTCTATTACTAGTAAACTGTGGCTAAGTCCCAATTCTGCTAGAGGTGTCCAAAGTTGGAGAATTTGCCACAACCAATAAACTTGTCGTACTGCCGTGGCTTCCTCCCAAACCTCAACAATAGTTGGATAGATATTTCCTGTCTTATCTATCGGCGCATTTTCCAATAAGAGAATATCAGTTGTATCTTGCTCAAGATTACTAACAAATCCATAAGCCTGGGGTAGATGTAACCGCTCTTGATATAACTGTAAATAAGGAATTACTTCGGTTGGCAATTCTTCAGGTACATCTGGGGGTAGTCCCGGTTGAGTATCCAGCCAAATCTGTTGTTTAATTACCTCATACCTATCTGCTACCTTTGTGCCTGGGGGGATGTAAGCAGACAATGAGCCAGTCGCCCAAAGATAGCGGTGAACTAAAGGAGTTTGGCAACTGGCACAAACGTTATCTCCCATAGGATTAATGGGGCTATTACAGCGTGGATTTATACAAAAAATTATCAGTTGAGTAGAAATCATAAAACAAGAGTCAGGAGTCAGAATTCAGGAGTCAGAATTTAGAATTGAGGAGTCAGAATTCAGGAGTTAGAATTTAGAATACTCTACCCAAAAAGGGATAGAGTTTGAGAATTGTAATATCTAATACTTGTTTTGCGCTACTGCTGCGCTATCAAACAGTCTACAGAATTTATACTGGCTCCTGAGTTCTGAATTCTTCTTGATACATAAACTTCGATTAACTTTAGCTGGCAATGAATTGAAGGCTAGAATAAACTGGACTTATGTACCGCTAGCTACACCTTGTTACTGAAATCAATCAAAATTGTTGGTATAAATACTCAGTTTTGTTTTCTGTAAATAACTTATGTCTGGCTGTATCTAATCGTAGAAATGCATTTACGTCAATGTAGAGACTAGGATGGCGCTATGCCAAGTTTTACCTTAATCTGGCTTCTGGCAGGAGCAGTTTTGTGTTTAACAGAACTGTTTTTACCATCGGCGTTTGTCGCCTTCATGATGGGAATTAGCGCTTTTGTGGTGGCGCTGCTGTCTGGAGTGGGTATGGGAAGTGTATGGTTGCAAATTGTGGTTTGGCTCTTGCTTTCCACAGTTCTAATCGTACTTTCTCGTCGGTTTTTGCAACCAAGACAACGCAAATCAAAAATTCGGGATGCAGTCACAGCTGAAACCTTAACAGAAATTCTGCCTGGGAAAACAGGGCGGGTGCGGTATGAGGGAAATTCTTGGCAAGCAAGATGTGACGATGACAAATTTACCATACCACCACATCAAAGAGTTTATGTGGTTAGGAGGGAAGGTACTACTTTGATTGTTGTACCGGAAAATTTGTTGAATTCTTAAGTATTTGTTATTTGTCATTTGTCATTTGTCAAAATTCAATAGTTTTTCTGACTCTACTTCCTCATTCACCTTCTCCACTCCGCACTCTCTTTATTAAAAATTAGGAGATTCACAATGGAACAGTTCTTTTTACTAGTATTTTTAGCTCTTGGTGGTTCTGCTGTGGCCGGTTCTGTGAAAGTCATCAATCAGGGCAATCAAGCTTTGGTCGAAAGATTGGGTAGTTATAACAAAAAACTGGAACCAGGACTAAATTTTGTCGTTCCTTTCCTAGATAAAGTTGTTTACCGAGAAACTATCAAAGAAAAAGTCTTAGATATTCCTCCTCAACAGTGCATCACCCGTGACAACGTTGGTATTGAGGTAGATGCAGTGTTTTACTGGCGCATTGTGGATATGGAAAAAGCCTGGTATAGGGTAGAAAATCTCCAGTCGGCAATGGTAAATATGGTGCTGACTCAAATTCGCGCCGAAATGGGACAACTAGAGTTGGATCAAACCTTTACTGCTCGTTCCCACATCAGTGAGCTTTTATTACAGGATTTGGATGTTGCTACCGATCCTTGGGGTGTGAAAGTGACACGGGTAGAACTGCGAGATATTATTCCGTCTCAGGCAGTGCGAGAATCGATGGAATTGCAAATGTCAGCAGAACGACGCAAACGGGCAGCAATTTTAACTTCTGAGGGTGAACGCGAAGCTGCTGTCAATAGCGCCAGAGGTAAAGCTGAGGCGCAAATATTGGATGCGGAAGCTCGTCAAAAATCGACAATTCTGCAAGCAGAAGCTGAACAAAAGTCGCTCGTTCTGAAAGCTCAAGCAGAACGTCAGCAGCAGGTTTTGAAAGCCCAAGCGATCGCAGAATCAGCAGAAATTATTGCCCAAAAACTCCAGACGAATCCCAATGCCAATAAAGCAGTGGAAGTACTGTTTGCCTTGGGTTATTTGGATATGGGCGCGACAATTGGTAGAAGCGATAGCAGCAAGGTCTTATTTATAGATCCGCGTACTATTCCTGCTGCTTTCGAGGGTATGCGTTCCGTTATCTCAAATGGTCAGATTGATTCTAACGATTTGTTTTCTAAGCAAATCCCAGGATTAGAAAATAACCGCCCTAGTTAGGAATGGGGAGTAGCATTGATGTCAACTTAAGTTAAAACCCTTTCCAAATCTCGTTCCCAGTCTCAGACTGGGAACGAGACAATTACAATTATCTACTGACAATATTTTTTCAGCTATTCCTTCTCATAATTCACCCATAGAGCTTAACTTCGCTAAAATCGGCATTATCGAAGTTGACATCAGTCAGGTCGCAGTCTTCAAAGGTGGATTGCCACAGATCAGCTTGATTCCAGATAGTATTGCTAAAGTTGCAGCGAAGGAAGACGCAACTACTTTCATTGTTAATTCCAGTAAAGTCGGAACCACTAAAATCGGCTTCTTGCCAACTACAATGGTCGCCCCAAAGAGTATTTCGCAGATTAGCTTTCCTCAAAATAGCACCACTAAGGTCAATAATGAGGATGGAACCCTCCAGGTTGATGTTACAGAGGTCAACACCTCTCATCAATCCTTCACGGGAGTCCTCAATGATAACTTTGGTGAAATCTCGCTCTCCAGCAGCATATCTACTCAACAATTCTTCAACAGTAATTCTTTGTCTTTTGACCTTCATTTTTCAACACCATTACTCGCTTTGGTTCGGACGGTAGCACTATAGCTAGTGATATCGGTGAAGCCCTTATGTATTAAATTTTCAAACCCCGTTAAAATATAGTTAATCTTAGATAGTTTCCAATGACAGCCCAAGAGTTAGAAACACAGTTACTATCCCTAACACCAGCCCAAAAAGTGGAAGCAATTCGCATCTTAACCCAAGGTATTAGTAGCAACAATGATGGAATTACCAAAACCCCTGGTGTAATGGGTGCTGATGCTTGTATTGCCGGAACACGCATTCCTATTTGGTTGTTGGTAAGTTATCGACGACAAGGTGCTAAAGATGCTGATATTCTAGATCAATATCCTCAACTTAGCGCAGCTAACTTGGTAACAGCATGGCTTTATGCTGAAGCATTCCCTGACGAAATTGATACTACTATTCGCGAACAAGAACAAGCTGATGCAATTTTAGATGCTTCTTAAAATATCCTGTTGATGTATGGCAAGGTTGTTAGCAGATGAGCAATTTCCGCGTAAATCGGTAGAATTATTACGTAGTTTTGGACATGATGTTATCACCATACAAGAAGCGGGCAAAGCCGGAATTTCTGATGATATGGTGTTAGAGTTTGCGATATTAGAAAATCGGGCTGTATTAACCATTAATCGTCGTGATTTTTTAAAATTGCATTAAGATTAAACCCGAACATACTGGGATAATTGCCTGCAAAGATGATTTAGATTGGAATCGATTAGCAACAAATATTGATGCAGTGATTTCTACGGAATCAACATTAACAGGAAAAGTTATTCGCGTTAATCGATTTTCTTCTACAACGCTATAAACTTTATGCGTGACCTATTTGATAAAATTACAATGGCTACTGAAAAGAATACGATGTCTATGAAGGGCTACGCGTATGCACGACTCGTCCCATTCTTCTCATAATGAAATAATCAAGTTTTGATAAGTTGTAAATTATGACCTTATCTATTGAGCCAACCACAGCACTAAATGTAGAAGAGTTCTTAAAACTACCAGAAACAAAGCCAGCAAGTGAGTATTTTAATGGGCAAATCTCTCAAAAACCTATGCCACAAGGAGTACACAGTGCTTTACAAATTGAATTAGCTTCTGCCATAAATCAAGTTGCAAAACTACAAAAATTAGCTTACGCCTTTCCTGAATTACGCTGCACATTTCAAGGTCGTTCCATAGTACCAGATATAGCCGTTTTTGAATGGCAAAGAATTCCATTGCTGCCTAATGGAAAAATTACAAATAAATTTGAAATTCCCCCAGATTGGATAATTGAAATCCTCTCACCGGAACAATCACCTAACCGAGTTATCAGCAAAATTACATTTTCTATTCAAAATGGAGCAAAGCTAGGTTGGTTGCTCGATTCTGCTGATGAGTCAATCATGATTTTTGAACCAAATAAATTACCAGAATTAAAAGAAAAGCAAGATATTTTACCAGTTTTGAGTGTTTTAGGAAATTGGCAATTAACAGTTGCAGATGTATTTAGTTGGTTAAGTTTTGTTTGAATAAAGCAGTTTCTGCCCAATACAAAGGAGCGATAACGCTTGTATCTAAATAAATCAAAGACGTTCCTCTGTACGTCCATTTATAGCATTGGTATGATTATTGACCAATCTCAGTACCTTGATTCACCTGGCATTGACTGCACAACCCAAAAAACTCTAGGGTGTGGTAAAAAACTTTAAACTTATGGCTTGATTCTAATTGGTTTTCTAAGTCATGAACTGGGCATTGATTAATCGGAATTGAGACACCACATTGCAAGCAAGTAAGGTGGTGTTTATCTTGCTGCGCTAGGCTATAGAGGGCTTCACCGTTAGCCAAATTCCGCACTTGTACCATGCCTTCTAGTTTTAAGGCTTCTAGAGAACGGTAAACTGTTGCTAAACCCATGCTCTGATTTGTATTACGTAGTTCTACGTAAATATCTTGGGCGGAAATGCCTTTTTTGATAGTTTTCAGCAGGTTGAAAATACGCTCTTGACTGCGGGTGCGTATAGCTCTCATAGACAATTATTTAAGTATGCCACTGTAGTTTGAAGCTGTTAGATGAGCTAATCGATCGATTAACTTTAACCGCTTCGTAATCTTATTTTCACTCAGTTGGAACAGAAAGTTATAGTATAGCGATCGCAGCATTCAGCAAAAGCCCGTGCAAACCAAGTATCTAGCCAAAATTTTCGTGACCCTTCGTCCTTCAGTTTTAGACCCCGCTGGTGTGGCAGTACAATCCGGTCTTAAGCAACTGGGATACGATAACGTTGACCAGGTGCGGATTGGCAAGTACATTGAACTCACCATCACCTCAACTGAAGAGAAAAAAGCGCGTAAAGACCTTGATACCATTTGTGACCAAATGCTATCAAATCCCGTAATTGAAAATTACCGCTTTGAATTAATTGAGGTCGAAACTCAAACTGGGGTATTTTAGGGATTGGGCATGGGGCATTGGGCATGGGGCATCAATAGTACTTCTTCTCCTGCCTCCTCTGCCTCCCCTGCTCCCCCTGCTCCCCCTGCTCCCCTGCTCCTCGCTCCCCTAACTAATCATGAAATTCGGTGTTGTTGTTTTTCCCGGTTCTAATTGCGATCGCGATGTTGCTTATGTAACCAGAGATTTACTGGGCCAACCAACGCGGATGGTTTGGCATCAAGAAACAGATATTGCTGATTTGGATGTCGTGATTATTCCTGGTGGCTTTAGTTACGGGGATTATCTGCGCTGTGGTGCGATCGCACGTTTTTCACCCGTGATGCAACAGGTTGTAGAACACGCTCAAAAGGGTAAGTTTGTCCTCGGTATTTGCAATGGCTTTCAGGTATTAACTGAAGCTGGACTTTTGCCAGGAGTGTTAACCAGAAACCGGGATTTACATTTTATTTGCGATCGCGTCCCCTTGAAAGTTGAGCGTACTAATCTATGGACGCACGCTTATACAACTGGTGAAGTTATCACTTTGCCCATTGCCCACGGAGAGGGGCGATTCTACGCTGATGCAGCCACTCTCGCAGAAATTGAAGATAACGGGCAAGTCATATTTCGCTATGAAGGGGAGAATCCCAACGGTTCACTGAACAACATTGCCGGGATTAGCGATCGCCGGGGTAATGTGTTGGGAATGATGCCGCACCCAGAAAGGGCATCAGACGCAATGCTAGGGGGTAGTGATGGCTTGAGGTTGTTTCAAGGCTTACTAGAGAAAGTAGCGGCATTAGCGTAGAGCAGATAAGTTGTGCATTTTGCGATCGCTGTCTGCAAGATAGACGAACATTCTTCTACAGACAGCGATTTATTTTTTTGAGTGGGAACTTTGAAGTATTTGTCACAACCAAACCACGACGCATTAAGGGTTTAAAGCTAGCGATGCCTACGGCGGGCTACGCTTACGCATCTCAGATTGTGGTAGAAAAACATCAGGGTAAAATTACTTGCCAATCTGAGTTAAATCGAAGCACAGAATTTGTAATCGCTCGATCGATTTCTCATCCTTGAGTTAGTAGCTTTTGAAATTTTATTCGTTCATTATGAAGCTTGCGTGTTCTAATCTTTTAGTAGACTTACAAAAGTCGGTGTACACAAAAAAACTTCCAGCCAGTTTTGGCAAGTTTTTGAGAACAAAGAGAGAAACAAACTTATGGGACTTTTCGATCAAATTCTTGGTGCTGTCGCTAATCCCAATCAACAGGGCAGCTTAGGTCAAATAGGAAGCATTGTTAATAGTGTACAGCAGTTGAGCGATCGCACAGGCGCAGATCCTTCTACCATCCAATCAGTTTTGTCAATTGTGGGTGGTCAAGTGCGTTCTGCTTTACAAGACAAACAAGCCACAGATGGTAATGAAGCCACGCAAAATTTAGTCAATCAATATGCTGGTACTTCTCCCAACCCCCAAGCCGTCAATTCGTTGTTTTCTCCCCAGATACAACAGCAAGTAGCTGAAGTTGCAGCCCAGCGTACTGGGTTGGATGCTGGTATAGTTCAACAATTGCTGCCTTTGGCAGTACCTTTGGTGCTAAAGTTTTTGCAATCAGGAGCCAATGCTCAAAATCCCCAAGCTGGTGGAAATCCTGTCCTAAATTCCTTCTTGGATGCTGATGGTGATGGTGATGTCGATATCGCTGATGCCATCCAAATGGCTAGTCGGTATATGAGACAGTAACAGTTCTCCCCACTCCTTTCCGATAAACCAAACATCGGTAATTATACCTTGCTAGATTTTTAGCTAAGACATAGGCTGAAAACACGATCAATTTGTAAATATAAATCAGACAGTCTATGTCTAAATTGTTTGACTGTATTACTGAAGAACTGCAAGACTTTATTGCTGCCCAACACCTTTTCTTTGTTGGCTCTGCACCTTTGAGTCCTACAGGTCATGTTAACCTGTCTCCTAAAGGTCAAGACTGCTTTCGTATTTTGTCTCCCAAGCGAGTAGGTTATGTAGACCTTACAGGTAGTGGTAACGAAACATCAGCCCATTTGCAAGAAAATGGGCGGATAACCTTCATGTTTTGTGCCTTTCAAGAACCTGCGTGTATCTTGCGTCTTTACGGTCAAGGAACCACGATTTTACCAAGTTCTCCAGAGTGGGACTCGTTGTATTCTCTATTTTTGCCGATACCTGGAACTCGTCAAATTATCGTCGCTGACATTGACAAAATCCAGACTTCCTGTGGTTTTGGCGTACCACTCTATGAATATCAAGGTCAGCGCCAGACTCTAGTAAACTGGGCTACTAAAAAAGGTGAAGAGGGAGTTCGAGAATATCAACAGAAGAAAAATCTCGTCAGCATTGACGGTTTAGCGACACCACTGAGCCAATTACCCTAACTTTGCCTGATTGATTATTCTATTTATCCATATATTAGTGATTAAAGTAAAGGAGTCAGCAATCGAGAGACTCTCACAGCTAACTTGAACCAAAAAGGTTTTTTATCGTACTCATTAAGATCGACAGCAACACAGACAGCTAAATCATCCTCTAACATCTTTTTCACACTTTGGACAAACCCAGACTCGGTAACAAAACCCATAACTTCAAAATTTAGAGAAAAAGAGCGATTATCTAAGTTAACAGTTCCTACCCCTGCTAGATTTTCATCAATGACTATAACTTTCTGGTGCATAAATCCATTTTTGTAACGATACAATTTGATACCGATTTTTTCCATTTCGGTGTAGTAAGAGAAGGAACATAAATAAACAAATAAATGATCGGGTCGATTTGGTAAGAGAATTCGCACATCGACACCTCGCATTGCTGCCAGTTTTAAGGCTGACAATGTTGCCTCATCCGGCACAAAATAGGGGCTAGCAATCCACAAGTGAGTTTGAGCTTGATTAATGAGTTCGACGAAAAAAAGCTTACAAGCTGGCAGATGATCTGCGGGGCCTGTAGGAAGTATAAATACAGTTTGATTAATTTCCTGATTAATTTTTACCTGCCAGTTAACTTCGATAAGTTTTCGAGTCGCCCAATACCAATCTCGCACAAAGGAGTTTTGTAGACTTTGTACACTTGGGCCTTCAAGCATGATATGGGTGTCGCGCCAAGGACTCAAGCGAGGATTTTTTCCTAAATATTCATCACCAATATTCAGTCCACCTACAAATGCTATTTCTCCATCCACTACCAAAATTTTCCGATGATTGCGAAAATTAAATTGGAACCGATTACCCTGACCTCTAGTGGTGTTAAATGCACTTACTGCAATTCCATGCTCTTGTAGAGATTGGATATAAGGGCGAGATAGTTTCTTGGAACCAATTTCATCGTAGAGAAAATAAATGCTTATTCCTTCCTTGGCTTTAGCAATCAACGCTTCTTTAAACTCATTACCTGATTGGTCATCGTTAACAGTATAGAATTGAAACAAAATATAATTTGTCGCCGATGCAATCTTTTTCAGCATCGCTTCATAGGTTTGCTGACCATTAATCAGTAATTCGGCAGCATTCCCTGATGTGAAAGAAATGTCTGTAAAAGCCTCCGCTAAGGGTTGCAACTGGGCTAGATTATCTGGCGGTGCAACCTGAAATTTAATCAGTTCGCTATAAGTAGAATGAAAAATCTTATAGTGTTGTGCATAGACTGAGCGCAGTGTTTCAGCATATCCATGAAATTTAGTTCTTCCTAAAATCCAATACAATGGAATCGCTAGCCAGGGAAAGGTAATTAGAGAAATGCTCCAGGCAATTGCCCCTTGAGAAGAACGCACATTCATCACTGCATGGGCTGCATGTATAACTCCCACGAAATGAACAACAACTGTAGCTGTGCTAAAAATAGCGAGAACACCAGCATCTACAAGCATCTTAATTTTTTTGAGTATTGGTATAAGTAAATTCTGCCAGCAATGGCTTATGATCGGATGAACAAATTTGGTCTAGCACCTTAGCACTGGCTTTCTTCACACTGATATCTCGATAAAAGATATGATCTAAAGGGGGTGACAACAGGAAGCGTTTAATTTTCTCCTTCTCATCAGGTGCGAAAATTACAGGCGTTAATCCTAATTGAGTTGTTATTTGATTGAGGATAACTGCTCTTTTTCGACTCCAAGTATTGAAATCTCCTGAAAATATTAGTGGACCCCGATGCATAGATAAGGCTCGCTCTAATTCATTTAGTTGGATTTTAAATTTATTTATATCTACAAAATTGATCAGATGAGTATTGATTGTCATGAGAGTTATGCTTTGCTCAGATAGCACATACTCAGTGATTAAAGAAATCTTAGGAGTTTTAACAATCGGTTCATAATGTTTAGTAGTTATCACTTTTTTTGTAATCGGACTGATTGTCGAGGCTGTAAAGATTCCTGAATAAGTTTGATGATGAATATCTACGAAATTAGGAGCAAAACTCCAATTCATTTTTAACCATTTTGCCCATTCGTCTGCCTCTAACTTTAGAGAAAACTCTTGTAAAAATATGAGGTTTGGTTGATAAGTTGCGATTATTGTTGAAAAATCTTCTAACCAAGCATTATTATAGTTTTGTTTAGCAATATTCCAACTGAGAACTTTAATTGATTGACTATTAATTTCTGTTTGAATGGAATTATTTTTATCAATTGTGAGTTCTTGTAAACGAAAAAATCTATAACCCGGAACAAATTTCGTAACTAGAGTGTTTACGTGTTCTTGAATATTAGGCATTACTAATATTAAAATGGATTTATTCTAGCTTAACGCTATTAAACAGTCGTTAGAGAAGAATAGCACGTTTGTAAAGCTATAAGCTATGCTCCATAAGCACTAGAGCTTGAACAGTGTCAGGATGGATCGGGCGATTTTCCTGGATAGACCTTACAATTTACCAGAGTGGCTTAAGAGAGCGATCGCAATCCTAAATGATTTGTAAAAAAATTCACGTCCTAGCTAACGTCATCTCCCCAAAGCATCAAAGGGACTATAGGAAGGTTATAACTCTTTCAAATTATCAATATCTAATAAAACTTACGCAAAACTATGATAAAACGAACCGCGTTCGCGCAGCGTCTCGTAGAGAAGGACACGTTCGCCCTTGGCGTTCCCGAAGGGTAGGAATAAGAGTTTGAGAGAGTTTTTGCGTAAGTCCTGTTTAAAAAAGAATGTAGAGACATAGCATTGCTATGTCTCGGCATAAGGGTTCTAGATAACACATATTTAATTTCTGGAAATGTCTAGTAGTAATATCTCTTTGATTTGCATCTAGAATTTAAGTTTTTCTTATTTGTTATTTCACTAAAATTCATATTGGGGAATAACTTCTGTCTCATTCTTTGCTGCATTTATCCACTCTTGCATTGCTGGAAGCGCCAAAACTGACTCAACATAATCTCTAGAAATACTATCTAACTGCACATCATAGGCGATAAACCGCAGCACAACTGGAGCAAAAAATGCATCGGCAATCGTGAAATTGTCAAACAAAAAATTGCCACCACTTCCAAACTTTTGACGTGATTCTTGCCAAATACTAGTAATGCGGTCAATGTCTTGTTGTACGCCGAGTTCTAAACCTTTACCAGGATATTTAGTACGGCAGTTCATAGGCATATTCTGACGCAAGTTTTGAAACCCTGAGTGCATTTCCGCACTGACAGAACGAGCTAATGCTCTTGCGGCCTTATTCTCTGGCCACCATTGCAGGGTTGGAAAAGTTTCAGCTAGATATTCACAAATAGCGAGAGAATCCCACACCGTTTGCGTATCGTGCAATAATACAGGTACTTTTCCTGATGATGAATATTGCCGAATTTTCGATGAACAATCTGGGTTGTTATAGAGAGGAATCCGAATCTCATTGAATTCCAAACCGAATTGCTTCATCGCTAACCAAGGACGAAGTGACCAAGATGAATAATTTTTGTTGCCGATTACCAAAGTAAGTTGTGTCATGTTTTTAATACCGATAAAGTTGTTCAATCCACATAGACACATCAGTTTCGGAACCGGAAGAGAAAGATTTTCCGGTTGCCGGGTCGTAAGCTTGCCAATAGATATTACCGTGGCGGTCAACCTTTTGCCAAACTTGTAATTCACTAGGATCGGCTAGGAGTTTTTTGACAAAATTTTCCCAAATCAGATGCAGAGATTTCCAGAAGTTTGAGTGGCTTTTTTTCTGGAATGACGGACTACAATTTATTTCTATATCTTCTGTTTGTAAACACTTAATGTTATTGTTCATAGAATTATTCCTGAAGATTGCTCAGTAAATAAAACAGTAACAACATCTGAGTTAGGAATCAAATCATGGCTTGCATAGGTTCTATAAATGGGATTTATAGATATGAAAAATCACTAATACAACCTTTTTGCCACAATAAAGTCAAGATGTGTATACCTTTGTTCTCATCAATTGCCTATGAAATTCTCCCAACTCCGAGCCATAGTTGCAGTAGCAGATCGTGGTAACTTTAGTGAAGCAGCCTTAGAATTGCAGCTTTCCCAGCCTGCAATTAGTCATGCGATCGCTACCCTAGAAGAAGAATTAGGTGTGCCATTATTTGCCAGAGGTCGTCACGGTGCTGTGCTGACACCTGCTGGAGAGCGCATTTTGTATCATGCGCGTCAAGCAATGCAGCATCTAAAAATGATGCAACACGAAGCAAACTTGCATAAAGGTTTACATGGTGGTCATGTACGAATTGCGGCTTTTCGGAGCGTCGCTACCCATCTATTACCAAAAGCGATCGCTCAATTTCACAATCAATTCCCAGAAATTGCTGTCACAATCATAGAGTGTGGTGCTTTCACGGATGTAGAGCAGTGTTTGCATGATGGACGTGCCGATATTGGTATTACCTGTCTGCCAACTGGCGAAGAATTTGAAACCTGGGAAATTTTTCGGGATGAGTATGTAGCTTTACTTCCACCAGATACCAAAATTAGCAGTCCGCAAATTACTTGGGAAGACATAGCAGCCTATCCGCCGGTTTTGCTTCCTTGTACACCCTGTGGACGCATTCTTCACAACCACCTGAAGACTTTTGCAATTCCAATCAATACTGCTAGCGACATTCAAGAAGATTCCACAGTCGTTAGCATGGTGAATCAAGGACTGAGAGCAGCTATTATGCCTCGTTTAGCAGCTGTACCCATTCCCCCAAAGGTGCAAGTATACAGTTTACCTGCACCCCTCGAAAGAGTAATTGCAACTGCAACTTTATCTAATGCTCTGCAAGTACCTGCGGTATTCACATTTTTGGAGATGTTGAGTAAATTTGATTTCTATAGTTTAGCTAAATTCACTTATTGAATACATCGGAATTACGAATTACGAATTACGAATTACGAATTACTTAAACCGATGCCTCCTTTAGCGAATTCTTCAACAGTTTTTTGTGAGAATTCATGAGTTGCGATCGCTTGCAACATTGCCAGTGGTAAAGTTAAATGATCCGCCCCGGCTTGCAACGATGCGGCTGCTTCTTCAGGAGATTTGATACTAGCTGCTAAGATTTGCGTATCACTACCTTTGAGTACGCTAGCCATATCCCGCACTAAGGCAATACCGTCACCTAACAATCGGGTAGCTCGATTTACATAAGCTATGGCAATTTTAGCTCCTGCTTCCCGTGCTACTGCTGCCTGTGCTGCACTATAAATCGCTGTCACCGAACAGGTAATCTCTGGCGATAGACTCGCCACCACTTCAAACCCTAACGGTGTTGCGGGAATCTTCAAAATTGTTTGCGAACCAATAATCTCGAAAGCTTTTCTACCTTCAGCTAGCATCCCAGCTTTATCAGATGCCATAAGTTGATAGTATAACGGGCCATTTGTCAAGGCAACCAATTTTTTGAGCGTGGTTTCTGGTGGAGTATCGCTTTGAGATAACAGCGTGGGATTTGTTGTAATACCTTTTACCCATCCCCAAAGCTTAACAACTTCAGCTTCCGATGCGATCGCTGAGTCTAGATATAGTGCCATACTTAATTCCTCACTTTTACTATCTGCATTTCTCCTGCTACACACCCTACATCGTTCAGAAGCTCCGCACTGATATTTCTGCCGATTCTTATCAGATAAGCATTTTACTTGTTTATCTATGCTTTTTATAGCGGTTCTCAATTGCGTGAAATACAGACCTAACCCCCAGCCCCTTCCCTGCGAGGGAAGGGGAGGAGCATCAAAGCCTCTCTCCTAAAAGGAGAGAGGTCAAAATGTATTGCTTCCATTCGAGAAGCGCTATAAATACCTACCCTTGAAAGCCACTATTCATTCCCCTTTCCTGAAGAAATGCATCAAATGTAAATCTATCCGGTAGCGAAGTTTGTGCGCCTGGTTTTGTCGCTGTCAAAGCACCTGCTGCTGCACCCCAAACAACTGCTTGATGTAAGGAAAGTCCTTCAAAAAGTGCCGCCGCTAAACCACCATTAAAAGCATCGCCTGCGGCTACTGTATCAACTGCATGAACTGAAAACGCAGGTACAAAAAACTTTTCTTCAGCAGTGGCACAAAAAACACCCTTAGCACCCAGTTTGACGATCGCACATTCCACACCCCGTTGCAATAAAACCGCAGCTGCTTTGGCGGCTTGTTCCTCTCCATTCACAGGAAAACCAACCAACTGCGCTGCTTCAACTTCATTGGGTGTAATAATATCTACCAATGGATACAATTCATCTGGTAAATTAGATTGTGCGGGTGCGGGGTCAAAAATTACTTTTATGTTTGCACCTTTTGCGGCTTTAGCAGCAGCAACCACGGCAGTAATAGGAATTTCTAGTTGTAAAAGTAGTGCTGTAGCTTCTGGTAAAAAGTGGGATAATCGCTCTACATCTTCTTGATTGACGCGCCCATTTGCACCAGGAATGACAACAATTTGATTTTCACCAGTCTGACTCACGGTGATAATAGCGACTCCAGAACTAACAGTTTTATCCACAAAAATGTTATCAGTCTGCACACCAAATGTTTGCAAATTGTTAACAAGTTCTTTGCCAAAATCGTCTGCACCTACACGCCCTACTATCTGGGTAGGAATGCCCAATTTTGCTAATGCTACGGCTTGATTGGCTCCTTTCCCTCCCGAAACTTTAAAAAATTCTTCTCCTAGCAACGTTTCTCCTGCAACTGGCAACCGGGGTGTTGTTGCTACCAAATCTATATTGATGCTGCCGAAGATGATAATACTCATAATGCTGATTTTTATTGAGCTTAAAGTTATTTTGATTGATATTACAGGATGCCAGTAACGCAATATCATCACATCTCGCATATTGACAACTACTCAACCCAGTTTTCTAATAGGAGCGTAGGAATACGAGAAAACTCTCGCACATTATTGGTGACTAGGGTAACTCCTAAACTCAGCGCATGAGAAGCAATGAGCATATCCATTGCACCAATAATAAGTCCTCTATTTTCGAGATCGCTTCTGATGCTGCCGTAAATCGTTGCAGATGCTTGATTAAATTCAACAATTTCTAGAGGTAGCAGAAATTGCATCAGGGCGATGCGGTTTTTCTCTTGCTGTTGACTTTTGGCAACTCCATATTCTAGTTCGGCAATGGTGATAGAGGAGATACCAACATCAGAAATGCTAAGGGTTTGAAATTTATCCAGTACTTTTTGGGGTTTTTGCTTTATCAGGTAAATGCAGATGTTCGTATCAAGCAGGTATCGCATTTAAAAACTTTCTCTAGTGTCGAGGAGTGGCTGATCTCTGGTAGTCATGAAGTCATCAGAAAAATTGTCTAGACTATCAATCAGGGATTCCCAAGGGTTGTCTTTGGCAATCAGGACAATGGCGTTACCAATTTTTTTGATATAAACTTCAGTGCCAGTGAGTTGAAAGTCTTCGGGCAAAATAACGATTTGGTGAGTGCCATCAGTGGTGAGTTTAGCAGTGTTCATGATGTTTTTGTCCTTAAACTAGCTAGTATTTTATAACCTAATCATGCATGAAGTTCCGCTTTTTTTCTCTTTCAATTTCTTCCCATAACCCCTTAATAATTACTTCTACGTATTGCTTATGTTGTAGAAAAGATACACTATTGAAAAGTGGAAGCAGTGACTCTAAATACTCAACGCGATTCTGATATACGGGAACCCAACTTCCTACACAACTCCAAGAGCTAGGTTCTAAGCGAAGTTTTTCAAAGTCATAGAATTTTTTGTTATTTTTTATAAAAAATTCAACGAATGAACGTCTTCTTTCATGTGAGAAGTTTGTAACTATATCAAATATAAACTGGATAAATGGAATGTCATCACATCGAAATTCTAGTAATTGTATCAGGATATGATCTTGCCGTTCCCACAAAATTGTATTGTCTTTTCCATCTGCACTTAAAATAAAGAATTTGCTAAGTCTAATAGAGCCTAAGCTAAGATGCTCCTCATCCTGTTGATAAATATATTCAATTATCTGGCTCATCAGGTTCTCATAGTTGTCACATCGCCAGAGGAAGGAATAATCTCGTCCATTATGAAAATGATATGATTGATATTCTTGGTGATAAA
This sequence comes from Nostoc punctiforme NIES-2108, assembly GCA_003326195.1. Lineage (GTDB taxonomy): Bacteria > Cyanobacteriota > Cyanobacteriia > Cyanobacteriales > Nostocaceae > Nostoc > Nostoc punctiforme_A. The sequence continues at coordinate 62,469 of LXQE01000157.1, forward strand.
TCCACTCCATGTATTCAAGGATGAATTCTGGATCGCATTTTAGAATATAAGCAAAGTATTTTCCATCATCATCTATATCCCAGTCATTTTTCAGGACTTGAAGATAAGCTTTTTTTAGCACATCCAATTGATTCTCGAAAAACTTAAGCAAAACTGTACTAACTTTGTATCTATCAAATAAGCATGATAATGGATAAGATTTATTGGAGTTTTTAGAACCATTTCCCAGGAGAATTTTGACTATCTTAAGCAAGACATTTTCATCCAGAACATGATATTTTAGAACGAAGTCCAAATCGTCTGGTATCTCACCTGCCTCACTTTCTATATAGAGGCTATAAAGCTGAACTAGATGTTCTTCTCTAATCAGTTCTTGAGGTAATAAACGATAAAAGTCAAACAACCACTTTCTTTTTAAAGAATAAGAGCTTTGGTTGATAATTTCAAAAGTTTTATCAATGCCTAAAACTTGAATTAGGTGATTGATAAGTCGAAAATCATTAATCTTCAGTGGATTTCCAAGGCTAATGTAATTTTTGACTACATCAGAATAGAGTTGTGGATCTCGATTTGCCAGGTTAATAAGCACTGTGACTACTTGGCTTGGAAAATGGTATATATTATGATTTCGGCGGTTTATTTCCTCCCTAATCTCAAGGCATTGCTCAAAGAATTGCTTGTAGTCTTCCAAGTTATAGATTACAAAAAAATCTTGAATTCGTTGCTGTCTAAGTTGCTCGTATTCCTCATATTCTAGATTCAAATGTCGTCTCTCTAGTCGATCAGAAATAATAATTTCAGACATTGTATAGGTTTTATTTGTAAACAAATCGCGCAAATTTTTACACAATAGACATCTCCAAAGATTAGTGTTCAGTTTAAGCAAAACAAGGTTTATATGGTCATTCTGGGAGATTTCTAATTTTTTATCCTCTAATTTATCTAAGTAGTTTTGAACTATGAGGCAATGAGAATAGCTACTGGCATCCAGATATGATTCAATGAAAGGAAGCACCTCAGATGAATCTTGCATAATTATTTCATTTACTGAGACTTTGTAACCTGATGTACTGTAGTTGTAAAGAAGATTAAGCACATCTTCCTTGAGAATAGTTACTTGATAAAGTTGGAATACCCTCTGCCAAATTTCTTGTCTAAGTTCAGCTATTTCTGGCGTTTGTGGTAACGTGAAGTTAAAGATGTTGATCCCTTTCCCTTTCATCCTAGTAGTGTTGAAGTCGGTGTAAAGATAATGTTCAGCCACCGCAATAAATAGCTTTGAAAACATTATATTTTCACCATCTTTAACCCGTTTCCACAGTACATCAATTACTATCTGCTGAATAGCAAATCCATAACGATAGGATTCGTGATCAAACCCAAATCGTTCGGTAAGAAGGTAAAGTACTTGCGATATTTCGGTCGGTCGTTTTGTGACATACTCCAAAATAAGCTCTAATGCCATTTGAAGATTATTCTCATCTGAATGGTTGAATAACCCTAGTGTGCTGAGGAGAGAAAGTGATGGAATATTAGAGTTAGCCTTAATTTCCAAGTTAGAGAGGTCTGCTAATTCCGGTTCCATTGCAGAAATGCAGTTCTGAATATATATAAGGATGTCTGTTTGCTTGAGAAACCAGAACACCTGTATGAACTGCATCAGATTTTTTTCGTCTCCTGCATTTTTATATGTTTGCCATGCTTGATTAACGTGTGGAAGTATTACCTCTATGATTATTTTACGATCAAAGGTATTCATAACAGGATTGAGAGCGTCAACAATTCGATACTGAAGCTGAGGGAAAAAGTGATTTAGGAGAGTAGCAAAATTGAGTAATTTTTCCTTAAAGAAGGCAAGGTAAAAAAGATAGGTAGCCAAAACTTGATCAGAGACTCGCACGATCTCATTTTCGTACATATCGAGCAATTCACGATCGTGTAGCTGGCGAACAGCTTTCCAAAAAACTTCTTGGCTAATACCGAATGCTGTCTCAATTTCTTCTATCATCTTTTCATTTGAACTATCTACCGTCCTAAAAAATGCAACAATACCAGCAGCTTTCAAGAGGTTTTCATCACCGAGTTCTTGCAAATCTTTTCGGATTGAAGAATAATACTCGTCGTAAAGATTAGATACGTTATTAATACTGTCAAGTCTATTTTCTCGTTTTGCTAACAGTGCAGCCATGATTGCAAGACGAGGATTGCCTTGTGCAATGTCGGCAATTCTATTGAGATAGAGGGAATTAAGAATTTCGTACTCATCCTGAAGTATTTGCTTTATCTGATTTTCATCCAAAGAGTTTAGCTCTATCTCAGTCCGATTTTTATATGAATGCGCTAATTCTTTAACTTTTTCAAAGGCATAATCTCGAACAGTAGCAATGACCTTGATTTGTTGATCTTCGCGTTGGTCATGAAGGATTTGAATGAAGTACTCAAATGAGTTGACTCGATTCGCATCATCTACAAAAATGAGGTGAGAACCCGGTTCTGAAAAATAGACACGGAGATCCTCAAAAATATCTGCTCCTCGAAGAAAAATACATCTAACCTGATATTCAGGGTGACTTACTAAAAATTGATTGCAAGATTCGAGCGCCAATCGAGATTTACCAATGCCTGCTTTGCCAGACACAATAACAAGATTACTGTTATTCAATCCTTGCAATACTTGCTCTAATTCTTCCTCTCGAAAGTGGAAAGTTGTATTAAGAGGGGTAGCCGCTTTTTTATCGTAAGCCTTAATAAATTCATCAAGATCAACGATTTGTCCTGTATCTACCTCAACTCCAAGGAAATCTCTTGCAATGCCTGGATATTTTTGGTAAAGATCATAAGATATAGGTCCAAGACCAAAGATATTAAGGTTGACTCCCCGGTTCTGGCATTCCTCCCTCAATAAAACTTCTTCGTCTGGGGAAAGCATCGATGTGTGACATAAAACTATCTCTTGGATTTTTTCAACAGATATTCCAGTTTTTGCTTCATCAAAGCACTTGTCGAGGTCTTTCTTAAATTTCTGAGCAACCCCTTTTTTTTCTGTTGTGTATTCTGCAAAGACATACTTTCCATTAGGTAGGATTACTAATGTATCAGGAGTTCCTGTCCTCACTTTGTCAGCACCAATTACAGAGCCAAGGGGATTAATCTGCTCATATCCTTTCTTGTGAAGGTAAGCATCGGCAAGCTTTTGGAACTTTTCACCGCTTTGTTGCCGTAGTTCATTTTGGATCTGGTTAATTTTTGACATATAACTTTACACGGTTGAAAGCTTAGTAGCGTTGCCAATAATTTAACGCTTAACTAAAGATAAATCCGGTGTCAGCCTTTGCAAAACTTGCTTCAACACCATCACCGTCCAATCTATATCAGCTTCAGTCGTCTCACGCCCCAATGTGATGCGAATTCCACCCAAGGCAGCTTTTTCGGAATAGCCCATCGCTAACAATATCGGGCTAGGGCTAAGTTTACCACTGTGACAAGCAGCACCAGCACTGATGCCGATACCAGCAAGGTTTAGCTGTCGTACCAAGGTTTTACCGCTAAGTTTTTCCCCATCGGCGTTTTCTAAGCACATACTGACATGATGAGGTAAACGATCGCTAATATCCCCTGTAGGAATTAAACCAGGAATTTCAGCTAATTGGGCAAAAGTGCGATCGCGTAACTCAATTAATCGTGGTGTTTCTGTAGCTAATTCTTGCGCTGCTAATTCTGCTGCGACACCAAATCCGGCAATTATCGGTACTGCTTGCGTACCAGAACGCAGCCCCATTTCTTGCCCACCACCACTCAGTAAAGACATCAAATCTACCCCAGGACGCACATATAACGCCCCTGCACCTTGCGGCCCATATATTTTATGACTGGAAAGGCTAAGTAAGTCTACAGGTAGTTGTTGCACATCTATAGGTAAGCGTCCCGCAGCTTGCACCGCATCTGTGTGAAACAAAGCACCATGCGATCGCACAATTTTACCCAGTTCTGCGATCGGTTGCACAGTTCCAACTTCACTTTGACCGTAGATTATAGAAACTAAGGCTGTGTTATGTCGCAACGCCGCCTTTAAATCCAACGGATTAACTCTGCCTTTAACATCTACAGACAAGCGCGTAACTTCCCAACCCCACATTTCTAGCAACCTTACTGTCTCAGAAATTGCGGAATGTTCAACGCTGGAGATAATTAGATGTTGAGGTACAGCATACAACCGAGCCACACCCATTATCGCCAAATTATCTGCCTCAGTGCCACCAGAGGTAAAAACGATCGATTCAGGGGTAGCGGCGTTAATTAAACCAGCAACTTGGACTCTGGCTTGTTCTACAACCGTTGCCGCCCGTTGTCCCCACTCATGTAAACTGGAAGGATTGCCCCACTGTTGAGTGAGGATTGTTTGCATAACTGCGATCGCTTCTTTTCGAGTCGGAGTAGTGGCGCTGTAATCTAGATAAATTTGCATATAACCGATAATAGTGAGAACACACGTTAGTTGATAGACTGCGGATTTGTCAGGATATACAGTTTTTGTAGACAAATCCTGAAAAAAATATCTGTAATTTTACATCTAGCAGTGAATTTTTTCCTTGACTTGCAAACTTATTTCTCTACTTAATTCTGAATACAAAATTTTGGGAATGATAAATATATCCACTCCCAATCCACTTTTAACAGATTACAGTGCAACTTATCTCTAGACAAAGATATTTTTTATATATCTTTTTACTGATATTCTCTCTGGCTGGTTGTCAACGAGTCCAGTCCTACAATCGGCGTCCAGCACCCTTACCACAAGACCCGTTAATTCAAGCTTACTTTAACCATTCTGAGTCTTCAGAATACCAAGAAGCTTACCGTCAGCAAACTCGCCTGGGGGATGATTTAGAAAAACAGATTGTGGATGCAATTACAAATGCTAAATCCACAGTAGATGTAGCGGTGCAAGAATTACGTTTACCCAAAGTTGCCCAAGCATTGGTTGATAGACAAAAAGCTGGGGTAAAAGTCAGGATAATTTTAGAAAATATCTATAACCGACCTTGGAGTAGCTTAACATCTGCTGAAGTAGGTAAGTTAGATAAAAGAGAACAGGAACGTTACAACGAATTTCGCAAATTTATCGATCTTAACCACGATAATCAACTCAGTCCAACTGAAATCAATCAAAGAGATGCTTTAATGATTTTGCAGAATGCCAAAATTCCCTGGCTAGACGATCGAGCAGATGGTTCAGCGGGTAGCAGCTTGATGCATCATAAATTTGTGATTGTGGACAATCGCCTCGTAATTATCACTTCAGCTAATTTTACATTAAGTGATACTTCGGGTGATTTTACAAATCCTAGTAGTTTAGGCAATGCCAATAACTTATTGCAGATTGACAGTCCAGAATTAGCTGCTTTATTTACCGAAGAGTTTAATATCTTATGGGGAGATGGGCCGGGAGGTCAAGCAGATAGTCGATTTGGTTTGCAAAAGCCGATGCGTTTACCTAAACAAATAACTTTGGGTAATACCAAAATTACTGTGCAATTTTCGCCTACTTCTCCAACTCAACCTTGGAATAACAGTAGTAACGGTTTAATTGGTAAAAATTTAGATTCAGCAACCAAGTCTATTGATATGGCGTTATTTGTCTTTTCTGAACAGCCTCTTGCCAATATTTTAGAAAAACGCCATCAACAAAGTGTCCAAATTCGGGCTTTAATTGAACCACAATTCGCCTACCGTCCTTACAGCGAAGCTTTAGATATGATGGGGGTTGCTCTGAGTAACAAATGTAAATATGAAATTGACAATCATCCTTGGCAAAATCCAATTACAACCGTAGGCGTACCTGTGTTACCCAAAGGCGATTTATTGCATCACAAATTTGGTGTTATTGATAGTCAAACAGTAATTACAGGTTCTCATAATTGGTCAGATGCAGCCAATAATGGTAACGATGAGACGCTTGTAGTGATTGAAAATCCGGTAGTTGCTGCCCATTATGTGCGAGAATTTGCTCGTCTTTATACCAAAGTCAAACCCGGTTTACCACCAGCAATTCAAGAAAAAATCAAATTAGAACAAACAAGGTGTCCCCAGATAAAAACTTCTTCATCAACTGAGTTACAAGCAATTCAAAAAGTCAATATCAACACTGCAAGTTTAGAAGAATTAGCAACTCTCCCTGGCATGGGTAAGAAATTAGCACAGCGAATAATTATTAGCCGTCAACAGCAAAAATTTACATCTTTACAAGACTTAGAGCGAGTTCCAGGAGTGAGTGCTAGAACTTTACAAAAATGGAGCGAACGTTTGACTTGGTAGGGTAGCACAACTGTGCTACCCGACGATAGTCTATATTCTACTTAGTTAAAAAGATGTAAGATTACACAAATGCGATCGCTAGCTAGCTAAATCAACCAAACTGCGGAAATGCCCATTCTGAGAAAATCGTTCTGCGATTATTTTTTGATAAACCGCCTCATAGCCATTAGTCATGTGCTTAACACTGAAAAGATTTTCGACATACTGACGACAAGCATAGCGGTCTAACTCTACGACGCGATCAATCGCACTGATGCACTCTTGAATATTATTGCACAGGAAACCCGTCTTACCCTGAGAAATTACCTCCTCAGCAGACCCCAATTTCATCGCAATCACTGGCGTACCTGAAGCCATTGACTCAATCATCACCAATCCAAAGGGTTCCCGCCAAGTAATCGGAAACAGAGTTGCTACTGCACCACCCATCAGGGCATTTTTTTGAGCATGGTTGGCTTCGCCTAAATACTCAATTTGCTCTCCGTCAATGTGCGGTTTAATTTCTTTCTCAAAGTATTCCACATCAACGACATCTATCTTACCTGCCATTTTTAAATGCCAACCAGTTTCTTTGGCAATTTCTATGGCTAAGTGCGCTCCCTTCTCTGGAGATATCCGACCTAAAAACGCTAAATAAGGAGAATCTTCTGGTTGGGAGTGAAATTCATAGCTGCTAACATCAATTCCGTTGTAAACCGTTGCTATAGAGTTTAAACCTAACCTTGGTTCTCGTTGTGCATTGGAAATATTGACGTAGGGTTGTTTTTTACCAAAACTAAACATCTTTTCGTTGTCAGGTGTAAAAGTACCGTGCAACGTGTGAACCGTAGGAGTTTTTACTAGATTTGCATAAGGCAGTGCCCCATACCCGATATGGGAGTGAATAATATCAAACTCTTCTGCGCGTTCATACACCGAAGCTAGATTTAGCATCTCGTAAATGCCGTAATCTTTGATAGTAGGATCGAGTCTGAGGGCACGGGGATGAACTGACGTTAGTTTTGCCAGACTAATAGAATCTCCCGATGCAAATAAAGTTACTTCGTGTCCGCGTCGGACTAATTCATCGGTCAGTAACCCCACTACTAACTCTACGCCACCATAAGCTGGAGGCGGAACTCTTTCCCACAGTGGAGCTAATTGAGCAATTCGCATCATAAACCTCCTAAAAAATAAAAATTGAATTAAAAGTTTTTTATTTCTGTTGTTTGAGTGCTTGTAATTGATTCACTTGGCATGAAGAAAGGAACTTCAGCTACTAAACTTCTTAACAAGTGCCTTTAAATTTTATGCTGTTACTTCTAGAATTTTTGTCTATCCTAGTACGGAAATTACCCACTCCTAAAGAGGTAGCTGAATTCTATGTTTATTAATTTTTATATGATTTATGGCAGTTTCCAATAGAAGTTTTTTGATAAATATGAACTTTTGAGAATCGTCTAATACTGCTATTAAAAGATAATTTTGGGTAAAAAAGCTCTATTTATGACTGTCAATTCTCTAATTTTAAAATGTTAATTAAACAATAAACTGTATAAACCTCTTTGGGCGGCTTTCCGTACTCTAAAGGATCATCTCTAGCCGCTCAAAAGGTAAATTTTCGTAAAGTAGGTACTTTGAAATCAGAAGCAGCAATTTTTTTTATAAGTTTTATCTAAGTTCTTAAAAACGAACAATTAAGCTGACTTCTAACGTTCTATGGAAAAGCCTGCAAAAAACCTAACCCCTAACCGTTGAGTTTAATAGCGTCCCAGTTTTTTGCAAGGAAGCCGAAAATGTAAAATTAGAAAAAATTCAAGCAAGAAGAGAGGAATTAGAGATAAAGACTTTATCGTAAATTCAAGGGTTTAAGAACCTGCAATCTATATGTAGCACCCATTTCAGTCGGGGTTTAAATCCCCGTCTGAAATATCTTTAATTTTGAATTTTGTTAGCGCAGCGTAAAGCCTTCTCTTCTCCCAAAGGGAGACGCTACGCGAACGAGAGGCTTCTCTTTCAGAGACGCTAACGCGAACGCCAACGGCATGGCAACTCTTAGAGATGCTAGTGCGAACGCTTAGAGCGAGTCCGCGTACTCTTTAAGAGTTGCAAGCTACGCTTTTAGCGTCTCGTAGAGAGCGTCATTTTGAATTTTGAATTGTTAACCCTTCTGCCCCCTGCTTTCTACTTCCTAATACTAAGGTGACTGATTTAACACCCACTTCAACCACTGCCTAAAGGAACTTATAGTATTCAACCTTTGGACTCCAGGCGCACGAACTGCGGCCAGTCCATCAACGGCGACTAATGCGGCGTATTGCAAGCCCAAGAAACTATCAACTGCGGCATAAGGGCCACCTAAAGTAATCGCTCCCGCAGCATACATTTGACCTCGATCGCTACGCATTTCTACCAATTCAAAATTGTTCGCTACAGTTAATCGCCCCAGATGATTCACTGGTAAATTGTAATGTTTTACCAAATCTGCTAACAGGGGATTGGCATCTACCTTGGCATCCAGTCCGGTAGCATCAACAATAAAGTCAGCTAGCAATTTCATTTCCCCAAAGCTTTGCTCTCGAATACGAGTAATAGTCCGGTTTTGGGCATCTCGTTCTACATCCAGCACCTCACCGAAGGTAATTTGATACCAGCCTTCGCTTAACCCTTGGGCAGTAATTTGCTGCCAGTCTTGGCGGTCGGCGGTTGTAGTTCCACCCCAGTCTGCTAGTAAACGCTTGCGTTCGTCGGGGGTGGCTTTTTCTAACATTGCCCGGAGTTCGCCGCCCCAACAGGCTTTTGGCCAGTTAAAGGGTTGAAATTCGTAATGATTTTTGACTAGGCGCTGGGTATTTTGAAATTTGTTGCCTTGGGGTTTAGGCGATCGCATTAAATGCAAAACTGCAATATTCCGATTTCGTTTTCTGGCTTCATAAATTCGCTGCACAATCCGCGAAGCCACAATTCCCCGTCCCCGAATCAAGACTGTACCACCATGTTGCTCTAGTTGCTCATAAACATGATCGTGGGCTTCATAAGCATTAACTACAGATTTAAAATCTTGATATTTTTCCCTATAAGCTTGCAAATCTGGGAGAAACTGAATTGCTGGATATCCAGTAGCTAAATGTAAATAACGACTAACCAAAAAAGCATAATTTCCTGGGCCGCGAGAATAGGCTACGCAATATCTACCGTCATCAGTTTTGCGAATTACCCTAACTCGCCCATAGCGATAAATTTGATTCCAGCCAATGCGCTTCGTCTCCCTATCTATAGAATCAAAGACGTTACCTGCACGAGGAGTATAAGTTTCTGCAAATGTTGGTTCAGCAAAAACTTGCCACAAATACTTGAATGCTGACTTTATCTCTCCCTTGGCTAAGTCTCCCCAAGCTTCACGCAAGGCATAACTAGGCCAACCCCAAATATTATCGGGACAAGAGTCAGAATTAGAACGCAGTCTTTCATATAAGGGAATTTGCGAATTCAGACAGAGGCGTTTGTAACGGGCATAAGGTTCCGCCTCTAATCCCAAAGCTACAATTTTGTCAGCACGTACACCACTAATTCGCAACAAATCAGCCCATAAAAAGCTACCCAATCCCGCCCCGATCGCAAGATAATCAGATTCATCTACTGGTAATCCTGTAGCATGAAGTGCTTGTACAGCGACCTTTTGAGCCTGAAATGCCAAGGGCGGGAAATTACTTGCCACGGGCGTTAGCGGCTGAACTACAGGTAAGCTGGGGTCTGGGCGATTGGTATTTGCGTTGAAGTGAATCGTTGAAGGGGGGCTGGTATCTGGTGCAGAGGCGCTAGCACCAAATGTCACTGCGATCAGATACGGGCCAATTTGCAACGTATCGCCATTAACCAGGACACTGCGCGTTTGTGGTTGACCATTGACATAGACACCGTTAACGCTACCTTGGTCAATCACTACTAAATGATCTTGTTCCCAGTCGATTAGGGCATGGTAGCGAGAAACTTCATTACTGTTAAGTAGCATCCGAGAAACCCGCATTCCCCTGAGTTCAGCAGGTAAGCGAGCAAATTCTCGACCAAAAGCGATCGGCATATTCAACAGTGGTTCTCGCCGTTCACCCGTCGCTGGTTCGTCCCAACTTAATTGGATTTGTAAGTCATTTGTCATTGGTCATTGGTCATTTGTCATTGGGCATGGAAAAAACTCTTCTCCAGTCTCTACTCCTAACTCCTAACTCCTAACTCCTAACTTCTAACTCCCAACTCCCAACTCCTAACTTCTAACTACCAACACACTCACAGCCGCAGCTAAAGATGTGCCACACCAATGACAGCCAATTTGTAGATTCTCTGCTGGGGAAACTTTATGACATTTGGGGCATTCTAAGCCATAAACTCCTGGCGGTGGTGCGGGGGGTGTTGGTGGATGGTGGTGATGTCCGAGATTTACTGCTGGATTGGGTGGTAGCAAAATTGTTGCTGGAATGCTATCTGTGGAAACGCTTGTAACGTTGAGTTTTATTTGTCCCAAAGAGATGCTAGTGCCCTCAGTTAAAGGCATTTCACCTTGGACTAATTGCCTTCCATCGACAACGGGGGGATTTTGCGATCGCAAATTTCTGATATAAAAGCGCTGTTGCTGGTGATGAAAAAATATTTCAACGTGCAGTCCAGACACAGTAGGATGACTCAGAACAATATCGCACCGGAGGGGGTCGCGACCGATGCGGACAGTGCCATGATTTTGACTTGGCTGTTGTTCGTAAATGCTCTGAGTTTTATTTTGACCTGCATCGTGCCACTGTAAAGTTAGTGCGTTCATGGTTCTAACTTCGTAAATCGTATTTAGCTACTTCAACATCTTCCTGTGCGATTCCTAACATGATTGAGTAGGTGGAAGCAAGTATTTAGAAAAAACTTCAACAAGCTTTATCTATCCGACGCTAATTTATCAGCAATGCGTGTTGTTTCTGGCAGTCGATATTTGGGCGTGCAGCGTAATACATAGTCAATCGCTGTCGGTAAACTAATTCGATGACCACTGGAGATGTACAGTGGTTTTACTCCTGTGCGCGATCGCAAAACTGCCCCAATGGTTTCACCGTTATATATTAGTGGTTGCGTGCTGCCTTTGGTTTCTGCCAATTCTTCATGCTTACCTATCAACCTGGACTTAGCTACACCAATTGTCGGCATATCTATAAGTAACCCTAAATGGCTAGCTATACCTAATTTGCGGGGATGAGCAATTCCCTGACCATCACACAGAATGATATCTGGTGTTGTTTTGATCTTCTCCAAGGCATCAAGGACGGCTGGAATTTCCCGAAATGAGAGGAACCCAGGAACATAAGGAAAGGTCGTAGGACGATGTGCTAGGCTTGTCTCGATTACTTGCAAATCAGGAAAACTCAGGACTGCAACTGCTGCACGGCTAATGGTTCCATCAGCTTCAAAACCCATATCCACCCCAGCAACATACTGAATAGGTTCTTGCAGTTGATCCTCAGTAATTACTTGATTTTGCAGCGTTTCTTGGATAACTATGGCTTCTTCTAGCGTCGAAGGCCAAACATGATCTCGGTAAAATTTCATATTGAAAATTGGAATTTAACTGATTAATATTAATCCTGTTAATTTGGCAAGCACAAAAACACTAGTTTTTGATGTTGATACAGGGAAAATATATTTTTGTAAAAGTCTGTGAAAGACTATCTTTATACTAAATATTTTAGCCCAGGTTAGCTGACATTTTGCATCACAATGTTACTTAAGGCTGTCAAGAGGGAATCCTGAAAATATAAGTTTATTTTCCTAAATTTTCTCTTTTACTGGTTATGACACAGCCAAATATTCTAAAACTTGCAAAACAGGGAGATGTAGAAGCGATCGCATCTCTGATGAACCGCCACTTACACCCCAAAGGTATCGCTGCAACGGTTACTTTCCAAGATGCTTGCTTGGAGGTAATGCTAGAATCTGCCGAAGTACCAAATCAGCAAATTTTAGTTGCATTTATCCGCAAAGGTTTAACCGCTTTAGGGGCTGCATCTATTGAAATCGTGAAAGTTTACGGACAACAAACTGGTAAGGAGTTTCCAGCTTGGAGTAAAGAGTTTAATTTAGGCATAGTAGAAGCTGAAGCAGACGCAGTAGATCATGAACAGTCTTCCAGTAATCCTCAAATTCTAACTATTTGTATTAACTTCAGTGGTGATACTGCACAGGGAATAACAAACCAAGATTTTGAATTTATAGCTAATCAAATCAGCACTGATATTTTATCATCTTGTAATGACGTTTTTATCCAAAAAGTAAGTATTAGTAATGGTAGTTCTGTAATTACAAAGGAACGCTAGTATTTAATTTGGCTTACGCTGAGGCACAAAAAATAGTCTAAAAGCGGTATTTTTGCAATAAATATAATAAATCCAAGTATATTTTCAATATAAAGCTTCAAAGAATTGGAAAATGTTGCTTTTGCCTGTGAATAGGGAAACCTGAGATAGAAGATATTTTCTCAGTTTTTCGGATTTATTGGTTATGAAACAGCCGAATCTTTTAGAACTTGCTAAACAGGGAGATGCACAAGCGATCGCATCTCTGATGAACCGTCAATTACAACCCAAGGGTATCACAGTAAAAGTAGCGCTCAAGGATGCTTGTTTACAGATAATGCTAGAATCCGCCCAAGTACCAAATCAGCAAGCCTTGGTTGCATTTATCCGTAAAGGTATAACTGGCTTAGGTGCTGTATCTATTGAGAGAGTGAAGGTTTACGGGCGACAAACAGGTGAGGAATTTCCAGCTTGGAACCAAGAGTTTGAGCTAGTAGTACACGCTAGTTCAACACAGTCTCCTATCAATACTGATTCAACTTTCTCTAGTGACCATAATCAACAGCTAGAGTCACCTGTAGTTACTCATAGAAATTTGCCATCGAAAATTGTGCCAGAAAACCTAAAAGATAATAATATATATTACGAAATTGAAGGCATTAATGGTCAAATTCGATTAACTCATAACCGTATAATCATTTCTCAAGGACTTAAAGGTGATAAGGAAATTCCTATCAGCCGAATTACAGCTATGAAATTTAAGCGTGCTGATGCTTTGACACAATAAGGATACTTACAGTTTTCTATCCAGGGTGGGATTGAATCAAGAGGCGGAGTATTTGCAGCTGTCAGAGATGAAAATACTGTTATATTCCACGAGTTTGAGCAACTTGAATTTGAGGAAGTAAAGAGATATGTTAATAGTGTAATAGATGCTGATCCGATTGATTTTGATAAACTTAGATTTTTAGAGCTTAAAAAACTTAAGGAATTAAGAATTAAGGAAAGAGCAGAGAAGTTAAGAGCTTCAAGAGAAGCGGTTTTAATAAAGAAGAAAAAAAAGCCATTAACAACATTGGTTAAACTTCTAATTGGAGCTTGTTTTATATTGTTTGTGTTTGTTTTACTTACACCCCAAGGTTCTGTTTTTAACACTTTGTCTGGAAGTTTATTATTAATAATAAGCCTTGGATTTCTCTGTATGGCTTTGATTAAGCCTGATTAGAAAATAATTGATACATACGATTTCTCGGAAATACGATCGCACCTCAAAGCTAAACTAGAAAAAACAGTGCGTAGCTTGCCACCGTAGGCATCGCTCAACTATCCGTATCAAAATAAAGCTTATGAACACTAAAACATTAACTGCCATTCTTCACAAAGAAGAAGATATGTATGTTGCTGAATGTCCTGAAGTCGGCACAGTTGACCAAGGTGAAACAATTGAAGAAGCTCTTGCTAATCTTAAAGAAGCTACAAGGCTATATCTAGAAGAATGTCCTTTACTTGACATTGATCCTGATGAAATGGGATGTTCGACACTAATGAGGATAAATTATTATGCTTAATGGACTCAGGCAACAGGCGATCGTCAAAACTGGTGGGGTAGTAGAAATCTCTTCTCCAGAACTTCCAGCAGGTGCAACTGTCGAAGTGATAGTACTTATGGAGTCACCCGCAAAGCATTCTGAAAAGTCTCTAACTAGCTTTATTGGCTCTGCTAAAGGCAGTTTTGCCACACCGGAAGAAGTGGATAAGTTTATTCGCCAAGAACGAGATACATAAAAATTTTGGCATTCCTGAATTTGAATATCAATTATTCCAAAAACTTAGTTGAAAAAAGCTAAATATTCTATTTCTCTCTGCGTGAGCTTTTCATATATTTGATCGGTAACGCTAAAATTATATAATGCTATTCAAGGCGTAGACTTCTATCTCCATATCAACATCTGGATCTATCCTTTAGAAGGATATCCGGTTAATTCTCCCTAGCTAAAATTTTATAATAAAAGTTATTTCGCCCCCGAAGCCAATCATGAGAGAAGGAAAAACGCGGCGTAATTTCCTAATTACTAGCATTGCTGTAACTGGAGGTATTGTGGCAACTAATGCTTTTGGGCAAAATACTACCAACACCGCCACACCGCCAGCAACTATGCCAGAACGGGTGCTGGGACGCACGGAAGTCAATCTGCCTATCTTCGGGTTTGGAGCAGGACAAGTACCACTATCTGCCGGCGAAGGAAAAGAGGGTGATGCGACAGCAATCGTTCAAAGAGCGCTGGAACTTGGCATTCGCTACTTTGATACAGCCGCTAGTTATGGGCCGAGTGAAGATTATTTAGGCAAAGTGCTACCACCCCATCGCTCAAAGCTGTTTCTAGCCAGCAAGACCGATCAAAGAGATCGGGATGGTGCATGGCGAGAATTGGAGCGATCGCTTAAACGTCTCAATACAGATTATCTCGATTTGTGGCAGTTGCATCACGTCTCTTTTTCGGAAGAACTCGACACCATCTTTAGTCCATCTGGCGCAATTAAAGCTTTAGAAGAAGCCATAGAACAAAAATTGGTGCGTTTTGCTGGGATTACTGGACATCACGACCCTCAAGTAATTGCTGAAGGGTTACGTCGCTATCCTTTCCACACTACACTGATTCCTGTAAATGCTGCCGACAAACACCACCCACGTCCATTTATCCCAGTGGTTCTACCAGTTGCTCAAGAAAAAAATGTCGGTGTGATTGCGATGAAAGTCCCGGCTTATGGTCGGCTGTTTAAATCAGGTGCGTTGACAGGTATGGAGGAAGCTTTAGGTTACACACTGTCTCAGCCTGGAGTTCATTGTTGCGTGATTGCAGCACAGACAGTTCCACAATTAGAGAATAATGTCAAGATAGCGCGGGCTTTTGTGCCTCTCAAAAAAGAAGAATTGAGTGCGATCGCTCAACGAGCTGCTAATGTCTGGGAAGATAGTACATTCTTCCGTGCTTGGACTTAGCCCAACTAAAAAATGTCTAAATCAAGCCGCAAACTATCAAATAAAGCCAAATTGTATGGTTTACATTGCCCAAATTCATTTTCCGATGGTCAATGGGGGCTTAACGATGACGAAGCCCAACTTTAGCAAAATGTCCCGCCAAGAACTTAGAGCGTATATTTTAGCTCATCGTGAAGATGATGAAGCGATTGAAGCATTGATCAGCCGGGGAAATCCTAATAGTCCAACATATCCATTCCCTGAGACTAACGAGGATTTGAGGGCAATGGAAGAGATACTCAAGAAAAAACTGGGTAGTAGTGGAGAGGCTGTTTAGAGCCTGTCAAGAAACAACTTTTACAATTTATTATCTAGAAAGCTTGCTGAGAAAGCATTTCTGGCTCAAAAGAGGCAAGATTGTTACATGACAAGCTCTTAATTAGTTGAAAGGTTTAACGATGGGTTTAGATAGTGAAATCTTGCAGATATTAAAACTGACTAATCACACTGATAATATTGTGCCGCTTGCGACATATTAAATTGTAATAGCTTCTCCTCTGGCAACTTGTATCCCAAACTCGGCTTAAAAGGCGAAATATTCAAACTGCGAATAATTTCTGACGCTACAGCCTTTGCTAGTAAAGGTGGTACAGAGTTACCAACTTGTCGAAATCCATGCCATTTGGTTACATGAAATCTAAACCAATCGGGGTAAGAATGCAATCTCGCCGCTTCCCTGACGGTGATACAGCGCGGCGTAGATGGATGAATCGGTCTAGGAGATGTGAAAGAACCCCTATACTTATCCGTTCCGGCTCTTAAAGTATTACAGACACCACCAGGATGTAGCTTATGAAAGCGACTAATTTTTTCTCTCTCGCCTTGTTGAGTCTCCTGAAAACGTTTAACAGTTTCCGCAGAATGTTTGGTTCTTAAACTTGAAGAAAGTATTCGCAAATCATATTCTCGTTTGTAAGAATAATCATTATCTAGGCATTTGATACCGCGAAGTATAAGAGCATAGTTACTAGGCTTTTCATAGTCTGCAACAACCCAATCTCTTGTTAGTAACTCTGGATATTTTTCTATTTCAGGTAAATCTCCAATTGCATCCCATACTGTAGGACTCGATGGAATGTCAGATATTTTTTTAGAATTTAAATTATTTATTAAAGCTTGTTTAGTAATCGGCTGAGGATATTTCGGTAACTCTACATCCTCTCTTGCACCTATAAGAAATAATCTCTCGCGAGACTGTGGTACTCCGTAATTTGCAGCGTTGAGAATTTTATAATTTTCTTCTACTTGATAGCCGTGAATTCTAAAATCGCTAATTAATGTTTGGAGGATTTGTTTATGTTCACCAACTGTAATTCCCCGAACATTTTCCATCACAAAGAATTTCGGTTTTAGTTCAATAACCAGTCGATGAAAGTGAAACACCAAAGAGTTTCGGGGATCGTCAACAGCCCGTTTCCCAATTAGGGAAAATCCTTGACATGGTGAGCCACAAATTACCACATCAATTTCGCGATCGCCAATCTCAGACCGATTCCTAATTTCTTCCCCGGTTGTATCCACAACACTTTTACATAACACTGAGCAATAAGGGAAGTTAAACTCATGTATTGCACAATGGATCGGGTCGATTTCCACAGACGCTAGCACATCAAAACCAGCTTGCTCAAAGCCAAGAGTCATACCGCCCGCACCAGCGAATAAGTCAACTGCGATCGCTCTTTGTTTTTTCATCTCATAAGCCATGACACCTCAATATATTTGGTCGCATTTGCAAAATTTCTTGAGCCGCGCGATCGCAAACCCCAACTTCTCCCAAACTTTGCCGCATTTCTTCATAATCTAGCAAAGTTTGCTCTCTGCGACTGGGATTGAGTAGCAGTTCCATCGCTGCTTGGGTAATATTTTCTGCTGTGGCTTGCTCTTGTAAAAATTCTGGCACAATCGGCTTCATCACGACTAAATTAGGTGGCGATGCGAAGGTTATTGAACCTTTGAGGATTTTACGAGCTATCCAAGCAGTCAAACGACTGAGGCGATAAACTACAACCTGTGGCACATTTAACAGAGCAAGTTCTAGATTGACAGTACCAGATTTGCTAATAGCTAAATCAGCAGCGGCAAAAACTTCCTTTTGTTGACCTGATAGAACTGTAGCCCGTAAACCGTAACGCCCAATAGCCTCTTCAATTGGCTGTCTATAAACTTCCAGCGACAGTGGAATCCAGAAACGAACTTCAGGTAATTTCGCTTGAATAGTTTGGGCAGCTTGAAAAATAATTGGTAAAAGATATTTTAGTTCTTGGCGGCGAGAGGCGGGGAGGAGTGCGATCGCAATTTCTTCTGGAGCAATTCCCAGTGTTGCACGAGCTGCTTCCCTACTAGGAGCATCTTGCATTCGGTCAACCAAAGGATGTCCTACCCAACTAACATTTGCGCCTTTCTCGCGAAAGTAACGGGCTTCTTGTGGAAAGATTGCCAACAGCTTATCTGTAAAACCAACAATCCGGTTAGTTCTCCGCAAACTTATTGACCAAGCCCACTCTTGGGGAGCAATGTAATACACCACAGGTACATCTGGCAGATGCTGTTTCATATAAGTCCCAATTTCCAGATTGGGAGTCATATAATCGATCAGCACTACCAAGTCAGGTGGATTTTGCTTTAAGGAAGCGATCGCCTGACGTTGCACCTGAAGAGTCGGTAAAATATAAGGCACTCCTTCTAAAATACCCATTGAGCCAATGCTACTGGTATTTCCCAACAGAGTTGCCCCAGCCTCTACCATTTTTTCGCCACCCAGTGCCACAATCTCTAATTCCAACCCAATCGCCACAGCTTGACGCTTCAGCGCTGAAATTAGTAGCGACCCTTGTAAATCGCCAGATACTTCGCCAGTGCTGATAAATATCCGCATTTGATAATTAAAGTTAGGAGTTAGGAATTAAAAGTGAGGAGTTAAAAGTGAAGAATTAGGAATGAGGAGTGAAGAGTTAAAAAATGTAATTTATCAACTCATAACTCATAACTCCTAACTCCTAACTCCTAACTCACGATTCATCACTTGCGCCTTTTTTCCCTTTACTGGGAATCAAGCCACGTCTTCCAGGCATCTGAGAAAGTAGAAGGAAGCGTCGCAGATGCTGCAATTCTTCGCTATCTCCTAACAATTCCAACTGTTCCAAAGCATCCTTAAAAGACAAATCAGAACGGTAGAGAATGCGGAAGGCTTTTTTCAGCATTTGTAAATCTGCTGAGTCCATACCAGACCGTTTGAGTCCCACAAGATTGAGAGTTCGCACCCGTGCTGGATTTCCCTCCACCAGCATATATGGGGCCACATCTCGGTCAATACGTGCCATACCTCCCACCATTGCCTGTCTACCAATATGCACAAATTGATGGACACCTAAAACTCCACTGAGCCTAGCGCGTGACTCTATATGGACATGACCAGCCAACGCCACAGAGTTAGCAATCACTACTTGGTCTTCAATGACGCAGTTATGAGCCACATGGACATAAGCCATCAACAGATTACCATCACCAATCACCGTCGCTTCACCGGCACCGGTAGCGCGGTTAATGGTAACGTACTCACGAATCAAGTTGTTATCACCAATTTTGACCCAGGTTGGTTCTCCTACAAACTTCAGATCCTGGGGTTCCATGCCGATGGCTGCACCTGTAAAAATCTGATTTTGCGCCCCAATTTCACAAGGCCCCTCTAGCACTGCATGAGCACCGATTATTGTTTCAGGGCCCACTTTGACATGCGCTCCAATCACAGCATAGGCACCGACTTGCACTGTATGGTGGAGTTCCGATTTCGGATGAATTACAGCAGTTGGATGAATTAGCGTTTTCAAGGGTGAATCTCCAGAACTGTCTTAATAATCCAGCGCCAGGCGGGGTTTTTGAGGCAGCGCGTTACTCTGATTAAGAGAGTTGTACCGACTACCGCCCCATTGAGGCGACTGGCGTTGTTGAGTGTGAAATATTTCAGTGAACGAAAGTGTCGGGCAAAGCAAGTTAAGTGTGTTTGTGAGTGCGTCTCGTAGAGAGGGCGGCGAAAATCAAGAAATTATTCAGATGCTGTTGTGGATTTTTTTACTGTTATCCTGAAACAGGATTCAGTAGGGGCATTTCACGGCTATACCCATACCACGAAAGCAAACTTTTAGCTAACTAAAGAAAACATTAATTCCCCTTCACAAGCAAGTTGACCATCAACTTCGGCACGACCTTGCATCTTACCGAAACGACGTTGTTTTACCCATAACAGTTCCACCGTCATGACTAGTTGATCCCCCGGCACAACCTGGCGACGAAAGCGAACTTTATCGATACCAGCGAAGACGAACAGCCCGCCTTCTACCGAAGACATTTGAGTTAGCACAATGCCTCCAACTTGTGCCATTGATTCAACAATTAGCACCCCTGGCATCAGTGGACGTTCAGGGAAATGTCCTTGAAAATGGGGTTCGTTGATAGTGACATTTTTAACCCCAACAGCTTTTTTACCTGGCACGTAGTCAATTATTTTGTCTACAAGTAAAAATGGGTAGCGATGGGGTAGCAATTTTTGAATTTCTTCAGATGTGAAAGTTGTTTTAATCTCAGAACTAATTGTAATCTCATTTATACCCTGTGGTTCGGTAGATGTAGGTGTAGTCGTATCGATGCTATTCACTTCAGTGAGGATTGACATTGGCCGTGTAGTTGATTTTTTATCTAAAAGTTGAGTAGGTAGGCGTATATCCAAAGCCTTAATGATCTTGGATGGAAACTTTTAGATCGAATCTAAAATCCAAAATCTAAAATTTTCTGAGCCAGTTGAATGTGTAAATTATGACTGGCTTTATACGCTAAAAAATGAGCACGAGGAAAAGTTCCTAGTAAACTCAAATCTCCTACTAAATCCAAGATTTTATGACGGACTGGCTCATTTGCAAATCTCAACGGTGGATTTAGCCAGCCTTCTGGGCCACAAACGAGTGCATTATCCAAACTGCCACCTTTAATTAACCCTGTTTTTTGTAAGTGTTCAATTTGATGCAGTAACCCAAAAGTACGCGCAGGAGCAATTTCCGTAGCAAAGCTAGCAGAAGCTTTTCCTAGTTCAGCGGTTAGTGACCAACTATACCATTGATTACCAATGGCGGGCAGGTCAAAATCAATACCGTAACTAAAGCGGGTTTCTGGTGCTGGCAGGGCACATACAAAGGCATCCCCTTGATAGACCCATATTGGTTCTGTAATAGCCAAGGGAACTGGGTTGTTAACGGGTTGTGAGACTAAGCCAACTTGGGCAATATTGGCTGTCCACACACTTGCTGAACCATCTAAAAGTGGAACTTCTGGGCCATCAATTTCAATCCGGGCATTATCCACGCCCAGACTCGAAAGTGCTGCCAATAAATGCTCTACCGTGCGAACATATACCTCACCCTTACCCAACTGAGTTGAGAGAACAGTGTGATTAACTGCTGCAACTTGGGCTGGAATGATCGGCAAATCCGGTAAATCCACCCGCACAAAGTAGCGTCCACTTCCAGCCTCGGCTGGTAGTATCCGCACCTGGGTATTCACACCGCTATGCAGTCCCACCCCTATTTGGGTGATTTGGGCAGCTAGAGTGTGCTGTCGCATAGCCGAAAAGTCAATATATTTCCTTTAGTATTGTTCATCGTCTGTTTTGGTAAAACCCTGATATTCCCTGAAAAATGTCATTAATCCCTTTATCGGAACAGTATTGAGGTAAATGTAACAATTAGCAAGCTAATCCAGAAAAGTTAATTGTCATTTGTCCTTTGTCAGTTGTCCTTCGTGATTCACTAATGACCAATGACCAATGACCAATGACCAATGACCAATGACCACTGACCAATGACAAATTAAAATCTTTCGCCAATCCCGAAATTAATCCGGCTATCACCATCATCGTTGATACCGTAATCAATCCGAATTGGCCCCAGTGGAGACTGGACGCGAACGCCAAGACCATAACCATAGCCACTGCCATTTTTGTTCAACACTTCAGCAGCCCTAGTACTAGTTCCCAGGTCGCTGCCGAGATCAAAAAATAGTGCGCCGCTGACTACTGAAAAAACTGGAAACCGATACTCAACTGATGCTTGCACATAAGAGCGTCCACTACCTAATGCTCCTTCTTCATAACCCCGAACGGAGTTGCTACCCCCAAGAGTAAAAGCTTCGTAGGGAGGCAAGTCACCGAGGATTGTTCCTGCTTGCAGGTTAAATGCTAAAGTTTGTGCCCCTTTGCTGAGGCTAATCAGCTTAATGGGTAAATATTGGCTGTAGCTACCCCGAAATCTGGTGAGAAGAATGTTTCCTAGTCCCACAGGTACTGATTGATCGACTCCAAAGCGGAGATAAGAACCACTAGTGGGTTGGAGGGGGTTATTACGGAGATCGCGCTGTGCCCCCACTTGCAACAGTAGTAAATCGTCTTGCCCGTTGCTAGAGAGGGTCAGCGGAATTTCATCACTGAGGCGGTTTCCAGTATCATCATCAAATACCGCTCCTGTTTTTCTCAGATTGCCATCACTATCACGGGCGGAAACTCGTTGATACTGTAAACCCGCTGAGGCAGTCCAGACAGAAGTTTTATAAGGATTGGCAGACAAGGGACGGGTAAAGGTGACACCGCCACCTACACGGAGAATCCGGGGGCGATCCTGAGAATCTACATCAGTGGGATTACCTGGATTAAACGTCCTAATGTCTTCATCTTGACCATCGAAAATCAACGAAATAGAACTGCGACGGAAAATATTGGTTGTGTAGGAAGTCCGGTAAGGATCTCCTGCGATCCAGGGGTCAGTATACCGCACGTCAAACAGCAGTTCCCGTTCTCCCACCTGTATTTCTGTTCCCAGTTTTTGGTTCCTACCGTTCAGGTTTTGTTGTTGATAGCTAACTGTTCCAAAAAGTCCGCTAGCAGAACTAATCCCTGCCCCAGCCGCAATAGAACCGCTGCTGCGTTCAGCTACATTCACTACTACATCCACCTTGCTGGGGTCAGTACCAGGGTCAAGGGACACATTCACATCTTCAAACAGTCCCAGTCCATACACGCGCTGTAGGTCTTTTTGCACTGTGTTGCGATTGAATACTTGTCCTGGCTTCAACTCCACTTCTCGGGTAATGATGTACTCCTGTGTCCGTCCGCGAATTGGTTGTCCCTTTTCGTCTGTTTCCTGACCATCTTTATTGCGGAACCGGACTCTAATGTTTTCTACTACCCCTTCTGCTACTTGTAAGGTAACAACTCCGCTTTCAGAGACTTGTGGCGCTCCAATCACGTTGGCTAGGACGTAACCTTGGTCTTGATACCGCTTGTTTAACTGCTTGATGCCCTCTTGCAAGTCACGCAAATTGAGAATTTTGCCATACTGCTCCCGAAAGACTTCATCCACAGTGTTAGCTGGTAGTACAGAAGCGACACCAGTGCCAGGATTGGCTTGCACTTCTACTTTACTGAGGACGGGGTTAGGCTGGACAACAAAGCTAACTCGCACTCCCAAGGGGGTATCTTCTGGCGCTGCTTGGACGTTGGAGAAGAAGCCAGTACCAAAGATGGCGTTAATATCTTCTTGCAGTTGGCTGCGGGTGGTTGTTTGTCCTGGTTGGGTACGAATTACTCTGTAAACTTGGCTTTCCAGTTCTGGTGATAGTTGGCCAGCCTGGGATCTAACTACTACTTCCGATACCAGTACGCGGGGATCATTGGCTTCTGGGGCTGTGTTGGGTTGAGTATTGCCCGGAGTTGTCGGTGGGTTAACATTCTGGGGGCTGGGAGTAGTGCCTGGGAGCGGGTTAACATTCTGGGGGCTGGGAGTAGTGCCTGGGAATGGCGCAGGTGTTCTTTGTTGATTAGCTGGGAGAGGAATGTCAGGAGCGGTTGATGGTTCTGGAGTTGTGGGTAATAAAGGTTCCGTTGTCGGTGGATTAACATTTTCTGGAACTGGAGTGGTCTCAGGAGTTGGAGAAGGCGTTGGTTGTTGAATTTCTGGCGGTGGAATATCTGGAGCCGGAGATGGCTGTTGAGTAGGGCTGGGATTGATTTCAGGGGTTTGTGCAGTTATTGGCGTTGTGGAGGTTGGCACAATTACCTTTGGGGTCGCGTAGGCGTAGCCCGCCGCAGGCATCGCTGCTGGGTTGGCAGGGTAAATTGCGACGACGCGGGATTGGGGACGCTCCGCCTCTATAACTCCTGTGGATTTAGGTCGAGATTCTAGACTTTTACTAGAGTGAACCTGACCAGTGTCCTTTTCTGGCTGCTGATTTGTTTCTAGTGTCAAAACTTCTGTTGTCTGTTTTGAACTGTTGGCGGTTTCTGCATTTGCACTCAATGAACCACCCAACGGGGCTGCAATTGCTACTGCTGCCAGCAATACGGGAGATAAACGCATTTTACTTATATTCCTCTTCACGACCACACACACACCATCACAAGGCAATAATGCCCTTATGCCAAAGGTAAAACTCAAAACATAATTTTTTTTCTTTTGCTTTTTTACTTTACAAGGCAAAAGGCAAAAGGCAAAAGTTAAATATAATTCCTTCTGACCTTTTGGTTTTTACCTGGTTAACTTATAGTTTCTACTGCTTTTAGCACTCTTTGTAAGACCTCCTGGTAGGCATCCTCTACATTTCCTAAGTCTCGGCGAAAGCGATCTTTGTCCATTACCCGGCGGTTTGAGTCCTTTTCTGCGGTATCCCACAAACGGCAGGTGTCGGGGCTAATTTCATCTGCCAAGAGCAACTGCTGTTGTGAGTCCAAACCAAACTCTAGTTTGAAGTCTACTAGGGTAATGCCACACCGCTGCCAAAAGTTATTGAGAAATTCATTGATTTGCAATGCTAGATGTGTAATTGCGTCTACTTGTTCCGCAGTCGCTAGTTCTAGCAGGTACAGGCGATCGCGTGTAAGCAAAGGATCTCCTAATTGATCGTTTTTGTAATAAAACTCAACCAAAGGCTGTTTCAGAATTGTACCCACTGGTAAACCTGTTTGCTGACACAAACTGCCAGCAGCAATATTTCTGATCACTACTTCTAAGGGGAAAATCTTTACTGCCCTCACCCGCATTTGATTCGGGGCAGGACTATCGAGAAAGTGAGTCTTTATACCATAAGCCTCCAACTGTTTAAAAAGCTGGCTGGAAATGCTACAATTAATTTCTCCTTTACCTTCGATGCTGCCACGCTTTTGGGCGTTAAACGCCGTGGCATCGTCCTTAAAATCAGCCAACAAGACTTCTGGATCGTCTGTTGTATAAAGAATTTTTGCTTTGCCTTCGTATAACTTGGAATTAACAGACATGGTGGCAGGTAATGTTTTAGGCGATGGACAAAAGTTGTTTGTCCTTGGAGGCTTCACCATTTTATCTTTAGTTATTAACTATTAGCCATTGGTGACTATTTAAGAGGAAGCTGGGGCAGGGTAAAATAATTAATTACCAATGTCCAGACCAATTTTCTCTGCGCGATCGCTGGTTAATAGCCAGTTACCAAATATTTAGAACTAAATCTCTAACTTTTAACAGAGGGCAATTGGCTTTCGTATCTAGTACCCTCACCTAAGTAGTTTTACTATCAGGATTTTAATTAGTTTTGAGAAAATAAGTTACCAAGACATACTGGTATGTCATAATAATTTGTATCTAAAGGTTTCAACTGAAGCTAATTACAATTTTAACTTCATAAATTAAGATGAGATAAATTGACAACTGTGAGGAAAATCAAATATTCTCTCTAGTTACATTAGTGGAAATTTTTTTGTAATATTTACAACACCAAATATTGCAAGCTTTATTTTCTAGTCTCAAAATCTGAATCAACCAATTCCTATATCAACAATTGGAAAACCAGTTGGATGATCTCATTTACCCCAATCTGACAAAAGTAAAGATTAGGCTAGATAGTGGTTCAGCTTCATAAACCTAAACATAAGGTGAATTGAATAAATGGAGAAAAAGATAGTGAACAAGGATGATTTTCTCTTCCCTCGTGGTCGCTACTACGGTCAAGTTAAGCCAGAAAACTTAGTTTTTAATGCAAATCTCCAGGAATTTGCTCAACGGGTAAGTTACATTTGCAACTTAGAAACAGGTGGAAAAGTGCCTCCAGGTGCAGCTTACGAACAAATAAAGGATCTGTGGAAACAGTTGAAACGCTCAAAAAAAGAGCTAGGAATTGGCGAAGATCCGTTTCAAGATGACCAGGGAGAGACTAAAGATTGAATAGACCATTGGATATGAGGAACTGACAAATTACAAATGACTACTTAGTAAGCATTGTCCAAATACCATCCCAGGACTCTGGAGGCGGCATTTGTTGGTAATTACGCGCACGCTCTAGGTGGATATCAACAGCTCGGTCTTGGGGTTGGATAGATTTGGCGGACTCAAAACAAGCGATCGCTTGTGAGAAGTTGCGCGATAAATAAGCAGCGCGTCCAGTATCATAATGAAATAAAAACTCTTGAGTGTTGGCATCTAACTCAGTAGTGCGATCGCCAATTAACTCGTAGATATTAACTGCTTGGTGTTTCCCTTTGACTCGAATTTTATCTAACTGGCGCACCCAAATGCGATCGCTGCACAATTGGTAAGTAAATTCACTCAAAAGAATATCACAACCGTAATCTTTAGTTACCGCTTCCAAGCGCGAACTTAAATTTACACCATCTCCAATGACGGTGTAATCCATCCGTTTGCGGGAACCAATATTACCCGAAACCACATCCCCAGAACTAATCCCAATGCCAATACGAATTTGTGGTTGCGCCTGGATAATTCGCCGTTGGTTAAATTCCTCTAAGCGGCGTCTCATATCTAACGCTGACTGCACAGCCCTCCAAGCATGATTTTCTGTCAATGGTAGCGGCGCACCAAATACCGCCATTAAGGCATCACCAATAAATTTATCAAGAGTGCCTTCGTGGTTAAAAACCGCCTCCACCATCGTTTCAAAATACTGATTGAGCAGCAATACCACCTCAGCTGCACCGAGATTTTCCGTAAGTGTTGTGTAGCCTCGGATATCAGAAAATAAGATAGTTACTTCCTTCCGTTCGCCTACCATTAAAGCATCTTCCCCCAGTGCCATAACTTGTTCAGCGACATGGGGCGTCAGGTAGCGGGACATGGTAGTTTTCATCCGTTTTTCCTGAGTAATGTCTTCTAAGACCACCAAACCACCGCGTACACTGCCTTCTGGGTTAGTCAGGGGATTAACAGTAAGATTGATATTGCGTTCTAATGTTTGTACCTCATTAGAAGTGAGAAACTCAGATTGGGGAGTCAGAGGTTGATTCCAGGGAATAAAAATATCGGGGTTAGTGCGATCGCGCAGTGCTAAAATTGAGTGCTGATTCCTAAGTCCTGTTAACGGTAGCGGAGCATTTAACCCGTCCTGATTTTCACTCAGCGCTTGATAAAGTCCCAGCATCAAACTTTGCTCTGGCACATAATGTTTAGCTCCAGTTTTTAGACTATCTTCTAGTCGCATTTGGAGATTTTCAATTGGCACAACTTCCCAAACGAAACGACCAATCAAATTTTGTTCCCACAAAATCTTGTTGTTTTTACTATTAGCGTCTCCTATCGGACAACCCAGCAACTCTAGAGCTGCATCATTAATCGTGACAATCTGTCCTGCCATATCTGTAGAAATCACAGCATCTGACAGACTTTGTAAAATATCTTTTTGATACTGTTTTTCTAACAGCACATTTTCAAACAGCCGAGCATTTTCTAAGGCAATTCCTGCCTGATTATTAAAAGCCCGCATAAACTCTTCATCAGAAGCAGTAAAACTGTTTTGTTGCTTATTAATTAATTGTGTAACACCAATCAATTCATTTGCAGAATTAAATACTGGTAAACATAGGATATTACGAGTTATATAACCAGTTTTTTTATCTATAGTTGGGTCAAAGCGGGGGTCTTTATAAGCATCGGAAATATTTAAGGCTTCACCAGTGGAAGCTACATATCCCGCTATGCCACGGTTAGCGGGAATGCGAATTTCTATCAAGTTTGTGCCATCTGCTGCCACTGCAACTTTCGTCGAGAGTTCGTTTAGCTCTTTACGATATAAAAACAGTGTGCTACGGTCTGCTTGCATTAAAATTCGAGCTTGTTCCATGACTATCTGCAAAGTTGCTTCTAAATCTAAACTTTGCCCCAGTGTCTGAGTTGCCCGCAACAAAGCCGTTGCGCCTCTTTGATTACGAGCCGCTACATAAAAAGATTGACAGCTTTCCAGGATAATCCCAATTGAAGCCGCAAAGTCTCGAAAACGTTCTTCATCATCATGATTAAACGGAACATTCCCGGTTTTATTAGCTAGTTGCACTACCGCTACAGTCTGGTTTTTGCTACTGATAACGGGCATACATAAAATATTACGGATTTTATAGCCCATTTGTTTTTCAAGTTCTGGGCTAAATAGGGGATGAGTATAAGTTTCAGATATATTCAGGTATTGACCTGTACTAGCAACATGGCCAGGGATACCCACTGTAATGGGAGTACGAATTTCTAAGAATTTTTGGGTATTATCTTGAGGAACTTTTGACCACAATTGACCTTTGTCATAGTCAACTAAAAAAATGGCTGTATGTTCTGCTTGGAGAATTTGACCAATTTTGAGGGTGATAGCTTCTAATACTTTCTCCAACATAGTTTCTAGAGCTTCATTATTGATCAGTTCAATAGCTCTTAGAAATTGCTGGAACTCAGCAGTTATAAAGTCGAGTAAGCAAACAAATTCATTAACAGATAAGTCTTTGACGCGACGCAGTAGGGCGTGAGTACGATTAACTTGAGTCAGTTCAGTTAATGTAGCCAAGACGCTGCCAGAGTTGGGGAGTGTCACGTTGCTTCGCTCCGAATTAAAAATTCAAAATTCAAAATTAATAATCCCCATAAATAAATGGGCTTGTATCATGAGTCTGTTTCGGTCATGGGAATTTTAGATTTTGGGCATAGGGCATAGGGCATAGGGCATGGTTATTAATTCTTCTTCCCCTGCTCCCCCTGCCTCCCCTGCTACCTCATTTCCCCACCCCCTACCTCTTATTTTGCCAACTGTTCAGAAAAAGAAAATATCACCTTTTGATAGTAATCTTGTAGCTGCCTGGTGGCAGCTGCCCAACCCCAACTTTCTGCTTCCTGGCGGGCATTTTGACGGATGATATCTCTTTGTTGTTTTTGTTCTAAGAGTCGAATAGTAGCAGCTAACGCTCCTTGAACATCTGCTGTTGGCTCAAAAAGATATCCATTTACCCCATCTGTGACAATATCAGGAATTCCCCCGGAACGGGCTGCTACCACAGGACAGCCAGCAGCCATCGCTTCTAGTAGCACTAAGCCCAGTGTTTCTGTACGGGAAGGAAAGATAAAGGCATCAGCACTCGCAAATGCAGAACCTAACTCTTGCCCCATAAGATACCCAACAAAATAAGTGTTTGTGCCAGCAAAGTGTTTTTGCAATGCTTGACGGTGCGGCCCGTCTCCAACCAATGCCAACCGCGCTTGGGGAATTGCTTCTAAAATTGGTTTGATGCGCTCAATTTCTTTTTCAGCGGAAAGTCGCCCCACGTAAAGTAGCAATGGGCTTTCTGGATGATTTTGCGATAAGCGCGATCGCATCTCTACACTAGCTAAATCGGGGTGAAATAATTCTGTATCTACCCCACGCTGCCATAAATCTACACGTTCAATACCGTGTGCTGTCAGTTCCTGTATCATTGCTGTGGAGGTACACAGATTTAAAGCTGCTTGATTATGAGCACCTTTGAGCAGTTCCCAAAGAAAACCTTCCAGCATCCCTAAGCCGTAATGCTGGAGATATTGGGGTAAATGGGTATGATAAGAGGCCACCAAGGGGACTTTGAGGATTTTGCTATAAAATATACCAGACAAACCCAAAACGGCTGGATTCACGACATGAATAATATCAGGCTTAAACTCTTCTAAGATGTAACCAATGGCTGGGCGGGGTAATGCCATTTTCAATTCTGGATACAATGGCAGAGGAAAGCCACTAACGCCGTAAACTTTAGCGCCTTTGTGTTCTGTGATGCCTCCATCAGGGGCAATCACCAACACCTGATTACCACTGCGCTGGAGATGATCGACAGTATGGCGCAGGCGCGTTACAATGCCGTCAACCTTGGGTAAAAAGGTTTCGGTAAATAGGGCAATTCTCATAAAAAACTATTCAGTCCAGGCAGATAATCTCAGCTTAAGAGTGCATTTTGCTATTAAACACAGAGTAAACTGTCTCGCGTCCTGTAATCAATTCTGCACAATCAAAATAACTGTAGTAAACAGTAAACAGTAAATTTAGTAGTAGCTGGAAGATACACCTGATAAATAATAAATAGTTGGTCGTCATATTGTGCTAAAATACGACGACCATTTTTAGACCCACGATTTACTGGGGTTTATTTTAATTTCTGTGCCAAGAGACTTTAGGCAGAATTTGTTTGTGATCTACTCGCGTCTGATACTTGATAGCAAAGTTTAACAGAGAATCGAGGAGAGAATCAGAGAGCAGGTGAGGCTGCAAACCTAAATCAAGCAATTTTGTATTTTTAGCGTTGAAGTAATGTTCTTCTTTTTCAACCCTGGGATTATCTAAGTGATTGATTTCTACGTTCAATCCGATAGCGTTACCAGCTTTTTTCACCATCAATGCCAAGTCACCGACGCTGAATTGTTCGGTAAATTGGTTAAATACGCGGAATTCACCAGCTTCGGCAGGATTAGCGATCGCTAATTCCACACATCTGACTGTATCCCGAATATCCAAAAATCCGCGAGTTTGTCCACCTTTACCGTAGACAGTTAACGGATGTCCAATCGCTGCTTGAATACAAAAGCGGTTTAGTGCAGTACCAAACACACCATCGTAATCCAGCCGATTAATCAATAGTTCGTCCATCCCCGTTTCTTCGGTTAAGACACCATAAACTACACCCTGATTTAAATCAGTTGCCCGCAATCCCCAAATCCGGCAAGCAAAGTGGATGTTATGACTATCATGAACTTTGCTTAAATGGTACATCGAACCGGGTTGCTTGGGATAAGGTAGGGTATCCTTGCGTCCATTGTGTTCAATGGTGATATACCCTTCTTCGATGTCGATGTTGGGTGTACCGTATTCACCCATCGTCCCCAGCTTCACCAAATGACAGTCGGGGAAATCTTCCCGCATGGCGTACAGCAAGTTCAACGTCCCAACTACATTATTGACCTGGGTAACAACTGCATGTTCTCGGTCAATCATGGAAAATGGGGCCGAACGCTGTTCACCAAAATGCACCAGGGCATTTGGCTGAAATTGCTGTAATGTTTTATGGAGAAACTCGTAATTCGTAATATCGCCGATGAACAAGTCGATCGATTTACCCGTCAAATCTTGCCAGCGCTGGAGACGTTGTTGAATTAGTGCGATCGGAGTGAGAGTTTCGACACCAAGTTCATTATCCCAATGCCGCCGCACCAAACTATCTAAAATTCCAACTTCATAACCTCGATTGGAAAGGTAAAGAGCAGTTGCCCAACCGCAATATCCATCACCACCAATAACCAGGACTTTCATCTTCACCAGTTTTTACTCGCTGATAGCTAAATCTAYCAGGTTTCTGTACCYTCTCAATCATCATTCTGAGAGAGATGTRGATTTAGAGAGCAACGAGCAAGGGAAAATGGGGAAAATGCAGGGAATTCTCCTCACTCAGGACTTCGGAATGCGATACTGCTGGGCAATGTAATAAAACAAACGATAGTAATCTTGAAAATCTTGGCTCTTGCTTTGTCCCTGCCAATAGTAGTTCACTGGACTCTGAGTTACTGTAAGTCTCATTGAACCTCCTCGTCCATCGACTTCTACAACCAGCATCCCAGAGACTCCTTGGGCGGTCTGAAAGTTGGATTTAATCTTTTTCACTGACTCTCGATCGTTTGGTAGCTGCTGACTTGCCCACCCCCGAATTTGCACGGAGTTATTTTGTGGTGAAATAAACGCAATTCCATCACCATTTTCTGAGGCTGCTAAAGAAGTCCAGTTACTCGGATATGGAAATTCAAAGCCATAACGGGAGTTGCTATAAATTTTCCAGGCGATCGCTCCGGCGTTAAAATCATTTGCAGTACAACCCCACAGCATGATTAACAGGGCAATGACTCCGCTAACGCTGGCGGCAAACCGATAAATTCTTCGCCCCAAACTACAGATTTTATTAGCAGTAGCCATTTACATCACACATTTCGCCAAAGTTACTGATTTTATAGAAATACCAGAAACTCTGATATTGCACTATTCTCAATCAGCTAACTAGTAGTCTGCCACATCAATTTTAAGAGTTTCGTAGTGAGCGATTTATCGCTCAATTTCAAGGGCTAGAGCCACTAATGATCAAGTACAACCCATCAAATGTGATGATGCCAGCAAACCCAATGTAAACAAATGTAACAAAATAGGCGTTAAAACGTTTTACTGTCTTGACAACCAATAAAAGAACAGATAACTTGATATACATACCCGGGTAAGACCGTTAAAGAGTTATATGCAAACGCAAACTAAGCAAAAGGTCACTTTGTATTTATCGCCAGAGTTGCACAGAAAACTGAAGATTCGTTCAGCAGTCGATTCCGAGCCAATGTCCGAACTTGCCGAACGTGCCCTTGGTTTTTATCTATCTAATCAGGAATTAGTTGACGAGTTAGAAGATTCTACTTATGGGCGGACTCATAGAGTTTATTCATGCCCAACTTGTGATAGTTCACTAGTCTTACGTGATGGGGAACTGGTTACTTTAGGCAATCAACCAGGAGTGGTTGGTCAAGAGCATCTTTCTCTAGATGAGATGGATGAAAATGAAACCAATCCCAAGGGTGAGGAAGAGTTAGTTCCTTGCTAAATAGATATTTATGATTCGGTTTTCTTTACCAGAAGCAATGTCTCTACTGTCTCTATAAGGTCTCAAGTAGGTCGAAGTATGAACGAAGAGCTCAAGATCCTAATTCAAGCTCAATACCCTTTAATCTACCTTGTGACCTCCGAGGAAGAGCGGGCCGAGCAAGCAATTTCCACAATCGCCCAGTTATTAAAGCCCCAGCGTCGAGTATTTGTTTGGACAGTAACACACGGGATTGTTGAGTATGGTCAACCCCGGAATGTGACGCAACATAATACCGTGTCTCCAGAGGCGGCGATTGAGTGGATCATCCGGCAGAAAGAACCAAGTATATTTATTCTTAAAGATTTACATCCTTTTATAGATGCGCCTGCAACTAACCGATCGTTGCGTGATGCGATCGCTAGTTTCAAAGGTATGCAAAAGAACATCATTTTGATGTCTCCGATGCAGCAAGTACCTATAGAACTGGAAAAAGAAGTTGTTGTTCTCGACTTTACATTGCCAGATATGGCTGAGTTGAATAAAGTCTTAACTCACCATATAGAGCAAAATCGTGGTCGGCGACTGACAACAGAAGCCAGAGAAAAACTTCTCAGAGCTGCTTTGGGTCTAACTAAAGATGAAGCTGAGAAAGTCTACCGTAAGGCACAGGTAACTAAAGAGCGCTTGACGGAAGATGAAGTAGACATCGTTTTATCTGAGAAAAAGCAACTAATTCGGCGCAATGGCATCTTAGAATACATTGAAGAAGATGAAACTATTGATGCTGTAGGTGGCTTAGAAGAGTTAAAAAGATGGCTCAAGCAGCGCTCTAACGCTTTCACAGAAAGAGCGAGAGAGTATGGTTTGCCTCAACCAAAGGGAATGTTAATTTTAGGAGTTCCCGGTTGCGGTAAGTCACTAATTGCCAAAACTACTTCCCGGCTGTGGGGTTTACCACTGTTGCGGTTAGATATGGGGCGAGTCTACGACGGCTCAATGGTGGGACGAAGTGAAGCAAACTTGCGGAACGCCCTGAAAACAGCAGAATCTATTTCCCCAGCGATATTGTTTATCGATGAATTAGATAAATCCTTTGCTGGTAGTGGAGGTTCATCTGATTCTGATGGGGGGACTTCAAGTAGAATCTTCGGCTCTTTCCTCACTTGGATGCAAGATAAGAAATCACCAGTGTTCGTGATGGCAACCGCCAACCGAGTAGAACGTTTACCTGGCGAATTCTTGAGGAAAGGACGCTTTGATGAAATTTTCTTTGTCGATCTGCCAACACCGGAAGAACGGCAGGATATTTTCAATATTCATCTCACGAAACGCCGTGAAGACATCTCTCGATTCGATCTTGAGCAACTAGCCAAGATGTCTGATGGCTTTTCTGGGGCAGAAGTTGAGCAAGCGATCGTTGCGGCAATGTATGAAGCTTTTGCCCAAGATCGGGAGTTCACCCAACTAGATATTATTGCTGCACTGAAGGCAACATTGCCGCTGTCTCGAACGATGCAAGAACAAGTAACGGCTCTGAGAGATTGGGCCAGACAGCGCGCACGCCCCGCAGCATCCTCCGTAGCTGAATATCAGCGAATGGAGTTTTAAAAGCTTTCCTCTGCCATCCCAGGGGGAAAGGCTAGCTGAAAATGCTAGCAGTTATAAGAAAAGCCGCATCCTTTTAAGCGCGGCTTCGCCCAAAACAAACCGTTGTCGTTTTTCTCAATCTTCTCATTGGAGGAAACCCAAATGTCTCACTTTAGCACCCTGCGTACCAAAATCACCGATGCCGAAATCCTCAAGGCTTCCTTGCGCGACCTCGGTATCAGCGTAAAGACTGAAGCTGATGTCCGTGGTTATAACGGTCAGCGTGTCCGTTCTGACATCGTTGCCGTGTTGGAAGGCGAATATGACCTCGGCTGGTCTCGCAATGGCGATGGTTCTTTTGACCTAATCGCTGACTTGTGGGGCGTTGCTAAGAAGCACAACCAAACCGAGTTGATCAACTCAATCAACCAAAAGTATGCCGTTAACAAAACTTTGGCTGAAGTTAAACAGCGCGGTCTGCAAAACGCCAATGTGAAGTTGGTATTGCAATAACAATTTCTCTGCGCGTTCCCAAAGCTGCACGGGTTAACCATATAAATAGCGGTTAGCCCGCTTTTTTATCGGGACTGAGATGTATTTCTCAGTCCCTATTTATTATATTAATTAATTTTTATAGAATTCAATTTGGAACTACTCGCTTTCTTCAGTGATTTGCTACTAAATGAGTCTTTTATTACTTCTTGTTGTAGCGATGGTGCGTTATGGCTTCCATCAAACAAACCCTACAGTTTGGATAATTTTTTATTTGAAATCCCAAAGAATGCCTCATAAACTCTAAATATGTCACAATTTGAATCTCGTACCACAGTTTGAGTTATCAGACTTTGATAAGTATCAATGGACAGAGATATTAGATAAAAAAATCCCAAAAGAATGCCAAAATTACAGCGAGGAATTTCGGATAAAATCCGAAGCATATAAATTATCTGGTGACAGGATAGCTCAGGAGATTTTCAAATTTTTGAGTGAGATTACTTCTCTTCTGATGGAGCCGCAGAGCCTCCCTGCTGTAGAAGAGATGATAACCTCAGCTTTGTCCGATCATCATTTGGCTATATTAACCCTCTTTTATCACTCTCGACAAAGTATAATTAGGGGCGATCGCAAAAACACCAGACAGAGAGTATGGTTGAGCCTCGCCCACCTGCACCCACAGTAAAATTTGTGGACGAATACTGCCAGTTGTATCAAAAGCTCTTTCCAGAAGTTAGAAGTTTTGAAGCTTTTAAGTACCTACATATAGGATGTGTTTCTGATATAAAACGTAAAACTCTAAGACAGGGTTAGTTCGCTAGAGCGGAATCTATCTAATTTAAGTAAAAAAATTCAGACGACAGAGGGAAAAACCGACTCGTTAGAGATGCGAGTGAACGAATTAAGTCGTCTGATAGCGATCTTAGTGGAGCGATTATAATAAAACTATAAGATGACTCACGGCAAGTTTATGCTTCCAATTTGGACTGGCGGCAAGGTTATGGTTCCACAGGCAAGGTAACGAGGTTATTTTGTCTGACACAATATAGGCATTACAACCTTGTCTGCGGCAAACTTATGATTCCAAGCGCGGCAAAGTTATGGGTAAAGTCACACCTTCGATAAAAGGTATGGGTGGGTTGTATCTATAGATTTAGATACAACCCGCCCATATTCATATATCTATATATCTATGTATGGTCTTTTCTGGTTATAAATAAGTGATTTCACTGAACTATTTGATGAAGTATTAAACAATTTGTCTTTAATACTTTATTTATAGCCCGATTTAATCAAATTTATGTAAAAAGATGACTGAATTTCCGAATAATAGATTGATGCTCCTGTTCACCAAGGTTAAGCTGGTAATAATATGAACAGGAAGCCTTTTTGTCCTGATAAGTGAAATGACCGCTAATCGTTTATCAATTAGTCAGGAAAATCCCCATTGTGCTACATCTAACTCTAGCCAAATAGATGTGCAAACTACCCAAGAAGAGGTTTATAGCTTCTTTGTGGAAATTGTCAATAAATTGCCACCAGAGGATGTTTTACGTGAATTCAAAAGTTTATTTATAGACGGTCTTGATTCCGAATATTCTGATTATATACCTGGAATATATAGTGTTTTTCTAGATGAGCATGAACAGGAACTATATAATACATTGAAACGGTGCTGCTACATCATAGTTAATAATTGGAAAAGTAATCGAAAAGACAAGTATATCCAAGATTTAGTTAATTTATTTGTTAATGAAAATCTGAAAATTAAGGACAATAATCCTCCAGTAGTAAAAACTTGTAAAATCTGGTTAGAGAATTTTTCCAAGAGCAAAGATTACAAGGATCTGAAATTATTTGCTACTAAATATGAAGAATCATCTAAAGGTCATTGGGCTAATCGCTACACTTCCTATTTATTGATCGATCAATCTGTTAATAATAAGAACCCTAAAGAACAACAAGAGGCTGCTAGGAGGCTTTCTAAACAGATAAAAGATAAATTTAAGTTTGAACTTGCAATGTATATTGCTCGTTCTCAATCTGCCGTATCAAACACAACACGCTATAAAAATCCCAGTATTTTAGGAGACCAAGCTCTGCGCTTAATAAAAGCAATTGTTTTAAAAAGAGGTGTATTTAGTCATGATAATATTGCCCATATATTTATCAAACAAACTGAAAATCAAACCCTGAAAGAATTTAAAATAAACCTAGAAAAATATCTATTTATTTCTGTAGAAAATCAAAAATCAGTCGAGACTTGGCGGCAGCAGTTTGCACATAGTTTATCCTTATGGAAGACGGATTATAATCAAGAAATTGTCACTAAAGAATTTTTCTTGAGAACTTGTAATCGAGTGATTGATTACTTTACAATAGAAAATGCTAAAGAGCCTTCGGAATTATTTATATTATTAATTAACCAAGGTCATGCTTTAACCTTGGTAATTATATTATTAAAGATTATTTTGATTTGTAGAAATTCCCGGAGACATTTAGAAACTCGGATTGCTCATTTGATTCGTTTTTACGAAAACTATTCCGAAGAGGAATGCAAAGGGGTAATAAATTTTATAGAGATTTTTAATATCACGTTTGCCATTTATGCAGAAAATGTAGAATATAACTTGATTAAGATGGAAGAAGAGGAACAAAGCAGTAATCAGCAATTAAATCTGGATAGTTATCGTGTGTTTTCACAGATGAAAGTAGATAGACAAAAATGAGTTTAACCTGATTCATGATTTTGCAAGGTGTTCATCTAACCAAGCCAGGGCAGCACCCGCAGTTTCAGCTAGAATACTAATGAGGCGATACAGAGCGATCGCACTAAATACTAAGGCAGCTGGAAAGTGGTGTCGTAAAAGTTCATACGCAGTCGCTTCAAACACACCTAATCCCCCAGGCGCACCCGGTATCACAAACCCTAATAACCAAGCGCAACTAAAAGCCCCTAGCAACAAAGGAATTTGATTCGCATTCAACGAACCCAAGGCGAACATAGTTAGTATAAACCCAGTGGCGCGTAGTCCCATAAAGCCCACTTCTCCTAACAAAGGGCGTAAAGGGTAGCTTTTAAGACTGAAGGGAACAGTTGGTTGAGTGGTAGCAGCAGATTTTTTTGCTTTTAATTTGTACAAAAAGCGAATAACTGGGTTCAAAAACCAGGGATGAATCGCACCAAGGACTACAGCTAAACTGAGAAATTGTAGTACTTGTATAACAAAGGTAGTATTCGCTGCTGCAAACTGGCTACTGCTGATGACAATGATGATTAAAGCCGCTGCTAGCATGAGTAGCGGTTCTAGCAAAACGCTTAAGGTGGCTGCACCTGTAGGAATATTGGCATTTTTGGCGGCGACAATTCGCCCGTAATGATGCCAGATATTACCTGGTAAATACTTAGCGATGTTCGTTTTTAGGTAAACCTGGATGAATTGGGGAGATGATACAGGTTGATTTAACTCTTGCAAAATCCAAGTCCAGATCCAGCCTGCCCAAGTATGAGCTAGTAAAGTTACCCCTGTAGCGATCGCCATAATTGCCCATCCTACATCATCAATGCGGATAGCAGTCACTCCAATCCAATTATCTTTCAGAGCTTTTCCTAAAAAAAACAGCGTCCCTCCCAAAATTATCCAGCGTAAAAATTGCTTCATGAATTTAGTCATTTAATGGTAGAGCAACAAAGGCTAAATACTCAAATATTATGGGACATCAGCTATATATCCAAAGCTTTTGAAGTATCAAACAGGTTGATGTAGCTCTTTTGACAACAATCATATTATTTTAGTTTATATCTCCCTAGAGTTAGATAAAATTATTCCTTTTGCGCTAATTCAAATGTGACTTGCGCTAGAGGTAAAAATCATTTAATTATTCATATTATTAATTAAAGTTATTATTCTTTCTGAATGCTTGGGATACAAAAGTAATTCCAAATGCCATCTTGGTTGAAGTTTAACTAGTCACAAAAATAGTCACAAAAAATGCAAGGAGTGAAAACTATGAAAAAAGCAATGACTTGGCTGAAAAATATTCGTCCTTTGAAAGTTTTAACTGTTTTTTTAGCAGGGATATTCCTATTTTTGACTCAGGCTTGTGGTGCCCCAGGAGTAGCATCACAGCCACCACAGCCTGGTTATCAAGCACCTAATGTCGAGCGATCTGATTCCACTAAAGATTATCCTCTGAATTCTCCTGCTGGTGGGATAAATAACTTTAGTGATGTAGATCCCAGAGCGATAGATGAAAAGGCAGCTAATGACAGAGCTGAGGCGTTAGTGAAAAATGCTCAAAAGAATATTGATCAGAAGGGAGTTGACAGTCGAGAGCAATATGGCCGGAATTTTCAGCAAGGGACACCCCTTGGTGAAAGAGTAAAAAACCTGGGTGAAGATATCGGCAGTTCAGCTGAGGAATTGCGCGAAGGTCTTGTAAAGGGGACTCAGCGAGGAATTGAAAATATCAAGGGTAATACCCAGAATGCTACCGAAGATGTAACAAAAAATGTGAAGCGTGGGGCTGATGATGCTGGTAAAAATGTTAAGCGCACAGCTGAAGATGCAGGCGATGCAGTGAAGGGAGCAGTCAGAAACGTTAATTGAAATTAGTCTTTTAATCTGTTGCAAAAATATCAAAGCGTCCATAGACTTATAGTCTGGCGCTACCAAACAAAGCCTGTCTACGCAGGCTTTGTTTGCGTTTGGGATGGGGTTAATTCCCTTGAATTCTATTCATAGATATCTCTAGAAATTAAATATGCATTATCTAGAACCCTTGTAGAGACGTAGCACTGCTACGTCTCTACATTATTTTTTATATCTCTAATGAGTCTTTGAACTCCGTGAACGAGTCTTTTAGCTCCGTGAACGAGTCTTTGAACTCCGTGAATGAGTCTTTTAGCTCCGTGAATGAGTCTTTTAGCTCCGTTAATGAGCCTTTGAACTCCGTTAACGAGTGTTTGAACTCCGTTAATGAGTCTTTTAGCTCCGTGAACGA
Source organism: Nostoc punctiforme NIES-2108 (assembly GCA_003326195.1). GTDB lineage: Bacteria > Cyanobacteriota > Cyanobacteriia > Cyanobacteriales > Nostocaceae > Nostoc > Nostoc punctiforme_A. The sequence goes on from LXQE01000157.1 coordinate 102,121, forward strand.
TTTTTTTGTGCTGTCGGTAATTACCTGCAACTGCGCTGTAGTAGAGTGTAACTAATTGATAGCGCTGTAAATAAAATCCTAATTTGTTCAGCTAATTCTCGAAATAGGGAAAAACCGCCCTTGGATGACGAAGCACAGAATTACCCAACTTCTGTACAAAATTGACACGCAATTAGATAAGCTTTTCCACTCAAAAAGCTGAAGGAAGACAAGGTTAATAGTAATGTTAAACTCACAGGCTAAACGCATCTTCATCAGCTACAAGCGTAATGCTAGCCCCGATGAACCAGTAGCGGTGCAAGTCTTCCAAGCACTATCCCAGCAGCACAAAGTTTTTATTGACCAAACCATGTCTGTTGGTACACGCTGGGCTGAATGTATTGAAGCAGAAATCCGCCAAGCTGATTTTTTGATTACTTTCCTTTCTGCTTTGTCAACTAGCAGCGAGATGGTGGTAGCAGAAATAGAGACAGCACACCACTTGGCAAAATCACAATCAGGACGACCGATAATTCTCCCGGTGCGTCTGGCGTATCAAGAACCGTTCCTGTATCCCTTAAGTGCTTACTTAAATGGGATTAATTGGGCATTCTGGAAAGATGAAGAAGATACGCCGCGACTAATTGCAGAGTTGTTACAGGCTGTCTCTGGCTGTTCATTGGCTATCAGTGAAGAAAAATCGAAAGCAGATTTACTCCAGATGAGTCAGCCGTCACTCCTACCCCATCCCTTTCCTTCAGCACAACCTGTATCGCTGGAAATGCCAGAAGGGACAATGGAATCGCAATCTGCTTTTTACGTGGAACGCTCATCTGATGCACTTACTTTAGAGACTATTGAGCGGCAGGGTGTGACAATTACAATTAAAGGCCCCCGGCAAATGGGCAAAAGTTCTCTGTTAATCCGCACAATTAATACTGCTGTGAATGCAGGGAAGCGGGTTGCTTTGCTGGATTTCCAATTGTTTGATAAAGCCGCCTTAACTAATGCTGACCTTTTCTTTCGCCAGTTCTGTACTTGGTTAACTGATGAACTGGAAATGACTGACAAAGTTGATGAGTATTGAAATATGCCTTTGGGCAATAGTCAGCGTTGTACTCGCTATGTTGGCCGCTATTTGCTTAAGGAGTTTGGCAACCCCATTGTCTTAGCGATGCATGAAGTTGAAAGAGTCTTTTATACAGAATGGAGAGATTTCTGTAATGAGCAGCCCCAACTTAGAATAAAGCGATCGCTTGTATGATTTTATGATGATGGTGCGTTACTAAATAACCCGTCATTGCGATCGCTGTTACTGTAATCTGAGGAAGTGCGATCACTCTTGCATCACTAACCTTAATTTTGCGCTAACCAAGCTTCTAAATCGCTTAAATCTGAAAAATCAAGTACAGCCTCAGCTAAATCATCCAACTGTGTTGAGTCTAAAGCTTGAATTTTCAATAATTGTGCAGGTGGAACAGTTCCAACCTTACGGCGAAGCAGTCGCATAACAATCGATAAAGCTTTTTCCTGCTGGATATCCTGATAAATTACAGACTCGCGCATAGCATCACTAACCTTGAGTTTGCGCTAACCAAGCTTCTAAATCGGTTAAACTCGAAAAATCAAGTAAAGCCTCTGCTAAATCATTCAACTGTGTTGAGTCTAAAGCTTGAATTTTCAATAGCTGTGCAGGTGGAATAGTTCCGACTTGACGACGAAGTAGTCGCATAATAATCGATAAAGCTCCTTCCTGCAAAATATCCTGATAAATTACAGACTCGCGCATAGCATCACTCCGTAATAACCTTTTAATCAGTTCCTTGTTTAATATTAACCCAGCCAATATTGCCGTTGACGCAGCAATATTACTTTGTGTTCGGGTGTCGTTTATTTGCTCAATAGCTTCAGCAACCTGTTGTAATGTTCGCGTTTTATCCTCAGTTTGACTGAGGGTTGCTAACGGTAACAAACCAGGAGTATTCAAAAATATCTCGCTTGGTTGCTCCCAAAGACGAATAACTCCAAATTCATGACGGGTATTTTCTAAAACAAAAGCTGTTTGCTGAACTAATTCGGATGTGGTGGGTTGCAGGTAAATGACAACTTGATGCATCCGCTTTCGGGGAAATCTGCGATATACCCTTAACCGATAATCAGTCATCCGAAAGGGAATCTCGGTTTTTGCTTCCGTCTGGAATTCGATATGCAGAACAATTTCATCTGACTGTAACAGAATTAACGCATCTGCTCGAATTGGTTCGAGGGATAATTCTGATGGACTGAGTTGGGTGAGTGCAATAGATTCGCCGAGTAACCAAGTAGCGAAATCGGCTGAAAATGACTCTGCTAAAAAGCGACAGACATTATCAAACATAGATAGCTATTATATCAGCTAGGTCTTGTCTGTCACAAAGAGATTTTAGTCATGAGCGATGTCTACAACGGGCTACACCTACGCCCTAACTTGAGATAAAGCGATCGCCTCTATAATTTCAGATAATGGTGCGTCACCAAATAGACTGTCGTAGCGATCGCTTTTGCTCTAATCTAAATACAGCATTTTATTAATTCGTAGCAAATTAAATTTTGCAATCCCCTGTAATGCCATTGCGTCGCCTGACAATGCCAATGCGTCGCCTAACAATGCCATTGCGTCGCCTAATAATGCCATTGTGTCGGCTAACAATGCCAATGCGTCGCCTAACAATGCCATTGCGTTAACTAACAATGCCATTGCGTTAACTAACAATGCCATTGTGTCGGCTAACAATGCCAATACATTCCCCTGGATTAAATAACGCTACACTTTACGCAAAACTGTACCAAGAAACTGCGTAGGCGTAGACATCGCTCAATCATCACCAATATTACAAATACTTCTGCAACAATAACCCTAACTTTTCCTTCGTCGCTGCTGGTGCTTTATCCAACTGAGTCAAAATCGCATACTGCAACGCCGAATGCGCCTCACTGGTTGGCGGATTTTCACTCAAGCGCCGCACAGTTTCTTGAATCACCTTTTGAGCATTCACAGCATTCCGCAGCAAATTGCCAATCACCAATTCCACCGTCACACTGTCATGGTCTGGATGCCAACAATCATAATCTGTCACCAGCGCTAAAGTTGCATAAGCAATTTCCGCTTCCCTTGCCAACTTCGCCTCTGGTAAATTCGTCATCCCAATGATTGTTGCATCCCAACTGCGGTAAAGATTCGATTCTGCCTTAGTGGAAAAAGCTGGCCCTTCCATGCACACATAAGTGCCGCCGCGATGGAGAGTAACTTCTGGTAAATTGAGAGATGCGATCGCATCTGCCAATACAGCAGCCAAGTTCTTACAAATCGGATCGCCAAAGGCAATATGAGCCACAATTCCCTCACCGAAAAAGGTTGAAATCCGATTTTTCGTTCTATCAATAAACTGATCTGGCACTACCATATCCAGTGGTTTCGCTTCTTCCTTCAAGGAACCCACAGCACTAGCTGAAATTAAATACTTCACACCTAATTGCTTCATCGCATAGATATTAGCGCGAAACGGTAACTCAGAGGGTAAAAGCGTGTGATTGCGGCCATGACGCGCCAAAAAGGCTACCCGTGTACCATCCAAAGTCCCCAGAATCAAAGCATCAGATGGTGAACCAAAAGGAGTCTCAACTCGCACCTCTTCGACATCTTTGAGGGCATCCATTTTGTAAAGACCGCTACCACCTATAATCCCAATACTAGCTTGAGCCATGATTCTGAACCTGTTCCTTGCCGATCTACTCAGTTATTTTATCGAAAAGGGGAGTAGCAGAAAACAAAGCGATGTCTACGATGAGCTAGGCGTAGGCGTAGCCCGTCGTAGACATCGCATTTCGTGGCGCTAACACTATTGAATTTTTACCCATTCATTATTTATTCAGGTATAGATAGCAGCGATCGCCCACTTATTAGAGCATTAATTAATAATTTTTAGCAATCAAATTTCCGATAATTTTTGGAGATTAAATGCTTATGATTAATCCTTAAGTCAATTGTCACCATAGTGTATAATCGATGCTTTCTGTATACAAATGTTAATTAGACCCACTCCTACGCACGGAAACAAAGCAAGCGTTATACTTTTGGGAAAAGGCTTATTTTAACCTTTGCTTTTAACATTTTCATAAATCAATGACTCTCAATTTTCGCTTTGCGGTAGTCAGCGACTTACACCTGGCACTTCCTCACACAATCTGGGATCACCCTAGCCGCTTTCATCTGGTAGAAGTAAGTATCTCAGCATTTAAAAGTGTACTAGAACATTTAACACAACTCAATTTAGATTTCTTGTTGTTGCCAGGAGATTTAACCCAGCACGGCGAACCAGAGAATCACGCCTGGTTGCAACAATGTTTAGCCCAGCTACCTTTTCCCGTCTATGTTGTACCTGGCAATCATGACGTTCCTGTGCTGTTGGCCGATCAGCAATCGATTGCTTTTGCGGATTTTCCCTACTATTACACGAAGTTTGGCTATGATGACCCCCAGCAAATGTACTACATTCGTCAATTGCTGCCTGGAGTTAAGCTGATTGGACTAAATTCTAACTCCTTTAATGAGCAAGGTGAGCAGGTGGGGTGTTTAGATACCAAACAGCTACGGTGGTTAGAAGAGGTGCTGGCGGCATCTGGTGATGAATTAGTTTTGGTGATGGTGCATCATAATGTGGTGGAGCATTTGCCCAATCAATCGAACCATCCACTAGCAAATCGCTATATGTTATCCAATTCAGCAGAACTATTGCATCTGCTGAGGCGCTATGGAGTTAAGCTAGTGTTTACCGGACATTTGCATGTTCAGGATATTGCTTACTCAGATGGAGTATATGATATTACCACTGGTTCATTAGTAAGCTATCCTCACCCTTACCGAGTGCTAGAGTTTCATCGGGATAACCAAGGTAAAGAATCGCTGCAAATCTTATCCCATCGCGTAGAGTCAGTGCCTGAGTTTCCCGACTTGCAACAGTCATCACGGCAGTGGATGGGCGATCGCTCTTTCCCTTTCCTAATCAAGCTACTAACTCAGTCTCCATTAAACTTACCATTATCACAGGCAAAAAAATTAGCTCCTGGTTTGCGCGATTTCTGGGCAACTATTGCCGATGGTGATGCGGTATTAGATTACCCTCATTTTCCCCCAGAAGTGCGGCGCTACATTCAAACATATAGTGCATCACAGTCTAACTCAGCGATCGCCACTGCTGGAAGTTTGACGATGATTGATAATAACAGCACACTTTTGCTGAATAAGAGTTAGGAGTTAGGAGTTAGAAGGTGATTCAACATTCAACACTCAGCACTCATTACTGATTTTGGCGACAAATTCCAAATGCTGAAGTGTAGGCGTGTAAGAAGGTTCTGCCACCTACAGGGCCAATTTCACCGCCACAGAAAAAACCACCTACAGGAATACCGTTGAGGTAGCGCTGAAATAGTTCAGAATCAAAGTTGGGTTTACCATAAAGTCCTTCACCTCGTCCCAGACAAGAAAACATCAAAGCAGCTACGGCAGAGGGTTCAGATTCTCGTTGGTGTTGATAACTTTGGAGGAGTAATTCGAGGTCTTCAGCAGAGGCTTGGGCATCGCGGAGGTGGAATTGCAGCCTTTGACCAGGACGAACGCGATCGCCAATTGCGATCGCCCCAGCATTTGGATCGACCCCAAGAATACCACGTATTAAAAAGTCTCCTTGCTGCAAAGCCAGCTTAAATTCATCCATTGCCACACCAACAAACAGAGAATGCTGTGCTAAAATCCTTTCTTGTTCGCTGAGACTAGCAATCAAATCTCGCAATACTACCAGAGGCACTTTCTCATCTAACTCTAAAATAATATTGCGATCGGACTTTGTAACTTGCAATGGCTGGCCAATTGGTCGACATCCTTGGGCGACAATCGTTTCCAAAACAATATTGCCAGTCAAAGCTATACCAATAGTACCCTCACGATACAAGTTTTGCTGTTTTTCACCGTTAGTATCGTTACAAAAAAGCGCAACGCGACCACCCATACCTCCACCACTAGCCTGTCCCCCCACGATCGTCGATCCTGGATAAGCAAAATCCAGCCCTTGCAACAAATCGTTGATTCCAGAGGCGAAAGAACTAGACAGCAAGATGAACTGCGGTGTCGGTGATGGTAGTACACCGATCAAATCAACCCAAGCATCTGGTGAACTATCTAAGTCAGGTAATTCTTCCGCAACAATATGAAAAACTTGAATCTTTACTCCTGGAAGGTATGCTAAAGTCAAGCTAATAGCTGGTTCAGCTTCCAATTCTTGGGTTTCTCCGCTCACTGTCGTCCCAATTACACCACCACCACTACAGCCAATTAGCACAGGCACAGAAAGTTTTTCAGCTAACAAGGGTAACAGTCGGGAATACTCACTCGCAAAAGCAGACGAAATGAATACCAGTCCTAGATCCGCAGGTGCTGTTAACGATGAAACAGCTCGTTCTACCACATCTGTAACAGCGGCTTCCAGAGAATGACGGGTTGATAGGGCATTTGCCCACTGCATTTGGTCTGCCATTAGTTTTGAGCTTCTTTCTCTTTTTAGGCTAGTAGATTTTGACTTTTTATTTTGGGAAGAATTGCATCTTACAAGAATTGATGCCAGCCCTTTGTCTCCTCCATCCCAAGAAGCTGGGGTTGTCATTCCCTAATATAGGCATCTAAATATATTGTATGATTATTTATCTATGCTACTAATTCCACAAAATCTTAAAAAATAAAGGTAAATGTATTATAGATACGGTAGCTTGCTGTATTGGTTATAAATCAATAGGCTAAAACACTAACTTATGATTGGCTAAATGGTTAGAATGGTTAGTAATCAAGAGAAAAACTGCCATTTCTGAACATTTTCTATACTAGTATTAACAACACACAACGAGACTAAAGCTAATGACCAACATCCAAGAAACAGCAAAAGGCGACATCCAAGAGAAAATCCAAGAAGAAGTGGAACAAGCGCGTACTGTCTGTGATATTAACGGTAGCAACTCACCAGAGTGTGCTGCTGCTTGGGATGCAGTAGAAGAATTGCAAGCCGAAGCTTCCCACAAGCGCCAAAGCAAGCCAAAAAATTCTCTAGAACAGTATTGTGATGACAACCCAGATGCAATTGAATGCCGGGTTTACGACGACTAGAAACTGAGGCAATTGGATTTTCTGTTGTTTGGTCAGCAAACAACCAACATTGACCAAAGAAGACGCCCAGAGTGGAGGACGCAGGGACTCACCAATGTCCTCCACTTGCAAGCGTTTTATTTAGAGCTACCAATTTTAGTTGTGGAAACAAAAAATAAATTCCTTATTTGAATCAATAGGCTTCTTCCAAAGGGATAAGTTGCGATTTCCATAAATTAAACAACCAATTAATTGGTATTAGGGGCGTACAGATGTACGCCCCTATAAATTTTTTATACTACTCGTGACTTCTAGTCATACGAGGTTCAATAAACTATTATCAAGAAGAATTCAGGATGAACGGGAGTTCGACTGACTCCTGAATAAAAGGGTTTAATATCCCTGCCTTATTTAGCAGTCTAGAATCCATTAGTAGTATAAAATTTTACTTGATTGATTATTTGAACTCCTGACTTCTTTTTTATCTATTGTTTGAGAAAAAATATGGACTATGATATTTGGTTTCGACCTTTCGTCTGGATTGATTACCGACTGGCAGTATTATTTCTGGTAATTATTCCGCTAATTCTTCTGATTTGGGCATTTGTACAAAAAACAGAAGGCATACAACGCTTATTGGCTATATACTGGCGAGTATCAAGCTTGGTGGCAATCACGATTTACTTAATGATTGCCCAGTATCCAGTTAGCTTTCTCTGTGGGTTGATGGCTCAGATTTTGATCCCGATTTCGCTGTGGTTCTGGGTGGATATCAACGATGAAATTGAGTATCAAACCAGTGGATCTTTGAAATTTATTTTTACCTCTTGGCGCTGGGCGACAACTGTTTATTGTTTTTTGGGCGCACTAGCCTTTATCCCTTTTTTGGGTTGTGCTTTTTCTGCCAGTGTGATGAAGAGTGCTTATTGTCGCGTCTGGTTTGAGATTCCGTTATTATTCAAAGAATATTTTCATGCTAATAGCAAAGCTGAGTTCTTAGGTTTTCTTGGTATAACTAGTTTAGTCATTTATGTGGTTTACTTAAGCTATTTTGTTCTGATTAAGCTGGGCAAACAGGGACGCTCGGCTACACCACAGTAACCCTCGCTGCGCCATTTTACTCCTACTCTTAAAACAATGAATTCTATTGGTAAGCGACTGGAACAATACACCGCTAAACGCACCAAAGAAGTCCTAATTGTAACGGTGGAAATCGCTGATGAGCAAGATACAATTGCTATTTTCAAAGGCTTTTCCAGTTCTTTGATGCGCCCAACAGCATTTGATGCAGATGTACCTGTTCTACCAAATGAGGCAAACATCCTCAACATTGACCGAGTAGCCAGTCCTTACAATCCTGAAGCACCCCGTTATATTCAACAAGGAATTTCTTGGAAAGCTATGGAAGCTCTATTATCAGAAGTGGGAGTTTAACTAATTCGTAATTTTGCGTCACGGCTGACTTTGAGATTGTTGATGGAGCGATATGGTTTCTTGTTTGAAGTTGGGGAACTTATTGTTGAAATGGCAGACCTTTGCATAGGATTGCTTGGCTTTGTGAATAATCAGATATGATTTAGACATGGAGTTTGAGTGGGATGAGTCAAAAGCAACGGCTAACCTAACAAAGCACGGTGTCAGTTTTGAAGAGGCTAAGACCGTCTTTGATAATATGCTGGCAGTTATTTTTGATGATGAAGCTCACTCAGTAAGTGAGAAGCGATAGATTATTATTGGGCACTCCCGAAACAATCGCTTGCTATTGATTTCTTTCACCGAACGTTCTAATGCCATTCGCATTATCAGTGCCCGTTTAGCCACTCGAAAGAAGCGTGAATGATTATGAGCAAAACGCCTTTTGAGGAATCACACAATTCAGATGACAAGCTTTTACCTGAGTACCACTTTGATTATAAAAAGGCGAAGCCCAACCGCTTTGCTGCTCAAAGTAGAAAGCAACTGCTAAAAGTTGTGGTTCTAGATGAAGATGTAGCTCAAGTTTTTACAACACCAGAATCGGTCAATAAGGTGCTAAGGGCACTAATTGAGTCAATGCCACAAGTTGCAGACGGTGACAAAGCCTAACAAGCGCAATACAGCGGACGGACGAAAGCCACTGGTGCTGAGTTTAATGTTGCTTATATCCTTTGACCAGGAACGTTACCTTGAAGGAAGCAAGCTACAGATTGGTCTAAATTGCCGTGTGAAACTGTCTTCTCTACGAGACGCTGCGCGAACAATTTTAAATAATTATTTTGACTTTTAAACTTACAAAATGTCCCGTTCTGGATACACACTTCCCGTCTTTGCGTGCGCTGCTGCTGTTGCAGCTTTACACTGGTTACACGATCGCAAACCCCTAACTTTAGCATCTGTAGATTTGATTGAACCGGCTCAAATCGCAGAAATCCCCATTGAACAGGTAGCAGGACTATCTGAAAATACAGCTTTAGCGATCGCTCGCAGCGATCCAGGTGATAATCTTGACCTGACTAAAGATACACCGATTTGGGCATTGGTGGAATGGCGAGAACAGGGTGATGATGCTGTCATTATTAAAGGTGGAGAAGGGATTGGTAGGCAATTAAACGCTGATGACAAGCCAGCTATTTATGCTTACGCTCAAAGACTGTTGCAAGAGAATTTGCAACGAATGTTAGCACCTGGGGAAAAAATCACGGTGACGATTATTCTACCTGAAGGGCGATCGCTTGCTGTTCGCACTTCAAATTCTGCCTTTGGTGTGGTTGAAGGACTTTCTCTTTTAGGCACAACCGGTATTTCTCAACCCTTAAGTACACCAGATCAGCTTGCAGTTTTTCGGGCGGAATTACAAAATAAAGCCAGTCGTTTTGAGAGTTTAGTATTCTGTATTGGGGAGAATGGCCTAGATTTGGCGCGTAAACTAGGGATTAACCCCGAACAATTGGTCAAAACTGCTAACTGGCTGGGCCCAATGTTAGTAGAAGCTGATGTGCTGGGTGTCAAAGAAATCTTATTATTTGGCTATCACGGGAAGCTGATGAAACTGGCTGGAGGGATTTTTCACACCCATCACTATTTAGCTGATGGACGGCGGGAAATTTTAGCAGCCCACTGTGCGATCGCAGGTTTAAAATCACCTGATATCCAAGCTGTATTTAACAGTGCAACTGCTGAAGCAGCACTAACACATCTAAAATCCCTAGATGCTGCAACTGGTAATGATTGGGTAAATAAAGTTTACAGTGCGATCGCCGAAACTATCGATGTTCGTTCCCAAGAATACATCCAAAGTCATAGTGAAAAAGGCACAAAAGTAACAGTCTGTGGCTCTATTCTCTTTGATCGCGATCGCAAAATTATCGTGAAGAGTAAAACTGCTGGTCTGTTGATGGGAAAATTATGTTAATTTATTATGAATAATCGTAAACAATCCAAAAAAATAATCCTTTAAGTAACCACTCTAGGGTAGATTTATCGTTTTAATACCATCTCCACCTCCGGGGCTTGACAAATGCATGTAAACTAGCTTTTGTCAAGGCTTTCTATACCATTATCAGCCTATCCAGGCTGGATAATAGCATCACCATAGACCACAAAGCATCTATTTATCCTTAACAGATATAACACTCCCGTCATGAATACAGCGGTGACTCTACCAACAGAACAAGCGCCCCAAACATTAGAAACTTTTGGGCGGCTTGATCGCCAATTGATTGTAATTCTGGATTTTGGCTCTCAATATTCTGAGCTGATTGCCCGTCGCATCCGCGAAACTCAAGTATACTCCGAAGTTTTATCGTATCGCACTACTTCTGAACATTTGCGCCAACTCAATCCCAAGGGAATTATTCTCTCAGGTGGCCCAAGTTCAGTTTATAGTGATAACGCTCCCCATTGTGACCCAGAAATCTGGAATTTGGGAATACCCATTTTGGGTGTTTGCTATGGGATGCAGTTGATGGTAAACCAACTTGGTGGGCAAGTGGCAAAGGCCGATCGAGGTGAATATGGCAAAGCCTCATTATATATTGACGATCCCACAGATTTACTTACTAATGTTGAAGATGGCACTACTATGTGGATGAGTCATGGAGACTCAGTTATCCAAATGCCATCAGGGTTTGAATTGCTAGCACATACAGAAAATACTCCCTGTGCTGCTATTGCTGACCACGAAAATAAACTTTACGGCGTTCAGTTCCATCCAGAGGTGGTGCATTCTGTTGGTGGAATAGCATTAATCCGTAATTTTGTCTACCATATCTGCGATTGCGAACCCACTTGGACAACAGCGGCTTTTGTTGAAGAAGCAATTCGAGAAATTCGCGCCAGAGTTGGTGAAAAACGGGTGCTGTTGGCGCTGTCTGGGGGAGTGGATTCTTCTACCCTGGCTTTCTTGCTGTATAAAGCGATTGGTGAGCAACTGACTTGCGTGTTTATCGATCAAGGCTTTATGCGAAAATATGAGCCAGAGCGATTGGTAAAACTGTTTCAAGAGCAGTTTCACATTCCTGTTGAATATGTTAATGCCCGCGATCGCTTTTTAGCTAGAGTTGCTGAGATCACCGATCCTGAAGAAAAACGCCGCCGCATCGGACACGAATTTATCAGTGTATTTGAAGAAACATCCAAGCGCCTCGGTCACTTTGACTATCTAGCTCAAGGAACTCTTTATCCAGATGTCATCGAATCTGCTGACACCAATGTAGATCCCCAAAGTGGTGAGCGGGTAGCGGTGAAAATTAAGAGTCATCACAATGTTGGTGGTTTGCCCAAAGACCTAAGATTTAAATTGGTTGAACCACTGCGGAAACTATTTAAAGATGAAGTCCGCAAACTTGGACGTTCCATTGGTTTACCAGAAGAAATTGTTCAACGGCAACCTTTTCCTGGGCCTGGTTTAGCAATTCGGATTCTGGGGGAAGTTACATCTGAGCGGTTAAATATTTTGCGCGATGCCGATTTGATTGTGCGGCAAGAAATTAACCAACGCGGTATGTATCATGATTTCTGGCAAGCATTTGCTGTATTGCTGCCAATTCGTAGTGTTGGCGTTATGGGGGATCAACGTACTTACGCTTACCCCATTGTTTTGCGGATTGTTACCAGTGAAGATGGCATGACTGCTGATTGGGCGAGAGTGCCTTATGATGTCCTGGAAGTGATTTCTACTCGAATTGTGAATGAGGTGAAAGGGGTGAATCGGGTGGTTTACGACATCACCTCTAAACCGCCTGGAACCATTGAATGGGAGTAATCAAGTTTTGAGTTGACTTAACTAAAAGCTCATTACTTTTTGCTATGCTTCAGATTACTTCCAGGAGTTTAGATTCGCATACAGCAGTTTGCAAGTTAATAGTCAAGTATATTACTTCTGACTCCTAATTCCTGACTTGATCTGGAGCGTCTTCGCCTCCGTTTTAATGAGCTTGAGTTAAGGGTTATTGGTGTAGATAATTGGTCTTTCAAGACGCGATTTATCGCCTCTCTACATCTGGGTTTTGACCTTATCTGAACTGTATTTATTTAAAAATGACAATACCGACCTGACTCGTTTTAAGACTCGGCATTGTCTATTTTTTTGACTTTTTTCAAGCTCCATCAAAATCCAAACCTGTTAGTAATAAAGCAGTCAGTAGCTAGTCAAATTATTTTTGAACTTAAACTATTCGTTAAAGTTAATTTTTTAATGTAAAGGAATTTAAATACTAACATAATTTTATCCAGTTGATAATTATAAATGCCAGTGAATAATTAAGCATCAATTGCATGGTGACAAGACAAATTGAGTTATTTTCTAGGAAAATCGGCGCGATCGCAGTAAAATTACCAATGGTATGGTGACAGAGAAAAAACAAGCAGCTCAAAATTAGAAATACATTTCATTCGATCAACATTAATGGAGATGTTATGGAACCTGCTCTTCCCCTTGCTGGCTTAAACATCCTCGTAGTTGATGATGATGATGATAGCCGCTTTTACATTACTACTGTGTTGGAAGCTGATGGAGCCACCATTATGGCAGTCTCATCGGCGGCGGTAGCATTGAAAGTATTACCTGAGTTGCAACCAGATGTCTTGATTTGTGATATTGCTATGCCTGATGAAGATGGCTACACCCTGATCCGCAAGATCCGGGCACTGAAGCCTGAAATTTATGGAAAACTTCCGGCGATCGCTTTAACTGCTTATGGTGATAGCGAGTATCGTAGCCGTGCTTTGGAAGCAGGTTTTCAGACTCATGTACCTAAACCAGTCGATCCCGGAGAACTAGTTGCGATCGTCGCAGAATTGGTTGCTTCTTATAAGAGTTAATGCAAAGATACAGTTATTTGTCGGTCGTTATTTGTTATTTTCCCGATCGTATTTTTTAAACGAATAAATTAAGGTTATAGAACATCACTTTTGGTAAGGTATTGGCTTGGGAAAAAATGTTGGCAATAACACAATATACTTCGATTCAGGCTTGATCCTCCCTAACTCTCCTTTTTAATGAGGGAATTAAAGCAAGCCTTTTTAAGGGAAACCAGCATGTATAGGGCGTGATTTAGAATTTATGAGACTACTTTGCTCCAGTTTCAAAGCTAATTTGCTCAGATTTATATGCTGGTGGCTCGACGTGAATTAAAATTCTTACTGGACGAAATCGTTCTTCTAATCGGCTTTCTACTTCTTCGGTGATATGGTGGGCGGTTTCTACGTCTACTGCATCCACTATTAAATGCATTTCAATGAATACTTGACGACCAAGAACGCCGCGAGAAGCGATCGCATGACAGTTAATAACACCTGGAACAGAAGTAGCGATCGCATGTATTGCTTCTGGTGCGATCGCCATTTGATCCACAAGCCAAGGCAAATTCTCTTTTAAAACTGACCAGCCACTCCAAAATACTAACAAGGCGACAGGAAAAGCTAACACCAAATCCATCCATTGATAACCTAGCCAAACTCCTATCAAGCCACCGATTACAGAGATTGTCACCCAAATATCGCTCATGGTATGTGTCGCATCAGCGATGAGAATTGAGCTACCTACCCGCTTACCCACAGCACGTTCATAAAACGCCACAAAAATATTCACGCCTAGCACAATTAGTAATAACCACAACTCAGGTGGCGATATTTTTATCGGTTCACCACCACCTTTGAGAATTCGTTCGATTGCTCCTTGCAGAATTTCAAAACAGGCTATTCCTAAAAACGAGGCAATTCCTAGAGCGCCCACAGCTTCAAACTTGCTGTGTCCGTAGGGATGCTCGCGATCGGGTTGTGGAGAAGAAAATTTACTCGCAACTAATCCTAAAACATTGTTGGCACTATCTGTCACACTATGCAAGGCATCAGCTAATAAACTCAAAGAACCTGTCCAGTAGCCCACAAGTGCTTTCAATCCCATTACAAACAGGTTGAGCAATAAGGTAATAATTAAAACCTTTCTTACTTCGGCGCGATTATCGTAAGTCATAGATAATTTATCACATCAAGTTCTATGACTTCTAATGTAGACATCAAAACATAAATAAACACAAATAAAATGTATCAAAGTCTTACGCAGTAAGAGTTAAGTCTCTCTATAATCTCTAGATTTTATGCCAATTATTGAGATAGTTTTTAACTAACAATGGCTATAAGCTAGATAGACATTAGTAATAGCTTTAAAGATGACAGCGGATATTTAGCATTAATTCCAGGAATATTTTCATTAACTTTGTTATTAATACATCAACTGAGATCGTATTGAATTGTATTCAAAGATATTATGCCGACCATCAGTGGTCTGTATTTACTCTAAATTACCGATCGGCTTAATGAGTGTTATTTACTGCCTGATAAGGACAAGTAAGCTCATGGTTTATTCAGAAAATTGTCAAAATTTGAGGAGCGCAATCTGACAGTTTCCACCTCAGATGTCCATGTGATACCAAATAGGCACTATCTTTACTGCGGCCACGCTTGCAACGCTGTCTCCACAACCCGCAGGAGTTCTGTTCGGGTAGCTCCGGTTGCCGCCAGAACTGATATTCCACAATTGACCGTCACAACAAAGCGAGCGAGAACTGCTGGATCTGAATCGGCTGGTAAGTCCCCCTCCGAAATCGCTTGCTCGAAACGCTTACGCAGAGAATCTTCACTTGATTCTCGGCGTGCGGACAATTCCTGCCGGATCGGATCGGCTGGATCTCCGCATGAAAGCGTGCCATGAACCCAGAGACATCCGGGTGGATTACGTGGATCGGTTCCTAAGTCAACGACCCCGTGCATCATCTTCTCGGCGACCTGGCGCGCAGTTGGCTCTTTGAGAGCTTCACAAAGATAAGCTGATGGCCCGTCGGCATAGCGATCCAGCACTTTGCGGAATAGAGATTCCTTATTACCAAAAGCGGCGTAAAGGCTAGGACGATTAATGCCCATAGCCTCAGTCAGATCCGAGAGGGATGTGCCTAGATAGCCCTTGCGCCAGAACACATACATTGCACGATTGAGCGCGTCATCAGTATCGAACTCGCGGGGTCGGCCTATGGCCGCAGTGGTTTTTTCCTGTTTCATACTCATCAGTATAATAATTTCTTGACAGGCTTACCTCCATGCTTTATATCTATACCAGACGATACAAAACTTTAACGACAAAAGAATACTATGAGCAACAAAAAACTTACAGGTAAGGTGGCATTGGTAACAGGTGGCTCACGCGGTTTGGGGGCAGCGATCGCTAAACGTCTTGCACAGGATGGGGCAGATGTTGCCCTCACCTACACTAGCTCGCCGCAAAAAGCTGATGAGGTGGTGCTTGCGATCGAAACAGCAGGTGGGCGAGCCTTGGCTATCCACGCCGACAGTGCCAATGCTGAAGCGGTGAAAAATGCTGTCACCGAGACTGTGAAAACCTTTGGTCGTCTCGATATCCTCGTGAACAATGCGGGGATCGCCACCTTGGCCACTATCGACGAGTTCTCACTAGATGATTTTGACCGAATCATCGCGGTTAATATTAAGGGCGTGTTTGTGGCAACTCAAGAGGCTGTCCGCCATATCGGCGAGGGGGGACGGATTATTATGATTGGCAGCGTCAATAGTGACATCATGCCATTTGCTGGTGGTTCCGTCTATGCTTTGACCAAGGGTGCGATYGCWAGYTTYACRCGCGGTCTKGCCCGCGATCTCGGCCCTCGTGGCATCACGGTRAACAATATYCAACCCGGCCCGRTRGAYACYGACATGAAYCCRGCGGARGGTYCCTTTGCCGACACYATGARAAGTATGATTGCCCTCCARCGKTATGGWCGRASWGAAGAAGTCGCCGAKATGGTTTCCTATCTYGCCAGYGCGGAAGCYGGYTTCRTCACYGGTGCGAGTCTGAAAATTGATGGTGGCTTCGCAGCCTGATTCTGCGGTAACAGAACGACAAGGTAATACTGTGATTGCAAACTGATGAGAACCTGATACGTAGTAAGCACTTCAGTGCTTAACACAAGGACTAAAGTCCTTACTACAAACTTATTTACCCAGGAAAAATACTTGTTTTGACAGACTAACGAATTATGCCCAGCGGTACTGATGGTCTTTGAAGAAGACGCTTGGAACTATCAGAGTGGGATTCAGACCACTTCTTCCGGTAATATAAGTACTTATCAAGAAGTTTTAATAAAAAAAATATGTCTTCAATTCCTCTAACATTGAACTTAATTGAAGGTTCAGTCTCCTTCAGTTTTTCACCCCAAGCAGCACAAGAATTAAAGACAGCGACGGATCAACTGATGGAACGCCTAAAAGCGATCGCCGCTAAACCCACTCCTGGCGGTGGTAGAGTAACTCCCCAGCCTCCCCTGGAATATCGTTATACGGGTGAAGTATTTTTAGAAGTTTTTTGTAATCCTAATATCTGGCCAACGCCCTTCGCAGCCAAAGTTTTGCTGACTGTCCGCAATGTCAACATTCGCTTAACTACTGAAGCTGAACTTACTCGCATCATTGAAGACATTAATCAATATTTAGAGCAAGTAGGATAATAGTCAAGTAAAGGAGGTAGGAGAGGGAACCACCTATTAGGGGTGGAAATATCAAGATGATTTTTTATGCTTACCGAGATTTTTTCTGAAAAAATACTATACAAATTTTGGATTTTGTGGAGGTTGAGCCAGTTGCTGGCGGAGCTTCCCTTTGTAGTCGCAACTGGTGTCGGTTAGCCCGACTTAGCAAACTTTTCTAGACGGATTTTGGTTTTGCACAGGAAGCAGGTTATCACTTGCTTGAGGAAAGCGATGCAACAAATTGCTAGTCAAAAGTGAAGTTCCTACACTTCTGTCGGATAGATGTAGGAACTTCGCAGAATCTACAGACTAAACTCAAGTCGTGACACCAGATGTACGGAACAAATGGTTTTGATGCCTTCTTTAACTTGAAAAGTTGTATAAATTCAGACTCAAATGCTTCTGTAGTTAATCAAAAACGCAAGATTCTGTATAGGGCAATGCTCATTCAAAATTAGAGATTATCCCCCAGATTGAGCCTTGAATCGTTGATGGTGACATCTACACATCAAAAACAAGCTCCCAATCCCAAACCGGAAATGAAACATTGATTAGTCGTTGTCCCACTGTTCGCGACCAATTAGGTCGCCAATGCGATCGCGTAACAAAAAGTCACATTTCTCTAATTCACATTCAACGCAAACCCACTCTCTTGCTGGAATGTATTGGCAGAGGCTATATATTGGCTGTTGTCGGCTAACCATTCCCTTTTGCACCAGTCGGCGTGCTTCGTCTTGAATCACATCTAGAGAGTAGTAATTGATAGAAGGCACCGTATTCACACTCATGTTTTTTACTCACAAATTAACACTTACGATAGTGTTCCCGTTAAAAATTAGGAACAAACATTACAGAAATTAGACTTGTGGCTAGGATTTTGTAGTTTGCTATACGGAACTATTTTTATTTTGACGCTACATCTCCTGAAATTATCTCAAGAAATGTTAAGAAAGTCAACGAATCCTGACATTTATCGAAAATCCGCTTTACAAAAAAAATTCCAAGTAGTTAACTTAACCTGCTTATGTAGCTGTATGACTTTGATGCCACAAGTATGAAAGTCTTGCCATTACTGTATTTAGGCAAGATTTGGTAGGTAGGAAGAGTTTATATTGCGATGGCTTACATATCAAATAATCACCTTAAAAGCTGGATTTATAACTGCGGGTATTCATCTAAGGTAAACAACACAATAATATTTGTCAGTTACTGGGGTATAAACTGTTGCAAAACATAACGGACAAAGTATACTACGAAGGCTTTAACCATAGCATCTGTTAACAATTTCTTAAGTAAGCCTGTAATTTATTAGTTAATTTCAGCACTAACACCATCCAATTTTGTTTTGAAAAACATCTGTAAAAGGGTCGAGTAATACTCTAATTCATAAACAGGAGTCAGAATTTCAGAATTAGTGAATATTCCACCCATAAAGGAATGGAGTTTTAGCAAGGAAGAATGTTTAAACCTTGTTTCGCCTACAAGAAGAGAAGTGTCTTGCTGAATTGGGTTATGTTCACATTAAAACAGACGTGATCTAGTCACGTCTGTAAACTGTTTGGCGGATTTGCTGAGATTAATTGTTCTGAAGTTACATTGTTGTTTTAGTTACTTATTCGGAGAATTCTTCATCATTTTGAACAGTGCTGTCTTCGACTGCTACCAGATTTTCTGGCGGGCGATCGTGGTTAAGTTGGTTTAGTAGTGCCAATACTTTATTACCGCGTTCTATAGAGCGATCTTCGAGAAATATCACCTCTGGTGTACGACGTAGGCGTACCCGCGCCCCAAGTTCGCTGCGGACATAACCTGTAGCCGACTTTAAGCCTGCCATTGTTTCTACCTTAGCTTCATCCGTACCATAGATGCTGACGTAGATTTTGGCGTGTTGGAGATCGCCGGAAACATCAACATCAGTCACACTGACCATTCCAGTACCCACACGGTCATCCTTAATTCCGTTAAGCAGCATTTGGCTAACTTCCCGTTTGATCAGTTCAGCAACGCGGGAAACCCGACGATTTGTAGCCATAAAAATTTCGCCTCATCACAGAGGTTGTACGACAAAAATAGATGCAAGTTCGGTAGACAGTACTCAGCGCGAGCAACGCCAAGAGCAACCGTCTGTGGGGCATAGCCCCGATAATAACGCTAGTCTAGATTGTACTCAAGCCCAGCATTGCCCGTAGGGTAAGAGTAAGAAAGACTAGGCTGCTCACAAATAAACCCAAGATAGCGATCAAGGTGATAGGGCGTTTCAACAATGGCATTAATGGCGCAAAGGTGTTTAGAAACAAGCCTAAGACGATCGTAATTAAGTATCGGGGGTAGCGAAAGACGTTATCCCAAAATCCGTCAAACATCTGAATGTAAACTGCCTTGTTATATACTTACGTTTGTTTTGATATGCTTTATCTACTCAATTGTAATATATGCGGCTGGAAAATTAGCCAGTTAATCTAAAATTTGGCTTGTCGGTTATATTGGCTTTATTTAGTCATAATTATTTTCAGTTAAATTGTAAGTAAATGGTAATTCAAGTCTCGAAGGAAACTAGCCCGCGTCCATTTTTGAAGTGGGCAGGGGGTAAAAGTCGGTTGATACAGCAATATATTCCTTATTTTCCCAAGAGTTATAAAAATTACTATGAGCCATTTTTAGGTGGTGGTGCTGTTTTTTTCCATCTCCAACCAAGTGCAGCCATTTTAACTGATATTAATGCCGAATTAATTAACACTTATTGTTGTGTTAGAGATCGTGTAGAAGAATTAATTTATCTATTAAAAGAGCATAAAATCCGACATGATAAAGATTATTACTATAGTGTCAGAAACAATTATGATGGTACTGATATAGAAAAAGCGGCTCGTCTAATTTATCTTAATAAGACTTGTTTTAATGGTCTTTATCGAGTCAATTCACAGGGAAAATTCAATGTGCCATTAGGCAGATATGACAATCCCAATATTTGTGCTGAGGTTTTACTAAAAGCAGCCTCCGAAGCACTTTCCCATGCAGAAATTAAACAAGCAGATTTTACAGAAGTCCTAAATCATGCTACTAGCAGTGATGACTTTGTATTTTTTGATCCGCCCTACCATCCTATCAGTGATACTAGCTATTTCACTGCTTATAGTCAAAATTGTTTTAGTCAAAAAGATCAAGAACTTTTAAGAGATACTTGTGCAGAGTTAGCAAGTCGTGGTGTCAAAGTTATAGTATGCAATTCTAATAGTGAATTTATTCAAAAAATTTATACTGATATCAATTTTAAAACCCATAAAATTAAAGCAGCGCGTTCAATTAACTCAAATGTAAAAAATAGAGGCGTTATTAACGAGCTATTAATTACATCTTTCTTTTAAAGATTTTTATTTGCCCAAGCAATGAATCTATCTAAGCTATAGACTGCTAATAAATTATGGTTATCATTAACTCTTGCTTTCAGCCATTTGCTTGCGCCTTCTCGCATACCTTCACCGCCTAAAATTACGATAGTTGGTGCTGGGTAATAGTGCTGAATATTCATGTTTAAGTAAGGAAACTTTTCATCAACCGAACCGGGGCTTTCTTGCTATTTGCACTCGAAAATTAAACCAGATGGCATTGCAGATGAGCCGACAACATAAAAATCAACCTTCAGATAGGTATGATAAATTCCAGTTCCAATATAAACTTCTTTGCCATAACGTTTTGGCAATAAAGTAGCATTTAGTATAAATTCTTTTTGGACATAGTTTCCTACTTGGAAATAATTATGCCCATGCAAGATTGCTTCTACATTTGCTTCTAAAATATTCCCAGACTTATTTGCCCGTCCGCCTTGAGTCAGAGCCATCTTTAATCCCTCTGCCAAAAGTCCTGCTTATTATAGGATTTCACAGAAGCAGTAAAAAAGGTTCAGTTGCTTAATATGAATTTTTTATTTTGGCTAAACGTAGTTGGATTAATAGGTAAAAAATCCGAATTTATTGGTATTTTTGTACTAAACAAATACAAATGTATTAATAATTTGGATTAGGAACGAGTTACTAATTCAGGTAATAGTTAAAATAATGGATTTATCTTTTAGTCTCAAAGAGCAACTATTGCAAGCGCTATGCCATTTTTCTGGGTCTTGGGAACAGTGGAAAACAGCGTAGATAATAATCTCCTGTTCATTAAACTCGTAAAAAGCGACGTAGGGAAAACGCCTAATTGTAGCGCGGCGATAGGTTTCATGAACAATCTGGTATGTGTTGGGGTGACGCTGAATTAAATTCAGGCAGGCATCAATACATCGTAAGAACTCAGCGCCTAACCCAAATTCCCGCCCCTCATACCAGTCATAAGCTTCGATAATATCTAGTTCTGCGGCTATAAGGATAGTTAACTTGTCTAGCCATGACGTTGATAGATTCTGGCTTTTACATCTTCCCAACTGTTGCTGATGGCTGGATTTTGCAGATATTCGGCTTTGCGACGGGCTAGCTCTTGTTTCTGCCAATCTAAAACTGGGAGTGCTGCTGGTGTAGCGGCAATTTCATCCCATAAGTCTTCTACCAGTTGAAGTTTTTCCGCTCTCGAAAGACTAGAGAGTTCGGAAAATACTGGGTTCATGGTCTTCTCTATATTTTATTCACCTTTATTTTAGCCTGTCTGGGCTTCAGTATGACCGTTGCGGATAGACCATGCTATTTCTAAAAGTTGAGTCCAGCGCTTTTGCAGTTGTTTGGGGGTGCATTTGATAGCTTTGGCGATCGCAACGTCGTTTTCCCGTGCAGTTTTTAACTGTAATATTTGCTGTTGCTGTTCTGTGAGTTGATTTACAAAGATTTCCCACTGCTGGGAAGATAAACCCAACTTTTGCTCTAAACCCGCACCTAACCATTGATGTACCAATTGCCAGTGGTGTTGCTTGGCAAACTTCTCTACGTGGTATTTAAATCGTTGTTGGAGATAATCGCGCTGACGGCTGGTTAAACCGAGAATTTGGTCAATTTCTGGGGCTGAAAGGTCTTGAAGTTTCAAGCTGAGGTAATTCATACAATCAGATTGACCTTGAGACTCCAGGTATTTCATCAATTCAGTGATGACGCGATCGCGTTCTGACTCTTCAGATGGATCGAAATTAGTTTGGGCGATCATTTGCGATCGCAGCTGTTGCACCGCCGAGTTACGCTGGTAAGATTCTGCTTCTTCACCCTTAGCAGACTCTACCGCCATTTCAATATCTACGGTAGTTTCTTGGGGTTGACGACGAGCAAAACCTTGGGCGCGCAAGATAATCAATTGCTGATTTGCACCACCAGGTAAATTGATCCGGCGTTTGGCATACTGTTCTGTAAAGGCCATATATTCAGCTAATTGCAGCTGAGTACGCGGCGTATGATTCTCTGGTAGTTCGTTTTCTCTACGGAAAGCTTTGATTGCTTCGATATAAAATGCTTGTAAAAAATCTTCAATCAGGCTGTAACGAGCATCAAAGCCCAACTCAGAGCCGGACATAGTTACATGACGGTAAACCATAGCACCCAAATTGCTATGTAATTCCACCCGCCCTTGTTTGGAACCCAGTTGGTAGTAACGTAAGCATTTTTGCATCCGATGCCTTCCCAACGTCATCTGCCAGGACTTGATTTCCCCAGATGTTTGAATGCGGGAGCTTTTATCGCAAATGCGTTCTACTTCTACGGCTATGCGCTTTGCCAAAGCTTCTACGCACTTGGGTGTTGCTTTCACTTGCGCTTGCATTTCTTCAGACAGCAATTGAATCAAGCGATCGCTGCTGCTATCTGAAAATTCTTCAGTTGAAACGTGGTTCTCAAAAATGGGTGTAGAGTTTGGTAGATTGACGACGTTAGCTTTCATGACTTTTCCAGTAGTATTGCACCGTAATTACAACGCAGACACAGCAATCAAGACCGTCCAAGGCTTGTGAATCTTTAGGCATTCATCCATCAAGACTTGCCGTATATAATGCTCACATCTAAAGCTCATATATCAAAACTATAGGAAATACGAAAGAGTTACAGTTCTGGCAATGTGTCGGTTTTCTTCACAAGCCATCATATTAACGCTGGCACACGAGTACCTGCCATTTTCTTAAAGTTGTCAAATACCTTACTGTGCCAAGTTTTGCCCCCATCCTCTTATATCCACTGTTTCACCAAACAGCCCATCCTAGACATCGCTTTTAAATATGACAATTTTAAAACTGGAGTTATTTTTATCACAATTTCCGAAACGGAAAGGTGC
The DNA here is from genome assembly GCA_003326195.1 of Nostoc punctiforme NIES-2108. Lineage (GTDB taxonomy): Bacteria > Cyanobacteriota > Cyanobacteriia > Cyanobacteriales > Nostocaceae > Nostoc > Nostoc punctiforme_A. Next base: position 125,521 of record LXQE01000157.1, read on the forward strand.
GCCTGTGAAGTGGAATTCTTATACCCATGCGGCTGCTGTTTCCCAACCTAAACCCCTCCGTATAATTGCTGGTTCGTCTCCAGTCATATCTAGGATGGTAGATACTTCATAAGTAGGTTCCTCACCAGTGTCTACAATTATGTCTACCAACTTGTCCAAACGATCGAATAGCTCTACCCGCGACTGAATCATTTCTGGATCTATCCGAACTATGCCATTATCTGCTTCATCTGGTGGCAGATGTGCTGAAGTTGAAATAATCGGATTGCCCAATGCTGCCAGCAACTCCAAACATACAGTATGGTTTGGTACTCTAATTCCAGTAGTTTTCCGCTTGGGGCTTTGCACCAATCGCGGTACTAACTTCGTAGCTGGGAGCAAAAACGTGTATGGCCCTGGAATCAGGCGTTTCATAATCCGATAAGCTGTGTCACTTACGAAGGCATAAGTTGCCACATTTGAAAGCGAGGGACATAAAAATGTCAATGGTTTATCGTTTGCTAGCTGTTTAATTTGCCGCACTCGTTCTACCGCCGACTTAGCATTCAAATCACAACCGATGGCATAGACTGTATCAGTAGGGTAAAGCATGACTGCGCCACTAGAGAGCGCCGACTTTATTTCCTCTATTCGGCGAATTTGAGGATTATCCGGATGAACTGGGAAAATTTTTGCCATAACTCGGTGAGTGGGGATTGGGGAGGGGAGTAGGGGAGCAGGGGAAGCAGGGGAAGCAGGGGAAGCAGAGGAGAATAACCAATGCCCAATGCCCAATGCCCCATGCCCCATAACTAATGACTAATGACTAATGACTAATGACAAATTTATTATGAATAAAATCGCTTATCTTCAATGTCCGACAGGAATTTCTGGTGATATGTGCCTGGGTGCTTTGGTAAGTTTGGGTGTTCCTGTGGAGTATTTAATTGAAAAACTGAATGGGTTGGGTATTGAACAGGAATATCAGTTAAGGGCAGAACTTGTCCAACGGAATGGTCAACAGGCGACTAAAGTCCATGTGGATTTAGTACACGATCACCATCATCGCCATCACCACGATGGCGAACACAGTCACCATCACACACGCCATTTGCCAGAAATAGAGCAGATGATTCTCAAAGCGGGGTTGCCATCACGGGCAGAAGCTTGGAGTTTGGCGGTATTTCGGCAGCTAGCGGTGGCAGAAGGGGCGGTGCATGGCATTTCGCCTGAAAAAGTTCATTTTCATGAGGTGGGTGCTATAGATGCGATCGTAGATATTGTGGGTACTTGCCTGGGGTTGGATTGGTTGGGGATTGAGAGCAATCAGGAAGGATTGCCCCTACTTTACTGCTCGGCGTTTCCGACTGGTGGCGGCACTGTTCGGGCTGCACATGGTCAGATGGCAGTACCAGTTCCAGCGGTATTAAAGCTGTGGGAAATGCGGGGTTGTCCAGTTTATAGTAATGGCATTGACAGAGAATTAGTAACACCAACAGGAGCCGCGATCGCCACTACTTTGGCAAGAGATTTTGGTTCACCACCTGCGATCGCTATCAAGCAGATAGGATTGGGAGCAGGAACCATAAATTTACCCATTCCCAATATTTTACGCCTCTGGTTGGGTGAAAGCACAAGTTTACGGTCAAATTTCAGTGATTATGAAGAAACTAGCTCAAATTTGGAAACCATCTCGGTATTAGAAACCCAAATTGATGATTTAAGTCCACAAGCGATTGGCTATGCGTTTGAGGCGTTGTTTGCGGCTGGTGCGCTGGATGTTTTTACCCAAGCGATCGGTATGAAAAAGTCCCGTCCGGGAATTTTGCTAACTGTGATTTGTCATCCAGAAAATTTACTCAGTTGTGAAGCCGTCATATTCCGCGAAACTACAACTTTAGGGATTCGGCGAACAACTCAGCAACGCGCCATTTTACAACGGGAAATTCAACAAGTGGAAACGGAATATGGCAAAGTGCGTGTCAAAGTAGCATGGAAAGGGCAATCACCAGAAAAAGTTATTGCAAATGTGCAGCCAGAATATGAAGATTGTGCAGACTTAGCTCGAAAGCATAATATTCCCTGGCGCGAAATTCAGCGGTTGGCGCTACAGCGTTGGTATTTAGTCAATACCTGATCCCAATTCCTCATTCCTCGTTCCCAGTCGGAGACTGGGAACGAGGAATTTGACTAAGTTAGAGCTTTCATCAAATATTGTGTCAATGTAAACGCATCTACACCTAATTCGGTACGCTCTTGGGCTGCTAAAATACCTGCTTGGGAATGCCACCAAGCGGCAGTTGCCACAATATCTTCTAGGGGAATCTGTTTAGTTGTTGCTTGCGCTAACAATCCACCCAGTAGCCCAGTTAACACGTCGCCGCTACCGCCACGCGCCAAGGCGGGTGTGCTTTCAGGAACAATCCAAACAGCACCTTGAGGGTTTGCGATCGCAGTTCTTGCCCCTTTCAACAACACTATCGCCTCACTTTGGGCGGCTGCTTCTTGTACTGCTTTCACTTTGTCATGTTTGGCATCGGCGACATCAGGAAACAATCGCTCAAATTCGCCAGTGTGGGGCGTGAGTACAGTTACTGCTTGGCGTTTTTTTAATGTGGCGATCGCTCCCATTTGTGCCAAGATATTTAAACCATCGGCATCGAGAAGCAAAGGGCGTTCGCTGTTGATCGCTTCTTGGACAATAGGCGTAGCATCTCGTGTTAAACCGGGGCCACAAGCGATCGCATTAAAGGAACTTAAATCGGTGTTTTGTGGTAGTTTTAGGTGGGCGATCGCTCCACTTTCCGTCTCTGGGCAACCGACAATTAGCGCTTCTGGCAAGTGTGACACCAAAAGAGGTTTTAGGGATTCGGGTACGGCAATTGAAAGCATCCCGACACCACTAGCCCTAGCACCCAAACCAGTTAAAATTGCTCCACCTGCATAGCGTCGCGAACCGCAAATTAGCAGTAAATGTCCTTCTTTATATTTGTGAGTAACTGCTGGACGGGGTAAAGGTAAAGTAGCAAGTGCTTTTGCTCGTGTAATAAGTTTAATTTTAGGTACATCTTTGAGAACAGCTTCCACATCAGCTAAAGGAATATCGAAATCGATTAACTCAGCTTTACCAAGATATTCCAACGCTCGATCTTGGAAGAAAGCTAGTTTCCATAAACCTAAGCAAAATGTGTGAGTGGCGCGAATGGCAGTTCCCAATACAACGCCAGTGTCGGTGTGTAAACCTGAAGGTAAATCGATACTATAAATTGGTATAGATAATTCATTTAGCTGATTAATTGCAGAGGCAATAGGATCGGTCAGGTTTCTTTCTAAACCAAACCCAAACAAGCCATCAATCAACAAATCAGAATCTGGCAGTTGCTCAATTGTTTGATAAATTGGAATGCCCAAACTCTGGGCATATTGCAAGTGCTGTGAAGTTAATTCTTTAAGCTTAGAAAAAGGAGAATAAATCCAAACCTCATACCCGCGAAAGTATAATTCACGCGCTACGACTAAAGCATCGCCACCATTATGACCGGGGCCGACAAGAATTCCCACACGAGATCCCCTTAACAAAGGGGTGTTGGCAGGAATCTCTGGAATGCGACGAGCAATTAATCCTGCCACCTTTTCCATCAAAGCAACTACAGGCATTCCCGCTGCAAAGATCCGCTTTTCAATATCGCGCATCTGCCCAGCAGTCACTACCACTTGTGAAATTTGTTCTTGCCTATCTTGCATCAGTCCTGAGTGGTGAGTTATGAGTTTCAGGGTAACTGAAAGTTTAGCAAAATTGACTCATATTCCACTCAAAAAAGTTACAAACCGATTTCCACATCTTCAAGGATGCCGAGTGCGTCGGGGATGAGGACAGCTGCGGAGTAGTAAGCGGTGACGAGGTAAGAGATAATGGCTTTTTCGCTGATGCCCATGAATCGGACAGACAAACTGGGTTGGTATTCGTCCGGGATACCAGTTTGATGTAAGCCAATCACACCCTGATCTTTCTCACCAGTGCGGAGTATAAGGATAGAACTAGTCTGGTTTTTAGTAATCGGGATCTTGTTACAGGGCAGAATCGGTACATTGCGCCACGTGATTATCTTGCTCCCATCCATATCAATGGTATCTGGATAGATGCCTCGACGGTTGCACTGGCGACCGAAGGCTGCAATAGTGCGGGGATGAGCCAGGAAGAACCTCGACTTCCGCCGACGGGTGACTAATTCATCAAGGTCATCGGGAGTGGGGGGGCCAGTGCGGGTGTAGATGCGCTGTTTGAGGTCGGCGTTGTGCAACAATCCAAATTCGCGGTTGTTGATCAACTCGTATTCTTGACGTTCCCGCAATGCCTCAATCGTCAGCCGCAATTGTTCTTCCGTCTGGTTGTATGGTTGATTGTACAGATCCGCAACGCGAGTACTTACTCGCAACATAGTCTGAGCAATGCTTAACTGATATTCGCGGGGTGAAAGTTCGTAGTCAACAAATGTTCCCGGTAATGTCGTCTCTGTGCTATGACTGGTTGACAACGCGATCGCAGCTTCTCCATACTTGTTTTGTGGAAGTTCTGCGCGAGTCCTAAACTGCTCAAGTTGAGCCTGCAACGTCTGCGACTGGTTGAGCAGTTCCCGAAATGCCTGTTGTGGTAGCACTAATACGGTGCATCGGGTCACAGCTTGGACTGTGAACTTCCAATTGCTTTCTGAATCCACCAACACGCGATCGCCAAAATAATCACCGTCAGCTAGCATATCCAATAGAGGCTGCTCGTCATACTTGCCAATACCAATCTTGTTTACCTTGCCATGTGCGATCAAGAAAAGCTGATTGGCTGGCTGACCTGACTGGACTATGATATCACCAGGCGCGAACTCCTGCTGAACAAACCGACTTGCCAACGCCCTCAGCACCTCGGTATCTTCAAACCCTCGCAGCAAGGGCAACTCACCAAGTTCCTGGGGAATCACCTGCACCTCGGCTCCGGTGTTGGAGAAACTCAACCGCCCATCACCCACGGTATAGGTCAACCGACGGTTCAGCCGATAAGTGCCACCCTTCGTTTGCACCCACGGCAACATCTTCAACAACCACCGCGAGGTAATTTCCTCCGTCTGCGGTGCAGATTTGGTGGTGGTGGACAAATTACGCGCAGCATCTTTACTCAAACTCAGTTGAGGTTGTCCACTCTCAACATTTAAATTTGATTCAATAAAATCCGTCATCACCCCATCCTCTAGTTACTAATAAAAGTGCCATTCAGTGCCAATACGGTTCGGTTAAGGTTTTTTGATGAAAATTCTAGATCCAAAGACGCGATAAATCGCCGTCTCTACAAGGATCAATCTTTTGTAGAGACGGCGATTTATCGCGTCTCTTACCTTAACCAAACCGTATTGCATTCAGTTCTGAGTGCTGAGTTCCATTAGCGGTAGCGGTGCGTTGAGCCAGTGCTGAGTTAAAAGACCGCCCACTTTCTTGCAGGGTATCAACAGTCAGCTATAATTTTTACTCACTCAGCACTTAATACCCACATTCCTGATATTTAGCGCCCGATTTCCACATCTTCGAGGATACCAAGTGCGTCAGGAGTGAGGACGGCTGCCGAGTAGTAGGCGGTGACAAGGTAGGAAATGATCGCCTTTTCGCTGATGCCCATGAATCGAACAGACAAGCTGGGTTGGTATTCATCGGGGATACCAGTTTGATGTAAGCCGATCACCCCTTGTTTTTCTACACCAGTGCGGAGCAAAAGTATAGAACTGGTGCGGTTATTGGTGATGGGGATCTTATTGGAAGGAAAGATAGGTACGCCGCGCCAAGATGTGACCTGAACGCCGTTCACATCTACGCTTTGTGGATAGAGACCCAGGCGGTTGGCTTCACGACCGAAGGCAGCGATCGTGCGGGGGTGAGCCAGGAAGAATCCCGGCTCCTTCCATACCGTCGCTAACAGTTCGTCTAAGTCATCGGGGGTAGGTGCGCCGCTACTGCTGTAGATCCGTTGTTTGAGGTCGGCGTTATGCAGCAACCCGAATTCGCGGTTGTTGAGTAATTCGTGTTCTTGACGTTCCCGCAATGCCTCAATAGTCAGCCGCAGTTGTTCTTCCGTCTGGTTGTACGGTTCGTTGTACAGATCGGCTACCCGCGTACTTACTCGCAACACTGTTTGAGCAATGCTCAACTCATATTCTCTGGGTGTGAGTTCGTAATCGGCGAAGGTTCCGGGCAACTCAGCCTCTTGGGGATGATCGGCTGCTAGCTCAATGGCAGCTTCACCTTGGGGAGTCTGTGGCTGGCTTAGGCGGGTGCGGAACTGTTCAACATGATTTCGCAACGCCTCAGACTGAGCGATCGCCCTTTCAAATGCCGCTTGAGGTAGTGACAAAACGATGGTTCTGGTAATCGCCTTGAGGGTGTACTGCCAAGTATCCTCCGACTGCACCACAGTTTCATCGCCGAAATGGTCGCCATCAGCTAGTACATCGAACACAATCTGCTCGCCATACTTGCCAACACCAATTTTGTTGACCTTGCCACGAGCAATCAGAATCACGCGATCGGCAGGCTGGCCAAGTTCAACGATTACATCATCTGGAGCGTACTCCTGCTGAACAAACTGGTTTGCTAACCCGATCAATACGTCAAGGTTGTTAAACCCTCGCAGCAAGGGCAACTCAGTCAGTTCCAGGGGAATCACCTGCACCGTTGCTCCGGTGTTGGTGAAAGTCACCCGCCCATCACCCACGGAATAACTCAACCGACGGTTGACTCGATAAGCACCACCTTTCGTCTGCACCCACGGCAATAACTTCAATAACCACCGCGATGTAATTTCCTGAGTTTGCGGTGCAGATTTGGCCGTTGTCGCCAAATTACGCGCCGCTGCTGTACTTAAGGTTAAATGGGGCTGCTGATCTTCTACCAAATTGGGATCGTTAGAATACGTCACAACTTAATCCTCCACTTTTTAGTTACTAAAAAACCGATCTCACGCGATCGCATACTGACCTGGAACTAACTCACGGACAAAAAAACCTGACTTTCTTGACCGAGTAACGACCTTAAACCCTCACCGATCCAATACGCCTAGCTGAAGTACCCAGCCCTCTGGGGCCGCTAAGTAGCCGCCCTGCTAACGAATTACGCAATTCAAATTCCTTATAGCGGTCTACCGTTATATGCCACTTGAGGACGCCGCACATCCACTGCTCTAGTTTCTTGACGTATCCGAGCAGTTTCTCGCGGGTACTTGCATCCAGGTCGAAATCATCGAAAAGAACTGGCAGTTCGGTGGCGACAATGTGTTGAAACTGGAGCGCCCTAGAGGTCATCAGGTTGTTGACAACCTCAACGGCCTGTGGTTTACCGCAATTGAGGAAATTCTGAACGACCAGCACACAGTTATGGATTTCGCCCTCGAATTCGATTTCTTTCTGATAGGAGAAGATATCATTGGTAAAACAGGCAAAGTCGGCGGCGGAATTATCGAGCGATCGCATCGTTCGGGTACGGTAAATCTCCTGCGGGATCTCGTTGCCCTGAGCTAGTCGCGACAGACTCATTGTCAGATCCGAGCCAAAGGTCTTACGGCGCATCTCAATATAATCTATCGGGTCGGGAATCCGATTTTGGATCTGGTTGGCGAGTTCCCACACCCAGCTGTCAGTCATATCCTGGATTGCGCGGCGGAACTCACGCCGAGCATTTGCGGACATCGGGCCAGCTGTGCGAGACCAAATATCTGCCAAGCCTGCTTCCACCGGATTGGTCGGAACCTCGCTGGGGGTGGAGTCATCCAGAGGCATAAACGCCGACAGTCGGGCATTGAACACTTTCGCACCAGCCATGTTGCGGTTATTCCCGTAGAGTGCCGGAAAGTAATCGTCGGCATAGGTTCCCCAAACAAGCCAGCACGCTGTCAGATTCAGCTCAGGGCCAGACCCATTCGGATGGATCAACGCACCGCAAAGGGCTACGTCGGCAACATCAAACTTGTGGTCATCCCAGATGACGGCATCAGGAATCCCAGGTAGTGATTCCAGCATCCCCATCTCGCGCGCCCATTCCTTGGAATGCTTCCGCGCAGCATTCAGATGGGGATTCAAGCTTGTAGTGAAGGGCATGTAAAACTTCGGCAGTGTTACTGGCCCGACAGCCTGGTATGGAACGTGGGTAAAGCTTTTGAACCTTCCCAAACCCAAGGCGGCGTATAGCGATTCAATCCGCGCAGCCGATGTGCCTAGCCCTGTGGGGCCTCCCAGAAGTGTGGATGTCGAAGAATTGTCTCCTCCCTTGTTCATATAACGGCTCGATCGCATGTGCCACTCATGACCGCCTGATTGCCAGTCCTGAAGTCCTTTGATGTAAAGGAGAACATTCACACGAGCCACTGGGTCTAGTCCGTACTCCTCAAAGAGAGGGGACAACTCGGTGACGGCAGTGTTATCAAACTGGTATAACCGCGAGGTCAGCAGTTCGTTGGTGAGGTTAGCCGCCTCTTGGGTACTCACATTCAAGAAGCGCTCCAAGACCAGCACGCAGTTGGCGTTCTCACCTTCATCTTCCACTTCTCTCTGGTAGGAGAATAAATCGTTGCGAAGATGCACTCCATCGGCAAATGTGTCTTTGAGGATACGCATTGGCCGAGTCGAGGCGATTTCGGCCGGAATCTCTATAAACACGGCGTGTTCGACGAGATCCGCTGACCACGGAGCGCCACCAACTTTGCGGCGCATCTCGATGTATTCGATGGGGTTGGCGACTCGATCTTGGTTGATATTGGCGAGTTCCCACAGAGACTCTTCTAGGAGGTTCTTGGTACTCTCGAAGAATCGAAGTCGCCAGTCCACAGATTTAGTAAAGGCAGTGCGAGACCACAGGTCAGCCAAGCCGCGCTCTACTGGGTTAGTCGGAACCGAAGGGGTATCAGTGGGATGCACTGGCATAAACGCTGGCAATCGGTCAAGATACTCCTTTGCCCCAGCCATGTCTTGGGTGCGCTTATAGATTTCCAGGAAGTGATCGTCGAAAAAAAACACCCAAACATACCAGTCGGTTACTAGGTCAAGCTCCGCTCCCGGCGCATCTGGATGAGTATAAGAGCAAAGCAAGGCGTAATCGTGGGAGTCAAATGTATGTTCATCCCAGATCACCGAGGTTTGCGCTTCCTCTTCTGAGCCAAGTATCCCCATCTCGTAGGCCCATGCTTTGGAATGGACTCGTGCCGCTTCCAGGTTTGGGTTCAGCCGTGCGGGCCAAGGCGTGTAAAATTCTGGCAGTTCAAAGGGTTGCATGATCTGCGCTAAACCTCCTCTGGGGTCTTCTTGCTATCTTTGTTTCGTAACCGATCTGAGCATCGTTGCAGTTCACAAGTATCATCACCACCCAGTTAGATACTCACATCTGGTTTGCTCGTGGTGGCTCGTTTCAAGGCGATAATATTAAGATGCTCCTAATCTAAATAACGAACTATGTACGTTTTATTTGAAGTTGTTGGCAAATAAATTTTTAATACTGGATCGTGTTGCTCTCATAATTTTTCATAGTTGTAAATAAAAAGCAATCCGTACATTGAAGCCGTTAAGCAAATAGTTAAATCAAAAATTAAAGAATTAGGAGACAGTTAAGACAGTTAAGACAGTTAAGCTGATAGTTAAATCAAAAATTGAAGAATTAGGAGACAGTTAAGACAGTTAAGCTGATGGTTAAAAGATTTAAGATAGTTATTAAAGAAAAAATACTAATTGTTAATTTTTTGCAACTAATGTTCATTAAGGCATCATCGTGCCAAAACCGAAAAATTACGCATTTGCCTGAAACCACATCAAGATAAGCATTTGTGGCTTATCTCTTCACTTGCAAAGGACGCAACTTGTTATGCTCACTACAAAATGTATATCCACAAAATACTTTCTGGCTTTGATGCGCTAATCATCGGAAAATCCTAAAAGAGATGAAAAAGGTTTCTTCTCCTACTCCTCACTTGCTTTTTCAAGCTAGTGGCAAAAAAGTATTGCTGTCACTTTGGCTGAAAGCTAGATACCATTAGATTCGGCGTGTTTACTGCTCGGGAGTGCCAAAATGTCTAAACAGCTGGGTCAAAAAATTGCACCCACACCGATATCAAATGATATCAATGTGGTGGATTTGATCGATCAATACTTCACCGCTTACAACTCAGCGCGGTTGCGGGAAATCTGCCAACTACTGAGTCGCGATGTACTAACGGAAGGTGTCACGGTGGGAGTTAGCCTTTCCGGTGCGATGACGCCAGCAGGATTTGGGGTTTCAGCGCTTGCACCCTTAATTCGCAACGGTTTTATTGACTGGATGATTAGCACTGGTGCAAATCTTTACCACGATATGCACTATGGTTTGGGTTTTGAACTCTTCGCTGGTAATCCATTTTTGGATGATGTGAAACTGCGCCAAGAAGGCACGATCCGCATTTATGACATTATCTTTGGTTACGATGTGCTGCTAGAAACTGATGCGTTCATCCGCAAGATTCTCCAAGGAGAAGCGTTTCAAAAGCGGATGGGAACGGCTGAATTTCACCATTTACTAGGTAAATATGTCCGAGAAGTAGAAAAGCAATTGGGTGTGCAGCATTCCTGCTTGCTAGCTACAGCTTATGAATATGGCGTACCGATTTATACGTCTTCTCCTGGAGATAGCTCAATTGGGATGAATGTGGCGGCTTTAGCATTAGAAGGTTCGCAGTTGGTGATAGATCCATCAATTGACGTGAATGAGACAGCAGCGATCGCATATAATGCCCGTGAATCAGGAGGTAAAAGTGCGGCTGTAATTCTCGGTGGTGGTAGCCCTAAGAACTTTTTGCTACAAACTCAACCGCAACTTCACGAGGTTTTGGGATTAGAAGAACGAGGACACGATTACTTTGTGCAGTTTACCGATGCGCGTCCAGATACAGGCGGTTTGTCTGGAGCAACCCCATCGGAAGCCGTCAGTTGGGGTAAGATTGACCCGGAGGAGTTACCTAATACAATCGTTTGTTATACCGATAGCACGATCGCTTTACCACTAGTGACAGCGTATGTTCTTAACAAATGCCAACCTCGTCCCCTGAAACGTATATACGACAGGCGAGAAGCCATTTTAGATAAACTGCAAAAAGACTATCTAGCAGCCAAAACCCAACCATCAGATCAGGTTCCAGCAGCAGTTGCTGAAAATGCTTCACAGCCAACAGCGACTTATCCCTGTGGTCGGATGATTCCGAATTCTCACTAGGGAATAGGCAGGGGGAGAAATCAATTCAAAATTCAAAATTCAAAATTCAAAAACTTCTGCCTCCTGCCTCCTCTTTCCCAATGCCCTCATCTCTTCTGTCCAATCAACAAATAAGTTGTCATCTTCCCTTTGCTTTTAACTTCAATTTCGCCTTGTTTTTCAAATAGAAATTCATCACATAAGTACTTATAAGTATTTTCTGTAACTTGGATTTTACCAGTAATACCTTGGGATTCCATACAGCTAGCGATATTTACTGTGTCTTTACAGAGTTCATAAGTAAACTTATTCGGATCAATGACTCCCCCCACTACCGAACCGCTATGGATGCCGATACGGATGCTGAAATTTTGGTTATTCTCAGTATTAAATAGAGCGATCGCAGTTTGCATGTCCAGTGCTATCAGAGCGATCGCTTGAGCATGATCTGGGCGGTGTGTGGGTAAGCCACCAACTACCATATAAGCATCGTTAATGGTCTTGATTTTCTCTAAACTATGTTGTTCGGTGAGGCGATCGAAAGCTGAGAAAATTGAGTTGAGTAAGTTCACTAGTTGAATGGCACTCATAGAAGTAGCAATTTCAGCAAAGCCGACGATATCTGCAAATAAAACTGTGACATCAGTAAAGTCTTCGGTAATCCTAGCTGGTTGTTCTTTGAGTTCTTTAGAGATTGCACCTGGCAAAATATTCAGCAATAAACATTCGGTTTCTTTCTGCTGATTGCGAAGTGTTTTTTCTGCTACTATTCTCTGGGTTACATTGCGAAAAATGCCGCGAATCGCAACTGGATGACCTTCAACAAATTTACAATTAATATTACCTTCTAGAAATATTGTTTGACCGTCTTTAGTGACGAATATAGCTGTTACTTGCCCAAGCTTTTCTCCTGATAGCACGCGATAAAATCTTTGCAAACAGCTTTGTTTAAACTCTGGATGTATAATATCGAAAATACTCATATTCGCAATTTCAGCTTCGCTATATCCCAAAGTTTCTCGCCATGCACGATTGACATACAAAAAACGACCAGATGGGTTGACAGATTGAATCAAGTCATTAGCATTTTCAAATAAATCTCGATATCGTTCTTCACTTTCTAAAAGAGCATTTTCTGCTTGTTTGCGTTTGATAAATTGAGCAATTTGGCTACCAATAGAACCCATCATTTGCAATAGGTCTTTATCTTTTGGTAGTAACTCCCGACTAGAGAAAACCATCACTCCTAAGATTTCACTATCGTCTAAAATGGGGAAGCCAAAAGCTGCGTGTAATCCAGCCTCTACAGCAGGTAGCGATCGCCTTTGATCTCCATCTACTGTGATATCTTTAATCCACAAAGGCAAACGTCTGATCCAAATTCTACCAGGTAAGCCAACACTAGGTGTATAAGTAGTTTGCCAGGTGATTGCTTTAAACTCTCGGACAGAAACTAATCGACTTGACCAAATTTCCACACACCTTAGTACTGCATTGAGACTATCTCCTTGTACCGAAGTGCCAATATATTGGCTTGGTGTCCAAAGTTCGCCTAAATCCCATCCCAAGTTTTGACAAATCGACTGCAAAATTTGCGGAATCGCCTGCTTGATGCTCTGTGATTCTGATAATATGCGAGTAATAGAATACTGGGCGCTTGTACGCTGTTCCCGGCGTTGCCAAGCAGTAATATCCCGACCAATATAGACAATATCTTCTAGCCCTTCTGTTTTTTTTGGAATCACTGAGCAAGAAAAAGCAATTAACAGTTTTTCTCTAGTTTTTGTTCGACAAACTACTTCTAGATTCTGTGAATTACGCTTTAAATAAGAATGCTGATAAATAGCTTTAATTAAAATCTGATTGTCATCAATAATTAGTGATATTGGTTGATTTATTAACTCTTCTTCCTGAAAACCAAATAATTTTTGAGCGGCACGATTTACTTTTTTTATTTTTCCGGAATTACTGGTTACTAACAAAGCATCTGCCATTGAAGTAATTACTTGTTCCATGTAATTTCTGTATGAGATTAAAGTACTTGATAGCAAATTCGCTTTTTTGGCTTGCTGTGCTAATTTTTGCTTTAAAATAAACCTATCGGTAACATCTTCAATTAGGACTATTAATTTATTTTCCTGCTGTTCACCGATAATATATATATCTATATATAGACGGAGTTTATCCTCTAAACATCGTTCAATCGCTTCTAATTCAAACAGTTCTTGCTCCCCTTGTAGAATAGCTTTCAGAATATCTTCAAGTCCGATAAACTCAGGAAAACTTAGCCGGACATCTTTTCCCTGCATCACCTTATCAGGACGCTTTGCAAACCGTTCTGCTTGCTCGGATTTATCTATGATGCAGAAATTATCATCCAGTTCTAAGCGTTCAAACTTAAGGAGAAAAGAAGGTTTGTTAAAAATCCGATCTAGTACTTGGTCTTTCATTCTGGTATAGAAACAAGCTTTAGAGTTATCTTTAAAAGGAAGATTCTGAGGAAAGAGAATATTTCAAGCGATAGGAAAATAAAACCTCTAATCTTTGCCAGATTAAGATATCATCACAGTAATAAATAATAGCTCACTAATCACAACTACGATTTAATAATTAAGTACAACTAATAATTATTGTAGTTATTCTTGTAAATGTTTGATTAATATAAGCCTATTTGTCCAAAATCTGCATAAGTTACTATTACTCAGTTTTTTTACTAAATGCTATTTTTTCACATCAATCGAGTATTGTTGAGTAAAAACTACTAGTTCGCTGTGGCGGAAGCTTACCAACCTTTAACAAGTTGTTCAGAGTAACTTATCTGGTTAATTGAGATAGTAGCTAGATTTCCGTCATGCTGTACTAGTACTTTGTCAAGGTAGTGCAAGAGGGTTTGTAGTGAGTTAGCGTGGTCTTCTCTACGAGACGCTTCGCGATCGCATAGCATCTCGTAGAGAAGGGGGTTTCCTATGAGCGACTAACAAACCCATTCGCACAACATCTCCGTTTAGTAGAAGGGTAAGTACCTTAGTCCTTACTACAAACTTGCTTACCCATTAATTTAAACTAAATAAGCTTGATTAATATTTATAATATACTTCTTTTGGAGGATTGACAGTTTAATATAAGATTGCTGTTAGACTCAGCTTATACTTAACAGTTGCCTTCATATTTAATTTTAATCCTATGTGGTATTTTACAAAAGGGCGAATTAGATTAATATTGCAACTAAATATTGCTGGAAACACCTTTTATTAGTTTCACTATCTTGAAAGTTCATTTTTCAAGATAGTGCGATCGCCACTAGGAAATTTGAAACTCGTCACTTTGTAAGAGAGTGGCGAATCTGTAGGAAAATCCCGCCACTCTCTTATTCTTCAATTCCATCAATGAAGTTTATGATTCTGCGCTGGCTACGATTTGATTCCAGGCTTTGACTGCTGTCTGTAAATTCTTTGGCAGGTTATTTTGAGAAATATCATTGTACTGAACCGTACCTTCTTGGCTGGTGAGCGTATAGGTGATATAATCAGCAGCACCACTGGGAGCTGGGTAACTCAGATTTCGAAATTTACTAAAGTGAGAACGTTTTAGCGATCGCACAAATTCTTGTACCTGTTGCACAGAAACACGGCGAATACTACGTTCAGAATCATTGGCATCACCAATCCGCACGCGAATCAGTCGCCCATCTTTGAGTAAAACAGTCTCATAGGTTCTGCCAGCAAAACCCCCACTGGATATTTGGCGAAATACTATATCTCGATCTAACGGTGGTGGTAACTCACTAGCTGGAATTTGCACAGGACTCAGTGTCGTTTCG
The DNA here is from genome assembly GCA_003326195.1 of Nostoc punctiforme NIES-2108. Lineage (GTDB taxonomy): Bacteria > Cyanobacteriota > Cyanobacteriia > Cyanobacteriales > Nostocaceae > Nostoc > Nostoc punctiforme_A. The sequence continues at coordinate 140,561 of LXQE01000157.1, forward strand.
TTAGCCTTTTGATTCAGCCTGAGTGCGGCACCTGTTTGATTAGTATGATAAACCAAGGTTTGGTCAACTCCGCCGACAACCACCCGCCAGCCTGATACCAAAGCTTGGGTACAGAATTCATCAGCATTAGCTAATTCTAAGCAGCTATCTCTCCAAGTTTGCTGTTGAGCCTCAATAATGGTTAACTGATAAATTGGCTGCTGCAAACGTCTGGATGCGGCTTGTAAAACCGCATTTTTTACAGATGTAGGTAATTTATTTGGCAGATTGTCTGAGGGAGTGTTTGCCGAAGCTAAACGTAGCGATCGCCCATTATTATTGGTATGATAAACCCAGTTTTCTCTGCCATTAGATACCACAATCCGCCAACCCGGAACTAACGCTTGGGTGCAAATTTCATCAGCTTGAGGTAGTTCTAAGCAACCATTGCGCCAAGTCTGTTGATTGTAGTCAATAATTTGCAGTTGTCTAGTAAAAACTCCCTGTCTGCGCGCTAAATCTTGCAGTACTGCATTAGCTACTGGACGTGGCAAGCGGTTTAGTTTAATATTGTCTTTAACAACTTCATTGCTTGTTTCTAAAGAGAAGTTCGCAGAAGCGCCTGTAGCACTTTTAATAAGTGTTAAACTGCTACTAACAGACAAAACCCCAGTCAAAATTAAAGCAGTTAAAATTCGTGTTTTATTGATGTTAAAGTAGTTTTTCAGCATGATTTTCATAGTAAAATAAAACAAATAAATAGTATTCAGCCACTAATAGACAATAAAATATATAATTCTATAACTTCACTATGGGCAATTAGTTTAGTATCTATATTATGAAACAGATATAAAGACAGACGCTGATGTACTGATTGTTTGTTCCTTATATAAATTCTGCTTGAAGAAGAATTCAGGAGTCAGAAAATCAGTGGGGGATAACCTGTGGGATCTTACTACAGACCCGCCACTGATTGAAAACCACTAAATCTTTTCTTTCAGAGACGCTGTTCGCGTTTGATTTACTGGGGGTTTTAAACCCTCTTATTCAGACGCTCGATGACTCGCTACCGCTGCGTGCGCTATCCGCCAGTCGTACAGAATTAATTCTGTTAGCGGATAGCTAAGGTTTAGCCCATTCTGACTCCTGACTCCTGAATTCTATTTGATAAATCCATAAAATTTGCCAGCTTGTAAACTACCCGCGCTCCAACATTACCATCCCACTCCGCATCACCGACTTCGCAGATATCAAAGCCAATTATTTTTCTTCCACTATTGACCAATTCTCGGAACAGACAAAAAGTTTGCTCTAATTCCAACCCACCTGGAACAGGAGTACCCGTACTCGGACAGAGTTTTGGATCTAAACCATCTACATCAAAGCTAATATAAACATACTCAGGTAAATGACTGATCATTTCTCGGCATAAATCAATCCAAGTTGTGCCAGAGTAAAGCTTTTGCTTAATAGCCGGATCGTAATAAGCAATAATGCGACTATCAGATTGGTCAATCATTTGCACTTCATCATGACTAATATCACGCAAACCTACCTGTACTAACTTAGAAATTTGCGGTATTTTCATCGCATTAAACATAATCGACGCATGGGAAAATTCAAATCCCTCATAAGCATCGCGTAAATCTGCGTGGGCATCAATGTGCAAAATGCCATAGTTTGAGTATTTAGCTGCTAATGCTTGGAAATAACCTAAAGGCGAACTGTGATCTCCACCAATGACTGCAACTCGCTTACCATTATTAATTGCTGCCTGACAATTTTCAAACAGCCATTGATTCACCTGTTGACCAGCCTGATTAATTTCTGTCAAGACAGGTGTTAAATCTGGTGTATCTAAGAGTTGTTTACCTTGGGCTAATCGCTCGATAATTTTTGCTGCTAAGGTGCGGTAATATGTGTTTTTCTCTAAAATACCTTGGGGAATTTCTTCCATAAAAATTCCCTGCTTCCAACCATCAGGGTTATCAAAATCGAACAAATCTAATTGAGTCGAAGCATCTAGAATTCGCTGTGGACCATTAGCAGTGCCAGCACCATAGGAAACAGTGACTTCCCACGGTACACCAAAGACAATCAAGTTTGCAGACTCATAATCGCAGGGCAAACCTAAGAGGTTGCCATTGATTTCACCTACGCCGCTGGGATTGTAGTCTTTTAATTGATTACTCATTGAGTATCTTCTAGATTTACGTGGATAGACAGCACGCCGCCTAGTGGACATCTGCATTGTAATCAAAATTTTTCACAGACAGTAAACTGCTTCAAAGGATGAACAGGAAAAAACCATGAGTATACATATCGCTTCAGCATAGTTTATAGGGTACAGAGGATAGTTTTTGTTTCCTGTGCCTTGTTAACTCCCTACTCAACCCGCTTAACTTTAAATCCTCGCAACCCTTCTGGTACTTCATACTCAACCACAACATCTTTAACTACAGCAGCTGGTGGTCCAGAGTGACACCAGCGAACCATGTCATCTACAACCTCTCGCGCCCCTTCAAAAACTGCCTCGACTCGATTATCGGGGAGATTCCGCACCCAACCGGTTAATCCCAACTGGCTAGCTGTATCGACAGTGGAATAGCGATAGCCGACTCCTTGGACTCGGCCAGAAATGAATACATGGGCGCGGATAATCTTTGGCAGTGCTGTGGAATTCTGCATAGACTGGTCTAATCTTTACGATTTCCAGTCTACCTAGTTTGTGTATACACAATCTGTTTTTAACTCCAATTAGCGAAATTAATTTCAGTCTTTCTTAATACCTACTAGTTTTTGTTTATCTCCAGCGCTTTTCAAGTAATTAAACTACCCTACTATCCATTTAAGTTCTAGTCTAAATACCTAAAAACTGCTGTAATTTAATCAGTAGTAAGTTTTCCACTTGGAATTTTAAATTGTTTATGTCTAACCTGCCACCACTTAATACAGAAACAATTTGGGCAATTCTTAACGATAAACTTGATGATGCCACGGTCAACCAGTTGCTATGGCATTATTTAGGCTATCGCTATGACTCATCAATTGCACAATGGGACACTAGCCAAGTTGCACCAGAATGGCAGGGTGAGTACCCACAACCACCAGATTTCATTGAATCTCGCCCCGCAACTGTCAAGCTGACTCGTTCTATTCCTGCTGAAAATAAACAAATGCTAAAAGAAAAGCTGGGTTTCAAAGGTTACAAGATTGGGGAATTTGGACCTCGGCAAACTCGCAGGGCAACAGCTGCGAATTGGTTGTTAAGTTATCTGCAACAAACTAACAATAAAAAAGAGTAATCTTACAGTAGATATTTGGTAAAAAACATCCTATTCCTTTCACCAAATATCTAGTTGTTTGAATATTACAAAAACTATTGTTTGATTGAAAAATTGTTTGCAGTTAGATGCTATTTTTTAAAATTATTAGTTTTATATACCATGTGTACAATGTAGTGAATCCCTATCTTAGTGAATAACTAAATACCAGAAACAGTCAAAAATAAAAAAATACAATTAAGTTTTATAAAATAATTACAAATTATTCCTGAAGATAGAAGCACTCGCTATTTAATTATTTCTCTAGAGCTATTTGCAAATTCAATTGAGCATCAGAGAATATTTCTATCAACCCTTGATATTACAAACACGTTCTATGGCAAAGCCAATTGAATTTAATTTATTTGCACCTTACAACAAAGGAGCCGCATTAATTGGTTCTTTTTCTGATTGGCAAGAAATTCCAATGGAAAGAGGTGATGATGGTTATTTTCGCACAAGTGTTGAATTAGAAGATGGCGTTTATAAATATAAATTCCGCGTTCAGTCAAATTCATGGTTTTTTGAACCAGAACAATGGGTTGATGTTACAGACCCTTATGCAACTGACATAGATGAACAAAGTGGAAAAGATGATGGCGTTATCCGAATCAAAGATGGGAAAAGGATTACTGATACTTATGTTTGGCAACATGATGATAAACCTTTACCTGCTGACCACGAATTAGTAATTTATGAATTGCACGTTGGTGACTTTTCTGGTGGCGAGGACGATCCTTATGCACGAGGTAAATACAAACACGTCATTGAAAAGTTAGATTATTTGTGTGAACTGGGAGTCAATGCTATTGAGTTGATGCCACTTAAAGAATATCCTGGTGATTATAGTTGGGGCTATAATCCGCGCCACTTTTTTGCAACAGAATCAAGTTATGGTTCTACGGCTGAATTAAAAAAATTGATTGATGAGTGTCACGGCAAAGGTATTCGTGTAATTCTTGACGGTATTTATAACCACTCAGAAGCATCTGCTCCCTTAACACAAATTGACCACGATTATTGGTATCATCACGAACCTCGTGACCCTGATAATAATTGGGGACCTGAGTTTAATTACGAACATTATGATGAAAAATTAGATATTAAGCCAGCCTGGAAATTTACTGGTGAGGCAATCCGTTTTTGGATATCAGAATATCATCTTGATGGTATTCGCTATGATGCGGCGCGGCAAATTGCTAACTACGACTTCATGCACTGGATTGTTCAGGAAGCTAAAAAAACTGCTAGCATGAAGCCTTTTTACAACGTTGCCGAACATATTCCTGAAACTCCCAGCATTACCAATGTCGATGGGCCAATGGATGCTTGCTGGCATGACAGTTTTTATCACTGCATTCTAGAACACATTTGCGGTGATACATTTGATTTAGAGCGTCTCAAAGATGTCATTGACTGCAAGCGCCAAGGCTTTTTGGGTGCCACCAATGTGGTAAATTACCTCACTAACCACGACCATAATCATGTCATGGTTGAACTGGGAAACCGTGAGATTTTTGACGAAGAAGCCTTTAGGCGGGTTAAATTAGGAGTAGCCATCCTAATGACTGCTGTTGGTGTGCCTTTGATTTGGATGGGAGAAGAATTTGGCGAGTATAAACCCAAACAACCTGAATCATCCAAAATTGATTGGACGCTGTTAAGTAATGATTTAAATCGTAGTTTATTTGATTCATACAAAGGCTTAACCAACCTGCGTAAAAGTAATCATGCTCTCTACACGGAAAATATTGATTTTATCCACGAAAATGCAGAGGCAAAAGTATTAGCTTATACTCGTTGGAATGATGAAGGTTCTCGTGTAGTTGTAATTGCAAATTTCTCAGGAGATTTTCTAGCTGGCTATCATGTTCCTAACTTTCCTAGCGCTGGTACATGGCACGAGTGGACAGGCAACTATGATGTCGAATCTGGTGATGATGGGATCATCACAGACTTGGGGCCATACGAAGCGAAAGTGTTTGTATGGCAGTGATTATATACACTACCACTGAATCAGTAGTCTAATAGCAAAGAAAAGGGGAAATATCTTTTCCCCTTTTCAGTTATTATCTTAGTCCACTTATAGCTTAATTAGAAATTTGTCAAGTAAAAAATAAGCTATTTTAAAATTTCATGGGTTTGTGTTACACTTCTGAGTTGAAGTGCGTATATAAAATTGCCAGAGCATCCCCATGCACAACAAATTATTTAATAGTAATATCGACAACGCTAACATTGAGAACGATCGCATTTTATTAACTCCCAATGAAGTAAAGTCAAAATTACCTTTAACACAATTAGCCGAACAAAGAGTTTTAGCATATAGACAGGAAATAGAAGATATCCTGGATTTTCAAGATCGCAGGAAATTTATAGTAGTTGGCCCATGCTCAATCCACGATCCAAAAGCAGCGCTCGAATATTCTGAGAGATTGAAAATATTGTCCGAGCAAGTTAAGGATAACTTGCTATTAATTATGCGAGTATATTTTGAAAAGCCAAGAACAACCGTAGGCTGGAAAGGTTTAATTAACGATCCAGATATGGATGATTCTTTCCATGTAGAGAAAGGTTTATTAATTGCACGGGAGCTACTATTAAAAATTACAGAGTTGGGATTACCTGCTGGCACAGAAGCACTAGACCCAATTATCCCTCAATACATCAGTGAACTAATTACATGGTCTGCCATTGGCGCACGCACAACTGAATCACAAACTCACCGCGAAATGGCAAGTGGACTTTCGATGCCTGTGGGTTTTAAAAACGGTACTGATGGCAATATTCAAGTAGCTTTGAATGCGCTACAATCAGCTGGAAACCCGCATAATTTTCTGGGAATTAATCAAAACGGACAGGTCAGCGTCTTTCAAACTAAAGGTAATGGGTACGGTCACGTAATTTTAAGGGGTGGTAGTCAACCCAACTTTGATCCAGCAAATGTCAAACTGGTAGAAGAGAAATTAAAACAGGCAAATTTACCACCGAGAATTGTGATCGATTGTAGCCACGGCAATACTAATAAAGATTACAAATTACAAGGTGCTGTCTTAGAAAATATTATTCAGCAAATAGTTGATGGTAATACATCAATTGTTGGCATGATGCTGGAATCGCATTTGTATGAGGGTAGTCAACCAATTACAGATAAACAAGAAGAATTAAAATATGGTGTTTCTGTAACTGACAAATGTATTAGCTGGGAAGAAACTGAAAAAATTATTTTGGCTGCTCACGAAAAACTTAAATGAGTAGTCAGAAGTCAGAAGTCAGAATTCAGAATGTAATGAATGGGAGCATCCCGTTTTGGCAGATCGCCGGCGCACGCTACGCGAAGAGAAGTGAAGTATGGGGCTATAACAAACTTTCGTCCGCCTGCGCGGACTCTATAAAACCCAAAGCAGGCGGGTTTAGTCTGTATAGCTGCGATTTCCAATCGCCCATTATTTCTTCCAAAAGTGGATGCTCCCTAATGAATGGGGGATTTAGAGGATGTTTGTCAAGTCTGAAAGTATACTAAAAACCCCGTTTTCATTCCTCTCACTGTTTCGGCTACAGTCAGAAAATGGAGATAAATCTAATGTTTTCTGCTTTTTCCTAATGTACAACTTTAGGCTTGCCAAGCCACTACAAAACTAATGACCTGGAAAAACGCCCAAGTGGTGGCAATAAATTTTATCTGTCGAGAGAAGAGTTTTAGATTTGCAGCGTCAGCTTCTTGCAGGGTATGAGAGTTCAGTGGCCCCAAATCAGTAGCAGTCGAATCCCCAACAGAAGAGCTACCTCCTGCCATCTTTAACCTTTAAGATATACCCAAGATAGATGCAATAGGATCTAAGATGTGCTAATTACTCAATACTACCAACTGTAGAATTGAAAATTAGTATTTTTCTACATAAAATTAAAAATCTAAAATTAAAAATTGGTAACACTGATGGTTAGGAGTGTTAGAGTTTCAAGAAATTCACCGAAACTTTTCAGCGGGTATTCATGCTGAAGAAACTACAGAAAAAGCAAATTTCGATAATTGCGGGTGCGGCACTGTTTGCCTTTTTAGCTGGGGCAATGGTATCAGCACCTCAGATTGGCAAGTCTCTGGGGAAATGGCTCAAACTGAGTCAAAATCAAACAGAGCAAACATCAGAGGGTAGCATTGCTCAATCAGCCGTCTTTCCACTGATATCACAATCTCTACCAGAACGGGCGGCAAAACTAGCAGAGATTGCCGGGCAGTCGCGATCGCCCGATCGAAATCGCGCTCGTTATCTTTTGGCGAGTGATTATATTGAAAGAACTCAAGGGCAAAAAGCTCTAGTTTTACTCCAAGGACTAGAGAAAGACTATCCCATCCTCGCGCCCTACATTTTGCTCAAACAAGCTCAGGCAGAGGATATGCTGGGCGAGGACGGCAAAGCCTCGGATCTCAGGCAAAGGGTGCTGAAACAGTATCCCAAAGAAGCGGCCAGTGTGAAAGCGCTATATCTGATTGCTCAACCAAAGCAACAAGAAACTGCGATCGCTCAATTTCCTTCTAATCCTCTAACTTGGGAAATTATCCGCAAACGCTTGCAAGAAAATCCCAATCAGCCACAATTACAGTTGATTTTGGCTAAGTATGCCTACGATCAACCAGGTATAGTGGGCGTTTTGGATCAGCTAGTAAAACAGCCCAACCTCAAACCTGAAGACTGGGAACTCATTGGTACAAGCTATTGGGAAAATAGTCAATTTCCCAAAGCGGCTAATGCTTACGCCAAAGCACCCAAAACATCGCGCAACCTCTACCGTACCGCACGGGGGTTACAGGTAGGAGGCAAAGATAAAGAAAAAGCGATCGCCACCTATAAACAATTAGTGCAGCAATTTCCCGATAGCGAGGAAACTGGGACGGCACTACTGCGATTAGCAGAAACCGCAAAAACACCTAAAGACGGTTTACCCTATCTTGACCAGGTAATTAGTAAATTTCCCAAACAAGCTGGTACTGCACTGGCACAAAAAGCCAAAATCCAAACTCTCAAGGATCAAAAGTCAGCTAGCGCAGCGTGGCAATTACTCATAAGTAAATACGGTAACTCTGACGAAGCAGCAGAATACCGTTGGAAAATTGCCCAAGATAAAGCCGAAGCCAAAGATTACGTCGGTGCTTGGCAATGGGCAGAACCAATCGTCACTAATAATCCCAATAGTATTTTGGCTCCAAGAGCGGGCTTTTGGGTAGGTAAATGGGCGGCGGCACTGGGGAAACAGCAAGAATCTAAAACTGCTTATGAGTATGTGATTAGCCAGTTTCCCTACTCTTACTATGCATGGCGAGCCGCGACAATGTTGGGGCTAAATGTTGGCAACTTTGACAACGTGCGCGTCATGAACCCAGAAGTAATCGCACCCCAGCGTCCAGTACCGCCTGCTGGTTCTGAAACTTTCAAAGAATTGTATCTGCTAGGTCAAGACCGCGATGCCTGGCTACAATGGCAAACAGAATTTCAGAACAAAATTCAGCCAACGGTAGCAGAGCAATTTACTGAAGGGTTGATGCGGCAAGCTAAAGGAGAAAATCTCATCGGAATTGATGAAATTTCTAAATTAGAAGACCGGGAAATACCAGCCGAACTTGCCCAATATCAGATTCTGAGTAAACAAATTACCTACTGGCAAGCGCGTTATCCATTTCCTTATCAGCGAGAGATTGAAAAGTGGTCTATTGACCGTAAACTTAATCCTCTGCTAGTAACTGCTTTGATGCGTCAAGAGTCACGGTTTGAACCAAAAATCAAGTCTGTCGCTGAAGCTACTGGTTTAATGCAGGTGTTGCCGAGTACAGCTAAATGGATCGCCCCACAAATCAAGGTGGATTTCAAAACAATAAACTTAGAAAATCCCAACGATAACATCATGCTGGGTACATGGTATTTGGGTCATACCCACGATCAATATAACAATAACTCTTTGCTGGCGATCGCTAGTTACAATGCTGGTCCCGGCAATGTCTCCAAATGGTTGCAAACTCTAACTACAAAAGATCCAGATGAGTTTGTTGAACAAATTCCCTTTGATGAAACTAAAAACTATGTGCGGCAAGTATTTGGCAACTACTGGAATTATCTAAGGCTTTACAACCCTGAGATTTCTGGCATAGTGACAAAATATTCTGTTCAACACCCACAGCTACCGGCGCGATAAAGTTAAAAAGTTACAGCTATTTTCAGGTAAATAGACCACGCGCTAGGGGCGCAAGGCATTGCGCCCCTACTGGAAATTGTGCTGGAAATGGGGTTAGGAAACACACTTTTTGCAGAAGCGATCGCTAATAGGTTGAGTTTATTTCACGTGTAGGCGTTAATATATCTTAATGTATTCAGTATTGCTTTTTAGCGCCCTAATGGAGTTAACTTCAAAAGAATTTAAATCAGAACTGATATTAGAAGCCCAAGCCTGCCTGCAATTAGCAGTTCCCTTGGTAATTACTCAAATATTAGAAGCGGGTATTCCTTTATTGGATGGGGTGATGATGGGCTTACTTAACAGCCAAGCTTTAGCTGCGGGTGCTTTAGGTGCTGTTACCTTTTCTACCCTAGCTTCCGTTTGTCGTTCTGTTCTTTCATCTGCGGGTGTCAGCGTCGCCAATGCTTTTGGTGCAGGAAAGATAGACCAAGTGAGCCGTGCTACCGGTCAAGGAATTTGGTTAGCCGTGACGATGTGCTTACCTGTGATGTTTATCATTTGGCACTTTGACTATATCCTGCTGCTGACTGGTCAAGAAGAAAGCAATGTGTTATTAGCTCAAACATATTTGCGGGCTATTGTTTGGGGTTTTCCGGCTGTACTCGGTTTTTGTATCTTAAAAGAAGTTAGCTCTGCCCTGAATCGCCCCCAATTCTTAACAGTAATTACGGTAGCTGGACTATTATTAAATGGGATTGCTAATTATGTGTTGATGTTTGGCAAATTTGGTTTACCAGCCCTTGGTTTAGCTGGTATCGGTTGGGGAAGCACACTCATTTTTTGGCTAAATTTTATCGCTGCCGCCAGTTGGATTTGCTTTGATAACTACTTTAAAGACTATCAGCTTGATTGTGCTTTGCATCAGTTTGATAAAGATATGTTTATAGATATCTTCCAAACTGGGTGGTTTTTGGGCTTGCAGTATGGGGCAGAAATTGGAGTATTCACTGCCACTGCTTTAATGATGGGGTGGTTTGGAACAGAGACGTTAGCAGCCCATGAAATTACCGTCGAGACAGAAAGTTTTGTCGAAACAGTGTCTATAGGTATTTCCTATGCCGTCACGATGAGAGTAGGACACTTGAGGGGACAAAACGATCTCAAGGGTGCAAGCAGAGCGGGATTAGTCTGCATTGCGCTTGTTACTCCTATTGTGAGTATTGTGGCACTAATTTTTTGGCTGTTTCCCAACTATATTGTGGCAATGTATTTGGACACCAGTAATCTAGATAATATCGAGATAGTTAAAACGGCAACTTCTTTCCTCGCTGCGGGGGCAATAGTCCAAATATTTTATTCTATTCAGACTATTGCTGCTGGTGCTTTAATCGGGTTGAAAGACACCAAAGTGCCAGTGTTAATTACTATGTTCGCTTACTGGGTAGTAGGTCTAGGTGGTGGCTCTCTGATGGCATTCACTTTCGGCTGGGGTGCTATAGGTTTATGGTTGGGTTTAGTACTAGGGCTACTTATGGGTGCAATGCTTTTAACTGGGCGTTTTTATCTTTTGACTTCTGAGATTGAGTCTGTTTGACTAAAGAATGTAGAGAGGCAAGGGAGGAGAAGTATAAGTTATTACACAACTCTCGGAAATAAAGCATAGAAGTAAGTGAGATAGGTAACTCAAATGCTGAAAAATGAGTACCTCAAACAGTGGCCGCGCATTGTATCAAAAATGCCCACTTCTCATTACTTTCTCATTACTATTGAGGAGGTCTAAGTCTATCCCGCCAAGATGGTGGTGACGATGAAGAACCTGAAGAACCTGAACTATTTGCAGGAGACGACTCTCGCCGACTTCTTCTCGGCGGGGGTGAATCAGATTCTACTCTTCTAGAACGTCGCCGTGGAGTAGATGATTCTGAGGAGGAGTTACTAGAACTTGATTCGCTGCGATCGCGCCTTCTGCGTTTTGGGGTATAATCGCTCGATTGCTGTTCTTCTTGAGAATAGCTTCTTCTGCTTCTACGTCTGCGAGATGAACCACTCTCATCAGAATTTCTCGCACTTTCCCCTTCTGAGTCATCATCATTAGAGGTAATAGAACGATTCAGCATTTGTTTGGGCTTGATAGACTGGGCTTTGATAGTGCCTTTGCGACCGTCTAACTTGGGTCGTTTGGGAAACTTTTCTACAGGCATCCCCTCTACCGCTTTTTCCATAAATTCGTGCCAAGTGTAAGCGGCACTACTACTACTGCCATAAGTGGGGCGGTTGTCATCGTTACCTAGCCATACCCCTGTCACCATCTGAGGAATGTAGCCAATAAACCATAAATCGCGGGCTTCGTCGGAGGTGCCGGTTTTGCCTGCAACTGGTCTATTATCTAATTGGGCAGCACCGCCAGTTCCCGCTTCGACGACGTTGCGTAGCATCCAAGTCATGATGGCGGCACTGTCAGCATCAAGGGCGCGTTTTGACTTGAAATTAGCTGACCAGATGACTTTGCCTTGGCGGTTGAGGATGCGGGTGATACCATGAGGTTCTGCGTGCAATCCCTGAGTTGCAAAACTGCCATAAGCGCTGGTTAACTCTAGCAGATTGACTTCATTTGAACCAAGAGCCAAAGAGTAGGTGGGCTTGAGTTCAGATTTTATCCCCATCTCATGGGCAAGTTTAATGGTTGGTGTAAATCCCACATCAATCAACACCTTGACCGCAACAATATTAACAGAGCGAGTGAGGGCATCTCGGATGTTCATTGAACCCCGGAAGTTTTCACTATAGTTTTTCGGTTCATAGCCGTCTACGACAAAGGGCGCATCCTCGTAGCTATCGTAGGGGCTTTTGCCGGTAGCGATCGCAGTGGCATATACAAACCCTTTAAATGTCGATCCTGGCTGCCGTTGTGCTTGGGTAACTCGATTAAACTGGTTTTTACCAAAGTCTTTTCCCCCAACCATTGCCTTAATTTCACCGTTGCGGGGGTCTATGGCCACCATTGCCGCTTGCTTAAAGTTTTCCCAGCGTCCTTGATTTCGCAATGTTTTTGCAACTGCCTCTTCTGCTACTTTCTGCCAACTTGGGTTGAGGGTGGTTTCTACTAGTAAACCCCCACTTTTTAGCACATTAGCAGAAACATACTTCGGCAATTCTTTTTGGATATAGCTGGTAAAGTAGGGTGATTCTACTTGGACTCGTTTGGGTGAACTGCTTTTGAGGGTTAATGGCTCCTGAACGGCTGCTTGCCTTTGCTCTGGTGTAATTACTTTATCTTCCTGCATCCGTAGCAATACTAAGTCACGCCGTCGTTTTGCCGCTTCGGGATTTTTGTCTGGGGCGTATAAGCTCGGAGCAGGAGCTAATCCCGCAATCGTTGCCATTTGGGCGAGGGAAAGTTGATCTGGCGTTTTACTAAAGTATACCCAGGCGGCATCTGCCACACCATAAGCTCCAGATCCCAAATAAACCAGATTCAGGTAACGCTCTAGAATCTGATCCTTGGTTAATTCTTGCTCCATTTTTTGGGCTAGGCGGACTTCCTTGAGTTTGCGCCAGATTGTCTGCTCTTGTTTTAAAAATAGAATCCGCGTTAGCTGTTGAGTGATGGTGCTACCACCTTCTACCACACCTTGCGATCGCAAATTATTCAAACCCGCTCTGACAATCCCTTGCGGATCAACTCCGTTGTGTTGCCTAAATCTTCTATCTTCTGAGGCAATGAAAGCTTTTTTTAAATTATCTGGTATTTGTTCCAGCTTTAGCTGTTCTCTGGTCGCTTCACCTTGTTGTTGTAATATGCTGCCATCAGCAGCTTTAATGGTCAGTGTTTGCTCTCGAAACACAGCATTCAGCTCGGACTGATCTGGCAAAGTCCGATCTATTAAACTGATGCCGTAGATCGAGGCAGCTATCCCACCACTAACACCTAAACCTGCCCAAAACCAGAAGCGGCGATAGAGTGGTTTAGTGCCAGTTGCCCGATTGACCCTCATCTTAGATGGTAAAATTTTCATTTTGCTCAGTAACTGCCTCGTCTGCGCCAGATGTGTTGGTGGTAAGCTCTCATTCGTTCCTCCTTGTCCAGAGTCACTCAAATTAGTTGGTCTTCGCTTGAACCAGGAGGTAAGCTTCCCCACGTCAGTTCCTCGCTCAAAGTAGTAAGCAGCAATTATATAACCACTATCAATCAACTTTGGGGTTATAGCACTACCATTGTGTTAGTATAATATCCTATAAATAATTAACTAAATTCACCATAAAATAATGTTTTTTAAATTTGGTTAATTTAGTTTTGTAAAAAAGCTTTAATTTCGATAAATACTGGGAATATAAAAGCTATTGACAAGCATCCGCAAAGACAGCCCGAAAACGGCTTATTTTAGGAAAATATGATGCCTACACCGGGCTACGACGAAGCATTAAGACGAAGCGCCGTTGCTCTTGGTAGTAATATCGGCGATTCCCAGACAATTTTAGAAGCAGCTATAGAGACTTTAGCCCAAACGCCAGGTATTGTTTTAGAAGCCAGATCCCATTGGTATCAAACCAAAGCTGTCGGGCCACCACAGCCAGATTACCTCAATGGCTGCGTCACATTGCAGGTAGAAATACTCCCCCAGCAGTTATTAGAAATTTTGTTAGGAATTGAACAACAATTTGGGCGTGTGCGTCAGGAACGCTGGGGGCCACGAATTCTAGATTTGGATTTGTTATTATATGATGACATTACTTTGGATACACCAAATCTCCAGATTCCCCATCCACGAATGCGGGATCGGGCCTTTGTATTAGTCCCACTGGCAGAAATTGCCCCAGATTGGATAGAACCAGTTTCCGGGTGTGTTATTAAAGAGCTGCTGAAAGAGGTAGACTGTTCTGATGTACATTTATGGATGGACAATTAAAAACACCATCCTTAAAACCAGAAGAACACTGATTTTTCCTCTGTATTCACAGATAATCAGATTTTACTATGCCATTAGGTAGAGAATTACCACAACTGCTGAGACAACGCCTGTTTCATAAAGGACGCAAGTTTGATTTTGAAGTTAATCGCTTGCGTTTACCGAATAAATCGGAAGGAGAATGGGAATGTATTCGTCACCCTGGCGGTGCTCTAGCTGTGCCAGTGACAGCGGAAGGTAAACTTATACTGGTGCGCCAGTACCGTTTTGCGATTCAGGGACGGATATTGGAATTTCCGGCGGGGACATTGGAAGGAAATGAACAGCCTTTAGAAACAATACAGCGTGAAATTGCCGAAGAAACTGGCTATAGTGCCCATAAATGGGATAAATTAGGCGAATTTTTCCTAGCTCCTGGCTATTCTGATGAAATTATCTATGCTTTTCTGGCGCGAGATTTAGAAAAGCTGGAGACACCACCACCACAAGATGGAGACGAGGATATCGAAACTGTGTTTATGACTCCTGAAGAATTAGAAAAAGCTATTCTGGAGGGAGAGCCGGTAGATGCAAAATCAGTTTCTAGCTTTTTTCTGGCGCGTCCGTTTTTAGTTTAATACCCTTATGCTGCTAGAGTTAGCGATCGCAGATGCCTACGGTGCAGGCTTTGAATATGCAGACGAGATGATCGTTAACAACGATTTGAGTCGATACGTTCAACATCCGCGTTTTCGACTCAATCCTGGCAGCTACACCGATGATACTCAGATGAGTATTGCCATTGCGAAAGTGATTGTTGCTCAAGCACCGTGGACACCAGAAGTTTTAGCCGATAGCTTTGTTACAGCCTTCAAACGCGATGAGAGAGAAGGTTATGCTCGAAGCTTTTACCATTTTCTTAGAGAAATTCAGGATGGGGAAGAGTTTTTAAAGAAAATTAACCCTGATAGTGACAAAAGCGGGGGAGCAATGCGTGCAGCACCCATTGGCATCTATCCCACACCAGAAAAAGTGATTGAGGCAGCAACAATTCAAGCGGCAATTACCCACAATACAACCGATGGGATCAATGCTGCCGTTGCGGCTGCCTTAATGTCGCATTATTTTATCTATCGACTGGGAGCAAAACGCAAATTAGGACGGTTTCTCGAAGGTTATGTATTTGGAGAGTGGAATAAACCGTGGGAAGGTAAAGTCAAGTCCAAAGGCTGGATGAGTGTCAGAGCAGCGATTACTGCGGTGATGCGAAATGACAGTATGAGCGAACTTTTACAAGATTGTATCGCTTTTACTGGGGATGTAGATACAGTAGCCACAATTGCTTTGGCTGCTGGTTCTTGTAGCGAGGAAATTACTCAAGACATTCCTAATCATCTTGTCACAGGGTTAGAGAATGGAGCTTACGGTAGAGATTACCTCATCGAACTGGATAAGCAGTTAATGAGTTTGGTGGGTAAAAAGATTGGCTAAATCTTGAAAATTGCTGTAATCCTCAAATAATCAGTTAGTTTTAGGCTCAAATAACTATTTGTTTAGTATTTAGCTGTTTTTCTATATTTGCAGATATATATCGAGATAAACACTCTTATATAGATAAGCATATATTTCTTAGATAGCATAGTTTAAATATCAATTTATACCTTGTATTTTTTAACAAAAAGCTTCATGATTTATTGAGAAAGCCCATAATTATAGATTGTTTAGCTAATAATGATGCCGATATAGTTCATAAATATTCCGACTCATAAAAAGAAAATAAATTTACTCATATTGGAGTTTGATTAACTCATGTTAGAAGGATGGATTCAAATTGTATTAACGCTACTGATTGTAGTAGCAATTACTCCAGTTTTTGGGCGCTATATGGCGCGTGTCTACCTAGAGCAAAGTACTTTTATCGATCCGATTTTGAATCCGGTTGAGCGATTGCTTTATGCTTTGGTTGGCGTTAAAACCAAAGAAAATATGACCGGCTGGCAGTATGGGCGGGCAATTTTATACAGCAACGTCGCAATGGGGCTGCTGATTTTCTTGATTATTATGAATCAAGGATGGCTGCCATTAAACCCAACCAAGATAGATGCCCCTACTTGGGATACAGTGCTGCATACGACTATTTCTTTTATTACTAACACCAACCAGCAACACTATTCTGGTGAAACTTACATGAGCTATGGCAGCCAAATGTGGGGACTTGGCTATCACATGTTTACCTCTGCTGCCACTGGTTTAGCGGTGGGAATTGCCTTTATTCGCGGATTGACGGGGAGATCGTTAGGCAACTTTTATGTAGATTTAATTCGCTCGATTACGCGAATTTTGCTGCCTATTTGTATTGTGGGCGGCATTGCCTTAATGGCATCTGGCGTTCCCGAAACACTGGCGGGTGCAGTTGTATTCCCTACTTTAGAAAATCCGAATATTAGTCAAGCGATCGCTCGTGGCCCTGTTGCCCATTTTGAAATTATCAAGCAATTGGGAGAAAACGGCGGCGGCTTTTTTGCCATCAACTCGGCACACCCCTTTGAAAATCCCAACGGATTTTCTAACTTGATTCAGATTGTCGCCATGCTTGCGATTCCTACATCCCTAATCTACACTTACGGGTTGTTTGCGAATAACACTAAGCAAGCTTGGTTAGTCTACGGTATGGTAGGCGTTCTCTATTTAGTATTTATCATCGTCACTGCCATTGGTGAATACAACGGCAATCCGGCTGTGAATGCACTGCTGGGTAGTCAGCAACCAAATTTAGAGGGCAAAGAAGTCCGGTTTGGTTGGGCACAATCTGCATTATTTGCAACGAGTACAACTGGTACTATGTGCGGTGCAGTCAACAGTTTACACGACTCCTTCATGCCCAACGGCGGTTTTATTACCCTTTCCAATATGTTCCTGCAAATTATTTGGGGTGGACAGGGTACAGGAACCGCTTATCTATTTGCTTACCTGATTTTGGCTGTGTTCGCTACAGGGTTGATGGTGGGACGGACACCAGAATTTCTCGGACGCAAGATTGAGAAGCGCGAGGTTGTACTTGCTAGTTTTTTAATTCTGCTAGTTCACCCGATCGCAATTATGATTCCCGCAGGTATTGCCTTGGCATTTCCCGATCAGCTATCAGGAATTAGCAATCCAGGATTTCACGGCTTTGCTCAAGTTATCTATGAATATGCGTCTGCTGCTGCTAACAACGGTTCTGGGTTTGAAGGCTTGGGAGATTCACAACCTTCACCATTTGCGATCGCTACAGGTACAGCACCAACTTTAACCGCTCTGTGGTGGAACTTGAGTACCTGCTTCAGTTTAATTGCTGGACGCTATATTCCCATCATCGGTTTGCTGTTTTTAGCAGATAGCATGTCTCGTAAGCAAGCGGTTCCTTACACCACTGGTACATTGCGAACGGATACCGGGCTATTTACAGGCGTTACCGCAGGCGTGATTTTAATTCTGGGCGCACTTACATTTTTCCCAGTCTTAGCATTAGGGCCCATCGGTGAAGCTTTCTTTATTGCCAAAGGTATCGGCTAAGGGGATGAGGAGACAAGGGGACAAGGGGCATTGGTGTCAACTTAAGCTCAAACGCTTATTCCACAGGCGTTTTACCCCCCTTAATCCCCCCTTATAAAGGGGGGAAACAAGAAAATCCAGTTCCCTCCCCTTTATAAGGGGAGGGTTAGGGTGGGGTAATACAGATCGTGATGGGAAGCCTGTTTGGACAAGGGTTTCACGTTAAGTTGACACCAATGGACAAGGGGACAAGGGACAGGGGGAATTAGAGACTGATTCATCACTTCGGAACTCCATTCATCGACCTCAGAACTCCATTCCTTGATCTCAGAACTTCATTCATCGACCTCGTCACTCCGTTTATCGATTTCGTCACTCCGTTTATCGATTTCGTCACTCCGTTTATCGATTTCGTCACTCCGTTTATCGATTTCGGCACTCCGTTTATCGATTTCGTCACTCCGTTTATCGATTTCGTCACTCCGTTTATCGATTTCGGCACTCCGTTTATCGATTTCGGCACTCCGTTTATCGATCTCGGAACTCCGTTCATCGACCTCAATGACTCATGCTCAAAATTTAATGTATGCCAATTACTACTGATTCTCCCTCCTCCCGTATTCCATCTGGAACTCGTGACTCGCGCAAACACACCCCCAAGACAGATATGGGGGGACTTTACCAGAGAGCAATTCGTGAGTCATTTATTAAGCTCGATCCGCGAATTACTGTCAGAAACCCAGTGATGTTTGTTGTTTGGGTAGGGACAATTGTCACCTTGCTTGTTACCCTTAACCCAAATTTGTTTGGCACAATCCAAGCAGATGTTAACCAACAACGCGTCTTAAACGGGTTGATTACCTTTATTCTTTTTTTCACCCTCGTTTTTGCCAACTTTGCCGAAGCCGTAGCTGAAGGACGCGGTAAAGCACAAGCTGATTCACTGCGATCAACGCGATCGGATACGATCGCTAATAAAATCCTCCCCGATGGTTCGATACAACAAGTCAATTCTACGGAACTGCGACGGGGCGATTTGGTAAAAGTGGTTGCAAATAATATGATTCCCGCCGATGGGGATGTAATTAAAGGCATTGGTTCAGTGGATGAGTCGGCAATCACTGGGGAATCTGCCCCAGTGCTGAAGCAACCAGGTACAGATATAGCCAGTTCGGTTACAGGCGGTACACGTCTACTTTCCGATGAGTTGACAATTCGCATTAGTGCTGACCCTGGACAAGGCTTTATCGATCGCATGATTGCCTTGGTAGAAGGAGCAGAACGCAGCAAGACTCCCAATGAGATTGCTTTGACGGTATTGTTGGCTGTGTTAACGCAGGTGTTCTTAATTGTGGTGGCGACAATGCCCCCATTTGTCGGTTACATCGCCAGCTTTATCAGCACAGCCTTTGGAGTTGAGGCGGGGAACAGCTTGCGGGCGGGTGCTAGCGTTGCTATTCTCATCTCACTACTGGTAGCTTTAATTCCCACAACTATCGGTGGTTTGCTCAGTGCGATCGGTATCGCAGGGATGGATAGAGTTGCCCAATTTAACGTCATTGCTACCTCTGGTCGAGCAGTAGAAGCTTGCGGTGACATCAACACCTTGGTGCTGGATAAGACAGGCACGATCACCTTGGGAAATCGGATGGCTGACGAGTTTATTCCCCTGGATAACCACTCAATAATAGATGTGGCGCGAGTCTCATTAGCTGCGAGCTTGTTTGACGAAACGCCAGAGGGTAAATCGATTGTGATATTGGCAGAAAAATCCCAGGCTGGGGTAGACTTTAACATTGATAAAGCCGAAGGTGTAGAATTTTCCGCCAAAACCCGAATGAGTGGCACGAATCTACCCGATGGCAAACAAATTCGCAAAGGTGCGGTAGATGCCATTAAGGGATTTGTCCGTTCCCGTGGCGGCTACGTTCCTGATGATGTAGACGCAGCTTATGAGCGAGTTTCTCGGTTAGGCGGTACACCCTTGGCTGTTTGCCAAGATGAGAAAATTTATGGTGTCATCTACCTGAAAGATATTGTCAAACCTGGTCTGCGGGAACGATTTGACCAACTCCGCCGCATGGGTGTTCGCACCATCATGCTCACAGGTGACAATCGGATTACCGCTTCGGTGATTGCCCAAGAAGCTGGGGTGGATGATTTCATTGCGGAAGCGACTCCAGAAGACAAAATTGAAGTGATTCGCTCGGAACAATCTCAGGGTAAATTGGTGGCAATGACCGGGGATGGTACGAACGATGCGCCTGCTTTGGCTCAAGCAAATGTGGGTGTGGCGATGAATTCTGGGACGCAAGCTGCCAAAGAAGCTGCTAACATGGTGGACTTAGACTCAGATCCCACGAAGCTAATTGACTTAGTAACCATCGGTAAACAGTTGCTAATTACTCGTGGAGCCTTGACAACATTCTCCATCGCTAACGATATTGCCAAGTATTTTGCGATCATTCCCACAATCTTTGCCGCTGCTGGAATCGGCGCACTTAATATTATGGGATTAAAGAGTGCCCAATCTGCGATCGTCTCGGCGCTGATTTACAACGCCTTAATTATTCCGGCACTAATTCCGCTGGCACTTAGAGGGGTGAAGTTCTTACCTTTAACAGCAGATCAACTGCTACGTCGCAACATCTTCATCTTTGGTCTTGGCGGTATCGTTGCTCCCTTCATTGCCATCAAACTGATAGATATTATCCTACCTTTGTCTTAATTTACTATGAAACCTATTCAGATCCGACGCACTATTCTTGCATCCCAAGTATTAGAAGAAATAACTGAAATCTGGTGTCAATGGCGTAGACAAAAGCTGCCACTGTATTTGTTCTTGGCGATGTGTTTCAACCTAGTGGTTGCACCTATGGTCTATGCAGCTAATGGTGAAGAACTTTCCCGCAGTCAATCTTGGGGATTGGGGTTGTTAGGACTGGTGACACTAGGGCTTTCCATCTATTTATTTTTTGTAATGTTTGTACCGGAGAAATTCTAATGAGTTTTGCACGCGAAGCTGGTAGAGCTGTTCGGTCTACCTTAGTACTCTGGGTAATTGGAGCAATTATTTATCCTTTTGCGATGATTGCCATTGGGCAGATTGTGTTTCCATTTCAAGCAAACGGCAGTCTCCTGAAAAATAGCACAGGTCAAGTTGTCGGTTCTGCTTTGATTGGTCAACCTTTTAGTAGCGATCGCTATTTTAACAGTCGTCCTAGTACCACCAGTTACAGCACAGCCGATCCTAAAAAGGATGATGCGGGAGTTTTAAGAACTGGGGTTTCTGGCGCTAGTAACTTGGCTCCCAGTAATCCCGCATTAATGGAACGCATTAAGGGTAAAGATGACCCAGACTCTAGCAAAAAAGTTGAAGGTGACTTCAATCGTCTGAAAAAAGCAGGTGTGCAGCCGACTGGCGATTTAGTCTACACTTCTGGTTCTAGCCTTGACCCGCATATTACTCCCGAAGCTGCGATCGCACAAGTTGCACGAGTAGCCAAGGCGCGGGGAGTTCAACCAAACCAACTCGAAACTTTAATTTCTCAAAACACCGATGGACGCTTTCTCGGCATCTTTGGCGAGCCTGGAGTTAATGTGTTAAAGCTGAATTTAGCTCTGGATAAGATTAAGGGATAAAGGCTTGAGAGAGTGCTGCTGATTCTTGCTATGCCTCCTATTCGGAATAGTTATCTATAGTAATCCTTAATGATTACTTAAAATCCAAATGTTTGATTCTCGACTTATTAAATTAAGCCGAGAATCTGCTTTTTAGTAGGTATATATAAAACCTATATTTCTAAACATATACCTGTCTAGCTAATTAATAAACACATGCTTGATTTACTTAATACATTTTATATATCTTCAAAATATATCTCTGCAACAGCAGATTTTCCTCGTAAAGTATTGGACAATACTATTAGAGTTAAAAAACATTTTGTGTTAAAAAATAAAAAAATTTTAGAACCAAGCCTGTTTGGTGTTTTTATCGAAGATAATAGCGTTTACTGTGGCATTCATTTAAGTGATATTAAGTTACCGGATAAATGCATTTTCCTAGGGGTTTTAAGAGAAACTCAAGTCATTTCAGCAACAGATAATCCTAGTATTTTTGCCGGAGATTACATTTTGGCAATAGCAACCCATCCTATGATGATTCCCGCTCTCAAAGTTACTCTTAAAAAAATCCATTCTGTTTACTATTCCCTCAACAGTTGTTTATTGGAAGCTCGACCAGCAGATAGTCAATCTGTTAATTCAGATTACTCAGACCTATCAAGTACTTTCAATTCCACATATTATTAGAAAGATGAACATTTGCCGAAGAAAAGTAGAGCAAAGTTCGACCTTGCGGCAGTAGAAAGAAAATATGTTTTTACCTCCTGCCTCCTACCTCCTACCTGGTTGTTGAGCGTAGTCGAAACACTGCCTCCTGCCTCCCTAACTTTACTGAATCTGATTTGACTAACTAAAGGTTTTTAATATGCATACTTCGGAGCTTTTCCGACTTTATGTATCCGCCCAAAAAAGTGTTCATCAGTCCACCCTGATTGAAGCTAACCTGGCTAAGGCAACACATAGTGATACCAAACCACAGGACGGAGACATTCCTTTTATAGCAGTGTTTTTGGCTCACATTTCCTTCATGATTGTTTGGGCAATTGTTGTTTTTATTGTTTCATCTGTTTGCAAGGCACTAGAAGATCCACCAGAAAATGCGGCACAAGATAAAGATGAAATAGTAAAAATCAAACATTTAGAACAACATACCTGTAAAAAATGCCAATTTTTTAACAATAATTATTTTCTAAAGTGTGCAGTACATCCTACCACTGCTCTAACTAAACAAGCACTAAACTGCTCTGACTACAAACCTAATTAATCCTAAAATAACTGTAGCCACAGCGATGCAGTGATTATTAAACCGATAAGGTTTGAATTGAGTTTAAAGCCTTAAAACTTCATTTGAAAAACCTGAACAAATTTTATGAAAACCAAAGAAACAGTATTTGTTATTCCGACTCATCGACTGAGAGATGTGGCACAGACCATCGAAAAATATGATGAGAATTTCTGGGCAAATGGTCATGCTTTAAAAATTATCGTTTTTGACGATTCCAGCATTGCCAACCACGAGAAATATTATCCACTTTTAGAGCAGACTAAGACAGTCAATGACGTGTTTTATGTTGGGCCACAACAGAAAGAGCAATTTATTACATTTTTAAACGAAAGACTGCGCGATCGCAAGCTAGAATCACTAGTCAAAAACTTATTCCGACCTAGTTATGGAGGAAATCGCAACTTTACGCTGATGTATACCCTTGGACATTTAATGGTTAGCGCAGATGACGATATGCGCCCAGATGCCTTAATTGAAACTAGCCCAGAATCTTTATCAGGTGATGAAATATGTCGAGGAAAATTAATCAAGTCTAGCCAACAAGGTGGCTACGTCCATAAATCTTTTGACTTACTCACAGCTTTTGGTGATGTTCTAGGTCAAAAAGCCAGCCATGTACCAGAAAACTTCGAGGCTGGAGAATTGGTTCTTGATACAGCAATGGATTTAGAAACCAATACAACTAAAGGTTACTTTCGAGAGAACAGCCTTTTATTACAACAGGGGAGAGTATTGAATAATGCGATCGTTAAGATTGCCCAAACTTTTCGCACAGGAACTAATGATATCGATACACTTGATTTTATTCACATGTATCTCAATGATGAAAACCAAATTAGTCCAAATGACTTAAATGATTTTTATATTCTTACCAATTTTCGACCCGTTATTACTAATAAAAACTGGAGAATGGATTGTGGAGTCGCTGGATATGATAATCAGCTAGGTTTACCACCATTTTTTCCCACTCGACTCAGGTTTGAAGATTATATCTACAGGATTTGGATACAGCAAGAAGGGATTGCAGCTGCACACATTGATGCTGTCCAAAACCATATTAGAAATAACTATATGCGTAATCCTTTAGCTAGCGAACTATTTAATGAAGAAATATGTAGCTTGCTGAAAAAGAAGATTAAAAGTAGTGTTTATCATCTTGACGATTTGGGAATCAAGTTTGATTACTCTGGCGAAGTCACTTTACAAGATTCTGAGGAAATCCTGGAAAAAATCTCTGCTATCCACAGGCAGGTAGTCAAAGCATCAATATCTACTCAGAATGAAGAACGCAAGCAGTCACTTCAATTATTTGCTGAGAACTTATCGAGAGTCTTTTATGGATTTGAACCGGACTTTTTTCAGCAAAATGTTTCCAGAATTATCGATGATGTTATTAGCCAATTTCACGGTTCTCTAGAAATATGGCCAACTCTAGTAGAAATCTGTTACTTTTACAAAGACAAAAAAGATTTACCACAAATTAGGGTAAAAAACAAGAAAATCAAGTCTAGAAATGGCACAAAATCGAGCGAAATTCTTGTATAAATATGACCTTTGGCAAATAAGCAATCTGTAAGATTTTATGATTCTTCATCCAGGGAAATTCTCTTAGTACACAGTTTCGTAAATTCGTTACCAATTCAGGGTTTAAGTTTTAACGCAGAGGGACACAGAGTATGGCGCAGAGGAGCGCAAAGTTTGTTTGAGTCCATTTGCTACGAACTTAGGCAAAGCTGTACTTATACCAGTTTAATATGAAGCTGCATAGAATAGAGCTTCCAGGATAAAGTTATAAGAAGAGACAGAAATTACCTGGTCAAATGTAAGTTGGTCGAATATTTCTTGGATGCGCTCGCGTAAAGCTTGTAAAGAAGAGAAAAGTTGATTTTTGAGAGGTTTCTTGAGAGCTTGCCAAAGCCTTTCAATGGGATTGAGTTCAGGGGCTGAAGCTGGTTGAAACAGAGGAATAATATTTTCTGGCCAACGAATTGCAGAACTTGTATGAGCAGGTGCTTGGTCAATCTGTAAAA
>LXQE01000158.1 GCA_003326195.1 Nostoc punctiforme NIES-2108
CATCAAAGGCTCCCTCTCTAATGCGGAGTCATACTAGCAATTGGAGGTGTGCCCTGACCTGGGTTGACGGATGAATACAGTCTCCTAAACGGGATAATGGCAGCAACCATTTCACCAATGTCATAACCGTCTCAACCCAGAACCAAGCTTCTGTACGGGCGATAAAGCACCATTGGGGGATCGGTCAAAACTTTCAGGACACAATAAAAGTGTAATTCTTTTCGGTGCTTCTTAATTTTGTTTCTTCCATCCATAACGGAAGCGATAGCGTCCGTAAACAGCTTCTGTCACTTTCCGGGTATTCTTAATAAAAGGATTAAAAGAAAAAACTCTCTTCAGGTAAGCAGGGCAATGGATGTAGAATTACAAATCCTGAAACATTTGGCTAGAGACGCCCACCCAACAGTTGCGATCGTAGATGAATATTGTGCAGAGTATCAAGATATATTTAAAGAAGTGAGAAATTATGAGTGTTTCAAATATTTGCACTTAGGAATAATCTCGCCAATCAAAAGAAAATCATTACCAGAGATAGCTAAAGTAGTAAGTATAAACTCAGCACAGTCATTACACCATTTTCTAGCGAATTCAGATTGGTCAGTAAATAAATTAAAACAACGAAGATTAAGGAGGCTTAAGAAAGTCTTAAATGGAAATGCAATAACAGTAGTAATAGATGAAACAGGAGATAGGAAGAAGGGAAAAAAGACCGATTATGTAGCTAGACAATATTTAGGAAGTATAGGAAAAATCGATAATGGAAACGTTTGCAGTAAATGCGTATGGAGTTTACTCTAATATAACTTTTCCCTTAAGTGTAAAAATATTCAAACCAAAAGGGACGCTAAAAGCAGAGGATAAATATAAAACTAAAATAGAGTTAGCGTCAGAAATGATTACAGAGCTAATTGAATCAGGGTTTAATATTGAATTAGTATTGGCTGATAGTTTATATGGTGAAAGTAGCCAATTTATTAGAAAGATAGCTGAATACAACTTAGCTTACGTTGTATCAATTTCGTTGTAATCATGGAGTCTGGTTGCCAGCAGGACAAAAATATCTAGCTGAACAACACCAGAAATTTGCTCGTGCATTAATAGATCGGTATTCTTCCAAAGCCATATAAATTAAGATAATTGACTCACGTGACTTTAATGCTGGGCGAAAGTAAAAGTAGAGGCATTGGCTAATTAGTACAGAAACCTAATCTAACCCGGAGTTCCGGGTTAGTAGTAGTTCATGCTCAATCTTCATTCCGTAACTGCCATACTGCACCAAAAGCGGCCCCAGCCCCAGCTAACAATCCAGTACTCATTCCTTGGATAGTTTTTTGGAATGGATCTTGGGTTAGGCACTCACTTGTAACCTTACTGTCTTCCAAGCAAATACTACTTTCTGCCCAACCAGCAGTACCTCCTAAAATTACACCAGTGATACTACAAGAAACAATTAGCAGTAAAAGACGTTGTGTTTTTCTAGCCATAGATGGATGTTTTACTCAATTTTGTATTTTAGACTTTAGATTGGCTCAGTATGTGAATAAATTGGTCTGGATAAATAATTTTAGATTTTTCATAGTTAAGCACTAGTTTAATCGGGCTGCTTCAGCAAAATTCCAAATCTAAAATTCTGTCAAAGGTTGGAAATTGTGGTTGACTTTCAACTACTTTACACATCCGGGCAGTAAATGTCAGCTGGTTTATGGCTGATGAGGCAAACTCATGCGCCTCGCCGCGATAAACAAGACGCGATTTATCGCGTCTCTACAATCTGCGTTTTGGGTTTATCTGAACTGTATTGAGTTTTGACCACTGATGCTCAAAAAAGCATCTACTCAATCTTCAAGTTGAAAGGCAAGCGGGCATAAACCCCTTGTGGATCGTTCATCTTTTGCAGAATCTCTACTTCCTGTTGTAATTTCTGAAATTCAGCGGTGAGGGGATTGGATTGTTTGAGTTGCGCCCCCTCAATTCCGAAAGCAGTCCGCGCTTCTTCTGTTGCACGCCCAAAAAAGCGTTCTCCGAAGCTGCTAGTGCGAGGATATTCTTGTACTTCCCAGTCTTCTCCTAGTTTCGCTTGCTTGGCAGCGTATGCGATCGCAGTATTCAAACCGCCAATTTCATCCACCAAACCAATTTCTTTGGCCGCCTCACCCGACCAAACTCTTCCTTGGGCAATTTCTGCTACTTTTTGTTCTGGGAGTTTCCGACCTTGAGAAACTTTATTCAGAAACATATTATAAATACGGTTAACACTGCGCTGATAAATTTCTAACTCTTGAGGCGATTTCGGACGCGAAACTGTTTGACTATCAGCATAGCGTGCGGTTTTCACCGAATCCCAAGTAATACCATTATCATTAGCCAGCTTTTCCCCATTGAATAAGATCCCAAACACCCCTATCGAACCTGTAATGGTATTTGGTTCTGCAAAAATGCGATTAGAGTCGCTAGCAATCCAATAACCACCAGAGGCGGCGACATCACCCATTGATACTACAACTGGTTTTACCTCACGAGTTAATTTCACTTCTCGCTGCATGACTTCGGCTGCGGTAGCACTACCACCAGGACTATTAATTCGTAATACAACAGCTTTCACATCTTTATCTTGTCGCAGCTTGTTGAAGATTTTCGCAAAGCGATCGCCTCCTACTTGCCCATCTTCTCCTTTACCATCGACAATTTCGCCCTCAGCATAAACAACGGCAATTTGATTTTTGGAGTTACGTTCTACACCCAAAGATTTACCAGAAACTTGTGCGTAGCTATTCAGGCTAATTTGTCGGAATGTTTTGTCTTCTTTATCGCTATTTGTAAACTTCTTCAGGTCAGCGACAACTTCATCGGGGTATTGTACTTGATCGACTAAACCGCTAGTTTTGGCTTGTGTGGCTTCTAGTAAGGATTGATTATCTGCGATCGCTTGTAACTTATTGGGTTCAATTTTCCGACTTGCGCCGACAGCAGTGCGCCACTCTCCCCAAACATCATCCAACAATTTCTGAGTTTGTTCGCGGTTTTCTGGACTCAACTTGTTGAGAATAAACGGTTCAACGGCTCCCTTAAATTTCCCTACCCGCACAACTTGAACACCAATGCCATACTTCTGTAATGCTCCCGCCAAAAACATTGGTTGTGAACTCAAACCGTTGACTTCCATCATTCCCAGAGGGTTAAGGACAATGGAATCTGCCACTGAACTAACGTAATATTCCTTTTCACTCCAATCACTACCATAAGCCACAATCTTTTTCCCCGCAGCGCGAAACTCCTCCAGCGCTTTCCGAATTTCTTTCAGGGAAGCATAGCCGACGTTACCAGCTTGGCTTGTGTTCGTTGCATCCACATAGATCCCGACAATGCGCGGATCGCGCCGCGCCTTTTCCAAAGTTTCCACAACTTTGCGGAGTGCCATTCTATCTTCATCGACACCTGAAATTGTGTTTTGAAACAGCTCCCCTGAACTAGGTTCGCCATCAGTAATTTTCATTGACAAGTCAAAAACCAACACTGACTTATCTTTCACATTTGGCCCAGTATCTTTAGACGAGCTAGCAGCCAATATCAGCAAGAATAGTCCAGTGGTTCCCAGACCACCGAAAATAATTAGTCCTAGTAAAGTGCCAACTAAACTAGCAAAAGTTTGTTTGATAAAATTACGCATTAGTTATTAGTTATTGGGCATTGGGCATGGGGCATGGGGCATTGGGCATTGGTTATAACCAAATGACTAATGACTAATGACCAATGACCTATTTACCTATTCTATGCGCTGTAAACTGCCAGAGTGCTTTAACTGATACAAGGTGGTG
This sequence comes from Nostoc punctiforme NIES-2108, assembly GCA_003326195.1. Lineage (GTDB taxonomy): Bacteria > Cyanobacteriota > Cyanobacteriia > Cyanobacteriales > Nostocaceae > Nostoc > Nostoc punctiforme_A. The sequence continues at coordinate 3,816 of LXQE01000158.1, forward strand.
TTGCCAGTACAAAATAAGACTGTGGTGATTTCAGCGATTAATACCTCAGTGAGTTCCGCAACTGCTGTCTCCGATGTTGCTGCTGCTTGTAAGAAAGGCATTGCTAAACCAGCTATATCTGCTCCCAAGGCGATCGCGGTTGCAACATCCAATCCATGACGCAAACCTCCCGAAGCGATTAAGGGCACATCTTTGGCAATCGCTCTAATTGTTGTAATGCACTCTGCTGTCGGTAAACCCCAATCGGCAAACGTCCTCCCTAAGCGACGTTGCAAAGGACTTTCTGCCCGTTCGCTTTCTACCTTTGCCCAAGAAGTACCACCCGCACCCGCGACATCAATTGCTGCTACCCCAGCGGCAAGAAGTTTCTGTGCGATCGCTGCTGAAATGCCGTTACCAACTTCCTTCGCAATCACTGGTACTGGCAATTTTGAGCATAATATATAAATCTTGTCAATCAAACCCCGAAAATTAGTATCACCTTTAGGTTGAATGCACTCTTGTAAAGGGTTAATGTGCAAAATCAAGGCATCAGCTTCTAAAATATCAACTACGCGCAAACATTCATCTAAGCCGTACTTGTAGTTAAGTTGCACAGCCCCCAAGTTTGCAAATAGCAGAACGTCAGGGGCATACTTACGGACTGCGAAAGTATCGGCCACTTGGGGTTTTTCCACCGCTACCCGCTGCGAACCGACACCCATTGCAATTTTGTAGTGTTGCGCGACTTTGGCTAAACGCTGGTTAATGATTGCGGCTTGTTCTGTTCCGCCAGTCATCGAAGAAATTAACAAGGGTGCGTCAAGTTTTTTTCCCAAGAAAGTTGTACTGATATCAATATCGTCGTGGTTGAGTTCAGGTAAGCAAGAATGGGTGAAACGATAACGTTCCAATCCATTGGTGATTTGATCGCACTGAACATCTTCTTCTAAGCAGATGCGAATGTGATCGGCTTTGCGATTCTGAGTTTGTGCAGAGATATTGGTAGGGGCGTTCACTGGTGGGTATGGCTAAAATTATTTGCTTGCGATCGCTATTGTTACATTGTCTGCAACCGTCTTTTTATAACAAAAATATTTATCAAACAGAATTCAGGAGTCAGGAGTCAGAATTCAGTTGGGTATTCTGTATGACTGGCGGATAGCGCCGACGGCAAGCGAGTCTGCGATCGCCTCATCGCCCCTACCACTGTGTAAAAAAAGACTGGGTGCATCTAGCAGTGCTTGTAACTTATCCACTTAGGTAATGTACGTATAATTCTTTCTTTGTATAAAAATATATATAAACTCTTATGATATCAATAACAAAAACTATTTGGCATACGCCTAATGATAGATAGATTTTATTGGATAAATAGTTTAGATTTGTAACAAGTTACACAGAACTAGGTAAATCACATGGCCAACATAATAGACACTGCTACCAACAATGGTTCTTTCAAGACACTAGTTGCAGCAATCGAAGCGGCTGGTCTGGTAGATACACTTAAAGGCGCAGGCCCATTCACCGTCTTCGCACCCACTGACGAAGCATTTAACAAGCTTCCAGCAGGTACTGTAGACGCATTACTGAAAGATCCTGCAAAGCTCAAGAAAATCTTGACCTATCATGTTGTATCAGGCAAAGTACTGGCTGCTGATGTAGTTAAGCTGAAGACAGCTAAAACAGTTGAAGGTTCAGATGTAAAAATTGACGCTTCTAATGGCGTTAAGATCAATGATGCAACAGTTGCAACAGCAGATGTTGCTGCTGATAACGGTGTTATCCACGTCATTGACACAGTTTTGATTCCTGCATAACCAAACGTCAGAATAGCGAATGCTATTTCTGGGGTGGCGGCTAGCTATAGTCGTTTTTTCATTACAGTCTGGTTGAATGTTTTTTAGTAAACATCAACTACCAATAAATCCATCTAGATCGTGTCTAGATGGATTTATTGTTTTATGCGTGTAGAAACGTTGCAATTGCTACTTTCTCTTAATAATCAAATTTTTAGTTTTGCCAAACCTAAATAACGGATACCTTCGGGGGAAATGTCAAAACGGCAAGGTAAGACTTCTAAACCGAGAGCGATCGCATCCCGTAACAATTTACCATATACAGGATCTGTGCGATCGCCAGGGGAGAACTCGATACAATCACCGCGATTGATAAAGTAAAGCATCACTGCACGAGTCAAAGGTAACAACGCCATCAGTTCTCGCAAGTGCTTTTGCCCTCTTGTAGTCTCCGTGTCAGGAAATAGGGCTAATCTCCCTTCAGACAAAGTTGTATTTTTCACTTCTAAATAAATCGGGCGTTCCTCATTACTCCCCGTCAGAAAAAAATCCACTCGACTTTTTTTATCTAGCCCATAAACCACCTCACCCTTGATTTGGCTATAGTCGCCCAATTCTGGAAAAAGATTTTTCGCCAAAGCTAGCTTTACCACCCGATTGGGCAAAAAAGTATTTATGCCTACCCAAGTCGGCTCATTGTCATGTACCTGAATGAGTTCTAAAGTGTAAGCCAATTTGCGGTTAAGATTATCGCTTTTGGAAAGCTGTACTGCACTTAGAGGTGTTGATACTCCAGTCATTGGCCCAGTATTGGGACAGTGCGCTGTCACTATTTCGCCAGAAGTCAGTTGAACGTCAGCAAAAAACCGCTTGTAACGCTTGAGTAAAATACCGGGATACAAAGGTGGGTACTTGAATATTAGCATTCTCAATACTTTCAACCTATAAATTACAATAAATGCTCATTTAATGCTCAGGTATCATATTTCAAGTAATAACTTGGCGGAAATAAGTATAAATAAATACTTATTGTCAATGCTCAATATATGCTCACATACTAATCATCTCGTATATACTCTAAGTACGACTCTAAGTCTATCTCACACCTTACCATACAAGCATTACAGCCATTTTATTCACTAGGGCATCTATTCTTAATTCTCTGTACATTCATTCCATCATTCCCTTACCAGTAGCCGGTTAGAGGGTCTTTTAGGCATTAATCAAAGTATCGAGAGAGTCATTATCACTTGCTATTGAGAATGAGGAGAAAAGTAGTACAAAAATATTATTTTTCTGTCTATCTATCCTTTATCTTCTGAAAACTCCAAGTACTACTCCAAGTATTTTGAAAATATGCACAAAAAAAGGACTCTATCTAGAGTCCTTGCTATTAACTAAGCTTTTGAGTTATCTATTCCCCCAACAAATACATCACCTCTTCTAGCTTTTGTTTAGCTATGTAGAGATTGAGAAGCTTTTGTTGTTCCCATGACAATGGAGAATGAAAACGTCTACCTTCCATCGTGATTTTGATAAGCGCTGCTTGTTCATCAGTTGGAGAATTCATTTGATCGAGTGCAGCACCGATATTTTGGAAAGCTTCAAAACTTAACCGTCTTAATCCCCTACCTTCTTGCATCTGGTTAAGTGCGAGCGCAGGGAAGGCTATAAGTGAAGTAACGTAGCTAGTCTTATATCCAGCGTTCCCAGTAGGCTTAAGACCGTAGCGGCGACACAAATCTTTTAACTCTTGGATAGTTTTGATTTCGAGTTCTGTTCGTGTAAACATAGAGTAGCCATTTTCTAAAAGTGGTATCGGTAGGTAACAACTTTCTCAGGGTAAATTACCTACCGAATTAAAACTGTATTTCGATGCTTGCGCCGAAACAAGCTATATTTACATCTCTCAACAATGCCTAACCGTAAGGGTAATCCTCAAAACTTTGACAATCCGCCAAGTAAAGAATTAACTGAAAATGTTACTTTTAGAGCTACCAAGGAAATGAAGGAAGAAATACAGAAACAGGATAATCCAGCACAGTTTTGTAGGGATGCCGTTCAAAAAGCACTAGATGAAAAGAAAGGAAGGCAACAGTAATTAGAGCTTTATTTCTAACATTCTGTCTAAACTACAGATAGTTGAAAAGCAACATACATAACAGATTTAAGGCTAGGGTTAGGAAATTGACTCTAGCCTTAAATTTATAGTTTTGCAATAATATCTTTGCCAAAAAAGCGTAATAATTACTAATTATGGTTTATTTTTCAGTTACTTTAGCCTCTACGTTATTTTTAGCTAAAAACATCGCTCTATCTTTTAATAATTTTGCAATTCCATAAATTTCATCTAAAGAGCGAATTTTTGTTTTTACTTCTTTATTGTCTACATCTAAAATCGCAATTTGTTTATTTTCAGAGTTAAGCCATAAACGGCAAATGGTTTTGTTTTTATTTCCATCAATGTTAATCCCAAAATAATTTTGTGTGTCTCTATACTGGATACGATTTAATTCAATAACCTCGCGCAGGATTGATTTAACAATATAAAAGCCTTCAAGCTCCTCGGCTGTTGTTAAAATATTAGTGCTTTCAACTTTTACTTCTGGGTTAGTAACTACTGGTTCCGGGGTTTTTGGATCTGGATTATTTATAATGGACATTAGTTTTTCGTTAATTCTCTCGTTAACATAATCATTAAGAGAACATTTAATAATTTCAGTAAACCTGTCTACAACGGATGAAACCATGTGTCCTTTGTGAACTTGACTAGCAAAGAGTTTAACGAAATCTGGGCTAGGATTTGTAAACTGTTCTGATATTAATCGGTTAATTTCTTTTTTATCTAAAAGCTGTCTTGCACAACTAGCCATTTCATCAGGGTTAAATACTTCCTTAGAAAACTTTTTCAGTTCACTTACTGACGACTCATTGAAATCTAATATATTAAACTCAAAAAATGGTTTGTCGTCCACAAGATTAGTTCTTTTTGTATCAGTGTAGAACCAATAATGTATTCCATTAGTCAACACGGCAAATCTTGCTTGCGTTGTATTAAAATACTTGAATAGCTGTTCAAAGTTTTTAGGATGTGCTAAATCATTTTTATGATATTTACATTCTATTAAAATCGATGGTATCCCATTGGTTAGAATTGCATAATCAATTTTCTCACCCTTTAAACCTGGAGTAGCAGCAGTAAATTCTGGGTAAACTTCATTAGTATTAAAAACGCTATACCCTAAAGCTTGAATTAAAGGTAAAACGAAAGCAGTTTTTGCGGCTTCTTCTGTCTGTACTGAGTCTTTTAACTTTTCAACGTGCTGGGCAACATCTTTAACCGCATCAATAAAGTCCATAGTTTTATCTCATACTTATATTTGTTTTTACAAGTATGGCACGGGTGATTAATTTTGCCCATAGATTGCTTAGAGGTGGACTAACTTTACTCCCCTACCCATCTACCCCCCGGTTCCTGGAACCGAACCTCATGATTGTCATATTTACCCCTAAAAAAACGTGATCGCAGTAGGGAATTGTATTTCTCTATATTAAAAAGTAGGAAAAGTAGGATGTTTGGGTAACGGTAAAGCCAATCTATTATTATGGAACCTTGTTGCTGTTTGTAAACATACGTTGATTCTTTGCCCACCGAACCCATATCTGCAAATCTTTTCAGCAGCTACTCTGCCCTCTGAAAGAATTTGGCTAACTTCATATATCATGAATGGTCAATTTTTGTAGTTAAATTGACAACATAGTAATAAAAAGTAGCATATACTAAGTATTACAAGCCTCCCATAAAAATCTGGGAGAATCTCAACGTGCAAGGAGGTAAATCCTATGCAAAAAGTGTGGACAGCAACGGAATTAGAATATGCTTTTCTATTTACTCTTAGAAAGGTAAATTCCATCAGTCTAGAAGGTTTTAAGGCATTTTTTAATAACATGCCTCTTGACCCTTATATCAAAAACAATTATCGTTCTAGAAGATTATCTCGGTTCACAGTCTCTGGAAATCAGTTAATCAAATTACCTCATGGCGTCTTCTTTCAAAGTAAAGAGTATAATCAATTAGCGGGTGACATCAAAAGAGAGTTTGCAGAATTAGATGATGCACTCATAGAACTTGATATTTTCAAAAATCTTGTTTTGGCATTTAGTGATTCTTGTAAACTTCATCCTGAAGCTGAAATTGGAGTTCATCAAATTAGAATTAGTTGTTCTCCAGAAAATTTTGGTAATCCAGCACCTGAAGGTATCCATCAAGATGGCACTGATTTTATTGGCATATTCTCAGTAGATAGAGAGAATATTCAAGGTGGAGAAACACATCTGTATACTGCCAAAAAACAAAAGCCTGTATTTAGCAAAATTTTAAATCCGGGAGAACTCCTATTGGTTAATGACCATGAGTTTTTTCACTACGCCAATCCTATAAAACCACAAACTGAGGCTCCAGGAAATTGGGATGTTTTTGTTCTGACTTCTCCCAGCTTGCTTTCAGAATAATTTTAGTGAAAAAAATCAGCACCCAGAAAGAAGAAGAAATTCAGTATTATTAGTATATTGACTCCACAAATTTTCTGCTGATTCTTAACCTATTCTGACTCCTAATTTCTGGCTTTTAGTCAACTGTAAATATTTTACAATCTACAAGATATGGGGAATTGATCTAGTCATTTCCCCAATTTTTTATTGGAAAGTAGTATGTTAGTTTTATTTCACATAAAGGATGAAATATACTTAAAATATGAAGATGAGTGCATAGGTTAGGCTACGAAAGAAGTCTGCTGGAATTCAATTAACTGAATCAACCAAACAAATGCCATGAATGACGAATTCTACAATAGAGGATTGGAAAAGGCTAGGCAAAAAGACTACGCGGGAGCAATTGAGGAATTTAACCATACTTTACAACTGACACCTTACTTTAGCGAAGCTTATTTGCAACGGGGTTTAGCACATTATGACTCAGGCGCAATTCTGAAAGCTGTTTCAGATTATACCGAAGCCCTGAAGCTGAATCCTGACAGTGTAGAGGCCTATTATTGTCGCGGATTAGCTAGGGTAGCGCTGAAAAATTTATCGGGGGCGCTAGACGATGTTGAACGCGCGATTCGTCTCAATTTCAATTATGCTGCTGCTTATAATCTGCGGGGAATGGTGCGGCGCAAACAGGGTTTTATTCAAGATGCGATCGCTAACTTTAAAAAAGCTGCTGGGTTATATCTAGAGCAACAGGACAAAGAAAATTGTCGTTTGTCTTTGGAACGAATTAAACAGCTACAACCTAAAGAATTACCTACCCTTCAGGAATCGCGTTCCAGCAATGCGCCAATTTTATCCACCAATGATTATTTTACGCAATTATTAGAAAAGGCTGAAAAGGGAGATACTCAAGAAGCACTTGCCGATTTAAACTGGGTATTAAAAGCCGATCCGCAAGATGCTCAAGCTTACTGCTGTCGTGGCGTTGTGCGTTGTAAAATGGGGAATTATCGAGAAGCGATCGCAGATTTTAATCAAGCATTACGACTAAATTTTCAAGATGCCATTGTCTATCGCAACCGAGGTAAAGCACGTTCTGTCTTGGGAGATCATCAAGGTGCGATCGCTGATCTTAACCAAGCACTCCAGATGCAACCCGAAGATGTCTTAGTTTATATTGCCAGAGGTAATGTCTATCGGGCAACGGGCAATTATCTCAGTGCAATTCAAGATTACACCCAAGCGCTGCAAATCAATTCTGATGATGCTCAAGCTTATTACAATCGCGGTATTGCCTATACTTGTTTAGAAGAAATACAAAACGCCGTGGAAGATTATCAACGGGCGGGGAGTATCTTTTGCCAACAAGAAGACTGGGAAAATTATCAACAAGTCTTAAATAGCTTAGAAAAAATCCAGAAATTTAGTCCAGAGTCAAAAAAGCAAAAATATCACCTGCTACGTCAGCGACTTTTACGAATGGTTGGAGGATATTGGGAAATTGCCGAACGATTGATTCAGCAAAACAAAGATTATCATCCTGGGATGTCAGACGAGTGGTATTTGCAAAAAGTCATTGATGATTTAGAACGCGATCGCAATAGATAAAATATAAATGCCACTACAAACGTAAAATCACCCGTACATTATTTATACGGGTGAAAATGCGATCGATCACTTGTTATTTTCCAATAGAACTAAATGCACTTTATATTAAGCACCGTCTCAAAGTTTAGTTAGAGGTGCGACTTTGACGGCGGCGGCGCAATCCAAACATACCAACTGCTCCCACCGCAAACATTGATAGAGTAACAGATGGTTCAGGAACAGTAGCACCAATTAACGCTTTAACATTTGCCTCGCCGATATCAAGAACGACGACAACATCATTAAAGTCGCGATCGGAACCTTCGTTCCACTTACCAGTTGCAGAATCTACCCCTGAAGCATGTAAACCACCGTATAAATCCTCGAATGCCAGGAGGATGTAGTTGTTGTAAGCGTAAGCAACTGCGTGCTGTAGTCCGTCAGCATTAGAGGCAGTGTCAGTACCAAAGATATTGGCAGAGTTGCCACGGATCAAACCATCAGCTCTCAACCAGAAGTCGAGTTGAGTACCTGCGGTAACATTACCAACTTTGACGCCATCACCCAGTTTTAGGGCATTACCACCCCAGTCACCACTAACACATCCATTTCCTTGACAGGAAATATCATTAAAAAGCAGCCCAGACTTATTAGTAGTTCCTGTAGATTCAAAGGCTAACTGGTTTCTATAACCTGCGCCCTCATTGATAAAGTAAACAGAAACATCGTGGTCGTATTTTAGGTTTAATTTATTGGGGTCTAATTTAAATTGTCCGCTGTTTGGAAGTGCAACACTTTCTGCTTGGACAAATTGTTGGAAAGGAGTGTCGTTAAAACCAGTTTGAGACTTATTATATATAGTTGATTGAGTCCAAGAGCTATTCCAATTAAAATCAGCAGCCGATGCAGTTTCTACTTTAGAAATTAATCCGGTTAAGGTAGCTGTAGCAGCAATCAAGGCTGTGAATAAGTTAGGTTTCATATTATGAGCCATTAAGTAGGAAAAACAATTTAGATAATGCTTTTTGAGCAGTTATCTGTCTTTAGTTGTCTCTTACTTCTAACAGCTATACTTCTGCAACGTCAATCTGTTTATTTACTTTTGCTAGTATATTTAAATAGCTCTTTATCTAAAGTATTTCTACTGAAAAAATACACTTATGATTTGGTATTACACTGCTATTAACACTTAGCAATTAAACTTATACATGATTGAAACTTAATTAAAAATTTATACTTTTTATAAAAATAAGATATGCAATTTATATAGTGAAAAGCTAAAAGCTTAATCTATAGGAATTTTCATTTAAATGAGGTAGATAAGCAATGGTGCGCTGCCATCCGTATCAACTAAGCCTTGCCTCAGTTAATACGCTGCTATACAAATAGAGTTGATCTCCGTACTTACGTTGGGAAACGTAGTAATCTATCAAATCAATGAAACCTGGGTAAATAAGTTTAGTCTTTGTTTTAAGCGCTAAAGTGTTTACTACGTATTACACTTTCCTTGACTTGATTAACTAGTACAGTGGGCGCGGAAATAAACATACCATTTCAAATGGTGCAAGAAGCTCGGAATACAATTATGCGTGACTTTTGACTTTTGATTTCCGCCTTGCGGTACTAGTAGTCTGTCAAAATCGACTTCGGTATAGTCAGAATCTAGAAGTTATGCCAAGAATGGGAGACAATTTGAGGGGGTTGTACTTTAAAATGACAGTCTTTGCTTAGACTTGATGAATATCTTTTAAGGTTAAAATAATCAAGCTTTTCCAGAGCTACATTCCCCCTTTCACAGATAAAATCTATATATGAACGCTACACAAGAAAAACTAAAAGCTCAGGTAGAGCAGGCTTTAATCGCAGCTTTCGGCGCTGAATTAGCTGGAGTAGATCCCATTTTGGTTCCTGCTAGCAATCCTAAATTTGGCGATTATCAGGCGAATGTGGCTTTATCCCTAAGTAAAAAGTTAGGAAAGCAACCAAGAGCGATCGCAGGTGCGATCGTTGAGAAACTAGATGTATCCGAAATCTGCGAACCGCCAGAAATCGCTGGCCCAGGATTTATCAATCTCAAACTGAAAACAGCATATTTAGAAGCACAACTAAACGCGATTCAAGCCGATCCCAGGCTGGGAGTTCCAGCCGCGCAAACGCCAAAGCGGGAAATTGTGGATTTTTCCAGTCCCAATATTGCTAAAGAAATGCACGTCGGACACTTGCGTTCGACGATTATTGGTGATTCCATCGCCCGAATTTTAGAATTTCAAGGACATGATGTACTGCGGTTAAATCATGTAGGCGATTGGGGTACGCAGTTTGGAATGTTAATCGCCTATCTGCGGGAAGTTTACCCAGATGCGCTTACCACGGCTAATGCTTTAGATATTGGTGATTTAGTCTCTTTTTATCGCAAAGCCAAATTGCGCTTTGATGCCGATGAAGCTTTTCAAGAAACAGCACGCCAAGAAGTTGTCAGATTACAAGCAGGTGCTGAAGATACACTCCATGCTTGGAAACTATTGTGCGAACAGTCGCGGCGGGAGTTTCAAGTAATTTATGAGTTGCTGGATATCAAGTTAACTGAACGCGGCGAATCTTTTTATAACCCTTTATTATCTGGGGTTGTAGAAGATTTAGATAAATCTGGGTTACTGGTTGAAAATCAAGGGGCAAAATGCGTTTTTCTGGAAGGGTTTACAAATAGAGAAGGTGAACCTTTACCCTTAATTGTGCAGAAATCAGATGGTGGCTATAACTACGCCACAACAGATTTAGCATCTCTGCGCTACCGAATTCAGCAGGATGAAGCAAAGCGGATAATTTATGTAACAGATGCTGGACAAGGAAACCACTTCGCCCAATTTTTTCAGGTAGCACGCAAAGCTGGATGGATTCCTGATGATGTGGAATTAGTGCATGTTCCCTTTGGGTTGGTGTTAGGAGAAGATGGTAAAAGAATCAAAACTCGTTTTGGGGACAGTGTGCGTTTGCGGGATTTGTTAGATGAAGCTGTTTCTCGTGCCCATGCTGACCTAAAAACTAGATTACAAAAAGAAGAACGCCAAGAAAGTGAAGAATTCATTAATGAAGTTGCTAGAGTAGTTGGAATCAGCGCAGTTAAGTATGCAGACTTAAGCCAAAATCGCACCAGTAATTACATCTTCAGCTATGACAAAATGCTGGATCTCAAAGGCAATACTGCGCCCTATATGCTGTATGTTTATGCGCGAATTCATGGGATTAGCCGCAAGGGTGATATTAACTTTAAAGAGTTAGGAAATAATGCTGTTTTGTTAGAGCATGAAACAGAATTAGCTCTGGCAAAATATTTACTTCAACTGGATGAAGTTATTAGTAGTGTAGAGCAAGACTTGCTGCCCAATCGTTTATGTGAGTATTTGTTTGAACTGAGTCAGAAGTTTAACCAATTCTACGATCGCTGTCCTATACTACAAACGGAGGAACCGCAGCGCACATCTCGTTTGATTCTGTGTGATTTGACTGCTAGAACTCTGAAGTTGGGATTATCTTTATTGGGAATTCAGGTATTGGAGAGGATGTAATATTTTTTTAACGCAAAGGTACGCAAAGGTAACGCTAAGGTACGCAGAGTAAGAGTTAAGCTGATTTGTGCTTTGTGTACTTTGCGGTTTTTTAATTAGAATTGCTGGACTGGAGGCGATCGCTTATGGTACGAACACCATCAAAAAGCATAACTTTGGCAGAGTTTCTGAAGCTACCAGAAACGAAGCCCGCTAGTGAATATATCAATGGTCAAATTATTCAAAAACCTATGCCACAGGGAAAGCACAGTATAATTCAAGGTGAAATGGTTAGCACTGTCAACTTAACAGTCAAGCCCAAACGAATTGCTCGTGCTTTTCCAGAACTGCGGTGTACTTTTGGTGGAAGGTCAATAGTTCCAGATGTTTCTGTATTTACTTGGCAAAGAATTCCTCGTGATGAAAATGGTGAAGTTGCCAACGTATTCCAAGCAGCTCCCGATTGGACTATCGAAATTCTATCACCTGACCAAAGACAAACGAAAGTTACAAAAAATATTTTACATTGCTTGAATTATGAAACACAAATGGGTTGGTTGATCGATCCAGAAGAGCAAACGGTATTTGTATACATTCGCAATCAACAGCCAGTCATGTTCGATGAACTAGAAGCTTTACTTCCAGTGCCAGATTTTGCAAGTGAGTTGAGACTGACAGTAGGAGATTTATTTGGTTGGCTGTTGGAGTAAACCCAATCATGTCAAACCCTGACAGCCTGAGTAAGGAAATACAGCAAATACAACAGGTTTTATGGGTAGGAATCGGTTGTAACCGGGGAACATCATGGGAGTTGATCGATCTGGCAATTGAGCAAGTATTTCGAGAAAATCAACTTTTTACAAGTGCGATCGCAGGGATTGCTACCATTGACACTAAAGCCTCGGAAGTAGGCTTAGTCAAACTTTGTCGCCTCCGCAATTTGCCCTTAAAAACCTTTTCTGCGGAAATTCTTAGCTCTGTCTGTGTCCCAAACCCTGCCACAATTACCGACGATAAAGTAGGTACGCCTAGCGTAGCAGAGGCAGCTGCTATTCTTGCAGCCTCTCAACTCACATCTTTGACTGTTTTCCCCTTTACAAACATAGAGGAATTGCGGGTGAAGTTCTTAGTTCCTAAACAAATTTTCCAAATACAAGGGCAACTAGGAGCGGTAACTCTTGCTGTTGCCCAAGCTTAAAATATTAGTATTACAAAAGTTCCCTAATTTTTCTAGTCAACAACTCTCAAAAAATAGTTAATTATGCTAGAAACAATTGCCAGCACAATTGAACCTAACAAAGCAGGTAAAAAGCCCTGAATCTCAAAACCAGAACCAGGAGTTAGGATACTTGCCAGCCAAAGGGCTAAGGCGTTAATCACCAATGTAAATAAACCAAAGGTGAGTAAGGTAATTGGAAACGTCAAAATCTGTAAAATTGGTCTAATAAATGCATTAACCAAACCAATTACAAAGGCAGCGATTAAGGCAGTCACAAAATTCTTGATAAAGAATCCCGGAACGATATTAGCTGTAATGAATAACGCCACCGCAGTACCGAGCCAAGTTAATAAAAAGTGTTGCATAAGTTTTTTTAGAGGATTTAGCAGTAAGTTTAATTAATTTCACTATTGCCAGTTGCGATTTGTAACACGATCGAGTGTTGTTGTATTTGACTCCTAAAGTTGCCATCATCTTTTATCAGCCTAAAATCAATGTAATTTTTCAGTGCTGGCAAGAGAGATACTTCTAATCGGTATATCTTTATCGTATTGCAGGATGTACCGCAGTGAACTACCCACACCGACCTGAGTACAATTTAAGTGGAGAACTTACGGTGATTTAGTTAAATTCATCAAAAATGCTTTGAAGCGCAAAACCCCTACAGAGGTTTATTGAAATTGAAAAACCTCTGTAACTTGGGAATTTCCAAAAAAGAAATAGGTTCTCAGAACTTCGGAGCATTTTGTCAGCGTTTTTGCTTACATGCAAAGCAGATGCTGGCTATGCTCATACTATGCCTAACGCCGCAAAAGAACCTCCCAGGTAGAGCCACCAACTACGCCATCAGCTTCTAAACCATAGCGCTTTTGTGCAGCTTTCACTGCTGCTTCGGTTGTCTCGCCAAAGTCGCCATCGGCATCACCTTTCAAGAAACCTAGCTTTTTCAGTTGTTGTTGCAACTTAACAACTTCAGAACCACGTAATCCTATACGCAAAATTGGCAAACCTTCTGAGGTGTATTGAATACCAGGAGTTCGTTTTGTAGTAGTGTTTGACTGAGTTCGAGTAGTGGATGTAGTACGCGGCGGCGTTTTCTTAGTGCTAGAAGTCGGAGTTTTTCTGGGAGTAGCAGGTCTTGGTTCAGGGTTGGTCGGAACTTGGGTTATAGCTTTTTTTGGAGTAGTAGGTTTTGGTTTTGGTCTAGTCGGAACTTGCGTTACAGCTTGTCTCGGAGGATTGGGGTTAGGATTTGCAACGTTGGTGAGATTACTAGCCTGAGTTGGAACAGGAAAATTTGTAGCTGAGTTAAATCTTGGCTGAGATGAAGGGGCGGTTGATGCTGCTACTGGTTGATTAGGAAAAAGTCGTTGCCAAGTGCTGGCATCAACAACGCCATCTGGATTCAAGCCAGCTGCTTGTTTAAACCGGGAAACAGCACTAGCTGTATTCTCACTATAAATGCCATCTACTGCACCAGAATAAAAACCCAAAAGTTTCAAAGCTGCCTGAAGTTCAGATACGCGTTCGCCTTGGCTACCAACTTTCAGGCTAGGACGGTTAATACTATCTTGAGGATTTACTTGGGCAATTTTTTGTGGCGCTGCTATTGATACTAGAGTCGTTGAGGCAATGAGCAGAGGCGTAGCGGAAAACAAGAGTATTTCAATGGCTGATAAAGATTTAGACCTCTTTGGCCGCCAACCCTTTTGCCGTTTTTCCATTTTACAGCGATTTACAGTTGGATATAGTAATTTTAAGTAACTCAAAATACTTGCTGTCAGGCTGCGTTGCATGGAATTTACTCCCAGAATATTCTCATGCTAATGGTACAGCCGCTTGGTTTAAAAAACAGCTGCTGTATTTTACAATATCTCCGAGGGCCTTCGCTGCGGCACATTCTCAGTTACGCGATCGCTCGATTAATTGCTTCTTCTTGACCAACTAAAGACAAGTAAGGCTCTTTTAAATATTTACAAGCTGAAGCGATCGCATCCTCGGCACTCACCGCCGCAATCAATTCTTGGAACTTGGTGTCAAAATCAATTCCTAAGCCCAAAATTTCATACCAACCGTATATCTGAGCAATTTGCCCGTTCGTTTGTTTACCCAAGGCGTATTGCCCCAGGATCTTGTTTTTAGCAGCTTGGAGTGCGCTTTCGGATACTTCGGTAGTACACAACAAATCTACTTCTGTACGCAGTCCTTCTAGGGCAATGCTGGTATTTTCTGGTGCTGTACCCATGTAAACTACAAACGAGGCTGGAAATAGCCTTGTGGAGTAAAAGGCGGATACTTCGTAAGCTAAACCACGTTTTTCCCGCAATTCGACAAACAAGCGACTAGAAAGCCCATTTCCTAAGTAAGTACACAGCAACTTCAAGGCGGCGTAGTCAACAGAATTCACCGATGTTCCCAAATACCCAAGCATCACGATTGATTGTTGTGTCTGTATTGGCTTAACCCTTACCTGCGGTTCTACCTTAATCTCAGGTAAATTCAGTATTGGTAGTGCCTGGGCTGGCGCTTGCCAATCAGCAAAAACTTCTTCCACCAATGCTGCTGCATCTGTGGGTGTAACTCTACCTGCAATACTAATTACTACATTATCTGGACGGAAATAAGTTTCGTGATACTCTACTAAATCTGCACGAGTTAAGCAACTCATCGTGGTTTCATCTCCCAGCACTGACATGGAGTAGGGATGATTTTGGTACATTACCTGCCGCATTTGTTCAAAGGCGACATTGAATGGTTGCTCTTTTTGCGAACGAATATCCTGGAGTGCTAAACGCCGTTCTAGTTCCACTTGAGTTTCAGGAAAAGTAGGCGATCGCAAAATCTGCCCTGCCAATGTTAAAATTTCCCCAAAATCAGATGTTACCGTTTTGAAAGATAGCAAAAAATAATCAGTGCCAGCATCGGCACTCAAACTCGCCCCTACAGACTCGACTTTTTCTGCAATTTCCAAGCTAGAAAGTCCATCACATCCTTTTGTCATCACTGCTGAGAGCAAATGTGCCAACCCTGCTTGCTCCCGGTTTTCGTTACAACTACCGGCACGCACAAAAATTCGCGCTGCAATAATGTCCGCAGCTGGATTTTCTGCCACCAGCACGACAAGGCCATTGTTCAATACAGTGCGATGGATGGGCGATTTTTGCAGCAAGGTTGTTATTTGTCCTTTGTCATTTGTCATTTGTCATTTGTCCTTTGTCCTTTGTCCTTTGTCAAAAACTAATGCCCCATGCTCAATGCCCAATGCCCCATGCCCAATGCCCCATGCCCAATGCCCCATGCTCAATGCCCAATGCCCCATGCCCAATGCCCAATGCCCAGTAACTAACACGGTTTAAGTACAGTTACTGCATAATTCTGCGGTGAGAGATACTGTTTAGCTAATTTTTGCAATTCTTGAGCATCAAAAGACTGAATCTGCTGGGGATATGTCACAGCTAATTCAGCTTGGGCGATGGTATTGTAATATCCATAAAGCCCTGTAAGTTGATTTGGTGTTTCGGTAGAAAACGCATACTCGTTACATAGCAACCTGCGTGTCCGAGCAAGTTCTTGTTCGCTAATTCCTTTAGTTTGCAAATCATCCAAATGAGCGCAAATTAAAGACTCAACTTCCTCCAGATTTTCTGGTTCTAACCAAGCAGTAATTGTAAATAAACTCGATTCCCGTTGTAGAGAAAAACTACTATAAATTCCCTGTACCAATTGCAAATCTTCTCGCAAATCGCGCACTAAACGCGAAGTCCGCCCTTCTGCTAATAACACAGACAAGAAATTTAAACCATAGCCAGTACGGATATCTTCTACTCCGGGTACCAGCCACGCCATCAACAATCGCGCTTGCTCTATGCGTGGTAAACACAATTCTTGACGATGAATTCCTGCGATCGCTGGCTTTGCCACTTTCTCAAACTGCGGACAATTCGAACGTTCGGCAAAATCAGCAAATGAATGATTTACCATTTCCCAAGCTGGTTGCTGGGCTATACCTCCGGCAATTACCACCGTCATGTTTTCCGGCTGATAGTGGGCGTGATGAAAACAGCGCATTGCTTCTGGTGACTGCTGCATCAGTTCTTGCTCAGTACCCAACACCGAACGTCCGTAAGGGTGATGCGGATAGATGCTTTGAATTAGAGCTTGAAATCCTATCCAGTCGGAATCATCCTGACATGAGCGAATTTCTTCTAGCACTACATCCCGTTCTCGGCTAAATTCATCTTCTGGAATTGCCGCATTGAGTAGTAGTTCTCCCAAGTAGGGAAGAGTATCTTTTAAATAAGGGGCAGCTGTGGTGAGTGAATAATGAGCATAATCATAGCTTGTTGCTGCATTACTTACGCCACCCCGGTTTTCAACTTTGGAATCGAACATTCCAGGGGGTAGCGTCGCCGTACCTTTAAAAATCATGTGTTCTAAAAAGTGCGCCATGCCAAACCACGGTTTTGGCTCTAAGCTGGCTCCAGCACGCACCCAAACATCCGCCACAACTACAGGAGTAGTGGGAATTTCTTGATGAATAAAAGTTAAACCACTCTCTAGTCGGAAGACCGAGGCTGGAAATACGGTATTAGTTAGTTGTTTTAACAATTTTTTGTAGTTTTAACCACAATTTTATGCAATTGTGTCATTTTAACTCTGAACGATACCTTATTTAGAATCAAGTTATACAGATTTTGTTTTTACCAGCAAATATTGCTAACTTCAGTAGACCCAACTTTTTTGTAAGTTGACAAAAGAATAAGGGTTTGTACCCATGTTTCTGAGACTGACAAGAGCCAGCGCAAGCGAGCGCAGGACAACTTTTCTACAACCCTATTGCTTAAAAAGCTGTATCATAAATTACTATTTTTAGCGATCGCAGAACTTTTTAGTTGACTGATTATTAGCTTTTATGGCAGCCTACCACGCCATTTTTTTGGATCTTGGGAAGAGTGGAAAACTGCATAGACAATGATTGTAGTGTCCAAATGCTCATAGAAAACAACGTAAGGGAACCGCCGAACTACAGCCCTTCGATAGCTTTCGTGAACTATCTGATACATTTCTGGATTTCGCCGAATGAACTGAATACAAGCATCTATACAACGAAGAAATTCTTCAGCCAAACCAAGTTCCTGCTCTTCATACCAGATACAAGCCTGAGCCACGTCTTGTTCCGCCTCTGACAGAATAATCAGATTTCTAAGCACCATACTGTTTACTACGAATTCGCTCCTTAACTGCTTCCCAGGAACTACCTGAGTCAGGATTTTGTAAATAGGTTGCTTTTCTCTTAGCAAGTTCTTCTTTTTGCCAGTCAAGCACAGGAATTTGCTCTGGAACTTCGGCAATGCTATCCCATAAGTCTTCCACAAGCTGCAATTTTTCTGAGAGGGTTAACTCAAAAATCTGAGTGAACTCTGCGTTCATACCAACCTCGTTCAGTGACTAGCCATTTTGTTCTAAGTCTATCACTGACAACACTGATGCTTTCAGAATGGCGTTCTGAAAAGCTGTTCGCTGCTTCAAGGACAAAAGGACTTTGTAATATCATTGACGTTTTAAAATAGGTAGACTAAATTAAGTATACCTGTACAGAATGACATAATTTAATTTGTAAAATTCAGGAGCTAACTATGCCCTATTATTTGTTTGAGATCCCTTCTGTAGTCGGTGATTATACGGATCTGGTTCTTGCAGACCCAGATAACCCAAACGCACCCGCTTACTCTCACTATGCCTTTACCATCGCAACTCCCCCTAACCCAAACGAATTAACACAGCGTCGGGGGATTCCATTTAGCAGCTTTCGTGACTGGGAAAAACTCTTTGCAAGTTTTCCAGATGTCAAACACTTGCTTGAGCAGGCAACAGAACAACCGATTGAGCAAGCAAAAATATACTTTCCTGGAAAAGGTGTGCTTGGGGAAAAAGATTTAAATCCAGCATTTCAAGCTAACACCGCCATGCGACTTGGTGCGCTGGAACTACTCGCCAACATATTTTCAGGTCGAATCATCGCCAGCGACAAAGATCCTTTCCCTCACCAGCTGGCACTACAACAGCACATGAAGTCTCATCAGACAAAAGTTCAACGCCTTCTTATTGCTGATGAGGTTGGGCTTGGAAAAACAATTGAAGTGGGTTTAGTATTACGAGATTTGCTTGTTGCACAGGGTTATTCTAAGCCTCTTCGTTGTCTTTACCTGACAAAAGGCGGACTTTTAGATGATGTCAAGCTAAAGCTTCAGTCAGTTATTCCTGGTATAGATGGTGAGAGTATTATTCAAGTTGAGAAATCATTTGTTGAATATGGCAACCGTACTGACGGAATTCATATCGCCAGTATGGATGCTGCGAGACGTTATGTAAAACAAGCACAGAAGAAGAAGAAGAAGTTGCCTACAGGGGTTAGCCCTGAAATTTTGATCATTGACGAAGCACATCACTGTGCAAGTGAAGATGAACTAACCAGTCCACAACGTATTGGTCTAACAGCAACTACAAGAGCTTATGAGGCTGCTTACCAAATGATTACTGGAAACTTTTGGCAGGATTCCGTTCCTCCAAAGCTAGTAATCTTTATGAGTGCTACTCCATTTCGCTCTAAACCTCAATTTATCAATCTGTTGCGTCTTCTCACACATGGAACTTCAGAGATTAAGAATGCATACTTACCTAACTTAACTGACCAAGATATCGTTCAAGTTTTAGGTTCTGATGATTCGTCTACAGCAGTTATTTGGCGGCGACAAGATGATGTCCGTAGTTGGTCTGATAAACGCCTATTCCCAAACTTAGCGATTGAACGTCCACCTCTCCAAGCAAGCGAGGAGTATTTGCAATTAATTAGAGATATCCGGGAAAAAGTCAAAGAGATTTGCAACGCTAATGGTGAAAGCTTTGGTGGATTCGCAATTCGGCAACTTGAAACAAGATTGACTAGCAGCACTATTACTGGCGCAATGTGGCTGTTCCGTTGGTGTGTCAGGCATCAGAAGTGGAAAACTCAAGATGAATATAGACAAGATACTTCCGAAAGTACAGAGAATCTTCGCAAGCTTATTAAAGGAATTTCTCAAAAGCTTGCTGCTTATGACGAACGCAATAAATCTGGGCATGTTACAGTTTCTTTCCCTAGCGATGATTTTCCATTCGATGCAAAAAGTTTAGGACAACCATTACCAAGCAATAAAATAGTCGATATTTACAGATTTAACGAAAAACTTCGTAGGGGGGATGATGAAGATAATACTTTTGTTGCTGCTCATGAAGAGATTACAGAACTAACAGAACTTGCGTTAGAACTCCTGAACTTTGCAGATTTTCATAGTGAAGATGAAACTGGGGCGGAGAATGCCAAGCTCACTTGGCTCAAAAAAATTTTGGCACAGCATCCTGAGTCCAAATTTCTAGTTTTTACTGAGAGTTTGCAAACTTGCGAGATCATCATTAAAGCTCTTCCAAGAGAAAGTGAAAAGTTGACCGGAGACATGAGTCTTGGCGAAAGAGAGGCTGCTGTTAGCAAATTACGTGATATTAATAGCCCTGTAAGAGTCCTAGTTGCAACTTCAGCTGCAGATGAAGGGTTTGATTTTCAAGTTGCAAACCGCGTTATTCATTGGGATTTGAGTCCAAATCCAGCAGTGCTTATGCAACGAAACGGTCGTGTTGCTCGATTAGGACAAATTGCAGACGTTATAGCTTACTACTTAGTGATTGAAGGAACACATGAAGAAAGGAGAGAACGAGCGTTAGTTGCCCGATTCACTGCACTTGGTATTAAAGACGAAAGAATGTGTCTTAAAATTCTGGGCGCTCTGACTAAAGAGCAAGAGGAACAAATTTTTCAGAATATTGAAGAAGGCAGATTTCCGCTAATTGATAATATCTTAAAGGGGGCTGAACAGTCCCAAAAAGACATGGAAAAGAATTTAGGGGATCTTAAGAAACTACTTGATGGACAATGGGTAATTAGCCGCGAAGAACTAGCGAAACGGCTTGAGAGATGGATGGAATTAGGATTACCTGGTGTTTCTCAAAAACATGAACTTATATTTAGTACCAAGGAGTGGAGCCGTCCTATATTCCGTGACGAAGGTACAGCTATGGAAACTGCTCAGGCTAAGATTGCTACCATTCAAGGCAGAAAATTTACGTTTGACCCAGAGTTTAAAGTGTTTGGTAGGGAAAAAGAAAATATCTTACTCGCAGGTTTGTATCCTTGGTATCCAGATGATCGAGAAGATGGAGTTATCAAGCATCGTCCACTTCCCCGCAATGCTGATCCAATTGGCAACCTTGCATGTTCTCTAGCTCGACAACGTAAAGCAGACTTTACGATAATTCAAGCAGGTCAGTTTTATGAAAATTTTCCCGATTTGCTAGATGTTCAGTATCTCCTATTTGCCACCCATCCGCTTCGTGAAATAGAAAATCATGCATCAGCCAGCACTGATTCTTACTTAACGTTTTACGCTTTCAGTAGCGACTTTTCCCAACCTATTAATCTTCCAGGCGCATCAGCTAAAGAAGTCTACCACTTGATTTCCTTATTGGAAGAAAATGCTCTGAAGGCAAGTTCAACCTCTGTAAAAACTAGTGTGCTTGAGGCTGCTAAAAACGCAAGCCAAGAGCTTACAAATTGGCTCAACCAATCTAGAAAGCTTGGAGGGCTTACTAAAAAGTCGTATTTTCTCCCAATTCCAGTGGCACTTGTTGCAGTGATATAAGTTTTACTGATTTAAATAATTAAAGCTCCCAAGTTCTAACTGACTTTGGGAGCTAATAATTTTAAGTTCACCGCGACGCCGTTTTACCTAAGTTTATGACCTGGGTTTATCCAGGTGGGAACCTAAATTCCTCGTTTAAAGTTTCCGGGTACATGCCCGGTATACTGCCACGAGAACAGTTGACTCCCTTGTCATTAAAGGCATAGATCAAAAAACTTGATGGCAGTCACCAACGTCGTAGTGCAACTCACTCATTATAGCTTTTCAAAAGATGTTGTGTGTTCAATATCGAAAGTTTCTGATCAATTTACCTGGGATACCAGATAGATTCTATGGTGTGGGCGATGTCGTTGCCGTATGCAGTCGCCGATTCTTGATTTTGATTATCCAGCAAAACAGTGACATGTCCCAACTTTCGCCCAGGACGTGATTCTGTCTTCCCATACCAGTGAACGTGCGCCTGGGGAATCTCCGCTATTTGTTGACGCTGGCTTTGGTAGTCGCTGTGAGAATTTTCATACCCCAGTAGGTTGACCATTACAGCACCAGCACACTGCAAAGCCGGATTTCCCAAAGGTAAACCACAAACGGCTCGGAGGTGTTGCTCAAACTGAGAAGTTTCGCAAGCGTCAAGAGAAAAATGCCCAGAATTGTGGGTACGGGGTGCGATTTCATTGACCAAAACTTTGCCATCAGCCCTGAGAAATAGCTCAATTCCAAAAATTCCCACTACTTCTAGGCTATTTAATAGAGTATGTGCGATCGCTTGGATTTCTGCTACTTGATTAGGCGTAATCTCGGCTGGCGCAATCACCCGCCGACAAACTTGTTGTTCTTGTTGGGTTTCCACTACTGAATAAGTGACAATTTCTCCCTCCACAGAACGAGCTGCAATTATTGCTAGTTCTCTTTCAAAGGGGACAAATTCTTCTAACAAGAAAAGTGATTGATTTAAAGTTTTTGTTGTGGTTTCATCACTTAACTTTTGTTCTAAAGTAGCAAAATCCTGAATTATGAAAGTACCTTGACCATCATAACCATGACGGCGGGATTTCAAAACTACTGGAAAACCTAGATATTCTATTTTTGATTTGACATTTTCCACCTCGTCAAGGGCGAAAAATTGAGGAACTGGTAATCCCAAGTCGCGTAAATAGCAACGCTGATGATATTTATCTAAAAGAGGAGCTAAAGCTTCTAATTTGGGACGAAAATAAACGCCTTGCTGTGCTAAACCAGATAAAGCTTGCAGGTTAACAAATTCGTTTTCAAAGGTGATTACATCGCATTTTTGAGCTAATATTTCCGTAGCACTTGCATCATCAACTGGTGCGAAAACAGTTTCCTGAGCGATTGACACGGCCGGGTCGTGAACGCTTGGAGTTTGTACTACTAATTCTACTCCTAGCTTCTGTGCTGCATCCGCCATCATCCAGGCAAGTTGTCCGCCACCAATTACACCAACACGTTTCATTGACATCCTAAAGAATCACGAGTTTGCACGCCTGTTTTGGAATTCACACCACTGGCTTTTTCGCACAGTTCTTTGATTTGCGCTCTATCCAAAATTGCATCTGTAAAATCTGCACCGTCTATATTTACATCATTAAATATGGCGCGGAGCAAAAGAGCTTCTTTGAAAACTGCATCGCTCAAATCTGCCTTAGTCAAGTTTACCTGATCGACCATTGCATTCGTTAAATCCGCTCCGTGGAGATTTGCTTTTGTCATCACCGAAGCGCTCATGACTGCTCCCCGTAAGTCAGCGTTTGTAAAGTTAGCCAATTCCATATTGGCGTTAGAAAACTCCGCAGCTTGCAAACTTTCACCAGAAAAATCACGTCTTGATAGCTCTGCATTGCTAAATGACAGTGGATGAGTCCAGTCTACTGCCACTGCTGGATCGGCCACACACCAGATAATAATTCCGAGAAGGAATGCTAGTGTTTGCCGCCAAAATATATTAAGAGCCAATTTGGTGTATAATACCCGCATTTAATTACCACACTTGAATATTAGCAAGACTGCATCGTACTAAATTAAGACTCGCAGCTTTGCTACTGGACTTGGAGAACGTGTATTTCCGTTGCTTAATATTTTGTAACGCAAAAAGAGCATAAGCTTCTTACTTTAGCAAAATTCTCCCTGTTACTTGGGGTAGAGAGTGGCAATCTGCGATGGGCGTTCGCGGAGCGTCTCCGACAGGAGAAGCCCCGCCGTAGGCGATCGCACTAAAATTTAGATATTCAGAACAATAATTATTAAATACAATACAGATCGCAATGACTGAGTATAAATTACCTGTCACATCAAGCAAGCTTTAGCAAAACAGAGACGGGGAGCATAACTTATCGCTCTTGCTGAAGATAAAACTTGGAATTCCTAACTCTCAAGGAATAATTTAGCTGAATAAAGCAATGTTTAGTATGGACTATGCCTACGCTCGTTGATTTATTTACAATTCTTCATTTGTAGATTTGAATTTCAAGATATAAAGAGTTTTCTTGAGCAGTAATACTCACTGAGTTATTTAAAATTTTTGACTTTCCATGTTTCAAGTAAAGTTTATTGTATTTTAAATTCAACATCCCCCATGAACTGTTAGTCTTTTAATTAATGAAAGCAAGGTTTGAGCGTAATTATATGCGTCTCAATTGCTTAACAAAGCTTAAAGTTCGACAATTAGCGTTAATTTTATAGCGATTAGTTAGTTCTTCAGGAATCTCTAAGAGTTTACATTCACCAAGCATACAACTTCCACAAACCGAACTCTGAAACCCGATGATGAATCATTACTCACTTCAATGGATTGAGGCATGGTGCCAAGAAAATGGCTGGACAGATTTATTTGTTGAGCGACGTAACAACTTCTGGGCTTTCCCTCCAGGTGGGGTAATGCCGGAGCCAATCCCAGTTCATGTTCTCAGATTGATTAAAGCCGAAAAGGGACTGACTTTGGAAGAACGATTGTGGTCAATGTCCGCAGTGATTGGCACAATCCTAGCTGTTCTTTTTACCTTTTGGTTTCAGTCGCCGATGCCATTAGTTTTAGCTTTCGCTTTTAATGCTGTTACGGTGGCTCAATTTGAACTTGAAGATGCCTAAATTTTTATGTTGGGCTTTGCTATTCAAAACTGCTCTTGTCTACTTTCAGCAAGAGCAGTTTTTAATTTTGAAGAAGAAAGAATTCAGGAGTCAGGAGCCAGAATGGGCTAAACCTTAGCTATCCGCTAACAGAATTGAATTCTGTACGACTCGCCACCGCTGCAAACAAACAAGCTACGCGCTGCACAAAGATAGAGAGGATCTTGATTCAGAATTCTGACTTCTGAATTCTTCTTCAATGATTTGTATAGCAACCGTCTAATCTATTAGCACATAACAATTAGAATAACTAACATCTAAGAGCAGCTAGCAGGTAAAGCTACCTTTGCGTGTTTGTTAACGTAGTCCACAAATAATTGCTTCAATCGGGGACTAACACCGACGTGTTCAAAGAATCCAAAGCCGAGATTTCTTGCTTTTGCTAAGGTTTCCTCTGGCGTTAATCCTTCCTGGATAGCGATACTCAACAGCGCAATTCCAGTCGACCGCATCCCGGCGGCACAATGCACAACTGCTGGTTTTGGGATTTGTTCGAGTGTCGTGAGGATTTTGGTAATCACCTCTTCATTCAAATTTTTTAGATCCACCTTGAGTGGAACATTTTGATAATACAGCCCCAATGCTTCCGCTACTTTTTGCTCATCCTTAGAAAATCCTAGTTCATCAGGCGATCGCAAATTGAGAACAGACTTAAAACCTTCTTGAATAGCTTGCTCAAGCTGTTTCGGTATGACTTGTCCTGTTGTTGTCAAGTTTTCGTTAATTTGTATGGCGTTGATCACATTCACTCCTTTTGACTTTCTAATGTCTGCCAGCTTGGTAAACACTCTAAGGGCGCAAGCTTTGAGAATATATTCAAAATAAACACAGCAAAATTAGCCAAATATCACAAGATATTGCTTAATTACTTCAAAATTTGTCTTTTGAAGGCGGTTATTTTATTGCTTTATCCATAATATACGGTTTACCGATAGAATTAGTGTTGATTAAAGCTTGTTATACTTTTTGTCGATAAGATTACCGTAGATTATATTTCAAGAGTTATACTATTGGGCAAGTTAGGGGAGCAATTGGATCAAGATTTTCGTGAACAAGTGTATAAATAGAACAATTCTTCTTTTTAAACTGGGCAAATGCCCCAGAACTAAAGTTTTCATTCATACTTCTTTCCCCCTGCCTCTTCTTGTAATCTGAATGCCAGCCCTGAACCTATGAGCGCTAACGAAATATCTCTTCGACCTGCCCAAGAAACAGATGCGTGGGTGCTGAGTGCAATTCATATTGCTGCTATCAAAGCTTTACCTGCAACTTTCTACACCCAAAAAGAACTTTTAGCTTGGCGCAATTACCGCGATAAACCTGATGGTTCAAATATCTTGAAGAGTATGAAAACCGAATCTTTCTGGGTTGCGATCGAGGGAGATGTTGTTATAGGTTTTGCTAGTTTCATTGTTGATGAACTTATCGGGCTGTATGTCCATCCTAAATATCAAGGTAAAGGGATTGGCCGTGCTTTAGTTCAACATTTTTGCGACGAAGCAACTAAGCAAGGTATAGATAGGGTAATTACAACTGCTAGCCTTTATGCTGAAGGGTTTTATTTACGACTGGGATTTACTGCCATCCAAAAAGCACCTCATTATTTAAGAAGTGGGATATTTGTTCCAGTTACTAAAATGAGTAAAACATTAGCTACTGCACCGAAATCAATTTGAGAAGGTAAATATTTTTAATAACTTTAAAAATGTTGGCATCAATACTATTTTCGCCAAATTACGACCACTTTTTCTACATAATCTATGATGAAAGTAAGTACTTGCCATCATAAATGCATAAAACCATTCGTTCATCAACTCTCACCCGTACACGTTTGATAGAAGCCGCCTTGCAGGTATTTGCCAGTTTAGGTGTTCAAGGAGCAACTACCCGTGAAATAGCCCGTGTTGCTGGTGTGAATGAGGTGACTTTATTTCGCCACTTTGCTAGCAAAGAACAACTTCTGGGAGCTGTAATGAAAAATGCCTTAGCACTCCAGACAGAAGCCCTTGCACACCCCGAAGCGTGGACACAGGATCTAAAAATTGATTTAAAACAGTATGCCCATCTTTACAATACTATGCTAGAGACACAGGAGGACTTAATTCGTACCTTCATTGGAGAAGCCAAACGTCATCCAGAGGCAGCCAAACAAGTGATTCAAGAAGCTGCCAAGCCCTTAGCGGAAAAACTAGTGGCTTACCTGCAATCGAGTCAGAAACGAGGCACTGTCAGAGCAGACCTCGATCCATTTCCGGCTGTTGATATGTTTACAGGAATGCTGTTAGCTGGAATGCTATGCCGCAGTGCAAAATTCAATCAAGGCAACTATAGCTGTGAGGGCTATATCGAAACCTGTGTAGATATTTTTGTGCGTGGTATCAGTACCACTCCCCTTTAAGGTTGATACAAATAGGCAGCAAGGGAGCAGAGAGAAAGGAGAAAGAGTTAGAGACAAATTATTGTTTCTGAATTCTTCTTTAAGTTCAACCGATATAAATACCAGCTTATTTATATACATAAAAATATATGAGAATCTTGAAAGGGAAGGTTGTAAGTGGTTTTGGAAACTTTTCTTACTGGATTGAGAAACTCCAGGAATATTACTTGAGAAAAACGGGAATGAAATTCTTCCCTGGAACTTTAAATATTCAGTTAGATCAACCTTACCATCTTCCGAAAAATGTTATACGTCTGGAAAAGGAAGAATATGGAGGGACTGTTTCTGTGAGCATTGTTCCTTGTCAGATATTTGGCAGAGATGCTTTTATCTTAAGAACAGACAAAAATAATACCGAAAGTGGAGATCATCCGAAAACAATTATTGAGATAGCTTGCGATGTGAAACTTCGGGAGCTATATAACCTTAAAGATAATGATTTGATTGAAGTTGAGATTCACGATGCCAGATTTATCTGAATTAAACAATCTGCTTGGAGATGAAGCGTTAATCCATTACGCGAGTGGTCGTGAGCAAGACCGGTTATCAAAAGGTGCAGGTTTGCTGGAATTAGCCCGAAGCCAAGAACTTATTAGCCGCTACCTACCGCCTCCTCCCGCAGTGATTTTCGATGTTGGCGGTGGTGCTGGCGTTTATTCTTTTTGGCTTGCTCAACAAGGCTATGAAGTCCACCTCATTGATGCGGTTCCTTTGCACATAGAGCAAGCCCGGCATTTGTCTCAAACTCAACCAGAATATCCTTTAGCTAGTTTGGCAGTTGGAGATGCTCGGCAACTCAATCGGGCAGATAATAGTGTTGATGCTGTTCTCTTACTTGGGCCTTTGTATCATCTGACCGAGCGCACAGATCGGATTATTGCTTTGCGTGAAGCTCATCGGATCTTAAAAACTGGAGGTTTTGTTTTAGCTGCGGCAGTTTCTCGCTTTGCTTCAACCTTAGATGGATTATTTGGGGGACATTTAGACGATCCAGAGTTTGTAGAGATTGTTAAACAGGATTTGATTGATGGTCAACACCGCAACCCAAACAACCATCCTCGCTACTTTACAAAAACCTTCTTTCATCATCCAGAAGAACTCAGAGCAGAGGTTGAAGAAGTGGGTTTACATTCTGAAAAGATTTTAGCGATTGAAGGGCCAGGCTGGTTATTACAAAACTTTCAGGAACACTGGAATGATGTAGGTCGCCGCGATCGCCTTTTAGAAGCGATTCGCTGGTTAGAAACCGAACCTTCTATATTGGGGATGAGCGCTCACATCATGGCTGTTGCCCGTAAACAAGCGGTAAAGTAGAGCGATCGCCACTAACTAAAAGCGCTTGTTGTTTTGCCAACACTTGTTTATGTAACCAGAGTAATTGTCTATCTTTAATGCCTTCAGTGATTAATCCCTCAACAGTTTTCATCAGATAATCAGCGCAGGAACCCAATTTTCCCGATGCGGTGGCAATGCTATTAACAGTGGTTGTGAATGGTATCTGATGAGCGTACCTGGGATGTTGGCGATTAGCAACAAAGGCGATCGCTGGGAATTCCTGCGTACCGTCAAATACCTTCACCCAACGAGCAATGTAGACACCAGCTAACATCTCCCGTCGCCAAATCAGTAGTAATTCGGATGGGACATCGGCAGCAGCAATGCGATAAATAACCCCACGACAGCTACCGCCCCGATCGAGTCCTAAGAGTAATCCCGGATTTTCTGGAGTACCACGACCGAGGATCATCCATGTACAGAAGCACCGATGCCAACCATAAATGATCCCAGCACGGCGCTCGACGTATGCGATCAGGGGATTCCAAATCAGCGAACCGTAGGCAAATATCCAGATATCAGAATTTGGTGGCTGTTGTTGTAGTATTTTATCAAGCGATCGCTGTAACTCATCTTCGCTGAGGGTAGTTAGCTTGATTCCAGAGTGTGATGCTTCTAATAGTCTAGTCTGTATGTTTCCGGCTTCGAGGTCGCTACGACTGAGTGACATAATGTAGATTATTTTTTCTGTAAATCTTCAGTAACTCACTCTAACTTTAAGATAATTTAATTATCAACGAACAGCTTTCAAGGTATCGTAAAGTAGCTTGTAACGGTTAAACCCTGCTTCATACAAAGGATTTGCCTGCGGCTGTACTACATTACTAGCCTGCGGTAAAATCTTGAGTGCAGTTTCTAAATTCGGATAAACACCAATCCCCACCATTGCCAAAATAGCTGCTCCGTAAGCAGCTCCTTCTTCAGCTTTGGGAGCAATGAGTTTTGTTTGCAAAACATCTGCCAAAATTCGTAACCAAATATAAGAACGTGCGCCTCCACCTGTTGCTAAGAGTTGATCGAGGGGAGCGATCGTACTAATTACCTCCAATGCCTCCCGCAAGCTAAATGCAACCCCCTCCAGCACAGCGCGAGTTATATCTGCTTGCGTATGAGCTAATGACAAATTCACCAAAGCACCGCGAGTATCTGGATCGAGGTGGGGGCTGCGTTCTCCTGCGAGGTGGGGTAGAAATAGAACATCACGCGCTCCAGGCTGCGATCGCTCTGCCATATCCATCAAATCGGTGTAGGATATCTCCGGGGCAAATGTATCTCGATACCAACGTAGAGAACCACCAGCTGCCAGCGTTACTCCCAGCAGATGATAGCCACCATCGACATGACAGAACAAATGTACCCGACCTTCGGGATCGGGAATTGGGCGATCGCACGGTGCAAATATCACTCCCGATGTGCCAATACTCAAACTACCCCGGCTCAGGTTGCTTGATGAGATGCCCAAACCGATGGCGGCTGCGGCATTATCACCTCCACCTGCGACCACTGGTAATCCGGCTGGTAATCCCACACGGGCGGCTATTTCTGATTTTAGCCGTCCAGCGATCGCGGTAGATTCAATTACCGGAGGAAACAACGTTGGATTAATATCAAGAGTATGAAGAATATCTGTATCCCATTGCCGATTTGCCAGATTTAGACAGCCAACACCAGAGGCATCAGATGGTTCTGTTACTGCTTCGCCCGTTAGCACATATCCCAGATAATCTTTTGGTAAAAGAATCTGCCACAACCGAGTGTATGCTTGTGGTTCTTCAGTCCGCAACCATAGAAGCTTCGGCAGTTGAAATCCTGTAATTGCTGGATTTCCAGTGCGCTGGATCAACTCCTGACGGGGAATAGCGGCTTCAATCTCAGCAACAGCTTTACCGGTGCGCTGGTCATTCCACAAAATTGCCGGTCTGATTACTTTACCTTGAGCGTCGAGAGGAACCATGCCATGCATTTGTCCAGATAAACCGAGGGCGATCGCACGATGTCCGTTTAGCTGTTGAGTAACATCGAAGAGAGCATTCAAACTTGCTTCAACCCAATCCGATGAGTTCTGTTCCGTCCAACCGGGTTGTGGAGTTAACAGGGGATAGCTTCTGGTTGACTGAGCGATAATTTGCCCTTGCAGATTAACTGCGATCGCTCTTACTCCTCCCGTACCCAAGTCTAAGCCAATTACAATATCAGTCAATTTTCTCTCCTATTTTATAAGCCCTATATTTTCTCTCTGCGCCCTCTGTGCCTCTGCGGTTCGATAAATTAAACCACAGAAGCACAGAGAACACAGAGGTAAGAGATTAAAAAGGAATTTTTTGGCAGGTTGCGGTTTTTACTTCTGGTTAAGTTCTCTGTCAGAATCGGGCTAATGTTTCTTTAGCTCCAAACTCATACAATCGGTGTAAATGGTTCGTAACTGCATCAACAAAAAGCGGTGACTGGGACAAATCGCCAAAAATCTCAGTGAGGTTGAGCAATGGTTTGGCATCGCTGCCATTTGAATGAGCTAATTGAGTTAGAGTACCTGCTATTGGGTCATCAATGGGAATGGTGTTACCTTGGTCATCGTTTCCATTGAGGTAACGGAACCAAGCAGCAACCGTTAGGCTCATGTAATCAATTGGACTTCCTTCGCGCAGCGCGTCACGGACTGAGCCTAAAACAAATTTTGGCATTTTAGCGGAGCTATTGAGGCAAAGACGCGGGAGTTGATCTCGAATCTTGGGATTAGCAAAGCGTTCAATTAAGGTTTTTTTATAATTATCTAAATCAATTCCTGGTACAGGTTGAAGCGTAGGCGTAACTTCTGCCATCAAATTATCGACAGCTTGCCGAATCAACGGATCAGCCATGACTTCGTGGACGTATGTATAACCTGCCAAGGAGCCGAGATACCCAATCAACAAGTGACTGGCGTTGAGCAACCGGATTTTCATCATCTCATAGGGATGAACATCGCTAGTCATCTGCACGCCAACGGATTCCCAATCGGGTCTACCTGCGCTGAAATTGTCTTCGACTACCCACTGAAGGAAGGGTTCGGCAACAACTGGAAAGGCATCATCGATGTTAAACTGTTCCGCCACCATTTTGATATCTGCTGGGGTTGTGGCGGGGGTAATGCGATCGACCATACAGTTGGGAAAGGCTACCTGTTCGGCAACCCAATGTCCCAATTCCGGGTTCTGCATTTGGGCAAATGCGGTTAACATTTTGCGGGCAATGTTGCCGTTACCTTGGAGATTGTCGCAGGACAACACAGTAAATGGTGCCATTCCTTGTTGACGGCGGCGATTAAGGGCTGCTGTCAAAAAGCCATATACTCCAATTGGTTCATCAGAATGCTGCAAATCGTACTGGATTGTTGGGTGATTGGCATCGAATTCACCGCTACCTTCAATATAGTAGTAGCCGCCTTCGGTAATGGTGAGGGTAACGATGCGGCATTTAGGATCTGCTAAGGTGTCAATCACAGCTTGGCGGTTATCTGGAGCAAACAGATATTCTGTAATTGCTCCAATCACACGAGCGCGATCGCCTTCTGGGGATCTTTCAACTAAGGTATACAAATAATCTTGTGATGTCAGTGTATCCCGCATTCGTTTGTCGAATTCTAGTAGCCCAACCCCGCAGATTCCCCATTCACTACCGGGATTTTGATGAAAGTAATTATCCAGATATAAAGCCTGATGTGCGCGATGGAACCCACCCACACCAATATGGACAATACCGTTAGTAATTTGATGGCGATCGTAACTGGGTACGCGAATGTTATTGCCTAAATGAGACAGAGATGCTTCATTCAGCTTGATTGCTGAGTCTGTGCTGATATTGCTGTTCATGGGATTCATTCTGGGTGAGGTGGTGACGATGAACTTTGGGAATGGCTTCACCATCGCGATCGAACAAATGGCAAAGCTCACCGTTAATGTAAATAGGAACGTAATCGTGCATTTTGGCTGGATTATCTCCGTCTGTTTGCACAACTATGCTTTCGCCACCCGCAATTTTGATGTAGAGATAGGTTTCTCCGCCTAATCGTTCTACGACTAATACTTCACCATTGACGCTTGGGTTACTTTGATCGAGTAGCAGATGTTCGGGACGAATCCCTAATGTTGCTCTATCCCCAACTGACAGGGTTTTGGGCTTCACCGGAATCATGACGGTTGCATCACCAGGGAGTCTGACTGTTGCACCAGAGTCATTGAGGGCTGAAACTGTCACCGAAATAAAGTTCATTTTCGGTGAACCAATAAATCCGGCGACGAATAGATTGCGGGGATGATGGTACAGTTCCAGGGGAGAACCCATTTGTTCGATGATGCCGCCCTGCAACACCACAATCTTATCGGCAAGAGTCATCGCCTCAACTTGATCGTGGGTGACGTAAATCATCGTGGCTTGCAGGCTGTCGTGTAAACTGGCAAGCTCAATCCGCATCTGCACTCGCAAAGAAGCATCCAGGTTAGATAATGGCTCATCAAACAAAAATACTTTGGGATTACGCACCAAAGCACGACCGATCGCTACCCGTTGGCGTTGTCCTCCCGATAGTTCTTTTGGCTTGCGGTTTAAAAGTGGCTCTAGTTGCAGGATACGAGCAACTTCACGCGCTCTTTCATAACGTTGGGCTTTCTGCATACCCGCAAGCCGGAGGCTAAAGGCCATATTTTCCGCCACTGTCATGTGAGGATATAAGGCGTAGGTTTGAAACACCATTGCTAAACCACGTTTATCTGGTGGCACATCATTGACTTTTTGTCCATCAATGAGTAGATCGCCGGAGGAAATTTCTTCTAGTCCAGCAATCATGCGGAGTAAGGTTGATTTTCCACAGCCAGAGGGGCCCACGAAGACGACGAATTCGCGATCGCCCACGTCGAGATCGATGCCTTTGATGATCTCTGTGTCGGCGTAGGTTTTATGGATATTTCTTAAAGCAACTGTTGACATAAGTTGTTTCCATTATTGGGTTTAAGTTTTTTCTCGCGTAGAGCGGCTTTCGTGGTTGGCGCAAAGATTCGGAATAAGAGAACGAACCGCAAAGAACGCAAAGAGCGCAAAGGTAAGAAAGTTGTAAAGGGTTTTTCCGTCAATATAGTGAATTTTTGAAAAATTGTGATGTTCTTGAGAAGAACATAAGATTATCTGCCTTCTGCTTCCTGCCTTCTGCCTTTTACTTCACTGCACCGAAGGTCAGACCTCGGACTAATTGCCGTTGACTTAGCCAGCCGAAGATGAGGATGGGTGCGATCGCTAATGTTGATGCTGCTGAAAGTTTTGCCCAGAATAATCCTTGAGGGCTGGAAAAGGAAGCAATAAAGGCTGTAAGTGGAGCGGCATCTGCTGTTGTCAAGTTCAAGCTCCAAAATGCTTCGTTCCATGACAAAATAATTGAAAGCAAGGCTGTGGATGCAATTCCGGGTACTGCCAATGGCAACAACACATGCACAAGTTCTTGCTGTGTGGTTGCCCCATCCATGCGATCGGCTTCGAGAATTTCTTTGGGAACTTCTTTGAAGAAGCTGTAAATCATCCAAACGACGATTGGCAAATTAATCAGGGTATAAATAATAATCAAACCAATGTGAGTATCCAGTAACCCGGCATTGCGACACAAAATGTAGATTGGTACTAGCACACCAACGGGTGGCAGCATTTTGGTGGACAGCATCCAGAGTAAAGTGCCCTTGGTGCGTTTGGTTGGGAAAAATGCCATTGCGTAGGCGGCAGGTACAGCAAGCAGCAGTGCGAGTATAGTCGCTCCGAGAGAAATTGCTACGCTGTTAAACGCATAGTTGAAATAATTTGCCCGGTCTTGGATGGCAATATAATTCTCCAATGTTGGGCGGAAAAACAACTGAGGGGGAGTTGATACTGCCGCTACTTCCGTTTTAAAACTGGTAAGAAACATCCAGAAAATTGGAAAAAACAATATGCAGGCAGCAAGCCAGCCGAGCAATGTCCATAGCCAAATCTTCGAGGTTTTACGTGCCATGTTAAGTATCCAAATTACGAGCAACACTACGCATCAAAAAGATTGCCACGATGTTGGCAAGGATTACGGCAATTAATCCACCGGCTGAAGCACCGCCAACATCGAATTCCAGCAAGGCTTTTAAGAAGATGTAATAGGCTAAGTTAGTGGTTGCAAGTCCTGGCCCGCCGCCTGTGGTGACAAAGATTTCGGCAAAGATGGTCAGGAAGAAAATCGTCTCAATCATGGCAACCACAGAAATGGCGCGGCTCAGATGTGGTAGCATGACGAACCGAAATAGAGCGATCGCATTTGCGCCATCCATCCGCGCAGCTTCTAACTGATCGCGATCGAGTGACTGAATTGCAGTCAACAAAATCAGCAGGGCAAAGGGCAGCCATTCCCAGGACACAATAATAATGATGGCAAGTAATGGAACGCTGGCAAACCAATCGATCGCCCCTAAACCCAAACCTCTAGTAATTTGAGCAAACAAACCATTCACTGGATGCATCAGCATATTTTTCCAGATTAGGGCGCTAACTGTGGGCATAACAAAAAATGGGGAGATTGCTAGTACCCGCGCCACTCCACGACCATAAAAGTCTTGGTCAAAGAGAATTGCTAAGAGTGTCCCCAGACCAATTGTGATTGCTAAAACGGAAACAACTAAAACTATTGTGATAGCGATCGATGTCCATAAAGCTGAGTCACTGAGGATGAAAGTGAAATTTTCAATCCCAATGAATTTGCGTGCATCTGGATTCAGCAAGTTATATCGCTGAAAGGAAAACCATACAGTCATCACCAGAGGCACAATCATCCACAGCAGTAGGAGAACGACCGAAGGCGCAACCAGAGGTAAGGTTGACACTTGCCGCGTAGTCCGTTGCTTCGTGGGTGGTGGCGTTTCGGATTGAGGTTTTACCGCTAATGAAGAAGACATAACCTAATAGAATTTTAGATTTTAGATTGTGAAAGTTTTAGTTTTGTGGGTGAGCATTTACTCTGTGTTCTCTGCGCCTCTGCGGTTAAATTAATTAATGACTTTTTAACCGCAGAGACACAGAGAGACTCTTTTCATTCGATATAACCCGTGTGTTTCATGAAACGTTCAGTTGATTTCTGCGATCGCAGCAACGCTTGATCTACCGAAGTTCGATTGGTCAATGCCGCCGCTAAAGTTTGCCCAACTGAAGAACCGATCGCCTGAAATTCTGGAATATCAACGTATTGAACTCCCTTATAAGGAGTTGGTTGTGCAGATGGACGGGTAACATCAGCAGATTGGATTGCTGCCAGCACTATTTCTGCAAAGGGTGCAGCTTTTCGATAGTTGGGATTTTCATAAGTGGAAGTCCGAGTTCCTGGTGGTACAGCAACCCAGCCATTTTCCTTAGCAACCAGTTGAATGTATTCCTTTGATGTTGCCCAAGCAACGAACTTTTGTGCGGCTTCTGGTGATTTTGAGGTTTTTGGAACTGCTAGCGCCCAAGCCCAAAGCCAGTTTGAACCGTTGGGATATTTTTCAATTGGCGCACGGGCGAAGCCAACTTTGTTATAAACTTGGGATTCTTTGGGATTGGATAACAACCCTGCGGCAACAGTTGCATCTACCCACATACCGCATTTACCTGTTGAGAATAACGCCAGATTCTCATTAAATCCATTGGAACTAGCTCCTGGCGGCCCATATTTATTGAGCAGATCGACATAAAAGGCGATCGCCTCTTTCCAAGCTGGAGTATTAATCGTTGGTTGCCACTTCATATCAAACCACTGTCCCCCATAGGTATTAACCAATGTGGAAACAAATGCGATGTTTTCACCCCAACCGGGTTTTCCACGCAAGCAAACTCCATAAACCCCATGCGCTGGGTCGTGGATTTTGCTTGCCCATTCTCTCATTTGAGGATAAGTTGGCTGTTGAGGAACCGCAATCCCAGCTTTTTCAAACAAGTCTTTGCGGTAGTACAGCATGGAACTTTCCCCATAGAATGGCACGGCATAGAGTTTGCCGTTGTTGGAAAGTCCTTCTCGTATGGGTTTGAGCAAGTCATTTGCGTCATAATTTGCGCCTAGATCCAAGGGTCTTAACCAATCCCGCCTAGCCCAGATTGGTGTTTCATAGGAACCAATGGTCATGACATCAAACTGCCCACCTTGGCTTGCAACATCTGTAGTTGTGCGTTGGCGTAACACATTTTCTTCCAGTACAACCCACCGGAGTTGAATATCAGGATTAGCTGACTCAAATTTGCGAGAAAGCCCTTGCATCACCACCATGTCGCCATTATTAACAGTGGCGATCGTCAGTCTAGTTTTCTCTGCGGCTTGAGAACGTGGTGAACAAGCATATAGCAGTTGCGCCAGCATCACTCCAGCGAGAAATGCAGCTAGCACTTTAGCGAAGCGGCGGATACGCATCGCATAACTCCTTTAAAGTAAAAAACCGAACGAAATAAATTTTTGATTTTATGCTCTAATTTTGGGCAAAAGCTCAATAATAGAAATCATACCAATCTGATTTCCATCACGGTCATTTGCAACAATTCTTCAATAAGAGGTTGAAACTATGACGGCTAAAGCAACTTATCAGTTTGCAGGTAAGACGATCTTAATTACTGGCGGTGCAGGAGATATTGGCAAGGCAACGGCACACCGTTTTGCTGCTAATGGGGCAGGAATAGCCTTGCTAGATTTGAATGAACCGAAGATGGCAGATGTGGCTGGAGAACTAAAAGGTTACAACGTTCCAGTTGGCACATTTCCCTGTGATGTTACATCTAGTGATGATGTTGCCAAAGCCTTTACTGGCGCTGTAAAGCAGCTTGGGCGGATCGATTATGTATTTAATAATGCAGGTTATCAAGGAGTGTTTGCCAAGACTGACGAATATCCTGAAGATGACTTTCAAAAGGTCATTAACATCAATGTTGTCGGCGTTTTCCACATTCTCAAGGTGGCTGCACAGCAACTACGCGATGCAGGTGGAGGCGCGATCGTTAATATGGCGAGTTATGCAGGGGTGGTTGGGCCTCCAAATATGTTGGCTTATGCCGCTTCTAAGTTTGCTGTTATTGGAATTACTCAGACGGCAGCGAAAGACTTAGCACCTTACGGCATTCGGGTGAATGCGCTCTCGCCTGCGTTGATCGGCCCTGGTTTTATGTGGACGCGGCAAACCGAATTACAAGCAGCAGTAGGATCGCAGTACTTTGATGCCGATCCCAAGGTGGTTGAGCAACAGATGATCAATTCAGTGCCAATGCGGCGTTTAGGAAGCCTGGAAGAGGTGGCAAATGGAGTAGCGTTTTTGATGAGCGAAGAGGCAAGCTACATTACTGGGTTTAACTTGGAGGTTACTGGGGGATAATAGAAATTTAAAAATAATTGAGCAAAGATTACATCTTTGGGCATATACTCTAAAAAATGCAATCATACCTTTGATAGATACATAGTTTGCGCAGGTAGTATATGGGACAATCTTTTTTAGAGCGGCGCGATGCCAGCAAGGCTGGCTTGCCCCTTCGGGCGCGCAAATTAGACCTGGCTGCTCATGCTGCTTGGCTCTATTACATCGCCGGCAATACGCAAGAAGAAATTGCCGCCAAGCTCAATGTGTCCCGGCAAGCTGCACAACGTTTAGTGGCACTGGCGGTCAGTGAAAAATTAATTAAATTTCGACTCGATCATCCCTTGAGTGAATGCATTGCTTTGGCTGAGTCGTTACGCGATCGCTTTGCTCTGTCACTTTGTGAAGTAGTACCAACTGACGCAGGCAGTGGTGATACATTATACGGAATTGGTGTATGTGCTGCCAGCCACCTAGAGGCTTACCTGATGGCTAAAACCCCGACCATACTAGCGTTGTCATCAGGTCGCACATTGCGAACAATGGTAGAGCAGATCCCCTCA
Organism: Nostoc punctiforme NIES-2108; assembly: GCA_003326195.1. Classification (GTDB taxonomy): domain Bacteria; phylum Cyanobacteriota; class Cyanobacteriia; order Cyanobacteriales; family Nostocaceae; genus Nostoc; species Nostoc punctiforme_A. The sequence goes on from LXQE01000158.1 coordinate 41,988, forward strand.
ATGAACCAACCCCAACATAAGATTGTGTCAATTATTGGGAATATGTCTCATTCTGGGCGTGCAGGTCGTCACGAAGTGGTTATGCATTTATCCGATCGCGTCGGTTCCCAAGCTTACCCAGTGCCGACTCCGGTTGTCGCGACTAGTATTGAAGAACGAGAACTTTTGCAGACTCAGCGATCGTTTCTCGCCGTCAAAACTCTTGCAGAGCAAGCCAAAGCAACCTTTGTCGGAATTAGTCACATTGCCTGGAATGCTCCATTACATCAAGATGGCTTCATCAATGACGATGAGGTGGCTGAATTGATTGAACTGGGAGCAGTAGGGGAAATTGCAGGTTGGGCTTATAGCGATCGCGGAGTATTGCTGCAAGAGGGGACAAACAACCGGGTTGCCAGTGTAGCGCTCGAACAACCGGCTCATCGACTAATTATTGGTGTGGCGGGCGGTGTGAGAAAGGCGGAGGCGATTTTGGCTGCTCTGCATGGCAAGTTAATTACAGGACTGATTACCGATGAAGCTGCTGCCCAAGCAATTCTTGCTAAAATTTAGTACTAGTTTGCTTTAAAAAATGTCTTTTCTCGAATAGCCTAGGACTTACGCATTGACAGAAAAGCCTAAATGACAGATATGTCTTTCAAGGCTTTTAGCTAGATTTTTCAATTATCTTTTTGCGATCGCGTCCTTTCAGTTGCAATTGACTAATGACGGCTGATTTGCCGGACATCATAAGCTGTTCCACATTTAAATTACATAATTAGGGCGGGCTTTCCGGCCCACCTCACAAGAGTTTGATGAAGTTCAGATATACATAGCTCCGCTCCTGACTCCTAGACTTTATGCTTATTTAATGTTCTTGTCCCGTTGGTCGGATGAGGATTTCGTTGACATTAACGCGCGGTGGTTGCGTAAGAGCGTAAACGATCGCAGCAGCAACGTCTTCGCTTTGCAGAGGTTGAATTGACTTGCGTCGTTCTTGAATCCGTTGTTTGGCAACGGGATCGGTAATTTGGTTGTCAATTTCCGTATCCACTAAACCAGGTTCGATGATGGTGACGCGGATGTTATCTTTGTGGACTTCTTGGCGCAATGCTTCCGAGAGGGCATTGACACCCCATTTGGTAGCATTGTAAACACCAATGCCCGCCCGCGCTGTCCGTCCAGCCACTGAGGAGATATTGACTATATGCCCAGATTTTTGCGCCTTCAACAAAGGCAAAACGGCATGAGTAGCATATAGCAGTCCTAATACGTTGAGGTCAAACGATCGCCGCCAGTCTGAGCTATTTCCAGCTTCAATTGTTCCCAGCAAGGCAATCCCGGCATTATTCACAAGGATATCGACCCTTCCCAATTCTGCATTTGCTTTTGCCACCAAGTTATTTACCTGGGTTTCATCAGTCACATCAGTGACAATAGGCAATGCCTTGCCACCACTAGCTTCGATGCGTTCTGCTAATGCCTGAATGCGATCGCCACGCCTAGCAGCGAGTACTACTGTTGCTCCAACTGAAGCTAAGGCGAGCGCAGTTGCTTCTCCAATTCCCGCTGAAGCCCCAGTGATAATTGCCACTTTTCCTTCTAATTTACCTGTCATTTATCTAACTCCTTAGTAATTGATAATTGAATATTGAGCATTAATTATTCCTCCCCTGCCTCCCACCTCTTACCGATCCTCAAAACGGATGCAACAGCCGCCCCACAAAGTATTAGGGCTGCAAAACGAAAAGTTCCTTGGAACCCTGCAACGATCGCATCAGGAGGGGCAACAGAGACATCTGCACCCGCAGACATGCTAGCGATTAAGGCTCCGAATACTGCCCCGATTACAGAAACTCCTACGGTGTTACCTGATGTACGTGACAAAGACAAAAGCCCAGAAGCAATCCCTAGCCGCTCTCTTGGTACTGATCCCATAACAGTGCTGTTGTTGGGCGATTGAAATAAACCCAGACCAATGCCGTAAATAAAATACCGCGATACATAGCCAAACTCAGTAATTTGAGCATCAAAGGTGCTAATCCCCAGACACCCGCCAATCATCAACCCCAGCCCAATTGAACTAATTAGTCGAGCGCCAAAGCGATCTGAAAGGATTCCACCTAGTGGGGCAATTAACCCACTAAGTACAGGTGATACGGCTAGTAACAGCCCTACTTTTACGGTCGGATATTGCTTGACCCTCTCTAGAAAGAAAGGGACTATGAGTAGCGAACCGCCAATAACAATGAATGCTAACCAGCCACTTAGCAAACCCATACTCAACTGAAGGTTGCGAAACAGCTTTAGTTCTAGTAGTGGCTGCTTTAGAATCGCTTCAACTACCAAAAAAGTAGTGAAACTCACAGATGCGATCGCTAATAATATCAATGCATTCGTACTGCTAAAGCCCTGGCTTTGCCCTAACGTCATACCCAGCCCAAAACTGCCCAGAGTCAATAAAGCCAATATGGCTCCAAAAAAGTCAAATGTCTGTTTGCCCTCAATGCGTGCAGAAGGTGGGACTACACGAGCTATTAAGAAACTAGCGATAATCCCCAAGGGTACATTGATGAAGAATATACTATGCCAGCCTGACCAGCTTAAAAGCAATCCGCCAGCAGAAGGGCCAAAAGCAATTCCCAGTGACACTACACTACCGATGACGCCAACAGCCCGACCTCGTTCGGAAGAGGGAAAAACTTCTGTGATAATTGCCAAACCAAGCCCAGAAATGAACACAGCACCTAGTCCTTGAAGTGCCCGAAAGCCAATCAACCACTCAATACTAGGTGCAAAACCACATAGTAGCGAACTGAAAGTAAACAGAACAAGTCCCCCCTGGTATAAGGACTTCTTACCCCACATATCCCCCAAGCGGGTTGCTCCCAAAACTAAACCAGAACTGACCAACTGGTAACTCAATACAGCCCATTGGGTCGTAGGGAAAGTAGTGCCAAAGGCTTGCACCAATGTGGGTAAAGCAACATTGATAATGCCCACATCTAGGGTAGACATGAACACCCCAAGTCCTACACCGAGTAAGACCCAATTTTTTTGAGAACCTGATAAAGCCAGAGGTTCTGCTTGGAATTGTGCCAACGTTTAGCCTCCGCCCTTGACTTTACGGTTGTGAATAGTTTGCATACGTATATTCATTGTAGGGTGCTATCCTCGCTACCAAGTTTAAGAAACTAAATTTGCCGCTTCCATCCTTAACGTTGGCGATTTTGTTGAGTGCGATGCCTGCGGCGGGCGTAGCCATCGCAGCAAGCGCTTCGTTAAGAAATGCTCTAGATGAATTGAAAAATTTAGATTTATGTTCAGGTATTTACTTCTGAATCGGCAAGATTGGCTTTTTCACTTGTCATATATTTGGTAGAGTACTTAGGTACTCTTAACTCTCCACTCCTTCGGCTGTATCAACAATAAAAATCAACAAAATACGGTAATTTGATGGAGTTACTGTATTTGAGACTAGTTAGCAAACTATCATAGACACCTCTCAGAAGCAAGCTCTAGAGAAAATGGAGAATAGGGAATGGTAAATGTCAATTATTAAAGTTACATCTGCAACTGCAAATAAGTACCTTTTTGTATAAGTAATGACTCAAAAAGCTGCCTTCTCTCGATTTGCTTTAGGATTTATTGCAGGCTTTGTCTCTGTTTTGCTATTTCATCAAGGTGTGTTGGCGCTGCTACATGCAGTAAATTTTACACCTCGCGCCCCTTATTCAACTGCATCGACACAACCATTAGGAATCCCGCAAATTTGGTCAAATGCATTCTGGGGAGGCATTTGGGGACTGATTTGGGTAGTAATTGCACCTCGTTTTCGACATAATAAAAACTATTGGTTAGGAGCTTTAGTCTTTGGTGCAATTGCTCCGACGCTAGTGGCTTGGTTTGTGGTTGCACCGCTCAAGGGTCAACCCCTCGCTGGCGGCTGGAAATTTGTGGGAATAGTGACAGGTTTATTAGTTAATGGTGCTTGGGGTGTGGGAACCGCCGGGTTGCTGAGATTATTTTCTAGGAGGCAATTGTTTAACAGCTAGAGTTTTAGGCACTTCTAAGTAAGTGGGTAATGTTTAGTATCATCCAAACTAATTTTCAGCATAAAGTTGAAAATGTGTATATTATTATTTGAGAATAATCGGTCAAAAAATAGCGATCGTATTATTCGCGTTAGACCAATTCTGTATAAAGATGTGTAGAAATTACCCCACTACCTGCGACGCTTCCTGCGAGTTCGGGAAGGTTGGGAGGGGTTTAAATGATGTGCAGCTTCACAGAGAATTGGCTTTGCTCAGTAAATCAAAGATCAAAATAATTTATTACAATGGATAATTTTGGGATTTACACACTTGCTAATGATGTGGTATTTGACCAACTAGTAGCTTTGCTAAATAGCATTGAGGTGAATGTTAGTCCAGATATTCCGATTTGTATTATTCCCTATGATGACCGCTTAAAGCGAGTTAAACAGGAGATACGTTCTCGACCGAATGTCACCCTGTTTAACGATAAAAGTTCGATCAAAAAATGGGAGGATTTTGCCGTTCAAGTTTGGAACGCTTATCCAAGAGATGGCCGAAAAAATAAACCTTCTATCGAATGGAATAAAAAAAATAATTTAATCCGAAAAATGTGTGCTTTTGATGGTGAGTTTGAAAGATTTGTATTTTATGATGCTGATAGTTTGGCAATGAATAAGTTGGACAAGGTTTTAGAAAAACTAGACCAATACGACTTTGTGTTTGATGACTGGGAACACACAAAACAAACTTCAGTTGCAGCTTTCGACTTGCCGAAGTTAGAACAAAAAATGTCTTTGCCTGAATCTGAAATCAGGCGAGAAATACACTGTTCTAGTTTTTTTGGTTCAAAAAAGGGTATTTTAGGCGTTGAAGAATTACAAATACTCAAAAAGCGATTGATAGAAGATAAGGAAGTCGAATTGATTAACGAAATCGCTTGGTGGTGTGACGCAGATTTATTTAGTTACATGACTTTTAGAATTGCTCGACCACTATTTAACTTTACACTCAGTCCCAATGGTGAAGATCGAACTGGTAACTGTGCTAATGCAAATCCATTTGTGAACATTGATAATGTTCTTTACAACCAACAGGGATTAAAACCAATTCATCGCCTTCACTATATGGGCTATTCTGCCATTGGATTTACCCGCTTGTGTAAAGGTGAAGATGTTGATATCCGTTACAAAAATGAATTTTTGCATTATCGCTTTCTGAAGCAACCAGAGCAAAAACCGAAGCGATTAAAGCCACCTACCATAGCGGCTAAAAGCAATCGATTTATCAAAAAACTTTTGAATAAAATTAATCAAACTATTTCCTACACTTAGCTTTTGCCCAGCCTTGCTCATTAAGCGTTTAGTTAGTGAGCAATGTCCACTCTCATCTTGCAAAAATGCCTAAAGTTAGTGTTTCCATTCCCACGTTTAATCGAGTTAATTTACTGCCTTTCGCAATTGACAGTGTACTCAACCAGTCTGAGCAAGACTTTGAGCTAATTATTTGTGATGACGGTTCTCGCGATCGCACACCCGAATTGATGTCACAATACAAAGACGATCGAATAAAATATATCCGTCATCAGCAAAATATTGGTAAAAGTAATAATATGCGCTCTGGCTTTGATGCTGCCACTGGTGAATATTTTATTAAATTTGATGATGACGACCGGCTAACACGCGATTTTCTCGCAAGTACAGCAGCTATTCTTGCTCAAGACTCTAGCATTGATTTTGTTGGTACAGACCATTGGATAATTGATATTAACAATGTACGGGATGAGGCAAAAACTCAAGAAAATTCTCATCGCTGGGGTAGGAAGAATTTACCCGCAGGTGTTGTAAATAATTTGTTGGAAGTCGTATTTGTTCAGCAAAGCTTTCAAGTTGGGGCGACATTATTTCGCCGTAAAACCTTGCAAGAATTAGGATATATGCAGCCAAATCTGCAAAATTGTGAGGATAATGATTTATTTGTGCGTCTAGCTTTGGCTGGAAAAAAGGGCTATTACTTACCAGAATTATTGATGGAATATCGCTCTCATGCAGAGCAGCAAGGTATTAATCGAGCCATTCCTTATTTATTTGATAAAATTCAGTATTTAGAAAGTTATAAATTTGAGTCTGAGAAATTAGAGAAAATTAGGAAAAGTCGTTTAACTGAAACACAATTATTATTAGGTTTGCGTTTAATTGAAAAGGGTGAAACGCAAAAAGGCAGAGAGCTAGTTTTGGCGGGACAGTCTTTTTCGACTGCTAAAGCTTGGACTGGTTTAGGTTTATCGTTGTTACCAGTTGGGTTGCGAGGTAAGGCGTTTAATGCACTGCGACAGATGCAGAGTTAGAGGATGTTTGAAAAGTCTGTAGTAGTGTATCAAATATTTGTTTACCCCACCCTAACCCTCCCCTTGCAAAGGGGAGGGAACTAGATTTTCCGGTTTCCCCCCTTTACAAGGGGGGATTAAGGGGGGTGAAAATGTGATTAAACACAGCCAAACACTTTTAAAACAACCTCTTAGAGATTGACATATTGTGCAACTTACTTTTGACGTTATTTGGAAAAGAATATGGCAAATCTACCTATTTTGTGGAATAGTTGGGGTATGTTGGTAAGTTGAACTGGATCTCAGTTGACTAATCACCAAAAATGTACTAAGAGTTAAGGCTATTGATATAAGTGCGATCGCTAAAGAGTTAGTCTTCCAAAAGCTTAGTTTTCCTTGTGTATAAGCCGTATTGGCTATATTCACTTCCCGCCTAGCCTCTTCTAAAATTGATTGGAGAGCATTTATCTGCTCATCTTCTAGTTCTGCATACCTATCTTGTCTAAAAGCATTTTCTAGGATTTTTACCTTTTCCTCAGAAGATACTTGAGCAAGTTCTCTTTTGACAACTTCATAAGGATTAGTTTGCTTTACAGGTTGTGAGGATGGAGTTTGAGGGTTTGGTTGAAAATGTTGCTGATTAAATTTCTCCAGTTTCTCATGCTTGACGGGTTCTGAGGATTGATTTGGCCGAATTGGTGGTTGAATCGGAGTATCTTGTCGAATTTCTTTTTTTGTAAAACTGTAGACGTTATTTTGCGTTACAGGTTTTGATGATTGGTTTTGAGGTGTTTGTGGTTGAGTTGGGATACGCTGATTATTACCTATTTCATTTGTCTTCAATGACCATTTATACTCACTATCTTGGACAACCATATTCTTCAGTGAAGAATATAAGTAATGGTTGACTTCCCGTTTTTCAACTCCCAGCATATCAGCAATTTTTACTGCCCTTATGGGAGTACCACGTTTTAAAATTTCAATAATTTTAGATTCCAGACTATCCATATTAGCCACCAATTTTAACTTTATAGAATAAAGTCAGACTGTACCCTCTGCAAAACTGTCTATAATCTTTAGCATTGTTTTGTCACCTAAGCCTTTGATCCGATCAACGACATTGCTAAAGGATGAGTATTTACCATTTGCTTCTCGTTCATTGAATATCTTTTCGATTATTTGAGATTTGACATTAACTCGGCTCAATTTAGAAGTCAGTTTAGTTAGATTCCAATTATTAAGTGCTTCTAAAGGTTCAATTGGTTTTGGAAGTCTATTTTCCAGTTCGTTCAGTCTGTTATAAATATTTTTAATTTCACGTTTCAACTCTTCTTCTAATTCATTAGTGCGTTTTTCAGAACGTGATTCTTGGTTTGTCATGCGAGATTCTATGTTCATTAAACGGGATTCAGTTACATCTGAACCAGCAGCTACATGACTAGGAATAGCAACATTTTGCGTTCTAAAAAATTTAACCTGCTGCTCAAGAGCCTCCTGATTGTTAGATTCAATAATGAATGCTCCAATCATTTCACCCTTTCGCAGGTCTATCTCTCTGGCTCTAGCAGCAGCATAGTATTCAAAGTGTCCATCGACCACTTCATAGGACTGTAGACTGGTACTACGAAGTATTAGAGGATTTATAATTCCTTCACCTTTTAAGATTAGCTCTGCAATTCGATTCAGATCGTCGTCTGAAAAGTTTGAACGTGGAACACTAGATGTAATTTGTTTAACAGGAACAAACGAAACAGATAATAACATTACTCAATTCCTATTTTTTGTAACACTTCTATAGCTAGTAACTCAAATTCCTTAGCAGAGTCACCGTGTGGTTTGTATTCAAATACAGACCTGGGATCAGGAATTTCTAAATCTCCTATCTGTTGAACTTGTTCAAGACACTTTGCAAGTTCCTCTCTTTGATAAATTACCGTCTCTATTACTGGCAAGTTATATCGTTCAGTAATTGCTAATATTTGTTTAGGTAAAGTATGCTGCACAAACTTCTGAAAAGTTGCAATTTTACAAGGAAGAACACCCAGAATTGTTATAGGTGACTTATTTAGTAGGTTTTTTCTGAATGGGTTAATATCTTGCTTAATATATTCTTTTACATTTGTTAATCCTAGATTAGCAAATGGTTTCAAATCTGAAGGAATAATTAAATAGTCAGATGTGACAAGCGCAATAAATGCAAACAGGTTTAAAGAAGGAGGTGTATCGATAATTACAATATCATATTTGTCTTCTACTTCTTTCAATTTATATACTAGACTAGCTTGACTTGATCTCAGTCCATTTAGTTCAGTTTCCGTTTTCATCAAATTAATGTGCGATGGAATCACATCTATCTCTGGATTCGTAAATGAAGATTTTTTAGCTACTTCCGAGATAGGATCAAGTTCAATTGAACGCAGTATATGATAAATATAACTGTCTTTTATATTATCTGATATTTCATCATCAAATTTAACTAAACCTGTGGCAAATGTAGTATTAGCTTGGCTATCTAAATCAATAACTAAAACTCTTTTACCCTTTTTCCTAATAGCAGCAGCTAGATTAACTACAGTGGTTGTCTTACCTACACCGCCTTTATTATGATAAACCGCAATTGTTTTCATTGAATGTTGCCTCTTAGTTTCCAAAATTAAATTATTTTCAGTTATTTGAATTTCTGGTTTATCTACTAACTGTCCTTCTTTCAGGCTATTTCTACCAATTAAACTTTTAATTTTATCTAACTTTATCTCAACTTCCTTTCCAGAACACTGAAATACTAGTTGAATATCGTATTGTAATTTTTGATAAATTCTAATCTCTTTGCCATTAGTCAACAATCCATATCTGACATTCAAGCTGGTTAAATAATGCCTGAGTCGAGGGACATGATGATTTAAGTTTTGTTTGGGATGCTTTGCCTCCATGACAACACTCAGCGGTGAGTTGGCATCTAAGACAAAGGGAATCACTTGTGCAGCAAATGCTAAAAAATCTAAGCGGATGCTACCAATGGCAACTTCTTGATGCCAGGTGTCAGGAGTATAACCTAGCTGCGGTAGCAAATATTGCACTATGAGTTTGCTTTCAACTTCGCTTTCGTTACGGCACAGCTCAGGATTAAAAGGCAATATTTTTCTACCTCTAAATAATTATTAGACTTGGGACAAAACCTGATATTTGCTAGATTATGGCATAGCCTTAATTATGTTGAGTGATAGAAATCACTTATAAAATCTAAAAAATCATCATAAGGTTAGTACTTTTGCTGATAAAGTAACCAATTTTGAGAGCTAGCCATATTCAAAATTAACAGGCTACGTATGTATTTCCCCATTATCCCTGTAAATGGCTAGAATCAAAGTGTTTACCTATTTGCGCTAAAGGTTTTGGCTACTGTATCTTGTCCCCACTGCCATCAACTTGTTGATAGTCAAGCTATTAGTTGTCCCTATTGTCGGACTACACTCAAAGCTTACGGTCATCCCGGTATTCCATTGCACCGCGCCGCTGGGGATGGGTATCTGTGCGACACCTGCACCTATCACGCTGATGATACTTGCAATTTTCCTAAACGTCCTTATGCCAAAGACTGTACCCTCTACCAAAATATTGAAGAGACAAAGTTAGAGTTGAAACAGCAGCATTACACTAACAGTTTTGCAATAACTGTGAAAAATTGGGTAAAACGCAATCAGGCTTTGCTGTTGCTATTAGGTTTATTATTAGTCTGTTTGTTGTTCGTGATAATTAAGGTCTTGATTTGGGTTTAATGGGGAGCAAGGGAGGTAGGGGAGCAGGGGAGAGTTGCAGTAAGTAAGTTTTGTTTTCCCCTCTGCCTCTCTGCCTCTTGTACCCAATCCCTAACCTTCAAGCTGTGATGATGTTGGATGTTTCTGCAATAGGTTCAACTTGTATCAGTGGCGCTTTTTCTTCAAAGGTGGCTAAGTCGAACCAAAAAGTGGTGCCAATGCCGACTTCACTCACTAGATGGACTTTACTACGATGTCTGTCGATGATATTTCTGACAATCGATAAACCTAAACCCGTGCCTTCTAGGGTGTGAACTCGGTTTTCTACGCGGAAGAAGCGTTCAAAAATTGAGTGTTGATCTTCTGTGGCGATGCCAATTCCAGTATCGGAAATTTCAATCCGCACTGGTGCAGATTCGGTGTGACTGGGTTTGAAATCTAGTTGGTAGGCGCGGATTGCTACTTTACCACCGGCTTTGGTGAATTTAAGGGCATTACCAATCAGGTTGCCAAACACTTGTACTAACAAATCGTAATTACCTAATACTAGCGGCAAATTAGGGCCAACTTCCTGAACAAGTTCAACACATTTATCTTTTGCATTGAGTTGGTAAGTACGCAGGGTTTGCTCGATCGCTTGGGCTAAATCTACGCCGTCGAAACTGTAGTTACGACCAGATTCGAGTTTTGACAAATCCAAAACATCGTTAACTAGGCGGGTGAGGCGATCGGTTTCATGGTTGACTGTTTGCAGAAACTCTTGGCGTTCTTGTAAAGCTAAATCTTCGCCGTAGTCGTGCAGGGTTTCAATATAGGTTTTAATGTTGAATAGAGGTGTTCGCAGTTCGTGAGAAACGTTGCTGATAAATTGGCTTTTTGCGTCGTTTAGTTCGACCTCACGGGTTATATCTTGAATAGTAATCGCAATACCTTTAATACTTTCCCTTTGTAGGTTGAGTACTGTAGTCAAGAGAATGCGGATTGTCCGTGGGGTAGGTTGGTTAATAAAAATTCGGAATTCGGCGCTTTCGCATTCACCTGCTGCCATTTCGTACAAGGGACGGGTGATTTCGATTTGTACTGATGCTGGTAAGTGATGTAACACATTACGACCTACCACATCAGCGGCTTCCCAGCCAAAAATTCGCTCTGCTGTGGGGTTGACTAAAATCACCTGCATGTTGTTATCAATCAATACAGCCCCATCTGCGATCGTGGAAACTAGGGTTTCTAGCTTGGCTTTTTCTGCGGTTAGTTCCTCAATATTCTGTTCTTCATAGCGCTCTAATCGCTCTGCCATCTCATTAAAGCTTAAAATTAATTCCCCTAGTTCGCCCCCTAAAGGTAAATTAATGCGCTGCTTAAAATTCCCGGTAGCAATTTGCTTTACCCCCACTAGCAGTTCTTTAATGGGCTTGGTGATGGTCAAGGCGTTAATCACTCCTGCCAAAATCACCATTACCCAAATTGTGATAAAAACGGCAATGGTGACATCGCGGGTAAAATTGGTGGAGATAATAGCGGTCTGATTGGGGTTGATCCCGATCGCTAATACACCTAAGTATTTTTTATTGACAATCAGGGGAATAAATACATCGGTAACTATCCCATCTGGGGTCGTGTGTTGCCGCACCATCGGCTTTTCCCCATCGCCAGGGTAATCTTCTGGCAGTTGTATTCGCCGTTTAATGGTAAGGGAATTTTCTACCTCAGCTTCCCAAAAAGGAATGCCAAAAAAGATTTCCCCGTTTTCATCGGCGTAGAGCATATAACGCACGCTAGAAGTGCTGCTATAGAAACGTTGGGAAAATTGGGCAACCTCAGTGAGATTATTGTCAGCGATTAAGGGGGCAACGTTAGCAGCAAGCAGCAGCCCTAAGTCACGACCAAAGCGGGTGTCATTCATCCGCGCATCCTGCTGAATTGTATTTACAGCCCAGAAGGTCAAACCACTCATCACCAATGAAACGACCATTGTGGCCACAGCCAGCAGTTTAGTCTGGAGGGTGAACTCCGACCACCAACTTGCGATCGCATCTCGAATTGTTTTTAACAGATTTAGCATCTTAAATAAAGTTGTTAGTAGTCTTTGTTATAAAGCCCAACAACTTAAAAATTAACAGTTAATTTGACAAATATGTTAGGGAAATGGGGAATGGGGCATTGGGCATTGGGCATGGTGAATAACTCTTAACTCCTAACTCTATAACCGATATCTCTCCGGTAATACATCCCTGCAAACTGAATATGTTTGATACTAGCGTAGGCTTGGGCGATCGCTTGCTCAAAATTTTCTCCGATTCCTGTCACATTTAATACTCGACCCCCATCTGTGACTACTTCTTGTTGCTGGTTTAATTTTGTACCTGCATGAAATACAGTTGCTCCTGCTGCTTCTGCTTCCTCAATGCCAGTAATCACCTGGCCCTTTTCATATTCTCCTGGATAACCACCGGAAGCGGCAACGACAGTGGCAGATGCTCCCCCTTTCCAAGCAATGGGCGGCAATTCACTTAAGCGTTGCTGTACACAGGCTAGAATCAACTCTTCTAGGGGTGTTTCTAACAGTGGCAAAATCACCTGGGTTTCAGGATCGCCAAAGCGACAGTTAAATTCCAAAACCTTCAAGTCGCCATCGGGTGCAATCATTAACCCAGCATACAGCACGCCTCGGTAATCAATGCCTTTAGCTCTTAAGGTAGCGATCGCTCTTTCTAATACTTCTGTTTGAATGCGTGCCATCAACTCTGGTGTAGCGATGGGTGCGGGGCTGTATGCTCCCATCCCGCCAGTATTTTCGCCCGTATCGCCGTCACCAATTCGCTTATGATCTTGGGCTGGCAACAAGGGTCTAATTGTTAACCCATCAGTCAATGCTAAAACTGACACCTCTTGCCCAATCAAACATTCTTCAATGACGACAAATTCACCTGCACTGCCAAATTGTCCTTGAAAAATTGCATCAATGGCACTTTCTGCCTGTGCAACTGTTTCAGCTACCGTTACACCCTTACCAGCCGCCAAGCCATCAGCTTTAACAACAATGGGCGCTCCCTGAGATTTGACGTAAGATTTTGCTGCCATAGCCTCAGTAAATACCGCAGCCCGTGCCGTCGGAATCCCTGCTTCTTGCATCAAGGCTTTTGCCCAAGCTTTACTCGCCTCAATTTGCGCTCCAGCTCTGACTGGGCCAAATACCATCAATCCTTTATCTTGGAGATAATCTGTGATTCCCTTAGATAGGGGGACTTCTGGCCCAACTATCACCAGAGTTATGTCATGTTCTAGAGCATATCGGCTCATCCCCTCAAAATCATCTATTGCTAAAGGCAAGTTTTGGCAACGTTCCATAGTTGCTGTGCCCCCATTCCCTGGTACACAGACAACTTGCTCAATTTGCTTAGATTGCAACAGTTTCCATGCCAGAGCGTGTTCGCGCCCCCCATTACCGACAACTAAAACTTTCACTGATTTCCTCGTGCGTCCCTTGCAAAATGAGAATACCTGATTCGACTCTCGCGGATCAATTTTTTCATCAATTCTCACACTTGTGCAAGTTTATTCTGATTTACAGCAGAATTCAGGAGTCAGAATAGGCTTATTGGTGTCAACTTAAGCACAAATGCTTATCCCACATACGCTTTAACCCACCCCGATGCTTTGGCTACAGTGTACACACAAGTCCTAAAAACCTAGCTTGATAAGACTTTCCTCGTTTTTCTTCGTTCCCAGTCTCCGACTGTCCATACATTTATTGAGTCAGAGACTCAATGCCAGATTGGAGGCAGAGCCTCAACGAGGGGCATTCCCATGCTCATAACTATTTATCCACCACTTTAATTATTTCATCTGCTAACCTATTTTAGCTTTTGAATTCCAACTGCATTTATTCTCAAAATTAAATTTGATTAATTAGTATAATTTTAATTTTTATTGTTAATAATTACCAAATCAAGTTAATAACATATTTTTAGCGCAAGTGTATTAGTTGAATTATTTTTGCTAATACGACTCCAATTACCTATGAAACAATCCTCAATCAATAACCAATTTTTGATTATAATTATTAACTTGTGAATATTGCGGTTAATCAGGATATAAAAAATCGGCAGCATGGCTAAAATTATCGTTACTGGAGTCGCAGGCTTTATTGGTTCTCAGCTTGCAGAAACATTGCTAGAACAAGGAGAAGAAGTAATCGGGATTGATGAATTCAATGATTATTACGATCCGATGTTAAAGCGTAACAATGTTGCACACTTACAGCGCTCACCTGGCTTTACATTAATTGAAGGAGATATGCAGTTTTTAGATTGGCAGAAACTCCTAAAAGATGTTGATGTAGTTTACCATCAAGCGGCACAAGCAGGGGTCAGAGCAAGTTGGGGTAAAGCTTTTCGAGGCTATACAGAACGAAATGTTAATGCTACACAAGTTTTGCTGGAAGCAGCTAAAGATGCTAAACACCTGAAAAGATTAGTGTTTGCCTCTTCATCTAGTGTATATGGTGATGCAGAAACATTACCTACCCACGAGAGGATTTGTCCTCAACCGGTTTCTCCTTACGGCATTACAAAGCTAGCAGCAGAGTTTTTATGTGAACTGTATTACAAGAACTTTGGTGTGCCCTGTGTGACATTGCGCTATTTTACAGTTTATGGCCCCAAACAGCGCCCAGATATGGCATTTAATAAGTTTTTTCAATCCATTTTGCACGATGAGGCGATTCCTATTTACGGCGATGGCCAGCAAACGCGGGAGTTTACGTTTGTTAGTGATATCGTCGCCGCTAATTTAGCCGCCGCCACCGCATCTCAAGCAGTGGGAGAAATCTTTAATATCGGTGGTGGTAGCAGGGTGGTTTTAGCAGAAGTCTTAAATACGATTGAAGAAATTGTTGGGAAGCCAATCAAAAGAAACCACATAGAAAAAGCGATGGGAGACGCGCGCCACACGGCTGCTGATGTATCTAAAGCGCAGAAAATTCTCGGATATCAGCCGCAAGTCTCCCTAAAAGAGGGTTTGACGCAGGAATGGGAGTGGGTGAAATCTTTGTATTCCCTATCTTCCTAGTTTTCCTCATTTTCTTTATCTGTTTAACCGTTTTGCCTTGAGCTGGTAGTCAAAACAACACCTTAGCGCACAGCACGCTTGCGCTCACTTTTACGAGTACCCCCAGCCATCTGATATTGATGGCTATTTTTACCAAACTTATAAGCAACACCAAGCAAAATTTTTTCAGAATAGTCTGCCAAATCACGTTCATTTTCAGTGATTTGGGTTAATAAAACATCAATAGTAGAGAGAGTAGTATTGTAGGCTTCTAAAGATTGACGGAGACTTTCAATTTTATCAGTATAATCTTTAACTGTTAAACTATCTCCTACATCTAGAGTCGGACTGATAGATTTAATACTTGCCAAGCGCATCTCAGCTTTGCTAAGAATACGTGAATCGCGTTTTGGTCTTGCCATTAATACTCCTTGATCTGAAAAGATAACCTAAAATTTTAGTAATTCCATAGTGGACAATTTTTTAAAAGGTTGTCCTGAGTAAAATTATTTATTTTTTTTTAAAGACTAAAATTTGAGTATTTTCACTAATTTTATCCCCCTTGCTGCTTCTCTCAATTTTGGGAGAAGAGGAGCCAATTTCAAAGTCCCTCTCCCAATTTTGAGCTACGGTCGAATTACCCCCCTTAATCCCCCCGATATATTGGGGGGAGATCGGAATTCTAGTTCCCTCCCCAATACATACGGGGAGGGTTAGGGAGGGGTAATTCAATAACTGGTAGTGATGTGTGTACACCGTAGCCCAATTTTGGGAGAGGGATTTAGGGTGAGGGTTTTTGATTCATGCAATAAGTCTAGTCAACCCGCTCTTACTTTTTTCTCACTCAAGACTCAGTAAAGTTAAGGCAGAAGTTGCTACAGCAAAAGCAGAAGTTCTTACAGGGAAGACGGAAGTTCCTACAGGCTGCGTGAAACACCGAAACGTCAAGGCAGAAGTTCTTACAGGCTGCGCAAAACACTGAAATGTCAAGCCGGAAGTTCTTGCAGGGAAGACGGAAGTTGCTACAGGCTGCGCGAAACACCGAAATGTCAAGCCGGAAGTTCTTACAGGGAAGGCGGAAGCTGCTACAGACTGCGCGAAACACCGAAACGTCAACCCTGGAGCAATATTTTTTGATGTATTAGGGACTTCCAACAAATAAATTATCCAATCTTGCAGGGATTGGTAATTTGGCTCAATTTTAAGCACGAGTGTTAATTTTATCTGCAACTATTGGGCAATTTCAGAATGTTAAATTAGTATTTGCTTGGACGCAGGCTACTCAGACAACGCTTTTGTTAGGACAAGCTAACTTTTGTCATGGAATTTGATGTTTGTTTTTATTGCTTTCAAAAAATATTTGAAGTGACTTACAGGTAAGCTGTTCCACATTTAAATTGCATAACTACGGCGGACAAGATGCCCACCCCACAAGAGTTATATAAATTTTAGATATGCAAACTAGATGTGGTTTACCTTATCTTGAATTTAGGCGATCGCCTAATTAGTTCAACCTTTAGCTTACCTATTCCCATGATTGAAATTCATCAATGGCGCTACGAATTAAGGAAGTTATTTGAGCGCGACGGGTTTCAAAGTTAGCAGCGATATAAATCAGTAAAATGCCAACTAGCAAGCCAACAACCCATTTTAAAAAGGAGTACTGCAAGCTGAAAATTACCGATTGATAGATTGTAGTAATTAAAAAAGTAGCTGTACCAATGTAGAGAAAAGCCCGTACTCGCAAAGCTAATCCGGCAAAAATGGCGATGAGACTGAAAATCCCCGGTATCCAAGCTGTATTTTGATTAAATAAAATTGCCCACCCACAGATTAAACCACTCCCTAGCACTCTCAAAAAATGACGAGATGTTTTGTACTCTGGTAGCTTCAGTTGGGTATCTACTTGAGCAATATAAAGCAGTGATAACCCAATTGGTGTTACATACCACAAAGTATCAGTCAGGTGTAAGGAATCAAACCCGCGATAAACTGCCCAATCAATCAACGCCACACTAATATAGGTGAAACGGATGTTTTCACCTACTTTTGCTAAAAAGATGTAAAATCCAGCTGCGAGTAGCAAGGTAATGGGGTAAGTTTGCAGTCTGGTTTCCCATAAAATTATCAGTGGTGTGATGTATGCAGCTTGTTGCCAAGGTCTTTTAGACCAACCCCAATTTTCCCAAGGTAGAATGTACAAAAAGTAGGCTACCATACAAGCGATCGCACCATTCCAAGGAACTAATGGCCCAGCCCAAAATCGCCCTACTGCTGTCTCCCGCCAATAAATCCTCATGCCAGCTACCTCTAATAAGCCAAGGTAAACCCACATCTCGGCAATTGTAATTCCTCCCAAGATGCTGGGGGAAGTGCGGAAATTTCGTCCCTGAAAGACAGCATAACGAATCAAAAATACTCCAGTTCCCAATCCCACCAAACGGTTAACTCCAATGGGTGTAATAATAGCAGCCATTAATAAACAGCTACTCCAAACCCAGTGAATATGGGCAATTCTTTTCAATTCTTGGGGAGTTAGGTGTAAGTAGCTGACTAGCCTTGGCGACAGAATGCGGTAAGCATACATGATACTCGCGCCAAGGGTAGACATAGCAATTAATCCATCACCTAATGCTCCTCCTGAAGCTTGTGACATTTGATAGAACAAAAGTTCATAAGCAGAAATTGATACGCCAATAATTCCTAAGTAAAGCAAGGGTTTAAACTTTTCGCGCCGCCGCCCTACGCCAATAATAATTAAAGCTACACCCAAGGAATACAAACCTGTCCACTCGGTGAAGGTGTTCAAACGCAGCAATACACTAAATGCACCATAAATTAATGGCAAAATGTGCAGGCTGCTAGGAAACCTTTCTAATTGATGTCGTTGTTGCCACCACTCGCCGACAAGTTGAGTAATTAAACCCAAGGCGATGTTTGCAATTGCAATTCTCACAAGTGAGCGTTCCCCCAAGCCTAGCACCTGGGTAATTAACAATTCCAAACACCAACCAATCCCATAAAATGCCCAATTTGTCGGTTCTCGCCAACTGCGATAAACAATGGCTGCCAGGGTTATTGCAGTGGCAATTAAGAACAAAAATCCTGAAGTCGTAAACCCTTGGTAAATCAGCACTGAATGCAGCGTCAAACTTAATAATTCAACACTACACAAGGCGATCGCCCATTTATCACTGGCGGCTGCATAGATAACAGCTAATTCGTTACCGCGTCGGCTTAAAATAGTCCGCGCTAACCATAGACTGAGAGTTGCGATCGCTCCTACAACAAACCAACCGGCTACCGCTAGGCGAGGCAAACCAGGCACACCTGCCCACAGCAGCGCCCCAATGAAACTTAAAACAAATCCTTCTGTAATTACCGCAGATACTTGGTTGCGCAAATAGCGCGTATTTGCAAACATCAATCCAGCACCTACAGCCAAACTAATTAATCTGATTCCTGGTAGCTGTAAAGTTAGTAGCTGGGCAATTATCACAGCCAAGACACTCAAGTAACGGCTAGTAGTCCGACGCTCTATAATTGTGGCATTGGCAACACCTGTGAGAGCTAGAGGCGTAACTAGCCATAAAACTCCCCAATCAGATCGGTTATCAGCGATGCCATACCAAGATGATTCTGCATTCATCCACAAGAGGAAAAAACTCGCTGCGGCTAATCCTAAACCGATATCCCATGCACTACTTTGCCATAGTCCTTCCTGCAAACTAAATCGCCATTCTGCAACCATGAGAGCCAATAAAATACTTGCCCAGCATTGTTGACTCAGGGTTGGGAATAACCAATTAATGGTAAAGCAAAACGTCAGCACCCCCATAATGTGAGTTAGGTATACCAGGGCAAGAGATGACGGGGAGCGGCGTTGAGTAACAAATGCCAGAGTGGCGGTAGAAAATAGCAGATTTAGCGATCGCAATGCGGGATTTACGAGCGCGATCGTTGTTAAAAGAGTTCCAAATAACAGGGTGAGCAGTTCGCCAAATTTAGCTAATTCTCGCTTTTGGCTGCGATAAAAGCTATCTGTAAGCGCCACCATCAAAATTACGTAGGGAAATAAAGCGATACCCAGTAATGCCCAAGGTTCATTTTGAGAATTGGTGAGTTGRGTACTAGTTGCGATCGCTAATTTCTGTAAGTTATTAGGTACTAATCGCCAACCTAGCAAAATCGTCTCTAARCCGATGACGAAAACCSCWGCRAAGTCTMGCTTTAAACTGTACYGCCRCAAKCGACTYCCCACAAACCACAAACCCAAACCACTGACAGCTATTGCTTGCCAAGGATAATTTACTACCGATACCACCCAACCCAAAAAGAGTAAAACGCCCCCAAGTCTTTCCCAGAGTAAGAGGGATGAAGGGAATGAGGAGGATATTAATGTTACTTCCTCTACTCCCCCCGCCCCCTGCCCCCTCTTCCCCCTATCCCCAGAGGGGGCCCCGAGTCCCCCCGCCCTCCTCCTTCCCTGCTGCGCTAACCAAGTTATCAACCAGCCGCAAATGCCAATAGCTAACCCCAACAGTGCGACATCTACCTTGGTAACAAAAATTGCCCGCACTAACAATACTATTAAAGAATAAATAATTACAGCAGCAGGTAAACTAATACTTAAGCTACGGCGTAGGCGTAGCCCGTCGTAGACATCGCCCCGATCTTCCTCGCTGACAGTACGAGGCTGTTGGAAAAGATTGTGATAAACGGTAATGATAGTTGTAGCGATCGTTGCCAGATAAACAGCAATTAAGGGAAATCCTCTTAACTGCCAACCCCAATGCAGATAACTCAGCCCTAAAATATTTACTAGAGGTAATTTGCCAGTATGTAAATTGGTAAAAATAGTCCGATTTTTGGAGAGTAAAACAGTTATAGCAGTTAGGGTAGGACAGGCGATCGCAACTACAATCCAATCCACAGGATTTTGCCACAATTTAAAGCTATCCATTGCCCAAAAATTCACTGGCACTAACAAAAGAGTGGCAATCAGCAACGTCTGAGCCGTCAATCTGAGGTTATTTTGCCTAGTCGCCCAAAAGCTTAATCCCCAAAAACTCAAAGTATAAGCAAATAAAACCCCGTATTGTCCAGAAGCGGGAAACCTCGCCCATTGACTAGCAGCCAGTACCCCAGAAGATACGACTACCAGGAAAACCCCTAGAAAAAGTAGCCAACGGACACTCAGTTCTGCCCCCAAGGACTGCAACATTGTGCCGATGAAGTTTGGTTTAGCTGGTTTTTGTTGTGGTTGTTTACCGCTACTAGATTGTAAAACTGCTATGGGCAACTGCTGCACGGGGTCGGAAGTTGCAAATACTACCTTTATTTTCGCTTCAGCCTGGGGTTGCAACACCACCGCACACACCAGAAACTCTTGACATAACTGCCTAACTTGGGCATCAGATATTAGACCTAAACGCAGCCATATATCCAGCCCTTCTAATAACTGAGGATGGGAAGATGGTAGTCTGATTTCAACTTTTAGCGGGCGCTCAAGGGGCGATGACATAAGCGGCAGCAGTACAAGTACTTAAATTATTTGTTTAATTAAAGTATATTTTTGCTTTAACTGTGCCACTTATCAGGCTAATTGATATTAAATTTTAACCCAATACAGTTCAGATAAACCCAAAACCCTGATGTAGAGACGCGATTTATCGCGTCTTCAAAGACCAATTATCTACACCAATAACCCTTATTGATTTTTAACCTACAAGCGATATTCAAATGCCATCTGCCTGCTTTTAGTTTCCAGCTTGCACTCTCCCAACCCCTAGATATGCTCGTGTACTTGGGTTAATTAGATTTTGTTATTTTCCAGAGAAAGTCGTCTACCTGCTGTAACTTTGAGTTATAAACTTTTTCAACTCCAGCTTTTAAGAAATCAGACGGCTCGAACAAGAACAAAAATATGTCGCTAAAGCCATTAGTAATCTCTGGTAACTGATTTTTTCCTACAATTTGAAATTTCACTTTTGGATCGATTAAGTTAGTAAGTACTTGTAGCGGTGGAATAATATTATCCTCATCACTAATTAAAAGTGGTTTCTTCCCTTGATTAATAATATTAGCAATTTTCGGATATTCTTGGTATTTATCAGGGAATTGGTTCCACCAAATCTGCGCTTGAGAGTGAACCATACAAGATAAAACTTCGCTTGTAATCACCATAAACGCTACAAGCGACCAAAACTTTTTTTGCCAAGTTTTAGTAGAAATAGACGCAATCTTAGTGGTAAATAGGTAAGCAACAGCTAACTGTATACCTAAAACTGAAGGAAGTGTATATCGACTAGTAGCAAGTCGCTTTTGAAATACGAAATCTGTTATCAGTAAAGGAAGCCCTACAGATCCAATCAAGGTTAAGACAAATAACCAAACTTTTTTAGAAGTTCTTCGACACACAAAGTAAATTGAGTAGCTGATTAAAGCTAAAATAATTAAAATAAAAGGAATTAAAACGAACTTAAGTTTTCCCGGTTCGTTAGGACTAATACCTAAATCAAGAAACGCACGACTAAAGATACCAGCCCACCTTACAACTGACATAAATAATGTTTGTTTAGTACTCGCCCAAGTGACTGCTTCTGGCTGAGGATTGGTAATAATAATCCAAATCCAAGGTACAAAGGTTAGAAACCCCGCAAGCAATGATAGCAGGTAGTAAATCAATGTTTTACTCAATCGGAAGCGTTCGATTGCAACTACATAAATTCCCTGTGCAAAAGCAACCAAGGTAAAAAATAGATGAGTATAAAACCCTATTGATAATGTTGCTACATAAATGCACCAACTAACTTTTGTTTGAAGACGCATGGCTCGCAGCAGTGCTACGCTCGATATTAAGATGGCTACTATTGCTAAACTATACGATCGCGCTTCTTGTGCATACACGATATGAATAGGTGAAATGGCTACCAACCCAATAGCTATCCACCCTACTAGTGAAGACTCAAATAATTCTTGACATAGCCAATAAAAACAAGGAAAGGTAAGTAGACTAATAAATGCTGAAAAACTTCTGACCGCTGCTATAGAATTGCCAAAGCACTCTACCCAAAACCGGGTAATCAAGATGTATAGTGGCAAAATCTGCGAGTCTTCTAAAATAATCCCTTTAATTGTATCAATTGCATTTTTCTCAGGATTAGGATGCTGGTATTTATGTAAATCTTCTATGTCAATCAAACGACCATCACTTAATTGCGTTTTCATTTCTGACTGCGTATAGCCAGATATGCGTAATGATGACAAAACTTCATCACCCCAATAATTTTTTTTGTCAATATTGACGAAACGGAAAAATACACCTATTCCTAATAGGATGATAATTAAAAAACGTAACCAATATTGAAAATTAGTCCATTTCTGTGATAATTTCTTTTTCATGTAGTTAGGACCAGCCCTTTCAAGGTGACTCGTAAAATCTCTGTTTTTCTCTCTGCGCTCTCTGTGCCTCTGCGGTTTAAAAGTAATTTATTTAACCACAGAGACGCAGAGAACACAGAGTTAAGAGATTAAAGAGGAATTTTTTGAGCAAAATTTTTACTCACCTTGAAAGGGCTAGTCCTAGTAGTTTACAATCTCTTCAAATCCTTACTTAACCTTGGTAAAAAGGCAACTCATAATTTGTTATTAGCAATAGGCTAATAACAAAATCAAATTAGGATTTTGGAATAAAAAAGTGAACTATAATTAGGATTTATTTATTTATATAAATTTATAAACTATAAAATAAATACAAAGTATTATTTGATTTTTAACCACTATTAATTTATTTTGCAGTTTTGCGCAAAACTATACTGATAGTAAGTATAATTGTTTCCTTGTTAATCCTACAATATAAATTAATCAATCAATAAAATACTGGTGTTCCAAATAAAAAGATTTTATAAAGTTTATATAAAAGTATTATAAATACACCTGTTAGCGAAGAATACAGAAGCGCTATTGTGGAATCGTTGTAAGTTCTAAAAAAGGCACTTGCAACAAAAATTTAGTACTTACTCTATACGCATTTCATTACATAGCTTGCTTGCCACTTTCGGGTAAGAAGCTTTTTAATCTGTGTTGCGAATTTTAACTTGCCCTTACCTGGACTAAATCGACCGTTGTTCCAACAGTCTAAAATACAGCATCTATATACTACGGTAAATTGATAGATTTATAGTATGATATTTTAAACTGCGATCGCTTCCTTTGGTATGTAGCCATTAAGCGCAAGCAACATATCTAAAGTGAACGGACGAGTGCGAACATCGCCCTATCGATCAAACTATGGAGAATTGACATGAGCAACAAACACATTGAGGTCAAACAAGTAGCGGGTTTCATCGGTGCCGAAATCAGCGGCGTAGACCTGTCACGTCCTTTGCACGATGATGCAGTCAAAGAAATTCGTCAAGCACTATTGAAGTGGAAAGTCGTGTTCTTTCGCGGCCAAAACATCGATCATGCGGCACAGATTGCGTTCACAGGTCGTTTTGGTGAAGTTACCTACGCGCATCCCCACGAAGATGAGCCGATTGATGGCTTTTCAGAAATTCTGCCCATTGACCGCAGTCGTTATGAGCGGCGGAATGGTCTGCGCCGTTCCAGCTATGAAAGTCGTTGGCATACCGATGTCACAGCAGTTGTCAACCCACCTGCGGCGTCAATTTTGCGTGCGGTTAATGTCCCTAGCTTCGGTGGTGACACACAATGGACAAATTTAGTTGCAGCCTATGAGGGTCTATCAGCACCCTTGCGGGCGTTGGCAGACACATTAAAAGCCGAACATCGCTTCAATGCGCGTTTGAATTTCCCCAGCAATAGCAAGATTGCCCAGCGCATCGCAGCCAATCCCCTGGTTTCAATCCACCCAGTAGTAAGGGTTCATCCTGAGACTGGTGAACGCGCATTGTACGTCAACCCTGGCTTCACCTCGCACATTCTTGACGTATCACGACAAGAGAGCGACCTGCTGCTTGAGTTGTTCTTCAACCAGATTACCAAGCCCGCCTACACCACCCGCTTCCGCTGGAATAACGGTGACATTGCGTTCTGGGACAACCGCGCCACCTCCCATTTGGCCCCTCAAGACTTGGATCATCTGGAAGTCGAGCGCGTCCTCTATCGCACCACCATCACGGGCGATGTTCCAGTTGGGCCCGATGGTTTCCGATCGCAAGTGGTTGAAGGTGAGGCGTTCAATAGCGAACTACCAACCGTATTGAAGAACAAAGCTGAGAAGTTGGAAGCAGTACCAGCGCTTTCATAAGCTATAGAGTGGTAAACAAGGGCTGTGGAATCTGTTCGCAGCCCTTATTTCCCTACTGAAGTATTTAGCGAAATATAAATTTATTTGTGTAGCATTAAGAAATTTTTACCGCAATTTAGAATCATTCGTAAGAAAATCTCGATCGTTTCTCTTGAATGAATAAAGCAATGCTTCAGAGACATCACCACAGCCTATTCTCTGGCAATAACTATATCGTTGGACTTAATAACGGCATAAGCCTCTTTCCCCTCAGACAAATCCAACTCTTCTACCGATACTCTGGTGATAATTGAAGTTAACTCAACTTTGTGAACAATCTCTAACGTGACTTCACTATTAACAGCTCCAGTAACAACTCGCTTAACAACACCCTTGAGAATATTGCGAGAGCTAACTTTGAGTGGTTTCTTTTGAAGACTAATTTCTATCTCAGGCATTTGAGTGTAGATATCTTCCTCTTCTGTGTTTATGGATGGTAGCAAGTTTGATGGTGAAGAGTGTTGATTAAGACCACGTACCAGTTCCCGGAGAATCTCGGTCTTAGTTCGCTGAGACTGGCCACAAAACTCTTCCAAAATCTTTCGTTCCTCTTCTGAGGTTTGGAATGTGACCCACCCTTGTTCTTTTCTAGGCATAATTTTACCGATATAGTTGGTTATATGTTGGTATCTTTGGTACTATTTTACCTAGCATCAATTTTATGGAAGAAACCCTTCAAACGCCTTTTCTATGAAAAGAAGACAAATTTTTGGCTTCCTGGGTATAGCGATCGCTGGCTTGCTGCTAGCAATTGGTTTACCGTTGGTTCCTCCTTCTCCTGTAATAGCACAGTCGAACACCAGCATACTCGTGTCCGCAGCCGCCAGCTTAAAAGAGGCACTGGAAGAAATTAAGCCTTTGTACCAACAAAGTAAATCAAATATCAATATTAGTTATAACTTTGGGGCTTCTGGTGCCTTGCAGCAACAGATTGAGCAAGGTGCGCCAGCGGATATCTTTATTTCTGCTGGCAAAAAGCAAGTGGATGCCTTGGAACAAAAAGGATTATTGCTACCAGGTAGCCGTACTAACCTAGCAAATAACCGTCTAGTCTTGATTGTGGCTCAGGATGTTGTTGGCATCAATAGCTTCTACAATTTAACAGATAGTAAGATTAAAAAAATTGCGATCGGTGAACCCAGAAGCGTACCCGCCGGTCAATATGGCGAGCAAGTCTTGAAGAAATTGAAACTTTACGATCGCCTCAAGTCGAAATTAGTCTTTGCTAACAATGTGCGTCAAGTTTTAGCAGCAGTAGAAAGTGGTAATGCCGAAGCGGGTTTAGTTTATGCCACTGATGCCAAAATTTCCAACAAAGTAAAAGTCGCAGTTACTGCTGATGATAAATTTCACTCACCGATTGTCTATCCGGTAGCAATAATTAAAAGCAGTAAAAATCCTTCCGCTGCCAAAGAATTTGTCCAGTTTCTATCTGGCAGTGAAGCCAAAACTGTACTCAAAAAATATGGGTTTATTGTGAGTTAAAATAAGGGGCATAAGCCCCTTGTTGATTTATTGAAGTTTAAGAAGCTGTGGACTGTAATTTTTCTAGTCGTGCCAGCACTTCTGAACTGTGAATAGTTGGGTTGACTTTGACAAAAGTTTCGCGCAAGACGCCTTGAGGATCGATGATAAAACTGTGGCGCATAGATAAAAAGCCAAGCCACGAACCGTAAGCTTTGCTCACTGAACCATCAGTGTCAGCCAATAGGGGGAATTTTAGTCCCTCTGAATCACAAAATTTGGCGTGGGAGTCAATATCATCAGCACTAACGCCAATAATCTGAGTGTTTTTTTTCAGGTATTGGGGTAAGTCTTGCTGAAAACGACGAGCTTCTATAGTACAACCAGAGGTGAAGTCTTTAGGATAAAAGTACAGGACTAGCCATTTACCACGCAAGTCAGAGAGGGAAATTTTACCATCACCTGTGTTGGTTGGCAGAGTAAACTCTGGTGCAGGTTGATTAATTGCCGGAAGTTTACCACCAAGAGCATTAGCAGCAGGGGTAAAATTCAGCCAGCTGATGACAGAAATACAGCTGGCAAATAATATGCTTAAAAAAGTGCGGCGGGAAATCATGGTGTAAACCAGAATCACAACTTTACACAAGTTTACAATTCTTGGTTGCGAGAAATTTTATTCTAAGTGAGATTCGGCAGGGGTATCTGTGCTTTCGAAATATTGACTATCTAGGAGAAAAGCCCCCCTAGCAAAGCGAATACCCCAATATCCACCAGGTCTGCGGTCAATGACTACACCTTCTTCACCAATGTGAATGACATTGGGAGGGCGCAACATGGGCATAGGTTCAGCAGTTTTGACGTAGGCTGGTAGCGCCACAACACGGACTTTACTACCAATTGCGAATTCTTTGGACATATTAATCAAGCTAGGAGTTTTGATTAACTCATAACTCAAAACGATCTTGAAAGTCTACTAAATTGAATCAGAACTCAGAACTCAAAATAGGGAAAGGGAAAGGGGATGAAGTTTTTCCCCTTTCCGCATCTTCTGCAAGAAGCCTGTTAATTTTTGACTATGGAAAACAATGCCTGGACATCAGTCAAGGGTAAGTGCCAAAGTAATTCTGGTTGCCAAGTATCTGGGCCAAAGTGAGAGTGACAACCGCGTTGGTATGCTTTCCAAAGTCTGTGCCAGGTGAATTGTTGTCGAGAATTTAGGTTTTTATGGATGACTCGCAACAGTCCTAGTCCCAGCATCAAGTTAGTTATGCTAAATTTTGTTCCTAATAAAAATGCCTGTATTTCTGCTTCGCCAATGAAGTCTGTGCCATAGCCTGTGAGAACATGAACCCCGTCATGGAGTTGTTTACGGCGGCTACCTGTAGTAAAGGGTTTTAAATTGTGTTCATTGAGGAAGTCTGCCCAAGTTCTGCCAAAAGTGCCAGTAGGGAGGAAACGCAATTTCTCTATTTCCACAATTTGGGGAACATCTCGCCCCTGCGCTTGTGCGATGCGATCGAGTACATCTAAAACCTGTTGCAGACGAGGAGCGGGATTTGGTGAAGCCGCAAAGGGTTGCATCATAATCTATCTATTTTGGGATTGAGATGGGCGAGTATTGCCCACCCCAAAATTATTATTTTTTGAAAGATGATTATTGAGGATTGCCTTGTTGACGGCGTGATGGAGCATTTTGACGAAATTGCTCCAATTTTTGACGCTGTTCGGGGGTTAAGACTGCTTGAATCTGTTGTTTCTCAGACTCGCGGATTTGTCGCATTTGGGTTTTTTGGGTTTCAGTCAGATTTAAGTCACCAAAACCACCCTTTCCTCGACGTTGGCCGGGTTGCCGTTGACCTTGACCTGTTTGCCCCTGAGCCTTACGCGCTTGCCACTCAGCCCGACGTGCTTGTTTTGCTGCCTCTAATTTTGCTTTTTGTTCTGGGGTCAAAACTGCTTCAAATTTGGTGCGGCTATCGCGGCGAATTGTCTGAATTTGGGCTTTTTGGGCATCTGTTAGACCCAACTCTTTCCAAGGGCCTCTTTCTTTTTGTTGAGTTTGTGCAAGTAACAGGGGTGAAGAAGAGGCTGTTTGAGCGTGAACAGCAAAGGAGGTTGCAGTTAAAGTGAGAGCGATTGCGGAAGCGACTAGCGATAATGCTTTGAGTTTCATTACTTGTCTGGTGGGTTTTTCCTGGTTGGATGCCACCATCATAAGAACTTATCTTCAGCAGTTACATGAGGAGAAAGTCATGGTTATACCCATGACTAAAGTCATGATTGACAATAGATAGTTAAAAGTTAGAAGTTAGGAGTCAGGAGTTAGAAGTTAGGAGTTAAAAGTTAGAGTTATAAATCATGAAAATTTTGATTATGATGATTTTATAAGTCATTATTTAGCTTATTAAGTAACGATTCTGTTGTTTGAATTTACTTTTGATTTCTCACTCAGCGAAAATTCTAAGTGGCGGAAGCCACTGCTCAAATCTTCGGAATTATTAACTTCTAATTCCTAGTTCCTAACTCATAACTTATAACGGGAGCAACGCGGCTAATGAGTCGTTCAATTCAAATTAAGAAACATCCTTTTCCGTCTCTGCTTTATCTGGAGTGGACATTACTGGCGATCACCGCATTGACAGCCGTTATACCACCCCCGTTACGGCGTTTTCGTCCCAAGCTTCCAGAACTATCAATTTGTGGTGCATTTCCAGACTTGTCAGTTTGTAGCATATTGCCAGAACTGTCAATTTATAGTCTGATTATTTTTGCACTAATGGGCTTAAGATTACCCAGGAATAGCCAGACAACTAAGGTAATATATACAGCTATTGAAATTTTATTGATTTTAATAATTGGACTTTTTGGGGAGAGATTTGCTCGGCTTTTCCCCTTTCTCTATATAATTTTAGTGACTCGCAGTTGTCTGATTTTTCAGTTAAATGGACGTTTATTCGTTACAGCTTTGTCATTTGCTTTATTTTTAGTTACCACACAACTAAAATATCAGTTATTCAATTTTCAAGCATCGCCACAGGCACAAGAGCGATATCGATTTTTGATTTTGAATTCGTCACTAGTATTTGGCTTAAGTTTGGTGTTTGTGTTGCTGATGATGAATGCAGTTTTGTCTGAACGGCAAAGTCGAGAAAAGCTAGCTCTTGCTAACGAAAAACTCCGTCAATATGCCATGCAAATTGAAAATCAAGCTACCTTAGAAGAACGTAATCGCATTGCTCGTGAAATTCATGATTCATTAGGACACTCTCTGACTGCTTTAAACCTACAATTAGAAACTGCTTTAAAACTATGGCAATCTAACCCAGGTAAGGCCGAAACATTTCTCGCAACTGCAAAGGAATTAGGTTCAAAGGCGCTAAAAGATGTTCGTCAATCTGTTTCTACTATGCGTTCTAATCCCTTACAAGAACAATCTTTAGAAGATGCGATCGCTAGTCTTTCAGAAAATTTTCATCGGTTTAATGGGATATTACCAATTTATCAAATCAATCTGGACTATTCTCTACCACCTGAAATAAATACTGCTATTTACCGGATTACTCAAGAATCTTTAACTAATATATCTAAATATGCCTATGCAACAGAGGTTAAATTGGAACTCACTACGACTAAAGGCAATTTACAATTGATAATTCAGGATAATGGTAAAGGTTTTGACGTAGGGCAAAATACTACTGGTTTTGGACTTCATAGTATGCGCGATCGCACTTTAGCACTTGGAGGTAAGTTTAATATTAATAGCGCTCTTGGCTCTGGTTGCAAAATTACAGTTAATATTCCATTAACAAGGTTAACATAATGATTAAAGTCTTGCTGGTAGATGACCAAAGTTTAATTCGTCAAGGATTAAGAGCGTTATTGGAACTAGAACCAGATTTAGAAATAGTTGGAGAAGCAGAAAATGGCGAACAGGCGATTAATTGTGTTGCCCAATTTCAGCCAGATGTAATATTGCTAGATATCAGAATGCCGATTATGGATGGAGTTGCAGCCACAAAGGAGATTCAAAAACGTTTTGCCAAAACTAAGATTTTAGTACTAACGACTTTTGATGATGATGAATATGTGTCAGCAGCTTTAAAGAATGGGGCTATGGGTTATTTATTGAAAGATACACCATCAGAAGAATTAGCTGTTGCTATTCGTGCCGTTCATAAAGGATATACGCAATTAGGCCCAGGTATAGTTAAAAAGCTGTTGACTCAATTTTCTCATGTTGCACCAATCCAGTCACCGCCTGTACCATCTACTTTAGCGGAACTTACTCCTAGAGAAAAAGAGGTTTTGCGATTAATTGCTACAGGCGCTAGTAACCGAGAAATTGCTCAGGAACTCTACATTTCTGAGGGGACAGTAAAAAATCATGTTACGAATATTTTAAACAGGTTAAATTTGCGCGATCGCACTCAAGCTGCAATTTGGGCAAATACATATTTATCCTATTTGAATGAGCCAAGTTAAGTAATTCGTAATTCGTAATTTTAAGCTTTATAGCAATTCTATTTTATTGGTGAAAATTGCAATCCGTATATTCCCGATTTTAAATAAATCAGGAATCTAAATTCAGCTTATTTAAATAACTCCAAGCATTCATTGTTTAAAACGCCTTTTGTGACTTTAATGTTTCTAAATGACTTATCGATTACCTCTTCACAAGATATACTAATTTGTGATTGATTTACAGTAATTAAATCTTGAATTGAAGCACCATATACAATTTCTGATAAACCACTCCAAACACAAGCAGTTGCACACATCGGACAAGGTTCGCCAGTTGTATATATACTATAACCTTCTAAAGAGGGGTTTTTCAGTTTAGCTGTTAAACTACGAATAGCATTGATTTCTGCATGGGCTGATGGATCGTTGTCTCTCCTTACAGTATTATGAGCTACGGCAACGACTTCATTATCTTTAACAATCACTGCACCGTAAGGCGCATCCCCTTTTTTTGCTTCTGCCAATGCTAAACGCATAAAAGATTCTGGGTTCATATAAGCTGAGGTTAACATAAGGATAATGGTTAATAATATCGTATTTCTAATGTTATAACTGGGAATTAAGATGTATTAATGGTCGAATATGTTACTGAGCAGACAAGAAACAGAATTTTACTTAGAAGACCTAGAAACACCAATAGGTAAAGCGATTAATTTAACACTTGCCTCTTTGGTGCTAATATCATCAGGAATTTTTGTGGCAGAAACATATAATATTCCTGACTATATGCGGTTTCAATTAAATGTAGCTGATACTGCGATCGTCATGATCTTCGCTGTGGAATATTTACTCCGCCTGTGGAGTGCGGAAAACAAAATTAAGTATATTTTTAGCTTTTATTCGATTATTGACTTAATGGCGATTCTACCATTTTTTCTAGGTATGGTGGATATTAGCTTTATCCGCTTATTACGATGGTTTCGGATTTTACGATTAATTAGATTTATCGATAGAAAGTTTTTATTCGCTAGTATCAGCAGTGAAGATGGGATGATTTTTGCGCGAATATTATTTACATTATTTGCAATTGTTTTTATTTACTCTGGCTTAATTTATCAAGTTGAGCATCCGGTTAATCCTGAAAATTACGGTACATTTTTGGATGCATTCTACTTCTCTGTTGTCACAATGACAACTGTAGGATTTGGTGATGTTATTCCAATTTCGGAATTAGGACGCTTGCTAACAGTATTGATGATTTTTACCGGAATTGCACTGATTCCTTGGCAAGTGGGGGATTTAATTAAGCGAGTGGTGAAAACTGCTAATCAGGTAGAAATAGTTTGTTCAGGTTGTGGTTTAGCTTTCCATGATGTAAATGCTGGGTTTTGTCAGAGGTGCGGGACTAAGTTACCTAGTCGCAGGATTGATTAGACATCTGGTTAAATTAAATATGTATGCGTTATCCACAATCTTTGTAGAGATGTAGCATTGCTACGTCTCTACATTCTTTTTCATTCCTATAGGATATCTCTTTTGAGGAAAACCCAGGTTCAATAACAATTTTAGTTAGTGCTGTTGAAGTAGAATAAATTATACGATTCAAACAAATATGGCGATCGCAGCTTAATTCTCACACCTTTTTTAAGGTTGATGTGTACTGAAGCGATAACAAACTCGACAGCCATACTATCTTCTAATTTTGAAAATAGCTTCCAAGAGTTTTTATCTCACTTTGCTAAGGGAGTGGTTAAATAAAAGTAATTTTAGAAAATAATGTCACAGAACCTGAGCTTCGGTTTTGCTCGGCTCAACTAGCATATATAAAATTTTAAAAGTAATTTCAGACAATATTAGGCGCTGATGGGTTGTTGTTCAGATTCAATTAACTGATTATTAGATACATCAAATTTAATAGTAGTAGCTGCCCAGTCTTTGAAATCGGGTGCTAGCCAAACTAGCTTACGCAGAATTTCATCATTGACCCACAATACCAAGGGAAACTGAAACTGTTTCCGAAACTCATCTCGCATGATATTGGTACTAATAATCAGTTGGTTAATTGCCGCTACAGATTCTAAGCCCCTTATCATCAAAGCTTCGGGTTGAGTAGTACCAATTTCACTTATAATAGCGGTGTATAATTTGTCAACCGTAGGTGAGAGCAATATTTCGTGGATATCTGCTGATGAAAATTCTGTTAATAAATTCAGCACTTGCTGCTGCCTTTGAACAGAGTTACAACACGCCAATAAGAGTGAAAACTCTCCACCAGAAACCATCATCGCCCTTGCCAGCCTCTTAGTGGCTGCTGTGCTGCTAACTGTGCCGTTTTCTGAATTAGTAAAGCCGATCATTAAAAACACCCTTCTTTTGCTTTTCAAACATACTCAGTAATTCTACCCTATTAATTTTTATTCAAAAGTGTTAATTGGGTAACTTTGATGACTTTTCTCTGTAATATTAAGCATTATATAATGAACAAGCAAATTGGTGCATTATCTCATATTCACAATTTAGGGATGATGTAAAGATAATATCAATCCAATGTCAGTAATACGTGGCAAGCGAAGAATTAACAATTGAATTATCACTGGATTTTCATAGATTTTTGCATCTGCTAGCACGTAAGTATTTTTTTCTTAAAATACAGTAAAAAAGATACTCCGTAAAAGTCTAGCAGTAAATGTTAGGAAGTGGCAAAACTTATAGTAGTTTTCAAATGCACCCCTACTTAAACATTAGGTTTTCCATATCACCCTTCTTTTGTGGTCGCACTATAACTTTGCTTCACGCTAACACCAGTTACCTAGAGCAGTAAACCCCCTACAGCTATAGTTCACCGCGTCATCGGTCTTCTCAACAAGCCATTTGGGGACGGATATTGAGTGTGGAGTAGTAAAATAGTCTCAGCGCAAGATGCAGAAATATTGTTGTATTAAAGCTAACTCATTCGTTTGATAGACCTGTAGATTGAAGATGTCGCTCCGTTAGTGGAGGACAGAGAATATTTAGCTTTCTAAGATTGGTTCAGAACATCTGAACTATAACAAAAAGTTTGGAATTTGCTCCATTGTTTGAGGTTCATAGTCAATAACAAACTTATGTAAATATTTATTTAATTTTTTTGAAAACTAATTAGGAATATCACCATGCTATTTAAAGATCGGAGGTTTGCAGGTCAAGTTTTGGCTAAGGAGTTAACTGCTTATGCTAACGATCCAGATGTTTTGGTATTAGGGCTACCAAGGGGTGGTATACCCGTTGCCTTTGAAGTTGCCAAAACGTTAAATGCTCCCTTAGATGTTTTAGTGGTACGTAAATTGGGTGTGCCCGATCAAGAAGAACTAGCGATGGGAGCGATCGCTTCTGGTGGTGTGCGGATAGTCAATAAATATATTATCAGCCTGGAAAAGATACCTGATGAAGTAATTGCCAGAGTGGCGGCGCAAGAAGAACGGGAGTTAGAGCGGCGGGAACGGCTTTATCGGGGAAATCGCCCCTTAAGAAATTTACAAGGACGTACAGTCATCTTAGTAGATGATGGTTTAGCCACGGGTGCAACCATGTGGGCTGCTGTTGTAACTGTGCGAAAACAGCAACCTGCTCAGATTGTGATTGCTGTACCTGTGGCTGCACCTGAAACTTGCCAAGAGTTAGAAACTGAGGTAGACGAAACCGTTTGCATCTCTACACCCAGCCCTTTCCAGAGCGTTGGTCTTTGGTACGAAAGCTTTCCTCAAACGACGGATGAAGAAGTCCGTGACTTACTCGCAAAAGCGGCAAAGAACGGTGAAGTAATACCTCTTGGTATGTAGATAAAGATTAAGTTTATGAGATGGTCTTAACTCACCAACTGAAGTTTTAACGGGACAGAACTCAAACGGCGTGATGTTGCTCAGACAAAAACGTTGATCCTGTTACAAACTAGTTGATATGGTTAAGTAATGCTGAGTTCATCTGAAACAGCACCCTATGTTTCACGATCCATACTCAATAATCCACAGAAATCAATATGTCTGAGATTCAAAACAAAGTGGTAATCATCACTGGAGCTAGCAGTGGGTTAGGTGAGGCAGCTGCGAAGCGACTAGCTGCTAGTGGAGCCAAACTAATGCTGGCTGCCAGACGCGAAGATCGTCTCAAAGAATTGGTTGCAGCGATCGCTCAATCAGGAGGGACTGCAACCTATCAAGTAACCGATGTAGCAGATCGCGCCCAGGTGGAAGCCTTAGCGAAAAAAACTTTGAGTACTTATGGCAAAATTGACGTGCTAATCAATAATGCCGGGTTGATGCCGCTTTCTCCCCTCGACCAAGTAAAGGTGGAGGAGTGGGATCGGATGATCGATATCAACATCAAAGGCGTTCTCTATGGGATTGCTGCCGTCTTACCGATTATGCGTCAGCAAAAGTCTGGTCACGTCATTAACCTATCGTCCGTGGCTGGACATAAGGTGTTTGCGGGATCAGCTGTCTACTGTGCCACCAAGTACGCAGTGCGGGCGATTTCTGAAGGGCTGCGGCTAGAGTCAAATGGTGAAATCCGTTCGACTAATATCTCACCAGGAGCCGTTGCCACCGAACTGACCACCACGATTACCGATAAAGACACAGCAGCAGGAATTAACCAACTTTATGAGATCGCCATTGATGCAGATGCCATTGCCCGTGCGATCGCATACGCTATTGAGCAACCTGATGATGTTGATGTGAATGAAATCATCATCCGTCCGACACGTCAAGAACTTTAAATTTAGGCTTACAACTTAAAAAAACTAAGTCAGCTAATCTAAAAAGAAACTCTAAATTTAAAGGATTTGATTTCAGAAAGCGATCGCCAAACCTAGCGCGTCTGTGCGGTAACAATTTCTAACGGCGGCAATAATCTTGGGATATATATACCCCTGTTTGCCAGCAGCAGCATTCAAATAAGGCAAGCAGTGGGAGCAGAGGGAGAAGAGAAGCAGGGGAAGAGAAATTGCTTAATAATAACTCTCTTTCCTCCCCTGCCTCCTCTACTTATCCGAACCGTATTGACCGTTATGCTGGCAAGATTTTCCCCTTCCTGCTGATGTGGCTAGGTTTTAGAATTTTGATGGACAGCGAATCCTATCGTCTTTTTCTACCGAACACTTGAAATTTAATTAGCTAATGTTAGCCGTACCATCGCTGAGTGCATAGCGGTCAAACGCCGAACGATCTGCTCGATCTCCAAATCTAATATGCTGTAATCAATGACTGCCTGACGAATCGGTGTATGTCCTTGATTGACGGCTAGTTCTTCTATCCTGGCTGTACGCAGTGCTTGCAGGTATGGCTGGATTTTTAGCAGTGTTTCTTCCAAGTCAGGTAAGGGCGGTGGGGGAATTTCCTGCTGTACTGAATCAGCTAACTGCTCTAAGAGTAGCGAAATTTGGCAGACAAAGGTTTCTAATTCCGGGAGTGGTACTGTTCCTCGGAAATGTTCGAGATGTACTGCCAAAACTGTTACGGCGTTATTAAAACGTCCCATATACAGCAGCAGCGTCATTACTGGTTCTACTAATTCTTGGTGCATTTTCGGTTCGCGCAGCAATCCTTGGAAAGAGGCTTGGGCATTGCCAATTGCCAGTCCAGTTTGTCGCCGTTGACTGATAATGCTAGAGTCAGGCTCTTTTGTCCCCTGGTAAACAGCCATCACATCCCAAAAGTATTTGTGGGATTCTCGCAGTGCGGTGGCAAGTTGACTGGGTAAACGATCGCGTTCCCAGTTTGGCCATAAAAAGTAATGACTCGCAAAAGCCAGTCCCGCCCCAATTAATGTATTCAACACCCGAAAGCCAGCAAGTTGCCAACTAATAGGATGACCAATATCGATAATCAGTAAGACAAATATTGAGAAGAAAATCACTGAATACCCATAGTTGAAACCGATCAGGGAAACGCCAAAAAATACTGTCAGCAGAATGATGATGTCTAATACAGGCTTACTCGTGATGGTTGCAAGTAAGATAGCAGCTAAGACAGCTCCTAAGATTGTCCCGCCAACTCGCTGGAAAAACCGTTTGAAAGTTGCACCCAAGTTTGGTTTCAGGACTAATATAATTGTCAGTGTTACCCAATAGCCCATTGGTAAATTTGTAACGCTGTATAATATTACGCCTACAGTTAGACTCACACCAATGCGGAGAGCATGGCGAAAGATTGCTGAGTCTAAGGTGAGGTTTTCTTTGAGTAAACTTAAGGGCGATCGCTGTTCTTCTTCAAATAAAAGAAGTCTATCTATATCTCGTTGACTCATTTTGCTACGATCTGCCAGAGATTTAGCTGTCTGAGCCGTGTATTGCAATTGCTCGATCAGCTTTTTGAGCGTCAGCACCAGGTTAGTGAAAGCAACGAGGGTTGTGTAGTCGGTTTCACTCCCAGCAATTGCTTTTCTTTGCAGACTTTCTTGTTCTTTCAGTGCTTCAGAGATGCGCTTGAGATTTCCCAAGTCGATGCTAGCAGGCTTGCGAGATATGACTTTCGCTATGGCTTGAAGAATGACTGATATTTGTTCGAGTGCATCGTCTACTAATTGCTGGACTGTATAATATTGCTGTTGTTGGAAGTGAGTTTCTAGTAATTCTGTTAAGGCAACAACTAAACCAAGCAAGCGATCGCCATCCTGAATTAGCAGCAAAAATGGCTCATTTATCCAACTCCGAGACGACTGTCCAATCCGTAATGTACCTAAAGCAGTGCGTGCTGTTTCTAATGCTTTTCTAATTTCAAGAATATTTTCAGTTGTTGCTACTTTACCTACAAATGCCTGAATGTAGTTGGCGATCGCACTGAAACAGTCAGCCAAAGCTAGCCGTATTGGATCGTAAGGTCTAAAAGGCCACATTACTAAGGAGAGTAGCATCGCCCATCCACCTGCGGTTAGGCATAGCAGCGATCGCACGAGTGCAACTTCCAAGTTTCCTGGCTGTGCGATCGTGGTAATAAATGATATCCCTACCACCAGACCAACATTGGCACCAGCATTACCGTACAGTG
Source organism: Nostoc punctiforme NIES-2108 (assembly GCA_003326195.1). Taxonomy (GTDB): domain Bacteria; phylum Cyanobacteriota; class Cyanobacteriia; order Cyanobacteriales; family Nostocaceae; genus Nostoc; species Nostoc punctiforme_A. The sequence continues at coordinate 79,394 of LXQE01000158.1, forward strand.
ACGCAAAACCGGAAGCAATTCCCCAGAGAAGTGTCAGCACTACAGCTAGTACCGGAACTTGAGCGACTAGAGTACCCACAAATACTGAAACAGTTATTCCCAAAGTAGCCTGTGCCATCGCCTTAGCTTTGATTTGGTAAGGGCCACCAACATTCGCTAAGTTGACAAAGTGAGCCATTAAACCAACCAATAGTCCGCTTTCTCTTTGGTTAATGAGTTGCCCAATTAGCATGGGAACTCCCAACGCGAAAGCAGCTCGTAAGCCGTTGGATATTGCTGGTTTTCCTGGCTCTGATTGGATCATAAATTTGAGGAAATTACTTTGATTTAACTGCATTGTTTTTGTTAACAAAACAAAATTTTTCTCGAAATTATCTTAATTTTTTGATATATTAAAATTTATTCTAATTGATGGTGGGCAATTAAGAGCTTTTACAAAAAGTGAATCTTCAGATACATATTTTGCCACTTTATAAGTCATTTTTAATTATTTGTTAACAGATATGAGTTTTATCGTGAAGAACGGCATGATTGCTGTGATTGTCTGATAAAAAGCATTATTATGCTGCAAATATCTGTAATTAAAAATTGACTATTATCAAGACATATAAATAACCTTAGTTGCTGATTGTAAAAATGTAAATAAATATTTACAATAAAATAAAAAAAGTAAAATAATGTCAACGAATTTGATAGAAAAAAATATTAAATCTGTCCAAAAGTAGAGATAATTTTTAAAAGACGAAAACAATAAAAACCATTTACTTGGATAAGGTTTGATGTCGAAAAACTGTTCCAACTTCAGGGGAGAATTCAGCAAGTGAAGGCTCCGGTGTTATAAACCTGAAGAGTAAATAAAAGGGACTGGGCATGGAAAAGAGGCATCGGGGCGGGGTGCAGCGGGCAAATGGGAAAACTCTTCTCCCTTGCTCCTTGCCCCCCTGCTCCCTTGCTTTTTCCCCAGTTCCCGATACATAGAGAAAAAGTTAAGCGCGAGGACATAGATTTAGTATGGCTAATAGTAGTGCAATCACCCCAGCACGACACTTGAGTGAAAAGTTACCTTTACCGCTCAAGCGTTTGGCAGATTTGGCTTATAACTATTGGTGGAGTTGGAGTGGCGATCGCATCTCCTTATTCCAAACAATTGATCCCCAAGAATGGGAACGCTGTGGGCATAATCCAGTCGCAATTTTAGAGTCGGCAACTTATGAGCGTCTGACGCAATTAGCAGAAGACCCATTTTACTTAAAGCAGATATCCGCCCTAGCACGTGAGTTTGACCAATACATCAATCAGCAAGATACTTGGGTCAGTCGAGTTGCACCGCAAGTATCTGCATTGCGCCCCATTGCTTACTTTTGCGCCGAATTTGGCATCCATGAATCTCTACCCGTCTACTCTGGCGGGTTGGGAATTCTCGCCGGGGATCACTTGAAATCATCATCAGATTTAGGTGTACCGTTGGTTGGTGTTGGCTTGTTGTATCGCCAAGGTTATTTTCGGCAACGCTTGAACCGCCAAGGTTGGCAAGAAGATTATTATATTGATAATCCCTTTGGCCACATGCCCTTGGAGTTGATTAAAAATGAGCAAGGGGAATCGGTCACTATCGAGTTACAAGTTCGCCAACGGGTTGTGAAAGTGCAAATCTGGCGAGTGCAAGTTGGGCGAGTCACCTTATATTTATTAGATAGCGATCGGAATGATAACGATCCTATTGACCGCTGGCTAACGGGACACCTATACGGCGGTAACTTGGAAACCCGCATCGCCCAAGAAGTCGTTTTAGGAATTGGCGGAGTTCGCGCCCTACACGCCTTGGGAATTGAACCTTCTGTCTATCACCTCAACGAAGGACACGCTGCATTCTGCACCTTAGAAATTGCCCGCTTAGAAATTGAGCGGACTGGTAAATCCTTCTACGACATTGAAGCTAAGGTGCGGAACAGTTGTGTATTTACCACCCATACCCCCGTTCCCGCCGGTCATGATGTCTTCTCTCCCGATTTAATAGATTCCTTCTTTGCCAGCTATTGGCCGCAATTGCGACTTTCCCGCGAACAATTTTTGGCGCTGGGTGCAAGGCGATTGGGCGATCCTTGGGAACCCTTTGGGATGACCGTTTTAGCATTGCGGATGTCGCGTGCTTGCAATGGCGTGAGTGAATTACACGGTCAAGTTTCTCGTAAAATGTGGACAGTTCTCTATCCGCAGCGATCGGAAGATAAAGTGCCAATTGGTTACATTACCAATGGCGTTCATGCACCCACTTGGACTGCACCCCTGTTAGGTGATTTATATAACGAATATTTGGGAGAAGACTGGAAAAATCGCGCCGTCGATCCCAAAATGTGGGCTAAAGTTGACGAGATTCCCGATGAGGAATTGTGGTCACGGCATCTCATCCTCAAAGAACGATTGATTGCCTTCACTCGTTATAAAGTGAAAAAATCACGGGAGTTGCGTGGCGAAAATCATGAACTCATTCAAGCAACAGAAAAATTACTCGATCCCAATGTGTTGACCATTGGATTTGCCAGACGCTTCAGCCCTTATAAACGCGGCGATCTGATTTTGCGTGATGCCCAACGCGCACTGAAGATTTTTGGTAATGCTCAACGTCCAGTACAAATTATCTTTGCAGGTAAAGCGCACCCAGCCGATGAAGAAGGTAAGAGAATTATCCAACGCTTAATGGAGTGGTGTCACAATTCCGGGATTGTCAACCGAGTCGCCTTTATAGAAGATTACGACATTTACACTGGTCAAAAATTGGTGCAAGGTGTGGATGTTTGGTTAAATAATCCCCGTCGTCCTTTGGAAGCGTCTGGTACGAGTGGACAAAAAGTCTGCTTCAACGGCGGTCTTAATTGCAGCGTTTTGGATGGCTGGTGGTGCGAAGGCTACCAAACAGGGCCAGATGGCAAAGGAATTAACGGTTGGGCAATTGGTGAAGATGCTCATACTAGCGATCAAGAATTGCAAGATGGGATTGATTCGCGATCGCTTTACCAGTTGTTAGAAGAAGAAATCGTTCCTCTATACTATGACCAAGATGCCCAAGGCATTCCCCATCGTTGGGTACAGATGATGAAAACGTCCATTAAGACAAATGCGCCGTTATTTAACACTGACAGGATGATTGCCGACTACGTTTCACAGGTATATGTCCCAGAGATTTCTAAGAGTGTGGAACCGATTTTAGCTAAAGTACTGCTTTAGATAATTTTTAGTTTCACTCTAGACTGTTGAGGGATCTTAAAACCCCTGCAATAATGTAGGGGTTTAGCGTCAGGATTGCGATCTTAGTAGTGAAACTCTTCTAATTCTTCTAGTTCTATAATCGGTGCTTCACAAAGGTTACAACACAACCAGCCATAAGTATTCACGCTTGGCACTTTCCTGGTTAAATAGAGAGGCGGGTTTTCTGCCCCCTTTTTTTGCTCCTAGTATCGCTTGCGATAAGATCGAGAATAAATTCATGCTGTGTTTATGGCAACCCAACTCAGCCAAGCCAAATCACCAACAGAACTGGTAATCTCTTGGGAAGCCTTGCCCAAAGATTTTCAACTAGAGGATGAACCAGTGGAGAATACTGGTCAGCCACTTTTGGCTGGTGCTTTGCGTGAAAGCCTAGAAATCAGTGGATTCATCCAACCTCAGATGTTGATAGCTTCAAACTTTGGTCTTTGTGCGACAGTCAACGAGCAATTTATTGCCAAAGCACCAGACTGGGTTTATGTGCCGTCGGTTAATGAAGTGGTGGGTAATCGCAAAAGTTATACACCCAATTTAGAAGGAGATATTCCGGCGATCGCTATCGAATTTTTATCCGATACTGAGGGTGGAGAATATTCAGTCAAGCGAACTTATCCACCAGGAAAATGGTTTTTCTACGAGCAAATTTTGCAGATTCCCATCTACGCTATTTTTGAACCTTATGGCGGTTTATTAGAATATTATCAACTGGAAAGTAAGCGCTATGAGTTAAAGCAACCCGACGAAAATGGTCGTCATTGGATTGATGTAATGGGCTTATTTTTAGGAAATTGGCAAGGAACAAAAGAAGGTCGCACTGGTTATTGGTTGCGCTGGTGGGATCGAGATGGTATATTTGTTACCGTGGGCTGTAGAACAGATTGAACAAGAACGCCAACGTACAGAACAAGAACGCCAGCAAAAAGAACGACTGATTGCTTATTTGCAATCACAGGGTATTGACCCGAATAACTTGCCCCCGTTTTAGTAGATGATTGGTCTTTGAGACGCGAGAAATCGCGTCTCTACATCAGGTGTTTGAGCTTATCTAAACTGTATTGTGCGATAGAAATTCTAAATTATTTGCATCAGAGATACCTTGTTTCAACCTTCAACCATCTCTAAGAATTGCGCCTCACTTAACTGTGTAATTCCCAAGGAAATTGCTTTTTCTAACTTGGAACCGGCATCTTCTCCTAAAACTAAATAATCTGTTTTTTTACTAACTGAATCAGTTACTTTCCCCCCAGCTTTTTGAATCAAAGCCTTCGCTTCATCCCGCTTTAAGGTTGGCAATGTTCCCGTAATTACAAAAGTTTTACCTGCGAACTTTTGATTACCATCCCCAGATATTTTTGTTTCCTCTGTGGCAGTTAATTGCAATCCTTCTGCTTGTAAGCGTTTTATCAACCTTTGGTTAGCATCAATCCGAAACCACTGGTATACAGATTGGGCAATTTCAGCACCAATACCATAAATGCCTTCAATATCTGATTGCTTTGCTGCCGCTAACTGGTCTACAGTGAAATATTTCTGAGTCAGTAATTGGGCATTCACACTGCCAACGTGACGGATGCCTAAACCATACAATACCCTTGACCAAGGTTGATTTTTTGATTGAGCGATCGCATCCACTAACTTCTCTGCCGACTTTTTCCCCATCCTTTCCAATGCAGATAACTTCTCTGCTGTCAACTCATATAAATCGGCAACGGAATGCACCAAACCTTTATCAACGAGTTGATATACCAGTTTTTCGCCCATACCTTTAATATCCAAGGCATCACGACTTACCCAATGTTCAATGGAACCTTTGAGAATCGCCGCACAGGAAGCATTGACGCACCGAGTCACCGCCTCACCGGATTCTCGCACCACCAATTGGCCGCAGACTGGGCAATGGGTAGGCATAACGAAGGGTTCGGTGTCAGCGGGACGGAGTTCTTTGATGACCCTCAGCACTTCTGGAATGATTTCTCCAGCTTTGCGGACGATGACAGTATCGCCAATGCGGATGTCTAATTGAGTAATGCGATCGCTATTATGTAAAGTGGCGCGGGAAACTGTTGTTCCCGCCAGTTGCACCGGGCGCATCTCGGCTAACGGTGTTAACGCCCCCGTTCGTCCTACATTTACAGCAATATTTTCTACACGGGTAGGTGCTTCTTCGGCTGGATATTTTAAGGCGATCGCCCAACGGGGAAATTTCTGCGTAAACCCTAGCTGTTCCTGAAGTTTAAAAGAACTCAGCTTCACGACTACCCCATCCGTCATGTAGGGTAAATTCAGCCGTTCCGTATCCCAGTATTCATAATATTTTGCCACTTCTGCGATCGAAGCACAGAGTTTGTGGTTAGGGTTAACTCGAAAACCCATCTTTTCCAACAACTCCAACGCTTCCCATTGGGTATTAGCAATACTAGTGTCATCTCTACCAGGAATATGTAAGGTGTAGCCAAAGAAATCCAACCGCCGTTTAGCGACAATGCGGGAGTCTAGTTGCCTGAGTGTACCAGCTGCGGCATTACGGGGATTGGCAAATAATTGCTCACTAGCTTTTTGTCTTTCCTCGTTGATTTGTTTAAATACTTCCAACGGCAAAAATGCCTCGCCTCGCACTTCTACCCTTTCGAGAATTTCTAACCCTTCAAAATTCAAACGTAAGGGAATTGAGCGAATTGTCCGCACATTTTGGGTGATATCTTCACCTGTCACCCCATCACCCCTAGTTGTTCCTCTAACTAGAAGGCCATCTTGGTAAGTAAGAGCCAAAGCAGAACCATCAATTTTCAGTTCAGTGACATATTCCACTGCATCTATTTTCGGTACTTGTCGCCGCCAACGCTGATCCCATGCTTGCAACTCATCAATATTGAATGCATTTTCCAGACTGTACAAGGGGATATTGTGCCGCACCGAGGTAAATTGTGTTGCTGGCCTCTCACCTACACGCTGAGTCGGACTATCTGGTGCTGTCAATTCTGGATATTGAGTTTCCAGTTGTTGCAATTCTCGATATAACTGGTCATAGACTGCATCCTCCATGATTGGAGCATCTAGGACGTAATAAGCGAAACTTGCTTGTTGCAATAACTGGCGCAATTCTTCTGTGCGCTTTACTTCCGGCTTAATCTGTGTCATGAGAATTATTATAAAATATCTAGGATTAGGGCTAACAAATCATACATTTGTACTATACAAAATTTTGGCTTTTGAGCCATATATAAAGCTAAATAAGTTTTACCAAATCCCCCGCTATCTAATACTTGGATAGGGCGATCGCACGGCAAACTTCAGTAGTGCGCTTCCCCTGAGTACTAAGTATAATTCCACTGGTAAAAAATGTAGAGCGATCGCGAGTCAATAAATGGCTATATAAAACGTTTCCCCAACATCTTGCAAAAGTTACTTTTGCAAGATGTCTAATGAGTGCTGAGTGGAGAATCTCACTTTTATTACTCAGAACGGGCTAAACCTTAGCTATCCGCTCACGGAACTGTTTTGCCCCATACCCAAGCCATTAAAACTTGCTTCTTGCATCAAGCTATGAGATATTATATTTAAATAACAGTAAATCTATCGTATTACCGTATTTTAAAATTAATGCCTCAGCATTTGGGCATAAAGGAGTAATTAAAATGACAATTGCACGACAAAACACAGCAACATCCTTATCAATCACCATTCACGATTCTGAAAGCGCCGATATAGCTAACTTATGGAAGCTGGTGCGACTAGGCGCAAATGGCTTTTGGTGGCGTACTAGGGCATATACAACGATTCTGGGTGTTATGCTGCTAACCTTAGTAAGTCTGATTTTTCTAAGTATGCATTGGTTTTACCGCAGACTCTTCCCATTTATCAGCCATCAAGTTATTGGTAGCGATCGTCAGATAAGCAATTAAAAATTCAAAACTAGATATGAACTTGCAAAGGGATAGGCGATCGTCTCAATCGCCTGATTTTGCTTCCTTTACATTACTTTAGAAACAGTCTCTAAAAACTCAGCTTAATTCTTCTAGTAGAGGAGAGAGCTAATTAAAAATGCATATACTGCAATTACCAAGCAATAGTTTGTATAAGCTCCTAGTTAAAGACCTACTAGGAGCTTTTTTTAATTGACTATCTAACCTCAAATGGGTCATATAGCAGTGGTCAGAGAGCTTAGGACATTGGCAAATCCTAAGAGAACGGCTGTCACACCTATCTATAGCTGACTTGTCCTAAGCAGGATGGTAGCCCAATATATTAAAAAATTTAGTAGCAATTAAACTATTCCTAATGGATACTCATAATTAATTCTGATGGTAGATTAAGTCAGAAATGAAGATAGTTAATATATATATGTAAGTCAAAAACGTTTACCAACTTAACAACAATGAATATTCTTGCTTGGATTGTTTTAGGTCTAATTGCTGGTGCGATCGCAAAAGCTATCTACCCTGGTCATCAAGGTGGCGGAATTCTAGGAACTATAGTGTTAGGAATTATCGGTGCTTTTGTTGGCGGTAGTTTAGGTGTATTTTTCAGTACGGGAACTTTATCTCTAGCAGCTCCTAGTCTCAGCATTCCAGGTATTGCGGTAGCAGTTCTTGGTGCAATTGTCGCAGTTTTCTTGTGGAATTTATTAACCAACCGCAGTGCTGTATAAAAAATTGCGGTGAATCAACGACAAAGATTTAGCAAATTCATTTAACTATTTTTAACTGTGAATTAAATTAAAAAAATAGCGCCAGTCTGTCATTAGCCTGGCGCTATTTTGTAATATTGCGGTTCTCAGTTGAGTCTTTAGCGATCGCCTACATTTTTGATAATCTGTAGATAAAGTCGAGCTAAACTTGGCTTGTTAAATACAGCATTTTATTAATTTGCAGCGGATTAAATTTGACGATACCTTGCAATGCCAATGCATCCCGATGCATTATAACAGTCATATTTGTGCAAGTTTAGTTTGATTTCAAAGCTACATGGTGATTTTGGTTACAAAAAAATTTAGTTTGGTACGTATTTACTACATAACCTCAAGTTTTGGAATAGGCGATACCTACGGTGAGCTAGGCTAACGCACTTCATAAAGCGATCGCAATTTGAGGATATCTTGCCATTCGAGATCGGTGAATGGTTGGGTAAACAGTTCGATGCCAAAGTACTGTTTTGCCGTCTCTGTCAATGTATCCACAATCTTGACAATCCAATCAGCCTCTTCCTGTGTGTTGCAAAATGAGGTATTCCACGGAGCCGATTGTTCAAAGATTTCCTCAAATAAACCTTTGTCTGTAGACAAAATCATCGAGCCGTGTTGAAGAATGGTATTTCTTCCCTTGCGTTGGGCACTACCAATAAATTTACTTCCATCGGCTGTAACCAAGTCAGCTGCTGTTGCTGTGTTGAAGCAACTGGGATTATGAATGTAACCTCGTCCAGCAGAACCATAACTTAACTCAATACCCAAGGTTTGCCAGCCTTGGATTAAAAAGTTACAGATTTTTTCATAAGTACCCCAGCTTTTTCCAGTACTAGCTGAGGTAATCAGGGCATAAGTTAAGTTCCCCTGGTGGAGAACAGCTCTACCTCCCGTTGGACGACGAACTAAATCGACTGCCTTTCCCTGGTAAATCAGATTATGCCACTCGGCAGGCCATTGTTTTTGCAGATGTCCCAAGGAGAGAGCATAGGGACACAAAGTATAAAAACGCAAAGTAGGCGGATGCTGTCCCTTTTCACATTGCTTGAACAACCAAGCATCGATCGCCATTTGCACTGCTCCCGATGTCTGAAGCATTGGGATGAAACGCCAGGTGGATGGTGATTCCATTGCTAGTTGTTTTATCGGTTTTTTAGGAGAGGGATATTACTGGTAAGGGTTTGAGCAAGAATATGTAACTATGAACAAAGATAAACATATTTTTTCATAATTTTGATGAATAAAGGTAGTACCTGAAGATGATGAAACCCCCAACGAGTTACTACGATGCTGAGTTTGGACAGATGAGAATTGAAGATAACCACTGGACTTTAGCAGAATGTGCTGTTTTGGGCGATCGCCGTGTACCGATTTGTGTGGATTTTGAACACGGGCAGATTGGGGAACTTTCATCGCTTCAGCGTGAAGCTATTCGGCAAGCTCTAGCCTTGCCACCCGATGTGTTACGCATCACTGCTCCTCTGGTGCTGCAAAATTATGATGTATATCGTGACATGATTGGAGATGAGTCAATGCCGCTGCTGGCTAATCCCATTCAGGTCTGGGATGAGGTCACTTTCTCATATATCTATGTGCCGCCCCATGTTGAGTATGACCGGCATATTCCTACCTTTGAGTTGCTAGCTGAGTGTTCCTGGGACCCAGAACACGGCTTAGAAGTACGCTTTCGCAATGGAGTAGCAGACGATGCAGATCAGATAGGTGAAACAGGACGTTAACAATTCAAAATTCAAACATTTTAGACATTTCAGACGGGGATTTAAACCCTTTAATTTACGATAAAAACTATCTTGTTTGTGAGCTGATGCATTTATGAGGGCAGCACATTGAAGAAATAACTCGACGGCAAGATTGTCAAAAAAGCATCGTCGTAACTTGCCTCTAAAAATTACCTTGAGCCAAAACATGGCAGTTTCAGACAAAGAACGTCGATATAGCCGCTCTCTTGTTTCCATTGCTTGGGATCAACTTGACGCAATCGACGCAGATTTTCATCTTTTGGATGAGGCAGTGCTTTACAGGACGTATGTTGTTGAATTTTATGCAAACAATAGCCGAAAAGAAAGATTTTCACGTTGGGGCAATTCATCAATTATCCCTACTTCCGGCAAAATTGAAAATCTAAAATTCCGTGATGACAAAATCAAATAATTGATGTGCCATTTCTAATTTAGAACAAGGTGCAATTTCTACCTGATTTCCTTGACTATCTAAAAATATGGCTTGATTATTATCACTCCCAAAACCACTATCAGGTTGATCGATGGGATTGGCAACAATAGCATCAAGTTTTTTATTGTGTAATTTTTCTAATGCTGGCTTGACAATATCCCCAGTTTGTGCAGCAAAACCAATTAATATTTGATGTGACTGCTTGAGTTCTGCTAACTGGGCGACTATATCCGGTACTGGTTCCAGAGGTAAAGCTTGGGGGAGCGATCGCTTGGGCAATTTCTCTGTACTATAATCTCGTGGCTTCACATCTGCCACGGCTGCTGACATCACAATTACATCAGCATTGGGTAAATATTCCACCATCACGTGCTGCATTTGGTCTGCACTAATGACAGGAATTGCTTGTACTCCTAATGGCACATCCCAATTAGCTGGGCCATGTACCAGAGTCACATTTGCGCCTCGGTGAAATGCTGCTTGCGCTAAAGCTAATCCCATTTTACCTGTGGAAGGATTGCCAATAAACCGCACTGGGTCAAGAAACTCTCGCGTTCCCCCAGCGCTAATTAACACTCGCTTACCGACTAAATCTCGTTTACCTTGAGTGTGTAATAACGATTGGATGTGAGCAAATATTTCTGGAGGTTCTGCTAATCTACCAGCACCAATGCGATCGCACGCTAATAATCCTGATGCTGTATTCATCCCATGATATCGGCTATCTATCAATAACTGTTGCCAATTCCGTTGCACCGATAACTGTTCCCACATATCAGTATTCATGGCGGGTGCTAACAGCACGGGACAAGTAGAAGCCAGCACGGTATTTGTGAGTAAATTATCCGCCATCCCGTACGCTAACTTGGCTAATGTATTAGCTGTCAAAGGGGCAATTACCATAATATCTGCCCATTCACCCAACTCAATATGTAACGGACGAGAGTGAGTTGGTTGCCAGAAATCATCATCTGTGTAGGCGGGATGACGAGATAGAGTTGATAAAGTCAGAGGCGTGATAAATTTTTGCGCCGAACGGGTGAGGATAACTCGGACTTCTACCCCAGTTTTAAACAGCGTCGAAACCAATTCACAGATTTTGTAGGCGGCGATACCGCCACCTACACCAATGAGAACCCTGTTCAATTTTGGATTAGTCATGGTAAAAAGTTAGGAGTGAGTCGTTCAAAAATTAGTACTAAATAGTTATAAATCCTAACTCTTAACTCCTAACTCCTAACTCTCAACTAAGCTTCATCATAGGGTTCCAAGTCTAAGAGGTAGATATAGGGTTCAACTAACTCTGGACGCTGAAATGCGATCGCTCGCAATAGATGCCAATCATTTAAACCCTCAAAAGCATTACTATAATTATCCAGTTCCAGACGTGTAGCTAGTTCTTCTACTTCTACTGCACTCATGGCAGCAATTTCTTTTTGGGAAATGCTTAGAGTTGTCATAATACTTGCCCCTCCCTTATGCAGCACTCGCCTTCAGCATGGGTTAAGTTGCGCTGAACGCAGCCACCCAATATATATTACTCATTAGAAGTCATTAAGTTCGTGAAAATTGTCAGAATTTGTACCAGAATTTATAAAAAATTCGTAATCCTGACTAAGCAATTGTATTTACAACGAAATTTCGTAGCACCTCTAACGTTTTCGGATCTATTTCATGCCCCATATCAAATTCGTGGTATTCTACTGCCACTCCTAGAGATTTGAGAGTTTCTCGTGCCTTCAAAGCAGCTTTCAGGGGCACAACTTCATCATATCTACCGTGAGTGATTAAAGTCGGCGGAATCCCACTTTTAGCTGCCGTTAGCGCGTCAGGATGTAAATACCCGCTCATGACAACTAAACCTGCTAAGGGCAATTTTGAGCCGACATCTAAAGTCATTGCTCCGCCTTGAGAAAATCCACTCAAAATGGTACGTGACAAAGGTATGCCAGTGGTACTTTCTAAAGATTCCAAGAAATCTGTTAGCAGTTGCCGACTTTCTGGCAACCCTTCATACATATTTTCTACCCGCAGGTCATACCATGCCCTCCCTATAGGGGAATAGGGATAAGGATAAGGTGCATTGGGCAATACAAACTGGTAATCGGGTAAGTTGAGCAATGGTAACAAAGATGCTACATCCTCAGCATTAGCACCCCAACCATGCAAAGTGACAATTAAGCCTGCGGGGGGTTGAGAAGTTGCAGTGGGAACGGTAATGGCTTGTAAAGACAGAGGTTTACTCCTAAAATTTTACTTTTGTACATAGATCCTATCTCTTCAAGGAGACTTAGTATTTAGTAGCATTTGCTGCTTTACATTAACTATTTGTTCTCTGCTTCATCTTCCAGTAGGATCGTATTGAGAAGATTCAGTTCGCTAGATGCCATAAAGTAGCGATCGCTAAAAACTGTTTCTAGTTGTGTAAAAATCCGTCTACCTGCCACAGCTACCCAAGGAAATGTGCGATAGTGAGGTACTACAGGTACAATTAAGCCTTGAGGAGTTAGAGAACGTCCTAGCGCACTTCTCCAAGCTTGGGGATCTTGTAATACTTGTTGGGGAGTATCATCTTCTGATTGTTCATTCCAGAAATGGGGATAGTCTAGAGGTAAGCCAATAACTATGTTTTTAGTTTTTAATGCTTGACGTGTGGAAGATTCAATCACAAATCCTTCTTGTTCCCGACTCAATAGTTTATACAGTTCGTTGGCAGGACGTTTGAGTTTTGAGGGAAATTTGAACTTCTTGCTTTCGGCAATTTCTTTTAGCGATCCTAAAAGACGACTGCTATTTTGTTTAACATCAGCTTTCCATGCTTCAAAGCTAAATATTTCTTCAGTTTGGCGATCGCTCCAATCTTCTATCCAGAAAGGGCCGATACAAGTTAGATTATCCGGTATCTTTAGCTCATCGTTATCTAAAGATGGCAATAATCGGCTCGAAATCCTAGAAACAGTTTTGACCAAAGCTTGTAAAGTTTGATAATTTGCATAGGACTTGGCATTTTTTTCTAATGATTGACCTCTCAAGTCAAAATGTTTAAAGATGTTTGCAGCTAACAGTTCCGCTCTTTTCACAATTGCTTTGGCTTCTTGAGGATGACTATCGCTGATAAAAATTTTGGCTTCACGCAAGAAATCTAAGACATCATCAGACATTAAACGCAGCAATTCCTCATCGCCGACAGAGCCAACGGGGACAAATGCAATTCGGTTTTTATTAAGTCCTGCATCACCTTTGATGCGGGTGTGAATTGTAGAGCGCAACATTACCAGCAAAGTCAATAAATCGCTGGATTGACGCAACCATAGTCTTTTAGGATCAATATCCTCTCTTTCAATGATGAAATCATTGATTAGCATAACTAAGCGTCTATCTTTGTTATCTCCAGAAACTTCCATTCCGGTTTCTGGATCTGTATACATTCCTCTACCCCGATAAATTAATTGCGCGACTTCCATTAAAGCGGCTTCGATATTAAATCGGGGAATTGCAGCTATGATGCAATCTGTTTTCGGGAAAGAAACACCTCTTGCGCCTGAAGAAGTCATGAGAAAAACTCGAACTTCATCCCGTCGTGGCGGCTTTACTAATTGCAATCGCCGATCAGGGGATACACTTTGATCCAGAACCTCCACCTGTTCTCTGTTTACCAGAGCTTCTTTACCAGTGGTTAATTTTTCCTGCAACTGACGTAGAAAAGCTTTATCCTGAGCAAAGAAAATTAACTGCTCTGCTCCCTTGTGTACCCCATCCTTGATTTCTAAGTAGGCATTAGTTAGCGATTCCTCTTCTGATTTTTCTCGAATTGCTTGTCTAATTGTCTGCTCTGTGCCGTCACTGTTTTGGCCTGGTTTAATTGGCGACAGCCTAATACTGTAATCAATACTGAGTTTACTGGCGGGATAGCTATTTGTCATGACGTGTAGCGTTGGGTGTCTTTTGGGGCCAATTTTTGTATGAGTACCTGTCACCCGAAACGCTGCTTCACCTCGACTTTGACTAATTAGTACTTTATCAGGAGCGCGATCGCCTGAGTTCAAAAAGCTATCCAACACAACTTCATTGCTGAGTGAGGCATCAGCAAGAATCAGCACAATTTTAAACGGAGATTGATTTGTATCAAATGGTTTAATAAATTGTTGTTCCAGCCATTCTGCTAACTTACGGACAAAGGGCGCTCCTGCACCATCACCAGCGAGTTCATCTACCATGACAACTATAGTGGGAATCCGCGCTGCAAATGCTGAACGTTCCTTTTTTCCCGGCTTAGTATCAGCTTTTTTTGCAAACAAATTGTTAAAGGCATTAACTGTGGTTGATTGATCGTTAAGCGTCCGATAACCTTGGATCGCAGCAGTCATCACCAGTTGATTAACCTTGGGATTTGCTTCGAGCAATTTTCGGGCTGACTTTGCTATCGTACCCAATACACCAGGACTGTAAAGCGATTCTACGCTGTAATCCCTTTCGTTAAGGCGGCGTTTAAACCGAGTCGAGCCGACTATATTGCAATCAATGTCATGTTCTTGTTCTGGATTGAGAAAGAAGATATTGCTATCAGGAAGTGTGAGTTTTTCAATACCATCGACAACAACAGCACTGTCGATACAGCGAGGTGGAAAATTGTTTTGCTGAACCTGTTTTTTATACCATTCGGGAGCTGCAACAATCAAATTTTTATTGCTGGTGATGGTTAATATCCCAGTGGGGCGATTGTTGTCTCTAGCAAGTTTGTCGGTAACGTCTCGATTAATTACAACTCGCGGACTGAGATACAAAAATAAGAAACCTTGAGTCTGCTGCTTGAGAAATTTCATCACAGCAGTGGTTTTACCAATACCCGGATTCCCTTCCAAAGCTAGGACGTTAATTTTACCGACTTGAGCAGAAGTTATACCAGCAAATACTGCTGCCTCGTGTACTTGTCGCAGAGGAATTGTTGCCTTATCGGGATTGATTTCATTGATACAATCGGCAATTCGTGTAACAGAATTGCCTCCAAAGAACTCAAGTAATGCGTCGTTGTCTTCAATAGATGCGATCGCCTCAGCCTTGCTAATTTCACCCATTGGGTTGTAGAAGTCCGTCACATTCTCCTGAAAGAGAAAGTGGGAGTATTGGCCTAGAGTTGGTTTTTCAGCTAGATGTTGTGCTTGTTCTTTAAAAGCAGACGGTAGCGATCGCACTAGCTTTCTGAACACCAAACGAATTTCTGCATCTAGATCGAGTGGCACATCATCCTTTGAATGTTTAGCCTGGCAATATGCTTGTCCCAATGATTTCATTAACTTGGCTCTAGTATCTGGTTCTGGTTCCACACCCCAGAATTGAGCAGCAAGACTTTCAATACCATTGGATGTGACAGCGATCGCTCTAGCATTACAACTTCCTTCTAATCGCTTACGTGCGCGTAACACTTTAATCAGCTGATCTGTATAAGATGATGCCTGACAGAGCTTAAATAGCGGTTTATCTTGACCACTAAATGCTGACAGAAAATTTTCCAACCTTTTAGAAAGTAAAAACTCTTCACCCTCCACCTCTGCACAAACTCTAGAGAAGACCCCCCGCGATTCAATGTAACGGGCATAGCGACTCATTTCTTCTCTATGAGGGGCTTCTTTTTGAAAATCTGCAAATTTGATGGGTGCGTTATACGAAAATTCCAGGCAGATAATTAAGTTCTCAATTTTTTTGCGTTTTATATCTTTTGGCTGGGAGAAGGCACTTTTCAAGTCTTTAGAGGGTATTTCTTCCTCTTCCTCTGTGTTTCTGTGGGAGCTAAATTCGTTAGATAGCCATAAAATAAAATCGGCTCTGGCTGGTTGTCCTCGCTTGACTAAGTTCTCGTCTAGTTTTGGTAGTTTGAAAGCTTCTTGAAATGCTTTTGCTGTCTCTTCTTTTTCTTCATCCCGTTGCATTTGCTGGTCTGGGAGTGTCAACGGGCACCAAATTGCTTCTAGTTTAGGTTGTTTAATTTGACTGTGGTTGAGACACTCACGCATTGCTGTCCAACCTAAACCATAGCCGAGTACCAGCAGATGACGCAGCATTGTTTCCACCCATTCTTTGTGATTGGGATCTGTTATTTTGAATTCTTTCACTAGTTGCTGGGAGACATCTGCATTTTTGTGAGATTGCCAAGGCTGGAGAACAGGATGATCGTTCAACAGTAAGTTTCTGTGAATCAACTGTTGTAAAACACCGCGTTTAACAGCAATTTCAAATACCTGCCCCCAAATAGAGGCTTGTTGTAGAAAAGATGATTCCATTACTTCCTGTGCAGAACTTGAGAAACGTGGGTAAGTACAGCGCGATAATTAAGTAATACCTGTCCTTTGCGGCGGGTATGAAGAACTTTTACTTCACCAGCCTCTTCAACTGTATTAGGCGATATCCAACTAAATGGATCTAGTACTGGGCTAAGTTGACTTTTGTATACACCTCGTTCAGCTTCAATGAAATGCAAGCCCCGTAGCACAGCTAGTAAGCAAGGATGAATGCGAGAGTCTGAATCAGGATTAATCAAATGCTGACGAGCGCGTTCAGTCCAGTTAATATTGCTAACTTTTCTATCCGATACTAAGAAATAAATGCAGAAACCAGATTGTAAGCGCTCTTCTGCTTGAATAGCATGAAGTGTGGCAAAAGTATAAACCGGAATTAAATCACGAAAGTAGTCTGCCTTAACAGATCGCGGAAAACCTGAATGATCTCCTGCTTGCAAAATTTCAAATGCCGCTTCACTGTAACCTCGTTCGCGCAAGCGTGTAGCCGGAAATACATCCCGCACCATTGGGTAAATGTTGATATCAGGAAAAGTTTGAAAGACTTCTTCTAAAAATTCTGTAGGTATTAAAGAAGAATTGTTATCTGCGGCTCGATTAATGCGGCGATCGCCATAGGCATGAGCTAATAAAATAATGTGCTGACATCCTTGCGTTTTAAGGTGACGAATTTCTTCTTGAACTAAGCGTTGCGTTTTCAGTTGTTCTGGAGAATCAAGCACATCAGACTGCATCCGTTCTCTTTTCAGTTCATAACCGATAAACGGTTCATTAACGGCTGTAGCAATATAACTTTGAGTGAGAAAAAGATAAGCCTTTTCACTATCATTGGGAAAATTTCCCTCGTTACAGGGACGACTGGCGTATGAAATTAAGCCAATTTTAGGGGCTGAATAAGAATCTGGGCTACTAATGCAAAGTGGAAACGCACTTAAAAACGCCTTAAAAGTACCAGATTTAATAAAATCTTGGTCTTTTTTGGATTTTTTAACCAGATTATCTAGAATAAGTCCCTGCATTCGGATTGGGGTATCTTCACCTAGTATCGCTTCTAAGGTTTGGGCGGCTGCATAAATATAAGCATCGCCGCTCTTGTCCTTATCTTCATCTAATTGTTTTCCTGTTTCTTGCAGTCGCAGCATTAAGGTTGTAAAGTCAACCGATTTTTCCTTCTGACCACGTTTTTGCAATCGTGTAATAATCCGCCACAAACAGCAGTAAACTAGCACAGCAAAGGCGGTAACTGCGGCTGCATGATACTGCTTGTTTTCCTCAGATTCTCTTGTATTTGCTCACCGCTTTACAGTTTCAACATCGTATTCCACTATAATTGCGGCTGATAATGCCCACCCAGCAAATTGAGAAGCATTTGTAGATAACTGATAAGTCCATTGACGATCTTCTCCCTTCTGCCAAGAACGAGGAACCCAACAAACTTGAAGGAGTTTCTGCGGTAATAACCGCTTTGCCCGGAATTTACTAATTGTATCTTTAGTTTTTAAGTCATACTCCGAAAGCTCGGCAGTAACCTTAACCGAAAATAGGGATTTTGTTGGTTGCTCACAAATTTCAATATGTTTGAACCATTCAACCTTTTCGCTGGTATTTTCTTGTGGCTCTACAAGCAACTTTCTCACACCTAATGTTGCCCCTTCTAAGCGATCCCAATTAATGATGCTGCTTTTTACACAGATGAATTGTTGTGAGGAGCGATTTTGAACTTGAGATATGACTTTTTGCCTCCTGTCGCGCAGTACTTCCTTCAGAGCCTTGGCAATTGACTTCATTGACTCAGAGCGTTCCTGTAATTCTTCCAAAGTCTGGCGAATAGCTTCTGTACCCTGCGATTTAAAATTTGCTAGGAGTTGATTCACCATTTCTGTTAGTGATTCTTTAGTTAGCGGTTCCTCGTCCGTTTTGGGAACAACGACTGCTAAAAATATCAGTTGAGCTAAACGACGACAAATTTCCCAAGGTTTTTGTAAGGAAGATTCATCATTACTGAGTAAATATTCTCTAATTTGATCGAGTCGTACTTCAAAAGCAGGTTTGCCTAATTCTGGATTTTGCCCGTTGACTCGAAAACGATAACTTACTTCACGCTCTACTTGATTTTTAGTCTTTTGCTCGAAAATTTGAGTTTTCCACTCAGGCCAAACAGCTAGACAATAATAAAAGGTCGCTTTGCTAAGTTCATCTGCCAAGTCGAACTCAACTGCACTACCGAAATGAGTCATTAAATCAACCGTATAACCTTCTTCTTTAGCAGATTCAACTAGAGTGAGTATTCGATTGACGTACTCTACTAAAAGTTGGTAATCTGGGTCGTTACTTGAGCGGGAATTTTCTGCGATCGCTTCCATAATCCGAAAGCTAATTGTCAATCGCACGCGCGACAAGGCTTCGTCGTCTAAAAAGTTTAAAAAACGCTCGATTTGGCTATCATATCGATTTTTTTCTTCTTTCAAAGTTGCGATCGATGAATTAACATCATCTTCATCGTTGTCAAGTTCGTTTTCTAAATATTCTGCGGCAGCACTGCACATTTGCTCAAAATAATCAGTATTTTCAACTCGTTCGCGCGCACAAATAACCGTCGCCACAGACTTGTTGTCTTTAGTATCTCCAGCTTGAAATGCTAGATGTATGAGGTTGGCAGTATTGGCTATATTTTGGAAAGACGTACCTGCTTTTTTAGCAAGATGTTTGAGTTGCTTTTCAGCTTCATCTAACAGCAATGTTGATAATATACTGTCGGAAGGCACAGCAGTATTGAGTGCTTGGTCAATAGCAACCATTAATCTGTCTATCGCACCAGGTAACTTTGTAGCATTGCCATCACTCAAACAACCTCCAACGCGCGACCTATTACCGTATGCTGGCATCGATAAGTTTTGAATAAACCCACCGCCAGGAGCAGGTTTCAAAGCTTCTTTAAATTTAGGTTGTGCAAATAGCCGATACATAACGGCTGAAGTACTTATTCTCAGGCGTTTATTTTGCTTCTCATCAAATTCAAACAGCTGCATCCCTCTAGGGTTTAGCTGGTCAGTATTTGCCTGATTATTGCTAGGAGAAATAGCTTGAGCAAGTAGCTCTATGACTGTAGCGAGGTCAATAGACGGCTTAAGCGATCGCGGGTCAACGTTAGCGCCAGTACCTTGTGAAGGCATAATTATTTCCTTTGTAATTTTCAGTATTACGACTGCTTCATCTGCCTGAACTTTACAGTCTCAGCAAATGGACTCTGTATTTTTAATATCTTAAATGTGTCTAATCTGTCAAGATGGGTATATTTTACGTTTCTAATACTTTTTTTAAGAACTATTACACAAGCAATTCAGTCCTATGTTTATGTATTTTCTTGAATAAGAAAATTAATCGATTAGGGTAATCCAGCCCGTTGAAAGATTGTGTGAGGAGTAATTTCCAATTCTGGTAGCAAATCATCAGTAATTATTTGATGAGATCGATAAGTAATCGGTAAAGAAAATGGCGCAAATACAGTTACAGTTCTAGCTTTTGTATCAACCACCCAAACACGATAAACGCCAGCTTTCAGATAATCAGTTGCTTTTTCGGCAATTTCACCAAAAGTTTGACTAGGTGAAATGATTTCGATGACTAATTCAGGTGCGACAGGACAAGCTTCGTCTAATAGCCAATCAGCAGGAAGACGGTTATGAGAAATATAGGTAAGATCGGCTATAGGCATCCAATCTTGTTGATTTATTGTTAGTTTAATTGCCCATTCAATCACAACCCGACCCTTTGCTTGTGCCCATTCAGACAATAGTATAAATAAAGCACCAGTAGTCGAGCTATGAAAAAATTTTGGTGACATTTCATTATCTTTATACTTGGGTACAGCTTCACCGTTAACAAACTCGTATGTAATATCTCCTTCGGGAAGTGCGAGAAATTCTTTTAGGGTGAGGCGTTGATTAGAAGACTGAACCATAGGTGTTATGTGGGTAAAAGATGCTTACTTTTAGTTTAGGCGATCGCCAATATTAGAGACTAAGCCCACTTAATCATTATTTCCAACATTTTCGACAGTGCTAACTGTGGGGGATGTAAGCATATAAATTACACAAGTCAATATTATTCCTCATGGTCTTGAAGTAAACCAAGGCTTATGCAAAACTTGAGATCCTTCGCTTCTAGCCTACTTTTAAGGAATTGATCAATGGCGCGTCTAGCCCTGCTGAGTGTATCTAATAAAACTGGTATAATTGACCTAGCCCGTAGCTTGGTTGAAGAATTCGACTTTGATTTAATCAGCAGTGGGGGAACAGCCCAAGCCCTCAAAGATGCGGGACTCCCTGTTACGAAAGTTGCAGATTACACAGGTTCTCCAGAAATTTTAGGTGGCCGAGTCAAAACTCTACATCCCCGAATTCATGGCGGAATTTTGGCGCGGCGAGATGTTCCCCAAGATATTACAGATTTAGAAAATAACCAAATTCGCCCGATTGATTTAGTGGTGGTGAATCTATATCCTTTTGAGGAAACGATCGCTAAACCAGGGGTAACATTATTAGAGGCTGTTGAACAAATTGATATCGGTGGGCCAGCTATGCTGCGGGCATCATCGAAAAACTTTGCTCATCTCACTGTATTATGCGATCCAGCACAGTATGAGGAGTATTTGGAGGAATTACGCCAAAATAACGGCGTAGCATCCCTAGAGTTTCGGCAAAAGGCGGCATTAAAAGGATTTTCGCATACTGCTAGTTACGATCGCGCGATCGCATCTTACCTAGCAGAAGCAGAGCAGTACACCCTGAACGGCACACAATTGCAATCTCTGCGTTACGGCGAGAATCCCCATCAACCCGCCACCTGGTATCAAACTGGTACTACCCCAACAGGATGGACAGCCGCAACGAAATTGCAAGGCAAAGAACTTAGTTACAATAACTTAGTTGATTTAGAAGCCGCACGCCGAATTATTGCTGAATTCACTGATACTCCAGCAGCAACGATTATCAAACATACAAATCCCTGTGGTACGGCATTGGGAAGTACAATTTCCGAAGCTTATCAAAAAGCTTTTAATGCTGATTCGACTTCTGCTTTTGGTGGTATTGTGGCACTCAACCGTCCGATTGATGCGGCTACGGCTAGCGAGTTAACCAAAACATTTTTAGAATGCGTGGTTGCACCAAGTTGTGATGCGGAAGCTCAAGAAATCCTGGCCAAAAAATCTAACGTGCGGGTTTTGACTCTAGCTGATTTAAGCAGTGGCCCTAAAGATACAGTAAAAGCGATCGCAGGTGGTTTCCTTGTCCAAGCTAGCGATGATGTGATTGCTGATGCCAGTCAATGGCAAGTTGTAACTGAACGTCAACCCACTGAGAGCGAATTAGCCGAACTGTTGTTTGCATGGAAAATTTGCAAACACGTGAAATCTAATGCCATTGTTGTAACTAGCGATCGCACTACAGTAGGAGTAGGTGCTGGTCAAATGAACCGTGTTGGCTCTGTTAAAATTGCCCTAGAACAAGCTGGAGAAAAAGCCAAAGGTGCAACTTTAGCCAGCGATGGATTCTTCCCCTTTGATGATTCAGTCAAAACAGCCGCAGCCGCAGGAATTACAGCCATTGTCCAACCTGGGGGAAGTTTGCGCGATAAAGATTCAATCAAAGCTGCTAACGAACTGGGTTTGCTGATGGTCTTAACTGGTGTACGTCACTTTTTACACTAAATTATTGACCGTAAGGTGTGCAGTTTAAAAAGTGTCACATAATTTACTTGCTTTTGCATTGGACTAGTGATATATTTTAGTCGTGTGTGAGGAGCAAGTTAAAAATAAAAAGCGCCTGGGGTGGAAACACGGCAACACTCCCAAGCGCTTTTTAATTGGTCAGAAATTGGATTGCCAGTGCGGTTTTAGAATTGTCACTCAATATACTTGCCATCTGATAGAAGTAGTGATATTATCTATTTGTGTGTGAGGAGCAAGTTAAGAATAAAAAATGTCTGGGGTGGAAACACGGCAACACTCCCAGGCATTTTTTAATTTATATATAAAAATTATAGAAATTAACCCTTCCAAAATAATTTCATATTTTTACTTCCAGTTAAAGACACGAATATTGTTAAAGTTAATCACGTCAACTTCTACACTCTGAACATAACTTGCTAGCTTGAAGTCATCAGTTAGTACAAGATACTTCCCTTTAGATAAAGTCAGGATTCCACTGTCAGTAAGTCCGAACTTGACAAATTTTTCAGTATTAACCGCATCTAAACTATTTACGTAGTATTCATCCAAAAGAGCAACATTTTTAACAAATTGAGCAAATATTGCAAAGCACTGAGAACGTTCCGGTTCACCAAGTTGATTTGCGAGGCTATTAACTTCTGTCAGAATATTCGGAGTTGTTACAAGCTTTTGAAAGCGTGCAATAAATTCTAGCAGAAGCTCATAATCTTCTGGTATAAATTGCTGGGTTCGATTAAATTTAGTTATTCGTTCTTGATTGACGCTCCCAACTAAAAAGAGAAGCAGAATATTTGTATCAATTAAAACCCCTTTTTGGCAATAACGACGAACAAGGGAAGCAATCAAATCTTTCATACTTGTCTAATTTTCATTGCTTCTACTTCGCCAGTTTGAGAATTCACTTTAAAAAGTTTATATTCTCGTTCATACAACACAGGGGTTGAAGTAAGAGAGGGAGGAATTAAATCTTCCAATCGGCTTTTAGGAGGTTTTTTAGGAATATCAAACCCTAAAGTAATCAACCAGAAGCTTTTATCCTCAGAAAGTTCAACTTCTTCCAGTCTCAAATCTCCTAATGAAGAACCCATTATATCTTGTATGGATTTTATATATTGATATGCAGCATTTACTGCTGTTTTGACATCAATCATAATCTGAGTTGCTCCCTATCATAATTTGCTAATTTCATACTTTATCATAGTAATTTAATCTAATTTTTTGGTAATTGGCTAACACATAAGTAACAATATATACTTTATATATTATTTATTTATTCATTTTTTTTCATAAAAATCAATTGATTAAATCTGAATTGTGTGAAATATTTTGCAAAAAATCTCTAACTTCTATTGGTTTGCGGAGAATAATAACTTGCTGATTTGGTGTTAATTGACTAAGTTTTTCTAAAATTCCAGGACGACAAATAATTGGGTATGACCAGATATATTTGAGAAATTCCCAATTCAATCTTTCAGGACAATCTGATGCCATGTCAGGACTGGATTGTCCTGCATACATGAAGCGACGTTTAATCACTCACGACAAACATAAAAGCCGGGGAAAATCCAAAAAAATTACCGTGTCTGCAACCGACAAACGAACATCGAGAGTACCGCCATAATTACCATCCATAATCCAAGATTCTCGTAGGGTAAGGTCTTGGATTATGCTCTGCCATTCAGCTTTTGGAGTCTCAACCCAACCAGGATTCCAGTACCAAGCATCCAAGTGAATCACTTCTAAACCTAAGATGATTCCGAGTTCGCTGGCTAGGGTAGATTTACCAGCACCTCCAGAACCAATGATTAAGATTTTCTTCACCTTAGATGTGCGTCTCCCTTTTCAAGCTCAAGAGGTAAGCATTGCTCACCCAAATAACCGTCTTCAGAGCAACTCAATACGCCGCTACAATAGTACCACTACAAGGATTATGCTCAAATTATTGATATTATGACCACTGCTACGACTGTAAAAACTGAGTATGAAGCGATTATTGGTTTAGAAACCCATTGTCAGCTGAGTACTAATACCAAGATTTTCTCTAATAGCTCTACGGCATTCGGCTCTGACCCCAATACTAACATTGACCCGGTTTGTATGGGTTTACCTGGGGTCTTACCTGTACTCAATGAAAAAGTATTAGAATACGCCGTCAAAGCTGGTTTAGCACTAAATTGTCAAATTGCTAAATATAGTAAATTTGACCGTAAACAGTATTTTTATCCAGATTTACCCAAAAATTACCAAATTTCTCAATACGATCTACCGATCGCAGAACATGGTTGGTTAGAAATTGAGTTGGTAGATGCTGAGGGTAATCCGATTCGCAAACGCATTGGCATTACGCGTCTGCACATGGAAGAAGATGCGGGAAAATTGGTACACGCTGGTAGCGATCGCCTCTCTGGTTCTTCCTATTCTCTGGTAGACTACAATCGCGCAGGTATCCCGTTAGTAGAAATTGTTTCAGAACCGGATCTGCGTTCTGGAGTAGAAGCTGCTGAATATGCCGAAGAGTTGCGCCGGATTGTCCGGTATCTCGGCGTGAGTGACGGCAACATGGAACAAGGATCTCTGCGCTGCGATGTCAACATTTCTGTGCGTCCAGTGGGAAGAGAGGAGTTTGGCACCAAAGTAGAAATTAAAAACATGAACTCCTTTAGCGCCATCCAACGGGCGATTGACTACGAAATTGAACGCCAAATTGCCGCCATCGAAGCAGGCGATCGCATCATCCAAGAAACTCGGCTGTGGCAAGAAGGCGCTCAATGCACAAGTAGTATGCGCGTGAAAGAAGGTTCTAGCGATTATCGCTACTTCCCGGAACCAGATTTAGCACCAATTGAGGTGTCAAATGCACAATTAGAGCAATGGCGTAGCGAACTACCAGAATTACCAGCCCAAAAACGCCATCATTATGAAAGTGAATTGGGGCTTTCTCCTTACGATGCGCGAGTGTTAACAGAAGATCGTTCAATCGCCGAATATTTTGAAACTGCGATCGCATCTGGAGCAAATGCCAAAGCTGCTGCAAACTGGATTACTCAAGATATTGCAGCCCACCTCAATAAGCAAAAACTCACTATTAGTCAAATCGGACTGACTCCCACCAATTTAGCAGATATCATCGCTCGCATTGAAACGGGCAAAATTAGCAATGCTCAAGCTAAACAAAAGTTGCCAGATTTGCTTAGTGGTATTTCTCCTGAAAAAGCCTTTGCAGGCCAAGAGTTAATCACCGATCCTAGTGTACTGGAACCGATTGTTGATGAAGTCATAGCCGCCAATCCCAAAGAACTAGAAAAGTATCGCAACGGTAACACTAACCTCAAAGGCTTCTTTGTCGGACAAGTTCTGAAAAAGACAGACAAACGTGCCGATCCTAAGCTGACTAACGAATTGGTCGAGAAAAAACTGAACGCCTAGTGAGCTTGTCAAGCTAACTTTGTTGGGTGAGGAAGTAGGAGGAGCAGAGGGGCAGAGGGGCAAAGGGGCAAAGGGGAAATAACCAATGCCCAATTCCCCAACTAAGTATTTTCCCGGTCTTGCTTCACACAATCTTCATATAAAAGCTGGTGACAACCCTCATACGTAAAATGATATGCTGTGGTAAGTAGATGCACCCTGATGATCTGGAGAGCTGCCTAAGTAGCTCTCTTTTTTATTTTATTTTCGTGGTATTTACGGATAAAATTTAAAAATTTTTAGAAATAATCTCAATAAATAAGTATTAACCCTTAAAAAGTAAATCAGAGAGATTAGTAAGCAGATGTATCCTGACGATCTAGAGAGTGGCCCAAGTGGCTCTCCTTTTTTGTTTTGGTTTTTCGTCATAAGAAAGGTAAAAACAATTATGCCAATCGCCAACTGGTGCATTATTATTGCCATCAGCAAATAAACTCACACTAAAAGGGAGTGGGGAGTAGGGGGAAACTAATAACTCTTAACTCGTAACTCCTAACTCAGCACTTTTGTAAAGTACAAATTGACCTATCCAACCTGATAGTTGTAAGGAAAAATAATGGCAGATTGGCAAGAAATAACAGGTGGTATCACAGCACCAAGGGGGTATCAGGCGGCGGGAATTACCGCAGGGTTGAAACCTTCGGGGTTGCCAGATTTAGCTTTGATATTCTCAGAAGTGGAAGCGATCGCAGCAGGTGTATTCACCACCAGCCAAGTTAAAGCTGCCTGTGTAGAATATTGTCGCCAACGCTTGCAAGCCAAACAAAGCGCTCGTGCCATCCTCTGCAACGCTGGACAAGCAAACGCTGCGACAGGAACTCAAGGCAACCTTGATACCCTAGAATCTGCTCTGGCAGTAGCCCAAGCCCTGAACATCGCATCTGAATCTGTGTTATTGGCTTCCACTGGTGTAATTGGTCAAAGAATTAAGATGGATGCTTTGCGAAGTGGAATTCCCAAAGTAGTAGCAGCACTATCAGCAACAGGTTCGGATGCTGCTGCTGGGGCGATTATCACTACAGACTTGGTAACAAAATCCATTGCCCTAGAGACAACTATAAGCGATCGCCCGGTACGAATTGGTGGCATTGCCAAAGGTTCCGGTATGATTCACCCCAACATGGCAACCATGCTGGCATTTGTTACTTGTGATGCTGTGGTTTCGCCTCACCTTTGGCAGCAGATGTTAACAAGGGCCACTGATAGAAGTTTTAATTCCATTACTGTGGATGGTGACACCAGCACCAACGACAGCTTAATTGCCTTGGCAAATGGTCAATCTCGCACCCCAGCAATTATAGAATGGGGCGCAGAAGCAGAGAAATTAGAGGCGATGTTAACAGCAGTTTGCCAGCATTTAGCCAAAGCGATCGCTCGTGATGGTGAAGGTGCAACTTGTCTCATTGAAGTGGAAGTGACTGGCGCTCATGAGGAACTCTCAGCCCGACAAATAGCCAAAACTATCGCCGGTTCATCCTTAGTTAAATCTGCAATCTTTGGACGCGATCCAAATTGGGGACGCATCGCCGCCGCCGCTGGACGTGCAGGTGTGCCCTTTGAGCAAGAAAACCTGCAAATTAAGCTAGGGAATTTCTTAATGTTAGAAAATGGGCAACCTCTGCAATTTGATCGTGGAGCAGCTAGTGCTTATTTAAAAAAAGCAGCGACGGGTGCTTATCTCCAACAGGATACGGTGTTAATCTCCGTTAATGTTGGCAATGGTCATGGTGTGGGTAAAGCTTGGGGTTGTGATTTGAGTTATGACTACGTGAAGATTAACGCCGAATATACTACTTAAAATACTCACAAATTGTTTGCTTGGTTGAGACAATCATAACTAATTATCTGGATGTGATATAGCAATCCGTGTAGGAGTTACGAATAGAAAGATCCCCGACTTCTTGAAGAAGTCGGGGATCTGAGCCTCTTGGTGTTTCCAAATCAAATAGAGTTGCTAGATAAATCATAGCCTCAACATAATAGTCATGATAAATGAAAACTTATATATGACACATTATGACTAAAATTAAGTTAGAAAATAAACAGAAACAGTAAATCATAAATTAAACATAATAGTCTTCATAGATAAGAGTTTATATATTAAAAATTATTCCTATAGTTGAGGATAATAGATAAATTTTTACTTATACATCCAATCTAATATTTGTTTAATAATCTCCACTCCAAGTTAACAAATTCGGCTTCAAAGGCTGTAAACTAATTTCAACAAGGTGAATGATACCTCTGCATCACATTAAAAAAGCAGAGCCAATAAATTAGCCGAGTTTTTATACAGGTAGCTATTTCATTGATGAAATGGCTGCGATCGCTTGGTCAAATATAGCTTGATTAATCATTAATAATGCAAGAAACACAAGGTTTTTTGCCTAAATTGTCATAGCTATAAAAAATAACATTCGCGTTTTCAGGAGATATTTATGACAGAATTTTTTAATCAAATTTCTCGCCGCAAATTTATCTTCACAGCCGGAGCATCTGCGGGTACTATATTCCTCAAAGGCTGTTTGGGTAATCCTCCTGAAAACCTCACTGGTGGAAGCAGTCAAGCACAGCCAACTGCTCAAACTGTTGCTAATATTAGCCCTGAACAAATACCAGAAACTACTACAGTCAAGTTGGGATATATTCCCATTGTAGAAGCGGCTCCTTTAATTATTGCTAAAGAAAAAGGATTTTTTGCCAAGTATGGCATGACTAATGTTGACCTTTCCAAACAAGCTTCTTGGGGTGCAGCCAGAGACAACGTAGAAATTGGTTCTGCTGGTGGTGGGATAGATGGCGGTCAATGGCAGATGCCAATGCCACATTTAATTACAGAAGGTTTAATTACCAAGGGCAATCAAAAAATTCCCATGTATGTATTATGTCAGTTAATTACACATGGAAATGGAATTGCGATCGCAAACAAGCACCAAGGCAAAGGTATTAGTTTACAACTTGCCAGCGCTAAGTCTTTATTTAAGGAATTAAAATCCTCAACACCCTTCACTGCTGCATTTACCTTTCCCCACGTCAACCAAGATTTGTGGATTCGCTACTGGTTAGCAGCAGGCGGCTTAGACCCGGATGCAGATGTCAAATTGCTCACAGTACCAGCAGCGCAAACTGTCGCCAACATGAAAACAGGAACAATGGATGCCTTTAGTACAGGCGATCCCTGGCCTTATCGCCTGGTGCAAGACAAAATCGGCTACGTAGCAGCATTAACCGCAGAAATTTGGAAGAATCATCCTGAAGAATACCTCGCCATGAGAGGCGATTGGGTTGATAAAAATCCCAAGGCTACCAAAGCAATTTTAAAAGGAATTATGGAAGCCCAACAATGGCTAGATAATTTTGATAATCGCAAAGAAGCGGCTGAAATTTTGGCTGGACGAAATTATTTCAATCTTTCTTCACCCGAAATCCTGGCTGATCCATACCAAGGAAAGTATGACATGGGTGATGGTCGCAAAATTGATGATAAATCAATGGCTGCTTATTACTGGAAAGATGAGAAAGGTAGTGTTTCTTATCCATACAAGAGTCATGATTTATGGTTCATCACTGAAAACGTTCGTTGGGGATTCTTGCCAAAAGATTACCTAGATAATAATGCTGCTAAGGCTAAGGAACTTATCAACAAAGTCAACCGTGAAGATATTTGGAAAGAAGCTGCAAAAGAAGCTGGAATTGCTACTGCTGATATTCCTACAAATACATCTCGTGGTCTAGAACAGTTCTTTGATGGCATCAAATTTGACCCCGAAAAACCAGAAGAATATTTGAAGAATTTGAAAATCAAAAAAGTCAGTATTTAGAGGCACGATTAAACTCTTGTAGAGACGCGATTCATCGCGTCTATGACAAATAACAAATAAAATTTGCGGAGAATACAACATCATGACAATAGCTCAAAAACGTCCTGCAAGCCCTAGATTGAGTAATGGCTTTATATCCAGCCTGAAAAAGCAATTTCCTGACCTAATACCACCAACGATCGCGATCGCCATCTTCCTGATTATCTGGCAACTCTTTGCCTGGACTCCAGGAGCCACATTACCAGGGCCGATACAAGTTATCCAAGACACTTGGGTTTTGATTTTCTGGCCATTTTATGACCGAGGTGGCATTGATAAAGGTCTGTTTTGGCAGATTCTCGCTAGTTTACAACGAGTTGCCATCAGTTATACCCTAGCTGCGATCGTTGGTATTGCCTTGGGCATTTTGATTGGGGTGAATAAAACCATGTCCAAAGCTTTAGACCCCATCTTTCAACTACTGCGGACAGTACCACCTCTAGCTTGGGTACCAATTTCTTTAGCAGCTTTACGACAAAACGAACCCGCAGCCTTATTCGTAATTTTCATCACTGCCATTTGGCCCATCTTAATTAACACTGCTGTCGGCGTTACCCAAATTCCCCAAGATTACAACAACGTCGCCAAAGTTCTGCAACTTAGCCGCAAAGAATATTTCACTAATATTTTAATTCCGGCGGCATTACCCTACATCTTTACCGGTTTGAGAATTGCGATCGGTTTAGCTTGGTTAGCAATTATCGCCGCCGAAATCGTCATGTCCGGTATTGTCGGAATCGGGTTTTTTATCTGGGATGCCTATCAAAATAACAACGTCAGCGAAGTAATTTTGGCTCTAGTTTATATCGGCATTGTTGGCTTGGTGCTAGATAAAGCGATGGGTTGGCTGCAAAACAAGATTTTACCGGAAAAATAGGTGACAGGGGACAGGTTACAGAGGAGAGGAAGATCCTTTGAATCTAATCCCCTACCCCCTACCCCCTATCCCTATCCCCTACCCCCTATCCCCTATGTTTGTAGCTGTCGATCAAATTGAAAAAGTTTTTGAATTAACTGGTGGTGGAAAATATATTGCCCTCAAAGGAATCGACCTCCAAATAAAAAAAGGAGAATTCGTTTCTTTGATTGGTCACTCCGGTTGCGGTAAATCCACTCTATTAAATATGATTGCGGGTTTGGATTTGCCAACTGAGGGTATTGTCACTCTCGAAGGACAAAAAATCACCAAACCCGGCCCAGACAGGATGGTGGTGTTCCAAAATTATTCGCTATTACCTTGGCGGACGGTAAGAGAAAATATTGCCCTCGCTGTGGACTCAGTAATGAAGGGTTTACCCGCAGCCGAACGCAACGCCATTATCGAAAAACATATAAATATGGTGGGTTTGCGTCCCCATGCTGACAAACAGCCGGGAATGTTATCAGGTGGACAAAAGCAGCGAGTTGCGATCGCCCGCGCCTTAGCGATTCGTCCCAAATTACTGCTGCTAGATGAACCCTTTGGCGCATTGGATGCACTCACACGCGGCAATTTGCAAGAACAACTGATGCAAATTTGCGAAGAAAATGAAGTTACCGCCGTGATGGTGACACATGATGTCGATGAAGCCGTGCTGTTATCTGACAGAATCGTGATGTTAACTAACGGCCCCGAATCTAAAATCGGCGACATTTTAGAAGTGGATATTCCCAGACCCCGCAAGCGGATGGAAGTAGTAGAACATCCCAGCTATTACAGCTTGCGGAGTGAGATGATTTACTTCCTCAATCAGCAAAAACGGATTAAGAAAATTCGGGCGAGAAAAACTGCCGACGTTGCCCGTCATGGATTAGAAAAAGTTAACCTAGAAATTGGCTTTTTACCTCTGACAGCTTGCGCCCCCTTAGCAGTTGCCAAAGAAAAAGGCTTCTTTCTCAAACATGGTTTAGATGAAGTTAACCTCGTGCGGGAAAGTAGCTGGCGGGGTATAGAAGATGGCATAAGTGGTGGTTATTTGGATGCAGCTCAAATGCCTTCAGGGATGCCGATGTGGCTAACTTTGGGAGGACATAATAACCAACCTCTCCCTGTTGTCACCGCCCTTACCATGACTCGCAACGGTAACGCCATCACCTTAGCAAAACGCTTTTACGATCAAGGCGTGCAAACCTTATCTGACTTCAGAAATCATCTGATTCTTACCCACGAACAAAGGCACACAATGGGAGTAGTGCATCCCGCATCTATGCACAATTTGCTGCTGCGTTACTGGCTAGCAGCTGGTGGAATTGACCCCGATAGCGATGTGGACATGAAGACCATTCCCCCAGCGCAGATGGTAGCTGACCTAAAAGCCGGAAGCATTGATGGTTACTGCGTGGGTGAACCTTGGAACTACCGCGCTGCTGTGGAAAATGTCGGTTTTACCATCGCTACCGACTTAGAAGTTTGGTTGGGACACCCAGGTAAAGTTCTTGGTGTGCGGGAAGATTGGGCAGAAAATTATCCAAATACGCATATCGCCTTGACTAAAGCTTTGTTAGAAGCTTGCCACTATTGTGCAAATCCCGAAAATACCCAAGAAATTCGGCAAATTTTAGCAGGGCGAGAGTACGTCAGCACAGATTTAGAATACATTCAACTCGAAGATCCAGATAATCTCACCTGTGACTTAGACCATCCGTTGCGGGACTATGCCCATCACCAGTTTTATTCCGATTCCGCGATCAACCGCCCCAGCCGCACCGAACAAATTTGGATTATGAGTCAATTGGCGCGTTGGGGTGACACTCCCTTCCCCAGAAATTGGGTAGAAGTTGTTGAACGGGTGTGTCGCGTGCGTGTTTTCAGCACCGCCGCACGAGAATTAGGTTTGGATATTAGCTATATTCGCCAACCGATCCAACTGTTCGATGGGACTCCCTTTAACGCTGACGATCCGATCGCTTATCTCAACAGTTTGAAGATTAAACGTGATTTTTCAGTCGCGGAAGTTGTTCTTGATGCACCAAGAAGGAGACTTGCTTCATAAGAAAATCGTGAGAGAAAGAGGGAGTGGGAGAAGTAGCACATCACGCGCGAACCTCTGAACTCCATTAATGAGCCTTTGAACTGGATGAATCCACCTTTTATCTCCGTTAACGAGTGTTTGAACCGGATGAATCCACCTTTTATCTCTGTTAACGAGTGTTTGAACTGGATGAATCCACCTTTTATCTCCGTTAACGAGTATTTGAACTGGATGAATCCACCTTTTATCTCCGTTAACGAGTATTTGAACCGGATGAATCCATCTTTTATCTCCGTTAACGAGTATTTGAACTGGATGAATCCACCTTTTATCTCCATTAACAATCTGACTTTTTACATCATCTGAAAAACCAGCAAAAGACCTAACCCCCTACCCCCTTCCCTTGTAGGGAAGGGGGAGATTCAAAGCCTCTCCCCTAAAAGGGGAGAGGTTTGGAGAGAGGTCAGAATATTCATTTTCGCATCGCCTACATTAAGCTTTTTAATCCCCAAATACCAAATACCATGCAAAACCGCAACTCAACAGCTACAACCACACTAGGAAAACCATTAACCACTGCAACCACCAGCCGCAGACCTTTCTTAGAAATTAAAGACGTTACCAAAGTCTATCCCACAAAGAAAGGACCCTTCACCGTACTCGACGGCGTTAACCTCAACGTCGAACAAGGTGAGTTTATTTGCGTCATCGGTCACTCTGGCTGTGGCAAATCGACACTGTTAAATATGGTATCCGGTTTTAACTTTCCCACCTCCGGGCAAGTGTTACTCGAAGGAGAACCCATTACCCAACCAGGCCCAGACAGAATGGTTGTCTTCCAAAACTATGCCCTGCTACCTTGGCGCACTGCTTTTGAAAATATCTACTTAGCTGTTAACGCCGTTTATCCCAACAAACCACAAGCTGAAAAAAGAGCGATCGTGCGCGATCATTTAGCAATGGTGGGACTGGCTGATGCGATGGAAAAGAAACCAATGCAAATGTCCGGCGGGATGAGACAACGGGTTTCTATCGCACGTGCTTTGGCGATTCGTCCGAAAGTTTTAATTTTAGATGAACCTTTTGGGGCGCTGGATGCCATTACCAAAGAAGAATTACAAGAAGAATTGCTGAAAATTTGGGGCGATAACCGTTGTACAGTGCTGATGATTACCCACGACATCGACGAGGCACTATTTTTAGCAGACAAATTGGTAATGATGACCAACGGCCCACACGCGAAGATTGGCGAAGTTATGGAAATTCCCTTTTCTCGTCCGCGCGATCGCAGCCGCATCATGGAAGATCCACAATATTACCAACTGCGTAACTATGCATTAGACTTCCTTTTTAACCGCTTTGCCCACGATGATGTAGGTTAACGTGAGTTCGACAAGTCTTATTTTACCTCTCCCCCAGCCCCTCTCCGTGTCGGAGAGGGGAGCAAAAAGCTGAATTTTTCGTTGCTCCTCCCTTTCCGTTTCGGAGAGGGAGGTTGGGAGGGAGAGGTTCATCGAATTCACGTTAGGTTAAGCGCGATCGTCATTGATTTTTCCAGAATAATTCTTTGTTCCTCCCGCCACCATACCAGATGGTGGCGGGAGCAATTAGTAGGGGTAATTCATGAATTGCCCCTCCAACTACGTCCACAAGTTATAAAGTATGTGTAGAGCGAGTATGTTGAGAAAAAAATCTGTATGGCAAGCTACCCAGAAACCGTAACTAGTAACGAATCCGTTAATGATTTAATCGCCGAGACGACAAGCATTAACCATGTTGAGGTAATTGAAAATGTCATCGACTCTTTGGAACAAGATGATAGTGCGATGGTTAGCCACACTCCAGAGGCTGGTTATCTTTGGAAGTTTAAGTATGGAAGTGTGCAAGTATTTGTCCAACTCAACGGCACAAGCGATGAAGACACCATAACGGTTTGGTCTGCGGTGCTAAATTTACCTGCGAAAAATGAACCTAAGTTGATGCGGTATCTTTTGGAGTTAAACTGCTCCAGCACTTTTGAGGCGCGCTTCGGCATTATTGAAAACCGGGTGGTTGTAATATCGACACGCACCTTAGCAGAGTTATCTCCTGGCGAAGTATCTCGGTTAATTACCGTTGTGGCAACGATCGCTGATAATAACGATGAAGCCTTACAAACTGAATTTGGTGCAACTTAAGGAATTTTAGATTTTAGATTGGGCTATTGCTACATCCGATGTATAGCAATCCGGTTTGGGCGAATCTGCAAAGACTGTTTTCTGTGTACCAATTAAAAAACGCCTGGGAGTGTTGCCGTGTTTCCACCCCAGGCGTTTTTTATTTTTAACTTGCTCCTCACACAAATAAATAGTATCACTGCTTCAATCAAAAGGCGAGTCTAGTAAGTGACACTTTTAAAACTGCACTGTCAAGTGAGTTTAAATTTATACTCCCTTGACTTGACCCCATCTGTATTTTGGGTGCGATCGCTCCAGAAAGGCAGTTTGGTTGGCATTGATAGCATCTAGTATATGTGTTGGGCTACTGATTTCATTACACAGCCACTTTATTTATCAGCACAAGCCTTAAAAAGATGGGTTAGGCAGGATCTAGCCTTTACAAGCCGCAACGTAACTAATTAAATAATTATTAAAGATATATACATCTTTGAATTAATGCCTGAAACTTTTTAGTAATCAATCAAACTCTCAAATAAATATTAGCACTCAATGCTTGTCAGTGCTAATTTATAGCTGAGATTTAATGCCTATGATATAGACCAAAACTGCACTTTTTGCAGATGCTTTAGTTCCTTTCCAGATATTATTTTAGAAATAGAAAAGACTAAATATTTCCTGTAAGTAATATAAAATTGAGAGTACTGGCATGAAATACACTTTTGATATTGTAGGCATATCTCCACTTTTGCAGTTTTTTAATCAGCAACAGCAAAATGGGCAAAAACCACCCCACGAAGGTGTGGAATACTTGGGAATGCATACGTGTACGCTAGATACGTTTTTAGAATCGGTGGAATCAGTTCCAGCAAAGTGGGATTGGAATCTGGATCAAGTAGTAGATACGGTGATTAAGTTTTGGTTGAATAACTCAGACAGTATTCGTTATTGGAAAGTACGGTTAAATGATGCTGGTAAAGATAATTTACTAGTCACAAGGTTGGCGGATATAAACGCCTTGCAAGCTGAATTTGAATCCTTACTAGATAAGGATTGGTGAAGAGATAGGTAAAATTGAAAAAGAGTTCAGGAGGGGAGCAATTCCGGCTCCGCCTCCAGTCAAAATCAATAATTTACTCTGTTATTCTCATTTTCAAGTACTTTGAGAACTTGGAGATATAAATTTTCGACTCTTTTCGTCTGAACTTCACCAAATGATGCATAGTGAGTTAAGCTAGGAGCGCCATTTACTTCAATAATTGTATAATCTCCCATTGGCGACGTTATATCACTAGCAAGAATATCCACACCTGATAATCTTAACTCCATATCTTTTGTAATATTTACTGCTAATTTTTTAAAATCAGGATGGATATTGTCAGTGAAGTCTATTGCCTCACCTCCAGTTGATAAATTTGCATTATCTAAAAGATAGACTATATTATTATTAGGTATAACGTTACTAAAATTTAGCTTCCGTCTTTGCAAGTTTTTTTTGATTCTGTAATCTTCAAAATCTATAATTTCTTTTCTACCATTTTTGATAAAAGTTTCTTGCTTCTGTTGCATAAGTTGCAAAACAGTAGATTGACCATCTCCGATGATAAATAAGGGGATTCTTTGATATGCCGAAACTACTTTATCATCAAGTACTACAATTCTATAATCATTGCCACTATAGAACCGCTCAACCATAAATCCTGAAATTTTTTGTAATATTTTCTTAGCTACTTGATAATATTCTTGTTTATTGTGAACCTTGGTAACAAACATTCCTTGACTAAGATTAATCGGCTTGACAATTACAGGAAATCCCAACTCCTTAGCATAATAAAATCCTGCATCTATATTTCTAGCATTAGCTATTTCTTCGCATAATTCGTTACTAAAAAATGTTTTTCCTTCAGTAACCTTATAGCCAAATTTATTCAGAAAAAAGTTTGAAACTGCTTTATCTTTAGCTATTGCTACTGAGCCAAGAGAATTAATACTAAACCTGGTATTACGAAAGAAGGTTTTATTGCCGTTTTTAAATGTAATCAATCCCATAAAGTCGCATTCTGGGTCTACTAAAACTACTGCTCCTATTTCCTCTGCTATTTTTTGGATTATTGATGTTACGAATGGTGTTTTCATTATTGACAACTGTAATTTCCTCGAGAATTTTTTAACTATTTGGTGACAATTAGTCAAGAATTTTTAATTTAAATAATTGCACTATGTGTTGTCCTTAAAGCTCTAGTCAAAAGCTAAATAAAAATTCATTCTTGAATATTTAAAAAGACTTTAACAATTTAATTATTCTCAACTAACTATAAAAAATGTAAATGCTCGCAATGTAGCTTTACTAACCACACTATAGAAAAATTAAGAGCGTCTACGTGCTGATTAATTTTACGCACATTATTATTCGTTTTCTCTTCAGCTTCTAATAGTATATTTTCAGACATTAATGTTTGTTTTACCACTGATGCGGACTTTACTTATGTGTATGCATACAAATTATGCAAACCCAATAATTGCCAAACTTTCTGCTTGAACATGGTTGTGTCCTGGAAACAATTGCAAGTTAAGGCTTTGAGATTCATTTGTACCTGAAAATTCCAACTTAATTGGTCTAAAATATAGCGCTCAGTGTTGACAATTTATTAAGAATCGAATAACAAGGTGGCAGCAGCATAAAAAAAAGCGTTAGTGCATTCCTACCTAGAAACTAATTAACGCCCTTCATTAAACTTCATACGGTTAACATAATTATGCCAGAAAATACGGATAACAAAGCTTCTCAATCAGACAATCAGACTATTGCGTATAAAGAACGCCTCAATTCTTGGGCGATCGCTCGTCTACTTCCTAATACGCAACGGGAGATTGTTGCTCGCTTCCGCAGCCGTTCTGATGCCGATGGCTATATGCGCCACCTTCCTCAAGAAATACCAAATGCTTCCTACATGGTTGTTTTTGATTGTCAACGCCAAGCAGCTGTAATTTAAATTACAAGCGAATGGCATTAACCCTTGTTTTTCATCCAATATACTTGGGTTAAAGGTTATTGGTGTAGATAATTGGTCTTCAAGACGCGATAAATCAAGACGTAATAAATCGCGTCTCTACATCTGGGTTTTGGGTTTATCTGGACTGTATTGGTTTTTAATCTCCATTACTCTTTTGTTGCGATCGCAGGCATAGTCTACTTAAAATTTGCGGAAACCACTATATTTAATTTGCTCTCCAGCGAGAGGCTTAGATCCCCTACTTCCTTCAAGAAGTCAGGGGTCTTTTGGTTTGCAATACCTACTTCCATCTCAATTAACCAGATAAGTTGCTCAAAGCAACTCCTTAAAGGTAAACAAACTTCCACCACGGTGTACTACAGAAAATTTGCAGTTCTCATACTAATTCTTGCTGAAGTTGCACCTTATTTTGACCTGGGCAAACCTCTCCCGCAGGCGTAGGGTTCTGTCTATGGGTCTTCAGAAATAATTGGTATCAAAAGAAGTGTAATTACAATCATAAATGATTAAGCTTTTCTGGCAAGATATAAACATTTTGATATATTAACTAAAAATAAATTCCGTAATTACCCCCTTACTACTGATGTTTTAAATTACTTAAAAGTAAAAGTTAGTGCAATAAGTCCTGAAAGTCCTAGAGAGTTAATAAGTGGTAAAACAGCACCGATATGACTGGTTCAAAGCTGTGATATTTTTCCGTCAACGAGAATTACTCGCGCTGTTGCTAGGGATTTTTTTCTCAATCTCTGTATTCCTACTCTGGCAGAGACTTTTAATCCAAAATCCGGGGTTATTAACACAAGTAGAATTGATTGCAGGGTTATTAGTTGTTGTCACGTTGACATTATCAATCTATTTTGCCTTGGCAATGAATGCAATAAACCAACAAATAATAGCAATCAATCAGGAGTTAAATCACAGGATTTTTGAACAGAAACAAGTAGAAACTGCCCTGATCGCCAGTGAAAATCGTTTGCGACAGCTGCTGGAAACAGTCAAAGTCATCCCTTGGGAATTGGACTTAAAAACTTGGCGATTTATTTACGTTGGGCCGCAAGCGGTAGACTTGCTAAATTATCCGATCGCAGAGTGGTACGAGGAAAATTTTTGGGTTAATCATCTGCATCCAGATGACAAGCAAAATTCTGTTCGTTTTTGTCAAGAAGCAACTGCTAGGTGCGAGAATCACGAACTGGAATACCGGATGTTAGCTGCTGATGGGCGAGTTGTTTGGCTGCGAGACATTGTTAGTGTCGTTGAAGAAGCCGGAACTGCGATCATGCTCAGGGGGTTTATGTTTGACATTACTGATTTGAAGCTAGTTGAAGAAACCTTGAGACTGAGAGAGAGGGCACTTGCCGCTACCAGTAATGGGATTATTATTGCCGATGCTAAACTCGCCTACAATCCAGTTATTTACGTCAACCCTGCCTTTGAGCAAATAACAGGCTACAGTGCTACTGATGTAATTGGGCAAAACTGTCGATTTTTGCAACGCACAGATACCCAGCAACCAGCACTTAATGAATTGCGCTCATCTATTCGAACTGGAACAAGTTGCAAAGTTGTTCTTCGCAACTATCGCAAAGATGGTACTTTGTTTTGGAATGAATTGAGTATTTCTCCTATTCATGACAACAATGGTGAGTTAAGCCACTTCATTGGCATTCAGAGAGATATTAGCGATGTCTACGACAAGCTTTGCTTACGCAAGCAAGCCGAAGCCAATCTGCGTCGGCAAGCCCTCACCTTTGAAAACATGCATGATGGCGTAATTATCACAGATTTAACCGGAAGTATTATTGACTGGAATCCTGCTGCCGAAAGTATGTTTGGCTATACCAAAGCTGAGATTTTAACTCAATATCCCAGTATTTTGCATCAACCGGAAGTAGCCGCAACATTAAGCGTCAACATTTTGTCAACAGTCAACCAGCAAGGACGTTGGTCAGGGGAAATACACTTTATTCGCAAAGATGGTAGTGAGGGAATTTGCGAAACAACCGTAGTTGCTCTACAGGATGAACAGGGAGAAATTGTTGCTACTGTCGGCATCAATCACGACATTACCGAAAACAAACGAGCTAAAGAGGCACTGCAACGGCAATTGCATCGCACTCTACTACTTGAACAAATTACTCAGGAAATTCGTCAAAGTCTTGACACCAGCAAAATCTTTAAGACGGCTGCTACCCAAATTGGACAAGCATTTGGAGCCGATCGCTGTCTGATCCACTCTTACATTAGTAACCCCACACCACAAATTCCCCTAGTAGCACAATATAATACACTCCCTGGTTACTGCTCTGTATTGAAATTGGAAGTTCCCATGACTAACAATCCTT
Organism: Nostoc punctiforme NIES-2108; assembly: GCA_003326195.1. Taxonomy (GTDB): domain Bacteria; phylum Cyanobacteriota; class Cyanobacteriia; order Cyanobacteriales; family Nostocaceae; genus Nostoc; species Nostoc punctiforme_A. The sequence continues at coordinate 119,347 of LXQE01000158.1, forward strand.
ATGCCGAGCAGATGATGACCCAAGAAAGTGCGATCGCTTCTCCAGATGTGTACGTTGAACCTTTGCTGCAAAGGACTGAAGCTATCTGCCGAGAAATTGGGCTGAAGTCCATGCTGTCAATCCGCACCTCCTATCAAGGAGAACCCAATGGTGCGATCGGCTTACATCAGTGCAACTATTTTCGCCAATGGACACAAGACGAAATCGAATTACTAGAAGCTGTGGCGGCTCAACTAGGTATTGCTCTAGCACAAGCTCACTTACTGGAACAAGAAACGCGCCAACGTGAAGAACTTACGTTGAAAAACTTTGCCTTGGAGCAGGCAAAACGCCAAGCAGAAGCCGCAAATCGGGCAAAAAGTGAGTTTTTAGCAATGATGAGTCACGAAATTCGGACTCCAATGAATGCTGTTATTGCTATGACAGGTCTACTGCTGGATACCGATCTCACACCTCAACAGCAAGACTTTCTGGAAATAGTTCACAGTAGCGGAGATACTTTACTTACCATCATCAACGATATTCTAGATTTCTCCAAAATTGAGTCGGGCAAACTGGAATTAGAAGAACAGCCTTTTGATTTGAGAGCTTGTGTAGAGGAGGCTATTTCCTTTTTAGCTCCGAAAGCTGCCCAAAAGGATATCGAACTAGTTTATCTAATCCAGCCCCAAGTTCCCATTCAGATCGTCGGTGATTTAACTCGTCTGCGCCAAGTCTTGATGAATCTGCTCAACAATGCTATTAAGTTTACGGAAACCGGAGAAGTAGTACTCTCTGTTGAACTGGGGATTGGCGATCGAGGACTGGGCACAAGAGGCACAGGGGCACAGGGGCACAGGGGCACAGGGGAAAGACTTACTGCAACTTCTCCTTTGCTCCCCTGCTCCCCTGCTCCCCAATCCCCGATACCCGTTGAAAAAGAGCAACTTCTCTACGAAATTCAATTTGCGATCAAAGATACAGGTATTGGCATCGCACCAGAGAAAATAGAGCGATTATTTCAACCCTTCACTCAGGCTGATGTCTCCATGACTCGACGATATGGTGGCACAGGGCTGGGATTGGCGATTAGTAAGCGGCTCAGTAAGATAATGGGCGGCACTCTTTGGGTAGAAAGCCAGGGGTTGGTTGGTGGCAATCCTAGCCGTAGATGGGATAAAGGAAAATTATTATCATCTCCTGACTCTTCACCAGGTTCAACATTTTACTTCACCATTATTACCAAAGTAGTTGCTCAGTCAGAACAAGCCGAATTAAGCATTTCGCCGTTGCTTGCATCCAAACGATTATTGATTGTGGATGACAATCTAACCAATCGCCAAATTCTCAGCTTGCTAGCTGAGTCTTGGAAGATGGAAACTTATGCCGCCAAATCTGGCAAAGAAGCTTTAGTTAAACTTGCTCAGGGAACACAGTTTGATATTGCTATTTTAGATATGCAGATGCCAGAAATGGATGGCATAACCCTAGCTCGTCAAATCCGCAAGCAATCTGGTTGTCAAAATCTGCCTTTGGTGATTATGACTTCTTTAGCGAAAATAGAAACTCCTTCAGACTTTAATGATGTCAAGTTTGCTGCTTCTTTGAGTAAACCGATCAAACACTCTCAACTCTACGATGTTATTACTCGTGTTTTGGGAAATCAGCCGATCCTAGCCAGCATTTCTCATTTTCCTTTGGTAGATCGGCATTTGGGTCATCGACTGCCACTGCGAATTCTTCTGGCAGAGGATACGGTTGTTAATCAGAAAGTTGCTCTACTGATGCTACAGAAAATAGGTTATGGCGCAGATGTGGTCAGCAATGGGCTAGAAGCGATCGCAGCTCTGCAAAAACAGCAATTCGACGTAGTGTTGATGGATGTTTACATGCCCAAAATGGATGGGTTAGAAGCAACTCGGAGAATTTGTCAAGAATGGGGGGTGGGTGTTCGTCCCCATATCATCGCCATTACTGCCAATGCCATACGGGGCGATCGCCAAGTTTGTCTTGCCGCTGGTATGGATGACTACATTAGCAAACCTATTCTGCTGCAAGAGTTAGCTCAGGCACTCAGCAAATGTTCACGCAAAAGAAATTTTGAATTCACTTCCATCAAACAACAAGGGGAAGTGAGACACCAAGAATTGCAACCTTCGTCAAATATCTTACAGTCAGGAAAAAACCAGACATTAAAAAGCGCGAAAATCGATGCCAAAGTCCTCCAATCCTTGCAGCTTATGCTTAGAGGAGATCGTGTGGCATTTGCTGAACTAATTGAGTGTTATCTTACAGAGACAGCCAGACTAGTGCAACATATTAGCACAGCGATCGCAACTCAGGATATCCAGACTATATGGCAAACAGCACACAAACTCAAGTCCAGCAGTGGTTCTATTGGAGCGATCGCCTTAGCGCAGCTTTGCAAGGTGTTAGAAGCACAGGCACGCAACAGTAACTTAGAAAACAATCTAGAATTACTTTCACTACTGTATCAGGAATATGAACAAGTTAAAACTGCCTTAGAACAAGAACTTGCCAAGGAAGCACCATGAAAGCCACAGATCAAGAAAGTCAATCTTTAGTTTTAATCGTTGATGATGAACCTTTTATTCGCCTGATACTACGGCATTTCTTAGAGCGGGAAGGCTATCAAATAGCGGAAGCTCAAAATGGCATAGAGGCAATAAATGTTTTTAAGCAACTGCACCCTGATATAGTACTCCTGGATGCCATAATGCCGGATATGGATGGATTCGAGTGTTGCACTCAGTTGGAGCTTCTGGATTGTAACAAGCACACTCCAATTTTAATGATTACAGGACTTGATGATCAAGAGTCAGTTGACCGTGCATTTACAGTGGGAGCAATAGATTTTGTTACCAAACCGATTCACTGGGCAGTTTTGCGACAACGGGTAAAACGCTTGATTCAGCAATCTCAGTTGCAGCAAAAACTGGAAGCCGTGAATCTGGAATTGCAGCGATTAGTTACTATCGATGGATTAACTCAAATAGCTAATCGCCGACGGTTTGAAGAGTATTTTTCTCAAGAGTGGCAGCTTCTAAAACGCGAGCAACGTCCGCTTTCTCTGATTCTTTGCGATGTTGATTTCTTCAAATTATATAATGATACCTATGGTCATCGGGTAGGCGATCGCTGTCTTCAGAAAATTGCCCAAGCTATCAAAGATATGATTAAACGTCCCGGAGATTTAGTTGCCCGTTATGGTGGGGAAGAATTTGCTGTGATTTTACCTAACACAGACACCAAGGGGGCGACTCATGTTGCCGACGAAATTTGTCATGCTGTCCGAGGTCTAGCAATTCCTCATCAAAATTCCCAAGTTAGTCCTTATGTAACTATTAGTGTTGGGTTTACGACAGAAATTCCTCAGCCAGATTCTGACTTAGAAGAAATGATTGCCACAGCGGATCGGGCGTTATATAAAGCAAAGGCAGCAGGACGCGATCGCTTTGTGCAAAATATTTTACTACCACAGAAGTAAAAATTCCCGCTAATGTGCCAACATTTAGTTATCTGCCCCATGCCCCATGCCCCATGCCCCATTTAAAAATCTACACCTCGTTTAAGTTCTACGCCTTGATTAGCATAGTGTTTGTGGCAATAAACTTCTGAGTGGACGCTAGCCAAGTCGAAATACGCGGGTGGATTTTGGCAACGGCCAGTGATAATAATTTCGGTGTCGCGGGGTTTGCGGAGTAAAGCTTGAACAATGGGTTCAACGGGGAGTAATTCTAAGTCAACGGTGGGATTGAGTTCATCGAGAATAATAGTTTTATACAATCCAGAGGCGATCGCAACTTTGGCAATTTCCCAACCTCGTTCGGCTTCTACATAATCTAATTCTTGCCGGGAATTTCGCCAGACAATCGCATCTCCACCGCAACGCTGATGATCCACCACTTCTGGATATGACTGCTGCAAAGCAGCGATCGCAGCGTCTTCTGTGTAGCCGCTACCACCTTTAAGCCACTGCATAATCAATACACGGGTAGACCCTGGATGATTAATTCCTCTACCAATTGCCTGCAAAGCTTTACCCAAAGCACTAGTAGACTTGCCTTTACCAGCACCAGTATAAATTTCAATCCCTTCCAGGAAGAGGGCTTTAGCTGTTGGGTGGTGATGAGGTTTCATTTCTGAGTGCAAATCTGCAATATCGAGCAACTTTTGCGGTGCGGCGCGTCCGGTAGCAATGATTTCCAACTCTTGGGGTTTGGATTTTAATGTTTTTACCACTTCATCTACTGGTAGCAAACCTAAATCCAGAACTGGGTTAATTTCATCCAAGACGACAACTGAATATAAACCACTAGCGATCGCACCTTTGGCTACATCCCAACCGCGCATTGCTTCATCTCGGTCAAAGGTGGTAATTTCCTCTGGGCCAAAAAATTCCGCTCTCCCGGTGCGAACCTGGTCAATTAAATGGGGAAACCCACGCTGCAAAGCTGCGATCGCACCATCTTCGTCATAATCACGTTCTGGCCCTTTTAAAAATCGCAGCAGTAAAACACGATTAGAATTGCTAGGCGTATTTATTCCCAAGCCAATGGAGCGCAAAACCACTCCCAAAGCCGCTTGAGATTTACCTTTACCCAGACCATCGTAGACGTGAATTTGACCAATAAGCCGTTCTTGACGCACTTGCGCCGTCCGAATCCCAATACCGTTCCTTGTCATCTCTCAAAAAGCTATAACTATGGCAGTCTTTAATCTTACCTAACCTCTTGTACTCTCAGATAGAGAAACTACCCCTCTAACACGACTGTACAAGGGTCAGTTTGATCTATTAACAATATCAATAGAGGAATACTGGCACACCCGCATAGTAAAGAACAAGAACAATGGGATAATTTCCCCCATCACCCTTACTATCCCAGTTATACTCACTACAGTTCACCCTTACCCGTAACCATTTATGCCTGACAATTGGATGCTTCCCAGGATTTTTCCCATTGGTGGATTTCTGTTTGACTTTTTATTTGTACTGATTGCCATCCCCATCGAAGCTTATGTTTTGCATTCTCGACTAAAATTTGACAAAAAAACCAGTACTTTTTATGCAATTTCTATCAATCTGTTTTCGAGTGTAATTGGTTGGTTCATATTTTTTGTCTCAGAACCAATCTTGCCAATACAGGTGAAATCAGAATTAATTAATTATATGTTTTTTAATAATTTCAGATCACCGAATACACAAACTTTAATTATTTTAACAGCTTGCATCATATTTTTTACTACATTTTTGATGAAATTTTTCATTTTAAGGGTTTTGCTATTCTCATTAAATGAATCATTTGCGAAAAAAGAAGAAGAACCGAAAATATCTCAGCGGTTGCAACGGCGTCGTTTTAGTACCCTTAATTTACAAAATAATAATTTAGTTACTACTATACTAATAGCAAATTCTCTGAGTTATACTGCAATAACTATTATTTTATTATTTCGTTCAAAATAGCAAGAAATTACTTGTTTAATTTAGAGAAAAATTATTGATTAATCAGGTGTAGGGAGGAATATGAATACGTTACTAAAAGATGTCTTTGGGGTTTTTAGATTTGCTGAAGGGCTTTATGCAGGAATTAGAAAAATATTAGTTCCACCCAAAGCTTACTCTTGGCAGACATTTATTTATTTAAGTGTTTTTTCTTGGATACTTTCATATTGTGCCACAGGTTATATCAAAGATATAATTGCCTTTTTCGGTTGGTTATTTTTAATTGCCGGTACAGCTTGGTATACAACTGAAGATCCTTTGAGGGTTCCTGGGACTTTTATGCCAGTCGGGGCAGTAATCACTGGATTCTTAGTGAGTGTTTTTGCATTTGGAGATCAACGAGATGTAATTACACCCAGAACAATCGTTTTTTGGCCAACAATTTCAGCATTAATTACGGCAATACCAGAGTTTATTGAAGGCAATGACACCGATGCCAAAGCTCGAATTCCTAAGCCACAAGATCGCCAAAGAATCATAATCTTAGTTGCTAGTAGTATGCTGCTAAGTTGTTGGATTCAGTTTCACTTTGTCACAGATAATTGGTTACGACAATATCCCAGTTTGCAAGCAGATACTTTTAAACATAGTACCTTTATTGTCAGAACAGAAGCAGCAGTAAAAATTCCCCAAAACGGCGTTGTAATTCTAGAAAAACTTCAACCAATGGTAGTAGAACAAATAGCTGAAAGACCTTGGTCAGAAGTAGAAAAATGGTTGTTAGATGCGAAACAACAGGTAGGAAATCTGGGTAGGGGAGTAATTCAAAAAAACCTGAGTAAATATGAAGAGAAGGAACTATGGCGCATTGAACCGCGTGTAGCTAATACAAAGTCTGGATATATATTAGATTTATTAAGTATTTGGATAGGCCCAAGTTCTAACCCACGGGGCTATTACTTAAAAAAATCTTGTCGCATTGAACCAGTTGCAGCAGCTACTAATTCAGAGAATAAGATTACAGTTGCAGAAATTGAATGCGATCGCGCCAGTAAATTAATTCCTGGTTCACCGCCTCCGCAGCAGTGAGGAGAGGGGCAGAGAGGGGCAGAGGAGCAGGGAAGCAGGGGAGCCTACGGTGTACACACAAGTTATCGAATCACTACCAGTCCTCGAATTACCCCACCCTAACCCTCCCCGTATGTATTGGGGAGGGAACTAGATTTTCCGGTTTCCCCCCTTGCCAAGGGGGGATTAAGGGGGGTAAAACCCGGATCTCAAAGTAACTCTGATTTGTATGTACACAGTAGGCAGAGGAGCAGGGGGAAGAATAATAAAATTACCTTTTTACCCTCTGCCTCTTCCCAATGACCAATGACAAATGACCAATGACAAATGACAAATGACTATTAACAGAATTTTTGTATTGGCAAAGAATGTGTTTCAGGAAGTAGTACGCGATCGCATCCTATATATTATTGGTTTTTATGCGCTAGTACTCGCCACCGCCTTCCGCGTCCTTCCTGAATTTGCAGCTACGGCTGAAGATAAAATGTTTTTAGACTTTGGGATGGCAGCAATGAATGCCATCGGGTTAATTATTACGATATTTATTGGTACAGGACTAATTAATAAAGAAATTGAAAAACGCACTATTTTAGTATTAATTGCTAAACCTGTTAGTCGCAGTGAAATTATCGTCGGCAAATACTTGGGTTTATCCGCAGTCCTAGCTGTGCTTGTCGCCACGATGACAGCAATTTATCTGGTATTTCTGCAAATTGGTAATATTCCTCATCCGACAGCAAGCATTCTAATTGCTGCAATTTTCTTATTTTTGCAGTTGTCATTAATTACTGCTGTGGCTATTACCTTCGGTGTTTTTACTGCTTCTCTGCTAGCGACTGTTTTAACCTTCGCGGTATATTTAATCGGAAATATTACTCAAGATTTAGTACAACTTGGTCGTCTTAGCCGTAACCCTGGTATGGAACGTCTAACTCAAGCTTTGTTTCTTTTCTTACCAGATTTATCTCGATTAGATTTGAAAAATGATGCCGTATATGGTCTGCAAGCACTACCTGACACCACTGCACTGATTATGAATGCTGGTTATGGCTTACTTTATAGTGCCATGTTGTTAGCGATCGCTATTTTTATCTTTTCACAACGTGAATTTTAGGCATTGGGCATGGGGGAGAGTACAAGGGGAAAGACTGTAATATTATAACTTTTGTCCCCTTGTCCCCTTGTCTCCCCTACTCCCCTGCTTATCCGAACTGTATTGCTTACACATCTACAAGGGCTGAGTACCTTGGCTAGATGCTTTTTGTGCAATAGTTTTCAAGCGAGTCGCTCTGCTTTTACGGATACGTTCACTTTTGCGAACTCCACCAGCCATCTCATATTCACGGCTATCTTTGCCGTATTTAAAGCCGATTCCCATGAGCATTTTTTCGGAGAAAGTACCCAAGGTTTGTTCTAACTTGTCAATTTCCACTTTGGAAGAGTCAATTGTGCTGAGAGCAGTATTATGAGCTTCTAACTTGCTGCGTAATTGCTCAATTAGTTCTGTCAGGATTTTTAAATTACAAGTCTCTCCAAGATCCAGATTGACATCAATTGCTTTCAGTCCAGCAAATCTTAACTCAGCATTTTCTAGAACGCGGGATGTACGTTTTCTCAAAGACATAAATTTAGTTACTTGTAATATTTATACAGTTACTATGCCCTATTGAAAATATATTCTGGTTCAGCAAAATCCACAAAAATAATTATATTTTTTATAAAATAGATCCTGGTAAATTCTCTTAATTGATTTCAAGTGTTTATCTAATCTTAATTACAGTTCGAGCATTCATAACTACAAAAGAAGCTGTGTTAAATTCAGAAGAAACTATGTGAACTACAGCTTAAGCATTCATAACTACAGAAGAAGCTGTGTTAATTACAGCTTGAGCATTCATAATCACAGAATAAGTCGTATTAACTACAGCTTAAGTATTACTTATATGATAAGTAATATTTATGATTAATTTCCAAGCTGTATTAATTAAGGCTTCAAGTTTACTTAATCAGATAATGAGCATTTATAACTACAGCTTCACCATTAATAAGTGCTGTTTAAGTTGTATCAAGTACGGCTTAAACAGTACTTATAGCTGTTCCCCTATAGTTATTAATATCAAGTTCAGAGCGATCGCACCAACAAAGATTTTCAGTCTACTGCCATTTGCTTATTACTCAGCATCATCCCCCGCAAAAAGAGTACATTGCCGTGTAGCTTTGTCATAATAAGTCTGTGCTGTCAATCAGATGTCTTGAGGAAACTGCTCAAAAAATGCTTCTCTTTCTTTTTTCGCTTTTCGTTGTTGGTTAAATTCTGTAGCTAATTTCAGGTCAATATCTTGTGTTCAAAAAGGCTGATGTTGCGTAAATTTTGCCCCAATAAAACAAGCGCGTTCTAAGTCGGTGGGGTCGTCTAAAATCGCAATTATAATGCGGGTATCGCCTTTTGTGCGCATACAAAATTTAGGTATTACAGGGATGTTAGTAAGGTTTGGTATGGTGCAATATTGCTATAATGATGGATATAAAATACTAGTTTTTAAGTTAATGCCTGCTAAAGATATTTTTCATTATGCCGTTAGGAAAGGATTAGAAAAGGAGGGTTGGTTAATTACTAATGACCCTTTGAGGATTGAAATTGGTGATGTTGAAATGTATATTGACTTAGGTGCAGAGCAAATTTTGGCAGCCGAAAGAGCCGGAGAGAAAATAGCCGTTGAGATTAAGAGTTTTATTGGTGCATCAAACATTTCTGAATTCCATACAGCAATTGGACAGTTTTTTAATTATCGTATCGCGTTAGAAGAGCAAGAACCTGAGAGAGTTTTATATTTGGCTGTGCCTTTAGGAATATATAACGCTTTCTTTAAGTTGCAGTTTATTAAAATAGTTATTCAGCGCTCTCAATTGAAATTAATAATTTACGATCAGATTCAGGAGGTAATTTTAGAATGGAAAAACTAGAGCAATACCAAAACTATGTTCAACAAGCCATAACAGAATATGCCGAGCTAGGCTCATCAAGAGATGAAATTGAACAACAATTAATTTTTGATACAGTTCGCAACCACTATCAATTGATGTATGTTGGGTGGAAAAATAGACGACGGCAGCATGGTTGTGTTTTGCATATCGATATTAAAAACAACAAAATTTGGATACAGCATGATGGAACTGAAATTGGCATTGCTAATGAGTTAATTAAATTAGGAGTACCAAAAGAAGATATTGTGTTAGCATTTCATGAACCTTTGGTGAGGCAATATACAGGTTTTGCAGTTGGTTAAGTTCAAGATGAATTTAATTATATTAATAATTTTAGCGATCGCCACAACTCACGCTTTCACTTTTAATCGGTAGGGTGTGTTATCGCCAAGCGCCGCACCATCAATGATTTTTGGTGCGTTAGGACTAACGTCCATAGGCGAAGTGGTTACTTGGTCTACACCATCTGAGCCTGATAAGCCTTTCCGTTGGTGTCGGATTTGGGCATAGAAAAGAGATATTTTTTCGTGGGCTTTTGCAGATGACGTGAAAAGTCAGCTAGGTATTCCCATGCTATGCATGGGAACCAAATCAAAAAATTATCTCTTTATATCATGTCCGCCTAATTAGTTATAATTCCCGCATCTGTGCAAAAACCAGGAAACCCTCTTTCCCCCTGCCCCCTGCCCCCTGCTCCCCTGCCGTCTTAATGATAAGTCTTGAACCGGACACGATATTACAAGGCTAACTCTAGCTAATAAATAACTATCTGAGGTTGCTCAATTGTGCCATCAGGCATGATAGTATCTCGCAACTTCGCATAAATCAAATTTGTCTTCCAAAGGTTTGCCTTACTCAAGTTTGCTTTGGTTAAATTTGCCCATGTCAAGTCTGCACTAGTTAAGTTAGCCTCAGTCAAATTAGCTTCTAGTAATTTTGCTCCACATAGCTTTGCTCGTGTGAGATTGGCAAAACTTAAGTTAGCTTCAATCAGCGATGCTTCAATTAATTTGGCTTCACTTAAGTCTGCTTCTCTCAAATCTACATCACATAAAGAAGCACCCCAAAGATTACTACCTGTGAATTTCACCCGCCATAAGAAAGTTCCGCACAAATTTGCTCTTGTTAAATCAGCATTAGTCAAATTGGCTTCACATAAAGATGCTTCATACAAATTAGCTTCACGTAAGCTAGCTTGCATCAAATTTGCGCCACTTAAATTAGCACGAGTGAGAACACAGCCAGACAAATTTGCATTACGCAAATCCGCTCCGATAAAGTTGATACCATTTAAATTAATTCCTTTCAGGTCGATTCCCCTCAAGTCACATCCACTGAAATCTCGGCGCTGAAAATATTTATTTGTGATTTGACTTAAAATAAATTCCTGTTGTTGAGCATAATTGTTCATGGTATTCACCTCTGGGTGTAATTGATCTCAAAGGTTGAGTGTGGTAGTTACCGCAATACTTCTCGGTTAGGCATTTTTAATTCGGAATCGGGTTTTGAGAAAAGGTTACTGGATTTGGGTTAAAGGTTTTTCTTTCCCCTTTCCCTTTCCTTTTTCCCCTTAACCGAGAAGTATTGGTAGTTACCGTATATTGAGAGTACACCGCAAATGGAGATTAGCTCAGTAAATAATCAAAAATAAATTAGCAAAAAATCGGCAATCACTTGAAAATGCGTTTTTTCAGTGGTTTTTAAAACAAAAAATGCTGACATAAGTCAAGAAATATTCATATAACAAGAATCATCTTGCTTACTCCAAATTAAAAATTACCATAAGTAATATTAATGGCGTATCCTTTTGTTACTTTCACTACTGCGCTTTTTTATTTACTTGTAACCAAATTTCTAAACTAGCAAGCAACCACAGCTTTACTCCATAACGACTCCAGGTATCTCCTTGATAGTTTAACCAATTACGAATTGGCAACTGCTTTAAGTAAGGAGTGATAGCTGCATTTCGATTTAACAATAAATCTCTGGCTTCTTGCTGCCAATATTTCCGAAATCCTAACTGCACCGGTACCATCATGCCACTTTTGGGACGATGAATAATTGTGTCTGGTAAAATATCTGCGTTCGTCGGAGACGTAGCGTAGGTAATCGCTTGCTTTAAAACTGCTTTTTCTTCCACTCCAGAAAGCTTATACTCTGGAGGTATCTCCATGCTTAACTCTACTACTCGTGGGTCAAATAGAGGAGAACGACCTTGCAAAAGAGCAGCTTGAGTCAAGTTACTGACTTTGGTCAAAATTTGGTCAGCGCCTTTAAATTTTATGTTCATTGCCATCAAACGATTCAGATAGCTAGCTTGAGAATATAAGTCTTCTGCAAAAATCCAAGGTGCTGTTTGTACTGCTGTCCAAACTTCTGGTTTTAAAAGTTGCGGTAAGTCAACAGCGCACTTTTGGAAGGACATTAAATAAGCTTGCAATGCATCCTGATTGGTGACAGAGCCATATAAACTATTAATTAGCATCGGCTGATTTTTTGGCCCACCAAAACAAGGGTCGCCACCTTCACCATTCAAAACTACTTCTACGCTTTCTCTCGCCAGTCGTCCCAGCAACAGGTTGGGAACAGTCAGTGGGTCGCCAATGGGGTCATCTAAATAAGCCATTGTTTCCGGCAAACGTGACCACATATCCTTAAAAGTAATTTCTAAAATGTGGTGCTGCGTCTGACAATGGGATGCAACGAGACTGGAAAATTCTAACTCGTTGGGACATTCCGCACCAAAATGAATCGAGAAGGTGTGAACTGGTGCTTTGTGGAATTTTGCTACTAAAGCAGTGATACTGCTAGAATCCAAACCACCAGAGAGGAAAACGCCAACGGGTTCATTTGCTGGTGGTAAATATTCTTGAACAACTTGCTCTAGAAGTTCTCGCAAGCGATCGCCATGCCATGCTAAAGGTTGATCAATTGCGATAATCTGTTCTTGAAGCTGCCAATAAGCTGTAACTTTATGGTCAGGAAATTCTAAAACGGTTCCAGGTCGCAGTTCCCGCACCTGTTCCCAAAGGGTTCGTTCTCCAGGAACAAAGGCACAACAAAGATAATCTCGCAACGCCACCAAATCTAAATCAGATGAACGATGAGGTGCTAAAGTTCTCAGTTGAGGTGCAATCCAACGAACTGAACCAGTGGTAGTGTAATAGAGAGTACGAACACCGATGCGATCGCGAACCAATCTCAACACCTGTTTGTCTCTATCCCAAACCACTAACGCAAACATCCCCACAAGTTGGCTAAGACTTTCATTACCCCATTGTTCCCAAAGATTGGCCACCAGTTGCAGAGAACTTCCTTGAAAGCTATCCGGTTCAATTCCCAATTTTTGCAGCAATTGCACTCGGTTAGTTAACCAAACATCACCAACAACAACAAATCGTCCTCTAGAACTGATTGCTAATTTCTCCGTCGGCAATTCCGAAGTTATGCGTGGTAAAATTACAGAAATTTTCTCATCTCGCCAAGCTATATCTTCATAGTTTGCCTCAACTGTTCCCCACGCTACGCGCCAGGTTGGGTTAGTTTTGATGAATTCGATTTTAGGAGATTTACGATTTTTAAACGCATCAAATAGCATGGGAAATTTTCAAGGCATATTAGTAAGAATCCTATATCTAATCACCTAAGAGCAAGCGAGGCTACGGTGTACGCACAAGTCTTTCTGACCCCCTCTAACTCCCCCGATGCCTTGGGCTTGGGCTACGGTGTACACATAAGTCGAATTACCCCCCTTAATCCCCCCTTGGAAAGGGGGGAGACCGGAAATCTAGTTCCCTCCCCTTTCCAAGGGGAGGGTTAGGGTGGGGTAAAACCCTGGTTAATCAACTATTTCAAACTTGTGTGTACACTGTAGTTTGTCAAGGGGGAGAACCGGACATTTATTTCCCCCCAATACATCGGGGGGATTAAGGGGGGTAAATCCTAAATTTACTCCTTATAAAGATCCAGCAATCATCCCAGCAAGTAAAATAAAACCAATCCACACGTTTTGCCGGAACATTTCACCATAAACAGAATTAGGTAAGTGTCGCTCTCTTAATCGTAGATACTGCCAAACCCATCCGATAGTAGCAACTGCAAGGCTAATCCAGAAGGCTAAGTGCAGATGTATAACTACGCCTAACCAAGACAATAACAAGATTGTGCCAGCAAAGAAAATTCCAATGGCTAGAGGGGCATAATTACCAAAAAATAGAGCGCTAGAATTAACACCAATGCGGCGATCGTCTTCTTTGTCGCTCATAGCGTAAACTGTATCAAATCCCAATGTCCACAGTACTGTCGCGCCCCAAAGTAACCAAGTTGGTTGAGAAATGCTTTGCGTTACTGCACTCCAGCTAATCAATACCCCAAAACCCCAAGCGATGGAAAGTACCAGTTGCGGTACAGGAAACACCCGCTTTGCACCTGGATAAAGCAAAATTACAGGCACTGCTGCCACGCATAACCAGAAACTCAGGGGATTAAGATAAAAGGCCAAGATTGCTGCACAAGCTAGTGAGACTATAGCAACTACAATCCCAACTTTCACAGATAAGGCGCGAGAAGCGAGGGGGCGATCGCGTGTTCTCTCGACTTCTGGATCGATATCCCGATCCCACAAATCGTTGACAACACACCCAGCCGCACTTGTGGCCAGAGTACCCAATATAATCACACCAACCAGAGGTAAAGGCGGTTTTCCTGAACCTGCCAAAAACACAGCCCAAAGGGCAGGAATCATTAAAATTAACCGCCCTTCTGGTTTATGCCAGCGTAAAAGCCGGATAATTACAAGCCAAATTGGTGATTGGGGGCGTTCTGGCGTCGTTAACATAGAAATCAACAAATAACTTTAGAGAGATGAATTCACATTTCTTTACATCTATAGAATAACGTTATTTGTTATTTGTAAAAACATAACCCAAAGTGGCAACTTTAAATATCTTTAAAATAGTCACAAAGGTTATAAATAGTAGGGTGAATAGACATAGCTCAGTTACCCTCGATCAAGCTGAGTTGCGAATGCTGAGTATTTTTTCATTTACTCAATATTCAGCACTGGCTCAATGCCCTGCTACCGCTAACAGCACTCAGTCTGAGCAAGTGTGTTGTCATAAATATCAGTGCTAGCTACCCCGACGTATCACCGTTTGCCATCATTTCTTAATAAAGAGAGAAAACTAGATGCTGAATTTAGTTTCTAGCTGGGAGAGTATTCCTACTCAACCATCTAAGCAACATCGGATTATTGCTGCCATTGACCTGGGAACAAATTCTCTACACATGGTAGTAGTCAAGATTGACCCCACACTACCAGCTTTCAGCATTATTGCAAGAGAAAAGGAAACCGTGAGGCTTGGCGATCGCAATCTTACCACTGGAGAACTCAAACCAGAGATCATTAAAAAGGCGATCGCTGCTTTAGGACGCTTCCAAGAAGTTGCCAAAACTATCAATGCTGAAACAATCATCGCTGTGGCAACTAGTGCTGTACGGGAAGCCCCCAATGGTAAAGATTTTTTGCACAAAATAGAAACGGAGTTGGGTTTAAGCGTGGACTTGATTTCTGGTCAAGAAGAAGCGCGGCGAATTTATCTTGGCGTGTTGTCGGGGATGGAATTTAATAACCAGCCCCAGATGATTATTGATATTGGCGGTGGTTCTACAGAATTGATTTTAGGGGATAGTCAGCAAGCCCGCACTCTCACCAGTACCAAAGTTGGTGCAGTGCGACTCACTAGCGAGTTAATCACCACTGACCCCATCAGCAACACTGAGTTTCACTACTTGGAATCTTATACACGCGGTATGTTGGAACGTTCCGTGGATGAGATCCTAGCCAACCTAAAGCTTGAGGAATCTCCCCGTTTGGTGGGTACATCTGGCACAATTGAAACCCTGGCGATGATTCATGCACGAGAAAAGTCGGGTGTTATTCCTTCCACTCTCAATGGCTACCAGTTTAGTCTTAAAGACTTGCAAGAGTTGGTAAATCGCTTACGGAAACTGAGTAATTCCGAAAGGGCTGAGATTCCTGGTATGCCAGATAAGCGTGCTGAAGTTATCCTTGCTGGAGCAGTAATATTACAGGAAGCAATGACCCTTTTGGGTAGTGAATCGATTACAGTTTGTGAGCGTTCTCTGAGAGAAGGCGTAATCGTAGACTGGATGCTAACCCACGGTTTAATTGAAGATAAGCTACGCTATCAAAGTTCAGTTCGGGAACGGAATGTTCTCAAACTCGCGGATAAATACCACATCAACTTAGAATACAGCGATCGCGTAGCAAAATTTGCCGAGAGTTTATTTGACCAAACTCAAGGTACTTTACATCATTGGGGAACTGACGAGCGACAAATGCTGTGGGCAGCGGCAATATTACACAATTGCGGTCACTATATCAGCCATTCGTCTCACCACAAGCACTCTTACTATTTAATTCGCAATGGAGAATTACTCGGTTATACAGAAACCGAGATTGAAATTATTGCCAATTTAGCGCGTTATCATCGCAAATCGCCGCCCAAGAAAAAACATGAAAACTACCAGAGTTTGCTGACTAAACAACAGCGACAAATTGTTAGTCAATTAAGTGCAATTTTAAGGTTGGCAGTAGCATTAGATAGACGACAAATTGGTGCAGTTGCTCAAGTGCAATGTGAGTATTATCAACAGCTTAGGCAGGTCAACCTGCTAATTTTTCCATCTCAATCAGATGATGATTGTGCTTTAGAACTTTGGAGCTTAGATTATAAAAAAGGAGTGTTTGAAGAAGAGTTTGGAGTGAAACTAGTAGCAAGTTTAGAAAAGTCTAGTATTCCTAACTTGTCTTAGAAATTAGGGTGCGTTAACACAGTGTAACGCACCTGTAAATAGCTTATTTTTATGCTTGCGATCGCTAATAAACTTGAGAAGTTAGTCTCAGTATAAAAGTTTAAGGTAAAACTCAGAAAAATTTATTTAATAACTTTTTAGGAAGGTATGATTAACAACTAATATTTTATTGTACAACAAAAATATTAATTAAATTTGTAACCTGTATTACATTAAAATATTCATCTAATTTTGACATCCAACTTAAGGATGAATTTATAACTGTCCTAAGAACCATTTAAAAACAAAAATTAGTAATTAGAATAGACTTAACAATCTATTAAATGTAGGTTATGTTGCTAGTGGATATCTAAGCCGGGAAACTTAGATATCCTTATATAAAATTTCACTAGTTTAATAAGTAATCATGCAGACATAATATTGAGAGCTGCCAAAGAAACTTGCGCAGAAGCTTAGAAAGAAGTAGGGCGCAAGGCCAAAAGCCCCTACGACAGGTGTGGTTCAAATATATGAAAACTGCTGTAGCTGTTGTTTGCGCTCTGAAGTTATTCATGCACCTGATATCTTGCACTCTTGCACTGGAAGTCGCGGCTACACAGGCAAAACCCGCCTGCGCGGGTTGAAAACCTTGATTTTGCATTAGTCCGCGTAGGCGGACGAAAGTTTGTATAGCCGCGATTTCTAATCGCCAGGGCTAGGTGCAAGATATGAGGCACTGCGCATGCGCACTTTTTGAGGGGTAAAAACCTGATTTGGTATAAGTATTAACTGTATTTATATCGGAAGCTAAACCAACTGAAGACGATTAAGGTAAATTATCTACGTGATTACACTAAAATTACTTTGTAGACTGGTGCTTTTTAGGTTGACTAGATAGATAATAAAAGTAGGTATGAGCAAAAATAGAGAACTCACATTTAAGGAGCTTTAATGACTAAAGGTATTACCGGTGCTGTAAATTCACTAGTAGCAAACTTCTCGCGACGAAATGCACTTTTGTGGCTTGGAGGTAGTGGAATAACTACCGCCTTGATGGTGGCAACACAAAAGGAAGTGAACGCTAAAGACAACAAAGAGTTGAAATTGGTGAACCCACCAACATTATATAATCCAACCCAAAATGGCTATAGCCATATAGCTGTGACACCATCAAGGGCGAGAACCGTCTATATTTCTGGTCAGTTTGGTTCCGATTTACAAGGGAATCTTGTCTCCAATGAATTTGAAAAGCAGTTAATACAGGCTTTTAAAAACCTCCGTTATGCCATAGCAGCGGTTGGGGCACAACCACAAGATGTAGCAAAAATTACTGTTCTTATAGTGGATCACAACCAAAGTAAATTGATTCCATTAGGGCGTGAAATTATAAATTTATGGGGGAATAAACCACCAGCAAACACTCTTATTCCCGTTCCTAGACTTGCTCTTGACGGTATGTTGTTTGAAATTGATGCTTATGCGGTAATTCCAGATAACCGTAGTTGAGAGCTGGTTTCAATATAACCCTATCAATCACAGTCGGCGGAATAACAAACTTCCGCTACTGTCAATCAATAATAGTCTCTACTATTTGAGTAGGTAATTGCCTTTCGTCAGACTACGAAACCTAACTAAAAATCCCAGCAGGTGCTAATAGTTAGCTTTTGTTAACTTGGCTTTTTAAAGATTAAAGGGAAAAGGTGAAAGGTTTCTAATCCCTTTACCTTTAATATTTCTCCAGCCCTCAGAAGCACATTTTTGAGTTGAGAAATTACTAGCTTACGCTTTGCAGCTTCCTAATTTTCTACTGAGAATCTTGACGTTTTTGTGTAGGATATTCTATCTCTGCATTTGATGCTTTCAAAGCTTGTCCTCACAGATGCGGTTACTAATTTGGGAACAATCAATTTATAAATCACTAGGATTTAACAGTATGTTTAGCACTCATGTTAATATTTCTGGATACCAGATAATTGAAGAAATCTACAATGGTTCGAGAACTATAGTTTATCGAGGGTATAGAGAAACTGATTCATTACCTGTAGCGATCAAACTGCTGAAAAATCAATATCCCTCCTTTAATGAACTGGTGCAGTTTCGCAATCAGTACACCATTGCCAAAAATCTCAACTCATCTTTAATTGTCCAAACTTACAGCCTGGAGGTGTATCAAAATGCTTATGCGTTGGTGATGGAAGATTTTGGTGGCATTTCTCTAAAAGATTATTTTGCTCACGATCAAACGCGAGATATTAGGTTTTTACAAGAGTTTTTTCAAATAGCGATCGCACTGTGTAATACCTTAGAGATACTCTATAATCAGCGCATCATTCATAAAGATATCAAACCGAGCAATATTTTAATTAATCCTCATTCCAAACAAGTTAAATTAATCGACTTTAGTATTGCCTCTCTATTACCAAGGGAAACGCAAATGCTAATCAGCCCCAATGTATTAGAAGGAACACTAGCTTATATTTCTCCAGAACAAACAGGGAGAATGAATCGGGGAATTGACTACCGGACTGATTTTTATTCACTTGGTGTAACTTTCTACGAATTACTCACAGGTGAGTTACCTTTTCAATCAAACGATCCAATGGAGTTGGTACATTCCCATATTGCTAAAATAGCCTCATCAATAGATGTAATTAACTTACAAATTCCGCCGATAATTTCGGATATCGTCAGCAAATTAATGGCAAAAAATGCTGAAGGTCGCTATCAAAGTGTATTAGGATTGAAGCATGATTTAGAAATTTGTTTTGCTCAACTGAAAACAACTGGTAAAATTGAAAGTTTCCCAATTGGTCAAAGGGATGTGTGCGACAGATTTATTATCCCTGATAAACTCTATGGACGAGAAGCAGAAGTAGAAACTCTACTAGAAGCATTTGAAAATGTCAGCCTGGGAGCAACAGAAATAATCCTGGTAGCTGGGTTTTCGGGGATTGGTAAAACTGCTGTTGTTAACGAAGTGCATAAACCTATTATTCGTCAACACGGTTATTTTATCAAAGGTAAATTTGACCAATTTAATCGGAATATTCCTTTTTCTGCATTTGTCCAAGCTTTCCGTAACTTCATGGAGCAATTACTGGCAGAAAGTAATGTCCAAATACAAAAATGGCAAAATCAAATTATTCAAGCATTAGGTGAAGACGGACAGGTCATTATTGAAGTCATTCCCGAATTAGAAAAAATTATTGGCAGACAACCACCTGCACCAGAATTATCAGGTAACGCAGCACAAAACCGATTTAATTTATTATTTCAGAAATTTCTCCAAATATTTACAACTAAAGAACATCCTTTAGTTATATTCTTAGATGACTTGCAGTGGGTAGATTCGGCTTCATTGAAACTCATACAATTATTAATGAATGAAGCTAATCAGGGATATTTATTGTTAATTGGTGCGTATAGAGACAATGAAGTATTCTCAGCACATCCATTGATGGTAATGTTGGATGAAATTCGCAAAACAGGTGTCAAGCTAAATAGTCTTAACCTAAAGCCACTCAACCAATTACAATTGAATCAACTTGTAGCCGATACATTAAATTGTGCAGAGAATGTAGCATTATCTCTTTCACAATTGATTTTCCGTAAAGCTCAAGGAAATCCATTTTTTGCAACTCAAATTCTGAAATCATTACATCAAGACCAACTGATTCAATTCAATTTTGCCGAGGGATGTTGGCAATGTGACATTTCTCAAATCAATCAGCAAACTCTAGCAGACAATGTTGTTGATTTTATGGTTTTCCAATTACGAAGACTACCAGAATCAACTCAAAAACAATTGAAGCTAGCCGCTTGTATTGGTAATCAGTTCGATTTAAAAACATTAGCGATTGTTTCTAAACAATCAGAGATAGAAACCGCAGATTGTTTGTGGAAGGCTTTGCAAGAAGGGTTGATTTTGCCGCAAAGTGAGGTTTATAAGTTTTTTGTTGGTTCCGAAAATCAAGCAGCTACTCAAGAACAGTCTGAGATGGTTGTATATAAATTTTTACACGATCGCGTCCAGCAAGCTGCCTATTCACTCATTCCAGAAGCACAAAAACAGTCAACACACTTGCAAATTGGGCAATTGTTATTGCAGAATATACCTAAAGAGCAGCAAGAGTCAGGAATTTTTGCGATCGTTAACCAATTCAATTACGGACTAGAATTATTAAAGGAAGTTGACGAACGAGAACATTTATCCCGGTTAAATCTGATAGCTGGTTGTAAAGCCAAAAACTCGACTGCTTATGCGACAGCAGTTGAGTATTTAAAAGTGGCGATCCTTTTATTACCGATAAATGCTTGGCAAAGCAGCTACGATTTGGCCCTTGCTGTTTACGAATCTGCGGCTGAGGCAGAATATCTAAATACAAACTTTGATTCATCAAAATCATTAGTAGAGATTATCCTCAAAAACGCTAAATCTCCACTAGAAAAAGTTCGTACCTATGAGATTCAAATCCAATCTTATACGGCGCAAAATAAATTCATTGAAGCAATAGCCACAGGTAGAGAAGCACTGCAATTACTAGATTTGACGTTACCTGAAGACAGTAATGCTCAAATTATTTTTGAGGAACATGACCAATTACAACAAATGTTTGTTCATCAATCGATTGCAGCATTGGCAAATATGCCAGAAATAATTGATCCCCAAAAATTAGTTGCGCTCCGTATATTATCTGGTTTGTTTGCTCCAGTTTATATAGCCAAACCGATGTTATTGCCGCTCAAAATTTTTACAATGATCAAAATTTGTATCCAGTACGGCAACTCACCACAGGCAGCTGTTGCTTATAGTCTCTATGGATTATTTTTGTGCAGTATTGGTGCAATTGAAGATGGGTATCAGTTTGGTAAACTGGCAGTACAACTTTTAGAAAATTTTCAAACTAAAGAACTTAAAAGTAGGGTTTATTTAACATTTAGTCTGTTTATTAAACATTGGAAAGATTCAATTAAATCCACATTGAATCTATTTTTGGAGGGATTGCAGAGTGGATTAGAAACCGGAAATTTAGAATATGTAGGCTATTGTGCCAATTGCTATTGTCAATTTCTCTTTTGGAGTGGAGAAAACTTAGAAAATGCTGTGCTGGAAGCAGATAAATATTGTGATCTAATGCAGCAAATCAAACAAGAGGTATCTCTGGTTTGGGGAAATATCTGGCGGCAGACGGTTCTAAATTTACAAGGAGAAGCGGCTAATCCCTGTTGTTTAATTGGTAAGCATTTTCACGAAGTTGAAATGTTACCGACTTTAATTGAAACTAACAATATCAATGGTATTTGTTATGTGTATCTAGCAAAAACGCTACTGGCTTATCTTTTTGGTGAATACGAATCTGCTTGGGAATATTCTCAAAAATTTGAGCAGTATGAGCAGGGAGCAGCAGGCTTATTAATTGTTCCTTTGCGGAATTTCTATCAATCTTTGAGTTTGTTAGCTCTTTGTTCTCAGGTAAATGAAGCACAGCAACAGCTTTATCTCCAAAAAGTAGCCGAAAACCAGTTAAAAATGCAAGAATGGGCGGCTCATGCACCAGTCAATTATCAGCACAAGTACAATTTAATTTTAGCTGAACAAGCTCGTGTAACTGGTGATCGCTTACAAGCCGCAGATTATTATGAAATAGCGATCCAAGAAGCGATCAGTAATGGCTATATTCAGGAAGCAGCGATCGCTAACGAACTTGCTGCCAAATTTTACCTAGAATGGGGTAAAGAAAGAGCCGCAGAAGGATATTTGCAACAAGCATATTACAGCTATGCCCGTTGGGGAGCAAAAGCCAAAACTGATGACTTGGAAAAACGCTATCCCAAATTACTCAAACCCATTTTGCAACAACAAGAATTCAATTTAAATCCCTTAGAAACCATAACCAGCATTCCTCGTACATCTAGTTACACTACCAGCAGTACTAATATCTCTGATGCTCTAGATTTAACCTGCATTCTCAAAGCAGCTCAAACTATCTCCAGTTGTATCGAATTAGACGCACTTATCAGCAGTCTTACTCGCATTATCTTAGAAAATTCTGGTGCGAAAACATCTGTATTAATCCTTCCTCAAGAAGATATTTGGCAAGTGCGGGCAATTACCTTTATCGATCAACAGTCCCAGGCTGATGTCAAAACCATTCTTGATTCACAACTAATAGATGCTTGCCAATATATTCCGCGAAAGCTAATAAATTACGTTAAAAATACTCAAGAAACCGTCATTATAGACAATTGTCAAACAAATATTCCTGGTGTAATTGGAGAATATATGCTCCTACATCAACCTCAAAGTGTATTATGTACGCCCATTATTAACCAAGGTCATTTGGTGGGGATTCTCTACCTAGAAAATCAATTGAATCAAGGAGTATTTACTAGTAACCGTTTACAGGTGATTAATCTACTATCTTCCCAAGCAGCAATTGCATTAGAAAACGCTCGGCTTTATCAGCAAGCTGGGCAAGCTTTACAAGATTTGCAACAAGCTCAATTACAAATCGTCCAAAGTGAAAAGATGTCTGCGTTGGGTAACTTAGTTGCTGGCGTAGCTCATGAAATGAATAATCCTCTTGGTTTTATTGCTGCCAGTCTCAAACAAGCTAAACCAACATTTATTGATGTTATCGAACACTTGAAACTATATGAACAAAAGTTTCCTACTCCTGGAGATGAAATTTTTACCCATGCTGAAGAAATTGATTTGGAATATAGCTTAGAAGATTTGCTCAAGATGATTGATTCGATGACAATAGCGTGTGACAGGCTCAAGAATATTAGCACCAGTCTGCGTACTTTCTCTCGTGCTGATAGAGATTACAAAGTACCGTTTAACATTCATGAAGGCATTGATAGTACGATTTTAATTCTCAAACATCGCCTGAAAGCTAACGAAGAACGTCCAGCTATTGAAGTAATGAATGAGTACGGAAATTTACCCAAAATTGAATGTTTTCCTGGGCAATTAAACCAAGTATTTATGAACATCTTAGCAAATGCTATTGATGCCTTAGATGAATCAAATACAGGTAAGAGTTTTGAAGAAATTCAAGCCAATCCCAACCGGATTAAAATTACCACCTCTTTAAAAAATAAACAAGTTGAGGTGAGTATTGCTGATAATGGTCAAGGGATGAGTGAATCAGTTAAACAAAAAGTATTTGACCACTTATTTACTACGAAAGGTGTTGGTAAAGGAACGGGATTAGGATTAGCGATCGCTCAGTCTATTGTTGTAGAAAAACATGGTGGTTCACTGGTTGTGAATTCTACCCTGGGCGTTGGAACAGAATTTGTAATTACCTTACCGATTCTGGCTTAGACTCCAAATTAACTGAGAGTTGAACCAATACAGTTCATAATGAGCAACAAAACCGTGATATAGAGACGCGATTTATCGCGTCTTGCAAGACCTTTTTGCAAAATTGGAATGCTCGTTAGAAATCTGGATTAATACATTTAAGATTCTCACAGCCAAAACCTTGAGTCATCATTGCAGATAGCTGTGGAAAAACTTGTTCATCAAAGTTAAGTTCTCGGATGATTTGGTCATAGCGTTGTCCCTGCGCTATCCGCTTTGCCATTTCCTGAAACTCTACCCAAGTTAAATCACTCTCAACAAATGCTTTAGCAAGGGTAATTACCAGTTCTTCATAATCATTATCTTCCAATTTTGTCATCATTCGGTGTTCAATGTGAAGCGAATCATCAAAACAGTAATACCAGGATTTCGGTTGCTGCTTAAGTACTCTTCGGAAAAAATCCTGTTGTTTCGAGCGACTAACAGCACGATCTGCCTCACTACATACCATTAAGATTGGGGCAGAAACACAGCCTTGAGCCTTGTCTAAAACCTGATATCCCAATTCCAGAAATATCCGTAAGGCCTTGAGACGAAAACCTTTATAACCAAAATTCCCAGGTGCATCTTTGTTGAACCATTCAAAGTAAATTGGCAGAATTTTGATTAGTTGATCGAATATTAAGTAGTGGCTACCTAAAAAAGGCGTGAACAATAAGGTGCGGTCAATCTCTTGAGGATGCTCTAAAGCTAACCAAGCAGCTAAAGTTCCACCTGTTGATAATCCACCAATCACAACTTGTTGCCCTAGCGTTTTGGCAATCTGCAACCATTTGATGACAAATTGTTGATAAATCTCAATATCTGTTGGCAGCGGTGGAGGATTTTGAGACTTCCAGTCACCTGAGCGCCCATGACCGGGTTGTAAAGGAATCAGAACATTATATCCCTTGTTAAAGAAAGCTTTACCAAGCGGCTCGAACTGGTAAGGGCCTGCTGTAAAACCATGCAAAAACAAAAAAACTTTTGACGTGAAGTCAGGATGAATCAAAAATTTAGAACGGCAGGCTTCATTTTTAAGACCTAGTGCCGACTCTAATTGGTGAACTTGCTCTAGAATTTCTACTGTATTTTGAATACTAACTTTCATTTATGTAATTATCATGTTCATATATATATAGTAATCATACTCAGTATCCTGAAAAGAAAATCTTTGTCTGGCAAGCTTTTAAGCAGCTTAGTTATTCAAAAATTAAATAGGAGTCCTAGATATATGTTACTTTATGAATTAAGTAGTTACTTCGAGTCTAGCAGAGGACATATTGTTGAGTTGCCCTGTCAGAAGTAAGAAATGTTTTAAAGTCGGATGTGTATTCACTCCAAACTAATTTTCCACAACCCATCTAGCGGATTAGACAGTTGGAATTGACTATCATTGCTACCGAGCCAATTATTGTCATACACCAACCCAACACTGAATATTCTATTTAGAGGATATTGTCCTAGTTTTCCAAAACCTTCAATATTCTTTGAATCAGCGATCGCTTGCTGGTTCAACTGTATAGTTGTTTGGTTGCCGTCGTCAAAATAAATTGTGGCTCGTTTGTTGTGAAAGCGCACCTGAACTTTGTAGACCCCACCAGTTGCATAGTAATAAGCTGTAGCAGGTAGCTTTTGACCGTCAATATTTTGTCCTTTAAGCTCAACTGCCATAGCAGGACTGCATAGCAGCAACAGGATTGGCAAGACTGATCCTAAAACTTTCATTGGTAGTAACAAACACTTTCAATCAACTACTTTCTACTTTAAAACATAAGTAGAGCGACTTACAGCAGATTTCAAGTTGGTGAAGTACACAAGTTAAGTTTGTTACCCAGATATAAAACGTGTTTACTTCTGAATTCTATATTCTGAATTCTGCTGTAAGTTTCACAGCCAATCTCAGAAAGCCGTCTTTCCATACTCTTGTAGAGAGACGCGAGATATCGCAATACGGTTCGGATAAGCATTTTTCACTTTCCTTGTGGTCTGGGGAAAGGGTAAGGGGTAAAGGGTAAAGGATGTATTGAAAACCTTTCCCCTTTTCCCTTTGCCCTTTAACCGAACCGTATTGCGAGATATCGCGTCTCTAACCTTACTCGCTACTCATTAAATAAATCCAAGTCTGTGACAGCACCAACACTACTAGAGGAAACTAACTTCGCATATTTTGCTAAGATGCCTTTTGTATAACGGGGTGGACGGGGTTGCCATTTGGCGCGGCGACTGGCTAATTCTGCATCAGAAATGTTGATTTGTAACAAGCGAGAATTAGCATCGATAGTGATGCTATCACCTTCTTCGACCAGAGCGATCGCACCACCTACGGCGGCTTCGGGAGCAACGTGTCCGACTACCATCCCGTAAGTACCGCCTGAAAAGCGTCCATCAGTAATTAACCCGACTGCATCACCTAAACCCGCACCAATAATTGCTGAGGTGGGTGCTAGCATTTCCCGCATACCAGGGCCGCCTTTCGGCCCTTCGTAGCGGACGATAATTACATCACCGGCTTTAATCTTACCTGCAAGGATGGCATCTAAGCATTCTTCCTCGGAATCAAATACCCGTGCAGAACCGGTAATGCCAGGATTTTTTACCCCAGTAATTTTTGCTACTGCTCCCTCTGTAGCGAGATTTCCTTTCAAGATGGCTAAGTGACCTTGGGCATACATCGGTTTATTCCAAGGACGAATCACATCTTGATTGCTTGGTGGTTCATCGGGGACATCTGCTAAAATTTCGGCGATGGTTTTACCTGTGATGGTGATACAGTCACCATGAAGTAATCCATGCACCAATAGCATTTTCATCACTTGGGGAATACCACCAGCTTGATGTAAGTCTGTGGCGACATATCTACCACTGGGTTTTAAATCGCATAAAACAGGGACACGATCGCGGATAGTTTCAAAATCATCTAGATTAAGTTCTACACCAGCCGCACGAGCGATCGCTAGAAAATGTAACACGGCGTTAGTTGAACCACCCACAGCCATAATTACAGAAATAGCATTTTCTATAGATTTGCGCGTGATAATCTGCCGGGGTAACAGTTGATTACGAATTGCTTCTACTAATACCTTGGCTGATTCGTCAGTACTATCGGCTTTTTCATCATCTTCCGCCGCCATTGTGGAAGAATAGGGTAAACTCATACCCATCGCTTCAAAAGCCGAGGACATAGTATTGGCTGTGAACATCCCACCGCAAGAACCAGCGCCAGGACAAGCGCGGCGTTCTACTTCCATCAGTTCGGTGTCGTCAATTTTACCAGCACTGTATTCACCCACAGCTTCAAAGGAACTCACAACAGTCAAGTCGCGACCCTGGTAGTGTCCGGGTTTAATTGTCCCGCCGTAAACAAAGATAGCTGGGATATTCATCCGTGCCATTGCAATCATTGCTCCTGGCATATTTTTATCACAACCACCGATGGCAATCACACCATCCATACTCTGACCATTACAGACGGTTTCAATGGAGTCAGCAATCACTTCTCGTGACACTAGGGAATATTTCATTCCCTCAGTTCCCATAGAAATCCCATCACTAATAGTAATTGTGCCGAACATTTGCGGCATTGCCCCGGCTAGTTTAATTCCAGCTTCAGCTATGAGTGCTAGTTGATTAATTCCTATGTTACAGGGAGTGATGGTGCTGTAGGCATTAGCCACACCGACAATTGCTTTCTTAAAGTCTTCATCCTGAAAACCTACTGCACGCAGCATAGCCCGATTTGGCGATCGCTGTACCCCTTGTGTAACAACTTTACTTCTGAAATTCTCTGACGTTGTTTTTTCACTCATTGCTCTGGCCTCAATCAAATCTCTGTACGAGTATGATATGTAGCCTTCTTTGAGATGTCCAATATATATTTATTTAAAATTGAGACTTATAAAGTCTCAAAAATCTGGGACTATGATACTGAACTACTTTTTTGCTGTAGCTGAGGAATTACATTTCAGCAGGAACTAGACAAACGTATAATTTTATTCAGCAATAAATCGAATGGCTCTCTGCGTTCATATTACTCACCCGCAGAAATTATCAACCCTCAACTCGCGCCACACATCAGACGGTTGCCAGCCAGAGTTACCAACGGAGCGCAAAGGCCGATAGTGTTCACTGATGTAGTCCGATTCGGATGCTTCGATGTACACAGGTAGATTTGGTTCAACTACCGATTCAGGAATATCTTGACTCTCAGGCATCTCAATCGGTTCAGTCGATGGTGGAGTTACTTCTGTTATCTTGCGAATTGGGTTAGAAGTTTTTTTGATGAGTCGTTGCATATTCATAGTCATTATTTGGCAAACACAAGGTAGGATATCCCAGAATACAGTAAGTTATCAGAAAATCCGAAACATTTTGTCGGAAAGTTTTTCCAGATACGGATTGCTTTTCAAAGACGGGAGCGGAGCGTGATTGCATGATTGCACTAATAGCACGTCTACGACATGCTATACAAAAGCGAAAATGAGAAGTTGATTTGCTCAACACTGCCATTAAGACAGAGACAATCGCACGAATATAAATCAATACAGTTCAGTTAAGCAATTTTTTCCTTCTCTTTCTTCTCTCTGCGCCCTCTGCGCCTTCTCTACGAGACGCTGCGCGAAGGCGGTTCGTTAAAAAATTGACTTGGATAACAGAGTTTTAGCCTTAACCCAAGCGTATTGGAATATAAATATGGGAAAGTCACAAAAGTTCTTCCTAAAAAATTGAATATTTAGACTTCCTCTTATCTTGCCATTTAAGTTATTTATCTGTATCCGCAAATATCCTGCTAACAAGGAAACTTAAATTTTTAGCGAAATAGTAGTAACTAATTTGCTAACAAACTGGATGACAAATCGGTTTTTTATTGTCAGTAAATTTCTCCTTTGTACTTGAGACTAATCTTTCATGGGCATTTTCAGTTCAACTTGATTAAAAACTTAAAGTATGACTAAAAAATCATTACTATTTTCAAAATCAGTCAAAGGGCAGAATTTGCTCCATCATCCTATCTCAGCAAACACCTGATATTGTAGTAGCGTACATCTGTACGCCACTACAGCCGATTCATTTGTTGCAAAGATTTTTATGGTATCACATCTAGATATATGAGCTTACTATGAAATAAGTTCAGCAGGTGGAGGAATAATCTCAATGCCATATTTAGGCGCTGTAGCGAGAATTTTTTCTAAATCTGTGGGGCTGAGAGGTGGTACAGAAATAACCTGATTTGCTGGTTTACCAGCTTCTGCAATAAATTTCTCAAAACCAGATGGTGTCACCCAAACTAGTATCTTTGCAGGTAAAGAGGTTTTGTTAGTAAATTGATGCAGCTGTCCTTTAGGAGAGTGGAGAAATGTACCAGGCGTTGCTATTATTATTTGCCCATCCAGATTAAATTCTAATTCTCCCTCTTGGATGTAAAATGATTCATTTTCCCGCGAATGACGATGAGGAGGTGCTCCACCCCCTTGTGCTGCAATTACGACTTCGCAGAGTGCATAAGCCTGTCCTGTCTCTTCACCCACTGCCTTGAAAGTATAGAGATCCTGAGCAAACCAGTAAGAAGTCCCTTCGCCGGGTGGTTGCAGTAAACCTTTTTGCTCAATAGTCATGTTAATTCTCCTGATTAATTCTTGTTTTATGTGTATTCGACATCGCATCTGTCATGGCAGAATACTTTAATATCCAAGCGATCGCTAGATATCCTTTTCGCCTTATATTAATAAATTTTAAAATCAGTCCCTGCTGTTCCGACAAAAATAATCCCAGTATGGCATCAAAATTATCTTTTTGGAATTGCTGGGCATTAACTATTTGAGAAAGAAATGTATTAATGAATTCTAGACTATACGCGCCATAAAACTGATGGTTTTAATGCCGCAGTTACACTATTATCAGACTGGTTTTATCTTGAAGAGTTAGACCTCTATTCGTCAGTTGTATCCATAAAAGTTGTCATAAATCTGGGCAGCACTTTTGTTCAACTAACTGTAATAACTGTTCCCACACTCTCGTTGGCTAATCTATCCACTGCACACACGGCATAGGTTCCCGCTTGTTGGACGGTAGCGAAGGTTGTGCCGGCAGACAAAATTCGCTGAATTGTCCAAGTATCGCCACTCAGGCGATAAAGTGTCCAGGAACGAACTGGCTGATTATCTCCAGGCTGCCAACTCAGTTTGCGGTTATTGACTTGTAGTCCAATGGGTGGAGGTGGTGGTGTTGTATCCTGCCAAGGCAAAGTTGGTGGTAGCGCAGGTTTGTTATAAAGCAGACTTTGGAATTTATCAGCAATGCCCTGACTATTTTCTGTCAAAACACCGAGATTAAAGAAGATATTCCCCAGTGATAACCGTCCAGCTTGGCTACGACTAATTTTCACCTGCTTTTCAATCTCATCACTCTCCCGACTTTTGTTGCTTGGTTCTGTCAGATTGTTACCAGCGTAAACGTGTCTTTGTTTTGTATTTACCTGTGTCCACCACTGTAGCAACGCTGAATAACTTTGTTGTGGTTGGTCTGTGCGCCAGTAAAGTTGAGGTGCAATATAATCAATCCAGCCTTCTTCTAACCATTTCTTTGAGTCGGCATACAGCACGTTGTAAGCATCCAACCCAGTAATACCAGCGGGTTGTCCGGGGCGATAAATTCCAAAAGGACTTATACCAAATTTAACATCGGGTTTGGTTGTTTTAATTCCTTGCCAAAGGCGCTGTACCATTTTGTTAACATTGTCTCGTCGCCAGTCGCCAAGGCTGAGTGTACCACCAGCTGCTTTATATGCAGCGTAGGTTTTACCATCGGGGAAAGGCTGTCCTTCAATGGGATATGGATAGAAATAATCATCTAAGTGAATGCCATCAACATCGTAGCGCTTCACTACATCAAGAATTACGTTATATGCCCTGTCCTGAACTATTTTTAGTCCTGGGTCCATCCAGCGTTGAGTTTTCCACAAATAAACGCTTTCTGGATTGGTCGCTGCGATGTGGGGACGGACTGTTTTCGCAGGGTCGGTGGAGGTGCTAGCGCGGTAAGGGTTAAACCAAGCATGGAGTTCAATATTGCGCTTATGACATTCTGCGATCGCAAACGCTAAAGGATCGTAAAATGGTTCTGGCGCTTTCCCTTGAGTTCCTGTAATCCAAGCACTCCAAGGCTCTAATCGAGATTCATACAAAGCGTCTCCCTCTGGTCGCACCTGGAAAATCAGGGCATTGAAGTTTAGCGCTTGTAATTTAGTAATAATCTCGCTAAGTTCTGCTTTTTGTTGAGCAACAGTAAGTCCCGGTTTGGAAGGCCAATCACCATTCCACACAGATACTACCCATGCCCCTCGAAATTCCCGGCTATGATTTACCTTAACGCTACCGATAGGCGTGGGCGTTGGAGTTGGTATTGGAGTTGGAGTTGGTATTGGTGTGGGTATTGGAGTTGGAGTTGGTATTGGAGTTGGAGTTGGAGTTGGAGTTGGAGTTGGAGTTGGAGTTGGAGTTGGAGTTGGAGTCGGTATCGGCGTGGGCGTTAATATTGGCGGCTGCACTAAGTAACTAGAGGCAATTTTTTCTGCCTGACCTAAATACACCAAAGCTTGATAAATAATCACTGCCACATCTGCACGGGTGGCTGCAAGATTAGGATTAAGTAATTTAATATTTGGGAAACTAACTACCAATCCAGCGCTGGTAGCAATAGCTACGTGATTTCTACCATATTCAGGAATCTGAACAGAATCTTGATAAATTTGTGAGAGTTTTGAGAGGAGGTCAGGTTTTACCTTGGTGGCAATTTCTAAGCCTGCTACCAAGGAAACTAAGACTTCTACTCTAGTAATTCGGTTAGCGGAACGGAAAGTTTTATCAGGAAACCCACTAATAAATGCTTTTTCGTAAGCTGTTTTGATGGCTGCTGCTGCCCAATAATTTGTAGGTACATCAACAAAGGGAACATACTGCCGCTTCTTGGAAACTGTGCCAAATGCGTTAGCGATAATAGCGGCAAATTCAGCACGGGTTAGTGAATTATCGGGGCGATAAGTGCCATTAGGCAACCCACTGACAATACCGCGTTGGGCTAAGGCTGTAATAAATAAGCGTGCCCAATGGTTTTGAATATCCGAGAAGGGGGTAGCAATAGATACCATTATTTAATTGCAGCTAGCTGGCCTTGATTTTGATTTCCTTAGTTAATTTAGCAATTTTGTCGGCGTAGGCATAGCCAGCCGTAGGCATCGCTGCTGCAATGTCTTGTAAACTTTGACTACTCAAGTTTAGGAATGGGGCATTGGGTAAAACAGTTCTGAGTTCCATTAGCGGTAGCGGGGCGTTTAGCCCGTTCCGAGTGCTGAGTTAGGAGTTATTATTTCTCCCCTGCCCCTGTGCCCCTGCTCCCTGCCCCTCATCTCCCCACTCCTATTTACTAAGTAGCGTTTGTAGCTTGGTCAGGAGGATTCAAGGTAGAACGCGCATTCAACGCCAGCATCACGCGTGAAACGCCAGTGAAAATAATGCTGACACCAACTAGTGTACCCAGAAGCCAGGGCGCATTGAAGGGCCACTGGAACCAAATCATTGCACCTAAGATCAGCGTAATAATCCCATCACCTAGTATCCATGTCCAGTTATTTTGGGGACGTAACCGGAATGCCAGAATTAACTCAAATGTACCTTCAGCCAGTAAAAAGCTGCCAAGCAACAGAGTCAGTGTGAGAATACCTGTAAAAGGATAAACAAATAGCATAATGCCGGTTGCAATATAAAGTCCGCTCAATAGAAGTTTCCAAACAAAACCTCCTGCTTCGCGGGTTTGAGTGGCATAAACTAGTTTTGTAAATCCGGCGAAAATCAAAATCCCTGCAATCCAAGTTTCGGCGAATATGGTGGTGAAGTTAGGCGCTGCGATCGCAATAACCCCTAAAATACTCAACAGAACACCTGTTATCAGTGACCCATTTACATTCTTGTTAGTATCTCTAGAAATATCGGTTGTCATAAAAACCCTTTTCCTATTCTTAGACTAAACTCTACATTTAGGTTAGGGAATTTCTAAGTAACAGGGTATGAACCCTAAGATAGACTCTTCAGTATTAACTTAATCCTAATAGTGACTAAAATTTATCACTCTTGAGACACTAAACAAATCATCTCATAACAAATCTATTGTCTGTAAGTAATCGTTATAAAAGTTCTGCAAGACTGCTAAGGCGTTCATAAACAGAGATGAGACGATCTCCTTCAAGTTCAACAGAAGTATTTGGATAATTTTGAATGGCTCCAAGTAGTGTAACTTCACCATTTTGTTGAATAGATGTACTTAAAGCGCTTCGCAATGCCTCCTGATTTAGTTCTCCTGCTGGAGGATGAACTACCTCACCAATTTGGTTAACTAAAATTGGCCCAGCCCAACTAGCTAGTAAGCTATTTAAAAAGTCAGCATCAGCTTTTATTGGGGCTTTCAATGCTTTACGAGCTATTGCGGGATCTTGTTGGGCCGCCTGTAAATAAGCTCTTAATGTTGGGGTAGTCTTACCAGTTTCGGTAAACTGACTTAATTCTTCAACAGATATTTGTCCCTGAAAAGTACCATACTTTAAAACAACTTGCTCGGCAGCATTAGCATTAGTAGTTGAGAATAGAACAATAGCGCCTATCCCTAAAGCTATAGTCTGAGTGAGTAACTTAGTAAATTTCTTATTATTTAATCGATTGAAAAGTTGCGAAATCTGCATTTTGTTAAACTTGATTTGATAATGATAAGTAGTATGGAGCAGACATAGGCTTTTTTTGCCTATGTCTTAGGATTAAAGCTTGTCATTAGGCGAAGCTGCATGAGGTAGTATTGATTGATCTTCGTCTAAGGTTGGTGCAGGTACGCCCAAATGCTTCCTTGTAGTTTCTTCAGCGAGCTTTCGGTCTTGTTCGTTCTCGAACTGACTCTCATCTAACAAATGAGGGTTTTTTGCTGCTTCATCTCGGCTTGGTCGATAACCATTTTTCCACCTGTACTTCCAATCCATAATTTGAAAGGCAGATACACTGCAATTTGATTTCCTAGTTGCTTTATAGTAGACGCTGAATGGAAAGTGATACTCCTGCTATGGGTTGAAGAGGCTCATTCAGAAGGTATAAATTTAACGTTTTAGAGTAAGAATACTTTCTTGCGTAAATTTTAATACTTTAATATCTAAATAACAAGTCATGAGTGGCGATCGCAAATGTAATAACTATTGTCATGATGATCTGCGATCGCTACTGGTGTTATATAAAATTTTACAGTTACAAAATATCTAAGCGTCGGCTTTGTGCCATTCTCTACGGGACACCAAGGGCGAACGGGAAGCAAGCTATGTACAGCCGTAATTTTTAATCGTCAGGTATATTTACTGATTGCTTTATCAAAAAGCCTAATTGCTTTATCAAAATACTAAAATACTTTCTCAAAATACTGAAATGCTTTCTCAAAAAGCTTAAATGCTTTCTCAAAACCCTTGAATGCTTTCTCATTTCGGTGTTTTTCGCAAGCAAAAAGCTTAAATGCTTTCTCAAAATACTTGAATGCTTTCTCATTTTGGTATTTTCCGCAAGCAAAAAGCTTAAATGCTTTCTCCTTTTGGTATTTTCCGCAAACAAAATGCTTAAATGCTTTCTCAAACACCAGTTTAGTTACTCATTTCGGTGTTTTACGCAAGCAAAATGGCATTTAACTTTCTCAAAATGCTTTAATAATTTCTCAGTAAATAAATCGGTGAGAATAAATCAAACTACAAAATTTCAACTAAAACCCTTTTAAAACCTCGTTTCTAGACTTTGGCTAGAAATGTTCCTCATTATTGCACTGCTACCGCAAATCAAGGAGGCGGCAGCCCCAAAATAGTCATTCTCAGCCGGAAGATATGACTTTATCACTCTAAAGTTACAGAGGCACTTTGAATTTAGTGTAAAATTTCTCAAATTTCTGTCTAAAGAAATAAGCACAAAATTAACCTGACTATACTTAAAAGTTGTGTATGCACAGAACAATCACTTTCAAGCAATATCTCTATAGATATAACTAAAAAAGCTAGTTTTATTATAATTACACCTTTAGACTCACGCAATTTAAACTAAAAAGGTTAATACTTAAAAATAACTTTATCAGTATTAAATCCTGGTTTGTAATTTTTAATTATAACCCAGAGAACAAATAGAACAATAGAGAAAAAATTACAAACAATGACAACTTCTACAGACCGCGATCAACAAATTCAAAAACTGCATGAACTAATCAAAGATATTGATTATGGTATGTTTACCACAGTCGATGATGATGGCAGTTTGCATAGTTACCCTATGTCAAAGAGTGGTGAGATTAACTCTGATAGCATACTCTGGTTCTTTACTTATGCTGCTTCCCATAAGGTAACTGAAATTGAACACCATGAGCAGGTCAATATTAGTTTCTCGTCACCCGAACAGCAGCGATACGTTTCTATCTCAGGTACAGCAGAACTTGTAAAAGACCGCAATAAAATGCGAGAGCTATGGAAGCCAGAACTTCAAACCTGGTTTCCTAAAGGACTAGACGAACCCGATATTGCTTTGCTAAAGGTGAATATTAACCAGGTTAATTATTGGGATAGTGCATCGAGTTTCAAGCCACAAACTATTAGTTTTTGACACCATCACGTCTTTAAGTAATCAATAATTCGTAATTTTTAATTTCTAGTTAACAATTAAATTACGAATTATTTAATACGTGTAATTGTGGGACAAAATTGCGACAGTTGTTAGCGGTATTGATGATCTGAAAGTACTGCCTCAGAATTTAGGGTAAGCGTAGCCTGCCGCAGGCATCGCCCGTAGACTTTCAAACAATGCAGTCCTTGGGCGTTAGCATAGCTCATCGCAGGTATCGCTGTTACCAATACGCCGCTGATGAAGGTTTTAAACTCTTCAAAACTTTCAAAGTTTGATACTGATGAAGGCAGAATCAAACATAGATTTCCACCCCAAAGCAAAGGACAAACATGAGACTGGGGAAATAAAGTTTATGCCTTACAAACAAATTGCAGACTTACCAGATGCAGTCAAAGAAAACTTACCCAAGCACGCCCAAGAAATTTTTCGGGCTGCATTTAACAGCGCTCAAGAACAATATGGTGGAGAAGAACGTGCCTTTCGAGTCGCTTGGAGTGCGGTAAAGCGCGATTATGAAAAAGGCGATGATGGGCATTGGCACAAGAAGCCTGAATAGAAATGAACTCAATACGGTTGGTTAAGGTTTTTTGATGAAAATTATAAATCGTAAAGACGCGAAAAATCACCGTCAATACAAAAGACTGATTATTGTAGAGACGGCAATTTATCGCGTCTCTTAACCGAACAGTATTTGAAGTGACTAGCCACCAAAATATCAATCATGGGAGATCGCCTCAAGAAAAGCGTAGGCGTAGCCCGTCGTAGACATCGCTCCATTTGTTTTAATGAAAATATGATGGCTAATAAGTGTACAGCGACTTTTTATTTGTCACTGTATACTTGTGGTGAGTAGATCCACCTTTGATAGAAACAACGTTAAAAATCTTACAGCCAGTGCTTGGGATAAGTCCTCTCTTGTGCCAGATTATTAAAAACCACGGCACAAAGCACCAAAATAATAGAACCTTGTAAAGCAGGTGTTAATAGAAATTGCCAAGGAGCTTTTGTCATCATTACGACTAAGGCAACTGCTCCTGAAGGTGGGTGTAGAGTTCCAGTCAGCTGCATCATCCCAATGGCTGTTGCTACTGCCATTCCCATTGTCCAAGGAGACGAACCGAAAAGATGTAAAATAATTAGGCTGACTAAGGCAGCTACGAGATTACCACCAATTACATTACGGGGTTGAGCCAAAGGACTGTCTGGTACACCAAATATCAATACACTGGTAGCACCAAACGGAGCCATAAGCAGAGGAGAATTTGTTTTTACAGACAGGTAAGCCGTTGCTGCGATTGCTAAGAAACTACCAAGCCAACTCCAAAAAATATGTTTGTGATGAGGTTTATCTATAGGACATGTTAGAGGACATGACCGCCAGGTTCCACTTATCTTAAACCAGTAATTCTTCCATTTCAAGTGAATATTTTTGTAATGAAATAATCTTAAATAGGCAGAATTAGTTCGCTTTTTTGTAAAAATTTCTTTCATAAACTCCACAATCATAAATAAGCATCAATTTAGAAAATATGAGTTGTTAAATTATGCTGTAACTACTTATCAATACCGAAATAAACCAACACATTTACCTCAAGTTTGTTAGCAAAAATAGTATCTTAAATTGGTTTATCAACTAAAGATAACAATGCACACAGTAGTACCTTTCCAGATTGTAGATAAGGCATCGACTAGATTATTTATTCAAGACATTAAGAGCAACATTTACATAGACCTATTAACGCTAAATTAACAAGTCCAATAGAATATTGCTTAATGTCATGATTCTATAACATTCTACCATTAAAGTATCTTGGAAATTTTTCAATAAAGTCTATATTACTTAGAAAAAAAACTATCATACCCATAATATTTACTTATAAAATGCCTAGATTCGTTCCATATTAAAGATATCGTTACTAACTCAAGGTGCTATAGGACTCATATTTGATTTCTGAAAAAACTAAGTACACCTTCGAAAACCTTCTTTCCTGTTCCCTGACTACGTAGATCGTTTCAAAAATCAAACCGGATTCCTATAGCAGAGTTGATAATATTTCCTTGCCGTTGGTGTAATTGAATGGATTCTTAGCCAAAGGCAATAAAACACATGTGCAACGAGGCGATTGCGTACATCATACCCTCACTTGGAAGCTGCGGCATTCGACCGTTCATTGGCAATTCTTCTTTCCTTTGCTGATAATAGTTTTAGAGCTAATTATTTAAGAGGTTGATTGTGGTCTTTGCTCAAACCAGTCCCCCAGATGTAATCACAACTCGCCTGATGTTAGATGAGTATCGAGCTATAGAAGAAACCAACCTAGAACACCATGAATACTGCAATGGAGAGATTATTGCTATGTCGGGAGGCTGGGAATCTGATAGTGCGTAGACGCATTGGCGTAGCCTCTCGTAGAGAATTTTCTTCGTGCCATTGGTTATGGATAAGACATATTTAATTTTACTTATATCTCTTTTATTTAAAATCTTAGTGTTTTTAAACGCAAAGTGTTTTGGAAGCAATGTTGTATTTAGGAAGTATCAGATGTCACACAAACAATTGATTTATTGCTGGCAAAAATGGTTACTTCCCATTTTGATGCCTGCCATTGTGCAAATAGTAGTTCTAACATTAGGGGTGTTGAGCATCTTGGGAAGCACTGCTCCTATGAGTCATGCTCAAGCTGTTTTTAGCAGTAGTCACATCCAGGAGCAACAGACACCATCAAAATCAACAGTGCTAAATGCCACTGTATATCACAGTCCCGATTGTAACTGTTGTGGCGCGTGGATTGAGCACTTAAAGGCACAGGGTTTTAAAATCACAGATTTTTCTACGCCTGATATCGAAACAGTCAAACAAAAGTACAACGTGCCGGATAACTTGTCATCTTGCCATACAGCAATTGCTAATGGATATGTCATCGAAGGACACGTCCCCGCAGGCGACATCAAACGTCTGCTTCAAGAAAAGCCAAATGTTGTTGGTTTATCTGTTCCTCAAATGCCTGTAGGCACTCCTGGGATGGAAATGGGGAATCGAAAAGACCCGTTTTCTGTGCTTTCCTTTGATCGCAATAACTCAGTAGCAGTATTCAATCAGTATCGTGGTGAGTCCTGAGTGAATTAAAAGGGTCTTTTAACTCGGAACTCAGCACTCTTTATTTAGAACCAGTTTTGATCAACTGCGACAAATGACTTAACCATCTTTTAAACCAGAAGGCAGATGTTGCACTTGCAATATTTTGAGAAAGAAACTCAATGGCATGGTTACAATCTTGCAGGCTGGCATCGAGTCCCATTGCATGATAAATTTCACGAGCATTGCAAAAGGCATCCATCGCTTCTGATTCTCGATTGGTTTTTTCTAATACCAAACCCAAATTAAACCAGGCGTTTGCTTCCCCATTTGGGTCATTAAGATCCCTTTTAATCTCTAATGAATGCTGATAAAACTCAAACGCTCTTTGGTACTGTCCCAAAGCCTTATAAGCACCACCCAATCCACTCAGGGCCATGCTTTGACCATTGCGATCGCTAATAAATTTTGCCAGCCCTAACCATTGTTGATAAAACTCAATCGCTAGTTGGTAAGATCCCAATGATTCATAAGTATTGCCCAAACTTCCCAGGCAAATGCATTCCCCAGTCCAATCGCCTGTTTTCTTCGTTATACCCAACCATTGTTGGTAAAATTCTATCGCTTGCTCATACTTACCCAGATATTCATAAGTATTACCCAAACTTCCCAAGCAAATGCCTTCCCCAGTGCGATCGCCTATTTTCCTGGTAATGCTCAACCACTGGTGATAAAATTCAATCGTTCGCTGGTATTTGCCCAGTGATTGGTAAGCGTTACCCAACCCAGATAAAGATTTGGCTTCTTCTAAGCGATCGCCTATTTCTTTAGCTATATCTAACCACTGCTGATAAAACTCAATTGCTAGGTGGTATTCACCTAGTGAATGGTAAGCATTGCCCAAACTTGCCAAGGAAATGACTTCCCCATTGCGATCGCCTGTTTCTCTGGCTTTTTCTAAGCACTGCTCTTCAAACTCAATGGACTCAATATTATTTAGTCCCCCGGATCTTATTACTTCTGTCATTCTCTATAGAAATTTTTGATCGATAAGCTGTCGATTATACAATTTTCTGTGTCTTTAGAACAGGATAAATGCAACTTATGTCAAAATTTAGAAATTATTCTTCAATATATACTTTTCATACGTAGCGATCGCTATGTAGCAAAGGCTTTTATTTATCCTTAGTAACAAGCATACAAATATACCATACTGAAAAACTTAGCTTTCTCAAAAGATATAAGAAAAACCAAATTAATCAGCAGCAGCATAATCTGGCAATACGTTGAGTTCTAAATTAACAGCACTTAGATAATTTGGATCGTTTAAAACTTGTGATGGTAATTTATCTGCATTCACAGCAGCTTTAACCAAATCTTTCGCAACAATATTTCTATTTAGAGTTTTAAGTACTAGCGCTTCTCCGCTAGGAATCCCATGTTGTTGCAGACCTCCTTGATAAGCAAAAGTAACTAGATTTACAGGCTGGAGGTAATTCGCAGAAGTCGAGCTAGTGGATAAATTGTTAGAGTTAACAGCTATTGTTTCGCTGTTGTTGGTAGTAGCTGTTTGAGCGCCAGCGATTCCAGGTACAAGAGTAATAGAAGCAAAAATAAGTGCAGAATTTATTAAGTTAGTAAGTTTCATAAGTTATATTTAGGTAAAATGCAATCGGTGTTCTTTAGTAATAGAATCCTCTTTATTATTAATCTCAGCTTCCTTCAGTCAGGTCATCTGATCGGTTGATCTATGACTCACCCAAAAGGGTGAGCTAATTGAGTGATACAAACAGCAATAGAGACTCAGTTGAGTCTAGACACAACAAGAATTGCTTGAAATTGTCAAGTACTTAACTGAGGCGAGTTGAACATTTATGCAATTTTTTAGTTCGCCTGTTGAGTTCCCCTCACAAAGCAGAGATTGCTGCGGCAGATGACTCAAATACGCCCATTTACCCAAATTTAATCATGAGTATTTCCCAGGATGTCAGAGAAAAACACTGCGTGCTGCTTTGCTAAAGCGTCTCTACATACCTAAAATTCTCTCTTAAGAGAAAAACTTGACAATTAAGTAATTTTTTAGTATAAATGTACTATAAAAGCGCTTGATATTGCATAAAACTTTACCACTCCCGACTACGGTAAT
Source organism: Nostoc punctiforme NIES-2108 (assembly GCA_003326195.1). Classification (GTDB taxonomy): domain Bacteria; phylum Cyanobacteriota; class Cyanobacteriia; order Cyanobacteriales; family Nostocaceae; genus Nostoc; species Nostoc punctiforme_A. The sequence continues at coordinate 159,910 of LXQE01000158.1, forward strand.
AGGAGAGTACAAAATAAATGAAGCTATCTAAGGTAGACTTGAGCAGTTTAGTAGCGATCGCTCATTCTGATGGATATTTGCAGTTGTTGCTCGACCGAGGCAACGAACTAGAGTTTTTGGAAATTCCGGCACCGATACAAGCTTATGAAGGATTACAAGAACTGAACGAAGCAATTGCCGAAACGACTGCATTACCCTTTGAAGAAGAACCAATTGTCATGCTACCAGTTGTCTCATCAATGGCTATGGCTGTAGGCTACGATCGCAATGAACATATTTTGCAAGTTGAGTTTCAAAGTGGAGCTGTTTATCAGTACTTAGGCGTAGACGAGGATACTTGGGAAGATTTACATTCCTCTGACTCAATTGGCAGCTTTTTCAATCAAGAGATTAAAGGCAGATATGACTGCGATCGTCTAGATAATGCAGATTAATGACTAATAACTGTATGTAAGGTTTTCAACAATTCTTGCGTTGTATAAGATTTAGATAAAAAGGCTGTATACTCTAACCTTTTTATCGATCAGTACTTGTTCACTTGTTACTAGTCCACTCACAGCAATAATCGGCAACAGCGGATTTATATTATGTTCGGATAATTACTTATGATAAAAGCAGGGATGAAAACGATGAAGTATGCCGAAAAGAATCAGTATAGCCAAGCATTTAGATATTGCTGAGTTAGAACAGCTTTACCGTGAGACGAAAGACAGGGTAGAAAGTCGTCAATACCAGATTATATGGTTACTAGCACAAGGAAAAAAGACGGAAGAAGTAGAGGAAGTAACAGGCTACAGCAGGACATGGATATACGCATTAGTTAAAAGGTACAACCAGTTGGGTATAAGTGGAATTGGCGATCGCCGCTTTTCAAATCA
>LXQE01000159.1 GCA_003326195.1 Nostoc punctiforme NIES-2108
TGATTTGAAAAGCGGCGATCGCCAATTCCACTTATACCCAACTGGTTGTACCTTTTAACTAATGCGTATATCCATGTCCTGCTGTAGCCTGTTACTTCCTCTACTTCTTCCGTCTTTTTTCCTTGTGCTAGTAACCATATAATCTGGTATTGACGACTTTCTACCCTGTCTTTCGTCTCACGGTAAAGCTGTTCTAACTCAGCAATATCTAAATGCTTGGCTATACTGATTCTTTTCGGCATACTTCATCGTTTTCATCCCTGCTTTTATCATAAGTAATTATCCGAACATAATATAACAATACTTTTAGCCTTTGCTTTCTCTAAAAAAAGCCCTCCTGTGAAAGAGAGCATTGTTATTACTAGATTTTGTAAAGTATAAACTAAGAAGAAAAAACAGCCAGCAAGTCTGACTGGGAAATTCGGTCAAAAAAACAATTTGAATCGTGCTAGTTGGTTTTTAATCGTCTCTGTCAGAATTTTATTCAGTTCTGTAGTGTCTTGAAATTGCAAAATTTGCTGTGTCGGTAAGTCGAAGGGAAATTCACCTTCAAAATCTGGGCGTTGCATTTGCGCTAGTAGAATCTGTTCAGACCGCTTACTTTGGAGGGCATAGCCAATCTCAATACAGACATTCGGACTAGGAATTAATTGGGAGGTTTCTTTCCCATCAATGCTAGCAATGGGCGTGGTGTCAGCGATAAATAACAAACTCTTACGGATTTTCCGCATAATTGTGCGGTTAATTCGGAAAGTAGCACCGCTGGGACGCGAGGATTCTATCAATGTTAGGGGAAGACGCGATCGCAAGTTTAAATTGTCCAAACTTTTTCGCAGTTCTTCTTTGAGAATATTCGTCGCTGCGGCATACTCAGTTTGATAGGATAAAAAAATCGTTGGTTCTAACTGAGCCAACACCGCCTGCTTGGTGAAATAAATTTCATGACTAATTAAGTCAATGTTAGAGACGCAATAACCGCCACTACCTTCAATATAAAATTCAATATTTTCCCCTTCTAAATAGCGCCCAAACCAAGTTGATTTCTTAACTTCGTCACTATCTTCCAAAAAGTCTGCTCGCAATGCTGATTTCAGCAGGCTTTTTTTGCTTAAGCGAATGTCTGGCGGACGTTTTTCCAGTTCTGGAATCGGCTCATAATCTTGTAGATACCACGCTCTGAGCGCAATTATTGACATAAGGCGCTATTTTAACTGTTTCTCGCTATTCAACTTCGTATAATCTTACACCCAGAGGAGTCCCTATTTCAGACTTCTCTTTAAACACAACAACACCCGAACCTCTACTCGCTGAACTATCTCCTCTCTTTGTCGATCATACCCAGGGATATACTAACTTCCATTGCTTTTGTAAACAAGTAATGAAAATCAGTTACAGTGCCCCCTAATCTTCCACATTTGAGGAAACAGCAGTTTTCGCGTTGGGTGTTGCTGTATTTTGACGAGACAGATGTAAGTTAAACAGCGTCTTATACCTCTTACTAACATTTTAAATGCAGCTGTTATATCTGCCAAGAAAGCTTTTTTATTAGCTTCTAGTATTAGATTATCACTTGTAGCTGGAAGAGATTTATTTTGCAACTAAACTTTACTTTTAAATGATTTTAAGCAAATTAAATATATTGCACACTCCGATCGTTGATAGATATTTCTTTACATTATATGTTCAGAATATTATCATCTATCTTTTGGATGAATTTAAAAATTTCTCAGTCAATTTTTAAGTTTTGAAACTAACAATTGAGCATTGCTCAATAACCAATAGTGATTCTTCGCCTGCGTTCTTATCCCCCGCTCCCTATTGCTAGTTAACTATTTTGGCTGGAGGCTTGACGGGAATCTCAATCCAGAACTCTGTACCTTTGCCAGGTTCTGAAACGCACTCCATTATTCCCCCATGTTTTTCGACAATAATTTGATAGCTGATTGCTAGTCCCAATCCTGTACCTTTGCCCACAGGCTTGGTAGTGTAAAACGGGTCAAAAATTCGCTTTTTCACGTCTTCATTCATTCCGGGCCCGTTGTCAGTAATACGAATTAACAGACGAGACTTATCCACTGAGACTTTAGTGGAAATCTGGATCGTTGGAATTGGGCATGAGTTATTCTCCTTGTCACCCTGATTTTGCCACTTCCGACTACCTACTTCCAGAGCATCTATGGCATTGGTGAAAATATTCATGAATACTTGATTCATTTGGCCAGCATAGCATTCCACCAGTGGGATGTTGCCATAATCTTTAATTATCTCAATGCGTGGAAATTCAGCATTTCCTTTCAACCGATGTTGCAAAATTAATAAGGTATTGTCAATACCTTCATGCAGGTCAACACGCTTGTTTTCAGCCTCATCCAAGCGAGAAAAATTGCGTAACGACAACACTATTGAACGGATGCGCTCAGTTCCTACTTGCATTGAGGTCATGATTTTGGGCAGGTCTTCTACCAAAAATTCAAAATCGATCGCTTCGATCGCGGCTTGAATTTCACTATGGGGATGGGGATAGTGTAGCTGGTAGAGACGTAAAATTTCTAGCAGTTGTGCAGTGTAATCACTGGCGTGGCACAGATTACCGTAAATAAAGTTAACGGGGTTATTGATTTCATGGGCGACACCCGCCACCAACTGTCCTAAGCCAGACATTTTTTCAGTCTGAATCAATCTTGTCTGTGTTTCTTGGAGTTCATGTAGGGTCTGCTCTAACTGAACAGCTTGATTTCTGGCTTCAGTTTCGGCATCAAAGGTTTGTTGGTAGAGTTGTGCTTGTTGAATAGCGATCGCAGCCTGATCTGCCACCTGCTGCAATAAATCAATTTCTATATCCTGCCAATTTCTGGGAGCCTCACACTCATGGGCAATTAGTAAGCCCCATAGTTCCATACCTATATTAATCGGAACTATTAAGTTTGCTTGCACTTGCAGACTCTGCAAAAACTCTCGATGACAATCACTTAAAGAAGCCGTTGAAACGTTGTTAATTGCCCTTACCCTACCCTGACAGTATAGACGGGTATACTCATCAGGAAAGCATTCTGGTGGTGCATTCACTTCCAAAACTGACCGCCAATTGCCATTAATCTCTTCCACAATCACTGATTTAGTCTTCAGGTAGAAAATCAGCACTCGGTCTGAATTTAGCAGGGGACGGACTTCCCGAACTATAGATTGCAGAGTTGCCTGCAAGTCCAATGTGCGGCGAATATGCTCTGTAACTTGCTTGATGACTTTGGTAAATAGTAATGATTTTTCGAGTTCAGCGGTTTGCTCTTGCACCCGCTGTTCTAGGTTGGCATTCAGGGATTGTACCTGTTTATACATTTGCTGCTGCTGAATAGCCATTGAGAAATGATCGTATAAGGCTTGTGCCAAAAAGATGTCTTCCAACTTCCACTCAGGTGCTTGCCCTTTTTTTTGCTCTCGCCAAACCTCAAAGGAAAGCTGGGGTAATAGTTGTCGCCGATTTTGTTCGCATCGTCCCGCCCACAAGATTTCCGTTTCAAATTCAGAGCGGAAAATACTTAATACACCGATAAATTTTTCGCGATAATGTAGGGGAATCACCATGAGTCCGCGAATTTGAGTAGAACGGAATGCTAAAGACAAAACTCGTAAATGTTGTTCTTTATAGAGGTCAGTGGTTGCCCAAATATTACCTTGTTGAAAATCAGCCATCCATTTTTGCCAGATGGGATGCTGTTCGATAATACTGTTATCTAACTCGTAGGAGAGTGTCGGTTGGTCGCCCCAGGTGTATAATTCTTGGCTCTCTGCAATGTAAAGCCGGCCACCAACTCCACAGAAAGCAGTAATAACTTCTTCTAGCGCTCCTTGTAATTGGATTGTCGGCAGTTTATGCAATAGTGTTGTGACTCGATTAATAGTAGCTTCTCGCTTTTGCTTGGCGTGGGCTTCAGTAAGTAAATTACTTTGAGCGATCGCGATCGCTACCTGGTCAGCAACTTGCTGCAATACTTTTAGCTGCTGCTTCAAAATCTTTTGCGGTTCACTGTGGTGACATACCAACAATCCCCATAATTTAGGCTTTGCTGATTGTCCTTGTGGGTCGCAATCTAAAATTGGTACTACCAACGAAGACTGCACACCCATTGCTTTTAGGTATTCAATATGGCACTGGTCTACCTGCCGATAGTAGATATTAGTTTCTAGACGTTTGCCAGTTTCTTTTGAATGTAGAGGTGATAGCCCGATCTTCTCATTTGCCACATCGACAATCGAACGTTGCCCCACTAACAAAAACATCTCTCTGGCGGCTTCTGGAATATCATCAGTTGGGAAGCGTTGACCCAATAAGGATGGCAAACGTTGCTCATGAATAGATTCTGCAATGACTTCACCACTACCATCAGCATCAAAGCGATACATTTTCACCCGATCTGCACCCAAAAACAAACGCACTTCGCTAACAGTTGTCGTTAATATTTCTTGAAGGTCGAGCGATCGCCTGATCTGTTTTGTCATTCGGTGCAGTAAACTTTCTCGATTAAAGGTTTGCTGCAACTCGTTTGGTTTATCCCTACGTGTCATTGCTTTGTATACACCATGACTTAAGTATAATTTTTTATATATTTGTCTCTGATCGGAATTTTCAACTTACAATGCTTTGATTTTCATCCTATTTCAAGAAATGCTTGCTACTAATGCATTGCTCAGGGCATACATGTATTACAAATTTTGAAAATGGATGAGAGGATGTTTGAAAAGTAACAGATATTTTGCTTGTTCCCTGTAGCCCTTGTATAGTGGATTTAGAGAGATATAAAACTACTGTATCATTAGATACTTTTCAACTATTATCTCAAGTCTAAAGTTAAGAAGCTTTTCCTCATTGACATCTACCAATTTTATACTCTTAATCATTAAATTATTCCAGTATTTTTACTTAATTTAAGGCTTGAATAATTTCTTGAAACTAAAAATATTATTTTCATATTTTTGCCCATTATTTGCCCATTAATTTAATTACTTAAGATTCCATCAAAGCAATAAATAAATTATTAGTAATTTCTTAAAATATTTTGGGCTGGGGAATTTTACTATTCCCCGTTTAATTACTGACTTTATGTTGAATGTAACTATTTTGATTAAATCATTCGTAAATTACCGTTAAAGATAGTAAATTACGAATTTCTTCACGCACACTCATGAGAGTTTTACCGAGCTGGTTTTGACCGCTTTTATTAGCACCACAGCCCCAAAAAGAATCGGTTGGGGAGTTTTCAACCAAAATCTCATCACCTGTCTTCAGGAGAACTTCTCTGATATCGGTATGAGTGAGAAACTTTTTGAGTACAGCTTCTCGCATAATTTGAGTTTTAACCAAATCCCAGTCTCGTCGGAGTTGGCGAGTGCTACATCTTCCTAAAGTGGCAGCTTCTTCTGGGGTGGCGGCAGCATGGATGAGAGGTATAATTGCCGCATCTGTGCTGCCTACAAACTTTTGCGCTTGATAATAATGCTCAACCGTTGGCCAGTAAGCACCCTCGATGTGGATTCCGTGGAGAGAAAAGTTAGAAAAACAGCCATAAGGCTGCCAAACCTTATAAAAGTAAATGGTCATTTGAAAATTGCTCTTTTATATATCAACTTCAGGGTAACTGAAAGTTTAGATTTCAAAACCCTTCATTTGTATGAAGGGTTTTAACATCAGGTCACGGGAATCACTTTACACAATTCTTGGAACAGTAAGTTTATTACTTTACTCATGAGCTTTCTCTAGATGTGTTTACCACTTAGCAATTTTTCACCCTGTTCACTGACGTTAGCCTTGAGTGAGTCACGGTAATTAATCAATTCTCTGCTAAGTTCGTTTTCTGGTGCTTATCTATGTGAATATTTTATGAGCAAAATACGGTAAACCGCCCGATTTATAGTAGTATTTATATTGCTTGTAGTTTAAATGTAGGTATGTTCGCTAAGTTTTTACCAAATCGACTGATGAAGATTGTCAGCAGCTTTGTTCAGAATTATGAAATATCCAGAATTGGCATATTTGCCTTATTCTTTACCTGTGGGTTAAGTTTGACTCTTGTGATATCTGCGTGTTCTGCCAACAATACAGGTAATTCTGTAGCAACACAGACAGCAAATCAAGGTGTGGTTGTTCGTATCGGCTATCAAAAAGCGGCGACTATTCTCAGTGCTCTCAAAAACCGAGGCAATTTAGCGCAAACTTTAACGACTGCTGGTGCTTCAGTGACATGGGCAGAATTTCCCGCCGGCCCACCTATGCTAGAAGCAATGAACGCAGGTAGTATTGACTTTGGTTATACAGGTGAATCACCACCAATATTTGCCCAAGCCGGAGGTACTCCCTTGCTTTATGTTGCTTATGATCCTTGGAGTCCCAAAGCTGAAGCAATTATTGTACCGAAAGATTCACCAATTAAAACGGTTGCTGACCTTAAAGGGAAAAAATTAGCCTTTGCTAAAGGCTCGAACAGTAACTATCTTGTTGTCAAAGCTGTAGAAGCTGCCGGATTAAAGTATAGTGACATTCAACCAGCACATCTAACACCAGCAGATGCCCGTGCCGCATTTACTGGTGGTAACGTTGATGCTTGGGCAATTTGGGACCCTTACCTAGCAGCAGTTGAACACGACACAAAGGTTAGAAAATTAACAGATGCGACAAATTTAGCACCAAATCGGGGTTACTATCTTGCGCGTCAAGAATTTGTTAATTCTCATCCAGATTTGTTGAAAACCCTGTTAGATGAAGTAAGCATTGTAAATGAATGGGCAACAAATAATCCAGAAGAAGTTGCCAAGTTTTTAGAACCAGAGTTAGGTATTCCCGCAGCAGCATTAGAAATTGCCGAAAAGCGACGAAAGTATGGTGTTTTACCGCTAACAGATGAAGTAATCACTCAGCAACAAAATATTGCCGATACTTTTTACAAAATCAAGCTAGTTCCCAAGCAAATCCAAGTCAAAGATATTGTTTGGAACGGTAATAAATCTTAGAAGTTCCTCCCTACTCGCAAAAGTTTATGGACATTAACACCCAACAAATAAAAACGGATGTACTTGTCATTGGTGGCGGTACAGCCGGGACAATGGCTGGAATTAAAGCCAAGCAAGCGAATCCCGATGCAGAGGTGCTTATTTTAGAAAAGGCTAACATCCGACGGAGTGGTGCGATCGCAATGGGTATGGATGGCGTAAATACCGCAGTCATTCCCGGACATTCCACCCCAGAACAATACGTGCGCGAAATCACCCTTGCTAATGATGGGATTGTCAACCAAAAAGCCGTTTATCAAACAGGCAAATTAGGTTACGAAGTCATCCAAGAATTAGAAAGTTGGGGTGTGAAATTTCAAAAAGATGCCCAAGGCAACTATGACTTAAAACAAGTGCATCGTGTGGGTAAATATGTCTTACCTATGCCAGAAGGAAAAGACCTCAAAACAATTCTTACCCGACAAGTTAAACGCCACAAAGTCAAAGTCACAAATCGCGTCATGGCAACCCGTGTATTAGTCAAAGCAGGACGTGCTATTGGTGCGGTGGGATTTGATGTCAGAAACGGTGATTATATTATCATTCAAGCTAAAGCAGTCATCCTATGTACAGGTGCTTGTGGCAGATTAGGATTACCTGCTTCCGGCTATCTTTACGGCACTTATGAAAATCCTACCAATGCCGGAGATGGCTATTCAATGGCTTATCATGCAGGAGCAGAACTTAGTAATATTGAATGCTTTCAAGTTAATCCTTTAATCAAAGATTACAACGGCCCCGCCTGTGCCTATGTTGCCGGGCCTTTTGGCGCACATACAGCCAACGCTGAAGGAAATCGCTTCATTAGCTGTGACTATTGGAGTGGTCAAATGATGTTGGAAATCTGGAAAGAATTAAATTCTGGAAAAGGGCCAGTCCAATTGAAAATGACCCATCTCGATGAAGATACAATCGCTGAAATTGAATCCATTCTTTGGGCGAATGAACGACCAAGTAGAGAACGTTTTCATCAAGGTAGAAATGAAGATTACCGCACCCACGGCGTTGAGATGCACATTTCCGAAATAGGCTTATGTAGCGGTCATAGTGCTTCTGGTGTATGGGTAAATGAAAACGCTCAAACAACCGTCCCAGGTTTATATGCAGCTGGAGACATGGCCAGCGTTCCTCATAATTACATGATTGGGGCATTTGTTTTTGGTCGGATAGCCGGAACTCATGCCATTGAATATATCCAAAATCTAGATTTTATTGAACCAGATACAAATTTTTTAGAAGCTGAAAAAACCAGAATTTATGCAGCTTTAACTCGTCCGAATGGTGTACCTCACACCCAGGTAGAATATAAATTAAGACGCTTAGTTAATGATTATCTGCAACCACCAAAATCAGGTAATAAAATCGAGATTGGTTTAAAACATTTTGTGCAATATCAAGAAACATTAGATTTAATGGGCGCTCGTGACCCTCATGAATTGATGCGTAGTCTAGAAGTTCACTTTATTCGCGACTGTGCAGAAATGGCAGCCAGAGCATCATTATATCGTCAAGAGACTCGTTGGGGACTTTATCATTACCGTTTAGATTATCCCGAAAAGAATGATGATGAGTGGTTTTGTCATGTCAATTTAAAGAAAGATGAATTAGAGCAAATGATATTGTTTAAACGTCCTGTAGACCCTTACATTGTGGATGTAAATTTACATCATGAAATTTATGATATAGCAGCGAGAAAAAAATGAAATATTTATTTTGGGATTTTGATAATACACTAGCTTATCGTCAAGGAATGTGGAGTGAAACATTACATTCAATTTTAATATTGAATAGAATCTACAACATAGATTTAGAAGATATTCGACCATTCTTGAAGAATGTCTTTCCTTGGCACTCGCCTGAAACTTCTCATAGTTTATTGTTTAATGAAAAAACATGGTGGGAATACATGAATGAATACTTTGCAGAAATATATGAGAGAGTAGGGATAAATAGAAATCAGGCAATAAAATATGCTTTTCAAGTCCAAAATGAATATAAGAATATTGAAAAATGGCATTTATATGATGATGTAATTCCTACTTTACAATATACAATCAAGAATAATTATAAAAATATAATTTTATCAAATCATATACCTGAGTTACACGAAATCATAGACCAATTAAATATTACAGAATACTTTGAAAAAATATATACGTCTGGAAAAATTGGATATGAAAAACCCAACCTCAAATTTTATGCTCATGTCATCAATGATTTAAAGATTGAAAAAACAGAATGTGTAATGATAGGTGATAGCTACGATGCTGATATCGCTGGAGCATTACGGGCAGATATACAAGCGATTTTAGTCAGGAAGCCTAATGATAAAAATTATAAACTTTATAGTCAAGATTTTAGAGGAATACTAAAAATAATTAGAAAAATATCAACTATTGAAGAAAGCCTTTTCGTGAATTAAAGAATTGAATGAGTTATAAAGCCATAATTTTCGATCTCGATAATACACTATTAAATTTTGAAATATGTGAACGTCAAGCTATTCTTGGTGCCTTGGAAGCTTGTACAATATCTTTAGATTTACATGGAATAAGTGAAAATCTTTTTCTGCAAGTATTTGAAACTTATAATTCCAAGTATTGGAGACAGCGAGAAATTTTTTCTCCTAGTGAGTTAATCGAGATGTCTTATCGAAGTACACTTGCTGAATTAGATATACAAACAGATCAAATCAGTAATCTTAGTCAAAGTTTTTGGCATATTTTTAATCATTTTGCTGTAATGGAACCTGATGTAAATGAAGTACTAACTGTTCTCGCCGGTAATTATCGTTTGGCTGTCATCACCAACGGTTTTGTATCAGCACAACTACCAAGAATGCAAGCTGCTGGAATTGAGCATTTTTTTGAGGAAGTTGTAGTTTCTGAAGCAATTGGTTTTGCTAAACCATCTCCTAAGATATTCCATCATGCTTTATCTAGGTTAAATTTAACACCAGCAGAAGTTATTTACGTTGGAGATTCTCTAAAGCACGACTATGCGGGAGCAACACAAGTCAAAATGGATTTTTGCTATTACAACAGAAAAAATCAAAATTTACCACAAGAAGCAAAACCAAAGTTTATGATAAGTGAACTCTTAAATTTGCTGGAATTGTTTAACTAACAAATTTTTTATTTATTCATTCATCTAAAATTAAATTTTAAATGGTTTGTTGTAAATTATTTTGAAGAATTTTATAATATGTCTATATATAATTCAATTGGTCAACAATACTCAAAAACTCGCGTTCCTGATATCCGCATTGTCAATAAATTAATTGATTTACTCAATTTACCCAAAGGTAGCATTATTGCTGATATCGGCGCTGGTACCGGTGGCTACAGTCTAGCGCTAGCCAATAAAGGATTTATTGTTAATGCTGTTGAACCTTCTGTAGTTATGCAAAAACAAGCAGTAGAACATCAGCAAATTAAGTGGTTTACTGGCTATGCAGAAAATTTACCTCTATTAGATAACTCTGTTGATGGCATTGTAAGTATCCTAGCAATTCATCACTTTTCTCATCTCGAAAAAGCTTTTCAGGAAATGCACAGAATAATTAGAGATGGGGCAATAATTTTGTTAACTTTTGATATTAGATTAGCTCAGAAAATATGGCTTTATGATTATTTTCCGTTTTTGTGGGAAGATGCGTTGCGATTTTTACCACTTAATGAACAGGTTAATTTAATTCAGAGTAATACTAAAAGGCGTGTTGAAGCTATACCTCTTTTATTACCATACGATTTATTTGATTTATTCGCAGCAGCAGGCTGGAGGCGGCCAGAGTTATATCTTCAAGCAGAAGTACGTGCGGGAATATCATCTTTTGCGTTAGCAAATCAAGATTTAGTAGAGCAAGGAGTAAAGTTACTTGCAGCAAATTTAAGTAGTGGCGAATGGAGCAAAAAATATGGTGATATTCACAATTTGACAGAGATTGATATAGGCTATAGTTTTATCCGTGTAACGCTGGATAACTAAATAATTGTAATTTCAAATAAAATTATGACAAATAAAGTTAGTGTAGGTGAAAAAATTAAAATTAGACAAGCTGAGATTAAAGATGTAGAGAGAATTGCTAGTCTTTGCGAACAACTTGAATATTCTGTAACAAATCAACAAATAGAGCAGCGCCTTACTAAAATTAAAAATAACGATGCTCATATTGTCTATGTTGCCACTTTAGAAGATGAATATGTAATTGGTTGGGCGCACGCTCATATTTGTGACTCTATAGTTATTCCGACTCCAGCGATTCTTTTGGGATTAGTTGTAGATAAAGATTATCGTCATAGTGGAATTGGACGTTTTTTGATGCATCAAATTGAACAGTGGGCTTCTCTGGCTGGATGTGATAGTGTTCTGTTACGTTCTAATATTAAACGCAAAGAGGCTCACTTGTTTTATGAGAAAATTGGCTATACCAATATCAAGCAATCATTAACTTTTCAGAAGAAATTGATTTAATAAAAAATATGCAGTGCGATCGCTCTCTCCTGTAGGTTGGGTGGAACGTAGTGGAACCGAACACATAATATCGGGAAAACAGAAAATCTTCACTATAATAATCTCTCAATTTATTGGATAAAATTAATGCTAAAGCTATTTTATATATTTAATTATTTGCTAAGATTAATATCCCTTGATGTTGGGTTACGGCGCAATATAAATTGTTCATTTGTTGCCAAGATACTAATTTGCGCCTCCATCCAACCTACACAGTTTAAGATTTTTGGCGCTAACCCAAGCGTATTGGGTTTTGGGCTTATCTGAACTGTATTGAACTATAGGTGATGATTAATAAAGAGACTTGCAAACAGTAAACGTTACTTGGTAGTTTCTCTAAATATTCTGAGGATTACCATTTGCAAGTAAACTTTATTTTATATGAACAACGGTAACACCAGTGCCGCCATCTGCTTGTTCTGCTGGTTCGTAGTTGTTCACTCTAGGATGCTGTTGCAAAAAGGCGTGAACTCCTTGTCGCAGTTTCCCAGTGCCGTACCCGTGAATAATCCAGAGTGGGCCTGTAGCTTCCGAGATGGCTTTATCTAAAATGTATTCGGCATCAGCCACCCGTTTTCCACGCAAATCGATGGTATTTTGGGAAGTCCGAATTTCTGGGACATTTTGTGGTGGGGGGGTTACTGCTGCTGGGGCTGGTTTGGCTTTAACAACTGGTTCGGGTTTTTGACCATCTAGAGATTCTACATCTTGCAACTTCACGTTCATCTTCATTAGCCCAAACCGAACGCTTAACTCCCCATCTTCATCGGGGGCGGTGATCACATCTGCTATCTGTCCCAATTTTGGAATGCGGACGCGATCGCCTACTTTGGGCATAAACCCAGCTTTTGGTTTTGCTGGCGTTGCTGGCTGATATTGCTGGCCAATTTGATTCAAAGCATTGGTGGCTTGCTGGGCTTCTTGCGCTGTGGGCGTACCTTTCTGCAAGCGGCGAATAACTTGGGCAATTTCACCTTTTGCTTGGGCGATCGCCTGTTGGACTGCTATTTCCTGTGAAGCCCGCAAACTGCTTTCCCTTTCTTCCAAGCTTGCGGCTTTTGCGGATACTTCTTTGTATAAACGTTCCGCTTGCTGCAACAAACTTTGGGCTTCGGCTGCTTTGGTTTCCTGGCGACGGCGCTGGGCTTCTAAGCCAGCAATTACTTGGTTGACTTCATCTGTGGCCTCTCCCACTTGGATTTTCGCCTCTTCTACCACTTCTGGTTTTAATCCCAGGCGTAAGGCAATGGTTAAGGCATTAGAACGTCCGGGGATGCCCCACAGCAAACGGTAAGTAGGCGAGAGAGTACTTTCGTCAAATTCGACAGAGGCATTTTCAAACCGCTCGTCTTCATATTTCAGTGCTTTTAGTTCGCCGAAGTGAGTGGTGGCGATCGTTAATTGGGCATGGTTAGCGAGATATTGCAACAAGGCAATCGCTAAGGCACTTCCTTCAACTGGATCGGTTCCTGCGCCGACTTCATCGAGTAAAACTAGGGAATTGGGCATGGGGCATGGGGCATTGGACTCTCCCTCATCTCCCAATGCTTCTAAAATCCGACTAATCCGGCGGATGTGTCCAGAGAATGTGGATAAACTTTGCTGTAAGGATTGTTCATCGCCAATATCTGCCAGCACTTTATCAAACCAAGGAATTTCCACTGGTTCGCGGGCGGGGACAAATAAACCCACTTTGGCCATCAATGCTGCTAACCCCAAGGTTTTTAAGGTTACAGTTTTACCGCCAGTATTTGGCCCGGTAATGGTTACTACCCGAATTAGCGGATTGATCAGCAAATTTACAGGAACTACTGGTTGCCCTTGTTCATGCTGTTGTTGCCACACTAACAAAGGATGTCGTAAGTTCCGTAAGGTAATGATTTCCTTGTCTTCACGCTGGATAAATCGCGGGGGATTCGCTCCTAGCCAGAAACTATAGCGGGATCTAGCGGTTGCCATATCTAAAGTGGTGGCGATCGCTAATAATCTCTCTAAATCTGGTTTGACTGCGGCGACTTGTTCAGTCAAAATACGGCGAATCGCTTCTTCTTCCCCTTGCTCTCTTCGGATGATTTGCCGCAGTTGGTTGCCTAGAGGTACTACCGAATTAGGTTCTACGTAAAGGGTTGCACCACTCGTTGAGGTGTCGTGAACAATACCAGGGATGGCATCTTTTTGCGGTGCTTTTACGGGGATGACAAAGCGATCGCTGCGTTGCGTAATTAGCTGTTCTTGAACTGCTCCAGATTTTGCCTGTAAGATGTTTTGCAGCTTTTGGGTAATTTGGCTGCGTAATCGCCGCAAATCTGTGCGAATTTCTCCCAGTTTTTGACTGGCGCGGTCAGTTACCTGGGCCCGTTCATCAATACATCGGTGAATTTCTTGTTCTAGTTCTGGATAAGTCCGTAAATCGGCAACTAACTCAGTCAGTATTGGTAAATCTTCCTGATTGTCGATGACACGGCGCAAACTTCTAGCACCCGCGAGGGTGGTGGCGATCGCTAACAGTTCATCCCCTGTCAAAACTCCACTGCGTTCTGCCCGTTCTAAGGAATCGCCAATATCTTGAATTCCCTCAAATGACAGTCCCGTAGTCAGGCGACTTTCCAGTTGGTAGACTTCTTTGGTTTGCTCTAACAACTGTTCGCTTTGGGTCTGAGAATCGGGTATTTTCAGATGACGCGCAGCTGTCGCCCCCAGCTTAGTTGCCGCGAAGGTGGCAAGGTGCTGGCAAAGGCGATGCCATTCTAATAATTCTAAGGTTTCAGATTGGATCAAGGTTTCAACATCTAATCTGAAATTATCGTAACAATTCTAGCTCCTAGATGGCTAAATCTTAAAGGAGAAAATTTCGCTTTATTCAAATCAGCCAGATAGTGTGTGGTAATCACCAAGTAAGAAATAGCACGTCAAGCTATCTTTCTTGAGAAATTACCCTAACACAAACTGTCATCGAAAACAATACAGAAAGTAATTTAAGTAGCGACTATTTCCTTCACCAAAACGTAAGGCTGAACGATGAGAGTATTAAATCGCTTACTGCGCTCAAGATTCCATTCTCCCACCTGTACTGTTGTGGGTTTGGTAATTAGTTGCTCATCAATCCACTGTTCTACTGATGGAATATTATCACTGGCGATCGCTACTCCAACATCCACTAAGTTTAACTCCGGTGCTACCAAAATTACTGCATCTCGTTGTACATGAGGAATTAGCCACTCCCACTCTGCCTCATCCAAAATTTCTGTTAATTCCGCTTTTAAATCCGACATCATTCTTCAATTTGTCTTGGCTAATAAATTATTTTACATTAATTGCTACTTTTAAAAACCCCCAACTCCTGTAAGGACACAATTAATCGCGTCTCTTTCACCTTTTAGCTAAACTTCTGACTTCATTTCATCAATTTCAAATAAAGATACAATTACTCCCGCAATTGGAATAGATATAAAAACACCTAATAATCCTGCTACTCTCGCACCTACTAGCAAAGCAAAAAATATCACTACAGGGTTAAGATTTAGCGCATCTTGCATAATTCGAGGCGAAATCAAATTGTCTTGTATCTGCTGGAGGACAATACAAGCTATCAAGACTTTCAATGCTAACCAAACACCTTGAGATAAGACAAATAAAGTAATTGTGCTTACTCCTAATGTCGCTCCAATACCAGGAATAATATCAAGAAATCCGACTATTATTGATAATATCAAAGCAAAAGGTACTTTTAATATTAAGAAAACGAGGAAAGTTGTACTTGTGAGAAATGCACTTAATAATAACTGTCCTCTAAAAAATCCTAAAAAAGACCGTCTGATTATATTTGTAAATCTATTGCGGCGATGTTTGGGGACTATTTTTAAAATCAAATTCCATAATTTATCTCCATCTAATAGCATGAAGAAAGCCACAACTGCAATCAAGATAAAAGTTACAAAATTCGTCATGAAACCTTGCAATATAGCCAAACTAGTCACAAGACTTGATACAGCTTGATTCCGCAATTGTTCTTCAATGAAACTTAAATCTATTTGTAAATTACGGCTTCGCAAAAATGCTTCTAGTCCTTCTAATAAAGGTACTAAAGAATTTAAAAACACAGTGATACTATTAATTAATTCTTGTCCTTGAGATAAAACCGTTAAGCCCACGGTAATTATCAGACCGCCTATAATCACAATACTGAGTAAGAAAACTAAGCCAACAGCTACACCGTGGGGCAAAAAACGCCGCAGCCCTTGTACAGGATAGCTGAGTAAAAAAGCCAAAATTGCCGCAAATGTAAAAATAACAATGACTGCTTCAAAGTAAGCTAAAAGCTGTACAATTGCCCAGCCAGAAGCAACTAAAAGCAAAAAGCGGACTAATGCCAGATTATTTAATCGCTCCCAAAAATTCTTGGCTTCAAAGCCGCTCATAATGCTGTTTAGAGTGAAATTGCTGGTAGATTTGCCTAGCAGTTGCATTTAAGCACAAAGTCTAATGTCATTGCTAGAGCAGATTGACCTTAAACATACAGAGATTAAGGGGCGATCGCTACCTCCCTAAAGCATATACAGCAGTTTTCTTTCGTATGAAGTACAAAGCTACTGGTTTGGAGGCAGGGGGCAGAAACTCTTTATATTATGATTTTTAATCCTGCATTTTATACCTTATTTACTTGCAAACTGCGTTATCTGAGCTTGTCTAGCCTATCGCCCTAAATCATGCATTTCGTTAATTACCGTGGCACACTTTTGTGTCAATCCTTCCAATTCCTCTTTATTACTGGAAGTGGGAGCATCAATCAAGTTACCAATTCTCACAGTGATGGGAACTGCATGAGGTCGGGACGAGCCTTTTTGTAAAATCTTCTCAGTACCCCAGACACTTACTGGTAATATTGGGGCTTTTGCTTTCGCCGCTAGCAGCAATGCGCCTCTTTTGGGGTCTGTAATTCGACCATCTGGGGTACGAGTACCTTGCAAGAAAACACCGACAGCCCAACCATTATTGAGATATTCTAGGGCGGAACGGATAGCATTGCGATCGGCACTTCCTCGACTCACCGGGTAAGCACCGTACAGTTTAATCGCTTGCGCCAAAACAGGGATTTTAAATAACTCTTCCTTAGCCATGTACGCCACAGGACGACGTACACAATTAGAGACAATCGGTGGGTCAAAGTAACTAGCGTGATTACTTACTACTAATAACGGCCCTGATTGGGGGACATTTTCCGTACCATGAATCTGGCCCCGAAAGTAAGCGTGAAGCATGGGGCTGACTACTGACCATTTAAAGGCGTGGTAAAGTGCCAGACTGATAAACGGTTCGCGGTTTTTGTCCACAGAAGATAATGCAAATCAAACTGAATTTAGCATAAGCGATCGCAAGACCCAGAGCAAACGCAAAAAAGCTGTGCAGATGAATTGGTTCACCATTTGGGAATACTAAATCCATAAAATATTAGGATTTTGCAGTATGGATAGCACTACAGTCAGTATTCCCGGATATCGCATCAGTGAAGAACTCTACAATGGTTCTAGAACAATGGTTTATCGAGGGTTTCGAGAGACTGACTCATTACCTGTAGTGATTAAACTGCTGAAAAATGCTTATCCGAGTTTCAGTGAACTAGTGCAGTTTCGTAATCAGTACACTATAGCTAAAAATCTTAACTCACCTCTAATCATCCAAAATTATAGCCTGGAACTATACCAAAATGGCTATGCGTTGGTGATGGAAGACTTTGGCGGGATTTCTCTTAAAAATTATTTCGCCTCGGTAGGGATGCAATATATCGCGTCTCTCCAAGAGTTTTTACTAATTGCGATCGCACTATGCAATACCTTAGAGATACTCTACCGCTGGCGGATTATTCATAAAGATATTAAACCCGCCAATATTTTAATTAATCCCGAAACCAAACAAATTAAATTAATTGACTTTAGTATTGCATCTTTACTGCCACGAGAAACTCAAACACTCATCAATCCCAATGTTTTAGAAGGGACACTTGCTTATATTTCCCCAGAACAAACTGGCAGAATGAATCGGGGGATTGATTACCGCACGGATTTCTATTCTTTGGGCGTAACTTTTTACGAATTACTGACTGGTGAATTACCGTTTCAGTCAAATGACCCAATGGAGTTAGTACATTGTCATATTGCAAAATTTCCACCATCCCTTCGGGAAGTTAAAAGTCAAAAGTCAAAAGTCAAAAGTGAAGAGATTCCGCAAGTATTGTCAGATATTGTAATTAAATTGATGGCGAAAAATGCCGAAGACCGCTATCAGAGTGCATTAGGAATTAAATTTGATTTAGAAAATTGTTTAACTCAACTCCAAGAAACTGGTAAGATTGAGAACTTTGAAATTGCCCAAAGGGATGTGTGCGATCGCTTTATTATCCCTGATAAACTCTATGGACGAGAAACAGAAGTAGAAAACCTACTCCAAGCATTTGAAAGAGTTAGCCTTGGTGCGACAGAAATGATGCTGGTCGCTGGTTTTTCGGGTATTGGTAAAACCGTTGTAGTTAACGAAGTTCATAAACCAATTGTCAAACAACACGGTTATTTTATCAAAGGGAAATATGACCAATTTCAACGGAATATTCCCTTCAGTGCATTTGTGCAAGCCTTCCGGGATTTAATGTGGCAATTGTTAACAGAAAGCGATGCTCAAATCCAGCAATGGAAAAGCCACATTCTAGCAGCTATTGGAGAAAATGGACAGGTAATTATTCAAGTTATCCCCGAATTATCAAGAATTATTGGTCAACAACCACCTGCGACAGAATTATCAGGAACTGCGGCACAAAATCGATTTAATTTATTATTCCAGAAATTTACCCAAGTCTTTACCAGTGTTGAACATCCATTAGTGATGTTTTTAGATGACTTGCAATGGGCTGATTCGGCATCACTGATGTTAATGCAGTTATTAATGGCTGATACAAAGTATCTTTTCTTAATTGGTGCTTATCGTGATAACGAAGTCAACCCATCACATCCGTTAATACTGACTTTGAATGAGATCCAAAAAACAGCAGCGACAATTAATACGATTACTTTAGCACCACTGAGTCAAGGACAAGTGAATCAATTAGTTGCTGAGACACTTAAATGTACAGAAAATTTGGCATTACCTCTTTCTATACTGGTATCTCAAAAAACTCAAGGTAATCCATTTTTTGCTATCCAGTTTCTCAAGGCATTACACCAAGATGGATTAATTGAATTCACCCCCCCAACCCCCCCTTACCAAGGGGGGGCTACGGGGGGGTGGCAATGTGATATCACCCAAATAAATCAGCAAGCGGTTACAGATGATGTTGTTAAGTTCATGGTATTTCAATTACAAAGACTGCCTCAATCAACTCAAAAGGTGTTGCAGTTAGCAGCTTGTATCGGCAATCGATTTAATTTAACAACTTTGGCGATTGTTTCCGAAGAATCAGAAATTGAAACAGCTGCTAGTTTATGGAAAGCTTTACAAGAAGGGTTGATTTTACCCATTAGTGATGTTTATAAGTTTTATCAGGGAGAAGATCATGATAAATTGGCGCTGTCAACTGGGAATACCAATAAACAATTAGCCAAATATAAATTTTTACATGACAGGGTGCAACAAGCTGCCTATTCTCTAATTCCTGATAACCAAAAACAAGTAACTCATCTCCAGATTGGTCAATTACTTCTACAAAATTCCTCTCAAATACAACAAGAGGAAAAACTGTTTGATATTGTCGGGCATTTGAATCTAGGACGAGAGTTAATTACCGAATCAAGCAAACGAGAAGCCTTGGCTCAACTTAACTTGGCAGCAGGAGGTAAAGCCAAAAATTCTACCGCATACACTGCGGCCAGAGTCTATTTACAGACTGGGATTGAGCTACTCACAGCCAACTGCTGGCAAGATCAATATGAATTGACCCTGAGTCTCTATGTTGCCGCTACCGAAGCCGCCTACTTGAATGCTGACTTTGATGGTATGGAACAGATAGCAGTACAGGTGTTGCAATCAGCCCAGACGATTTTAGACAAAGTTAAAATTTACGAAATTCAAATTGCTGCCCAGACAGCCCAGAGCAGACTATTAGAAGCTATTACACTGGGCAGAGATGCACTCTTAGAATTGGGAGTTGAGCTATCTATCGAGCTAAACGATGCTGAGATTGCTAAAGCTCTACAAGTTCTTGGCAGTCAACTCGAAGGCAAACGAATTGAGGAACTGGCTGACCTACCATTGATGACTGATCCCCAAGCAAAAGCAGCCATACAATTGTTAGGAATGTTGTTTTCACCTATTATCCAGATAATACCGGGTTTATTGCCCCTAGTTAGCTCGAAAATGGTCAGTCTATCGCTTCAGTTTGGGAATACACCCGCCTCCACGGTGGGGTATGTGCTTCACGGAATGGTGCTGTGTACCTTTTTGGGAGAGATCGAAACAGGCTATGGCTTTGGGCAATTGGCATTGAATTTGCTCGATCGGTTTGATGTGGGGGAATTCAAATCTATGATTCTAATTTTGTTTGGTGGCTTTATTCAGCATCGCCAAGAGAGCTTTAGGGCAACAATATCGACACTGAAACTTGGTTTTACGTCTGGTATGGAAACTGGCGATTTTTTACACGCTGGTTATAACGTTTGCTGTTACAGCTATGCCGGCTTTTGGAGTGGTGCTGAACTAAGCAATTGGGAATCAGATATAGCAAATTACAACGCCGTCTTGACTCAGGTGAAGCAACATTCTGCTCAGACCCATTTAAATCTTATGCGGCAGACGGCAGAGAACTTCAGGGAAACCCGGATTCAGCCGGATTGTTTGAGTGGCACTATCTATGATGAAATCATGATTCCCAAGCATCGCCAGGCTAATGAACTTTCGGTGATGGCTGAGATATATATCCACAAACTTTTACTTGCCTATTCTTTTGGTAACTACAAGGCTGCGAGCGACTACATTGACCAAGCCCAGCAGTATTTGATCGCAGTAGCAGGAGTGATTTTTGCACCGATTTTCTATTTCTATGCTGCCCTGACGCACCTGGCACTATTTCCCAAGTCAGAAATTGAGCTTTGTGTAATTCTCGCCCAGGTAGAAATCCATCAAACCACTCTGTACCAATGGGCGCAATATGCTCCCATGAATCATCTGCATAAATGGCATTTAGTTGAGGCTGAAAAACAACGAGTGTTGGGCAATAAAACAGAAGCACTTGAACATTACGATCGCGCCATCTCCCTTGCCAAAGAAAACGAGTACGTTAACGAAGAAGCACTTAGCAATGAACTAGTAGCCAAATTTTATCTCGATTGGGGTAAAGAAAAAGTCGCCCAAGCATATATGCAAGAAGCATACTACTGTTACGCTCGTTGGGGTGCAAAAGCCAAAATAGAAGACCTAGAAAAACGCTATCCCCAACTACTCCAATCCATTCTGCAACAGCAACGAATTAACCTCAACTCCCTAGAAACTATTAGCTTTAGTGGCACTTCTTCATCTTTTAGCACTTCTAGTACTAGCAGCAGCAGTATTCCCAATGTTCTAGATTTTACCTCTGTCCTCAAAGCCGCTCAAGCTATCTCCAGTTCTCTAGAATTAGACACACTCATCGCCAGTCTCACCCGTATTATCCTAGAAAACTCTGGCGCGAACAAATCTGCACTAATTCTTCCCCAAGAAAAGGACACTGCCGTGCGGGGGTTGCCCCCGTTGAGCCAAGTGTCTGGTGATACTTGGCTAGTTAGGGCAATTACCTTTATTGCTCATGAGGAAATACAAACCATTCTTGAGCCACAATCACTCTTCAATTGTCAAGATATTCCCCTAAATATTATTCATTACGTCAAAAATACCCAACAAACAGTTGTAATTAATAATTGTAAAACAGATATTCCTGGTTTAATTGGCAAGTATATGCTGCAACATCATCCCCTGAGTGTATTTTGTACTCCAATTCTTAATCAAGGGCAAATGGTGGGGATTCTCTACCTAGAAAATAGCTTAACTTCTGGCGTATTTACTAGCGATCGCCTCAGGATAATTAAGCTCCTGTCGTCTCAAGCAGCAATATCCCTAGAAAATGCTGGACTATATCAACAAGCAGGAATTGCACTACAAGACTTACAACAAGCCCAATTACAAATTGTCCAAAGTGAGAAAATGTCGGTACTGGGTAACTTAGTTGCTGGGGTAGCCCATGAAATGAATAATCCTTTGGGCTTTATTTCTGCCAGCCTCCAACAAGCTAAACCCAGCTTTGCAGATATTGTTGAACACTTGAAACTCTATCAGGAAAGTCTACCCAATCCAGGTGATGAAATCAAAGAACATGCCAAAGAAATTGACTTGGATTATACCTTAGAAGATTTACCCAAGATAATTGATTCAATGGTGATGGCGTGCGATCGCCTGGAAAATATCAGCACTAGTTTAAGAACTTTTTCCCGTGCTGATAAAGATTACAAAGTGCCGTTTAATATCCATGAAGGTATTGACAGTACGATTTTAATTCTCAAACATCGCCTGAAAGCAAACGAACAACGTCCAGCAATTGAAGTGATAACTGATTATGGCAATTTACCTAAGGTTGAATGTTTTCCTGGACAATTAAATCAAGTATTTATGAATCTTCTGGCAAATGCCATTGATGCGCTAGATGAATCAAATACAGGACAGAGTTTTCAGGAAATTAAGGCCAATCCTAACCGAATTATAATTAAAACTTCCCAAAAAAGTGAAGGCGTGGAAATTGCGATCGCTGATAATGGTAAGGGAATGAGTGAATCAGTAAAACAAAAGATTTTTGACCACTTATTTACTACAAAAGCCGTGGGGAAAGGGACAGGATTAGGATTAGCGATCGCTCGGCAAATTGTTGAAGAAACCCACGGCGGAAAATTGAGCGTTAACTCAGTTATGGGTAAGGGTACAGAATTTGTAATTGCAATTCCGGAATGATAGTACGTTATTGATTTTGCAACATCATCTGAAAGAGAAATCGTAGTGTCTAGCCATAGAAGTGATAAAAAACTATGGTAACTTGCCTCCGGCGATCTGCTACTCCGGATAACTCAATCAGGTATTTATGAATATTCTATCTAATGCTATTGATGCCTTATACCAATTTGAAAAATGATTGCGACAGATGGAAAACTGAAACACTTATCCAATGGATGTTTCACAATCCAAAATCTAAAATCTAAAATCCAAAATGGTATTAGAAGATGCAAATCAGCAGCGCACGCCTAATTTGGATTCATACTTGCTTGGTATCTGAAAACCAAATCAAGATTTCCATTGCCGATAATGGTCTTGGAGTTCCAGACACAACTTTAACAAGATTATTTGACCCCTTTTTCACAACTAAAGATGTGGGTAAAGGATCTGGATTGGGTTTATCTATCAGCTATCAAATTGCGACTGAACTACATCAAGGTAAACTTGATTGTAATTCCACATTAGGAAAGGGCGCAGAATTTGTCGTAACCCTACCGATATAAGCTAAAAAAATTAACCAGGCAAATTAGCAGCACTCTGGATATTTTCTAATATTAAATCAGGGTTATTACGTTTAATCAAGCCAGTTAGCACTTTACCAGGGCCAATTTCTATTACTCGCTGGATACCGTTGGCTGGTAATTGCAGACAAATTTCTCGCCATCTTACAGAACCAGTCATTTGTTTGTTCAGGCGTTGCTTTAAAATACCAGCATCAATGGACGGAATTGGTTCGACATTAGACAAAACTGGCACAATAGCTGGCTGAAATTCTACAGATTCTAGAATATCTTGGAATTCCGCAGCTGCTGGTGCGATTAAATGTGAATGAAATGCTCCAGAAACTTTTAAGGGAATAGCACGTTTTGCTTTAACTTGAGTCATCACCGCTTGTACAGCTTCAGTAGTGCCTGAAATTACCACCTGAGCCGAACTATTATCATTTGCGATTACCACATCAGGCGTTTGAGCAATAACTTTTTCTAACTGTTCGCGGTCAAAGTTCATCAAAGCTGCCATCATCCCACCGACGGCATTATCCATGAGTTCTGCACGACGCTTCACCAGATATAAACCAGCTGACCACTCAAAGACACCCGCTATATAAAGAGCAGTATATTCCCCCAAACTGTGGCCAGCAACTAAATCTGGCTGGTGTCCTCGTTTTCGAAGCAGGTCAGCAAGAATGCTTTCGACCACATAAAGACTTGGCTGAGTATACAGCGTCTGTGATAACTTCTCTTCTTGAGTTTGACAAATTTCAGTCACAGACCAACCCAAAATATCCTCAGCTTTGGCAAGCTTGTCTTTAGCGGACGGTATATCTAGTAAATCCATTCCCATTCCCAGCGCTTGGGAACCTTGTCCGGGAAACACCCATGCAGTTTTTGTCATTGGTCAATAGTCAGTGGTCATTGGTCATTTATCATTAGTCATTTGTCCTTTGTGAATGACAAATGACTAATGACTAATGACAAAATATTTATCTTCCCCATTGAAAGATTGCCGCGCCCCAAGTAAGACCGGCACCAAAGCCGGATGTCGCAACGATGTCATTGGGTTTAATTTTACCTTGTCGTACTGCTTCATCTAAAGCTAAGGGGATGGAAGCAGCTGAGGTATTGCCGTACTGGGCAAGATTACTTATAACTTTATGTTCTGGGATATTTAGGCGTTGGGCAACGGCATCGATAATCCGCTGATTAGCTTGATGCAATATCAGCCAATCTATTTGATCGACGCTGATGTTAGCTTGAAACAAGGCTTTATCAATTATTTCTGGCACTTTTTGTACAGCAAAGCGGTAAACTTCTTTGCCATTCATCGTAATCGGTTGGTAAGTACCTTTGGTGATATTTACATCAGTCAACAGTTCTTGGGAAGTACCTGTATAAGCAAGGTTGAGGTAATGGTTTTGAGTACCATCACTTTTAAGTGCAAATCCTAATAAGCGATCGCTTTTGGCAGCCTGTAACACCACTGCCCCGGCACCATCACCAAACAATACACAAGTCCGCCGATCTTCCCAATCTACCCAGCGAGAGAGTATATCTGCCCCGATCAATAGTACATTTCTATAGACACCAGTTCTAATGTATTGGGCTGCTGTAACCAAACCAAACACAAAGCCGGAACAGGCAGCGGTCAAGTCAAAGGCGACTGCGTTGGTAGCTCCCAATTTAGCCTGTACTTGACAAGCACTACCAAACAAATCATCAGGGGTGGAAGTCGCTAGCAAAATCAGGTCTAGGTCTTCTGGTTTAATTCCTGAAGCTGCGATCGCCTGACTGCTGGCGGCAGTAGCGAGTGCGCTCAAGGACTCAGATGGCAGAGCTAATCGACGCTGACGAATTCCCGTTCTTGTCGCGATCCACTCATCTGATGTTTCAACTAGTTCACTCAATGTCTCGTTGTGTAGGGAAGTTGCTGGTACTGCCGAGCCGCTTCCAGTGATTGCTACGCCTAAGTTTTGCACTCCTAATCTCCCAAGCTATCAGCTTTTTGTCTTTTGTCCAAAGTCCAATTGTCAGTTGTCCTTTGTCAGTTGTCTTTTGTCAGTTGTCAGTTGTCCTTTACAAATGACGAATGACTAATGACCAATGACTAATGACCAATGACTAATGACCAATGACTAACCGCTCTCGCGCTCTAGGATATATTGGGACTGAATTCGTTGTATCACCTCGTTGTCAACAGCTTCTTTTGCCATGCGAATTGCATTAAAAATTGAAGGTGCTTGGGAACTACCGTGACCGATAAAACAGACTCCTGCCACGCCTAGTAGTAAAGCACCACCATGTTCTGCGTGATCCATTCGCTGCTTAATCCGCTTCAAGTTGGGTTTTAAGAGTGCGGAACCGATTTGACCGTGCAATCCTTGGGGTAATTCTTCCCGCAGAATTTGCAGAATCACTTCTCCAACGGCTTCGGCAAATTTTAACAATACATTGCCCACAAAGCCATCGCAGACAATCACATCAAAGCGACCGGAAAGCACATCACGCCCTTCAGCATTGCCAATAAAATTAATTTGGGAATTTTCGCGTAGCAGTTGGTGGGCGCGGACGGCTGCATCATTGCCCTTAGAGTCTTCTTCACCGATATTCAGCAAACCCACTTTCGGTTCAGGTGTACCCAAAACATACTGACTGTAAGCTGACCCCATAACGCCAAACTGCTCTAAAAACTTGGGGCGGCAATCTACATTAGCACCGACATCAAGTACCAGCACTGGTTTCCCAGCAATAATTGTGGGAAAAACTGTCCCGATCGCTGGGCGATCGATTCCTGGCAATCTTCCTAAGCGGAGCAAAGCTGATGCCATAGCGGCCCCAGAGTGACCCGCAGAAAATACGGCATCTGCCTTTTGCTGCTTGACTAAATCCATCGCCACATTGATAGAAGCCTTGCGTTTGCGTCTAACTGCATTTAAAGGCTCCTCATCCATTGCGATCGCTTCCTCAGCAGTCACGATCTCTACCTGCCCTAAATTTGTTTTTGATGGCAAGGCAGCTTCTATTTGTTGGGGATCGCCAACCAACAATATATCTACACCCAATTCTTCTCTTGCTCGCAATGCGCCAGCAACGATTTCACCGGGTGCATGATCCCCTCCCATTGCGTCAATTGCGATCCGTACGCGAGTCGATCCCATTGCTCACAGCTTCTAGAAACCTTACAAATTTTACCAGATGGCAAAGCCCGAAAAAGCTTAATTTTCTGACCGCCAAATTAATTCTGTTACTATTGCAACAATATTTGCTGGCAAGCTCAAGATAGCACGAATTGTTTGGTAGTAGGGAGTAGGGCATTGGGCATGGGGCATTGGGCATTGGGCATTGGGCATTGGGCATTAATTATTCTCCCCTGCCCCCCTGCTCCCCTACTCCTTATTCCCCACTTCCCAGCACCCAATCAACTAGCGTCCGAACGCCGTAGCCAGTTGCTCCAGCGCTGTTGTAGCCATTTTCTTTATCTGTCCACACTGGGCCAGCAATATCTATGTGCGCCCAAGGGGTTTGTTTGACAAATTGCTTGAGGAAAAGGGCTGCGGTAATTGCACCACCTGGACGCGGCCCTGTATTTTTCATATCCGCGATACCAGATTTTAGCCCTTCAAAATATTTTTCTTCCATTGGCATCCGCCAAATCTTTTCTCCTGAACTTTCCGCAGCTTTTTCGATTTGGGAAGCGACAGCTTCATCGGGAGTGTACAAACCAGCAATATCCTCACCCAAGGCAATGACATTGGCACCAGTCAGGGTGGCTAAATCAACGATCGCATCTAATCCCAATTTGTCGGTATACACCAAAGCATCTGCTAGGGTCAAACGTCCTTCTGCGTCGGTGTTGTTCACTTCGATTGTTTTGCCGTTTGATGCGGTGAGAATATCTCCAGGGTGCATGGCGTGACCGCTAATCATGTTTTCCGCTACTGCTGAGATGAAGTGAACTTCAACATCTGGCTTAATTTGAGCAATTGCTTTTGCTGCCCCCAAGGTAGCAGCTGCACCCCCCATATCCATCTTCATAGTTTCGATGCCACTACCAGCACCTTTGATATTCAGTCCGCCAGAATCGAAAGTTACACCTTTACCAATAATTGCTAGTTTCTTTTTAGGTGTACCTTCTGGCTTGTAAGTCAGATGAATGAATTTAGGTGGCAGTTCGGAACCTTGCGATACTCCCAAAAAAGCACCCATTCCTAACTTTTCACAGTCTTCTTTTTCCAGAATTTCTACTTGTAAACC
This sequence comes from Nostoc punctiforme NIES-2108, assembly GCA_003326195.1. GTDB lineage: Bacteria > Cyanobacteriota > Cyanobacteriia > Cyanobacteriales > Nostocaceae > Nostoc > Nostoc punctiforme_A. The sequence continues at coordinate 27,300 of LXQE01000159.1, forward strand.
GTACTCTTTGGCGATCGTTTGAGCAGTTTCGGCTAAGGTAATTGGTGTGACTGCGTTGGCTGGTGCTGCGACTAATTGCCGTGCCAAATTTACCCCAGAAACAATTTGATTGGCGCGGATAATGGCGGCTTCTTGTCCACCGAAACCTAGTAAATCTACACTTTCTATTTGTGAACCTTTATCTTCTGGTTCTGATTTAAAGCGAATATCTTGGTAAAGTGCTAATTCCACACCTTCTGCGATCGCTTGGGCACTGGCTGCTGGATCGTTATTCCACAATGGAAAACTAAAACCCAAAATTTTGCTTTTTTGCTTTTTTCCTACCCTGGCTACAGCCGCAGCAGCGCGACGCAGAGTATCTAGTTTTAGTGCATCTGGTTTGCCTAAACCTACTAAAATCAATTTCCGCACTGGGCTACCAGCATTTACACGGGTGAAAATAGTGCTATTGGCTTTACCTTTAAATTCTTCTTCAGTAATCAGTTCTTTTAATACCCCAGAAAACTTTTGATCTAAAGTAGCTAGTTCTCCGGTTAACTCTACTGCATCTTCAAATAATCCAATTGCCAAACTATCGCCTGCCCACTCTAGTAAAGGCTTATCACTAGGTTGAATTGTCATTTTGGGATTTTGTGTAAATATTCCTTCTTGTACCAGTATTGCTCAAAATTCTTGTTTCATGCTGAGGGGAGTGGGTATTGGGTATTGGGCATTGGGCATTGGGCATGGGGCATTGGGAGCAGGAGTCAGCAAGTATAAGTTAATAAATTAGTATAAATAGCACTTGTCAATGAGTATTTAATACTCGTTAATCCACCTCAGAACTCCGTTAACGAGTCTTTGATCCTCGTTAATCCACCTCAGAACTCCGTTAACGAGTCTTTGATCCTCGTTAATCCACCTCAGAACTCCGTTAACGAGTCTTTGATACTCGTTAATCCATCTCAGAACTCCGTTAACGAGTCTTTGATCCTCGTTAATCCACCTCAGAACTCCGTTAATGAGTCTTTAATCCTCGTTAATCCACCTCAGAACTCCGTTAATGAGTCTTTAATCCTCGTTAATCCATCTCAGAACTCCGTTAACGAGTCTTTGATCCTCGTTAAAGAAGCTATGATCTCCATTCTTTTACCTGACTTTTTGCGTTATGTGGAAAAGTCCACTAAAAACCTAACCCCCTAACCCCCTTCCCGTGTCGGGAAGGGGGAAAATTCAAAGTCTCTCTCCTTTTAGGAGAGAGAAATAGAAGTGAGGTTTTCCAGATACCGTGAAAATTCAGATTCTTTTACGTACTGCTTCTTGCCCCATGCCCCATTCCCTATGCCCCAATTGTTGTATCAATGTTAAATTTTCTGGCGATCGCTGCTATTATTTCTTGCTCAAGTCGTGTAGTCTTATTGTCAAGCTGGGCAATTTTTTCACACTGAACGAGCAAGGGTATAGCAAAATCACGATTCAGCTGATTGAGCAGTATATCTAAAGACTTAGGTGATTTGATATTTTGGGCAATGGCATCCAACGAGGTAGGACTGAGTTTTACAGCTTGTAATTCTGGCAAAATTTCTTCCAAAGTCTTATCTGGATGGCTAGCCAAAATCATGTGAACTAAGATTTGATCCATGATGGCTTCTTGAGCGATCGCACTTTCTAGATACTTTTCACTTTCGGCTTTTAATGTTGCTAATGTCTGTGGCGATGCCAGAGAAGTAGATTCATCTAGCTTGGTTTCGTAAAACCGACAAGCAGCATACCCCAATGAATAGATCATCGTTGCATTTGAACTAGCTCCAATCACTGCACCCGCTAAGGGCACATTTCGCAGCAAGCCTAACCCCGCAGCTTTTAACAAACGCCCTCCACCCAAAGCCAACCCAAAAATTGCTAAAATTTCACCTTTACGCGCAGGATCTTTTAAATCTAGCCCGTAGACAGATGCAATTTGATAAAGCATTTCTGACTGCAATTTTGTTGTTGCTGTTAAATCAATTGCCAACAATGCCACTGCTATTCCTGGCAAAAAACTAGTGGCTAGTCCCACTGTCCCTGCTTGAGTTGCTTTTTCCACCATGATGCGGTGAGCAAGCTGGCTGGGTGATTCATTTGGATACTGTTTTTTGAGCTTGTTTACCGCCGCTTCTGCTTTTTCCAAATCAACAAGGTTATTATCACTAATTAGCCAATTGAGATTTAAGACTCCAGATAGTTTTCTAATCAGCCAATTTTCGCTGAGGCGATTCACAACCTGACCGCTGGTTTGAGTTGTTTGCTCAATAAACTTGTGTGTTTCTTTCGCCGTCGCTTCTCCCACACCTATTGCTGTGTCTAAAACTGCTTGGCCAGTTTCAGCAACAGTTTTAATCAAAGACTCTAATACAGACGGTTCATTTTCTATTGATGATTGAGCCTGAATTCCTGCTTCTGAAGTTTCTCTGGGTGAATTAACCAATTTATTCACCTCTATTTTTTGGGGTTTGTCTGCCATTGCTTGACACCATCTTGTAAAGCCTCTCTCTTTTGGTTGTAGCTAAGTTTGGGCGGCTTTGACATCTCTCAATAAGTACAATTCGTCAGAGCAAATAGGAATTATTCTGAGTTTTAACTATAGACAGAAGATGGATGACAGAGATTTTAATTTTGCCAATGATAACCTAATATCAAAAACACTTTGCCTTCTCAAATAGTGAGTATTTCTGAAATAAGAGCGGCCATTTTTCTTGGCAATATTGTTCGATCAATTACCAGCAATTAAATCTTATTGTGTAAGTAGTTCTGTATATTCATCTAATCCTACCTCAGCTATCAGCTTTACTTTCTAAAAAGTCGTTATCTTTAAGAATTTCATAGAGATTAGTATCTTGCTCTAGCAAACAAGCGTGTCCACAATGGGGCAACACTACAATCTTGTTATTTGGTAAGACTTTCCCTATTCGGTTGACTTCGCTTACAGAAGGCAAAAGGCGATCGCTAGCACCAGCAATCAACAAAACTGGTTGAGTCAAGTGACCTAACTTTTCCTCATCGATATCAAACTCTCGCAGTAAAGACAACCGCCAAAGAACGGTTTCTGCCGGGACAGAACGCATAGTTTTCAGCAAATCGTGGCGATCGCTTCGAGAAATGCGTGACAAAGATGCTAAAAATGGCAACAAGCCTAGTGCGCCAATATCATATAATCCTGTTGGCACTAAGTAAGTTAGCTGGGATGCCCAACTTAACCAAGGGCGAAGATGAAAGGACGAAGCTGGGTTAATTAGGATGATTCGCTTAAATAAATCGGGTGCTTGGATTGCCACTTTCATTGCCAAGCAACCACCAAAGGACTCACCACACAAGTAAACTGGCCTCTGAGAGCTTTTTTCTAATTCGGCGTCGATCAAGTCCAATACACTCTTAGTTAGGGCATCCCAAGTGTTAAGGTCTTTTCGGGGGAGCGCCAAAGAGCGCACATCAAACCCAGTTTCTAATCCTGCGGTTTGCGATCGCAATAGTTGACCAGTTCCATCCATTCCTGGCAAATATACCAACAACGGATACTCTGGCTGTACTCGTTTAGGAGTCAGGAAACAAGGGTTTAGCTCAACTTCTGTGATAGTCATTGGTCATTAGTCATTAGTCATTGGTCATTGGTCATTGGTCAATGGTATAAAACTTTTGGACTGCGAATTGTTGCTTTTATGAGCTTCGGTACTTTTGAGCAAAAACAAAAAAGTCTCGGAACAAGCTACTCAAAGTTGTGCAGACAATCCAAAATTCCAAATCGAATAGCTCTAATAGCAACCTTGACGCAGTAAATTGCTAATTTCGCCCTGACAGTGTTCTGTCAGTTCAGCCACAACAGTTCTGGCTTGTTTGCCATGATATTTTTTATGATGTTGGGGCGTAATCCAATAAGGACGACCGATTAACACCGCAACTCGACGATAAATTACCAAGGGATGCCAACCATTTTGATTAAATAAAGGTTCTGAAGGGTCGAATACACTCAAAAGTCTTAATGGGAAACCATTGGTGTTTACTTCTTCTAAGGAAGCGATCGCGATCGGCAAAATAGCTAAATCCTGCACATTCGCTCGCAATGCCAAATGGGCAAATCCCCGCTGAAACTCACCCACCTGGTTTGGCTGAGTAAATTTCACCATTGGTTCAGTCCCTTCTGGAAATACTCCCACCATCTGCTTGGATTGCAATAGCACCTGTGACTGCGAAAAAAAGCTTTGCTGGCGGTTTTGAGTATCTTCCAAGGGAAAACACCCCAATTGACCGGTGACAATCTCTCGCATGACTGGAACTTGTCCCATATAGTGATGGCAAGCAAAGCGAATCGGACTCGATAACGCTGCCATTAAAATCAGTGCATCCATAAAGCTGCGGTGATTGCTGACTACCAAGACGCTCGCATCCTGGGGAATGCGGTCTTCGTAATAGCGGAACATTTGCGTTGAGAATGCCGCCACCAAAGCGCGAGAAATCTCTAGGGGGCTATTTCCACTCATACCTAATCAATATATTTTCCGGTAAATATGGCAATTTGTCTTAATTTAATTTTTACATTTCTTTACTATTGCCATGACCGTCTTAAGATAGAAATATCTAATCTCCAAAAGCAACTAAATTTTCTGTATTCCCAATTATGTATTCTCGATCACAATAATATCTAATAGAAACTATTCGAAAAAATTATGATTAGTTAATTTCCATTTTTTAGGTAAAAATGAGTTTAATTGATGCATATTAAAAAACAATTCTGGACTTGATAAATTTGCTAGTATGAAGATGTTATTGGAAAAAATAGGAATAATATTGTATAATTGCGTGGTTTTGCCGCTGAAAGCTAAGAGATAAAACCTTTTAATAAGTTAATTTTTATTTTGCATGAATCTAGTGAATAAAACAAAAAAGACATTTGCACTGACCACACCCCTATATTATGTAAACGATGTCCCCCATATAGGCAGTGCTTACACGACGATCGCAGCCGATGTAGTGGCGCGATTTCAGAGATTACTGGGACATCAAGTATTACTAATTACAGGTACAGATGAACATGGGCAAAAAATTCAGCGATCGGCAGAAAGTTTAGGGAAAGGTCCACAAGAATTTTGTGATGAAATTGTCCCTAGTTTCGTGAGTTTATGGCAATTATTAGATATTCAATACGATCGCTTTAGTCGGACTACTGCGCCTCGTCATCAAGCGATCGTCAAAGAATTCTTTGAGCGAGTCTGGGAATCTGGTGATATTTACCAAGGACAACAACAAGGCTGGTACTGCGTATCCTGCGAAGAATTCAAAGAAGAACGGGATCTGCTAGAAGGACACCGTTGCCCAATTCATACTAACAAAGAAGTGGAGTGGCGAGACGAACAAAACTATTTTTTCCGCTTATCCAAATATCAAACTAAGCTGACAGAATTTTATCAATCTCAACCGGATTTTATTCAACCAGAAAGTCGGCGTAATGAAGTTCTCAGCTTTGTCAATCAAGGACTGCAAGACTTTTCCATTTCCCGAGTGAATTTAGATTGGGGTTTTCCCGTACCAGTCGATCCCAAGCACACTCTCTATGTCTGGTTTGATGCGCTGTTAGGTTATGTCACAGCATTACTAGAACCAGATGCAGAACCGACTTTAGCAAATGCGTTAGAAACATGGTGGCCGATTAACCTGCACCTAATTGGTAAAGATATTCTGCGCTTTCATGCAGTTTACTGGCCAGCAATGCTGTTGTCAGCAGGCTTGCCCTTGCCAGAGAAAGTCTTTGGGCATGGCTTTTTGACTAAAGACGGGCAGAAGATGGGCAAAAGTCTGGGTAACACCCTTGATCCTGTGGCATTAGTTAAGAGCTATGGTAGTGATGCCGTTCGTTATTACTTCCTTAAGGAAATCGAATTTGGTAAGGATGGAGATTTTAATGAAGTTAGGTTCATTAATGTTCTGAATGCAGATTTGGCAAATGATTTAGGTAATTTGCTCAATCGCACTTTGAGCATGGTGAAAAAGTACTGTGCTGAGAATAATGTCCCATCAATCGGCAATGAAGGGATTCCTGACGAAAATCCTTTGAAAGCAATTGGTTTACGTCTAGGGGAACAGGTAAAACAAGCATACCAAGAGCTAGCTTTCAGTCAAGCCTGCGTGGCCATACTTTCATTGGCGCAAGCCAGTAATAAGTTTATTGATGAACAGGCTCCTTGGTCATTATATAAACAGGGACAGCAGGAGTCGGTGGAAAAGGTTCTCTACGCAGTTCTAGAATCGGTTAGACTAGCAGCTTATCTGCTATCCCCAATTATTCCAAACATCAGTAGCGATATTTATCAGCAACTGGGTTTTGGAATAAACTTTAACAATCGAATAGAAAGTTCAGTTAATGCTCCTTTTGCCACCCATGCTACATGGGGACTACTATCGAGCAAACAACAGTTGGGTAAACACCAACCTGTATTTCAACGAATAGAACCCCCGAAAAACTATTAGTCCTTATCAAACTCTGATTTTGTTCAATTTTTTATTTTCTCACAAAATTTATCGTGGCTCAATTTAAATTAGCCGCGGAACATTATCATAAGCCGCTGTGACTAGCATCTAAAAGTTGGTAATTTGTATCAAAAATAACAGGGATAAAAATTGAGGTATCACAATGATGTTGAATAATTTGGAAAATGATTCAATCTTTACGCCAGAACAGGTTTTGGAGAATCGGGGTAGGGTAGCCATATTTATTGATGGCTCAAATTTATTTTACGCTGCACTGCAATTAGGTATTGAAATAGATTACACGAAGCTATTATGTCGATTAACAGGGGGTTCTAGATTACTGCGTTCTTTTTTCTACACTGGCGTAGATCGGACAAACGAGAAGCAACAGGGGTTTCTGCTGTGGATGCGTCGCAATGGCTATCGAGTCATTGCTAAGGATTTAGTCCAGCTACCAGATGGCTCTAAAAAAGCTAACTTAGATGTAGAAATAGCAGTAGACATGATGGCGTTAGTAGATTCTTATGATACCGCAGTTTTAGTCAGCGGTGATGGAGATTTAGCTTATGCGGTCAATTCAGTCAGCTATCGTGGCGTGCGGGTAGAAGTTGTGAGCTTGCGTTCGATGACCAGCGACAGCTTAATTAATGTAAGCGATCGCTACATTGATTTAGAAGCTATCAAAGAAGATATTCAAAAAACCCCTCGCCAAAGCTATCCATACCGGCCGTTATCTGGTATCGGTTTTTTGGAAGACCCTAGAACTAGTGATGGACACCTAGAAATCCAAGAATAATGGCGTATCAATTTCATAAAAGAGGGAGATGGGGAAAGAGAAAAATTCAAAATTTCTCCCCCACTCCCTCCTTTCTTATTTTACCTTTGACCTTTTTATTGGTATTTGGTTTAGTCGCCTGTGGGGGCAAATCTCCCCTAGCTTCGCAACAAAATACTGCGGATTCATCTAATCCAGATAGCAATTTGACTTTCTTTGATGTCACCCTAGAACAAGCAGATGAAGTGGGAAGACCAATTTGGAAAGTCAGGGCTAAAACCGCAAAATACACCAAAGAAAAACAAATTGGTCAGGCTGAAAGTCCTTATGGTGAGCTATATCAAGATGGCAAAATTGTTTACCAAATCAAGGCAGATGTAGCAGACATTGAACAAGATGGGAAGCAGTTGTTTCTGAAAGGTAAGATATTTGCCACAGACCCTAGTAATGGGATTGTGTTGCAAGGTAATGAATTAGAATGGCGTCCCAAAGAAGATTTGTTGATTGTTCGTAACAAGATTAACGGCACCCATAAAAAACTACAAGCAGTAGCGCAGGAAGTGCGAGTTAAAACCCGCGAACAGCGGATGGAATTTTCTGGCGGAGTAGTAGCAAATTCTATCGATCCCCAGATGCAAGTGAGAACTGAACATTTAATCTGGAATATTAAAGAAGAAAAACTGATTGGCGATCGCCCCGTAGAAATTGACCGCTACAAAGATAATAAAATTAGCGATCGCGGTAAGGGAAATTCTGCCGAAGTCAACTTAAAAACAAAAATTGCCACTGTTCAAAAAAATGCTCAACTAGAGTTACTAGACCCACCAATGCAAATATCTAGTAATTCTATGACCTGGAACATGAACGCAGAAACTGTCACTACAAACTCACCTACACGAATGTTCCAGCGTGCCGAAAATGTCACAGTGACAGCCAATCAAGGTGAAATGAAAATACCGCAAAAAACTGTTTACTTAAAAGGGAACGTCAACGCCGTTGGTCAGCGTCGCCAGTCTCTAAGATCCAATACACTAACTTGGTATTTAGATAATAAGTTAGTTGAAGCTCAGGGAAATGTTGTTTATCGGCAAGTTGACCCACCATTAAATTTTGTGGGTGAAACAGCAGTTGGTAATCTGCAAACAGAAAATATTGTTGTCAAAGGTGGCAGTTCTAGCGGTAGGGTAGTAACGGAGATTATTCCTCAAGAAAAAGCCAATCGTCAGTAGTAAAGTTAGGGGTAGTGGGGAGATGAGGGAGCCTTTAAACTAGATAAATGAGTTTTTGATACTCGTGAATGAGTATTTTAACTTCATTAATGAGTCTCTAAACTCAATGAAATTCTAACTCTTCCCCATTCCCCACTTATAAATTTTGGATTGGTCGAGTACTAAACTAGGATCTTAGTAATACAAGTCTTTTGATAGCCCATGAATGGATCAAACCGATTAGGTAAGGAATCCTTGCCAACATCCCAGCAAGCAGAACATTCCCACTATCACGATACAGACCACGAGCATACAGATCGGACTCATGGAACTGGAGAGTTGACTCATCCTCACATCCATAGCGAAGAGTCTTTACGGCGAATTGTCAATCGATTATCGCGTATAGAAGGACATGTTCGTGGTATTAAGGCAATGGTGCAGCAAAGTACCCCTTGTCCTGATGTTTTACTGCAAATTGCCGCAGTGCGGGGCGCATTGGATCGAGTTGCGCGAATTGTTTTGGATGAACATTTGACTGAGTGTATTGCAAGAGCCGCACAAGAGGGTAATATTGATGTTGAAATTAAACAGTTAAAAGCAGCTTTAGATCGATTTTTGCCTTAAGAATGAGAAAAATAATCTAAAATGCATTCGCCAAATTAGTGATGCACTAGCAGCGATACATCAAAACTCAATAGTGCATCCTGACATTTATTCCAGCGACATCATATTGCCAACTGGTAGACAACCTATTTCTTATAGACTTTCCTTTGTTCGCTTTTTCTAGGAGGCAACGAGGGAAAAACTTATTACATCAGATAATATGCTGTGCAATGATGATTTTTACCTAGACTATGATTCTAAAAAATTATCAATTTCATTATTCTTTAACTAGCACTTTAGATAAACCACTAATTATTTTTTTGCATGGCTTCATGGGTAACATTAATGAATTTGATGAAGCCATAAAATTACTATTTAACGAATTTTCCTATTTAACACTTGATCTCCCCGGACATGGCAAAACTCAAGTTTTAGGTGAGGACGAATACTATACAATGGCAAATGCTGCTCATGCTTTAATCAACTTACTAGATGAGTTAAAAATTGCCAAATGCTTTTTAGTTGGTTATTCAATGGGTGGAAGATTGGCTTTATACCTAGCCCTGCATTTTCCAGAACGTTTTCATAAAGTTGTTCTAGAGTCAGCTTCCCCAGGTTTACCAACAGTAGCAGAACGATTAGAACGAATTAAAATTGATACACAAATAGGCAGAAAATTAACAAGAATCTTTGAAAAAAGTGACAAAATCACTTTTCTATCAAATTGGTATAATCAACCGATTTTTGGTTATATAAAAAATCATCCAGAATATGATCGCATGGTTGAAAGCCGATTGCAGAACAATCCACAGGAATTGGATAAATCACTGCGCTTTATGGGTACTGGATGCCAAAGTTCTTTATGGGAAAAGCTACAATGCAATACAATTCCTATACTTTTACTAGTCGGTGAATACGATCAAAAATTTATATCTATTAATACAGAAATGGCTAAAATCTGTGAATTTGCTCAGATAAAAATAATTAGCAATGCTGGACACAATATCCACTTTGAAAATACTTTGGCATTTGTGGAAAATATAAAAAGTTTTTTGTCCACAGCAAGTTAAAAACTAGGATAACCTTACTACTTTTTTACTGCTTTGCTAGAAGGAGTTGGGGATGGTGGCAAATTCGGGGCTATTGGTTGTTTCGCTGCGGTTAATTCCTCTTGCAACATTTTTTGATAAACCTTGGGCAAAGAGTTACTCACAGAATTAGTTTCTATGCCATATCCCAGACTTGTCCAGGTGGGAGAGAGTCGCCGCAAAACATCATTTAACTTTCCCTGACGCAACAGTTGAGAAATATTAGTTCCCCAAACTTTAGAATCATTTAACCAACGGTAAACTACTACATCTTGATATTCTGCTTCAAAACTATAAGCAGTCCAAAACATCATCTGCATCGGCTTTGGGTGATAACGAGGGGCTAAACGATACCAAGTAATGTTGATAATTTGATATCTGCCAGCAGCGGTAGAACAATTACCTGTATTGGGGCCTGTGACAATTGTGACGCATATCTCAGGATGTCGGCTAAGATCGTTGACTTGCTGTCCACCGTATAACAGCGAATAGGGACGGTTTCCACTAGCCTCACTTGCCGAGATGGTTCGCATTAAAGCGCGGATATAAGGGTCGCCCTCTTTCATCACTAAAGGCGGCTGTTTATTTTCAAAGATGGGATCGGAAGGCGATCGCAAGTCTCCAATATACCATTGCAACAAATACACAAAGCCGAGAAGCGCGGCTATTGGCCCAATAAGTTTTTCAACACCTTTGAATTCAAAGCCTTTCAGAGTCTGACTCCTTCAAATTCACTCTCTTTGCTAACAAAAATCATCGACGAACTGATTCCAGTAAAGTTCACACCTGATTGTTAGTTATTATTTCCGATTTGCTCATTTTTATTAGGAATTAGCAAAAAAGAGTATAAATACAGGAGTTTGCAAATAACTGAGGTACAAAATGCAGGACTCACGCTTCAGATATAAAGAGTTTCTACCTTCTGCCTCAAAACCCGTAGCTTTGTACTTCATGCAAAAAAAAACTATTCTAAGTATAACAAGCGAGATATTCGTAAAAATCCTGGATAAATATAAGCTCAATCACTTGGGTAGCATTTGCTCTCAGTAACAATTGCTTCCTTGCTCAAAGCGGACGATAAGTTGATACAACCTCATTGCAAAGGTTTCGATTTAAGTTGACACCAATGCACATCTGTGAACCCTTACAAAAGGTCTGTATTACGACTGATTGAGAACTGCAATCAGGGTGATTGGGTAATTAATGAGTCTGTTCCTCTAGCCCCGCATAGACTTCGTATCTTAAAATACCAGGAATTTCCTGAAGACACTGTAGATAACAAATGTTACTGTGGCCTAGTTGAAAACCAAGAGGCAGATAGCCTTTACCAATATTGAATCTGCTTTGTGTTTTTACACAATAGTCATAGTCATGGGCACAATATTCAAGTAGCTTGAAATATGAAAATCACTCGTATTCACCACCAGTTTGAAAAATTATGGTTAACCGTTTTACTTCCGTGAGTACTGCTCTCACACTTAAGGTAGTTGGAATAATCTGCATTTTGTCCTTTTTTGTTGACTTTTTGATTCTGTTGTTACCCTTTCAACCCACCGATCGGGTATGGCAAATCAATTTGGGAACAGCGCTTGTCGATCGCGGAATTGTTCCTCTAGTCGGTTTGGGGCTTCTGTTTGCTGCCTATTGGATTGAGAATGCCGATCCAGCAAGCGATCGCCCTCAAGGTATCGATTTAAGATTTCCCGCCGCGATTATCTCCAGTATTTTAGGGTTGATGTTCTTGCTGATTTTTCCCCTACACCTAAATAACGTCAATCAAGCCAAGACTCAAACACTCAACCGAATCACCCAAGAAGCAGATCAGGCAGAAACTCAACTAAACACTCGATTATCGCAATTGCAAGCACAGCTGAATACCGATCAAGGAAAAGCGCAACTAGACCAGCTGCGAAACCAAACCAAAGCTCAGTTTAGTGAAATCCTCAAAGATGACCAAAAATATAAGCAAGCAATTGAAAGCCCTCAAATTCCCGCAAATATAAAAGAGTTACTGAAGAAGGCTAAAACAAATCCCCAAGTACTTGACAAAGCTATCGAACAACAAACAGATATTCAAACGCTGCAAACTCAACAACTGAGCCAACTTCGCCAGCGCCGAGACGAAGCACTGCAACAAGCTAAAGATACTGCTTGGAAGTCTGGACTGCGGATTGGTATTAGCAGTTTGCTATTGTCCATTGGTTACATTATCATCGGCTGGACAAGCTTAAGAGGTAGGGGTGCTGTACAAGGTGGTAAACCTAGAACTGCCGCACGCTAATCTACTATTGGCATGGCAGTAAGAAGTATCCCAAAATTATTGACGGCTGATACTGCCATGCGCCTAATAGCTAATAACAATAACAAGGCAATTATCACTGACTAAAATCGCTATAAAACTTGAGTAATGTTCTCAATTTACATACTGACATATAACGAAGAACTAGATATTGCTGCTTGTATCGAATCGGCGATGTTATCAGATGACATCATTGTTGTGGATTCATGCAGTAGCGATCGCACTGTGGAAATCGCCAGTCGCTATCCCATCCGCGTTGTCCAACACGCTTTTGAAAGCCACGGACGCCAACGCACCTGGATGTTAGAGTCTATCCCACCGAAGCATCAATGGGTTTACATTCTCGAAGCTGACGAGCGTATGACACCAGAACTGTTTGCGGAATGCGAAAAGGCAAGTCAGAATCCAGACTACATCGGTTACTACGTGGCTGAACGAGTCATGTTCATGAATCGTTGGATTCGCTACAGCACACAGTATCCCCGTTACCAAATGCGGCTCTTCCGCCACGGTAAAGTGTGGTTTACAGACTACGGTCATACTGAGCGAGAAGTTTGTGAGGGTGTAACTAGCTTTTTAAAAGAAACATACCCACACTACACTTCTAGCAAAGGTTTGAGCCGCTGGATTGACAAGCACAACCGTTATTCTACGGATGAGGCTCAAGAAACATTGTATCAGTTAGAACAAGGAAAGGTGAACTGGCAAGATTTATTCTTTGGCAAATCAGAAGTCGAAAGACGGCGTGCCCTGAAAGATTTGTCTTTACGTTTGCCCGCCAGACCGTTGCTACGGTTTATATATATGTATTTTATCTTAGGCGGATGTTTAGATGGACGCGCCGGAGTCGCTTGGTGTACATTGCAGGCATTCTATGAATACCTGATTTTGCTCAAAGTCTGGGAAATGAAGTATTTACCAAAACCTAATTTAGATGCAACAGCAATTTTAGTACAAGAGAGTACACAACAGTTGCAGTGCGCAGATTCTGAAACTACACAGGTTGATGCAGTGTGAAGATGGCTGGAGATTAGAAGGATTTCCTGTATAGCGATGCCTACGGCGGTAAACTACGCAAAATCATAGGGCACACAGATGTGCTACACAGATCCCTGACTTCGTAAAAGTCGTCGGGGATCTTGTTTTTCATAATTCAAGACTAGATAAAAGAGACTTCCAAATCAAAAACATCCCAAATTTTCTAGGGAAATGGGTGTCCCCATAGCTTCTATATTCAGGGCGGGCAGGATACTCACCCACAATATGGATAATTTATTTCTTGGAAATCCCTAACAAATTAATATTTTTAACAGAACATTTTCATAAAAGCCGCTCCTACTCAAAAGTGAGTGACTGACCAGATAAAATAATTTATTAGATTACCCTGTAGTAGTTTCACAATCATGAGCAGCTTTTGATTAAGCGCGCTAGATTAATAATAGCGAAGAACTTGCAACAATTATTTACAATTCTTATAAATAAAAGTAACATCTTCTAAGAATAACCAGTCGCCATCGGATTGGTTAATGTCTATGTGTATGCTTATAGGAAAATAGCTGATTTCCAGCAGCAGGCAACTTGCTAGCGTTTTAGACAGTTACTTGCGGCAGAATCTGCCAAAGTTAAAGCCTTCGGAATTTGACGAATCTGCTGGTATGGATACGAATAACAAAAGTTCCTCTAGCTTAAAACAGGAGAATCGGGGCTTGGTAATCGATCGCCTAAAACAGGACTTAAAAAACGACCTGATTGCTGGTTTGTTAGTAATAATTCCCCTAGCAACCACTATCTGGCTGACAATTACCATTGCGACTTGGGTAATCAACTTCCTCACCCAAATTCCTAAACAATTGAATCCCTTTGATGGCTTAAACCCAGTTTTAGTAAATATACTTAATTTATTGGTAGGCTTGGCTGTACCATTACTAAGTATATTGCTGATGGGCTTGATGGCTCGAAATATCGCTGGGCGCTGGTTGTTAGATTTTGGTGAGCGATTATTACAGGCAATTCCTTTAGCAGGGCAGGTATACAAAACTCTTAAACAGCTTTTAGAAACAATACTGAAAGATTCTAATGGCAAGTTTCGCCGGGTAATTTTGGTAGAGTATCCTCGCCGAGGAATTTGGGCGATCGCTTTTGTTACTGGTGCAATCAGCAGTGATATCCAAGCCCAGATGTCTCGCCCTGTACTAAGTGTTTTTATTCCCACCACCCCAAATCCGACTACTGGATGGTACGCAGTCGTTCCTGAAGACGAGGTAGTGAACCTCTCCATGTCGATTGAAGACGCCTTTAAAATAGTTGTATCAGGTGGCATTGTCGCCTCCAATACGCCTTTGGTTTTTTCCAAAGAGTCCACATTGGAAGTGAAACACGAAGAAATCAAGCAGCAGGTTATTCCCGTCGAAGAAACGTGAACAAGGCAGGAGGTTAGAATAAACGTGCGATTCGTTTAGTTGAAACCCGAAAAGGGGGGATAACTAGCCTTTGTTGAGTAACCCATCTTGGGTAGAGTTCGCACTTCAATCCTCAACAAACGACAACTCACTATTCATGTAGGTGTGGAAATCTAGCCGAGCCAACAGCTAAGAAAGCTAGAAGATAAAGGGAAAAAGATTGAAGTCACTCAACTTGAATTATAACCCAATCAAAATACACCAAGTCCTACTGTCCCGGTGCGGGATTAAAAGCACACAAACTACCAGAAGGCTGGTAGCCCCTACATCCCAGACTGATTATCAAAGGTGTAAAGCGGGGGTGAAAGCAGGAATAGGTGGTAATTGCTGAAAGCACCTACTGCAAGCAAGAGTCTATGGGTAGAAAAAGCAAAGTGTCGTCTGAACCATCGTCACCATGCCACCAAGGGATATAAGCTCGTAGACCTCGGTCTACCTCTTGGGTCGGAAATAGCCGACAAAGGTAGGGACTATCAGGATTGTTTGACCGCGATAGCGCACCACCCTAAACCTCGGTGGATAGACACGCCCTAAAGACTCAATTATGGATACTGGGAACGAAACAACCCTTCATGTTCTCCTGAAAATTGGTAACAGGTAGGCATCAGCCATAAGACATGAAGGCGCAGGATGACTCAAGAAGCTAATGCCTAACCCGAATTAACGGGTAATGCCTTAAAAGGGATGGCGTAACTGCCGGGATAAGCAGACGTGAGCCGCAGTGTGGGAAAGCTAGAGGTAACAGTAGCAATGCAAAAGCCTAATTTGGATTCAAAAAAACTGAATACCGAGGGATGGAAAGATATTAATTGGCTTAAAGCCGAAAGATATGTATTCAAGTTGCAAAAACGCATCTACGCTGCTTCCCGCCGTGGTGATGTCAAGCAATGCCGCAAATTCCAAAAGACGTTGATGAGGTCTTGGTCTAACAGGGTGTTAGCGGTACGACGGGTTACACAAGATAACCAAGGCAAAAAGACGGCAGGTGTGGATGGTGTTAAGTCACTGTCCCCAAAAGCACGTCTTGAACTGGCAGGGCAACTAAAGCTAACTGGCAAATCCAAACCCACCCGTAGAGTATGGATTCCAAAACCAGGAAGAGAAGAAAAACGCCCATTAGGAATACCCGTAATGTACGACCGCGCACTACAAGCTGTGGTAAAAGCCACGCTTGAACCAGAATGGGAAGCAGTGTTCGAGCCAAACTCCCACGGTTTTAGACCCGGAAGGTCATGCCACGATGCGATAAAGCAGATTAAAATCTGTATTCAAAACAAGGCGAAATATGTGCTAGACGCGGATATAGCCAAATGTTTTGACCGCATCAACCATAAAGAACTGCTCCAAAAGTTGAACATCAAGGGTAAAGTCAGGCAACAAATTAAAGCTTGGCTGAAATCCGGGGTTATAGACAAAGGAGCATTTACTGCCACATCTGAGGGTACACCACAAGGTGGGGTCATCTCTCCACTTCTGGCAAACATTGCCCTCCACGGCATGGAGGAAAGGATAAAACAGGAATTCCCCAGAATGTCACATACACAAAGGGAAACTTGGTATCACAAAAAAGGGGTGGATTTTAAAACCCCTAACATCATCCGCTACGCGGACGACTTTGTGATACTCCATGAAAACAAAGCCATTGTCCAAAGATGCCGAGAAATTATCTCGGAATGGTTAAGAGGCATAGGTCTAGAACTAAAACCTGAAAAAACACGGCTAACTCACACATTCCAATCGGAACTAAGCGAGGATGGAATTGCCGGGTTTGACTTTCTAGGTCATCATATTCAGCAATACCCAGCCGGGAAATACCGAAGCAATATAAATGCCCAAGGTACAATACTAGGTTTTAACACACTCATCACCCCATCCGCGAAGGCAAGTAAGGCTCATATTGAGGAAATCGGAAGAATCACACAAAACATAGGTCTTCTCCCCAATCTGCTCTTATAAAAGACCTCAACCCTGTTATAAGGGGATGGACTTCTTTTTACTCACATTCCGACGCTCAAACCGTCGGAGAACTGTCAAAACAAGACCACCTCACATACCTGAAACTTCGACGATGGGCAAAACGCCGATGTGGAAATATAAAAGATGGTAACATCAAATACTGGATTTCTATCGGCAATAATAACTGGGTATTCGCCACCAGGGAGGGAGAAGCGAACCCCCTCCGGTTACTAGCACATAAGGAGTTTGCTTGCAGTAGCACTGACTATGTGAAAGTTAAAGGCGATAAAAGCCCCTACGATGGCGACACAGTTTATTGGAGTAAAAGACTAGGGACACACCCCCAAATGCCTAATCATAAGGCTAAGTTACTTAAGCTACAAAAGGGTAAATGTCCTTGGTGCGGATTAAGCTTCCAAGAATGGGATGTTTTGGAAGTAGACCATAAAATCCCCAGAGCATTAAGCGGCAAGGATGAATACAAAAATCTACAACTCTTGCATCGGCATTGTCACGACGAAAAGACCGCACTTGACCTAATAGAAATTCGGAACAAAAACCGCTCAAAATTCCGAGAGAAACTTTCTCAATTTTGGAATAAATCTAACTGGGAGTGGATACATGATATTCCTAATTTCATAGGTCATGCTGTCAGGAAGTCCGATATGACAAATGGGCAACACACCGAGTAGCCGTGTGCGGTGAAAGTCGCAAGCACGGTTCCGAATGGGAGGGGTGATGCAGTAATGCACACCTCGACCCTAACAATAGCAGCTCGCACTCCATCTAAATTTCAAGCCACCAACTCAGAGATTTTGGTATCTTGACTTAAACTCCAAGAAAAAGCTCTGGTTGCGACAAGAGATATAGGAGTGTATTTATCTTCCCTCCTGCTCTCTGCCTCTCTGGAATCAATCTGGCATAGTCACAAGCAAATGCGTAATGTTGTTGTTTAACTGTGCCAAAATTGATAGGTTTATAAGTTTGTCTTGCCTAGTAAATTCAGTTCTCGCACAATCACCCCTCAGTTCTATGCAACCTCGTAAACCCCAGCAAATTGCTCGTGAATTGGCGCTTTTAAGCCTTAGCCAATTGCCAGTCAACCCAAAGAAATTAGATAAATTGGAAGACGACCAACTAGTATCCAAGTTGGTACTAGGTGCAGTACGCACTCTGACTTCAGAAGTTCAAGATACCCTCGATAATGCCGCAGGTGAACTGCAACGCAGTAACGATCGCCTCTTAAGTAGCCAAACTCGGGCCTCCGACCTCAATACTGCCAGAACAATGCTTCAAGAAGCGATCGCCTGCACCCAGACAGCAATCAATCAGTTGGGTACAGCAGTTGATTTTCCAGTATTGATTCAGTTAGCTAATCAGGACAAGGGAGTTCGGAATTACGCTAAAGAGCTTGTGATTACCGTCAACGACAATCGACACATTATAGAAGAACTCATTTCTGCTGCCTTAGTAGATTGGCAAGTAACTCGCCTCGCCCAAATTGACCGCGATATCTTGCAAATCGCCGTGGCAGAAATGAAGTTCTTAGGAGTTCCAGACAGTATCGCCATCAACGAAGCCGTGGAGCTAGCCAAACGCTACAGTGGAGACGATGGTCATCGCTTTATTAACGGTGTTTTGCGCCGAGTCACTGAGCAGAAAAAAACTGCGTAGTACCGATGCGGAATTAATAATTTTTATACTGCCGTGGAGAAAAGTCTGTAGCCGCTTCTGCGGCTTCCTCCAAGCGGAACTTCACTCAAAATGAGACGCTGCGCGATCGCAAGGAGCCGTCTATTGTCACGATTTTCCTCAAACTGGCGTTGAAAGGTGAGGATAACTCGGAAGTTTTCACCCCAAGAAAAAGTGCAAAGTTAAATTAAACTCATAATTCATAACTCATAACTCATATAAACAATACTGCTGCAATGGTTTTTAATTGGTTCCGTCGTCAACATAACGATTCCTCTAACACTCCCTCCGATCAGAAACAGGAAGAAACTCCTCCTGCACAAGAACCCCAACTAGAGCCAGCCGAAACCTCAACACCAACTGCTGAAACTGCACCAGACTCAACGGCAAACTTATTGGCATTTGCTAAAGCAGCCTACAAAAATATTCAGCAAAAACAGCAAGTCGAGGTAGTAGAAACCCCACCTGATTCAGCAGATACCTTAGCATCATCAATACAATCTGAAACCGCAGAAACGGTAACTGCGGCAATAGCTGAACCAGAAGCAACTGAGGAACCTGCTAGTACAACCGTAGAAACAGTACAGCCAGAAGTTATCCAAGCTGCTAGTGAGGAAGAAATTACAGAAGATTCTTCAGTGGCAGCAATTGTTGAACAGCCAGATGTTTCTAGCCAAGAACTCACAACAAGTGAAGTTGAACCAACACCCACTGAACCACTAGCTATGCCAGAGGCAACACAGCCAACAGCACCAGCTAACTTATCCTTTTTAGAACGGGCGGCGGCAGAACGGCAAGCCAAGCTAGAACAACTAATAGCCACCGCCATTGAAGTTCCAGAACCGGAGGTAGTACAGCCAATAGCGACAACCTCAGAAACAGGAGAGGAAATTCCCGGATTGCTATTTGATGATGGGTTTGTCTGGTCAGCGAAAGTTCTAGCAGCTCAAGGTAGAAGTGCAGAAGACGTTTCTATTGAAGAAATTACCTGGCTGAAAAAGCTCCGGCAAGGATTAGACAAAACTCGCCGTAGTATTCTCAATCAACTGAAGGCGATCGTTGGTCAAGGGCCGCTAAACCAAGCTGCTGTGACGGAAATTGAGGCATTGCTTTTGCAAGCTGATGTTGGTGTAGAGGCGACAGACTTTATTATCAATGCCCTACAGACAAAACTGCGAGAAGAAGTTACTGCACCTGAAGAAGCGATCGCTTTCCTGAAAAAAATCCTCCGGGATATGCTGGATGCACCGAGCAAAACCTCCCACAAAACTACCTTTACCCCAGAAAAAGAAACCTTAAATATTTGGTTAATTACTGGGGTAAATGGTGCGGGTAAAACCACCACCATCGGCAAAATCGCCCATCTGGGACAAAAATCTGGCTATAAATGCTTGATTGGTGCAGCAGACACCTTCCGCGCCGCCGCCGTGGAACAAGTAAAGGTTTGGGGTAGTAGAAGTGGCGTGGATGTAATTGCCAATCCGGGAAAGAATACAGATCCGGCAGCAGTTGTATTTGATGCGATCGCCGCCGCCCAAGCGCGTCAAACCGAATTACTTCTGGTAGATACGGCTGGGCGACTGCAAAACAAGAAAAATTTAATGGACGAACTCGGTAAAATCCGGCGAATTATCGACAAAAAAGCCCCAGATGCCAAAGTAGAATCTCTTTTGGTTCTAGATGCCACTTTAGGACAAAATGGACTGCGGCAAGCCGAAGTTTTTTCCCAAGCTGCCCAACTCAGTGGTGTTGTCTTAACCAAGCTAGATGGCACTGCCAAAGGCGGCGTTGCTCTTGCCGTTGTGCAGCAGCTAGGTTTACCCATTCGCTTTATTGGTGCTGGCGAAGGAATTGAAGACCTACGCCCCTTTTCGAGCTATGAGTTTGTCGAAGCTCTCTTGAGCGGTTAGTTGAAAAATATCGAGTTAAAAATTTTTCTTAACAAACTTAGGACTTACGCAATACTGGATGATTCTTCTCTGGGAGACGCTGCGTGTTGGCGTCAGCCTGTGACAGAGAAGGAGATTCGATAAATTAAGCTTTTTAGCTATTTTTGCATAAGTCCTAAAACTAATAAATTTAGGGATGACTGATCTGGTATTATCACTTGAACTAACTAGAAACAGCTCAAGTCCTAAAATTATGAATTTGTCACCATAAATGGGTGACTTTTGCTAAAATTTCTAGCTAATGCCCTTTTTGAAGTCTTAAATGGGCTTTTAAAATGTAGCAGCACGGTATTTTAGTCGTTACATACAAAAGCCCCTAGACTTTCATATTGCAGCAATTGAAAAGGGAATCGAGATGCTCACCCCTAATACAACTCTATTGTGGGATGGATAGCAGTCTCAATGGTGAGCAGTGCGTTGGGGAACCAGCGCGGGTGATTTCTTCAGCGCTGCGGGAGGTTTTTCCTCCATAGGTGTTTGGTGTTGGCTATGGCGACTTACTGATGCAACGTCTATCGAGAGGTTTGAATTCTGATGGTTAAAAAAACTCTTTCTGGCTTTTGACTTAAAGTTCTTAGAGGATATTTCTTCTATTTTTAGTGTCATCTCTTCTATTCATATCTTACACTTACCAAATGACTCACACCTAAAATAAATTACAGGCGAATGGTTTAACTCTGTTACATCTGACTAAAAAGATAGAGTTACTTCACTTTTATCCTGTTTTGATGGGTTTAAGTTTTGCATCTTCAGCAACTTAAAATTCACAAAACGAGAAATTAAAAATGGAAAAGCTCAATCTTGGCGATTATCCCAGCAATTATGGTATACAAATTAAATATTTGAAAACTTATTTACATATTCTCAGGTTTGGGAACGAGTGTAAGTCTGTTTTTTGGCAAATTAAGCTCGATTTGAGCGCTTATAGAGGTTTTCACTCAAAAGACTTCTAGTCTCCTAGTTGCTTCTGCCCAAACTGTCCCTCTGAAAGCGTTATAAATTATTCTTTGAATAAAGTATTTTTATGACTTTAGAGATATGCTTTGGTAATTAAGTTATGAAAAAATGAAATCCTTTCTGAATATATCAGCAAAAATAGTAATTATTACGGGTAGAATTTGGACTAAAAATACATGATTTGAAATTACCAACATTCCATTAGAAATACAATAAGCAAATAAAATACTTATAAAATTTGCCTGTTACGTCTTTATACTCTTGCTAAAATGGCAAGTCTTGTCTAAATATGGTTTAGCAATGCCAAAGCCAAAAGATTTATAAGTCATCTAAAATCTGCCAATATAAAGTGCAATAATACCCGTGCCTGTGTCTCAACTGCCTTCTCAACCCACTGATAATAATAGTAGTGCCACGACGGATGTCACCCCAGTCGTGGCACTCAAAGAACTCGTGGCAAGGTTGCACCGGGAACAGAACAAAATTCAAGATTTGCTAAGTTCTTTAGGATTTGCCCTGAGAAGTTTCAATAATTTGAATCAGTTTTTGGAACTGATTCCGCTGATGGCAACAAGAGTGACAGATGCAGACGGTAGCGCCCTATTTCTCTACAAACCTAATGGTCAAGTCAGGTTAGAACAGTTACATTGGCAAGATAGTGGTCAGCGCAAGAATATCCGCAAAGCACTAGAAATAGCCAGTAGTCAAATCACGCTTTTGCCCAATACTGCCCCCCTAGCGAATGCCACGGGGATTTTGGATGACCAGATGCATCGCTATTTAGGGCCAGATGTGCAAATCTTTGGTACGGCGATTCTGGTAAAGCATACAGAACGGGGATGGCTCTATGTCTTGAGCCGCGATCCAGAATATAGTTGGACAGAAACCAGGCAAAAGTTAGTTAGGTTAGTGGCAGACCAAACAGCAGTAGCGATCGAAAACGATGAACTAGCTGTAGAACTAAGAAAAAAAGAACGCCTAGACCAAGAACTAGAAATTGGCGCAGAAATCCAACGGCGACTTCTACCACGTCAATGCCCCACAATTCCTGGTGCAGTCCTGGCTGCACGCTGTAAACCTGCCAATCGCGTCGGTGGAGACTATTACGACTTTATTGCTACCAATCATAATAAGATTCAGCCCAAGATCAAAGGTGGCAGCGAAACTAGTCGCTGGGGTTTGGTTATTGGAGATGTCATGGGCAAAGGTGTCCCCGCTGGGCTGATTATGACGATGATGCGGGGAATGCTAAGGGGAGAAGTGCTACATGGTAATTCCCCAGCCGGAATTCTACAAAACTTAAATAGAGTTATGTATGCGGATTTGGAAAATTCCCACCGCTTTGTAACGCTATTTTACTCAGAATATAACCCTTACAGCCGAATTCTGTCTTATAGCAATGCGGCACACAATCCTCCCTTGTGGTGGCACGCAGCGACAAAAACTGTCAGCCGTTTAGATACTTTGGGAATGTTAATCGGTTTGGATGCTAACAGCCAATATGAAGATGCCCAGGCACAGTTAGAGCCTGGAGATACAATTATTTACTATACAGATGGCTTGACCGATGCCGCCGCTGCTGGTGGCGATCGCTTCGATGAAGACAATTTTGTTGCTGGCTTCAATACGGCTTGTAAATACTGCAATGGACCAGAGGAGATTGTGGATTACCTATTTGACCAAGTTCAGCAATTCATCGGTGCTGATAAACAAAATACTGATGATATGACACTAGTTGTTCTGCAAATCTTATAATTATTGGGCATTTATACTCGATCAAGTCATGAGTCAATGCTCGATTTTATGGTGACAGAGGATTCCTACAGTGATTCCACTAAATTTAATTTTTATTTATTTTCCTTTGAATTTCCGTAGCAACCGCCCAAATGGTTGTATATCAAGCTTTTTTGGTAACTTGTTTGTATTTAGCCTTTAGGATAATACATGAAAAATGATCGTTAGAATACTTTTCCGTTCAATTAAAAACTATATATTTTGCACATCTAGCACAGTAGGAAACGCCAAGGGGGAGAGCAGGTAAAAGGTAAAATGTACAAGGTAAAAAGTAAAAGGTAAGTTTACTTCTTCATTTTTGCTTTCTTTCTATCCTTGTGACGCAAGCATTTGGTCTGCTCCCTTTTGGCGTTTTAATTTTTTATTTCTCCGCCGTAGCAAGTTCACAACAGCTACGACGGAGTTTTGCTTTCTTTGTTTCTTCGTCCTAGATTTGCTTTTTTAAACTTCCTTGATATTTAAGCTGCCAACCTTCATTTAATGATTTGTCAAAATATTTTAGATGAAGAATTTAGATTGCTATTCTTGCGCCCCAGCTTTTTGCAGACTCCGCACCACATTCTTATAACCATTAAATTCTGCAATCATCAAAGCAGTATAACCGCCCCGATTTTTCAAATTCACATCTGCCCCAGCTTGGAGTAATAACTGCAAAATTTCGTCATAACCTGCTGAGGCAGCCCACATCAATGATGTGGCTCTCGCTGAGTCTTGAAAATTCACATCTGCCCCCTTTGCCAGCAGCAAATGTACGATCTCTTTGTGTTTGCGTTCGGTTGCCTTAATCAAAGCAGTTTTGCCATCATCCCCTGGAATGTTGACATCAGCACCATAGTCTAACAACACTTGCACCGTTTGAATGTGTCCTTGTGATGCAGCCAACGTCAAAGGAACTTCACCAAGATTTTTCCCATTTGTATCTCCGCCAAAACGTAGCAGTGCCTCGACAATTTGGCTATGTCCCTGCAATGCTGCTACAAGTAGTGGTGTATCGCCCAGGTGGTTGCTAATTTGGACATCTGCACCTCTGTTAAGTAATATTTGCACGACATCAATATAGCCTTCCACAACGGCAAGGTGTAAGGCAGTTTCACCATCTCGATCTTGAAGATTGATCTGGGCACCTCGATCTAGTAAAGCTGCTGCGATCGCACTGTGTCCAGCCGCTGCTGCTGCCGATAGGGCAGTTCCACCATCAGCGTTTTTCACATTCACATCAGCCTCTGCCGCTAGCAGTGCTTCCACAATCTCCAAATGTCCCAAGTCTGCTGCTAGCATTAAAAGTGTCTCACCCTCCTCATCTGGGATATTGACATCAACACCAGTTTGGAGAATTGCTTGTAAAACTTCTATTTTTCCCTGCTTAACGGCAAGTTTCAACGCCGTATCATCATCTTTATCAGCGATATTAACTTGGGCACCAGCAGCCAATAAAACTCGCACTACATCCATGTTACCTTTGAGTACTGCTGCCATTAAAGCTGTACTGCCATCTTCATTAGTGGCATTGACATCTGCACCTTTAGATAGTAAAAGTTGCACAATGTCAAGCTGTTTGGCACTAGCCGCCAACATCAAAGCCGTCAAACCATAGAGTTTTCTGGGCAAGTTGATATTTGCCCCAGCATCTAGCAGCGATCGCACAATTTCGGTATAGCCTAAATTAGCAGCAAACATTAACGCCGTGGTGCCTTGGCGATCGCACGCGTCCACCCTCGCACCAGCAGCCAATAGCGCACACAGACCCTTGATATCGCCACTTTTAGCAGCTTTGAGCAGCAAAGTATCGTTGTTTTCAGTCATGAATGAGATCCCACACAGGGGGTTTTGTTCTTCTACCCTCAAAATTTAGTCTGAGATTGTTTATCCACTTTGGCAAGAGGGCAAAGGAAAATAGTCGGGGAAGATGGGGGAGTCTCTTTTAATTTGTGCAACTTTAAGCACAGAAAATAGAGTTATGCTAATTTTTATGAAGATTTAATCATTAGGCGAGAACACGATGAGTCTGGAACTTTCTACGTCGGTGAAATATTGGCTGAACTTCTTCCATCCGGTGCTCATGTGGGCGCTATTAGTACTCTCAATTTATGCTGCCTATTTAGGACTACAATTGCAGCGTACCAGAAATGCTCAGGGGGAAGAAAAAAAAGAATTAATTAAAGGTAGATATAACGTCAGACACTACCAAATCGGGTCTATACTACTAGCTTTGATGGTGGCAGGTGCGATTGGCGGTATGGCTGTCACTTATATCAATAATGGTAAGTTATTTGTCGCTCCTCACCTGTTAGCAGGACTGGGCATGACAAGTCTAATAGCATTTTCTGCTGCTTTGTCCCCTTATATGCAGAAAGGGGCAAATTGGGCGCGTGCAACTCACATTTTAATAAATTTTACGCTTTTGGGACTTTTTGCTTGGCAGGCTGTTACTGGGGTGCAAATTGTCCAAAGAATTCTCACTAAAGCATAGTCTGTAAGTTATTTGTCAGTTAACAGGCTGATAACTGTTAACTGACTATTGACTCAACGCTTTTGCTTAAAATTAGCAGGAAAGGGTATTCCCAAAGATTTATGAAAATCTTCCTGAACTTTGCGAGTTAAGCGGCGGGAGACTTGGCGGACAATTTGATTAAGTAAGCGATCGCCTGTAGATTGAATTATAGACTTAGGTAATCGCTGAATAAATCGGGGAAAGTGAAGATAAACTATCAAATCTAATTCCCATTCAACTTTTGTAACTTCGCCAATACTACTGCAAGCATCGTTTCCGATTAACTGTAGAGATGCCCGATAATCTACGTCATAACCAGGCGGCTGGTAGTCAGGAATGGGGATTGTACGGATGCGGTAAATACCCTCCTCTGGGGGCAACAATTCCAAACCTATTTTCGGTTCTACTTCATAACCGAAAGAACCAAAACGACCAATTGTTAAAGCATAGCCATTTTCCCCAAGTGATTGTACCTTCATGGGTTCAGCGCTGCGCGAAAACCATGAGGCGTGAGAATTGAGATACTCAGCAACCTTCTCTACTGGAGCACCCATTTCCATAAAATCTTGATAACGACCGTAAAATTTTGTGAGCGTCGCTACATTTGGTTCTGTTAATGTATCCTCGGCTTCTTGGCTGGACGCTACAGGTAAAACTGCTTCTGTTATTTCCCAGGATTTATATTCGCCTTTTCTTGAAAGCATAAATGCATTACTGTATATTTTGGCGTTGTCTATATTAATGATTCCCCACATACCTGGGTCATTTCGCATTCAGATCCCATTTTGACCGAAACCTCATTAATCTGCGATCGACTCCATAGAATTACTAAAATAAAGAACTAAACAAGTACACAATAGTTTCCCAGGATAACATTTATCATGAAAGCATTTGTAGCAGGGGCAACAGGTGAAACAGGTCGCCGGATTGTGCAAGAATTGATAGCGCGGAATATTCCCGTCCGAGCCTTGGTGCGGGATATAGAGAAAGCTAGGGCTATTCTGTCTCCTGAAGCCGAATTAGTGGTAGGTGACGTATTACAACCAGAAAGTTTAACTGCTGCCTTGGGAGATAGCACAGTTGTGTTGGTTGCGACTGGGGCAAAACCTAGCTTTGACCCCACTGGCCCCTATAAAGTGGATTTTGAAGGGACTAAAAATTTAGTAGATGCTGCTAAGGCAAAGGGAATTGAGCATCTGATCTTAGTTTCTTCTTTGTGTACTTCCCGGCTTTTCCATCCGCTAAACTTGTTTTGGCTAATTTTATTGTGGAAAAAACAAGCTGAAGAGTATATTCAGAAAAGTGGTCTTACTTATACAGTTGTGCGGCCTGGTGGGTTGAAGAATGAAGACAACTCTGACCGCATAGTGATGCAGAGTGCAGATACACTATTTGATGGTAGTATCCCTAGGCAGAAAGTCGCACAAGTTGCAGTTGAAGCGCTGTTTGAAGCAGATGCACGCAATAAAATTGTCGAAATCGTTGCCAAACCTGAAGCAGCTTCAAAAAGTTTTAAGGAGCTATTTCAACAGTGCTGATATTCCACAGGATTTTATTGTTTCTGTCTCTTATTCTCATCCCCAAGCTAATCGGCTCACATTTTCATGAAAAAGTGATGCCTACAAACTTTTTCCATTAGCTTGCATTATCTAAATTGACCGACCTTTGATTCTATTCCCTAAAGCGATCGCTTTATTTTCCCTGCAAGGGCTTGTTCCCAAATCGGCAGATCCTCCGGTCGGTCAACATCAGCTAAAGGCGACAAGTTCACGTATGATAAATTAAGTTTCTGGGCAATATCCACGGTTGTCTGGAATACTAGAGCAGTTCCCCACTCGATGTTAACGAATAGCTCCGGGATGGGTTGGCGCAAAGCAATTAAGTAATATCCACCATCGATCGCAGGCCCAAGTACGAGGTCAAAGTCGTGTAACTTCTCAAAGGCTGTTGCTAAAATCTGGGCATTCACTCCCGGACAATCTGTACCAATGATAATTACTTTTTCTGCACCAGATTGAAAAGCATCAAAAAGCGATCGCGCCATCCGCAAACCTAGATCCCCTTCACCTTGATACTGGTAAACCAAATCCAACCCCAGCCAGTCTTGCATAAGTTGCGAATCGCCACCTGCAAAACGTATTTCCACAGATATGTCAATGGCTTTTTGCAATTCTTGAACCTGAAATATTGTATGCTTAGTCATTTCCCGTTGAAGATTGGCAGCACCAACATCTCCCAAAACAGGTATCAATCGGGTTTTTGTCCTACCTGGTTCTGGATAGCGGGTGAAAATAATCAGGTGCTGTTTTGAGTTTGCTGGTAAGTTCAGCACACAATACCTTGTTTAACAACTAAAAATATCTTAATAGCAATACTTGTCGTTTTCGTTTGCTCTAGCATGATCTTTTCCCGTCCGCATAGCCCCCATAATTGTAGAAACATAGACACAACGTCTAGCTTTACCACCATTCAAGCTGTAGAATGTTATTTGTCCTAATCCGCCTACTGTACACTGATTTCCAATTTCAGAGATCGGACAACCGTAATAGTTAAATAAAACTCGCCACATTGGCTGTGAAGTGTGTTTTCGTAAAGTTGTCTCCTTTTTTCCTTTATCGTTTTCCTCTTCATCAATCCGAATATTTGGCTCAAGGTTATGCCATAGGTTGCCATTGTTTTTAACAGTATCAGGAATGAATTGTCCTGCTTCTGCTTGATGAACGGCCCATTGCACGACACCATTTTGTATACGAAAACTGGTTTGCCTGGTCAATTTATCTTTAGTGGCTTGGCTTTGTGCTTGGCGCATAGCATAATAAACCTCATTTTGGGCAGTGTTGAGACGGCGAGTGTCCACAAAAGCCAGCCAATTGGATATTCCGATCGTAGCTAATATACTAATTAATACAATAACTACTAACATCTCTGGTAAGGTAAAACCACTGTTAGAATGATTATTCTTCAAGAGATTTTTTGCATAAACTAAAGAGGGTAGATGCACCAAGCTATACATTTTTTATTCTGATACTTTTTCAGCTAACTAGGTGTTGAGCAATGTTTCAGCTTTTTGGCTTTTTACTTCGGGCTGGTTAGTAATATTGTCGAACAACGTAGGCATTAAAAGGATGATGAAAATTTTTAATAATAACTTTAAAGTGAAATTTATACGTTGAAGCCTTGAAGAATTATTCAGAACATAATTCCATAAGAATTTAGCCGCAGTTAAAGCTTTTTGCCGATTAAACGGCTTTTGTAGGGCTTTGCATGTCAGATATTTATATAAATTTGTCAGGCTTATATTCCAAGTATGCTTAAGTGCTAAAGGTCTTTCCTTATATGCTCTCTCAAGCACCTGCAAGCAAGCTTGCTCTTGCCTTACAAGATTAGAAGAAACTGAATTAGCACTTATTCTGTATAATATTTGTACAGATGGTACGCATACAAAATCAAACTGGCAAGATAATCGCAACCACATATCCCAATCTTGAGCAGCACTTAGAGATTCATCAAATCCACCTAATTTGATTAAAGCTTCTCTACGAATCAAAGGATTGGAGCCATTCTCTAGAAAGTTTGTCAACAATAACTTTTCATAAACGTCTCCATTGGCTATAACATGTGTACCAGAGAGTACTATTTCACCATTTTCATCGATATAATCAGTCCAACTGTAAGCAACTGTCGCAGTAGCATTTTCTTGCAGAGCCTTTAACTGAGACTGAAGCTTGTCAGGTGTCCAAAGATCATCCGCATCTAAGAAACTAACAAATTCTCCAACTGCAAGCTGTAGACCTCGGTTACGACTAACGTTTCCGCCAGCATTGGTATACGAAAATATTTTTATTCGGGGATCTTGAATTTGTGTAACAACATCTAAAGTGGAGTCTTCTGAACCATCATTAATTACAATTAATTCTAGGTCACTCAAAGTTTGATTTAGAACAGATTGAATTGTGTGAGTAATAGTCTTTTCACTATTATAAGCGGGGATGATTACAGAAGTTTTCGGCAACTGGTTACTAGAGTTAATCATTTTATAGGGCTAATTTATTTTTTAATCCTTTGCGCCAATTAGATTTTAAGTAGTAAAAAGGACTCATCATACTAGCCAAGTAAAATTCCATTTCAAAAAGTGCAATTAAATTATTTTTCAATTCCCCTCTATAGTGAATACGGTGCTTTAATACTCGGCGTAAATTCCCTAAAATAGTTTTCATAAACACTATTGGTTTTTGCCAATTTTGAGTATTTATCAAGCTTAATTGGAAAATACACAAGCCACAACCGCGTGCCAGAGTTAAGAGATAATCTCTCTCAAGTCGCCAATGTGGTATCTGATGATAAGTGTGCATAGTAGGGTTATACCAAATTTGCCAGCCTGCATAATGTATGTAAAGCAATGGTTCATAGTCATCACCCTGTACCAAAATACCAGGTAGCTTCCCACTTAAATTAGGCCGCTGTGGTACATTTTCACGCCATACTTGTTTCCGAACAACAAGCGCTGCACCAGGAGGAAGTCTTAAGTTATCTGCGTCAAACAAATATGGATTGGAACCATGTTCTCTAATCGCTAAAAAAGCTTGAATTCTTTCAAAATTTTCTGGCGGATTTACTTCAAAATCACCATGAATCTGTCCACTCCAAGCACCTGCTTGAGGATGCTCTAATCCAAAGATATATGCTTCTGATAACCAATCAGGAGCAGGTAAATTATCATCATCTAAAAATGCGATTAGCTGCCCTTTGGCTTCACGTACTGCTCGCAATCTCGCAAAAGCTGCTCCCTGTTCGGGTTCTAAAAAATATCTTAAGTGACAGTTACCATCATATATTTTTTGGTAATTCTGGATTATTTCAAATGTATTATCAGAACTATTATTATCCACAATAATAATTTCCCAGCTAAGTTGTTCTACTCCTATCTGGGTTAATAGCTTATCCAAAATTTTAGGTAAACGGGTTGCTCCATTGTATGCAGGAATAGCTACGCTAATATCTAAATTTTCAGATGTTAATTCAGTCATAATGCCTAATTTTTTAATAATTTATTTTTTAAAGTATCCATTTTTCCAAAGATAAAAAGGACTAATAAAACYACTTAAAAAAAGTTCCATTTCGCAAGCAGCTACCAAATCATCTTTTAGATTAGTTCGATATTTTAGTAAGTGTACCGTGATTTTACGCAAGTCGTTTATCATATAAGATAAAAGAGCAAATGGTCTATATATTTGTTTTATATTTACCATTCTAGTTACACAACGGCTAAGTCCAATTCCTCGGAAAAATGGAATCAAATAATCTTTTTGCAAACGCAATTTTGGTATTTTGTGTGATATTTCCATTTCTGGGTTGTACCAGATTTCCCATCCTGATTTTTGGATATAAGACAACATTTCTAAATCTTCACTGGTAAGCATATTGCCTTTAACTCTACCAGTTAAAATAGACTTATCTGGTACACTTTCTAACCATGCTTGTTTACGGACAACAAGTCCGGCAGAAGGAGGTAGTAATTTTTTAGACGGTTCATATAATAGCGGTAGATTTCCCCGCTCTGTAATTGCTAAGAACGGAGCAATTCGCTTAAAGTTTTCCGGTGGTTCTACTTCCCAGTCTGGGTGAATCTGGCTGCCATAAGCTCCAGCTTTGGGATATTTTTCACCAAAAGCATAAGCTGCGACTACCCAATTTGATACTGGGTAGTTGTCATCATCTAGAAAACCTATGAATCTACCTTTAGCTTCTGCAACTGCCCTTTTTCGCGCATAAGCTGCACCTTGTTTTGCTTCAAAGCAATACTTTAAAGGGTAAGGACATCGCCAATCTTTTTGATAGGTTTGAACAACTTTAGCTGTATTATCAGTGCTGTTATTGTCTACAACTATAATTTCCCAAGATAATTTTTCGGTGTGAAGTTGGTTTTGTAGTCGTTCTAGTAGTTCAGGCAAACGACTTTCACCGTTATAAGTTGGTATAGCCACAGTAAAGTCAAGGTTCTCAGTCATTATTCTGAAAAGTATATTTTAATGAGGACGCTTTTTATTATGTTCAGGCAATGGCTAATTTATCAATGGCTCTTAAATAACTCTATCAAACATCAAAACTACACATGATGTTTCAATTTTGCTATCAACGTACAGTTTTATGTTCAGCAATATTACGTATTTTTAAACAAATATTGGTATTAAAATTAATTAACTGCATCCATTATCTTTTGCTGTCAGCATTGAGCCTAAGAGAGTTTTTACAATGACACATCGCTTTACGCTACTAGCCAATGTAGGATTTGCAGAGCTTGGTATAGCTACCACTATTTTTAACCCAGGTGGCTCTGTCGAAGGAGCTATAGGTGTTCCAAAGCTGGCATTGGGTAAAGTCCCCATATAGTCAAAGGTAATTTTTGTTGATGCACTTAATGTGTAGGATACAAGAGGATCAACAGTATTGGCAGTGTTTTCGCCACTGAGATTTGCACCCAGCAAAAATTTATCAGAATTGGCTCCTACATCCGCTCCTAAAGGTTTCCATGTGCTGATTTCAGCAAAAGGCAAATTGCTGCCATCACTCTTTTTGGTAGGATAAATAGCAACTTCTTGGGTTGTGCTATTTTTTTGAAAGCTGACACTGTAGCTAAGTTTTTTGGTTTTAGCTTCGCGCTGTGCTTCTTGCAGTGCGGCGAAAAGGGCGTCGTTAACCTTATTTATCCGTTGCCGATTTACAAAGGCAGCCCAACCAGGAGCTGCGATCGCTGCTAAAATTCCTATTAGCAGCAGTACTACTATTAACTCTATAAGACTAAATCCAGCATCTTGTTGATTGTAGCCATCAGTAGAGGGTATATTTGCTAAATATTGCTGCTTTAGCTTTGTTTCTCTGCTGTGCAACTGGAAAGAATGTATTAGTTTTAAACTAAGAATATTCGGCATACTATCCTGCTTTTATTAATATTTCTCAAAGATAGAAGCTATTTTGTAAAAATGAAGCTGCTTCCTTGAACCTTAATGTTTGCACTCGGAAAATAACTAGATTTGCTCTGCGCGTAACGTACTTTAGTTTCATCATTTTGTATTAGACGAGCTTGTGCATTACCTCTTAAGTAAACTTCCGCAGCACTTCTATTATCTGTGCTAACTGAATTTATACAAGCATAGAATCCTGTTCTAACAATAGTTGCTGCTACTGGAACTTGACTAAAGTTAGTAGAGCATATTACTGCTGGCGCTCCCTGTGCTATTGTTGTTTGATCTATAAAATCAACCAAAACCACGGGAACTTGATCGTAAGTCCCCCCTCCTGCCCAGCTATTCATTTTTGCTTGTAATGTTATGCCCTTTTGTGACAAGTCAAATGGTTTAAAACCTTTATCTGGGCATGGGAGAAATTTTTCGGTTGCAGCAAATCCAGAGCAAGTCACTGTAGCAGCAGTATTTGGAACGCCATCTTTAATTTCCCATCTAGCGATGCGTGCA
Organism: Nostoc punctiforme NIES-2108; assembly: GCA_003326195.1. Lineage (GTDB taxonomy): Bacteria > Cyanobacteriota > Cyanobacteriia > Cyanobacteriales > Nostocaceae > Nostoc > Nostoc punctiforme_A. The sequence continues at coordinate 60,520 of LXQE01000159.1, forward strand.
GCGTTAGACCAAGTAGTACTAGCACTAGTGTCTTTAATTAAATAGTAGGCAACTAATGAGTAAACAAAAGTATCATCTTTTTCAGTACCTGTAATTGTAATTGCTTGATTAACCAATTCTCGTTTCCAAAAAACAAGCACAGGAACTTTATCTGTTCCGTTAGGTAGTTGATTCCCAGTTGTACTTGCATTTGGGCAAGTGTTATTGGTACTAGCATCAACAGTACCGCTTAGACAAGCAATTCCAGTAGCATCATATATATATATTGCTTGTTGGAGATCGCGAGTAATATAATCTAGTGCAGCTTTAATTTCTTGCTCAGAGTTCGCTTTGGCTTGTTCCTGACCATCAGTGTTTAAAACACTGATCATAAAACTTAGTAACGGCGTAATTACTAAAAATGCAATGAGCATAGCCACCAATAATTCAATCAGGGTAAAACCACTATTTTTATTTTGCTTGTGAGAGGGTTTTAGCTGAGTACTTAACAGCCACCTCAATATATTCATTTTGCTACAGGTTCTCCTTAGTGACCGATACTGAGTCATGAAATTATTTATGTTTACCGGGTTAATTATGGTTGACAGCCACCAAGGCGATCGCACAAAGCGCTATAGGAGCTTTGACCCCTGACAATTTCAGTTGTCATTTCTACTAGGGGTGCTTTGCGATCGCCTAGTCCCCCTGTGAATGTTGCTGCTGTTTTTCCACTGCTACCCGCAGTTAAAGACCCAAATTGCGCATCTGAACGATATACCCGAACTCCCAAACGATAGCCTTGACCTTTATCAGCGTCGCTACCTGTGACAGCAACGCGAATAGCCTGAATGTAAAACAAATCGCTAGTACAGTCGGGATTAGCAAGGCTACCATTTTTGTTAAAGCAATACAAACCAGTGCTAGCAGTAGGAGCTGACGTACTACTCAATAAATAGTCACTACTTGAACTGGATACATTTCTAGTTGTGCTAGCAGCCAGTGTAACGGTGATTGTCGGATCTGAGATTGTTTTAGATTTAATAGCATCAATAAAGGCTTTAGCCGCTCCTGTTGCCAATTCCACCCGTTTAGCTTGTACACGAGTTGCTGTTGACATTACTAGGACAGGTGCGATCGCTACCAGCAAAATGGCAACCACGAGGATTGCCACAAGCGACTCAATGATCGTAAAACCTGACTCGTTAGACTGAGCAGATAATTCTTGTAGTTGGCGTGGGTTCATACTCAATTCCTCAATAAGGCTATGTTTTACAGCAATTTGCGATCGGGTGTAATACACTCGTAACCTCCCTTCAAACCTCTCCTCTACAAAGAGAAGAGGCTTTGAATTTTACTCCTTCCTATCAGCGAAGGAGACTAGAGGATTAGGTCTGTTAACGCGGTCTATTCACATAAAAAGTGCTGTAAAAACTCTCATTCAGATACTTTAAGATGGTTGGAGTTCGCAGCTAGTAGGACGTTCAGTTGCAGGTAGCGCAAATTTGAACTTGCGGTCAGGGGCCGGAGGGGTAGTAACAGGGGTAGAGACGATGGTGCCAAAGTAGGCGCTGGGCGCATCCTCAAACCCATTCCCTGCATTCGCATTTTCATCTTGGACTGCACACAACAGAGTTTTCACCCAAAGGTCATCCCGGCCTACTTCTCTGAAGTATTCATTCGGAGGATCTGCTGCTGGAGTTACAAAGCGTTGGGCAAACAAGTCGGGGTTTTGCGCCAATAACGCCACATCAAAACCCCAGTTACGGTTAGGAGGCATATAATAAGGCGCTTCACCACTAGGATTAGTAATGTAAGTACTATCTGATGTGTAACCAGGTCTTGCAGAATTCAGAAGTCTGTAAAAGATACTGTTATTCTTCAAAAGGTCAGCAGCGCTAGTGCTATTAGGGTCAGAAGTGGTTGCAGGAGGAGTTGTTGGCCCTGGTCTGACAAGAGCTTGGAACGGTGCAGTAGCATAGATACTGCGTTTAAATTGGATGAATGAACCGTTGATATTGGCATCAATTCCATCCCAGTTTTCTAAGAAGCGCACAAAGTTATGCAAACCCCCATTGATTTCGTAGGTACTTGAACCCACACGAGCTGGAGTATCACCAGCAGCAACTACTAGATTAAAATTTGTTTGACTTGCCTGAGACAACCATCTAGTGTTTTTAACGACACTAGACGCTCCTCCTAAAGCGGCGTAATTTAGATTAGTAGGTGCTGTTGCAGTTGTTATTTGTAATTGCAACACAGGTTCAAATAACGGCTGGTATGATGCATCTCTGCTGGGTGAAACAGGGAATAGTGTCGCGTCTGTGGCTCCAGGAAAATCCCTAAGCGAACCAGTAGCAGGTAGTTTGGGGTATCTGTAGAATACACGATCAGTGTTGTTGAATTTAATCTCGTTCAGGGTAGACGGTGGTGGACTAGTAGTAGGATTTGTTGTAGTTGCAAACCATAGGGCATTGGAATTTATATCAGGTATGCTAGACGGGTCTACCGCACCACTTGTGATAACTAGGGGAAATTCTGCTACTGCACCCGACCTTATACCTAGTGGAATGGGGGTAGCATTAGTATAATTTATGGCAAGATTACTAATATTAACAAGCTTGCCAAAATCAGGATCACTCGTTGGTGTGTATTTCCGTTTGAACGCAACCCTACGAGCAAATCCTTCAAAACCAGCCCTTGGCGATCGCGCAGTTGTACCAGCTAAGAGTCTGGTAAGATCAGTTACACCAACTACATCACTAGACCTTTTGAGTATTTCTGTGTCTTTATCTAAAGCATTGCCTATATTACTATCACTATCTAAACCCACATACCAGTCACCCGGTTGACAATCTGAAACTGGTATCTTGAAGCACATCTCCATTACATACTCTGGGAAACTTCCTCGACGCTGAATGGGCGTGACGAAGTTGTTCACGTAAGAACTGTTATTGTTTACTGAGTCGGCAGAAGTGGGAGTACCTGTATAGTAGGTATCACCACCAGAGTTAGTCAAGAAATTAGATGAAGTGACAAAGTTGTTATTCCAGAAACCTACCTTCAGTCGGCTGAGTACGACGTTAGGATCGCTGCCTTGATTATTTCGCAAGTCGTAATCACCTTCATTGCGGAAACCTTCACGGAAGTTACCAGAGAGCAAGGTAACAGCATCGGCAATTACTGATGCTGGTCGCCAGGTTTCACCTGTTGTGCAATTTGGTAGTCTGGGGTCACTAGGCCGACAAGCAAAGTCAGGATCGCGATTTGCCGCAGCACGAGTGTAAAATTTAGTATCGTAGGTAGTAGCGCTGGGAGCAGGTAAAAGATCCGGGGTTTTGAATTCTTGTTTAGCGTGCAGATTAAAATCGCCTTTAACATACACTGGTAGCTCAGTTGCTAAAATTAAGCCTTTTTCTTCTGCTCTGTAATTAGTCTGGCGACTCAAGTTACTTCCATTAATCAACATAATGGCGTTAGGCCGCCGTTCTGGATCGAGATTGTAGTCACTAGCGCTGATATTTTCACTAGTTGGGTTACTGCGATCTTTTTGAGCATCATCACGAGAGGCATAGATAATGCCGCTATTGGGCAATAAATATTCGTTATCCGACGCAGCGCCGATTGCTTGTGTGCGAAGCTGACCTAAATTTATACTAGTGGCACGAATTTCTAGAGGCTGACGCTGTTCAACTTCTAAATTGTAGTTTCCAGTTAATGTACCACCTTTATCTATAGCTTTAATTTGTCGGGCATCAAGAAATGCAGTTTCTTTGATTGCGCCATCAGGAATGTAGGTAGTACTCCGAGTCAGAGTGCCATCAGCAATCTGTATTGCACAGATAGTAGAGTCAATTGCTGATTGCTCAGAGAGAGTGAGTTTACTGGTAGTTGCTTTGGCCAGTGCTTGCCGTAGTAGAGGATTCACAAGGCGGCCATTGGGAAATACCAAGTTAGCTTGATACTTCAAGCGATTTAGCAAAGTTACACCAGTGTTAGTCACATCATCAGCATTAGCCCCAGGTGTAAAAAAACCATTGGCATCTACTGTTTGTCCTCTAGTTACACCATCAGATGCAGTAGCGGGAGCAGCATAAACAACCCCATTGTTAGATGCTGCTACTGTTGTCGAATCAAGGGGATTATAGGTGTTTGTAGTTGCTGTTGCCTGATTAGTAGGGTTGTAGTAGCTACTTACACAGGCCATAGGTGTTTGATAATCGTCTGGTGTGCTCGCCTGAGGATTGTAGGAATCCCGGTTGTAGTGATACACCACCGTGGCACGCATTACTAAATCACCACGTTTTTGTTTACTTGCGTTCAGAGGATCGGTCGGATCGGGTACAACCATAGGCATAGTATCAGGCCAGACTACAGTGCCATAACTTTCGTTGACTGCCGACGTGCTTGGATCGTCAAGCAGCTCAGGCTTTCCTCCTCGTGTTGGAAGAGTAGGTTGGACGAGTGTTCTTAATCCAGAACCTGTAGGTGTATATACTCCAGCACCTGTAATCACCCTCAGTCCACCGACCACATCCAGGGGATTAGATCGGGGTGAAGCGGCTGAAATTTCCCAAAAACCATCACGTCCTGTTACCCCTAAATCTGATAACTGTCTGACGCGAGTGCTACGAGTTCGATCTTTGGTAGTGCTACCTGTCCACTTCACAGCAGGACTGATGGTTTGGGGATCATTCTCTCCTACAAAGTCTCCTTTTGTGCTATCCCATATAAGTTCAGGCAGGTTGTTGCCTACAACGATGCGATCGCCTAACTGTGTTTCTATTACGGGAGTATTATCTACAACGTCTGGATCTCCAGTAGGTAGTTGCGCTGTATCTAGTGTTAGTGTTGTGTTAGCATCTGTTGGATAAATCCAGGCATCCATTGGACGTAACGTATTAACAGAACCTTTCATAAAGGTTCCTGCATCTGTTATATAGTCATACTCAGTAGTGCCAGATTTTATAATAGCAGAAGTACCATAAGGAACTTCTTTAAATGCTACACGCCTAGTACGTTTACGGAACCAATTTTCCAATTCTTCCTTACGTACTTTATTCGCATCTAAGCTTGGATCGGTTAGAATCCTATTGTTTATATTAGTTCTGATTTCTTGAGGATCAGTAGTAGAAGCATTGTTAAATTGTGCCTTCACTAATAAGTCTATGCGTTGAGCATAAGCCTGAGTGTTATAGGCGATGTCATTCGAGTTATTTGAGGTGGTTTTATTAGTAGCTGCTAAAGATTTAGTTATATCAGGTGCGTTATTTTCTCGAAATAAATCTACGCGTGTTCCACCTAGATTAGTTGTACTGATTGGGCCACTAGTTGCAATATTACCGCCAACAACTATCTTGCCATTTTCTCGTTCGTAATAACATGAATATCTACTACTGACCTGAAATAAGCTTATATCCTCATTAGTTTCACCAGTAAATAAGTTACTGTTAGTAAATATGCGTCCATTTAGACGGAATCTAGGCCCTGGTGTAATATCTAAGTCATCTTCATAGACAACGGCATTATTAGTAATAGAAACTTGACTACGATCTTGTTGCATTTCTAATGCCGAGAAGCCCTTATTACCTCGATACTTCTCATATTTGGTTGTGTCAAGAGAAGTAGCTTGAGCAATATCACTAATAGGAACTGTGACTGCATAAACGAAAAAGCTTTTTTTCAATTCGCCAGTTGGTAGCTTATACCAACCCGAACTACCTATTAAGCTGGCGCTAGTATCACCAGCTACGTCACAAGCTCCACCTGCCTTAGCTGGTAGCATAGGAGGGGTTCTAGCATCTAGTGGGCTTCTATTTCGGAGTGTACCAGTTTGGGGGGGAGTGCGGAAGTAGATCCCATAGAGAATAAAGCTATCAAATTTACCGTTATTATCTGTATCGGCAGGAAATTTCCAGGCAGTTTGTATGTTTTCTTGATTTTCTAAAGGCATACTACTAGCTGCTTCAATCTTCGGAGCTAAAGTACTTTTATTAAGGTTATAAGCCAGGGTTATAGGAGTTTCATCACCAAATGTATAGATAGAAAGTTTATTAATTAAGGTATTGTATAGGGTTAGATTTGATGGGACAGAGCGTGGTAGAGTCGGGTCAGCAAACAGTGCGCTTATTTTGGCTTTAGCCCTGTCTAAGGCAGGGGTAGCGGCTTGCATTGTCGCTTCATTCACCCGGACATTACTAGCATTTTTAGAACGCTCAAAAGACCGAAATAGAATTGCAGTTGTTAACAGTACGACTACCAAAACTACCATCGCCACTGTTGGCAATACAAAGCCAGAATTAACCGAACCACGTCTTCTTTGAGTACCGGAAATAGTTCGCAAAAGCCAAATAATTTGCTTATTGATTGCAGATAAAAGCTGCTTGTTAATTTGTCTGAAGGTTTTTTGAATTACCTTGAATAGCTGACCTTTTCGAGACATATCTGCTTCCTGATCGAGTAGATTGTAGCGGAGTTTCTATTGTTTCAAAGTTTCACTCATACCTATCAAGTATTTCTACAGACATTGGATGAGACGATATTTGTATAACTACTTTCTTTGGCTTTACTAACCTCCAAACAAAGTAGCTATAAAAAAAAGATAATTTATTAAAGTTATATCATTTGTGAATTGTTCATTTGATCCGGTAAATACTGATTTTTTCAGAATTATTTTGTTCCAGTCTGATAAATCATAAGAGCATTACTTCATAGTAGATTTGCGTAAATGTGTTTTATTTGAAGACAAATTTATGAAGATGTTGTCAGCAGAGTAAGCTTATAATACCCATCTGTTAAAGGAAAAATATCAGTTAGGTGCAAAATAATCAGATGTGCAGCTTAGATTCCCGACCTCTTTAAATTAAGAAGTCGGAAATCTTGTTGTCTCACATTGCTTTGATTAATTACTCATTACTCGCTAGTAGAGCTTGGCGTAAATCCGACTACCACCTTTAAAGCAAGCAAGCTTCTGCCACAAGGTACGAGAAATTAGTACCCTGTGGCAGAAGCTACTAGGCATCATAGATGCAACACGCAGTCTAACATTAAAAAGGGTGTTAGAAACCGCAAAAACACGGGGTTTAACCACCTCCGTGGGTTTCAAATCCTCAATTATTCTTAGACTTTGTTTGTGTATCCAAGCCAGTTTGGTCTTCTCCCTACAGCCCTTTGGATACGTACCATTGAGTCAAGGGGAGACGCCAGGTGCTATGTAGCAATCTGTGGTACTGACACCTTCACAGGCACTTTTTTGCTAAAAGACAGACCGTTTTCATTTTTGTCGATAATAATCGTGTCTCCAGAGATAAAAGTATTTTCCAATAATTTGGTGGCAAGGGGGTTTTCTACTTCTCGCTGAATTGCCCGTTTGAGTGGGCGGGCACCGTAAACTGGGTCATAGCCTGATTCGACTAGGTGATCACAAGCAGATTGGGATATCTCAAAGAAGATTTTTTGCTCGCGGAGGAGATTTTCTACCCGTTTGAGTTGAATGCGGATGATCTGCCGCATTTCAGTGCGATTTAGTGTATGGAAGAGAATAATATCATCGACGCGATTGAGAAATTCGGGGCGGAAATGCGATCGCAAGGCTTCCATTACCCTAATCCGCATCGTTTCATATTTGGAATCATCACCAGATATATCCAAAATATGTTCGCTACCAATGTTACTGGTCATCACAATAACGCTGTTACGGAAATCTACCGTTCTTCCCTGAGAATCAGTAATTCTCCCATCATCTAGCACCTGTAACAAAATATTGAATACATCGGGGTGCGCTTTTTCGACTTCATCCAACAGCACCACTGAGTAAGGACGGCGACGAATTGCCTCGGAAAGTTGACCGCCTTCTTCATAGCCGACATATCCTGGAGGCGCTCCCACAAGGCGAGAAACTGAGTGTTTTTCCATATACTCAGACATATCCAAGCGCACTAATGCATCATCAGAATCAAAGAGAAACTGAGCTAAAGCACGGGCGAGTTCGGTTTTACCCACACCTGTGGGGCCCATGAACAGAAATGAACCAATGGGACGAGAGGGATCTTTCATCCCCGCACGGGCGCGACGAATTGCGGCTGCTACTGCTTCTACAGCCTCTTCTTGCCCAATGACTCGTTGATGCAAATGACTTTCTAATTGCAGTAATTTTTGTCGTTCCGATTCCAATAGGCGATTGACGGGGATTCCTGTCCACTTTGCGACGATTTCGGCAATATCGGATTCAGTAACTTGTTCTCTTAGCAACGTGGAACCTTGATTTTGAATTTCTAAAAGGCTCGCTTCTTTGGCTTCACGCTCGTGCTGCACTCCCTCCAATTTGCCATACTTTAGTTGAGCAGCTTTATTTAGATCGTAGGCTCGTTCTGCCTGTTCAATTTGCACTCGCAGCGCATCTTCTTCTTTCTTTAGGGCGCTTATCGCCTCCAATATCTGCTTTTCACCTTGCCATTGCTCATTAAATATTTGCTGTTTTTCCGTTAAATTGGCGATTTCTTGTTCAATGCGCTCTAAACGTTCTTTCGTTTGGGGAGTACCCTTTTCTTCGCCAGCTAATGACAGCTTTTCCATTTCTAACTGCATGAGGCGGCGATCGATGGTTTCCAATTCGGCTGGTTTGGAGGTAATCTCCATTTTCAACTGTGCTGCTGCTTCATCTACTAAGTCAATAGCTTTATCTGGTAAGAAGCGATCGCTAATATAACGCGCTGACAAGGTTGCTGCTGCTACCAAAGCCGAATCAGAAATTTTGACGTTGTGATGCACTTCATAACGTTCTTTCAACCCTCGCAGAATGGAAATAGTATTTTCCACACTTGGCTGATCGACAAATACTTGCTGAAAACGGCGTTCTAGGGCAGCATCTTTCTCAATGTGTTTGCGGAATTCGTCAAGGGTAGTCGCGCCAATACAACGCAATTCTCCCCGCGCCAGCATTGGTTTGAGCAGATTTCCGGCATCCATTGCCCCTTGTTGAGTAGAGCCTGCGCCGACTACGGTGTGCAGTTCGTCAATAAACAAAACAATGTCACCGTTAGATTCGGTAACTTCCTTGAGAACCGCTTTTAGGCGTTCTTCAAATTCACCTCGTAATTTTGCTCCAGCAATTAAACTGCCGATATCTAACGAGATCAACTTGCGGTTTTTCAGAGATTCGGGAACGTCACCGTTTACCATCCGCTGTGCTAATGCTTCTGCGATCGCTGTTTTACCTACCCCAGGTTCACCAATGAGTACGGGGTTATTTTTGCTACGACGAGACAATACTTGAATTACCCGCCGAATTTCGTCATCCCGCCCAATCACCGGGTCGAGTTTTCCAGCTTTTGCCTGTTCTGTCAAATCTCTGCCAAATTTTTGTAAGGCTTCGTAGCGGGATTCTGGGGTTTGATCTGTGACCTTTTGGCTACCGCGAACGGCTTTGATAGTAGCTTCGAGTTTAGGTGCATCCGCGCTAAAGCCTTTGAGTATCTTTCGTCCAATACGATCGTCTTCAGCAAAAGCCAAAAGTATGTGTTCCACGGAAATGTAGGAGTCTTTCATCCTAGCTCTAGCTTCCTCGGCTCGGTCTAGTAAAATATCTAAATTACGGCTAAGGTAAAGCTGATCGCTTTTACCAACTTTGGGCTGGCGTTGGGTAAAGGCTTCTAGCTGCTGCTGCAAGCGGATCGGATCGACCTCAGATCGAGCCAGGATACGTATTGCTAGACTAGTGGGTTCTTCTAATAGGGCAATAATTAAATGTTCAACATCTAGTTGCTGTTGTTGATAAGCACGGACTATATCCTGAGATTTAACAATTGCTTCCCAGGCTTTATCAGTAAATTTATTGGGATCTGTAGGTTGCATCTTTAGAATTTTGGAATTTGGATTTTTAGTTTAGGGATTGGGAGTGGGGATTGGGAGTGGGGATTGGGCATTGGGGATTGGGCATTGGAAAAACTTTTCCCTAGTCACTAATTCCTAGTCCCTAGTCCCCAGTCCCTAATTATCCAAACATTCTTAGCGTATATCCGCGTGTATCTCCGGTGGCGATTTAGGATTGGCAATTGATGATAGTTTAATCCATTACCTATTTCCTAATTTAAAACGAAAACACTGTTATGAGCAGACTTTCCCCAATGGTATTGTTGGAGCGAGCGTTATTAGTGTTGCTCATTAACGAGAGTATGGGGTAATATTAATCGGATCTACGCAGAAAATGATCCCCTAACCCGCTTAAAAAGGGGAAGTCTGGCTTGATTGGCACGATATGCCAGTATGCCAGAAGAATCAATCTCCCTCTAGCTCAACTTTTCAAGACATCAGTGTGGATTTTCCTATCGCTCTTAAGCAAAAGTTACTCCCCAGATCCTCGAATTCTTAAAGAAGTTGAGGATCTGAATCCAGCTTAAATAAGCGACATTTTACCCTACTAGATAATTGATTTTTTGGAAATCCCTGATAGAATTACTGACTTACAAGTTGCTCTTGTGATTCCTGTTTGACTCCCGATCCTTGAGTTCTCAGTTGAATCAGTTCAATTTTATACCCATCTGGATCTTCCACAAAAGCAATTACCGTCGAACCATGTTTCATCGGCCCTGGTTCGCGCACGACTTTACCGCCTTGATTGCGGATTTCTTCACACGTAGCGTAAATATCATCAACGCCAAGAGCAATGTGACCGTAAGCATTACCCAATTCGTACTTTTCCACGCCCCAGTTGTAGGTGAGTTCGATCACCGAGTTGTCGCTTTCGTCGCCATAGCCAACAAAAGCCAGGGTAAATTCTCCGCCCGGATAATCTTTTCGGCGCAGCAGTTTCATTCCGAGAATTTCACAGTAGAACTTTAAGGATTCTTCAAGGTTGCCCACTCGCAGCATTGTGTGTAGTAATCGCATATTGACCTTTTCTCTGTAATTGATTTAGTGTTATTCTCTGCAAACATTTTACCTAGCTCAAAGTCTTAAGGTAAAAATGCCGTCACAGAAAGAATTAAAAGCCGAAAGGACAGAATAAACAATTACCCATTCTGGGCATTGCTCCCTATCCCGCTCCCTATCCCTATAATGGAAATCTTCTTTAATCTCAGCCGAGAAAGTCTCTTAACCGCCTATGCTAGCGATTGGGTTAGGCAACTGGACTGGATGCGTAACACACTCGAATAAAGGATAAAGTACAGATGAGTAAATTTCTAGATACTGCCATTGAGGCGATCGCAGCCCGTGAAATTCTTGATTCACGCGGTAGACCAACAATTGAAGCCGAAGTGCATTTAGCTAACGGTGTTGTCGGACTGGCGCAAGTTCCCAGTGGTGCTTCTACTGGCACTTTTGAGGCTCACGAACTGCGTGATGGCGATAAAAGCCGTTATGGGGGCAAAGGCGTACTCAAGGCAGTACAAAACGTCAAAGAAGCACTTGCACCAAAATTACTAGGCTTGGATGCCCTCAACCAAGAACTGCTAGACCGGACAATGATCGCCATAGATGGTTCTCCTAACAAATCCAATTTGGGCGCGAATGCGATTTTGGGGGTTTCCTTAGCAGCAGCCAAAGCAGGTGCTGAATCTCTAGATATTCCTCTATATCGCTATTTGGGTGGCCCTTTAGCGAATTTGCTCCCAGTGCCGTTGATGAATGTGATTAACGGTGGCGCACACGCATCAAACAACGTGGACTTTCAAGAGTTTATGATTGTCCCAATTGGTGCAACTTCCTTCCGGGAAGCATTGCGCTGGGGTGCAGAGGTGTTTGCTACCCTCAGTCAGGTGTTAGATGAGAAGGGTTTGCTTACTGGTGTGGGTGATGAAGGTGGTTTTGCCCCTAACCTAGAGTCAAATCAGGTCGCTTTAGAATTGCTGGTTGCTGCCATTAAGAAAGCTGGTTACAAACCAGGGGAACAAGTCGCTTTGGCGTTGGATGTGGCGGCTAGTGAATTTTACAAGAATGGTCAGTATGTTTACGATGGTAAACCTCACGCCCCGACTGAGTTTATTGATTATTTAGGACAACTAGTTGACCAATATCCAATTGTGTCAATTGAAGATGGCTTGCACGAAGAAGATTGGCAAAGTTGGCAATTGCTGACCCAGAAGTTAGGTTCGCGGGTGCAATTGGTAGGAGATGACTTGTTTGTGACTAACGCTACTCGCTTGCAAAGAGGCATTCAAGAAAAAGCCGCTAATGCCATTTTGATAAAACTCAATCAAATTGGTTCGCTTACCGAAACCTTGGAAACGATTGATTTGGCAACTCGCAACAGTATCCGTTCAGTAATTAGCCATCGTTCTGGTGAAACAGAAGACACAACGATCGCTGATTTAGCTGTAGCAACTCGTGCCGGTCAAATCAAAACAGGTTCTCTGTGTCGCAGCGAACGCGTAGCAAAATATAATCGCTTGCTGCGAATTGAAGATCAACTAGGCGATCACGCCGTTTATGCTGGTGCTGTGGGGTTAGGGCCGAAGTAGGGAATAGGGAATAGGTTACAGGTTACAGGTATTTTCTGTCCCCTGTACCCTGTCCCCTTTCCCCTAATCAAGGATAAAACCCTAATTTGGGCAACCCCAAGGTTTCATCCCAGCCCATCATCAGGTTTAGACACTGAATGGCTTGGCCCGCCTGCCCTTTGATTAGATTGTCAATTGCTGACATGACAATGACGCGACCTGTGCGTGGGTCAACTTCTACACCGATGTAACAAAGATTGCTGCCGTTAGCCCACTTGGTTTGCGGGTAAACGCCGCTACCGCAGACTTTTACCCAAGGAGAGTTGCGGTAGAAGGCTGAGAAAATTGTGATTAAGTCATCTCGTACTAAACCGGGATCGCTCATTGTGGCATATACCGTTGCCAAAATACCGCGTACCATTGGGACAAGGTGCGGTGTAAATTGGATCATGAGTTCGTGACCGGCTAAGTCACTGCAAATTTGCTCAATTTCTGGGGTATGACGGTGACGACCAACATTGAAAGCTGCTATGGAGTTGTCGGCTTCAGCTAGCAATAAGTTGGTTTGAGCCTGCCGTCCACTGCTAGATGTGCCAGACTTGGCATCGATAATAGCTGTTTCTGGTCTGATTAAGCCTTGCTTTAAAAGTGGCGAAAGTGCAAGGAGACTGGCAGTGGGATAGGAACCAGGACAGCCAATGAGTTGAGCTTCGGCAATGCGATCGCGATAAAGTTCTGGTAATCCATAAACTGCTGTAGCTGCGATTGTGCGATCGGTTCTCTCTGTACCATACCAATTTGTATAAGTTATCAAATCACTGAATCGATAGTCTGCACTCAAATCTAGTACTTTACATCCTTTTTCCAACAATTTGGGTGCGATTTGGCAAGCCAGACCATTTGGTAAAGACAGGAAAACTACTTCACAGCGGTGAGCAATTATTTCTGGTTCTACCGCTTCTATTAGCAGGTTAGTTGCATGAGCCAGATGCGGGTAGAGATCCCCAAAGGATTTCCCGATACTACTCTCACCTCCTAAATAAACGATTTCGACTTCTGGGTGATCCATCAGTAGTCGTACTAACTGCACTCCACCATAGCCCGACGCGCCAACAATCCCAACGGGTACGCGTCTAAATTTGCCCATGATCTGAAATCCTTATCCCATGAATGGTTAATTCGTTATCAGCTATCAACAATATCAGCGACCAGACGCACAGCGCACAAAACGTCTTAAACCCCTCTACTTGGTTCTGAGGAGATGGGGAAGCAAAGAAACGATTATTATTCTTCCTCATCCCCTTCATCCTTTACTGTCGCTGCACTTTATCCCCACTTTTTATAGCAAAAAATTTTGCCCCGTTATCAAATCATTGCTAGTCTACTTCTCTGCCTTATAAAGGAGCTACAATCTAAAAGAAGAAATTGTTAAAAAAATTTACGTTTATAGCTGGAAATCTTTCTGTGTCACAGCCTAATCCTACCCAAGCTTTTAAATTTGATTCGATTGATGCCGCCTTAGCAGACCTAAAAGCAGGTCGCATCATTGTAGTGGTAGATGATGAAAATAGAGAAAATGAAGGCGACTTAATTTGTGCTGCCCAATTTGCCACACCCGACATGATTAATTTCATGGCGGTGGAAGCAAGAGGACTAATTTGTTTGGCAATGACAGGCGATCGCCTAGACGAGCTAGACTTACCCTTGATGGTAAGCAATATTACAGATACTAACCAAACTGCCTTTACTGTCAGTATTGATGCCGGGCCAGAATTAGGTGTCACTACAGGCATTTCAGCAGAAGACCGCGCCCGGACTATCCAGGTTACTCTCAACCCAGCCACAAAACCTACCGATTTGCGTCGTCCTGGTCATATTTTTCCCATTCGGGCTAAGGTTGGAGGCGTACTCAAACGTGCAGGACATACGGAAGCAGCTGTGGACTTAGCTAGACTAGCAGGGCTATATCCGGCTGGGGTAATTTGTGAAATTCAAAACTCCGATGGTTCAATGGCGCGGTTACAGCAGTTAGTTGAATACGCGAAACGTCACAATTTAAAAATTATTAGTATTGCGGATTTAATCAGCTATCGCTTAAAGCACGATCGCTTAGTGTATCGTGAGGTGATTACCAAGCTGCCTAGTCAATTCGGTCAGTTTGAAATTTACGCCTATCGCCATACTCTGGATAATACAGAACACGTTGCAATTGTCAAGGGCGATCCAGCTAACTTCAAAGATGAGCCTGTGATGGTGCGGATGCACTCAGAATGCTTAACTGGTGACGCTTTGGGTTCTTTGCGCTGCGACTGTCGGATGCAGCTTGAAGCTGCACTGAAAATGATTGAGGCTGCAGGTCAAGGTGTAGTTGTATACCTACGTCAAGAAGGGCGGGGAATCGGCTTAATTAATAAGCTGAAAGCCTACTCGTTGCAAGATATGGGACTAGATACAGTGGAAGCTAATGAGCGTTTGGGATTTCCTGCTGACCTGCGAGACTACGGTATGGGGGCACAAATGCTCATGGACTTGGGCATCAAAAAGATTCGCTTGATTACCAATAATCCCCGCAAAATTGCTGGAGTCAAGGGTTATGGATTGGAAGTAGTCGATCGCGTGCCATTGTTGATTGAGGCAACCGATTACAATTCCTATTATCTAGCAACAAAGGCGAAAAAGCTGGGTCACATGCTGTTACAGACTTATCTGGTGACAGTAGCAATCCACTGGCAAGATGACCCAGAAGCTGTGACGGAACGTTATGAACGCTTAGAGAAACTGCGACATTTAGCGAAAACTAATGATTTATTGTTGCAGGAAGAAGCGCGTCCCTTAGCGATCGCTATATTTGACGAACCATCTTTAACTGTACACTTGGGTTTCGATCAGGCAAAAGTTGCTAGCTGTGATTGGTATCAGCAGAGTGGTCATCCTTATATACAGGCAATCTTCCAAATTCTGGACAACCTAGCAACTTTGCCATACATCCAGAAATTAGAATTTCTAATTTCTTCTGGTTGCGATCCTTTGAGTAATTTACAAGTCCAACTAGATCGGCAGATATTCACTGATGGTACACTGCCTTCATCGATTAGCGATCGCTTGGAGACACAGCAAATTTACAGCTTTAGCAAATAGCCGCCTTCTGAAGAGTCAACTTTTTAAGGGGGTTGAAGGGTTTATTGTGTGTAAGTCCTACATTCCCCCCGAACTTTTCAGCCATTCTTTTATATGACAATGAGAGCAATCAAAATTATTGTTGAAAAACATAATGACGGTTACGTAGCATACCCCTTGGGTATCAAGGGGGTTGTAGTTGGCGAAGGTGACAGCTATGAAGAAGCACTAGCTGATGTTAAATCTGCTATCCACTGCCATATAGAGACATTTGGTCAAGAGGTTTTAGAAGAGGAATTCACTAGTCCTAGAAGCTTTTGTGGCGGAAGCTGAGGTTCCTATTTAATGGTTAAATTCCCAGTAGATATATCTAAAACTAAAGTAATTAAGACATTAGAACTTCTGGGATTTACTGTTAAGGTAAACCACATCTAGTTTGCATATCTAAAATTTATATAACTCTTGTGGGGTGGGCATCTTGTCCGCTGTAGTTATGCAATTTAAATGTGGAACAGCTTATTAGGGAGAGGGAACATATTGTTATGAAGCGAGCGAAGATGGAACAAAAACTCCACTGACTATGCCTAACCACTCTCAAATTAAAGGTTCGACGTTGAGATTCATCTGTACTCAATCGGATATCTCAAGAGAGGATTTTTTATCTGCTTATGAGCAAATCTGAAAGGCTGCATTCCCTTTTTACTCAAAATACTCTAAAAGATACAAGTCACAAATAAATTCTTTTACTAAGCGATCGCATCTCTCCAGACAAGCTTACCAATAGACGATTCGTGAAAACAAAATGATATGCGATCGCTCTCAAAACTTCCACCTTTTAACTTAGAACTCGACACTTCAAGCTTGAAACTCCAAACTTCGAGTTCTGAACTCGACACTTGAGCTTTGGAATAGGAAACTCCGAGTTCAGAACACGAAACTTTGAGTTTTGAACTCGACACTTGAGGTTCATAACACGAAACTCTGAGTTCATAACTTCAAACTCCGAGTTCAGAACACGAAACTTTGAGATGAAAACACCAGACTTTAGTTAATGCCCTGTTTGGCCCATGCCCTGTTTAGCCCATGGCCAATTAATAATGAGTTGCTGACTTGCGATGATGGACGGCTGTAACGCCATCATTATCTAACAATTTACCGCTCTCGACAGTTGCATAAACCAGCCAGTGGTCGCCAGATTCCATCCGATTTTGTACGGAGCATTCAAGATATGCTAGAGCATCCGTAAGTATGGGAGAACCGCTTTCTGTTTCTCCGGTGGCGACATCAGCAAATCGGTCTTGTCCTGGGCCAAAAGGTTTGAGGAAGTGCTTCATCAATCCTAAGTGGTTTCCTTCTTTAAGGATGTTGAGGACAAATTTATTTCCTGTATGCGTCAGTGTTTCCACTGCGCGTTCTTTGGCGACGGCGATAGTTAAACCAGGTGGATTGAAGCTGGCTTGAGATACCCAAGAAGCTAACATGGCACTGGAGCGATCGCCTTCCTTGGCTGTGAGAACGCAAAGAGAACCCACAATTCGCCCAACTGCTTGTTCTACAGTTGTTGCAGGAAGACTCTGCGATCGCACTTTTCTGGCTTTTTTGAGTGCTTGGGCAAAGTCGGTTCCAGCTTCTTCACATAATTGTAAGGTGGCATCGTCGGGTTTGAATTTTACGCGGATTGTATCAAAACCAAACCGATAGCCAGCATCTTTTAACTTACTCTCAATTAAATCAACCGCTTCTCCACTCCAGCCAAAGGAACCAAAAGCACCGGCGAGTTTATTGTTAGTAGCGGTGGATAGGACAATTCCTAAAGCTGTTTGTACGGGTGTCGGTGCATGACCACCAAGGGTAGGAGAACCGATGATGAAACCACCGGATTTTTCCACAGCCGCCCGGATTTCTTCTGGTTCAGTAAACTCGCAGTTAATCGATTCTACGGCAACGCCAGCTTTTGTGATCCCACGAGCGATCGCTTGGGCTAATGTGGCTGTATTTCCATAAGCGGATGCATAAATTAACGCTACTGTCAAGTCAGCAGAAGTTTGCTGTTGACTCCATTCCCGATAAGCTTTGGTCAGGTCAATTAAACCATAGCGTACCAAAGGCCCGTGTCCATTGGCATACATTCGCACGGGAAAATCAGCGAGTTTATCCAGTGCTGTTTCGACTTGACGGGCGTGGGGAGCCATGAGGCAATCAAAATAATAGCGCCGATCCTCGTTATATACTTCCCACCCTTCATCAAATACCTGATCTCCACAAACGTGCGCCCCAAATAACTTATCTGTGTACAGAATTTCTGTTTGCGGATCGTAGGTGCAAAGTTGATCTGCATAGCGGGGATTGGGGGTAGGAATAAATTGTAAATTATGCCCATTACCCAAATCTAGAGTTTCTTCGCCCCGCATGACAAGAATTTGTAAATCTGGATTTTCCAGCGCCGCACGTAAATTTATCGCCCCTGGATTAGAACACACAAAGGTGATTTGCGGGGCAATTTCTAACAAAGCTTTTAAAGTTGCAGCGCGGTTAGGATTTACGTGCCCCAAAATTACATAATCTAAATCTTCAAAATGGAAACGTTGCTGCAAAGCTTCTAAATAAATTTGCGTAAACGTTTCCCCTGGAGGATCGATAATTGCGGTTTTCTCGCTTTCGATTAAATAAGAATTAGCAGTTGTACCCTTAGCAAGAGCATATTCAATTTCAAATCTCAGCCTTGACCAACTGCGCGATCGCAGTATTCTCGTATCTGTAGCAATGGGGCAAACTTGAACGTCACGGGGTTTATTTTTTGACATAGCTAAAACAAGAGTTATGAGTTATGAGTTATGAGTTATGAGTTGAAGAAAGTCGTTAATCTAAATTTTTTAACTTCCGTTGTCCAGACGATATGTTTTGTTAAACTCGTCCCTACAACTCCTAATTTTTAACTTCTAATTCCTAACTCCTAACTCGTAACTTTTTAGTAGTGGTTGCCAACTTTACGGTGATGCACAGCAGTCAAACTTTCTGGCTTAGAAACCCGTCCGGCGT
This sequence comes from Nostoc punctiforme NIES-2108, assembly GCA_003326195.1. Classification (GTDB taxonomy): domain Bacteria; phylum Cyanobacteriota; class Cyanobacteriia; order Cyanobacteriales; family Nostocaceae; genus Nostoc; species Nostoc punctiforme_A. The sequence continues at coordinate 79,089 of LXQE01000159.1, forward strand.
AGACTGTGCTATATACTGCCCAATGGTCGCCGCAATCCATTCTACTGATAACTTCGCACTCCATATAGGCGAGGGCGTCGTTGAGGATGGGCGCACCATTTTCGGCTGGCTGAGTTCTCACACCTTCAAAGCGATCAGCACCAGGGGCGAACCGTTTTAAAAAGTGTTTCATTAATGGTTGGAAATTGCCTTCTTCTAAAACATTGAGAACAAAACGATCGCCTACTTGCATAAGTGATTCAATTGCCCGATCTTTGGCGACTGCAATGGAAAATCCCAATGGTTTGAAGCTTGCTTGAGCAACCCAGGAGGCTAACATCGCACTGGATACATCACCTTTTTTGGCAGTAATAATATATAGTCCGCCGCTGATTCTACCTAATGCTTTATCTAAGTCAGCACCAAGAGATTTCATGGCTTTGATGGTGCGATCGCGTGTTACCCATTGAGCTAAATCTGTACCTGCTTCTTCACACAACTTGTAAGTGTTTTCTGTGGGTGTTTGTTTAATCCGAATTGCTGGAAAAACTGTTGTCAAACCCAAATTGCGGAATTTACTCACCAAAGGATCTATGGGTTCATCATCACCACCGCCTGTTTCAAATACGCCGATAGCTTGCTTTTCTTTGGCAGATCCTAAAACTGTGCTGAGTGCAGATTGAATACTCGCAGCGCCAGAAGCCGGAGTTAGACCAACGATTAGCCCAGCACAGCGGCTAACTAGTTCCCGCAGTTCTTGTAAATCGACTTCAGACCCCAAATCGACAATTTCCACAGCTACACCAGTTTTCCCAATACCGTTGGCAATTGCTTGCGCGAGGCGATCGCTATATCCGTATTCGGAAACGTAAAATATGCCAATCACTGTTTCTGGCTTGGCTTGGCTTTGGCTCCAAGTGCGGTAACGTCCAACTAGTTCTTCAACATTGTGAGATAATAATGGGCCGTGTCCTGTGGCAATCATGTCGATGGTTTTCAGTTCCGCCATCCGCTTCAGGGCAGACAGAACCGATCGGGAATTTGGCCCCATCAAGCAGTCGTAGTAGTAATGAAAATCTTCTTCGATAGCCGCTAAGTCTTCATCAAAGGTGCTATCTGAGCAATAATGCAGCCCAAAAGCATCGCAGGTGTAGAGAGTTTTGGTTTTGTGGTCAAAGCTGAAAATGGTATCGGGCCAATGTAAATTGGGAGCAATCACGAATTCAAATTCATGACCATTGCCCAAATCTAAGCGATCGCCATTTTTTACAATCCGCCGCTTAAATGGCTGATGTACTAAATCTTCAAGAAACTGAATTGCCACTTTAGAACCGACAACGGTTATTTCTGGAGCCATTTGCAGCAAATCTTTCACTAAACCGCTATGGTCTGGCTCAGTGTGGCTGATAATCAAATAATCAATCTCTGTTGGGTTGATTAGTCCAGTAAGCGTATCAAAATATAGTTGACGAAACTTTTCATGGGAGGTATCAACTAAGGCAATCTGCTCCCCACGAATGAGAAACGAGTTATAAGTAGTACCGTTTTGCAGACCAAACTCAATATCGAAGCGATCGCGATCCCAATCCAAAGAGCGAATAGCCGTCGTTTCTTGAGCGATTTTCACCTGCTGTATGGTGAGCCGTTTTTCAGCTTTTTTGGTGAGCGCTACCATAACTCCCCTCCTTAACACAATGAGTATTTGTTCCTCTTCTTTTATTGTGACATGGCTTGAATGTTAATTTTTATTAAAAAACCTATAGTTGACTTAAAAAAGTTAAAACGGTGAAACCGCAGAGCCACAGAGAACACAGAGAGGAAATTTGGCTAGCGCTGGAAATTGGGAATTCTCGGCTACATTGGGCGTTGTTTATTGGCGAGACGCTTTACTCAGGCTGGGATACTGACTATCTTCCTGAGTCTGTTATACAACAGTTGGCTGAATGTCAAACCCTGAATGATTTACTAGAGAAAATTTTTCCCGAATTTAAATCTCTAACAAACACTCTCCCCCTCTGCCCTCTCTTAATCGCCTCCGTAGTTCCCAGTCAAACTACTATTTGGCAAACTTACCCAAATACTCATGTTATTACATTAGACCAAGTACCGCTAAAAGGTGTTTATCCCACACTAGGAATTGACCGCGCTTTAGCTTTGTGGGGGACGGGGAAAACTTGGGGTTTTCCGATGTTGGTAATTGATGCTGGGACAGCCCTAACTTTTACGGCTGCGGATGCTAATGAGTGTCTAGTTGGAGGTGCAATTTTGCCGGGATTGGGCTTACAATTTGCAACTCTCGGTCAACAAACAGGACAATTACCATTTGTAGAGACGCAAAATTTTCCTTCTCTACCACCACGTTTTGCGCTTAATACAACAGAGGCTATTCAAAGTGGAGTTATTTACACTTTATTAGCTGGAATTAAAGATTTTATTCAGGCGTGGTGGGATTTATTCCCTGATGGGAAGATTGCGATTAAAGGGGGCGATCGCACTTTATTATTAAACTATCTACAAACCTTATATCCTGAAATCGCAACACGTTTAATTGTGGAACCAAATTTGATTTTTTTGGGAATGCAGAAAATAGTAATGGAGAATAAGAAATAAAATCCAGCAAGCAATGATAGCTTGGATGGTGATGTAATTCTTGACGCTCAAGCAATTCTCCAATTGAAGAGTTTTGCTCAATTCATAGTTGTGACAACAAACTTGAAACACATATCACGCTTTGAGAGCAAAGGAATATGTGTTGTGGATTGGCAACAAACCCTGAATGAGCTAGTTTAATTCGTTGAAATTATGGCTTTTTAAAATACTTTGAATAAACTCCTGAATTTCGCTCGCCACAACCCCAGCACAAGATTCTGGTAAGTCATTTCCGGCATGGGCAATCATTTTCAACTCGACTTTTGGCATCAGTTGAGCATAAACACGGCTTCTGGCTAAAGCATCTGGGGTATCTTGGCCACCTTGTAAAATAAAAACTGGGACGTCTATCATGTAAAGCTGCTTTTGCAGTAATTCTGCCTCAATTTCTACTTGTCGCCGTTTGAAAAGTAACTGGCAACCTATAGGATACGGCAATAGCGATTGACGCAACTGCAAGTCTTGCGCAATTTTTTCATGCCAACCCAAGATTTTAGTCAAAGGAGTTAGCGATCGCAAAAATTTGACTATTAGTGGTGGATAATTCAATAATCGCCGCATCTTCTGGCAATAATCTTCTTGTCCTGCTATCTCTACACCCTCTGGTGCTAGCAGTACCAAACCATCAACTTTCTCTGGATACTTTAAAGCATAGCTAGCAGCAATCCAACCCCCAAGAGAATGCCCCACTAAATATACTTTTTCTAGCTTCACAGCTTGCAAAAATTCAGCTAAACACTCAACTTGTAAATCTATCGAATGGTGGATATTAGGATTTTCTGATTCACCAAACCCTAGTAAATCAGGTGCAAAACAATGAAAATCTTGTGCAAGGGACTCCATCACCGATAACCATTGACTGCTCTCATTCCAAGCACCATGTAAAAAAATTATAGGAGTTTTTTCACCGACTTCACGCCAGAAAAGTAGCCCTTGAGAGAGCTTTCTCCGGGAGTTACGGAATAGTGTATCCATTTTATTTAGTAGTTAACTTTTAGCACCATAATAAATAGTCATTAGTCATTAGTCATTGGTCATTATTAACTAGTTCTGGACAAATTACAAACAGAGAAGTGTAAGCTAAGGCTTCCTGAGATCAGAACTTTGGCAGCAAATGACAAATGACAAAGGACTAATGACTAATGACTAAATATTCTTATGCCAGTGTTGTCAAGCCATTCAAGTAGTCTTGCAACTGCCGAGTATGGTCGTGAGACATCTTTCCTGAAGGTAGTAAACTGGGAGAGAAAGCTTGGATTTCCATGACTTCTAAAGTGTCTTGAATCTCCATTGTCCCATGCACCTCGGCTTCAACCACAATACAAATTGAATGGATTCTGGGATCGCGGTCTGGTGCAGAGTAAACTCCTACCAAACGGTTAATTTTCACCAATTCTAGCCCGGTTTCCTCCAGCAATTCCCGGCGGACTGTATTGGGAATATCTTCTCCCCAATCTACAATTCCTCCAGGCAATGACCAAAGACCATTGTCGCGCCGCCGGATCAGTACAATCCGACCATCGGGTAAAATTGGGATGATACTAGTACCAGTAATGGGATGACGAAATATTAGACCCAATACTGTTTGTCCAATACGCCATAAGCTACGTGTGGACTCTACAGCTGCCGGAAAAAAAGCAATAACGTTCAATCTTCAAAATTTATGTGTTGTATTCTATATTTCCCTACCACTTACATCTGCTCAACTAATAAAGTTTTTGTTGAGTTTTGTTTGATACAAAAATGTTTGTGGGTTGAGATTTTATTCTCACGATTTACGTAGAATATTATCAATTCTAACATCAAGTTTCAATAGAAGCACTGTATTTATCTATACATGATATTTTTTGAAGCAGGTAAATTTTCAGTTTATAGCTAGCATTGGCGTTACTGAAACTAGCTATTACTAATAGATTTTTAGAACACATTAAAAATAATAATATGAATAATAAGTCAAAATTCAAAAATCTGAATTTATAAGAGGCAATTAAGTAGGATTTAAAACCTACAATTAATTAAAGCTTACTAAACCAAATATTAGACTCTATGCTTAAACCCACCTATACTTACTGAGTTTTAATGACTAACTCCTGAATTATTTCTTGATAATATTGGATTGTTTCAAGAAAAACAACTAATGAGCTAATTTCTAATCTATTTGATAGATTGGAATCTAAGAAAAGATGTTTTTCGTCTTACTGGCGGGGATCATTCATAATTTTATTGACATAGTTAGGTATAATGCGATAGAGTAGTACACTGTTTAAAGCGTATTTATTGCTGCACTAGGCTAGAAGTATATCAATAACATTGGTAGCTAATATTGCCTACGTGATGCCTAGTTGCTACTTTTTTGTTGTTTATTTATAGAGGTGAACATGGCCAAGCGCCGTAACCCGAAAAAAGAAAAGGCGCTACGTAACCAGGCGTATGCCAGAAAGTTTCGTAAACGGACTACGACAGGAAGAATGCAGAGAAGGTTCCAACAAAGACCACCAAAGAGTGAAGAAGAAGAAGGCGCAGCAACAGCAGCTGACACTGACTAAGCTGCTTGCCTAAATCCTTATTGTTTAGGTTATTTACCTTTTGGGGCGCACATTTATTTGTACGCCCTTATTTATTTTGGGGATTGGGGCATTGGGCATTGGGCATTGGGCATTGGGTATGGGGAAGAATTTATTCTTTATTCTCCATTCCCGACTCCCCATTCCTTCTATTGAGCAATTTGAGCGCGGGCAGCTATGAGTGCTTTGTTTACCTGTGCAAAGCCAGTACCACCGTAACTGTTGCGGGCAGCAACAACTTGACGGGGGGAAATCGCCTCATAAATATCTGCTGCAAATGCCGGATGTAGTTGTTGCCACTCTTCCAATTTCAAATCTTTTAAAAGTTTACCTGCGGCAATACTAGTTTTTACCACCTTACCCACAAGGTTGTAAGCTTCCCGAAAAGGAACGCCCCGTGCTGCTAGATAATCTGCTACATCGGTAGCATTAGAAAAATCTTCCGCCACCGCTGATGCTAACCGCTGGGTACGAAATTCTAAGCCTTCCCTGAGCAAAATCGTCATCGCTTCTAGAGACGCTTTGACTGTGTTAACGCTATCAAATAGACCTTCTTTATCTTCTTGTAAGTCTTTGTTATATGCCAGGGGTAGCCCCTTCATAATGACTAACATCGCCTGGAGATGACCGAATACACGTCCCGTTTTCCCCCGCACCAATTCTGGTACATCGGGGTTTTTCTTTTGGGGCATGATACTGGAACCTGTGGCACAGCTATCTTTGAGGGTGACAAAGCGAAATTCTTCAGATGACCAAAGAATGACTTCTTCTGCAAGGCGGCTGAGGTGAACCATAATCAAGCTAGCAGCACACAAAAATTCGATCGCAAAATCGCGATCGCTCACTCCATCGAGGCTATTAGCATAAATATCGTCAAAATTCAAGAGTTTGGCTGTGTAGTGGCGATCGATAGGGAAAGTAGTTCCCGCTAAAGCACCACATCCCAAAGGTGAGATATTTACCCGGCGAGAAACATCTCCTAAGCGTTCCCAGTCCCGTTGCGTCATTTGAAAGTATGCCAGGAGGTGATGAGCTAAACTCACCGGTTGGGCGCGTTGGAGGTGGGTATAGCCAGGAATCAGGGTTTCAACGTGCTTTTCGGCTATATCTAGTAAAACACCTTGAAATTCTCGCAATTCGCTTTTGATTTGTTGGATTTGGTCGCGGAGGTAGAGTCTGGTATCGGTGCCAACTTGGTCATTACGCGATCGCGCTGTATGCACCTTTTTACCTACATCGCCAACGATTTCTGTCAGTCGGCGTTCAACTGCAAAATGTACGTCTTCAGCATCGACACCAGGCTGAAATCTTCCCTGGCGGTACTCTTGGCGAATTTGTTCTAAACCTGCAACCAGTTGCTCTCCTTCTTCTGGGGAGATGATGCCCGTGTGAGCAAGCATTTGGGCATGAGCTTGAGAACCAGTGAGGTCATATTCGATTAATTCAATATCGAAACTTATACTGGCATTAAAACGAGCGATCGCTGGATGCAACGCTGATTCAAACCGCTGGCTCCAAGTTTGTTTTTCGGTCATAAATTATGAAAAGAGTAGGTGAGAGTTAAGAGTTAAGAGTGAGGAGTTATAAGTTTGTGACTCCTAACTTCTCACTCCTCACTTTCAACTCCTAACTTTTAAATTTAACCGTAGCTAGTTAGATTCCGAATCATATAGCCAATGACTAAACCAATCAACAATGCCCATACTTGACCTGTTTGTAYAAAGTGGCTCCAAGCTTTTTGTATCTGACCCATAACGTTTGGRTCGGTGATTGTTTGTGCTAGGGCTGTCCAATTTACAGGCAAATGCCAAAGAAACTGAGATGTCAAATCGCTGTAATTGCTCATCTTTTATGATTAAGAAGTTAGAGGTGGCAAATTTCAGCATCAGTTTATGATTTACATTAATTACTGATATTTACTGAAATATTGAATGTAACTTTAATGTCTTAACTCAAGATGCAGCTGATGCCAACCGCAATTTCTCGGCAGTCCGCAAAATCTGCCCCGCCAAAACTGCTGCACCAAAACCATTATCGATATTTACTACGCCTACTCCCGCGGCACAAGAGTTAAGCATTGTCAATAGAGGTGCTAAACCACCAAAACTTGCGCCATAACCAATACTGGTGGGTACGGCAATCACTGGACAACTCGCTAAACCCGCAACAACGCTGGGTAAAGCGCCTTCCATCCCCGCTACGACAATCAATACCGATGCGGACTCAATCAGGTGGCGGTTACTCAGCAAACGRTGAATYCCAGCAACGCCAACATCCCAGAGGCGCTGGACGCGRAAACCAGAAAGTTCAGCAGTGACAGCAGCTTCTTCAGCAACGGGTAAATCGGCAGTACCAGCAGAAAGAATGCCAATTTCACCCTGAAATTGTGGTTCGATGGTAAGGGGAGCGATCGCACAAATTCGCGCCGATTCGTAATATCGCAAACCACTAACTTTTGATTGCAGTGCGGTATAAACTGCTGGTTCAATGCGGGTTGCCATTACCACCGGGTTGCGGAGACGCATTACTTCCATAATTTGAGCAATTTGGTCTGTAGTCTTACCAGGCCCCCAAATCACCTCTGGAAAACCAGTTCTTAGCTGGCGATGGTGGTCAATTTTGGCAAATTCACCGACAGATTCATAAGTTAAGTCTTTGAGTGAGTCTAATGCCGTATCTGGCGTAACTTTACCATTAGCAACCGCAACGAGTAGCGATCGCAAAGTTTTTTCATTGGTCATCGGTAATTAGCCCTTTGTCTTTTGCCCTTTGTGATTTATCAGTCGTCTAATAACTAATTCCCTATGCCCTTCAGGAGTGCTGAGTAAGGAATCTCATACCATTTTGGATTTTAGATTTTAGATTTTGGATTGTGAAACATCTATTGGATAAGTGTTTCAGTGTTCCATCTGTTGCAATCATTTTTCAAATTGGTATCACTTCTTTACTCAGAACTGGCTCAACGCCCCGCTATCGCTAACGGAACTGTTTTGCCCAATGCCTAATCTTCTGTTACTTTAATTTGTTCAATATTCCAGAATGCGCCACCAAGGGCAGAGAATTTAATACCTTCAAAACGATTACGCACCGCTGACATTGAATAAGGATTAACCAAGTAAATAAAAGGTAAATTTTCCTGGGTAATTCGCTGCGTTTCAGCATAAATTGCTTTAACTTTAGCTTCGTCCAATTCTCTTGCAGCTTGAATATAAAGATTCGCTATTTCTGCTTCCCAAGGAGCAACTTCCCAACCCTGAATCGGCTTTTGTCCTGCTTGGGGTTTCTGATTAAACATGTGTAATCCGCCTTCAGGTGCCCAGACATTAGCACCGTCATTCGGTTCTAATCCACCAGTCAAACCCATCAAAGAAGCTTCCCAATCCAAGGAGTTAGAAGTTTTATCAGTAAAAGTATTCCATGCCAACGGAGTGAAATCAACTTGAATGCCGATTTTGCTCAAGTCTTGTTTAATCTGCGATCCCATTGCCTCACGGATTTTATTTCCAGCATTGGTAAGCAAAGAGAAACGAACGCGATTTCCCTGATCGTCTACTAACTGATTGTTGTTGTACTTAAATCCTGCTTTTAGCAGCAATTTCTTTGCTTTTTGCTGATTGTAATCGTAAACTTTTAATCCCTCTTTAGGGGAAAGGTAATAGGGGCTTTGCACAGAAATCGGTGAATCTTGTGGCACGCCCAAGCCGCGAAAAGTGTTATTAATCATCGTTTGGCGGTCAATTGCATAAGCTATAGCTTGCCGAAATTGCACATTATTGAACCACCGAGATTTAACTGGATCAACTAGTGGTTTTCCGTCCCTTTTACCTTTGTTGAGATTGAACCAAACAAACGATGTACTGGATGTTGGCCCGCCATTATAAATTGTGAAATTACCCTGCTTTTCTTGTACCTTTAGCAAAGAAAAGTAATCTGGCGACACTCCTACAGTATCTAACCCGCCAGAACGAAATTGCAGCAAGGAGGTATCTGTTGATTCCACAATTTGCCAAATTACTCGTTCAATATAAGGCTGAGAATTGCCTTGAGCATCCTTGCGCCAGTAGTAGGGGTTGCGCCGGAAAACCACACGCTGACTTGTGTCGTAACGCTCTATTTTGTAAGGGCCGTTGACAATAATTTCGTTGGGAGGAGTATCAACACCCCATTTTGTCAGAAAAATCGGACTCCCATTTTGGTCTTTGGTTTTTACCCATTGTTGCAATATGTGTGCGGGCAAAATTGGCGAACCTGTACTTAGTAGGAAAGGTCTAAAGGGTTCTGGTACGCTAAACTCAACCCGGCGTTCATCCACTTTTCGCACAGTAGGCAATTTCCGACTTTCACCAATCCGTAGTGCGTCTCTAACATCAGTAGGAATTGCTTCATTTAAGTAAATATCATTGTAGGTAAACACTACATCATCTACTGTTAGTGGCTGACCATCAGACCATTTCAACCCTTCGCGTAGAGTAAAAACAATCTTTAATTTATCATCAGAAATTTGCCAGGATTCTGCTAATGCAGGCTCGACTTTAGCAGTGATTGGGTTTTGGGTGATTAACCCCTCATAGATTAAAGGAAAAACATTAGGAAACTCTTGACTCAGAGGGTAGTTAAAAGTTTTGGGATCGCTGAGAATGCTACTTACCAATTGCGGCACTTGAGCAGCTGAACTTTTAAAGTTAGCTGGGTTACAGGCGGTAACTGTAAGTGCTATTGCTGAAGTAAAAATTATTGGCAACCATAAATGTTTAATTGCCAAAAATATCTTTCTAAAAAACTTCATAATTACTAATCTATTTCCATCTTAATCAGTCTTGAATATCTTTATTAGAGGCTAAAAGAAAGTTATTCTGAAGCACCTAACAAAACTACAGCATAAGCACATATACCTTCTTCACGTCCAACAGGTCCTAATTTTTCGTTAGTAGTAGCCTTGATGCCAATTTGATTTGGTTGTAATTCTAAAACTGCCGCTAGTTTGTCGCGCATCTTGTGAATATGCGGTTTTAATTTGGGACGTTCTGCTACTACTACTGAGTCAATATTTCCGATCTGCCAACCTTGATCCCGAATCAGTTGATGTACTTGAGTTAATAGTACTAAACTATCTGCTCCCGCCCATTTGGGATCGCTTGGGGGAAAATAATGACCAATATCTCCCAAAGATAATGCCCCAAGCATGGCATCCATAATCGCGTGGGTCAGCACATCAGCGTCACTGTGCCCCAACAAACCTAGTTCATGGGGAATTTGAATTCCACCTAAAATCAAAGCGCGATCGCTCACCAGTTGGTGAATATCGTAGCCATTACCAATACGAATTTTAGTCATTTGTCATTTGTCATTTGTCATTTGTCAGGAGTTAGAAATTATTATTCTCTCCCTGCTCCCCTGCTCTCCTGCTCCCCTGCTTCCCCTGCTTCAATTTCTCCAAGAGATCGGGGCGGCGATCGCGGGTTTTTTGAATTTGTTGTTCGTAACGCCATTTTGCGATCGCGGCGTGATTTCCACTGAGCAAGACATCAGGCACTTTCAAGCCCCGAAAATTCGCAGGACGAGTATATTGAGGATAGTCCAATAACCCTTCCTCAAAACTTTCTGCCGTGAGGGACTCCGTTTTGGCCACGGTTCCTGGGATCAGCCGCACGACGCCATTAATCAAAGCCATTGCAGGAATTTCACCACCAGTCAGAATAAAATCGCCCAAAGATACTTCACGAGTGACCAAATGTAGCACCCTCTCATCCACTCCTTCGTAATGCCCACAAATAACCACTAACTGGTCATAATTTGTCACCAATTCTTTCAAAAGAGGTTGATTAATTGCTTGACCCTGTGGACTCATCAAAATTACTTCTCTTCGGGGTAGAATCGGCAGCGACTCCACAGCGGTAAAAATAGGTTCTGGCTTCATTAGCATCCCAACACCGCCGCCGTAGGGTTCATCATCTACTTTTCGGTGCTTGTCAGTGGTAAAGTCCCGTGGATTAACCAGATGCACTTCGGCAATCTGTTTGGCTAAGGCTTTACCCAGCAACCCAGAATTGAGAACAGAGTTAAAACAGTCAGGAAAAAGCGTAACTATATCAAAGCGCACAGTTATTCGTATTCAAGGACACTAATCTTAAATTTGAATGTCTAGCAAACACCAGCAAGCCAAGGTCGGGTTAAACTCCAGTTAAACTTTATCAATAGTATCTAAAACTACTGGGCCTTCTGGATTTTAGATGGGATCAAAAGTTTTTCTAATTACTTAATTTATGTTTAAATGTTGTCACAACTACATTTAAATTAATAATCATATCAAGTTAACAACTTCCAGGATGCATCGAGCCAGCCTCAGAAAAAAGCGTAGTCTTAACTGCTCATCCCCTACCCTAAAGGGGGAATCTAGCCACATAAAGACTATTTTGCCCTGCTGCAAGTGGACAGGTGAAAAACAAGGCGCTGGCTTTGAGGAATGTGAACAAGCACGTTTAGACTGAGGCAACGCGAGCGTTAAGCGAGAATTTGGAGAGTGGCTTTCCCCAGTTCCAAACTTCCAAAAAGTGTCCTCTCGAAAGTTGCAAAGCGCAAAAATTATCAGGCAACTGAACCTTGTTAAATTCACCTGAAGTTGTTGACAGGAGAACCAAAATGCCGCAATTACAAGCTAAATCGCTAGAAATGAGGACACCCCAAGCAACTAAAACCGCCGTCCTGGTTATCGGAGGTGCAGAAGATAAAGTTCATGGGCGCGAAATCCTACGAACTTTTTTTGGACGCGCCGGTGCTAGTAAGGCTTATATTACAATTATTCCATCTGCCTCTCGCGAACCTGCCATCATTGGTGGTCGGTATATTCGCATTTTTGAAGAAATGGGTGCCCAGAAGGTAGAGATTTTAGACATCCGCGAACGAGAACAGTGTGAAGCCTCCCAGATCAAAGCATCCTTAGAAGCCTGTAGTGGGGTATTTTTGACAGGAGGAGACCAGCTGCGTCTTTGTGGCGTATTGGCAGATACGCCAGCAATGGAAATTATTCGCCAGCGGGTGAGGGCGGGGCAACTTACGTTAGCAGGCACCAGTGCAGGAGCGGCGGTGATGGGGCATCATATGATTGCTGGCGGCGGTAGTGGAGAGACGCCCAATCGTTCCTTAGTGGATATGGCGACGGGTTTGGGATTTATTCCTGAAGTAATCGTTGACCAACATTTTCACAACCGTAATCGGATGGGGCGACTGATTAGTGCGATCTCAGCTCATCCCGATCGCTTAGGTATTGGCATTGACGAAGATACTTGTGCAGTGTTTGAACGTGATGGTTGGCTACAAGTTATGGGTAAAGGCAGTGTAACCATTGTTGATCCCACTGAGTTGACCCATACCAACGAACCCCATGTCGGTGCTAATGAACCGTTAACCGTACATAATTTACGTCTCCATATCCTCAGCTACGGCGATCGCTTCCACTTGTACCAGCGGACTGTATTGCCTGCTGTACACCGAATCTCCAGCTGACGGGATAGAGTATCTGAGGTTACACTGAGTTGACCGCACATTTATTATTTCTTACCGTAGAAAAATGATAAGAATACCATGTAAAAAGAAAAAACTGTTTCTAACGAACAGTTTAGCGGTCAATTCCAGTAAGAAACTAGAATTTTGGTTCCGAATCTCCATCTACCTATTCCCATGAGAATCCTCAAGATCCAGACATTACGCGGCCCAAACTATTGGAGCATTCGACGCCACAAACTGATCGTCATGCGCCTCGATTTAGAAACCCTTGGCGAGACGCCCTCGAATGAAATCCCCGGCTTTTATGAAGGATTAGTTGAGGCGCTGCCGAGTCTGGAGGGTCACTATTGTTCGCCTGGCTGTCGCGGTGGTTTTCTGATGCGAGTCAAAGAAGGCACTATGATTGGCCACATAGTGGAACACGTAGCCTTAGAACTCCAAGAATTAGCTGGTATGCATGTCGGCTTTGGTCGCACCCGCGAAACTGCCACACCCGGAATTTACCAAGTAGTAATCGAGTACCTGAATGAGGAAGCGGGACGCTACGCTGGACGAGCCGCAGTACGGCTGTGTCAGAGTATCGTTGATCGAGGCCGTTATCCCAAGGCAGAATTAGAGCAAGATATCCAAGACCTGAAAGACTTCACCCGCGATGCTTCTTTAGGCCCTTCTACGGAAGCGATCGTCAAAGAAGCAGAAAAAAGAGGCATTCCCTGGATGTCCCTGGAAGCCCGCTTTTTGATTCAGCTAGGCTACGGCGTCAACCAGAAGCGGATGCAGGCCACAATGACTGACAACACCAGCATTCTGGGTGTAGAACTAGCTTGCGATAAAGAAGCCACTAAACGTATCCTCGCTGCGGCTGGTGCGCCAGTACCCAGAGGTACAGTAATCAACTTTTTAGACGATTTAGAACAAGCCATTGAATTCGTTGGCGGCTATCCCATCGTTATCAAGCCACTAGATGGCAATCATGGACGTGGGATCACCATTGATATTAGAACTTGGGAAGAAGCTGAAGCTGGATATGAAGCTGCCAGACAAGTTTCCCGGTCAATTATTGTCGAAAGATATTATGTTGGACGCGACCACAGGGTACTGGTGGTAAATGGAAAAGTAGTAGCAGTAGCCGAGCGCGTCCCGGCTCATGTCATTGGCAACGGTAGATCCACGATTGCCGAACTGATTGAAGAAACAAACCTTGACCCAAATCGCGGTGAAGGACATGATAACGTCCTGACAAAAATTGAACTAGACCGCACCAGCTACCAGTTGCTAGAAAGGCAAGGTTACACCCTAAATAGCGTGCCACCCAAGGGCACTATTTGTTATCTCAGGGCAACAGCCAACTTGAGTACAGGTGGTAGTGCCGTTGACCGTACCGATGAAATTCACCCAGAAAATCTTTGGTTGGCACAACGAGTAGTTAAGATTATCGGTTTGGATATCGCCGGACTCGATATCGTCACCACGGATATTAGCCGCCCTCTGCGGGAAGTTGATGGCGTGATTGTCGAAGTTAACGCCGCCCCTGGCTTCCGGATGCACGTTGCCCCAAGCGTGGGTATTCCCCGTAACGTCGCTGGTGCAGTAATGGATATGCTGTTTCCTAACGAGCAATCTAGCCAAATTCCCATCCTCAGCATCACGGGTACTAATGGCAAAACCACCACTACTCGACTACTAGCACATATTTATAAACAGACTGGCAAAGTAGTAGGTTATACTACTACTGATGGAACATATATCGGTGATTACTTAGTAGAATCTGGCGATAATACAGGTCCCCAAAGTGCCCACGTCATCCTCCAAGATCCCACAGTAGAAGTAGCAGTACTGGAAACAGCTCGTGGTGGCATTCTCCGCTCTGGATTGGGCTTTGAAGCCGCAAATGTAGGGGTGGTATTGAATGTAGCGTCCGACCACTTAGGAATCGGTGATATAGATACCATTGAGCAATTAGCTAACCTCAAAAGTGTAGTAGCGGAAGCTGTATTCCCTGATGGCTATGCGGTACTTAATGCCGACGATCGCCGCGTCGCTGCTATGTCAGAAAAAACTAAAGCTAATATTGCTTACTTCACCATGAACCCCGATTCGGAATTAGTGCGGAAGCACATCCAAAAAGGCGGAGTAGCGGCAGTATATGAAAATGGCTATTTGTCAATTGTTAAAGGTGATTGGACACACCGCATAGAAAGAGCCGAAAATATACCTTTAACAATGGGCGGACGTGCGCCGTTTATGATTGCCAACGCTTTAGCAGCAAGTTTGGCAGCGTTTGTGCAAAACGTCACAATTGAGCAGATTCGTGCTGGTTTGAAGACCTTCCGGGCTTCAGTTAGCCAAACGCCAGGACGAATGAATCTATTTAATTTAGGTAATTACCACGCTTTAGTGGACTATGCCCACAATGCAGCCAGTTATGAAGCGGTAGGTTCCTTTGTGCGGAATTGGACTACAGGACAACGGATTGGCGTAATTGGCGGCCCAGGCGATCGCCGTGACGAAGATTTTGTTACTTTGGGTAAATTAGCAGCACAAATTTTTGATTACATCATCATCAAAGAAGATGATGATACACGGGGACGACTACGGGGATCAGCTGCCCAGTTGATTATTCAAGGCATCACGGAAGTTAAGCCTGATAGCCGCTATGAATCCATTCTGGATGAAACCCAAGCGATCAATAAAGGCTTAGACATGGCTCCTGATAACAGCCTGGTGGTAATTTTGCCAGAAAGTGTTACTAGAGCTATTAAGTTAATCAAGCTGCGTGGTTTAGCCAAGGAAGAGACACACCAACAAAATCCCGGTACAACTGTCATCGATTCCCAAAATGGAATCGCACCTTCTTCTGTTGTTAATACCTTGCTGTAGCGAGTAATCAGGAGAAAGCAGTGTGCTGGCTCCTCCTGACTCTTTTAATTACTGTTTTTCTTCTTCCTGATTGGTTTCCTCGCTGGGAGTTTTCATCTCCTCCTTAAAACCTCGTAGGGTTTTGCCCAGTGCAGTTCCGAGTTCAGGAATTTTTTTTGGGCCGAAAATTAGAATAGCGACTATGCTAATTACAGCTATTTCTGGCCATCCCAGTCCAAACATATAAATTTCCTCTAAGGCATCTGTAATTAAATATAGACATTGATGGCTCAAATCCGATGAGTTGCCCACTGATCAGCGCTCGACTCTTTCGGAAATAGGGTATAAATAAAATCAATAGAAATAAGTATTTTTGTCCTCAAAAACTTTTGGTAAACCAACTTGGCATAATCGCTATAACCTAAGTTGATAGTTATGCAGGAGTGCGATCGCAGAAGTTGCGATACACTAGTCTGGTAAATATCGCTACAAAGTTAGTGAGGTTTGCAGGTGAAAAACGAAGAACTGTTGCAAATTATTGAAGAAGCTGCCCGGGAAAAGGCAACAGTACTATACGCTCAAACAAACAACCGCTCATAATCAGCGTAACTAACTTCTCATTGGATTGGTAATTGGCAAACCTAACCAATCGCTTAATTCCTGAGCTAGCCATTCCAGTTCCGCTTCAGATTTAATTGCACCACCACTACCACCAAGCTGATATTTTTTTACTCCTACCCAAATATCCAATTGTGCGGGAACGGCACTTCTAGTACCTTCAGAATCTTTAGTAAAATGTTTGGGAATGTAAACTAACTTATTAATACTTTGTCTTGGCAATGCACGGGGACGATAAAATTTCCAAGCAAACAACTCCCAGGTTAGGGTTATTTGTTCGGGATTCAGGCGTAAGCAGATGCGTCCAAAAAAATGAAAGAAAAATTTATACACCATCATAAAACCAGCACCCCAAAATGGAAGCGAGAACAAAGCAAAGGGGATGTTGACAGGAAAAGGTGCTGAGAGTGCGCCAATTGTCCAAAAAAGAATAAATGAATTCCAGACGATCGCAAATAAACCTGTAAATATTATTGATGGATCAAAACCAGATGGTGGAACGATAATTTCTAGAGAATCACCATTTTTGGTTAGTTGAATCTTACTCCCCTCTGGTTTGCCAACAACTAAAGTAGGAAAGTTTGTCGGTTGTGGTTTCTCTAAAGCTGTGATCGCTTGTTCAGCAGAACTCAAACGCCGTTCTAAACTGGGTTCAATCATCCACTTTAACCAATTGCTAAAGCTGGGACTGAGATTAGTCAATTGTTCAAACTGAATCTGAAAATCCTTTTGGGGTAAATCAGCTGGGTGAGTACCCGTCACTAAATAAATTAAGGTTGTGCCTAAACTATAAAGGTCTGACGCTGCAACAGTGCGTCCGCCAAATTGCTCTGGTGGCATATAGCCATAAGTTCCTACCACAGTTCTTGTCCCGGTTTCGCTAGCCAGGACTGTCTGTACTGAGCCAAAATCTACCAAATAAACTTGACCTACACTATTACCAGAGCGCTCCCCCAATAAAATATTGCTAGGCTTAATATCACGGTGAATTACAGGCGGATGTAGCTCATGTAGGTAAACGAGAATCTTTAAAAGTGCTTTAGCTATCTGTTTGATTTCAGTTTCTGTAAAAGTCCGTCCAGTTTGTAAGTATTGCTCTAAAGTTTGTGCAGGGATATAAGTTTGTACTAGAGCAAATCCTTGGATGGTTGGTAAGTTTACCTCGAAATAGTTTAAATAGCTAGGAATTGAGGGATGTGCTAGGTTTTTTAAAGTTTCAGCTTCTCGCTCAAACAATTTGAGTGAATCCCACTCAAAATCACTACTAAAAGAGAGTAACTTGATGACGACTAATTCCTGAGTTTGCAAATCACGAGCTAATAGCGTCCGCCGCCCTGCTTTTTTTCCTAATAGCTGCTGAACTTCGTAGCGTTCGCCTAATATTTCACCAATCATTATGTTTTCTTATAATGCTACGGTTGAAAAGTTTTATAGCTGATAGCTTTTCAATTTGGCAAATCGATATCTTTAGTATAATTGCGTAATTCTATGCCCTCCCAACTTTGGCCTTATATTACCCCAGGTATTCCCGATGATTTATTTGAGCATTTGCCAGGAATTCCCCTGAGCCAGCGAGAAGTCCGACTGCTATTGATTTCTCAACTGCGGCTAAAATCAGATTCTGTGTTGTGGGATATTGGCGCTGGGACAGGTACAATTCCGGTAGAGGTGGGGCTATTGTGTCCAGGCGGACAAATTATCGCTATCGAAAGGGATGAAGAAGTTGCTAATCTGATCAAGCGTAACTGCGATCGCTTTGATGTGAAAAATGTCGAAGTTGTTGAAGGCAGCGCCCCAGAGTGTTTACATGACCTCAAAATTACCCCTCACCGTGTTTGTATCGAGGGAGGTCGCCCTATTCAGGAAATTCTGCAAGCAGCTTGGCATTATTTGCCGCCATCCGGTCGGGTTGTAGCCACAGCTGCTAATCTAGAAAGTCTGTATGCTATTTCCCAGAGCTTTTCCCTATTAAGAGCTAGAAATATCGAAGTCGTTCAGTCTGCGGTTAACCGCCTAGAGACACGCGGCTTTTCTCAAACATTTACCGCCGTCGATCCCATTTTTATCCTCAGTGGTGAGAAACTGGATTAGGGAATGGGGCATAGGGCATGGGGCATTGGAAGAGGCGGTAAGGGAAGGAAGAAGACAGAGATGAGGAAGTACGGGGAGTAGGGGAAGAAAGAATAACTAATTTAATAAATGCCCAATGCCCCATGCCCAACGCCCAATGCCCAATACTTCTCTACGAGAGGCTGCGCCAACGACTACGGTCAGTACAAGTGCCCAATGCCCCATGCCCAATGCCCCATTCCCAATATTTAATACTTCTATGCCTTGGTCTCGGATTATAAGTGGAATTGTTGCGATCGCTCTTGCTCTTTCCGCAACCCTTTTGGGGGGTTGGTACTTTACCATCATCTTTGCGGTCATCATCTTTTTGGGTCAACAGGAATATTTTAATTTGGTGCGAGCCAGAGGCATCGCTCCCGCCGCTAAAACCACTATGGCTGTCAGCCAAGTCTTGCTAGTGATTTGTACCCTTGATGGCAGTTTAGCTGACGCTGTGATGCCAATAGCTGGCACACTTATTTGTTTTTACCTGCTGTTTCAACCCAAATTTGCCACGATCGCTGATGTTTCCGCTTCTATTATGGGGCTATTTTACGTCGGTTATTTACCAAGTTACTGGGTGCGGTTACGAGCAATTGATAGCGCTGCTTTTAGTAATCTCCCTTTTGGAGGTTACTGGCCCACAACCTGGACAGATTTCTGGGAAAAGGCAAATTCCGCTTCTTTAGCACAAGGTTTTACAGCCACACTACTGACTTTTTTTTGTATTTGGGCAGCTGATATCGGTGCTTATACCATTGGCAAATTCTTTGGGAAAACCCGTTTGTCTGACATTAGCCCGAAAAAAACTGTTGAAGGCGCTGTCTTTGGTATTACTTCAAGTATTGCCGTAGCCATAGCTGGAGCTTATTATCTTCACTTGCCTGAATCTTCCTTCACTGGTTTAGCATTGGGTTTGCTGATTGGTATTGCTAGTCTTTTAGGGGATCTCACAGAATCTATGCTCAAGCGGGATGCTGGAGTTAAAGATTCTGGGCAGTTAATCCCCGGTCATGGTGGTATTTTAGACCGTACCGATAGTTATATTTTTACTGCTCCTTTGGTTTACTATTTTGTGACATTACTTTTGCCACTACTTAGTAAATAGGTGAGTTGGGCATTGGGCATTGGGCATTGGGCACAAGAGGCAGAGGGGCAGAGGGGAAAAACTTACTGCAACTTTTCACTGCTCCCCTGCTCCCCTGCCCCTTGGTCCCCTGCTCTTGTTCCACTAGACGCCACATCATTTAAAATAGGGTATTAATATTTTTTAATTTGCGATCGTCAAGGGTTAACGTTAATCCGCCCACGACATACTAGCTTGCCTGGGATCAGCGTTAGTTCTTGGATATCAACATCTGAGCCAAGATCCAGATTGTACTCATAATTGTCCTTTAATATATCTTCCCGATCGCGCTTGATTGGGATATGTACTAGTTGCAACTCATGCCCACTGAGTAATTGTAAGCCCAGACAAATCTCTAGAGGCGTTGTTTCACTATTGGTTACTCTCAAACCTCGCAGTATAATTTGGTTGTTCCCAAGGAGAATTTCTTGCCACTTGATTGGTTGTGACTGGGAATAATCTTTTGGTAAAACCTTAATCAATAGATCGCTTAAAGCAGTTGATAATAAGTCTGATGAGAGAGAAGCATTCAGATCCTTCTCGTCTACGATCAAATCGCCAACCACTGGTACTGTTTCTAACAGTTGCAGAGATTTTCCCTTGAGTACGGAACCGATATTTACCCGAATATTTTCTGCTATTAATTGAATTTGTGTAATTAGGAGACCTTGATAAACTGCATGAGTAGCAAAAACAGATACCGAAGGAATGCGTCCAGAGAAAAGTTGGCGATCGCTAGCTTTAATCTCCACTTCTAGTTCCGATATTTGGCTGACCTGCGCTCTCAACCAGAGCTTGACTGCTGTTGTGAGTACTTGCGTAATTATGCGGATTTTATTTCCACTTGTTGTTTGGGGATTTTGCTCTGGCATTTAACCAATCTGTTTAGGAGTATTTGCTCAACAACTGAACCGAAATTAAATAAGCTTCAAATGTAACATTTATGTCTACTCGCTACAAAATGCAAATATCATTTAATTGATAACAGTAAATAAGCAATTTCCACATGGAGGTACGGTTACAAAAAATTCTTGCTCAATGGGGTATCGCCTCACGTCGTGAAGCCGAAGACATGATTAGGCACTCACGGGTGCGGATTAATGGGGTATTGGCACATTTAGGTCAAAAAGTTGATCCCGAAAAAGATGCGATCGCAATTGATGGTAAGCCTGTATCTGAAAAGCAGCGTCCGGCTTTAATATATCTATTGCTGCACAAACCCGCAGGAGTGGTTTCGACTTGCTACGACCCTCATCGCAGAACAACAGTCCTGGATTTACTACCGAAAGAATTACGGGAGGGTTCAGGTATTCACCCAGTTGGCCGTCTAGATGCAGATTCGACAGGAGCATTAATCCTGACTAATGACGGAGAACTGACATTTGGACTAACCCATCCACGTCACAGTATTTCCAAGACATATCATGTTTTGGTGAAAGGACATCCTCCAGAAACAGTACTACAGATGTGGCGTCAAGGTGTGATGTTGGAGAGTAGAAAAACCAGGGCCGCTAAGGTACGCCTAATCGAACGTCGTACCGAGGAAAGCGTTTTAGAAATAGTGTTGCAGGAGGGAAGAAATCGCCAAATTCGCCGTATAGCTCAACAGTTAGGATACCCAGTAATCAAGCTGCATCGGACTGCTATCGGCCCAATTGAATTACAAACTCCCAAAGAACCCTTTTTATCAGAGGGTAAATATCGTTCCCTCAAAGATCGTGAGATTCACTTTTTGCAAGATCAGATAACGCAACCTAATTATTGATTCAGTGGAGTTAAGGAGTGTCAGTAGGCATGAAATGGCTAAGAAAGAAGAATAAGCACCAGCCATCACTTTCATTAGAGGAACAACGAGCCGAAAAGTTGGCAGAGTTAGGCGCTCAACTTTGGGCATTGCGTCAAGAACAGGGTTTATCCCTAGAGCAAGTGGTTGCATTGACCAGGATTCCCCGACGATTATTGCAGGCGATCGAAGAAGGTAATTTAAACGATCTACCAGAACCAGTCTATATTCAGGGTTTGATCAGACAATTTGCCGATGCACTAGGCTTGAATGGAGTAGACTTTTCTGGCACTTTTCCGATCAGTTCTGCACAAGTTAGCCCTCTCAGTAGGGGGAATAATTCACCCCTAGCTCAACTACGTCCAATTCATCTTTACTTTCTTTACATATTCCTAATAGTATGCTCTGTAAATGGGTTATCTCAGTTATTAAACAACGCGTTACTACAAGCAAGTAATAGCCCAAACCAGCCATATCCAAAACAAAAGTCTGTTGTTAAACCAGAACTAGCTCAACTAAAAGAGTCAACACAGGTACAACCTGTCAGCGATACCCTTAGCGGTGTCCAAAAGAAACAGGTTGTCCAGATTGGTGTAACTTTGAAAGCCTCATCTTGGATTCGTGTAGTAGCCGATGGCAAAACCGAGTTTGAGGGTATTCTGCCAGAGGGAACTCACCGAATTTGGAAAGCCCAAGAGCAACTGACAGTGAAAACTGATAATGCTGGTGGTGTGTTGGTGAGTGTTAATCAAGAGAAAGCCAAGGAAATGGGAGAGCCAGGCAAAGAGGAAGAAGTTAGGATTGCTGCCAAGCCTAAGTTTTGAGATGAAGGAGAAATCAATTCAAAATGACGCTCGCGGACTCGCTAACGCTGCGCTAACAAAATTCAAAATTGTACTCTTACAGAGAAGCAAGCTACGCGCAGCGTCTCATAGAGAACAAAAAGACTGTGGGAGATGAGAAGGATAAGGGGGACAAGGAGAAAAGGAGGAAAAGGAAGCATTTACTCTTCCCTCTCCCTTGTCTTCCTTGTCTGCCTTCTTTTACCCATCTCCCCATGCTTCCCTGCTCAAGAACTACCTTATTGTGCTTCTGGGGCGCGTCCATTGAGTCTGGTAAGAACTTTCAAGCGATCGCGTAATTCGTCTGTTAACGCTCCTGCTTGATAGCGCCACTCCCAGTTCCCCTCAGCAACACTAGGAAAATTCATCCGCGCTTCGTTTCCTAATCCCAAAACATCTTGCAAGGGAATAATCGCTTGGTTGGCTATGGAACTCAAAGCTAGGCGAATTAAATCCCACTGGATGCCTTCAGGACTAATACAACCTAAATAAAGCCATAAGTTATGCTTTTCGTTGTCATTAGCTGAATTGAACCAGCCTACAGTTGTGTCATTATCGTGAGTGCCAGTATAAACTACAGCATTTCGCGGGTAATTGAATGGTAAAAATGGATTACTAGGATCGGAACCAAATGCAAACTGCAAAACCTTCATCCCCGGAAATTCATACTTGTCTCGCAGCGCTTCTACCTCTGGTGTAATTACTCCCAAATCTTCCGCCAAGACGGGTAGCTTGCCCAACTTCTCCCTAATCGCTGCAAAAAAAGCATCTCCAGGCGCTTCCACCCATTTCCCATTCATGGCAGTTTCTTCACCTTGAGGCACAGACCAATAAGCCTCAAAGCCCCGGAAGTGGTCAATGCGAATTATATCTACATAATCCAGCATTGCCTCAAAGCGCTGTACCCACCATTTAAAATCTTGTTTTTGCAATTCCTCCCAGTTATAAACCGGGTTTCCCCACAATTGACCGGTGGCACTAAAGTAATCTGGTGGAACTCCTGCCATTTGGGCAGCAGCTCCTGTCTCTTCGTCTAAGCAAAAGATGTCGGGATGCGCCCACACGTCGGCACTATCATGAGCTACGTAGATGGGGATATCGCCAATAATGTCAATGCCGCGCATATTAGCGTAACTTTTGAGGTCAGACCACTGGCGGAAAAACTCAAATTGGACGAATTTGTAATAATAAATCTCTCCGTTGAGCCGATGCTGTGCTTGCTCCAATGCTTGGGGATCGCGTTTGACAAATTCTGGTTTCCATGCGTGCCAGTTTGCATTCTCATTGGCATCTTTTAGCGCCATAAATAAGGCGTAATTATCCAGCCAGTAGGCTTTACTGTCGCAAAAACCTGCAAACTCCTTCTGCTGGATAGGCGTAGCATTGGTTCTAAAGTTGTCACAGGCTTTTTTGAGTAGCCCAATCTTAATCGGCACAACCTGGTCGAAATCTACCTTTTCTACCGGAAATCCTGGTAAATTAGCAAAGTCTTCTTCAGATAGTAAACCTTCTTCTAAGAGTTTTTCTGGGCTAATTAGCAGAGGATTTCCTGCCATTGCCGAGTAGCACATATACGGAGAATTGCCGTATCCAGTGGGGCCCAGTGGTAAAACTTGCCAATATTGTTGATGGCTCTCTTTAAGAAAATCAATGAAGCGATAGGCTTCTAAGCCTAAATCCCCAATGCCAAATCGACTGGGAAAAGAGGTAGGATGCAGCAAAATGCCACTGGATCTAGGAAAAGGCATATTTAACCTGAGTTATGAGAGGGAGCAATTGTCTGATGGAGACACGATGCGATTGCCCAAGGGGCAGTGGCAAAGCCAACGCATCGAATTTATCACTGAACGGTATTTGCAGGGGAAATCAAGTAAACTCATTTTGTTTGTTATTTGTCCTTTGTCCTTTGTCCTTTGGGAATAACCAATGACTAATGACTAATGACCAATGACTACTGACTAATGACTAAATAACTATGACTTACCGAAATCCTACACCGACAGTTGATATCATCATTGAACTAGTAGATCGACCTCATCGGCCAATAGTGTTAATTGAAAGACATAATCTACCTTTAGGTTGGGCTATTCCTGGTGGTTTTGTAGATTATGGCGAAGCGGTGGAAGTGGCGGCGCGGCGAGAAGCTGAGGAAGAGACGGGTTTACAGGTGGAGTTGGTTGAACAATTATTGGTGTATTCTGACCCAAATCGCGATCCGCGTCAGCATACGATTAGTATTGTGTTTTTGGCGACAGCTAAGGGTGAACCAAAGGCTGGAGATGATGCTAAGGGTGTAGGCATTTTTGAGTATTGGCGAGTGCCTGGTAATTTATGTTTTGACCACGATCGTATTCTGCGCGATTATTGGCGATATCGGCATTATGGGATACGTCCGAGGTTGGGGTAAGAGGAACGAACCGCCAAGGCGCCAAGGGCGCGAAGGAAGAAAAGAGAGGAATACCTGTGACACAAAATTTTTGTGATTATACTGTGTCAGTGGTATTTAATAGTGCATTATGGACGCTGAGGAACTGTTGGAGAAATACGCCGCAGGGGAACGGAAATTTCATTCAGTAAATTTGAGTCAAGAAAATCTCAAAGGTGCAGAACTCAGTGAAATAGACCTAACTAGTGCAAATTTGACTGGAGTTGATTTAAGTGGAGCAAACTTAACCCAAGCAAAACTTAATAGTACAAATCTCACTAAAGCGTCTCTAATAGATACAAAATTAAATTCAGTAAGTGCTTCTTCAGCAACATTTTATTGGGCAGACCTCAATGGTGCTGACTTAAGTAGGTCAAATCTAAATGGCGCAAATTTGAATCATGCAAACTTAGAACAGGCAAACCTCACAAATGTAAACTTAAGTAGTGCGAAATTAATTTATGCAAACTTAGATATAGCAAATTTAAGTGGGGCAAATTTTAGTAGTGCAGACCTGACTGCGGCTTCTTTAGCTGAAGCTAATTTTAGTAGAGCTAATCTAACTAAGGCAAATTTGGGTCAGGCGTACTTAATTGGATCAAATTTAACTCTGGCAAACTTAAGTGAGGCAATATTGCAAAGTGCCAAACTCCAAGGAAGTATCTTTCATAGATCAAACCTGTACCAAGTTGATCTCTCAGGCATGAATTTGGCTGATATAGACTTTACAGCAGCATCTCTTCAAACTACAAACCTTACAAAAACATTTCTCCAAGGAGCGAATTTAGAAAAAGTTAATTTGCGATGGGCAAATTTAACCAAGGCA
This sequence comes from Nostoc punctiforme NIES-2108, assembly GCA_003326195.1. Lineage (GTDB taxonomy): Bacteria > Cyanobacteriota > Cyanobacteriia > Cyanobacteriales > Nostocaceae > Nostoc > Nostoc punctiforme_A. The sequence goes on from LXQE01000159.1 coordinate 104,372, forward strand.
AATTTGGATGGAGCAAATTTGATAAGGGTTGACTTAACTGGGGCAAATATCTATGGGGCAACCTTTAAAGATGCTGACCTAACTGGTGCGATAATGCCAGATGGAGAAGTTTACAAACCGATCGCAGCTGAAGCGGAAATCGGTAAACAGGAAATATCGTTAGAGAAAGTAATATCTATGACCCGTAAAGTAATTAATACTGATAACGCACCCGCACCAGTGGGCCCTTATAATCAAGCGATCGCAGCTTCAGGTCAATTTGTATTCATCGCTGGACAAATTGCCATCGATCCCCGCCTTGGTGATGTTGTCTACACTGATGATGTTAAAAAGCAAACTGAGCAGGTCTTAGCTAATCTTGAAGCCATCCTCACAGCAGCTGGTGCGACTTTTGAAGATGTGGTAAAAACCACTGTATTCCTAGCTGATATGAACGATTTCGCGGCGGTGAATGCGGTATATGCTAAATATTTCCCGGAAAATACAGCCCCAGCGCGGGCTTGTGTGCAGGTATCGCGCTTACCTAAAGACGTGTTGGTAGAGATTGATGCGATCGCTGTGATTGGCGGTTAGGAAAAATAGAACAATGAGCAAAATTTTAACGGTTACATTTGATGGTTCTGTTTTGCGCCCAGATATTCCACCTGATTTAGAACTGAACAAACACTATGTGATTACCATCGTTTCTGAGGATATTAACTCATCTGAAACTAAAGTGGCTGATGTGTGGGATGTATTAGAAGATTTAACAGGGACAGTTGATGCACCCGAAGATTGGGCAAGTCAACATGACCATTACTTGTATGGCACACCAAAACGTCAGCCTGAAATTAACACATGACGGGTGAGCGAATATTTTTAGACACTGTTTTTATCCAAGCGTTACTGTAAGATTCCGTTTCAATATCTGGTACTTTCGCCAAAACTGCGTCGTATTTTTCTCGACTGCCTCGCTTTGCTAACTCTCCTAGATAAATTTCAGTTGTGAGTGCAGCGATTTTTTCCGCAACTGCTGTCGCCACAAACTGATCGATAGAAATGCCGTCTTGTTTGGCAAGTTCCTGCAAACTTTTGTACAAAGAGTCAGGAAGTTGGACGCTCAGGTTGCTCATGACAATGCTCCAATTGACGCTTCCACTGTAAGCGATGTCTAACAACAAGCCTCAGTGCGTCTACGTATTCACCAATCAATCACATTCCCTTGAATCGTTCCAAATTATCGAAGCATTGCGGTTAAAATTTGCTCAATTTAAACCCCATTCATTCAAAAAACTGGCCTTAATTAAAGCCAGTTTTTTGATTTTATTGCTAACTTTTAGCAAAGCTTACGGCCGAGTTATTAACGGAACACACTTGAGAAGATATTATTAAACTTTCTCATTAAAATGTCAACATTTCACTACTTAATTCTGCAAAATTCACCATTTAGGTATTGCCGCTTCTCTTAAATTCTCAGGCTGTGCTGACAAGTTTTTGTCGCCAAAATGCTTGTTCATCAACGCTGGAACCTGTGCAGCTTGAATTCGGCTATGGCGCGTTTTGTCTGGCATTACTAAATTTGGCCCAGCTTTACAGTTCTTCATACAACCAGTGCCCTTAATTGTAACTTGGTCTTCTAAACCGCGATCGCTTAAAGCCGCCTCCAACGCCTGACAAACTCCTTTACCACCGCGTTTCATACAATCAGACTTTTGACACACCAAAATCGTGGCCTTAGTCTTAGCTGGTTTTACCTTGACATTATCAATAGATGGGGATTTTTGTGGTGCTGCGATCGTTTGAATTGTTGCTATTTCAGAACGCGCCGCCATCACACGTTCAGCTTTCAGTGTAACTTTGTCTTTTTTTATATCGTATTCTTTATAACCAACAACTTGTAGCCAAGTACCTGCTGGTAGCCGCAAATCAAAAGCAGCCCGTAAATGTTTAGCAAGTTTAACATAGCACTCACCATCATGAGTACCTAGCAGCAAACCTTTCAGTTTATAGCCGTCTTTAATCACAAAATCTATAAATCTGCCCTCAAGGCAAAATTCTGATACTTCCATATTCTGAGATGCACCCATTTTTAACCTCCTTTTAGTTAATACAAGCTGTCAAGCGAGATATTCTCAGCAGTAGCTAAACATTAGAACTGTTGATAGCGACTTTTCCAGCAACACTCAAGAATCCAAATCTGGTCTTGACGAGAGGCTGTAAATCGCCGTACTACACTCCAAAGTTGAACAGCCGCAGTCGGATTGCTAATTTCAACTTTTAATGGCTGGTTAGCCGCACAACTACAGGGAACGTCTAACTCCTCTAAGCGTTGATAGACTTGCCAGCGGTCTACCCAATTCACCTCTACAAGGTGGTTTATTTCTATTTCTGAACTATATGATTTCAAGAGCATTGCCCTCAAAGTGCAACAAACTTGCAGTAACTACCGCCATTTAACTCCCTGCTTTTTGAAAATCTTAGTAGTCTAACCTCTTAAAACCAGCATACCTTAAGTGCAAACAATTCTCATTAATTTTGCAAAAAAAATAAAATTCTTGCAATCATCCCATGAGAGAGATCGGGGGGATGACAAGGAGTATTAGGGCAAGGAGGCATTTACTCCTCCATCTCCCCTCACTCCCTTCGGTAGGTATGCACACTTAATTGTTCATGTCAATAGTAATGAGAAATATACACAACTCAATGGGTGTGCCATAATCCAGCGAACAATAAACTTAAGATTTTTAGTAAACAAAAATACAAAATATTGTGATGGCAAATTGGCTTGCTCTTATTGTGAAAATGTTAATATGTAAGGAATAAGCAGTTAAAATCTATAATTGCTAAATAACGAGGAGAACAATGTCTGAAACGCAAACTCTGTTACGGAATTTTGGTCATGTATATGACAATCCTGTGTTGCTGGATCACAGTGTAACCGCTCCAGTTACAGAAGGATTTAACGTTGTATTAGCTAGTTTCCAGGCACTGTACTTGCAGTACCAAAAGCATCATTTTGTAGTTGAAGGCTCAGAATTTTACTCTCTGCATGAGTTTTTTAACGAAAGCTACAACCAAGTACAAGACCACGTTCATGAAATTGGAGAACGTTTAGATGGACTCGGTGGTGTGCCAGTAGCTACCTTCAGCAAATTAGCAGAATTAACCTGTTTTGAGCAAGAATCTGAAGGCGTATATTCTTCTCGCCAAATGGTGGAAAATGACCTAGCTGCCGAACAAGCAATCATTGGCGTAATTCGTCGCCAAGCCGCTCAGGCAGAGAGTTTAGGCGATCGAGGCACACGCTATCTGTACGAAAAGATTTTGTTGAAAACTGAGGAACGTGCGTATCATTTATCTCACTTCCTCGCCAAAGACAGCTTAACTTTAGGGTTTGTCCAAGCAGCTCAAAGCTAAAATTCTCATAATCTAGATTTGTCTACCTAGACTGAAAAAAAAGTTGGCAGCACCAACTATTAAAATATTATAAAAAATGGCAGAGAATGGTATCCCTATTTCTCTGCCATTTTTAATCTAAGTAAACATATTTATATAATATTTAACGTTGAAAATGTTTAGCAATTAGCTAGTTAAGATAATTTTTTATCTAAGTAATCTATTTGTGTATAAATAAGCAGACAGATAGATACCAAAATAAATCATCATTTATCGCAAGACTTATCAGATTAAATAATAAAGATTCGCAAAAGCTTTAGAAATTTGAGGTTCATAATTAAATAAAATTAAAAATACAAAATAATCATTAGCCATTGGGCATGGAGAAAGAGACAAGGTAGACAAGGAAGAGGGAGACAAGGGAGAGACTTGTTCAATAATTCCCCCTTGTCCCCCTGCTCCCTGCTCCCCGTTCCCCACTCCCCTCCTGTCATCAAACTTAGAAAACTTAATAATAAAAAGCACCAGAGGGGGTAAAGACCCTTAAAATGATCAGGATTTCTATTCTCGTATTTCAAGGCAACGACTATGCCCCGCCGTGACGACCTCCAGAAGATTCTACTGTTAGGTTCTGGTCCAATTGTGATCGGACAAGCCTGTGAGTTTGACTACTCTGGCACTCAAGCCTGCAAAGCGCTCCGAGAAGAAGGCTATGAAGTGGTTTTGGTCAACTCCAACCCTGCAACGATTATGACCGACCCGGAAACGGCCGATCGCACTTACATTGAGCCGCTGACGCCGGAATTGGTCGAAAAAGTCATCGAAAAAGAACGCCCCGATGCTTTACTACCAACAATGGGAGGACAAACTGCCCTCAATCTCGCCGTTGCTTTAGCCAAAAATGGCGTGTTGGAAAAGTACGGCGTTGAGTTAATCGGCGCGAAACTCCCAGCGATCGAAAAAGCCGAAGATCGAAAACTGTTTGGTGAAGCAATGGCAAGGATTGGCGTAGCTGTGTGTCCCAGTGATACAGCTGAATCTTTAGAAGAAGCCAAAGCTGTTGCCCGCCAAATTGGTACTTATCCCCTAATTATTCGTCCAGCTTTCACAATGGGTGGAAGTGGCGGTGGTATTGCCTACAACCAAGAAGAATTTGAAGAAATGGCACAGGTAGGTATAGATGCCAGCCCCGTTTCGCAAATTCTCATTGACCAGTCTTTACTCGGCTGGAAAGAATATGAACTCGAAGTGATGCGTGACTTGGCAGATAACGTGGTGATTATCTGTTCCATCGAAAACCTTGACCCGATGGGTATCCACACTGGCGACTCAATTACCGTCGCTCCCGCGCAAACCCTTACCGATAAAGAATATCAAAGGCTGCGGGATATGGCAATTAAAATCATCCGCGAAATCGGTGTGGAAACTGGCGGTTCTAATATCCAGTTTGCCGTTAATCCAGTTAATGGGGATGTGGTGGTAATTGAGATGAACCCCCGCGTTTCGCGTAGTTCAGCTTTATCTTCCAAAGCTACGGGTTTCCCCATCGCCAAAATGGCGGCAAAATTGGCTGTGGGTTATACCTTGGATGAAATTAAAAATGACATCACCAAGAAAACTCCCGCGTCCTTTGAGCCGACAATTGACTATGTGGTGACAAAAATTCCTCGCTTCGCCTTTGAAAAGTTCCCCGGTTCTGACCCAGTACTGACAACCCAAATGAAATCAGTCGGGGAAGCAATGGCAATTGGGCGGACGTTCAACGAATCCTTCCAAAAGGCATTGCGATCGCTCGAAACCGGACGCGCTGGTTGGGGTTGCGACAAAGCCGAAAAATTACCCAGTGGTGAACAAATTCGCGCCCAACTGCGGACACCTAACCCCGATCGCATTTTCTCTGTGCGCCATGCCTTGCAACTAGGGATTAGTGCTGAGGAAATCTATGAACTGACTGGTATTGACCCGTGGTTCCTAGATAAATTTCAGCAACTGCTAGATGTCGAGAAATTCCTGAAGCGGACACCTTTGCAGCAATTGACAAAAGAGCAGTTTTATGAAGTAAAGCGTGACGGATATAGCGATCGCCAGATTGCTTATGCCACCAAAACCACCGAAGATGAAGTTCGCGCCTACCGCAAATCACTAGGGATTATCCCAGTTTATAAAACCGTAGATACCTGCGCCGCTGAATTTGAAGCCTTTACCCCTTACTACTATTCTACTTACGAAGAAGAAACAGAGGTAATGCCCGCAACCAAGCCAAAAGTGTTGATTTTGGGTGGTGGTCCCAACCGCATTGGGCAGGGAATTGAGTTTGATTATTGTTGTTGTCATGCCGCCTATGCTTTGAAGAAGGCGGGGTATGAGACGATTATGGTCAACTCCAACCCAGAGACAGTTTCGACAGATTACGATACCAGCGATCGCCTTTACTTTGAGCCTTTAACAAAAGAAGATGTCCTTAACATCATCGAGACTGAAAATCCAGTTGGGGTGATAATCCAATTTGGCGGACAAACACCGCTAAAGTTGGCTATCCCATTACAAGAGTTTCTTACCAATAACACTTCTGGACTGCTGACTAAAATCTGGGGTACATCGCCAGATTCCATCGATATGGCAGAAAACCGGGAGCGGTTTGAAAAGATTCTCCAACAGTTGAATATCGCCCAGCCGCCTAATGGTATTGCGCGGAGTTACGAAGATGCGCTGATTGTTGCTAAACGCATTGGCTATCCGGTGGTGGTACGTCCCAGCTATGTGTTGGGGGGACGAGCGATGGAAATCGTTTATTCCGATGCTGAGTTGGAACGCTACATGACCTTTGCGGTACTAGTGGAACCAGAACATCCGATTTTGATTGATAAGTTTTTGGAAAACGCCATTGAAGTCGATGTCGATGCGATCGCCGACCACACGGGACGGGTGGTGATTGGTGGCATCATGGAACACATCGAACAGGCGGGGATTCACTCAGGAGATTCCGCTTGTTCCCTACCTTCCATTTCTCTATCACCAGCAGTTCTCAATCAAATTCGCACATGGACGGTACAGCTAGCGCAAGCGCTGTCAGTCGTGGGATTAATGAATATTCAATTTGCCGTTGTCGGCGCAAGCAGCTATTCTCCCCAAGTTTACATTTTAGAAGCTAACCCCCGCGCTTCTCGCACAGTACCCTTTGTATCTAAAGCAACAGGCGTACAGTTAGCGAAACTAGCATCCTTAATTATGTCGGGTAAAACCCTAGAAGAGCTACATTTCACCGAAGAAGTCATCCCAACTCACATTGCTGTAAAAGAAGCTGTATTACCCTTTAATAAATTCCCAGGAACTGATACAATATTGGGCCCAGAAATGAGATCCACTGGTGAGGTGATGGGGATTGACAGCGACTTTGGCCGTGCCTTTGCCAAAGCGGAAATGGGTGCTGGGGAGCGTTTACCGCTAAGTGGAACTGTATTTGTATCAATGAGCGATCGCGATAAAGCTGCTGCAAGTGGTGTGGTGAAGGAATTTATCGATTTGGGCTTTACAGTGATGGCTACCCTTGGTACACGCCGAGTTCTTCTGGAACAGGGGCTAAATATTCAATTAGTGTTAAAACTCCATGAAGGTCGTCCCCACGTCCTTGATGCGATCAAAAACCAGAAAATCCAACTTATTATCAACACACCTTCAGGGGAAGAAGCTCAGACTGATGCTAGGTTAATCCGCCGCACAGCCTTAGCTTACAAAATTCCCATCATTACTACCATCGCCGGTGCAAAAGCTACCGTCGCCGCCATCCGTTCCTTACAAAATACGACTTTGGACGTAAAAACTATCCAAGAGTACTGCCCGATCGCTAGGGAGTAGAGAGTACGGAAGCAGGGGAGCAGGGGAGCAGGGAGAAATCAATTCAAAATTCAAAATGACGCTCTTTACGAGACGCTGCGCGTAGCTTGCTTCTCTGTAAGAGTACGCGGACTCGCTCTAAGCGTTCGCGGTAGCGTCTCGTAGAGAAGCCATGCCGTTGGCGAAGCCTCTCGAAGAGAAGGCTTTACGCTGCGCTAACAAAATTCAAAATTGAAGACTGGGAGGGACACGGGGATAAGGAGAATAACCATGCCCCATGCCCCATGCCCAATTCCCCACGCCCAATTCCCCATGCCCAATTCCCAATACCCAAGAAAATTAAGTAATTGTTATAAGAGAATGAATATAGTTCTCATTGAGATACTTTAACAAATATGAGGAAAATTATTTTAACCAGATGATTTCTTAAATTGACTTTTGGTCAGCATTAAGATATAGAGCAACGTTACATTAACTGGAAAAACCAGGAAATTTCATGTCGTTATCTAGCCAAATTCTTCTCATAAATGTTACAATTGTTAATAGGACTTCCATAAAAAATGTTTAAAAAGTGACCTTTTATCTAACTGTAGATACTTGTGAAAACTAGGAAATAACTGTAGTTTTAGCAGTTAAGAAGCCTAAATTTGATTATTATGAGCAGCCGAGTTTCTCAGGCGCGTAAGTTGCAAACCATAGCATGGGTTCCCAGTCTGACTGGGTAGCACCCAAATAAATAAAGAAAGCATCTATCCCTTAATGACCCTACCGCCAACCCCATCATTACCAAAGAGTAGCGCCATGAAGACCGCTCAGACAGCCACAGACCTCGTGCGGACTTACCTGCGTGAGATTGGCCGTGTGCCACTCTTAACCCACGAGGAAGAGATTTTCTATGGTAAACAAGTGCAACGTTCCTGCGCTTTGCACGAATCCAGGGAATCTCTTGCCACCCAGCTAGATCGTCAACCGACTCTAGAAGAGTGGGCCAAAGCAACAAACCTAGAACCAGCAGAGTTGAACGAAGCGATCGCAGATGGTGAAATTGCCAAACGCAAGATGGTAGAAGCCAATTTGCGACTGGTAGTGTCCGTTGCCAAAAAATACATCAAGCGCAACGTCGATTTACTGGACTTGATCCAAGAGGGTAGTATTGGTATGCAACGAGGTGTAGAAAAGTTTGACCCGACCAAAGGGTACAGATTTTCTACTTATGCCTATTGGTGGATTCGGCAAGCAATTACTCGTGCTATAGCCGAAAAAGCTCGTACCATTCGGCTGCCGATCCATATCACCGAAAAATTAAATAAGATTAAAAAGGCACAGCGCCAATTGTCTCAAAAGTTGGGACGCGCTCCTACAGCTGGGGAGCTAGCTCAAGAATTAGAATTGACCCCCAAACAAGTACGAGAGTATTTAGAAAAGGCGCGTTTACCCCTTTCCTTGGATTTGCGGCTGGGTGATAATTACGACACCGAACTCGGAGAAATGCTGGAAGATCCAGGGGCTTCTCCCGAAGAGTTTGTTATGCAATCTTCCCTATCTTATGACTTAGATCGTTTGATGGGCGATCTCACGCCACAACAGAGGGAAGTAATCACACTGCGCTTTGGCTTAACTGATGGGCAAGCTCTGACTCTGGCTAGAATTGGTGAAATATTGAACATCAGTCGAGAACGAGTCCGACAAATTGAACGGGAAGCCTTAAGCAAACTTCGCAAGTCTAAAGCCAACATGGATGAATATTTGGCAAGTTAGAAGTTAGGAGTGATGAGTTTGTAATTAACTCCCCACTCCTCACCTATTTATTGGGGTGAGAAAATACGCTGACTTTGGTACGGTTACACCTACTTCCACTCTTACGCTAGGCTGTTACATTAGTTGACAGGAAGACAAAATAACTAAGTCAAATCCAAAACAGACATTTAATATTTAAATCACAAGCACCGCAGCTAATAGTGGTAGTTAAGGAGCTAAAAAATGAGTAACCCATCCAATCGTGTCTCAGAATTTTTTAATAGCGAATCAGAAACTAACGATTTACTCTGGCAGTACGTTAAATCCTTGAGTCCAGAGACAGTTACCCAGCTATCCAAACCCACGTCTGCCGAAGTCTTTCAGGTGATGGAACGGAATATTACAGGACTATTAGGTAATCTACCTTCAGAACACTTTGGTGTTACCGTAACCACAAATCGGGAAAATCTAGGTAGGCTTCTTGCTTCTGCTATGATTAGTGGTTATTTCTTGCGTAACGCTGAACAGAGAATGAATTTTGAAATGGCCTTACAAGGATCTGAAACCGACAACAGCGAAATTGACTAGAAATGTAAAATTTGGGAAATTAAATCAATATTGTTGGGCTAATAGCTAGTCATAACTTACGGCGATGCGAATTTAAAATAAATCTCTGGAAAATCTTTGCCGCTAATTCCCGATTATACATCAGCTAAGTTTTTTAAAATATCCAAAATAGTGACGAATTCAGGTTGAAATTTAAACGCAGAGGAACGCGGGGTCTTTAGATTTCGCTTCTCTGCAAACTCCTGTAATTTTGTGATTAATTCAATCAATGATATGATGTCAGGCTAGTTAGTTATAACTCCCGAATCTATGCAGAAAGCATAAAATATCCTTCTCCTGCAAACCTTTTGTGCGGTCTGAATAATAAGTCTTTAACCGCACACAATGTTAGAGGCTTGTTTATAAATGATTAATGCACATTTGTGGATAAACGAACAGTGCTAAATAACCTTTTCAATAAATCTAAACTCGGCAGAGTTACAACTAGTCTGCCGAGTTTTGTTATTAGTCAAGAGTCAAAATTCAGAAATTATTTATTCTTTACCTACTCCCTACTCCCCATTCAATTATGAGTGAAACCAGTTCTTTCCCACCCCATAAAATCATTGGTGTTGCAGTAATTTGGAATGACCAAAAGCAAATTTTAATTGACCGCCGTCGTCCAGAAGGAGCAATGGGTGGTTTGTGGGAATTTCCTGGTGGTAAAATAGAGCCTGGTGAAACCATCCAAGAATGTATTCAACGGGAAATTTCCGAAGAACTTGGAATAGTAATTGAAGTGGGAGAGCATCTAATTACTATTGACCACAGCTATACAAACTTGCGCGTTACCCTCACAGTACATCACTGCCGCCATCTTACAGGTATCCCCCAACCTTTGGAATCCGATGAGATTCGCTGGGTAAATTTGGAAGAACTAGAGCATTTTACTTTTCCGAAAGCAAATACTCAAATTATTGCTGCATTGAAAGGAAGTGGGCGCTAGGAAAGAAGCAGAGGGAGCAGGGGTGCAGGGGAGCAGGGAAGCAGAAGAGAATAATTAATAACCAATTCCCAATGCCCAATGAGAAATGACCAATCCCGTAACAATCTATTAATTGCATCAGGTTGAGTCCCGCAATTTTCTACAATAGGCGCAGGGACTTTGATTTAAGGTGTCAGGAAATAAATGCCTAAAACCGTTGCCGATGTGATGAGCCGCGATCCTATTGTTGTCCGGGAGGAAACTCCACTCAAGGAAGCTATCCAAATTCTCGCAGAACGCCATATCAGCGGACTACCTGTTGTGGACGATCTCGGTAAATTGGTGGGCATTATCTCGGAAACCGATTTGATGTGGCAAGAAACTGGTGTTACTCCACCTGCGTACATTATGTTTCTTGATAGTGTTATCTATTTAAAAAATCCTGCTACGTATGACCGTGATTTGCACAAGGCTCTAGGGCAAACCGTTGGGGAGGTGATGAGTAAAAACCCGATCGCTATTTCCCCTGATAAAACTTTAAGAGAAGCAGCTACAATCATGCACGATCGCAGCGTTCACCGCTTACCAGTACTTGAGAGTACAGGTCAAGTAATTGGTATTCTCACTCGTGGTGATATTATTCGGGCTATGGCTGCTAGTCAAGATTAGTCAAAAATAGAGACGCGATTAATCGCGTCTGTACAAAAGTCAAAAGTAGAGACGCGATTAATCGCGTCTGTCTTTTATACATTTGAAAATCAAGGATAACTAAATGAGTATTACTCCGGAGTCTGTTAAGCAATTGCTCAGTTCTGAGGATTTAGGCGATCGCTTACGTGCTGTAAATCAAATCCGCGAATTGGAACCTGCGGTTGGCTTTGAATTAATTCAAAGTGCTATTGGCGATCGCAATTCCCGTGTCCGTTACTCAGCTGTGAGTCAAATGGATACACTTGGAACCCAAGATTTACAGTTATCCTTGGATATTTTGCGCGATCGCTTGCTTCATGACTCCGAAGTAGATGTACAAGCAGCAGCAGCAGACTGTTTGGGCGCTCTGAAGTTACGCGAAGCTTTTGAAGATTTGCAGCAGCTTTATCATACAACTGGTGAATGGCTAATACAATTCAGTATTATTGCTACATTAGGAGAGTTGGGCGATCCACGAGCTTTTGAACTACTCAAAGAGGCACTCTCATCAGAAAACGAATTAGTCCAAACTGCTGCTATTAGTTCTTTGGGTGACTTGGGAGATGTACAAGCAGTTCCGCTGTTGGCTCCCTATGCTACCAATCCAGATTGGCAAATTCGCTACAGACTTGTACAAGCCTTGGCTCGTTTGGGTAATCCAGAAGCTAAATCTATATTAGAAACTCTGGCTAATGATGAAGTAGATGCGATCGCAAGCGAAGCCAAAAATTCTTTGCAGTCAGTTTAAGTCTATCTAAGGTTAAGAAAATTCACCTTTAATATAGATTTGTCTGACAGGATAAAAAATCGACCTGGTTAGGAAAATTTTGCATTCCAGCCAGATCGAATAGATCAATTAAAGTTACTTTTAGAAATTAAAAGTAACTTTTTTATATTTAGGAAAAGACTATTGAAGGATACTTTTGCGACGGCGAGACATAATCATGCCTGCACCAACTAAACCTAAGCCTAGCATTGTGGTTGGCTCAGGAACGCTAACTGCGTCGAGAGTTAAGTGGTACTCGCTTGTTTTTCCATTAATAGAAGCACCCAAATTGCCAACCGCAATAGTTTTTCCATTGAAATTAAATTTCCCTGTAATCCCATCCAATATTACGTCATTAATGTTAGTACCCGATTTTCGAATTCTGGTAACTACAGAATCATCTAGGTCAAAGCTAAGAAGCGCAGTAGTAGTACCCAGGGTTCGCGATCCGAAATTAATGAACGGAGTGTAAACGCCTGTAGAATACGTAGCTGTTGTGCCTGATAGAACAGCTGTCCTGGTTAAATTTAGAGTGTTAATGGTAATACCTGCGCCTGGGTTTAAATTTGGTGAGAAGGCTGCAAAATCACCATCAGTATCAACACCATCAACATCGACAAATTTAATGCTAGTAGTAAGTGGATTGACTCCATCATTAGGAACGATAGATGTACCAGTAAGACCAATACTCCCGGTGAGGCTTACAGCTTGAGCCGAACCAGCAGACGTAAACATCCCAGCGGTAGCCAAGGGGATTGCAAAAGTAGCAGCCAGAGTCGCGTTTACTAATTTAGATTTAAAATTAATCATGAGCGTTTGAGAGTCCTAATAATAACCTGGAACAGAGAAATTGATTGCTTGACCTTTACTATCAGTAATCTATTTACAATACTGTCAGTGAAAGCGAAACTTGCGTGATGTATTTCTTATCTCCATAAAATCACATAGACTTAGAACCTGCAATATTTACTGAGTGGTCTTCATCACATCTTCAACTAATAAATAGTCTTCATAAAATTTTAATTTCTTACATATCTCCGCTTCGTATATCTCTTACTCTCTAGGGTTTAAATTATTGGCAATAGCTCTGACTTTAAGAAAAACTATCTGCGTAATGCTTAAGTGTAGTAATTATTTATACTTAATACTGCTAAACCAGATTTTAGATCAATGGAGTATGCAGTGTATCTATAATCTTTCGAGTTGCCAATATTTAGTGAAACGGTTCCTCTCATAGAATAAATGGGAGGAACCGCTGTATTTGTTTACTATGGATAGTCTTTGCGCTCAAATTGAATCTTTGGAACAAACGACTAATTGCTAGCTATTGCCGCTGTTCTCAAATCTGTCAGATTTTTCAAATGCTAAGAACCAAATACTTGTGGCCAGGTTGTCACAACAAAAACTACAACTGCGGCGATCGCTAACAACCCTTGAATCAAATTTCCAACCAAAGATCCGACTACAATTCCTATACCTGCTTTAACCGCCAACCCAAATTCGCGTCGGTAAAGATACTCACCAATAATTGCTCCCAAAAGCGGGCCTAGTAAAATTCCTAACAGTGGCCCCCCAAAAGGTAAAGTTGGCAATAATCCCAAAAATCCTACTACTAAGCCGACAATTGCGCCAATTTGCCCCCACTTGCTAGCTCCAGCTTGTTTTGCTCCCACATAGCTAGCTAAAAAATCCACTCCGACACTGAGTAGTAAAACTATAATTGTCACAATTAGTGGAATCTTAATAGCTGCAAAGGAACTACTAACGATTCCCCAGATAATAATTGCAATTAAAATTAAGCTGCTACCAGGAATAGCTGGAACTACAGCACCGATAATACCCACAACCATTACGGCAATTAATAGCCAATAAATAATTTGCATAGATTAATTGTAAATTTCCAAATTCTCTCATAGGGGCGCACATCTGTGCGCCCCTACTGTATATTCTATCTGGGTAAGATAGCGAGAAATGCTTAGTACACTGTGGTGCAAGTTTGCTAATGCTTCTAAACTGCTATTTAAAAGCTCAAAACCAATGACGAGAAAAATATTAACTGGACTAAGTTCTGAAGCCTACGAACACCCCTTTGATCGCAAAGCTTTGGCTTCTTTGCAAAATATGCCTGGTGTCTCCTTGCTACTCAAAAAAGTTAACGAATACGGCATCGATCGCCTACTCAGACTGCAAAGCCTTGGTAGTGAAATCAGAATTTCGCCCCGTAATTTTCCCGAATTACATCAAGCATTTGTAGAAACCTGCCAAATTCTTGATGTTGCTCCACTTCCTGAATTATATCTATTTCGAGGCACAGGTCACATTGAAACCTATATTGTTGGCGTTGAAAAACCCCTTGTCGGTATCAATTTAGATGCAATGGAGTGGCTTGGCTTGGATGAATTACTTTACGTTTTCGGACACGAAGTTGCTCGAATCAAGAGTCAGCACATGGTTTATCACCAAATGGCAATTGTTATGCCAACTTTGAAAAATTTGTTGAGCAGTACCACATTGGGAGTCGGTGGTTTGGTAGCTGGTGGAATGGAACTAGGTTTGTATAATTGGCGGATGATGGCTAGGTTCACTGCCGATCGGGCTGCTTTGCTTGCTTGTCAGGATATTGACGTAGCAACTACTACACTGATGAAACTCGCGGGTTTACCAGATGAATACTTGACTACTGCTGTAATTGAAGATTTCCTCATCCAAGCCCGTGAGTTTGCATCCAATAACTTTGATAGTGTGGATAAAGTCACCAAAATATTAAGCTATACAGAATCTGGGCTTTCTTGGGTAGTTATGCGGGCTGGGGAGTTATTAAAATGGGTTGATTCAGGAGCTTATGATAATTTAATTCAACAGACAAATTTAAAGATACCGGAAGAACTAGAAGAAAAAGAAGGAAAGACACCACAAGAAAAGGAAGGTTGGAATTTTTTAACTTCTTGGTGATTGAATTTTAAGTTTTAGATTTTAGATTTAATTTTTAAATTTAAAATAGGCATGTCGACACTCAATGACTTGCTAATACCGATTAGCTGCGGCGAGCTTATTCCTAAACAAGGGGCTTAAGCCCCTTGTCTCACTAAAATTGGCTGACTTCTAAACTAGCTGACAATCTAAGTACTAAGAGTAACGGCTAATTTATCAGCAATTCCCGCAATCCAGTTTTCATCTTGTTTGGTGTAACTGCGAGGAGCATTTGCTCCCAAAATTAATGCACCTTGGTTGCCAATAGGTTGACAAATTACACCTTGAGTATTTTCTGGTAAATAATCAAATTCCAGCCTACCTGGATATATTTTTAGAGCAACTAGATAAATCGGTTTTTGTTTTTCGAGTACCTGTTTTAAGATTACTCCTGGCACAACTTCAGATTTAGTACCCAGAATCCCGCGACGCAACAAAACTTTACCTTGATAAAAAACCACAAGCGATCGCGTTACTGTACTAGTCAACAATAAATGAGATGCCCAAGCTAGCTCTGTTTTCACGGCTTCGGGTAAATCTGCTGCGAGTACAAAACCTTCTTCTCCAATTAGTTCTACAGTATCAGGCGATCGCGGCTGAACTTGCTGCCAAATTAAACCCGTCAAAATTAACACCGCACTCAAAATCACGCCCACCACATCACCACGCGATTGAGACTGAGTTAATTCCGGTGTTAATAAACGGTTAATCAATAAAAGTACAGCGCCTAACCCACCTACGACAATGGGTAGACGCCGCAAAACTCGATTAGGATCAGGTTTAGTCATTAGAAATTGGGAATTGGGCATTGGGCATTGGGCATTGGGCATTGGGAATTGGGCATTACGATAATAATTAATAGTTCTTCTTCCCCTGCTCCCCCTGCTTCCCCTGCCCCCTGCTCCCCTGCTTCCCCTGCCTCATCTCCTCACTCCTCCCCTGGTTCAATAATCCGCTGGAAAAGATAACCAGTACCCCGCGCTGTGAGAATCAATTCTGGGTTGCTAGGATCGTCTTCTAATTTTGCCCGCAAACGTGATATATGCACATCTACTACGCGGGTATCCACATGACGTTCTGGTGTATAACCCCATACTTCCTGCAAAATTTCCGAACGAGAAAAAGCTTCTCCAGAGCGACTGACTAACAACTCTAACAAGCTGAACTCCATACCTGTCAATCGAATGCGCTCATCGCCTTTGTAGACTTGTCGCTTATTGGTATCGATTTTAATATTAGCGACATGGATTACCCCAGAACTGGGAATGCCAGAAGCACCGTTTTTATCTACCCGCCGTAGCACCGAGCGAATCCGGGCTTCTAGCTCCTTGGGGGAAAATGGTTTAACTACATAGTCATCAGCACCCAATTCTAACCCGGTGATGCGATCAGCTACATCACCCAAGGCTGTTAGCATAATAATGGGGACATCTGATTCTTTTCGTAATTCTTGACATACACCATAGCCGTCTAGCTTTGGCATCATTACATCTAAAACTACCAGGTCAGGCTCAGTTTTGCGAAAAGTTTCCAAAGCTTCTTCCCCGTCGCCAGCTGTCACTACATCGTAGCCAATCATGGAAAGGCGTGTTTCCAAAATCCGGCGAATGCTGGCTTCGTCGTCTACCACCAAGATTTTTTCTTTATGGCTTTCCAAGTTTCTCTAGGCTCCTTGACTAAAAATTTACATGATTAATTTTTAATACCATAATATTAAGATATCATTCCATGAATTGATTTGGAAAAAGCTCTAAATACCACTATTATTAGTTTTTAGTTTTTTTCAAGAATTAAGTAAATATTAAGATTATTTAATAAGATTTAAGAATGGCAAAGCCAAAAACCTTTTTCACTTGTAATGAATGTGGAGCAGAATCGCCCCAGTGGTTTGGTAAGTGTCCAGCTTGCGGCACTTACAACTCTCTAGAAGAACAAATTTCTATTCAATCCTCAGTAGATGTACCCAGCCGGGGGGGAGTGAGTAGTTGGCAATCAGCTCAAGGCAATGGCAAATCTCACAATAAACCAGCTAAAGCGCGAGCTTCCTTAACATTTGATCAAATTACCGATCGCCAAATTGCTCGCTGGGAGTCTGGCTATGGAGAATTAGATCGAGTGCTTGGAGGTGGGGTCGTCCCTGGCTCTATGGTGCTGATTGGTGGCGATCCAGGTATTGGTAAATCGACTTTATTGTTGCAAGTATCTAATCAATTAGCACAGAAATACCGCATCCTTTACGTAACTGGTGAAGAATCGGGACAGCAGGTAAAATTACGAGCTTCCCGTTTGGGAGTATCAAAAACTCTAAGTGTGGTTAATGAGGAGAATATTAAGGTAGTAGTAGATCCTACACTTCCTATAGACCCTGACAGTATAGGTGCAGATTTATATGTACTGCCAGAAACAGATTTAGAAGAAATTTTACGGGAAATAGACTCTCTCAAACCAAACGTGGCGGTGATTGATAGTATCCAAACGGTGTTTTTTCCAGCGCTGACTTCTGCACCAGGTTCAGTAGCTCAGGTACGGGAATGTACAGCAGCACTTATGAAGGTGGCGAAGCATGAAGATGTCACCATGCTGATTGTGGGACACGTTACCAAAGAAGGAGCGATCGCGGGGCCAAAAGTTTTAGAACATTTAGTTGATACAGTATTGTATTTTGAAGGCGATCGCTTTGCCTCCCATCGGTTATTACGGACAGTCAAAAACCGCTTCGGCGCAACTCATGAAATCGGTATCTTTGAAATGGTGACAGATGGATTGCGAGAAGTCTCCAATCCCTCAGAGCTATTTTTAGGCAACCGTGACGATCCAGCGCCAGGTACGGCAATTGTGGTTGCTTGCGAAGGCACTCGCCCCATCGTTGTGGAATTGCAAGCTTTAGTAAGTCCCACCAGTTACCCTTCCCCTCGGCGGGCTGGAACTGGCGTAGACTACAACCGCTTGGTGCAAATTCTCGCCGTCTTAGAAAAACGGGTGGGAATTCCCATGTCCAAGTTAGATTCCTACGTTGCTTCTGCGGGTGGGTTGAATGTGGAAGAACCAGCAGTAGATTTGGGAATTGCGATCGCGATCGTAGCTAGTTTCCGCGATCGCATCGTCGATCCCGGTACAGTATTAATCGGTGAAGTTGGGTTAGGTGGACAAGTGCGATCGGTTTCCCAAATGGAACTGCGGTTGAAAGAAGCTGCTAAGTTGGGATTTAAAAGAGCGATCGTGCCAAAAGGGACAAAATTTCCTGACCTTAATATTGAGATATTACAAGTCTCTAAAGTAATAGATGCGATTATCGCCGCCATCCCGCATCAAGAACTGACAGATGACGATTTAGAACCAGATGAAGAAGAGTAAATATTGGGGACTGGGAAGATGAGGGAGATGAGGGAGAAGAATTAATAACCAATGCCCAATGCCCAATGCCCCATGCCCAATGCCCAATGCCCAATCCTAAAGGAAAACCCATCATGACAACCCTCACCCAAGACTACCAAATCACTTGGGAAAAACTACCCGATGATTACAAACTCCCAGATGATCCAGTGGACAACATCAATCAACCAGCCTTAGCTGCTGCACTCACGGAAAGCCTACAATTAGCCGGAAAAATTTCAGCTAACGCCCTAACAACAACTAATTACGGCATTTGTGCCACTCTAAACAACAAAATGGTCATTAAAGCCCCTGATTGGGCTTTCATTGCCAAAATTAATGTTAGTAGAGAAGAAGTAATACGCAGTTACACACCTCAACTACAGGGTGACATTCCCGTAATTGTGATGGAATTTGTTTCCGATACACAGGAGACAGAGTATTCTATCAAAGCAACATATCCTCCAGGAAAATGGTTTTTCTACGAGCGCATCTTAAAAGTACCAAACTACATCATCTTTGAACCAGATAGCGGCAGTTTAGAGAGGTATCACTTACAAACCACAGAACAGTACATTTTGCAAGAGCCTGATGAAAATCAACGCTACTGGATAGCTGAAATGAATCTTTACCTTGGAGTGTCCCCAGGTACTCGTGAAAACCGCACAGGAAAGTGGTTACGGTGGTGGGATGAACAAGGAAATCTTTTGCCTTGGGGAATAGAATTAGCCGAACAGGAACGCCAACGCACCGAACAGGAACGCCAACGCGCCGAACAAGAACGCCAACGCGCCGAACGACTAGCAGCACAATTGCGGGCGGCGGGAATTGAGCCAGAAGATTAGACTTCCTGTAAATAATTTAGGTTTGCTAGATTAGCGAAAAATTTGCTAAATCTAGCATTTTTTTTAGAAAAATGAAATTTTAAATAATACCAATTACAGCCAAAAGTTAAGAGTGCTTTTGTTAATTAGTATTCCTAATATTACCAAAGCTAAGGCTAATTTATACCTGTTAAAACTTGAAAATTATTAATCATAATTTTCAAGTTTGTAGTTGACAAGTATAATTTTATACCTTAACATAAAGACATGATAAAGGCGATCGCCTAATCCCGCGAAGAAGAATGCGATCGCCCTTATCTAGCCCCTTTATCAAGAGACAAATACAATGATGGCACAATTACAAAAGTCTGCCCAATCACAGTTAAAGCAATACCTGGGTGAATTAGATACACCCACCCGCAAGGAATCAACTGCACAGCCATTTCCCCACAGAGAACCGATTAAGCATCTACTCATTGGTTCTCCCAAAGCCGTTAGCAGTACAATTCACTACTTGCAGGTAATTGGCTATGCCAGTGTCGGAGATTGGAGTCCACTGCTACCAACCGCTAACCCAGGTGAAGTAATGAGTATTTTAAGCCGTCAAATTTTAACGCAATAACCCCTATCTAACTTAGAACCCCGACTTTTCAAAAAAGTCGGGGATCTGAACATTGCTTAAAGTTTAAGCTTGGGAAAAGAAGTCGTTGCAAATTAGGAATATAGCGCTTCTCGGTTGAGTCCAATACCTTGCGGGGGGACAAAATGGTTTAGAATGCTTATATTGCAAAGAGTGTAGCAATTTGTGGTAAAAGAAAAAGAGCCTTTATTCGCAACAAGCTCTATTTAATGATAATGTTACCAGAATTCTACGAAACAAACCTTAAGCGAGAATTGGGACGTGCAGAATATTTATTACTAAAAATCCTGATAAATTTATTACAATCAATAAAAACTGTAAGCCTTGAAGCATTGGCTACTGGTTTACTTATACCAATATTATTTGAAAGTAGAAGAAAGAAAATCCAACGATTCTTATCTTTAAATTATATAAATGTTGAAGAAATATGGTTCCTAATTATTAAAAGCTGGTTAGAGATATATTTTCCTTTAGATGAAGTTATTTATTTAGTAATTGACCGGACTAATTGGGGGTGTATTAATCTATTAATGATTAGTGTGGTTTGGGATAAAAGGTCTATCCCAATATACTTTAAGCTATTAGGCAAATTGGGTTCAAGCAATTTTGATGAACAAGAAGCAGTATTCAAAAAAGCATTGCCGCTTTTTAATAATTATAAAACTGTCGTGTTAGGAGACCGAGAGTTTTGTTCGATAAAACGGGCTTTCTGGCTGACAGAGCAGAAAGTATATTTCTGTTTACGTCTAAAAAAAGATGCATTTATAGAAATAGAACCGGAAATTTGGCTGCAATTAAGAGATTTAGGTTTAGCGCCTGGTCTTTCTTTTACCAAGGCATTAAATATACAAAATCCCTTGGGTTTGTTAGCTTTAATCTTGCTGCTAAATGGAAACGTAAACGTTTGGGAGTTGCGCCGGAGGAGGGCTGGTTTATCCTTACCAACTTAGATGCTTTAGATTCAGCGATTATTGCTTATAAACAACGTTTTGATATTGAAGAGATGTTTAGAGATTTTAAGAGCGGTGGTTATAACGCATGAAGATACTAATGTATCAGGAGAAAGACTAATTTCCCTAATATTATTAATCTCACTTGCCTATACATCTGCAACTATATCTGGTCAAAAAATTAAACGTATGGGTGTTCAAAAATATGTTGGACGAATTAAAGAATCCTTAAGGATTGTTCGACGACATAGCAGTTTTTATATTGGTCTTTATGGCAACAATTGGATCAATTTCATGGAAAATTCTTATGAGTTAGTCACTGAATTATTGAGATTAAGTCCTAATAAGCGTAAGTACTATCAACAAGGAGAGAGGGCTATGAGGCTTATTCTATCTGCATCCTAGCCCTTTTTGTAGCCCCGCAAGGTTAATCGTAGTCAATGAACCTACAGAAGAAGAACAAGAACAAGCAGTTTGGCACCGTCTTGCAGCCGAGCAATTACTAAAAGGCTACAGCGAAGATGATGCTGTTCAATAAATTATACCGTCCTAACTATGACAACCGTAAATGAAGATCCCCGACTTACTTAGTCGCTACGATTCTCTTTATCTAAACCGTATTGCTCTTTAATCTACAACTGTTTAGTTCTAAACACAAACTTTTTAACTTTAAACGAAAACATTTTCACTTGAAACCGGAAAGTTATCGTTTAAAACCAGAACATTCTCACTTGAAACGAAAATATTCTCATTTGAAACAAAAACGTTCTTACTTGAAACCGGAAAGTTCTCGTTTAAAACCAAAACATTCTTACTTGAAACGAAAACGTTCTTGCTGACAACAGCAAAATTTGAGCTTCTGACTGGGAATTTTTCACTTGAAACAGAAACACCCAAGCTCAGAAGCTCAAAGTTTTAGATTTTAAGTAGAAGCATTGAGTTAATTTCTCGACTTAGGGAACTCCAAATAAAAAAATACTCAACTACTTCTTGTGGGGTGGGCGACACGATAGCCCCAAGCCTTGGGCAGACAAGATGTCCACCCCACAAGATTGGATAATTTATTTGTTTGAAGTCCCTTATGAAGTTTGTGGTTGCACTTTTTTAGCTTTCCGGGCAAATCTGCGTCCTAAATCATCAATCATTGACTCTAAACCCGCGCCTTTACCACTGACTTTCGCATAGTTATATACCATCAACCCCGCCGCATAAGCTTCGCTACCAACAGCCACAGATGTATCATCCACCAGTTCTTGCAGTTGCGTCAACGACAGCAAAATGGGATACAGGGCTTCAAATAATTCGATATCTTGGCGCATTTCATTCAAGTCAAAAGAACGAGGTAAGAAGTCAGGGTTTTGTGTGCCGATTTCCAACGCCTTACTCACAAACGCCCGACTCTTATCCCCCAGCTTGGGTAAAGCTTTACGTTCCTCGGTTGTCAAATCAATCAAGAAGGGTAACTTTTCGCGGATAGTAGTAATAGCTTGCATCACGGCTTCCCTGTCTGCGGAGGAAAGTTTTGCACTGACTTTATTATCTGCCATTTTTCATACACCTTTAATGGTACTAAATTTCAGTATTCCCCAAGTAATTTAGAAAGTAATAGTTATTTATAAGCAATTAAGAAAATTTTTTATACTTTTCAATAAGTGATATATCGCTAATTACCAACCTTGAGCAAGTTTCACGATTAGAGTCCAGTGGCATTTGACCCAAAGAAGCCGAACATTTAGAGATAATAGTAGTAGAGGTAATTTCAAAATTTGGCGTTAGCAAAGCGGTGCGCTAGCACTTCGCGGTTAGTTGTGAAATAACATTATTATTTCTATAGCAATCCTATTTGATTGCCTGAAAAAACTCAGCACACATCTATTCGCTTCTGTTCCCTATTCCCTATTCCCTTTTGGAAGCTGTAAATTTAGCATAATCAGTACGGTAGAGCCATAAAAGTAATAGCCGAAAAATATCAAACCCAATTTTTATTATGACTTCTTCTCCCCATTACATCCCTCAATCCGACCCGCCGCTTCCTCCTTGGGAAACTCTACCAACAATGTATGATTTACCAAGTGATAACCCAGAGGAACCAGGCTTGCCAGACGATTTTCACTTTTTACAACCCTTACTTTTATATTTAACTTTTCAGCCCATTAACTGGAATCCCGAACTAGTTTACAGTGCGGCTGACCTTAATCTCTACTATGATTTACAGCATCCTTTGTGGTATAAGCGCCCAGATTGGTTTGGTGTGGTAGGCGTAGGAAAATTATACAAAGGGCAGGATTTACGCTTAAGTTATGTAACTTGGCAAGAGCCAGCAAACCCCTTTGTGGTTGTTGAGTTATTATCCCCAGGTACGGAAGACGAAGATTTAGGCACAAGAAGAGAAAGTGCAGCAGATAAACCTCCTAGCAAATGGGAAGTTTATGAGCGAATTCTGCGGATTCCTTACTATGTTGTTTTTAGTCGCTACACTAATGAATTTCAGGCTTTTCACTTAGTTGGCGGTCACTATGAACCGATGAACTTGACTAATGGATACCTACTAATGCCAGAGATAGATTTAAGTTTACGCTTATGGCATGGTTCATTTCGAGATATTGAAAGGTTGTGGTTGAGGTGGTTCACTTTGACGGGAGAATTAATTCCCGCACCCACGGAGGAAGCTGTTGCTGCAACTGAACGAGCTATGATTGCTGAACAAGAAGCTACAGAAGCTAAACAAGAAGCTACAGAAGCTAAACAAGAAGCTACAAAAGCTAAACAAGAAGCTGCTCAAGCCAAACGAAAAGCAGAACAATTAGCAGAACGTTTGCGTCAGTTAGGCGTGAATCCTGATGAACTAGATGAACTATTGTAGCTTCACAAGTGTTTTATGATACGCAGTATAGTTTTCTGCTATTGAGGACTTACTGCACTAAAAACTTTGATAGACGATGCCGAAGCAGCCATTTCATAACGATATTGGCTCTCAAAAAGATTAATTTTTGAGAGCGATCGCATATTTAGCAGTTGAAATACATATAATATTCCTTTCAGCAAGTCTATAGCAACCTCATTTTTTATGAAAAACCATGATGTCACGCTATATCCTTACTGTTCCTCAACCCAGTTTAAATTGGGTAACTATAGGGAAAATAAGGTTCAGCAGCAAATCTCAAAGGCGATGCCCTGAACATTTGCAGATATTACCGCAGACACTGATTATGTTGCGGCGGCTAAAATACTTAAGTATGAGTAGTAGGATTAAACTACCCAGGTTAAAATTGTCTATTTGGTAACACAAGACCATCAAAAAATTGTAGAAAAGTGTATTTCCTTGGCTCGATAGTGGTGCTAACCTCAATTTAAAGGATGTTATCAGCCTTTATCTGCTAGAGTTTCTGACTTTCAGCAAATTAGATAATTTATCAATAACAAAATCGCTAGGAGTGCGATGATGATGTCACAGTCCCCTATGACAAGACCAGAAATAGCTGCTGGAACTCTAATCGATAACCGCTATATTATCCAAAAACTTCTAGGACAGGGAGGATTGGGACGAACTTACTTAGCATTTGACACTCGTCGGTTTAATGAAGCCTGTGTTCTCAAAGAATTTGCACCCATTGGCACAGGCGAAAGTGGACTGGAACAATATCGTAACTTATTTAAAAGAGAGGCAAAAATTCTTCATCAATTGCAACATCCTCAAATTCCTAAGTTTTTGGCTTGCTTTGAAGGAGATGGTCGGCTATTCCTAGTACAAGAGTATGTTGACGGTAAAACATATTCAAGACTGCTAGGAGAACTTCAACGTCAAGGAAGAAATTTTTCTGAAGACGAAGTTATACAGTGGCTAAAGAATCTGCTGCCTGTTTTGGAATATGTGCATCAGCACAACATTATCCATCGAGATATTTCTCCAGACAACATCATGTTACCCGATGGCAAGGATCTGCCAGTGCTGATTGATTTCGGGGTAGGTAAGCAAATTGCTGACATAAACGAGGTGAGAAGTTCCAACCAACAGGTAACGTTTGTTGGCAAAATGTCCCTTGTAGGCAAAGTGGGATATGCTCCCCGCGAACAGATTAGTTTGGGTTTATGTTCACCCTCTAGTGACCTTTATGCTTTAGGTGTAACTGCTATTGTATTACTCACGGGTAGAGATCCATCTTTACTAATGGATCAATACTCACTTGAATGGAACTGGCGTGATTATACCTATGTTACTGATGGGTTTGCTCAAGTACTTGATTGTATGTTGGAAGATAGACCTAATAAGCGATACCAAACAGCCAGCGAAGTTCTTAGAGATTTAGGCTATATTGGAGAACCAGAAGTAGCAATGTCTTCTGCAATCATGGTTGATGATTTGCCAGCCACGGTATTTAACCCTGAATTTCAGGCTATGTCGTTTATATCACAGTCATATAAACAACCTGAAGAAACAATTTTTAGTTCGCCTACTAGTCCACAAACTGGGCGACGAATTGAACAAGAACAACAACAATCTTCACTCCAACCAGCATTTATCAAACATTGTCAGCAAGAATTAGCCTACCACATCGGCCCAATGGCAAATCTGATTATAGAAGAAATACTAGCTCATAATCCTTATATTTCAGCTGACCAATTTATTGAACTTGTAACTAAGGAAATTCCTAATTTTCAAGCAGCTTTTGAATTCAAAAAAAGCTTATTTTCATAGAAATTTAGTCCTTATGAATTGAGGAATAATTTTAATCTCTTAACTAATTCTGTGGGTTTAAGTCCAATACAGTTCAGTTAAGGCTAAAACTCTTTGCCAAAGTCAATTTTTTTAACGTAGACGCATTCGCGCAGCGTCTCGTAAGAGTTGGACGCAAAAAGAAGAAAGACATGCTTAACCCAAGCGTATTGGGTTTAAGTCAAGAAAGCTAATATAAAGTAACGAGATTTTTTGACAGAATCTAAATACCCCTTACAGAAATCAATTACATTAGCTTTATCCAAAGCGAGTCTATATACTTCTGATGGGAAAGCAAGCTATATGCAGCGTCTTGTAAAGAGCGTCATTACGAATTATTGTAATCGCTTGCACCTCCTTGAGTACGTTTGATTCTTTTCATCGCCATTTCTAAACTTAACTGCATCCGTTTAAAGGCTTTAGCTAAATTACCGATTTCATCATTAGACATCTGCTCAAATTCAACTTCCATATGTCCCGTACTAACTTCTTCGGCTATGCGAGTCATACGTTTGAGAGGAATCACAACTTGTCGATTCAAGAACAAGTTGACTAACAGGATAGTCGCTATAAATATAGCTGATACAATCAAGATAATTAGTAAAGAAGACTGATTTGCTTTGCTAATGACATTCTTGGCAGGTACTGATATAATCTGAGCGCCAACAATTTCATTAAGCTTCCACCCAAATCCATTAGCAGCACCATAAAGACTAATCATACTTTGAGGTGCAGCTTCAGGTACACTATGACAGACCAGACAGCTTTGTTCAGAAACTGCTAAGGGACGAGCAATATAAAAGATATCCCCACCAGGAATTGAGCGAAATCCACTAACTTCTTTAAGGTCTGATTTATTTCTGAACTGTTCTACAATTTCCGTCTCAAAACCGTCAGCCTTATCCCGAAGATTTGTGGGATTGAGAGTTGCTTCTTTATAAAAGAAATCACGGTAGTCTGTTGTTTTCCGTAAAATTTCAAACACTTCTCGTGCTGAGTATCCAGGAACGGTTTGCGGCAAAAATTCAGTAGCCAATTTATCAACTAGCTCTGGATTCACTTGAGTACTGGTGTATTTACGAACAGAACTCATTGTTTGGATGAGCATAAGACCAGTGGAGCTAATATCTTGTTTAGCATTCTCCCTTAGTAAAGAAGAAAGAGTAAATCCACTCAAGCTCAGACCAAATGTCAAAATTACCAATAGCAGAATTGTAAATTTTTGTTTCAAATTGAGATTCTTTAGCATAATTTTAGATTACCTACAAGTCAAATTATTATGAACAAATATGTCTAAAGTTACTGTTTACTCTACCATGAGCAATCAACTTTCATATTTTCGTATAAACGCATAGTTTAGGCAAAACGATGAGGGTATATCCAACTTTATACTATTAGTAATTATTGAGGTTCATCAAAATGTTATCTAAGTAACTAAGTTCCAAAAAGCTACAACAGCAATTCAAATGGAATTCCCAAAAATTCGTGTTGGCTGTTCTGATACCGTGCCAAAATAAATACCAGCAATTGTCAAATATTACTAATGGTGTGGAATGCAGGAAAGTCTTTATTCGGGGGACGCTACATTATTGAAAGCCAACTAGGTGAAGGCGGAATTGGCATTACTTATCTTGCCAGAAATCAACGAAATCAACAGCGAGTGATTAAAACCCTCAAAGAAGAAATCCTGAATCACCCCGCCTGGATACTCCACCGAAACAAGTTACGGCAAGACTTTCGTGATGAAGCAGTTCGGCTGGCTGTGTGCCACCATCCTCATATAGTACAAATAGAAACCATCTTTGATGAGGGGAATTTGCCCTGCATGGTGATGGATTACATCGAAGGGGAAGACTTAGCACAGCGCTTGAGGCGAATAGGTGTGCTATCAGAGGCAGAAGCACTACTCTACATCCGGCAAATTGGCGATGCTTTGACTCTAATCCATTCTAAAGGACTGTTGCATCGGGATCTCAAACCACGCAACATCATGATCCGCATTGATAAATTAGAAGCAGTGCTGATAGACTTTGGCATCGCTAGAGAATTTGTTCCTAATATGATCCAAAGGCATACAGTGTATCGGACTCCTGGTTTTGCCCCACCTGAACAGTATGAATCAGAAGCGCCGCGAGGAGAATACATTGATATTTATGCCCTAGCCGCTACTTTGTATAACTTGCTTACCGCAGTTGTACCAACTAGTGCAGATGATAGGCGTCACAATATTAATTTAGAACCACCACAATATTTTAATCCCAACATCAGCAACAGGGTAAATCAGGCTATTATGTGCGGCATGGATCTGGAGTCAACGTATCGTCCCCAGTCTGTGCAAGAGTGGTTAGATTTATTAGGCCCTGATACTGGGGAAGATATAACTAAAATATCATCTACTTTAGTGATAACGCCTAGAGTGAAACTACCTGTACCTGTAGTATTAGATCGGCAGAACTGGCAATGTGTACAGACCCTCAGAGGTCATTCTAGTATGGTTCATGCGATCGCCATTAGTCCAGATGGGCAATTTCTTGCTAGTGGCAGTAATGACAACACCATCAAGCTTTGGCAAGTAGGCACTGGCAAATTAGTGCGTCAACTGGGTCGTTGGTCTTCTAGTCATTCCAGTATGGTTAATTCCGTCGCCTTTAGCCCAATCTCTTCAAACCTTTCTTATCAAGGCGAGTCCGGCAAATCTGCGGGAGTTGCAGACCTGAACCGAGGAATTTTAGCTAGCGGGAGTTGGGATAATACAATCAAATTGTGGGATGTCAACACAGGTAAAGAAATTCGTACTCTCACTGGTCATACTAATTGGGTGAATTCCGTTGCTTTTAGTCCAGATGGCAAGTTTCTGGCTAGTGGCAGTGCTGACTGCACAATCAAACTGTGGCAGGTACACACAGGCATAGAAATCCAAACTTTCACAGGTCATTCCGACCCAGTTTCGTCAGTTGCTTACTCTCCAAGAACCCCTGCAACCAATAGCCAGGATAGACAGTTGGTGGCTAGTGGCAGCAATGATTACACGATTAAACTGTGGCAAATATACACAGGCAGAAACATTTACACACTCACAGGCCATTCTTTCTTTGTCAACTGTATCGCCTTCAGCAAAAATGGGGAAATTATCGCCAGTGGTAGTGGTGACAACACGATTAAACTCTGGCATGTAAATACAGGCAGAGAAATTCGTACCCTCATTGGTCATTCTGATTCAGTTTGGTCAGTCGCCTTTAGCCAGGATGGACAATTTCTGGCTAGTGGCAGTTGGGACAACACTATCAAACTGTGGCACATACACAGTGGCAGAGAAATCAGCACACTTACAGGGCATTCCAACTATGTTAGATGCGTCGCCTTCAGTCCCGATGGCCAAACCCTAGTTAGCGGTAGTGATGACGACACTATTAAAATTTGGCGAAGGGGGTAGTAAATAATTCGTAATTTTTCTATGAATCTATAGATAGAACTGCGATCGCTCCAAATTTGTAACAATAATGACGGCAACCGTTATTTTTGAACAAAAATAAATTATATGGGCTTTGGTATTGGTGATTTATTCTGGATTTTCCTCCTTCTGACTTCTTTGCAACCCCTTTGGCAAAAACGTCAAATAGAATATCGCCGCTTGCGTGSTTTACAACAATTCCAGCAGGAACGCAAAAGTCGGGTGATTTTGCTGATTCACCGTCAAGAGTCCATTAGCTTTTTGGGAATTCCCATATCTCGCTACATTACTATTGAAGACTCAGAACAAATATTGCGAGCAATTCGCCTCACACCCCCAGATGTACCGATTGACTTAATTTTGCACACTCCTGGCGGTTTGGTTTTAGCTACGGAACAAATCGCCAGAGCGTTAATTCGCCACCAAGCAAAAGTCACAGTTTTTGTMCCSCACTAYGCTATGAGTGGCGGTACAATGCTTGCGATCGCCTCTGATGAAATTATTATGGATGCTAACGCTGTCTTGGGGCCAGTTGATCCCCAATTGGGTAATTACCCCGCAGCCAGTATCCTGAAAGTAGTTGAAGATAAACCCATCAGTGAGATTGATGACCAAACTCTAATTATGGCCGACCTCTCACGCAAAGCAATTCAGCAGGTACAGCGATTTGTGCGAACTTTGCTAAAAGACAGTATACCCAAACAAAAAGTTCTGCCAGAAAATATCGAACCGATTATCGAAGCCTTGACAACTGGGCGCGTCACCCACGACTATCCCATCACTATTGAAGAAGCAACAGAAATGGGGCTGCCCGTAACCGTCGGACTGCCCCATTCTATTTACGATCTCATGGATCTGTACCCACAGTCACAAGGAGGACGACCCAGCGTGCAGTACATTCCTATGCCTTACAACGATCTCCGTCCAATTCTACCTACACCCAAGGGCAGACCCTTAGAGGAACCAAATCAGATGACCTGAGGGGCTAGTTTTGGGGTAGGAGTTTTTTGTGGGGACTAGGGTGTAGCTGTTGGTGTAGCTGTCGGTGTAGCTGTCGGTGTAGCTGTCGGTGTAGCTGTCGGTGTAGCTGTCGGTGTAGCTGTCGGTGTAGCTGTCGGTGTAGATGTTGGTGTAGATGTTGGTGTAGATGTTGGTGTAGCTGCTGGCGTCGCTGTTGGCGTCGCTGTTGGCGTCGCTGTTGGCGTCGCTGTTGGTTTAGCTGTCGGTTTAGCTGTCGGTTTAGCTGTCGGTTTAGCTGTCGGTTTAGTTGTCGGTTTAGTTGTTGGTTTAGTTGTTGGCTGGCTGAAGAGTGTTTTTGCTTCTTCATTCAGCTTTTGGCGGAGTGCTAAATTAGCAATTCCAGTTTCTTGCAACTGATATTTCTTCTGATACTCCTTCACCACTTCTTCCGTGCGGGAACCATAAAAATGATCGCGCGGCAGCGGAGGATTTGGCTTCACCACTGCATTCAAATTTCTGTGCAAAATTTGAACGATATTAGCAGCAAAATCTTGGGTTTTCGGCCCTGCTATACCATCAACAGGTTTTAGCTTGTAACCAGTCTGAAATTCTCGAATTGCCTTTTTAGTTCCCTCGTCTGTCAAAGCAGTATTTGTTACCTTGACGTTATAGCCTAATCCCCGCAATACTTCACGGAATTGCTGGGGCGTATAACTTTTTTGAGAGGCTGCAAAACCTGTGTCTGCAATTACCATACTAGCAGTCATCAGGCAAGTAACAGCAAAGGTTGCGCTTGATTTTCCAAACCCACACCACATACTTAAAAACTCCTTTGGGTCAAATCAGCAGGATCATAAACGTTAACAGCTGCATTTTAAGTTTGTTTAATAACTTTTTTCACGATTATTTAATGAATTTTGAACAAATTGTGATTTTTTTTGTTAAATTTAGCTAAAAATTTAAAAAATAATTTATGTCATCTATCAAAAGGAATATGTTGTATTGGCAGAGATAGATCAGCGATCCGATCATTTGAATCAAATACACCTTTTTAACACTAAATTGCCGTGTAGTTCACATCTGTGCATTGGTGTCAACTTAAGATTAAAGGCAGTCTCTTCACCTGTGGCTATGCTTCAATGAGGAGTATTTTCAGCTTATGGTTGGAAAAGGGGTTTTGGTTTGGGCTGAAGTTGACACCCATGACAGATGTGCCCTTTTACTGGGGTCTATTCGACTGGAAATTGCTGTAATTGGTTAGAAAGGGCAGAAAGAAAATTAATAAATGAAAGAGTTTATATTTTAAATACCCAAACCAGTATCATATTTTACAGAAAATGAAAAATATAAAATCTTCTAAGCAGCGTAATCTTTGGTTTGAAAGATTTATGGCAATTACTGCCGCCGTAAATTTAAGTTTAGTGTTGTTCGATTTAAGTTACGTACCTTGGCGAGATTTCTACTTGCGAAAAGTTCCCCAAATTACTAAGATTTATGACCCAATCAAAGGTATTGAAAGTCATCGAGACACAAAAAGTTATCTAGAAACAGTAGACGCATTAGAAGAACAAGTTAGGCAAACAGGGTTAGAGTCGCCTCAAGTAAATAGCAGGCTAATACAAATAAGTCGTCTTAGCAGCGAGATGATTGACAGTAACCCGTTTGCGGGAGCGAATAAGAGTGGGACGCTAGAAAAAATCAAACAAAGGATGCGATCGCACATCCGCAAAGAATCCGCAAAACAGTCCTTCGCTACTTTTTGGAGTCAGCCGCATCTATCACAAAATGGCTGGGATAAAGAAATTAATTTTTTCAACAAAAGCATCCGCCCTTTGATCGCCAGTAACTACTACCGCCAAATCGGGGAAAATGGCGATTTTATTGATAAATTCTGGCTTATTGACTTACCCTTTGTGATTTTATTTGGCTTAGAATTGCTGGGGCGCACCTTCTTACTCAAACGCCAACATCCTGGTTTTAGCTGGTTAGAAGCACTATTGTGGCGATGGTACGATTTATTTTTACTACTGCCATTTTGGCGAGGCTTGCGAATCATACCTGTATTAATTCGCCTCGATCAAGCGCAGTTATTGAATCTGCATCCAGTGCGAAAGCAACTTAATCAGGGGATTGTCGCCAATTTTGCCGAAGAACTCACAGAAATTGTCGTGGTGAGGGTGATTAATCAGGTTCAAGGTTCAATTCAGC
This sequence comes from Nostoc punctiforme NIES-2108, assembly GCA_003326195.1. GTDB lineage: Bacteria > Cyanobacteriota > Cyanobacteriia > Cyanobacteriales > Nostocaceae > Nostoc > Nostoc punctiforme_A. Next base: position 136,394 of record LXQE01000159.1, read on the forward strand.
AGGGTGAATTAACAACCTGGCTCTCACAACAAGAAAATTTACGTCCCTACATAGATATTAATAATGTGAATGAAGTGGAAGCGATCGCAAGTCTTTTGGTAAAAACAATTGTCTACCAAGTGCTACCTGATATCCAACCTGCGATCGTTGCCATTCTGCGCCACAACATCGAAACCGTCTTCGATCAAGTTCCTGTCTACCGCAACCTTCAGAATCTCCCTGGCGTGGGACAGGCTCAAACCCAGTTAAGCGAGCAACTGGCGACTCAAATCACAACTAATCTTTACAAAACTTTGGTTAGCGCTGTTGAAGACCCTGTAGGAGCAAAACTCACCAGTCAGCTAGTAGAAAGCTTCACCAAGGTATTGGGATCTCAAATCAAGGAAAAACATGTACTCTCAGAAATTCAGAGTTTACTGTTTGACTTCTTAGAGGAAATCAAACTCAACTACGTCCAGCGTTTATCCCAAGAAGACATAGACCAAATTATCGAGCAAACCCGGCAGCTACGAACACAAGCATCAGTTCCCATGGTAGTGGATAAAGGTGCTACTCTCCCAAAAATACGGGAAGGGTAGGGAGAGCAGAGGAGAAATCAATTCAAAATTCAAAATTCAAAATTAAAGAACTTCTGCCTCCTGCCTCCTCTCTCCCAATGCCCAATGCCCCATGCCCAATGCACGACTATAAAAGAAATGCGCTAAACTCGAATTAGGCGAATCATCATTTGGTTCGTCACAAGACTTCTTGGAAGATATACCTATCGCAGGAAGTGGGTCGATGCCCACTTTTTTTATTGAATTCTCTCATGGCTCATCCTTTAGTTCCACAAATTATTGATTTGGCGACACCAGTGGCAGAAGAACTGGGATTGGAAGTGGTTGGTGTGGTTTTTCACACCAACCAGAGTCCACCAGTGTTGCGGGTAGACATTCGCAATCCTGAGCAAGACACTGGGTTGAACGATTGTGAGAGGATGAGCCGTGCTTTAGAAGCCTCCTTAGATGCTGCGGAAATCGTTCCAGATACATACGTCTTGGAAGTGTCTAGTCCTGGTATTTCGCGGCAACTGGTAACAGACAGGGAGTTTATTTCCTTTAAAGGATTTCCTGTCATTATCTCCACAACGCCCCCCTACGACGGACAACAAGAGTGGATTGGTCAGTTGATCCGTCGGGATGAGACAGCACTTTACTTAAACCAAAAAGGTCGTGTAGTCGAAATTCCTCGCTCCCTAATTACTAAGGTGCAGTTAGAGGAGCGCGGATAAACAAAGGGCTATGGCTCAAGAGTTAGAGACTAGAGCACCTTAGCTCAAGGCTAAAGATTTAGGAACTAAGGGCTAAAGGTTAGAGGGTAGGGGCTAGAGGTTAGAGATTAGTTTAAAGCTATTCTCTAATCCCTGGCTCTAGTGCGTAGTTTTCAGTCCCTAGTCTCCAGTCCCCACTCAGTAGAGACGCGATTAATCGTGTCTCTCCCCACTCCCTAATTTTTAAAGGAGATTGCTTATGTCAATGGTTACTTTATCTGGATTAAAAGAATTAATTGAAAGTATAAGTCGCGAACGGAATTTACCCCGGCTTGCAGTTCAATCAGCGATTAGAGAAGCACTACTCAAAGGCTATGAACGCTATCGCCGTGCCCAAAATTTAGAGCGCAAACAGTTTGACGAAGATTATTTTGAAAATTTTGAAGTAGAACTCGATATTGAAGGAGAAGGATTTCGCGTTCTTTCCACCAAAACCATTGTTGAAGAAGTAGATAACACAGATCACCAAATTTCCCTAGACGAAGTTCAACAAGTCGCTCCCGAAGCGCAGTTAGGGGACTCTGTGGTGCTGGATGTTACCCCCGATCAAGGAGAATTTGGTCGGATGGCGGCGATGCAAACTAAGCAAGTATTGGCGCAAAAATTACGGGATCAACAGCGCCAGATGGTGCAAGAAGAATTCCAAGATTTAGAAGGAACTGTTCTCCAAGCAAGAGTCCTGCGGTTTGAGCGGCAATCAGTGGTTCTAGCAGTTAGCAGCGGCTTTGGTCAGCCAGAAGTAGAAGCCGAATTACCCAAGCGGGAACAGTTGCCCAACGATAATTATCGGGCAAATGCCACCTTCAAGGTATATCTCAAAAAAGTCTCCCAAGGTCAGCAACGAGGGCCACAGTTGCTTGTGTCTCGTGCTGATGCTGGTTTGGTAGTTTATCTTTTCGCCAACGAAGTCCCAGAAATTGAAGATGAAGTGGTACGGATTGTTGCCGTAGCTAGGGAGGCAAACCCCCCTTCCCGTTATGTCGGCCCCCGGACTAAAATAGCAGTAGATACTCTTGATCGTGATGTAGACCCAGTAGGCGCTTGTATTGGAGCTAGGGGATCGCGAATTCAAGTGGTAGTCAACGAATTACGCGGTGAAAAAATAGATGTAATTCGCTGGTCGCCAGACCCAGCAACATACATTGCTAATGCCTTAAGTCCAGCACGGGTAGATGAAGTACGCCTGATGGACCCAGAATCGCGGCAAACTCATGTACTTGTAGCTGAAGATCAATTGAGTTTGGCTATTGGGAAAGAAGGACAAAACGTCCGTTTGGCAGCCCGTTTGACTGGTTGGAAAATAGACATTAAAGACAAAGCTAAGTATGACTATGCAGCAGAGGATACTAAATTTGCAGCCGTCAGAACAAAATATCAATCAGAGGAATCAGAGGAAGAGGATCTTGAATATGAAGAAGAATTCGAGGATGAAAATCAGAACGAATTAGAAGACGAAGATAGTTTTGACAATAACGATGATGAATAATTGATTAATTTTGTAAAGTTTTGATACTGTAAGATTGTAGTCTCAGTCTCAAAAGCTACTTGGTATAAGTAAAAAATAGTAATAATAAACTTCTTTTTACTTCCATTATCCTGGACTGAGATCGCAAAGAACCGATGAAACCAAATTATCGGCGCTGTATTAGTTGCCGGAAAGTAGGCTCAAAAGATCAGTTTTGGCGGATTGTCCGCGTCTTTCCCGATGGAAAGGTACAATTGGATCAGGGCATGGGGCGTTCTGCCTATATTTGTCCAGAAACGAGTTGCTTACAAGCGGCTCAAAAAAAAAATCGACTAGGGCGATCGCTACATGCATCAGTGCCAGAAGCACTGTACCAAAGCTTGTCGCAACGTCTAGCCCGCAGTAATACCCAAAACCAAATTTAGTTGGAACAACTTTGTGACGTAATCATTAGAGGAATTGTGTCGAAAGCCGAAGTCGCGCTTTCATCACACTCCCTGTTGATCGTTAAGGTTAGTGCCAAAATAGTAAATGGGTGTAAAAGGCATTCGGCTCTCCCATAACGAGGGGCGAGGCAACATTCCCAGAACAAAATGTAATCGATTGTGTTGTGGAAGACTCAGAATCAACAAAACAAGAAACTACAAAATGGCAACCTGGTAGCGCTCAGGCGCAGTTCGGCCTCAAGGGTTCCTATAAAAATCTTTTATTTAAGAAATTTTTATGGGTATCCCTCAACCATCATTCCTGGTGGGGATGCCATTATTAAACCGAAACATCTCTCTTTCCTGATTGGAGGCACCGGCAAAAACTGAACGGCAGTCTAAAAACAGTAATCCAAGGATGGAGATGTCGCAAACCAGGCAACCATCCGCTAAAACTGTAAATTAAAGGGGAAGAGTGGATGAACAACGGCAAAGTTAGAATTTATGAATTATCAAAGGAATTGAATTTGGATAACAAAGAGCTACTAGCAATTTGCGACCAGCTCGATATTGCGGTCAAAAGCCATAGCAGCACGATTTCAGAATCCGAGGCAGAAAACATCCGGGCGGCAGCAGAAAAGCTTGCAGCTACGAATGTGTCAGCCAAAAAGGAACTAGGTACAACCAGCCATAAGCCAAATTCACCACCCAACGGCGGACGTAACCGACCTGCTGCACCCCACAAACAGCAAATTTTGGAAATACGCAAACCCAAAATATTGAGAAATACTACTCCCAACGCCCTAGAGGCGTCACTTGCTAACAATACCCAAGCTGCCTTGTCTGAAGCTAATCCTCCATCTCCTCCACGGCCTTTCGCTACACCAGTCTCACCCCTGAAACCGGCAGCACCAACTCGACCTGTGCCCCGGACTCAATCTGAGACTCAAGAGCAACCTCCGATCGCTGACTTGGAACAAACGCCTAATCCAAATCCGGCGCCGGAAAAAATAGCATCCCAAAAACCGGAAAAAATAGTTCCGCCCAGACCGAAATCGGAAAAACCGATCAAACCACAACTAGTTGCTCCTCCAGCCAGACCTGAGGCAGAAGTTGCCCAGGTGGTAGATGAACTGCCAGTATCTCAGGCAGATAAACCGATCCTCAAACGCGACCAACGGCTACGTCCTGCGGAAGGCGATCGCGAACAAATTAAGCCGAGAGTCGCTAAACTGCCAACAGACCAGTCCGCACCAGGTGCGCCACAAAGGACAAGTCGTCCTACCCCTGCACCCAGCAGACCAGAGCCGAGAGGCAATAGACCATCTGCACCATCACAACTAGGAGAGGGACAAAGACCCAGACCGGCACGTCCAGGTGAAGCAGTAGCAGCCGCAATGCCGATCGCTACTCCACCTAGACAGATGTCAGGCATAGCGGGCAAATCTCAAGGATTGGGTGATGAACCAGTCACACCGGATCTCCTCGATTTGAAACGCCCAAGTCCGCCTCGACCGACCAAAGGCGGCAAAAAATGGGTAGAAGAGGAAATAATTGACGAAGTTAAAGAGAAGGCAAAAGCTGGCGTCAAAGGCAAGCGGATCAAACCCATACTTGATGATGAGTTTGAAGAAGATTTGCTCGATGATGACGATATAGATTCACCAGCCACAGTCCAAGTCAGCCTTTCTATTGCTCGTCCTCCCAAACCGAAAGCGACTCGACCTGTACAGATGCCAGGTGCAACCCTTGCTAGCGCCCCAACTGCAAGAGGGAGAAAATCTGGTTCCAGGTCTGGTTCCAAGTCTTCGAGCCGCGACCATCACCAAAACCGTCGCCAAGAAGCCGAGACAAAACGCGATCGCCCCGAAAAAGTGACGATCACAGGGCCGTTGACTGTGCAAGAACTGTCTGACGTATTAGGCGTTGCCGATACAGAGATTGTCAAAATCCTGTTCCTTAAAGGTATGGCGGTGAGTATCACTCAAAATCTAGATATTCCCACAATTACCCTGGTAGGAAAAGAACTAGAAATAGAAGTTGAAACCGTCGAACGAGAAGCAGAAGCTCGGAAAATCACGGAAATGGTCGGCGCAGAAGACCAAGAATATCTTCATCGCCGTCCGCCTGTCGTGACAATTATGGGTCACGTAGACCACGGTAAAACAACCCTGCTGGACTCAATCCGCAAAACCAAAGTGGCTGCTGGCGAAGCTGGCGGTATCACTCAGCATATTGGTGCATACCATGTAGATATAGTACATGAGGGCAAAGCACAGCAGATAGTCTTCCTGGATACTCCTGGTCACGAAGCTTTTACGGCGATGCGGGCACGAGGAGCGCGGGTAACAGACATTGCCGTGTTAGTAGTAGCTGCTGATGATGGTGTCCGTCCCCAGACCATTGAAGCCATTAGTCACGCCCAAGCTGCGGGAGTGCCAATTGTTGTTGCAATCAACAAAATTGACAAAGAAGGGGCACAACCAGAGCGGGTGAAACAAGAGTTGACCCAGTATGGTCTGACCGCAGAAGACTGGGGTGGTGAGACAATCATGGTTCCCGTGAGCGCCATCAGAGGTGAAAATCTGGATACGCTCTTAGAGATGATTCTCCTGGTAGCAGAAGTTGCAGAACTATCTGCTAACCCAGATCGTACCGCCAAAGGAACTGTCATTGAAGCACATCTGGATAAAGCTAAGGGAGCAGTTGCTACCCTGCTAATTCAGAATGGCACCCTGCATGTGGGAGATATCTTGGTAGCTGGCTCGGCCTTTGGTAAAGTCCGGGCGATGGTGGATGACAGAAGTAAGAGAGTAGACATTGCTTCTCCTTCCTTTGCTGTCGAGGTACTAGGTTTAAGTGATGTGCCAGCAGCCGGCGACGAGTTCGAGGTCTTCCAGAACGAAAAAGAAGCCAGAGCACTTGCTAGCGATCGCGCAGACAGACAACGCCTATCCCGCCTATTACAAGGACGCGTTACCCTCACAACCCTGTCGGCTCAAGCACAAGAAGGCGAGTTGAAAGAACTCAACTTGATCTTGAAAGGAGACGTACAAGGTTCCGTAGAAGCCATTGTGGGAGCGCTCAAGCAAATCCCGCAAAACGAAGTCCAAATTCGGATGCTGTTGGCTACGGCTGGGGAAATCACCGAGACAGATATCGATTTAGCTGCTGCCAGTAACGCTGTAATTATCGGTTTCAACACCACCTTTGCCAGTGGTGCTAGACAAGCCGCCGATGAAGCAGGTGTCGATGTCCGGGAATATAACGTCATCTACAAACTCCTAGAAGATATTCAAGATGCCTTGGAAGGTCTTTTGGAACCAGAGTTGGTGGAAGAACCCTTGGGTCAAACCGAAGTCCGTGCCGTCTTCCCAGTCGGTCGTGGCGCGGTTGCTGGTTGCTACGTTCAATCTGGCAAGCTAGTTCGCAACTGCAAAGTCAGGGTGCGACGTGGCGGTAAGGTGATCTTTGAAGGTGTCCTTGACTCCCTAAAACGGATGAAAGAAGATGCTCGTGAGGTCAACGCCGGTTATGAATGCGGTGTCGGCATAGATAAATTCAATGATTGGGTTGAAGGTGACATCATCGAATCCTATCAGATGGTTACGAAGCGCCGCACTCTCACCTTAACGAGATAGTGTTGAGGGTAAAATGCTTAGGAGTTAGGAGTGATACATTAGAAGTTAGGAGTTAAAGGCTACTAATTCTTAACTCCTAACTCTTAACTCATAACTTTTTATTATGCATTCATTTCGCTCTGAACCTATTTTGTGGATTCACGTCGCTGGATTGGCGACGTTGCCTGTTTTTTTAGTACTCTGCTTATTCTTTTTGTCTGTAGGCGAGCCATTTTTGCCAGTCTGGATGGAGCTATTCTTAGTTGCCGCCATTGGTGTTCTCCCCCTGCTATGGATGCAGTTGCGTCGCCCCTTTTATATATTTGCTCTTTTAGGAATAGCCCTAAAGCCAGAAAATCTGACTGAACGGCAGCGGAAAATTCTCTGCTTAATTAATACAAAATTAAATCGCATCCTGGCATTAGTGGCAGCAGTATTGTCAGTTTGGATACTGTGGAATCTTTACCAAATTGCCCCATTAGTAGCAAATTCAGCTAAATTCCTCCCTCAATGGCGCAGCCTTGCACTAGTACTTGCAGGATTAGCCTTTTTGGGCAGCAATCTATTTTTACAAATACCTGTGAGTGTAATGCGAGTTTTGGTGATTAATGAGACAGAATTCGCTGGCATTGAGCCATTATCTTTAGAAAAGATTAAGCAAGATTTCACCATTTTAGGAGTGCGGGTTAATCAGATTGTGCCCCGATTATTGCAATCATTGTTTAGGATAAATACAGATTCGTAGTAGCCCCTAAAGTATATTATTTCACTTTAAAAGGGCTAGAGATAAGAGCAGGGGAGGCAGGGGGCAGAGGAGCAAAGGAGAATAAATAACCAATGCCCAATGCCCAGTTACCGTTGAAATTTAAAATAAAGGAATAAGGAACTATGGCTCAAATTCCAGCTTCTAGCGATCGCCAATTTTCTGCCCATACTGAAATTTGGTACAGCCTCAAATGTGCGATCTCCACTAGTTCAGGTTTTCAACGTTGGCAACTAGAACGTGATGCTCAATTGGATGGAATTCGCTTGGAACAGCAGGTACAGCGGTATTTACGTGAAACTTTAGAAACTTTAGCTTACTAAACACCAAATAAATCTTGTAGGTTTGTTTGCAAGCGGCGGAGTTGACGGTATGCACTCTCCAAGCGATGCCTACGGCGGTAAACTACGCCATCAACTTCCACTTCATTGGTGGGATAATTCTTAATAATTTCAATCAGCGATACTTGCCTGTCTTGACTCGCAGAAAGTACCAAAGCGGCTCGTAAAGCCTGCCGATCTGCTCTCCAAGACGGTGTATAAGTAACTTGACTAATTTGATCCAAAATAATATTACCAATCTGGCTATTTAGCACTCTATCTAAAAATACAGGGTTTACCTTCACTGGCTTTGTTAAATACTGACGAATGGCTTTGGGGTCTTGTCGCGCCAAAGCTAAATTTACTTTTAGCGAACGTGAGAGTTCACCTGTTTGGGAAAAGGTGGATAGTTCCTCTCCAGAAAGTGATTCGCGGAAGACACCATACTTCAGCACTACTCTTTCCGCAGCAAAGGCAGGAGTAGACACAAATAGAAGACAGATACTACCCGCTAAAACTAAGACGCCACGCAGCCCCAAAAAATTAAAACGCATTTCTCCCGATTTCCAATAGGTTTGCTTTTCCTGCGATCGTACTTCCCGCAGAATTAATTGCGGCATCTAGCTTTAAAAAATACTAAAAATTGCCTCATCCCCATAGTGTCCATAATAAAATTTTCTGGGTAACACAATATTAGGACTGGCGCAAAAACCTCTTTAACCCTTATTCCTCTGCGTCCTCTGTGGTTTGATTTTCCATGACCTGGGTGTAAGTCCTAAATATAACTAATGTATAAGTTCTGTGACCTATCTAGGGAATTTAGCTGAATCAGTGCTAATCATCCAGTATAGTTTTGCATGGGTTTTAGAGCAGCTACAACGCTGTTATCTTTAACCTTGTTCGACATACCGTAATTCAGCACATCACAGACAGAAAAAATGAAATATCGGGGTTCTCACATTTCTCTGGTGAAAAATTTTCGCCTTTTTTCTAGCAGTCATCTCAGATACACTTTGCGCGTAGGAGCCGGACTAACGGCTTTGCTAGTTATTTCTGGTGGGTCAATACTACTACAGGGTAAGGTTAATGCTGGTGCGACTTACCCAGAAAGTATCGCCCCAACTCGCACAGCGCAAGCTCCTGCAACTGCCGCAGCGATTTATGTTAATCCAGCAACTGGTGCAGATAGGGCTGGTGCTGGTGCCACCTCAGATGCACCCTACAAAAGCATAAGTTTCGCTATCAGTCAAGCCCAAGCAGGTGCAGTGATTCAATTAGCACCTGGTAACTATAACCAGGAAAGTGGTGAAACCTTCCCGCTTTTACTTAAACCAGGGGTGACACTGCGGGGTGATGAAGCTACTAAAGGTCAGGCAATATTGATTACAGGTGGAGGCTTCTATACTAGTCGCACCTTTGCCAGACAGGACATTACCATCCTTGCCGAGCAAGATACCACGATCGCAGGTGTCACCGTTACCAACCCAAATAGCCGGGGTACGGGTGTGTGGGTAGAGTCAACTAATCCGATTATCAAAAACAGTACTTTTACTAACAGTGTCAGAGAAGGTGTTTTTGTCACGGGTACAGGCAATCCTAAAATTGAAAGTAATCTCTTTGTGCAAAACAAAGGCAATGGGATTTCAATTGCTAAAACTGCCCAAGGAGAAATTCGGAGTAACTTATTTCAGGATACCGGTTTTGGTCTTGCGATCGGTGGCACTTCCACACCTCTAATTGTAGAAAACCAAATTATCGAAAACCAAGACGGTCTTTTTATCTCAGAGTCAGCGAAGCCCGTACTGCGAAAGAATGTCATTCAAAACAATAAGCGAGATGGAGTTGTAGCAACTGTTAGTGCTTTACCCGACCTTGGCACTAACGAAAATCCTGGTGGCAATCTTATTCGCAACAACACTCGTTATGATGTGAACAACGCCACCAAAACAGGTAAGATTGTCGCTGTTGGCAACGATATCGATCAGAAAAAGATTTTTGGCTCAGTAGATTTTGTTGCCGCAAGTGTTGACGTACCCCCCGGAGGGCCTGTTGCCTTTAAAGATGTGCCAGCAAATTACTGGGCAAAAAGCTACATCGAAGCCTTAGCCTCCCAAAATATTATTGCGGGCTTTCCTGATGGCAGCTTTAAACCCAATGAACCTGTAACCCGCGCTCAATTCGCCACTATTGTTACTAAAGCTTTAACGCCAGCAGCCAAACGCCCAGCCATTCAGTTTAAGGATGTAGCAAGCAATTTCTGGGCTTACGCTGCCATTCAATCTGCTTACCAGAGTCAATTTGTTTCTGGTTATCCCGATGGCACTTTTAAACCACAGCAGCAAATTCCCAGAGTACAAGCGTTAGTTGCTTTAGCTAATGGTTTGGGCTTAACTGCAAGTAATCAAAATATCCTTTCTTTTTACACCGATGCGGCCCAGATTCCTAATTATGCGATCGCTCCTGTTGCTGCGGCAACTGCACGGCAACTAGTAATCAATTATCCCACAGTGAAGCAACTCAATCCTAATCGTCAGGCAACTAGAGCCGAGGTTGCTGCCTTTGTTTACCAGGCACTTGTCAATGCTGGACGTGCCCAACCAATTCCTTCATCCTATTTGGTAACAGCCCAGTAAATGCCTAGTTAGCAAATTGGAAGCACCAGACTAATAATTTGTTAGTCTGGTGCTTCCAATTAATGTGAGTTTTGTTAAATTTGGGAGTTTTTAAACATAAAATTTGGGGTCTTTAAATATAGCTGACCCCATTTGAATGTGATTGGGTTTATGGTCAGGGTCTTTATATTGGCTGACCCCGTTTCAATGATTTCTATTTTCTCAGAAATTTTTGCTTTTTAGGATTTCCTAATAATTTTTTTATTTTTTCTTTCTTGATATTTTAATATTCATCAAAGCATTAATAAATTTGAAGAATATAAAGATATATCAAAAGAAAGGAGTTAGAAATTAACTAGCTAAAATTTCTCCCTTCAGGAATTAGAATTTTTACCCGATTGGGAGCGTTGTTGCTGACGCTGTTCCCAGCGCCAGAGGAAAACCATTAGAGCAACTATCCCTACTTGGAGAGCTAAATTAGGCAAAGCACTCTCAACATTGCGTCCGGCAAGTACTTGGAAGAAAAAGACGAATGCACCGAGTGAACCAGAAGCAGCGAAAGCAATGTAAAAAAATTGTCGTAAACCCCGAAAAGGAGCAGCTATTTCTGCTTTGAGGCTGGCATACTGTTCAGGATTAAGGCGATTTTTAGAATTTTGATCTACCATGATTAAATCATGTTATACTCTTAGATTGTGTACGCCGATGTGGCTCAGTGGTAGAGCAGCTGATTCGTAATCAGCAGGCCGTGGGTTCAAATCCCATCATCGGCTTTGATAAAAGTATTGCTCAATAGTCAAGTTTGACACAAATCATATTGTACAGTGACTAATTATTTGTCGTCGGTGACAGATTTCTGTCGCTGTGACAAATTATTGTCATCAAACCTAGACACGACTTACGCACAGGTAACGGAAAATCGAACCGCAGAGGACGCAGAGGGCACGGAGAAATAAGAGTTTCAGAGAGTTCTTGCGTAAGTCCTACTAGATTATTACTAATGATGGTGATTATGTGACAGTGCCAGGAATTCAGGTATTTACTACTAATTCAGGAGCGTTGGCGTAGGCTACGTCAACGCATCCTCGATATAACAAAATGTTGGCGACAAAAAGATCCCCGACTTTTTAGAAAAGTCGGGGATCTGATTTCTTGTTTAAGTAGGTGTGAATTATTGCAGCAAGGGAGTTGTGCCATTACCGTTAGTTGAGGCATTCGCAATTGCAGCTTGAGTAGGTTGAGTAGTAAGAACCGCTATAAGTGGAGTAACTTTTGAACTAGAGTGTTTACTTCGTTTTCGATTAGAGCCGCCAGCCTTGGAATACTCCATACTGTTTTTGCCGTAGACAGTTGCAACTCCACTTAGCATTCGTTCAGACATTTCGGAGAGAGCTTTATCCATCTGGGTTACTGTTTTACGCGATTCTTCCAGATTGGAAACCAGCGTATTATTAGCTTCTAGCACAGCACGGGTAGTGTTAATTAGGTGGTTGTAAGCTTCAATGGTTAACCCATGTCCTAAATCCAGATTTTCATCAATAGATTTAAGCAAGGCGAGACGAAGTTGGGCTTTGTCAATAGCAGCAGAACCACGAGTTTTTAAAGACATAACACATCCTTTTTTAATAATTCCTTTTTCAACATAGTGGAGTATCCTTTTGCCTGAGATGGGTAGTTTTGTGGATTTATTTCATTAAAATTTCAACGAAATAATTACGAGTTTGCCTGTGTTTTTACTCATTTTCCATATCGATTTGTTGTTTTAGAATAAGTACAATCAGCAACAGGAATCACAAAATTAATAAATGCGATCGCCGAAATAACAAATGAGTACCCCGAAATAACAAATGCATATCCCGAAATAACAAATGAGTACCCCGAAATAACAAATGCATATCCCGAAATAACAAATGCGTACCCCGAAATAACAAATGAGTACCCCGAAATAACAAATGCATATCCCGAAATAACAAATGAGTACGCCAAATCGATAAATGAGTACCCCGAAATAACAAATGAGTACGCCAAATCATAAATGCGTTGGCGTAGCCCAACACAGGCATTGCACCCTTGTTTTACCTGAAACTGCCACTGGGCGATCGCCTGAACAACCTTTGCAACTCGTAGAGTTTGACAAGCAAGGGGTATTAGAGGTACTTTGTCAGGGACAAACTGTGATTCCTTTCTGGTGCGATCGCATTCATCAACGCTTGCGGGACAATCTCAGCAGTTTTATAAATCACTAACACAAAAATCATAAAGATTATCTAAAATGCAACTTGAGTTCAAGAAAGCTATTGAAAAATACATAAAGGATAAAGATCCAAATGGTGATGTAGTGATCCGCATTGCCCCTAGCAGAGATTGGAAGACTGGAGAAGTTCACTATAATTGGCAAAACCTGGGTAAAGGGCGTGATTGTGGGCTGTGGGATGATGCCTCTGAGAATGGAGCCGAAGAATTAGTTCGTGCTTACTTATTAGTCAGATTAACCAAAGAACTTGGTTATCCTTTAGATAAATCTATTACTCTTGAAAAGCCTTACTCGATTGGTCATCAATCACGGAAAGCGGCGTATCTGGATATATGTGTAGGTGATCGTCGCGATCCTATTCAAGAAAAGAGCTTCATGCTAGTTGAGTGCAAATCACCAGAAAAATATGAACAAGAGTACACTGATGCTATCAAAAATCAGTTATTTCTACTTGCACCTCAAGAGCAAATTTCTAACAACAGACCTGTTCGCTACCTGGGTTACTACACAATCCGTTGGGTTAATGGAGAAATACGAGAAGAAGTTGAACTAATAGATTTTGAGCAATACCAAAATTGGGATGCGTGGGATACAGCGAGTCAGCCACCTGCATCTAGATTTATTCCAGCAAGTTATGGGATTGCTTTTACCAGCGTTTATGTTAATAAGCCATTCGATCAACTACAACTCGGTGAGTCACTTCTAGATGACACAAAATACCGAGATTTTTTCCAGCGACTTCAAAAAGACCTACATAACAAGTTATGGGGTGGTTCAACTGAGTATAACTATGTATTCAAAAACCTTAGTCGTCTGTTACTTGCAAAAATATATGATGAGTTTACAACCCCAGACTCAAATACTGATCCCCCTCGTTATACCTATCGGTTCCAGGTGTATCAAAAAAATGACCCTAATACCCAGAAGAAAGTAAATGAGTCACCACAGGAAATATTTGAGCGAATTAACCAGCTTGTTAAAGACTCTGCTGAATTGATTGGATATTCAGAAGAGGAGAAACGTAATTATGGGATAGAAGTTGATTATGTAGATGCCAATAAAGTTGCTTATGTGGTCAACCAACTTGAGGGAATTTCAGTTGTAAATAATATTCACGCTCGGACTGGTGACATTTTAGGCGACTTCTTTGAGGGTATTATTTCTGAAGGTTTTAAGCAGGATAGAGGCACTTTTTTTACTCATAAAAATATTGTTTACTTTGTCCTTTATGGATTATGTCTTGACGATTTGGTTAAACAATTAACAACTCATCCTGTAGATCCAAGAACGCCATATCTCTGTGACCCAGCTTGTGGTTCTGGTACGTTTCTAGTTGAAGGAATGAAGTTTGTCACTAAACATCTTCCTAAAACTAAGATAGGACAGCCATTAAAAGTACAGCGAGAGATTGATAGTTGGTCTAATGATAGTTTTCCTCATCTCTGGGCAGGGCATTGTGTTTATGGAATTGACGCCAATCCAGACTTAGCTCTTTCTGCAAAGGTGAATATGGTGCTTCACCTTGATGGCAATCTAAACATCTTTAAAAGTGATGCCCTAAAACCTTTCTTTGATTTTGAACGTACACATCTTGAGAGAAATGGCCGGAATCTGCTACTTGCGAGTCAAAAGGATGAACCAGCACCCTATCCTTATGAAGTCAATGAGCAGTTTGATGTAATAATGTCTAATCCACCATTTTCTATTCCTCTTGATCCTGAAACTAAGAAAGCCCATCGTGGACGTTTCTTTTTTGCTGAAACCCGCAATTCTGAAGTGTTGTTTCTTGAGCGTTACTACCAACTCCTAAAACCGAATGGACGTATGGGTGTAGTACTACCTGAATCAATTTTTGATACCGCTGAAAATTTATCTATTCGCCTATTCCTTTATAGACATTTTGAAATTTGGGGTATTGTTTCACAACCATACTTGGCTTTTAATCCCTTCACATCTACTAAGACTTGTTTGCTATTTGCCCGTAAAAAGACACGAGATGAGGAGATTGCCTTTGATATCAAATGGAAAGAAGCAGCAGCCCAATATAAAAAACTTCGTAATCATCCTTTGATTCAATGGGCGATTGACAATAAAAAGCTTCATACTAAGCTGATGAATTTTTGTGCCAATCTGGATTATAACTACCAACCTCATCAAAATTTACTCTATCCTAACATTTTAAATATTAAAAATGATTTAATAGATACTGTGTGTAATCATGCTTTGCCTAAAAGATGGGACACAGAAGAAATTTCTGAATGGCTCAAATCGATTAATAACTTATTTGAAAAAATTGATAATCATTTTGCTGAAGCACCCTTTGAACACATTCGCATAGCAAGCCAAAAGTGGCAGTATCAAAATTTTCAAATGTTAACTCAGGTTAGTAACTTTGCATCTTCTGTAAATGCAAGGTTTACGCCAGATGAGGGATATTTTACACCGGATTGCTTTAGCACAGATGTGTACGATCGCATTGCCGAAGCAGCAAAAGCAATGGATACTAGTGGAAAACGTAAAACGACAAAGAATCAGACAGCTTGGGCAAAACTCTTTAAAGCTGTATATAAGTATTTTGATAAGTTTGTTACCTTTGACTTGTCTAACGATCCTGACGCACGTCAAGTTGTGAAACAGTTTTTAAAGTCTTTATTAGCTCAGAATGATGAGAATTTATCTTTAATTGCTCTTATAGATAAGTATCTGGATGATATTGAGTCAGTCGGTGAAATTAATGATGTGTTTGGCAAGTTCCCTGGCAAAGAAAAGCCAGAACCTTTTGCTTATGCCAATGCTTGGTGGGTATTTGGTGAAGTAATGGAAGATACAGCTTTTCGCTATGGTGTATTTTTGGCAGAGGCAGAAGAAATAGGCTATAAGCGGGGGAAAGGCAATCGCTATCAACCACGTCGCAATGATTTATTTCGTTGTGACGATCCTAATGACTTACTCAATACAATCCATCCTGACGATACTGATACAATTTTGGGATGTTTACGTGAGCATATTCGTAAAAAAAAAGCCTATAAGCAACCTACAATTGTCGGTGGCTTTGTAACTGAAAGCCTAAATATTGCAAGACAACTATCTCTTCGACCTGATCCTAAATATCGTTTTTTTTGGGATATCCAGCACGGAATTTCACTACCTGAAGCTACAGCACCACAAATGCGATTATGTGATTGTTTGCTCCCCTATGCACCGCGAATGATTGCTAAAGGTGAACTGAATGAGGAAAGGAAAATCCTTGAACTTGCAGATATTGAAGGTCGTACATCTATTATCTTGGTTGATGAGGAAGGAAATGAACGGAAAGTGATAGAAGTAGGCAGCACTAAACTTGACTTGGCAGATTGTGATTTAGCAATCACACGCTTGTGACCTTACCTTGGTAAAGTTGTACTTAATGATTTGGCTGATCCTTACATTGGTACAAGTGAATGGATTCCATTAAAACTAAGAACATCATTATTGAATCGGCTGTTTGTCAAATATCTCCTTCTGCTACCACAGAATTTAACTGCATTTCGGCAGATGATGGGAGGTAAACAACACCCACGAATACGCCAGGAAGATTTAAATAGATTACGTATTCCCGTACCATCTTTGAATATTCAACAAACCGTTGCTAAACAGTTAGAGGAATTAGAGCAAAAATTAATAGAAAAGCAGCGCAGTTTATCGAGTCGTCCCAAAGTCATCGACGCAATTTTTGCTGATGAGTTTAACTACACTCTGAACGACTACCGAGCTAAAGCTGGCAATTTTACTTATGAACGTAGCATAGATGAGTTTGGGCGATCTCTAGATTTGCGTGGTGGTGTACGCTTTCATCATCCAAAATTTGACCCACTTGACACAATGTTTACCAATGTCGAGCGATGTTTATTCCGTGAGGTAATCATTCCATTTGTTCGTCTTGGGGCAACAATTCACCCTGAAGATTATGACGAAGACGGGGAAGCTTACTATATTAGCCCTGCTGTTATAAAAACCTATACTTGCGACCTAAACTCAGCGCAAACACTTACAGATAGCTATTATAAGAGCAATTCACAACAGTTTGGACTGCGCGAAAATGATTTAGTAATAGCCCGGTCTGGTGAAGGTACTATAGGTAAAGCTGCTTTGTTTACTGATGATAGTCCATGTATCTACAGTGACTTTACTATGAGAGTTCGATTTAACCAGCGCATCCTACCGGAATTTGGGTACTACTTTTGCTGTTCAAAACTTTTCCATCTTCAAGTAGAGAAGCTCAAAAGGGGTATGGGAAATATGACTAACTTTTTTCCAGGTCAACTATTAAGGTTTTGGATAGCTTGCCCATCACCAGAACGACAAAAGGATATAGTTGAACGAGTTCGCATCGCTCTAGATGAATTTGATGCACAGCGTGATGAGGTAGAAAGATTGCGTAATGAGATAGATGCTGTTGTTTTGCGATCGCTTATGGTTGATTAAACAACGAACTTACAATAGATTAAATAATTAGTATAGGTGAGTAGGTTTCGTGGGTTTTTGATGCTCTCCCATTTCCGTAAACGATAACCGACAGCGATCGCAACGTCCCTGCTCCCATAAAACAGGGATTTTAAACCTAGCCCCACACTTAGGACATTTGGAAAGTAAACACAAATTGTGGCGATCGCGCTTACATATCAATAGTAGGAATAATTCTACTGTGCGATCGCGCATCGACAATCAGAAAAATTCACCTGTAGACTATTTCACGAGTCAATGAGTTTCGCAGAAAGCTTTTAACAAATCGATACAATTAGCGATCGCTCCTAAATGAGCAATTTCATATCCATGTGTATTTTGTGTAGGAAATGCCAAACAAGCAGCACGCTACGCACCAGACTTCCACACCCAGCGCCGCAAATGGTTGCATCAACAACTGCTTAATCTTGGCTTCCGCACCACTCGGAGAACGGTGCATAGCTAATTCTTCAAGTATTTCAAATCAGCGATCGCAATCTCACATCAATTAGTTTATTTTTTAACTGTTGTATGAGACAATTGTGCATCAACAACCCGACCTACTGATACAAGTGCCGATCTTTTTTGTTGACGCTTCAGCACTCCTACCGCACCAAAAGCACCAAGGGCTAAAATTCTCCAGTCGATCGCAGGTTCAGGAACAGACTTAGCCTCAATCGCCGCCAGCGCAGTGTCTGCTATCTCTTTATGAGCAGCAGTCGTTGGGTGGAAGCCGTCCCAGACGAGAAACTTGTTGTCCCCTGGCTTACATATATCTGGCCTAGATAGACAAGACTCGGTTACATTTGTAAAACCTAATGCACTTGCCTGATTAAATAAAGAATAAGTATCAACAGAGATGATGTTGAGATTTGGGTTTTGATTCAAAGCGTTCACAGTTTGTGCTAAACCCAAGTTAAACTCACTAGTCGATTTACTGAGGGTTGTAGGGTTGCGACCGTTGATTTTAGCTGCTGGTAGCTGTCCCAAATCTGGCAAGTTAAACACCAAAATATTTTTTGCGCCAACTCCTACCAGAGTATTCAACGCCAGGGATATATTACTGATTGGCGTCTTCGAGTCTTCCGGGTTCAGAAAAAAGAAATCATTAGCACCTCCCCACAATGTGTAAAGTGCATCTGGGTCAGCAGTTTGATTATTTGCTTGCAGAGTTCCAGCAAAACCAAGGACTTGTTTGAGTACTCCCGGTAAATTTTGATTAGGAACGACAGCGTTATCTAAACCAGAGCTAGCACCACCGAAAGCGAAGTTTATCCCTTGAGTAGGAGGTGTGGAAGGAATAGTAGTCAATAAAGTGGGCTTTAATCCTAGCTGATCTCCGAGATAATCTATCCAGATCGGCCCATCGGAAAAACGTCCATCAAAGTTAGGTGGGCTTGCAGGGTATGTTTTACCCGTAGCATTATATATATTGCCTGTATCAGAAAGACTATCACCAAATACATAAAGCCGATCAAAACTCGCAGATGAGGCTTTGGTCGGCAACATGAAAGAAAATAGAACAAATCCTGCTGCTACAGCTTGTTTTTTCATATTTGTTTTACCTGTGGTCTTTTTAACTTGTTTAAAAGCAATGAAAGGGCGATAGTCTGACAACTTACTCTTTTGAGATTACTTCAAAACTAAGTACGTCTATTGAGTTAATTTACGTTGTTTCACTTAACTATGCCTCAAAAATTCATCAAACACAGGTAAAAACGCTTAAAACACTTAGATTTACATTTTCTTGATGAAAAATAGATATATTAGAAAGAAATAGCAAAATTTGTATACTAAAGAGCAAAATTGCCCACTTTTATGCTGATGGTGGACTAACCGCAACTAAATCAGGATCAAGTAGATCGTCGTAGACACAGCTTTAACTTTGCTTTAATTTTAAAGCCTCAGTGGCCGATACACCCTCACCCTGACTGCCGAAATACCACAAAGCTGTAGCAGCCTCAGCACGAGTTACTGGTTTTTTGGGTTGAAACAGAGTCGTATAACCAAACACCCGCCGAATATTCGATTGTTCGCCATTCTGGTAATCAGCCAACACTGCTCTTAAAGCCTTCGGGTCAATTCTCGCTGCGTCTTGGAAACCCCAGGTTTGTTTGACCGCATCTAAGTTAGCAGAGGGTAAAGCTTGGCGAGTATCTAGGGGTAATTTCCACAGCAGCAACTGTTCCCGCGTTAGAGGTGCATCAGGACGAAACAAAACTACTGTAGAATCTCCAGACAAAGGACTGGGAATTAACCCAGCTTCGGCTAATCCCTGAATTGCTGGGAAATCAGGGTCTTTTGCTGACACATCACTAAAAGCTGGTTGAGTACTTTCTGATGCCAAACGAATCTGTTTAGCTGGATTGTTGGTATATACAGCATTGTTAGCGGCAATTAGCCAACGGGCATATTCTCGATGTGTAACGATTTTACCGGGTTCAAACTGATTAGTTGTGTTAGTGGAATTGCTCTTAGTTGTCTTTGCTTCTATAGATAAAACACCTAATGCAGCCAAGTCTTGGATATGTTGCCGCCATTCTTGTGGTGCCTTATTCAGATCGTTGAATACCTGAGATTTAGGGGTGGCTGTAGGGATTGTTTGGTTATTAGCTGTGCTTGGTGGCTGTGCTGCCAAGTTTGCGGGTGGTATTGGGCCAATGAACTGTGAATTTCCCGGTTGAGGAACGGCGTTAGCAGTTTCGTTAGGATTTGTAGTTGAAGTAGGTTGTGCTGTTACAGTACTATTCGGTACGTAATCAATCAGTAATTCAGTGGCTGTTTGGGGTTGATTAGGTGTGGCGTTAGTAACTGATTTGGGCTGAATGGAAATCTTCAACAGCAAATCGTTGCGACGTACCTCAAAAGCTCCTCCTGTATCATCTGTTGGCTGTTGTAAAATCTGCCAGTTATTTGTTTGAAACTGGCTGCGGTAAAAGCTAGCAATAAAATTACTGGGGTCAGAACTTAACCAACGAGTTGAGATTTTGTTTTCTGAGCCGCTAGCAGGTGTAACTTCCTGTAGTTTGGCATTGGAATATAAGGGGATATCTTTAGGAAAATCAGATGGTAGCTGAACGGCTGATTCATTTTGCTGTGCTTGCGGTTGATTACCTGGGGATTCTCCAAAGACAACTTGATCGCTTTGTAGTTTCGGATCTGCCGCCAAAGATTGCTCAAGGTTTTTGGCGACTGGACTATTAGCACAGGCTGTTAACGAAGTGAGTATAACAGCCCAAATTAGAAATACAGCTGGACGTTTACAGGGAAGCACAGGAAATCACACATTGAGTTTCAATTCCTACCCTAGCGCAGACTGTCCATTAAATGGGAATGGGGCATGGGACATGGTTATTCTCCTTTATTCCCCTGCTCTCCTCTGACTCTCTATAATCACCAAAAGACACTACCGACTTACTACGTCTTCTTCCTAAATGTCTATGTTAGTGATGATATCTCCAAAAATGAGTAAACGGTAGCAAAAGCTACCGTATTGTCTTCGTTTTACAGCCATTAGGTTTTGATAATTCCTATGCTTATTTATAGAGTTCCCTAAAATTCTGAAAAACTAACATTTTTGAGAAAAAACATAAATAAATCTGAAATCCTTGCTAGATAAGAGTTTTATGAGTTGACAGTTCGTAGTAAGGACTTTAGTCTTTAGATGAGGAATCGAGCCACCGACTACAAACCGATCGATACTTGATTGTGAACCAATTTTTCAGATAGTTATCTAAACATCCAAGTTGTAGAGCAGATAACTGATTGATAACTGGTCAAAAAACAGTTTAGCGAGCAAAAGCTGGAATCTACTTCCAGATGCACTAGTTGTAATGCGATGCCTACGGCAGGCATTGCCTACGCCAAACAACTGAAGTGATAGACTAGGAATAAAGCCCCCCTTAGCCTCACCCAAAGAGGGGAATAGATCAAGTTAACTAACACTGCCTAACAATCGATTCTGGAAATTATTCATCTAACGATGGTAAGGTGAGTAAGGGAATCTCTGGAAAATGCCAGTGTCAAACAATTCCAGGAAATTGGCGTAAGTTCGTTATTCTTGGCAACTGGGGTAAATAGGTAAAGCAGTCAAGTGTCGCAGCAGTTTCCCTAGTATTTCTAAATTGATTTTCTGGAGAAAGTGTTACTTGTGCTGTAGTCAAGGGTTTCTTGACAGCCTCGAAAGCAGTGAGTGCTTCGTCTAAAAGTGCGTAGTTTACCGTTGTAGGCATCGCTTCTATGTTATCCAAAACTTTCCCTCAATCAACCCATCCCCTGTTATTCTGGGATAGGGCTGTGGTTGTTTTAGGAAGGCTGGAAGGTGCGCTTCGCAAGTTATAGAAGTAGTACATAGTTATCTATGGCTGTTTTTCCCAATCCTAGTTAATGATTGGCTTGAGGCGAAAAAGACACTTCATCAAATGCACTGGCGGTTGAAAAAAACCTCTACAAACTTGGTCTGAACAGTTAACAGCTTCCTGATAGATTAGATACAATTAGCATCTGTGTTTTCTTGGGCGATCTGCTCAACTTGATATGGTGCTGCACTAGCCGATTTGACATACTACTAAGCCTTTCACCTGCTGGCTCTGGCAATAATTTTTGATTCAGGGCAAATTAAGACTTATATTCAAGGGGCTTGGGTGTTTCTTGGAGATAAAGTTAACCAAACGGTAGTAAAAGGCTGAATCAGATATGCCTGATGTCAAAAACGCAGATCGGATAGGAATATGAAAATCTAAAATAGATATTAAGAAGAAAAAACAACGACCATCGACAACCGTCAGTCCTTTTTACTTTCTGTAAAGCGTCACCGGGTTGTTACCAGTGCTGAAACACGATTACATGCAAGTTTCCCAGGATCAGCCTATTTATTCTGAGGCTCCACTCCAGCTGTTA
Source organism: Nostoc punctiforme NIES-2108 (assembly GCA_003326195.1). Taxonomy (GTDB): domain Bacteria; phylum Cyanobacteriota; class Cyanobacteriia; order Cyanobacteriales; family Nostocaceae; genus Nostoc; species Nostoc punctiforme_A. Next base: position 158,543 of record LXQE01000159.1, read on the forward strand.
CTGTTTGTCGATGGACGCCCCAAGTCCCGTCAACAGGTGCAGCGAATTCGTGCTTACTTAAAAGAATTACAGGCTGAGTATAGTTTTGAACTTCAAACTATTGATGTTGGACAACAACCTTACTTAGCAGAACACTTTAAATTGGTAGCAACGCCAGCTTTAATCAAAATTCACCCGGAACCACGACAGGTTTTGGCTGGGAGTAATATCATAGCGCAATTGAAAAACTGGTGGCCTCGCTGGCAAGCCGCTGTAGACGCCTATTTGAAATTACAGGAAGACTTACAAGAACGGATAGACGATACTGCTAGAGTAACATCACCCAAATCCACTATTCGTTCAGTTGCTGTTTCTGCCGAACTCATCCGACTCTCAGACGAAATTTTTCGCTTAAAACAAGAAAAAGATAACCTCCAAGAGCAGCTACAGTTTAAAGATCGGGTGATTGCGATGCTGGCACACGATCTCCGCAATCCTCTAACTGCTGCCGCGATCGCCATCGAAACTCTCCAATCTAACTACAATTTAGAGACAGGCCAATTTCAGCGCCTCAAACCATCCTTGACGGCGCATCTATTAAAACAAGCCCGGAATCAAACTAAGGTTATCGATCGGATGATTGCCGACCTTTTGCAGGTAGGTCGTGGCAAAGATACGGAGTTTCCTATATTACCACAAAAAGTACAGCTAGGTAAACTGTGCTTAGATGTACTAGAAGAATTGTGCGATCGCTACACCGCCAAATCCCAAGAAGTAGAAACAGATATTCCCAACGACTTACCTTATGTATATGCTGACCCAGAACGCATCCGGCAAGTGCTAGTAAATCTGTTGGATAATGCCATCAAATACACCCCAGAAGGTGGCAAGATTAGCGTCGCCGGATTGCACCGTACTACCCAAAAAGTTCAGTTTAGTATTGGCGATACTGGGCCTGGTATTCCTGTAGAGAATCGCGATCGCATCTTTGAAAACCACTTCCGCCTGCAACGGGATGAAGGTACAGAAGGTTACGGCATTGGGCTTTGTCTATGCCAACGCATCGTCTTGGCACATTATGGTCAAATTTCAGTAGATCACAAACTTTTCCCAAAAGGGCGATCGCCAACAAAATAATCAGTAAGCTCAAGTGCTATAAGCTACCTAGTATATAGATAAAGCTTATCATTGCTTAAGCCAAGAAGTGAAATAATGAAAGTGTTGTGTATTATTTTGTTAAAATAATTGACTGTTTCATTAGAACAACTGGCTATAACAGAGACAGAAACTCTAAATGAAGTTCTTGAGTGTTTGGCAGAAAACTTCTCAATTAAGACTCAAGGTGCATGTAATCAAAAGACTCTATTTGAGATTTTAGTGAGAGCCGC
>LXQE01000160.1 GCA_003326195.1 Nostoc punctiforme NIES-2108
ATTTCTAATATTTCTAATAAGCCTGATATACCATCAGTTCTGTACTTCTGCAACCATCTCGTGACCGTTGAAGTATCTTTTGCCAAGCGTTTTCCGATTTCTTGCTGCTCCTTAACCTGCCCGCTTTTTATCCACCACAGCATAATAAGCTTTTCTTTCTGGTTTCCTAAATTCACTGTTTGTAGACGTTTTTTAAGTTCTTCTTCGCTCTCTGCGATTTCAATCTTAAAAGGGCGGCTCATGGTTATTTTAATTTATCAAGTTTGTTTTCTCTATTATATGCAGCTTCATATAAAATTGGTATTAGACATATTCTTTCAAGACTTGGGGATTTGCAAATAAAAAAAATATCCCCAATTTTCTTGTGATATGAATGTCCTTACCCGTTCCATATTCAGGGTGGACAGGACTTCGGCGTGAGCGCTGAGTCAAATACTGCCCACCCGACAAGATTAGATAATTTATTTGTTTGAAATACCTTATGCTAGGATACTTTACAGGCAGTAAGGACAAGCTTAACCAAAATCAAGAACTGCAAAGTGCATGACAACATAACTTATTAACAAAGATAGAACCGAAAAATTTAAAGTAGCAGATAAATTATCTAGGTGCTATTCTAATTGCAAAAATGTTCTATAAAGTCGTTAATTAATTATGTATGCAAACATTAATTATTGATAATTATGACTCTTATACTTTTAATCTTTACCAGATGATTGCTGAGGTAAATGGTAAACTACCTCTGGTAATTTATAACGATCGCCTTAACTGGGATGAATTGCAAGAAATTGCATTTGACAACATTGTGATTTCACCTGGCCCCGGTCGTCCAGAAAGATCAGAAGATTTTGGAGTCTGCCGACAGATAATTGAGAATGTGGATGTGCCCTTGCTGGGAGTTTGTCTGGGGCATCAAGGACTTGGCTATCTACATGGTGCAAGAGTGATTCATGCACCGGAAGTTCGACACGGTAGACTCAGTAAAATTTATCATAATAATTCGGAATTATTTCAAGGTATTCCTAGTAATTTTTCTGTGGTGCGCTATCACTCGTTGTTAGTTGCTAATGAACTACCTGAATGTCTAGAAAAAACTGCTTGGACTGAAGAAGGACTGGTGATGGGATTGCGTCATCGCCATCTACCTTTTTGGGGCGTGCAGTTTCATCCAGAGTCTATCTGTACAGAATATGGGCAAAAATTACTAACAAATTTTCGAGATATTACGCTGCAATTTACAGAGAAATCGTCAAGGAGGCAGGAGGCAGAAGGGGCGGGGCTTGAAAGCCTCTTGGCAGAGTCAAGAAGTCCACAAAAGCAATATTGGATTGGATTTGGATCTGTTACTCCTGTTATAGATCAACCCCGCCTTCGCGCAGCGTCTCGTAGAGAAGAACTGGAAGAGAAGTTTGAATTGTATACACGTAAGTTAGATATCTGCCCAAATACAGAACAAATATTTGTACAGCTGTTTGGGGATGCAGCAAATGTTTTTTGGCTAGATAGCAGCCGTGTAGAACTTGGTCTATCTCGCTTCTCGTTTATGGGTGATGGCAGCGGGGTAAACAGTCTATTGGTGCGATATCATACCCAAACCCAAGAACTCATCATCACACAGTCAGATACCGTGATTCATCGCACCGAAAGTATTTTTGAGTATTTGAAGCAGGAAATAGACTGCCGATTTTGTCAATCTGATGAGTTACCTTTTGATTTTCACTGCGGATTTGTTGGCTATTTTGGCTATGAACTCAAGGCGGAATGTGGCTCATCATTGGTGCATTCTTCACCATTACCTGATGCAATTTTCTTACTTGCCGATCGCATGATTGCGATCGATCATCAAGAACAGTGTCTTTATTTGCTGCAATTAATCAAAAAAGGACAAACAGAACAGGTAGAAACTTGGTTTGATACTATCCAGGAACAACTCGAAACTCTAGATCCTCTTTTTTCTCTTGTTCCCCAAGAAAATTGTCAGCCTGTTAAGTTCCGTTTGAGTCGCACTTATCAAAATTACATTCAAGATATTCAGCAATGCTTAGACGAAATTCACGAAGGAGAAACCTATCAAGTTTGCCTCACGAATCAGCTGTACACCAATGCCACCCCCGATCCATTGACCTTCTACCGCACATTACGTAAAATCAATCCGGCTCCTTATTCTGCATTTTTGCGCTTTGGTGAAATTGCGATCGCCTGCTCATCTCCAGAAAGATTTCTACGGATCGATCGCCAAGGTTGGGTAGAAACTAAGCCTATAAAGGGAACCCTACCACGAGGAGAAACCCCCGAAGCCGATTTCGTCCTCCGTGAGAAGCTACGCAACAGCGAAAAAGACCGGGCTGAAAATCTCATGATTGTCGATCTGTTACGCAATGATTTGGGGCGAGTCTGTGAAATTGGTAGTATCCACGTACCAAAATTAATGGATGTGGAAACATACTCAACAGTACATCAGTTGGTGACAACAGTACGTGGGCGCTTACGTTCAGATTTACAAGCGGTGGATTGCGTGCGGGCTGCATTTCCCGGAGGATCGATGACTGGTGCGCCGAAAATCCGCACCATGCAAATTATCGATCGCTTGGAACAAGAGGCGCGGGGAGTGTATTCAGGTGCGATCGGTTTTTTAGGCTTGAATGGTTCAGCCGATTTGAATATTGTAATTCGGACTGCTGTTTTGACTCCCAATCAAACCTCCATTGGTATCGGTGGCGGAATTATAGCCCTTTCTGAGCCGGAGATGGAATTTCAGGAAACGCTGCTTAAAGCCAAAGCCTTAATCGACGCTCTGCTTTTGACGATGCACGGAACATCTGAACCAGATGTGTATCCCATTCTGGGATTAGAAGCAACAACTTCTGATAGTTATGAAAAATTATCTGCTTAAATCACGGGCTTAACAAAGTCCCAAAATAATTAATCATCAATACAGCAGATTTCAACTTAAGGAAATTTACGATAAATACACTTCCTTTATTCAGGAATAACAGGAATAAATTTAAAGATAAAAAGCAACTAACGCAAATCACGGTTAAAAACAAGAAGCTAAAGTCCGTAAATAGCACAAAAATGAGCGAAATTTCCTTATTATAAACTCAACCTTTGGCAAATAAAATATCTACAAAACTTGACAATTCCTTAATCTGTAAAAATTTTTTTAGATATATAGCTTAGGTAACAGCAATCTGATAAGATTCCCAACAAGTAGAATAATCACTTGTTCTCTTTTTCTTGAACCAACTGATTTTGGTTATTTTTTGGGAAAGGAAAATAAAAATGTCTCATCTATTGTGGAAAACTCTGGTACTAAGTCCAGTAGTTTTGGGAGTGACGGTGTTGGTTTCCGCTAAGGCTATGGCTGCTGCTGAAGTAGCAAGTTCTTCTGAAGATGCAAAGCTAAAAGCTGCTCAGACAGAAGCACCAATAGCTGCTAATGCTTCAATATTCATTCAAACAGAGCAACCAAAATTTAATCAGCAATTGGTTGCTCAAAAGACTGATGAAAATAAGGTTTTAGAAGAGGTTAATCGCTACAGCAACGAAGGCAAAAATCAGAGTTCACTGTCTCAAGTCACATCAGTTTCTCAATTTTCTGATGTACAACCTACAGATTGGGCATTCCAAGCTTTGCAATCCTTGGTTGAGCGCTACGGTTGTATTGCAGGATACCCCAATAGCACTTACCGTGGCAATCGGGCACTGACTCGTTATGAGTTTGCCGCAGGTTTGAATGCTTGTTTAGATCGGGTTAATGAACTGATTGCCACAGCAACTGCTGACTTGGTGACAAAACAGGATTTGGCAACCCTCCAACGTTTGCAAGAGGAATTCTCGGCAGAACTGGCAACTCTGCGTGGTCGAGTAGATTCTGTAGAAGCACGGACTGCTGAACTTGAAGCTAATCAGTTTTCCACTACCACAAAATTGGTGGGTGAAGCTATTTTTGCCGTTACTGATATTTTTGGCAATAATACTGGGGATGTTAACAATACTGTCTTCCAAGATAGGGTACGTTTAGACTTGCAAACCAGCTTCACGGGTAAAGACGTTTTACACACCCGTCTTGCAGCCGGGAATGCACTAGCGTTTACTCAAGTAGGGAATAATGCTGTTGGGATCGATACTGCTGAAGGTACGCAAACATTTCAACTCGGCAGCACTAGTAACAACAGTGTCATTATCGACTGGTTAGCTTATTACGTACCCATAGGCCCAGCCCAAGTTTACTTTGCGGGCACCGGAGGTATTCATAGCGATTATGTGCCCACTAACAACCCTTACTTTGAGGACTTTGATGGCGGTAATGGTGCTTTGTCTACCTTTGCTTCTGAAAGTCCGATTTATCGGATTGGTGGTGGTGCAGGTGCGGCGCTGACTTTACCCTTTGGTAAGGGTGGCAGCTTTTTCAAACCAAGTTCACTGACTATCGGCTACTTGGCATCAAATGCTAATAATCCTGGGGCAAATCAAGGTTTGTTAGAGGGTAACTATGCAGCACTTGGACAGTTGAACTTTAGTGTTGGCGATCGCTTGTCTATAGGTGCTACCTACGTTCACGGTTATCATGGTGCTGGAGGTGGTAATTTATTCGATCTAGGTGGTGGTTTGGGTAGTACTAACCGCGTCGTAGGTACTGGTCAAGCTAACACTCTAAGTACCCTAAATGCATCTTCCAGTAATTCTTATGGGATATCGGCAGCCTTCAGACCCAGTGATAAACTGTCAGTCAGTGGCTTCGTCTCTTACCACGATGTCACAGGCTTTGGTGCTGGTGATGATTATGAAGCTTGGAGCTACGGTCTTGGGGTAGCCTTACCTGACTTCGGTAAAAAGGGTAACGTTTTAGGGATTTTTGCTGGTGCAGAACCTTATGCCCGTAACCGAGGAGGAGTTTTTGCTGGTACTGGTAATGATATACCTTATCACTTTGAAGGCTTTTACAAGTATCGCTTGTCAGATAACATCTCAATCACTCCTGGTGTAATCTGGTTGACTTCTCCTGGTCAAAACAGCAATAACGATGATGCAATTATCGGTACGCTGAGAACAACTTTCACCTTCTAAAGGTTTACAGCCATTTGCTTTAGGGACGCATAGTTATGCGTCCCTTTTGACTTCCACCTTGCGCTACTGGTGATCTTTTTCACAGCCAATTACCGATCGCTTCTTCTTTTCGCTTCTGTTCATCTAATAGCAATTTGAAAAATGATTGCGACAGCTGGAAAACTGAAACACTTATCCAATGGATGTTTCACAATCCAAAATCTAAAATCTAAAATCCAAAATGGTATTAGCTCTTATTTGTCTGGGAAGCCAACTAAATGAAATTTAAAAGCGAGATTTCTAGATTGAGGGCGTTTATAATTCAGGCTTGATGTGAATTATAAATTTCAGGGTTGACACAATTAGCCAAGCGATCGCCCCTCAGTCCCGCGATTAAGTTAGCGATCGCCATTGTTGCCATTTTTGAGCGCGTTTGACGGCTGGCACTGCCAATATGCGGTGCAATAATTAGATTTTCTAAGGTCAACAACAGGCTATCGCTGGGAATCGGTTCTGGTTCGGTGACATCTACAGCCGCAGCAGCGATTTGACCACTGGCAAGGGCGCGATACAGAGAATCTGGATCTACAATAGTTCCCCGCGCCGTGTTAATCAAAATAGCCGATCGCTTCATCAATTCAAATTGGCGATCGCTAATCAAATGGTAAGTATCATCAGCCGATGGTGTGTGCAGTGTCACAAAATCTGACTCTTGTAATAAGTGTTCTAACGTAGCAAACTCCACACCTAAAGATTGTTCTAATTCTGGGCTGCATCGTTGCCTACTCGTATACAAAATCCGCATTTCAAACCCTTTGGCACGACGAGCGATCGCTTGACCAATTCGCCCGAACCCAACAATTCCCAAGGTTGCACCTGTAACATTTGGCCCCAATAACAAATCTGGTTCCCAAGTCTGCCACAAACCTGCACGGGTAAACCGATCTGCCTCCACTACGCGCCGTGCAGCTGCCATTAGTAATGCCCAGGCAAAATCTGCGGTAGCATCGGTTAACACCCCAGGAGTATTACCGACGGGAATTTGTCGTGCTGTAGCGGCGGCAATGTCAATGTTATCGTAACCCACTGCCATTTGACTGATGACTTTGAGTTTCCCAGACTCGATGAGTTGCCGATCGATTTGATCAGTCAGCAGACATAACAAACCATCTATTTCTTTGACTTTTTCTAGTAAAATTTCGTATGGAGGGGGTTGGCGTTCTGGCCAAACTTCGACAATGGCAAGCGATCGCAGTTGCTCTAATTCGATGGGTAAGCGACGAGTGACGAAGACTTTAGCTTGAAGCATAGTTTTAAAGTAATTTTTGGAAAAAGAGACGCTTCTTGCATCGGTTTGTTCTTAAAATATCATGGCGGAAATTCAAAACCTGATAAAGTTGGTTTTTGTTCTATGAAAATGAGCCGTGATGTTCCAATCAAGCAGTAGAGAGTCTACAGAGAATCATCACAAGCCGTTGGAATTCAAAAGCTTGTCAAAATGTTCTGCCAGGAACTTACTTGGTGAAGTAGACTTTTTGAGGATTGCTGCAAGCTTGAAACAGGATCAAAAGCAAAAAGGAAAACTGGGCCAATTTTTGACTCCTGCTCCAGTCACAGAATTAATGGTTGGGATGTTTGGCAAATTCGATCGTCCTCAAATATCTCTACTTGATGCTGGAGCAGGAGTTGGCTCATTACTTGCAGCCTTTGTAGCTAAACTTTGTCAGAGCCAACAATGCCCAGCCAATTTAGATATTGTTGCCTATGAAATCGATCCTTTTCTGATTGGGTATTTGCATCAGACATTGAAATTATGTGATAGAGAATGTCAAACAGCTGGTATCTCTTTAAACTATGAGATTCGGGATACGGATTTTATTGAAGATGCAGTCAGACTTCTTCAGCCTAGTTTGTTCGATAATCCTGACAATTGCAGATTTACCCACGCTATTCTCAATCCCCCATATTTAAAAATTAACGCTAATTCTAAAGTTCGTGATTTGTTACGTTCTATAGGATTAGAAACCAGCAATCTATATACAGGTTTTATCGCTGCTACAGTTCAGCTTCTTGAATCAAGAGGAGAGCTTGTAGCTATTTCGCCGCGTAGTTTCTGTAATGGGCCATATTTTAGAGACTTCCGCAGAATGTTTTTGGAAATAATGGCTTTAGACCAGATACATCTTTTTGAATCCAGACAGGAAGCTTTTAGTGATGATGAAGTTTTGCAGGAAACAATTATTATTCATGCTATTAAACAAAAACCAAAATTTGACAATGTAATCATCAGTACAAGTTCAAATGCTGATGATGATTTTATGTTGTCCAATTCATTAGCTTATACAGAGATAGTTCTTCCCAACGACTCGCAACAATTCATCCACATTATCCCCGATACACTAAGTCAGCAGGTCATTGAAAAAATGGCTAATTTTACCTGCACATTAAAAGACCTAGAATTAACTGTATCAACTGGACGTGTTGTAGATTTTCGTGCTAAAGAATATCTTTGTTTAACATCAAAAGAAGACACTGTTCCCTTGATTTATCCCTTAAATTTTTCAGCAGGATATGTTGAGTATCCCAAGGTAACTAAAAAGCACCAAGCTCTGGTATATGCAGAAGAAACTATCTCTCTTTTAGTACCAAACGAACATTATGTTTTGACTAAACGATTCTCCTCAAAAGAGGAAAAAAAACGAGTTGTTGCTGTTGTGTATGATGCTAATCGAATTAATTGTTCTTGGGTAGGCTTTGAAAATCACCTGAATTATTTTCACAGGAACGGAAGAGGACTTAATCTTACCCTAGCACGTGGTCTTGCTGCTTATCTTAACTCTAGCCTCGTTGACGCATTTTTTCGGTTGTTTAATGGACATACTCAGGTTAATGCAACTGATTTACGAAATTTAAAATATCCGACAATATCACAACTAATGACTGTAGGGCTATATATTACTAAGCATTTTCCATCACAGAAAGAAATCGATCAACTTTTGCAAAAAGAGTTACTGACTATGAGCAATCAGTCTGAAAATAACCCCTTAATAATTAAAACCCGTATTGATGAAGCACTAGAAATTCTAACTGAACTTGGACTTCCACGGGCACAACTTAATGAGCGTTCAGCCTTAACTCTGCTGGCTCTACTTAATTTAAAGCCGACTGAACCTTGGGAAGCTGCTGCATCTCCCCTAATCGGAATTACGCCAATGATGGAATTTATGGCACTGCACTATGGCAAAACATATAAACCTAATACACGGGAAACTGTTCGCCGCCAAACAGTCCATCAATTCTTAGATGCGGCTTTGATAATTGTAAATCCAGATGCACCTGAACGCCCCATTAACAGTCCGAAAACAGTATATCAGATTGAAGAAAGTGCGCTTGAACTCTTACGTACTTATGGAACTACTGAATGGAAAAAGAGCATTCATACTTATTTAGCTTCAATTGAAACTTTGAAAAAACGATATGCTCAGGAGCGGGAACTATCACGTATTCCGATAGTGATTGAAGGAGAGGTGAAAACTCTATCGCCAGGTGGACAGAATATTCTGATCGAAAAGATTATTAAGGAGTTTGCAGAACGTTTTACACCTGGAGGAAAACTGATTTATGTTGGTGATACAGATGAGAAATTCGCGCATTTTAATGAAGTGGCATTGAGAGATTTAGGTGTTACTATCGATTTTCATGGGAAAATGCCTGATGTGATTATCCATCAGTTAAAAAATAATTGGCTAGTTTTAATTGAAGCTGTAACTTCTCATGGCCCAATTAACCCTAAACGGAAGAAAGAACTTGAAGTTACCTTTGCTGATATAAAAATCCCCCTTGTAATGGTAACAACCTTTTTAAGTCGGAAAGCGATGGTGGAGTATTTGGCTGAAATTGCTTGGGAAACTGATGTTTGGGTTGCGGAAGATTCTACTCATCTCATTCATTTTAATGGAGACTACTTATTACAGGCTTACAAAGTAGATAGAGATTCTGAAACAGAATAAACTATTATTTAAAATAAGCGATTGCTAGCTTATAAATTGTCTTTAAAGCGATATCGGTATCAACAATATTGTCATATAGATCCAACAGTTCATACAAAGCGTAGTAGAGTTAAAGTAAGAAATCTGAAGGTACGTCGATCGCTCCCAAAGCAAAATTGTCGCCATGACTAACTCAACTCCAATGGATGACGAGAAAAAGCTCCCCAAGAAGAAAGGCAAGTCGCTTCCTCCCAAGCTGATTATCTGGCTAGGAAAGTTTGTTTGGACGACTATGTGGCAGATAATGATGTCAAACCTTGCTCCTCGCAATCAGTCGGGAGCATATATTCGTCCTAATAGTCAGTTTCGTAAGTTCATCGGCACAGAAGAAGGGAATCCACACCCACCAGCAACGGGGCGCTACAAACTTTATGTTGGGCTGGGTTGCCCTTGGGCGCATCGAACTTTGGTTGTGCGATCGCTAAAAAAACTCGAAGCGGTAATATCAGTGTGTATTGTCTCTCCTTCGCCCATTGAAGGCGGTTGGATATTTAACGAAGAAGAAGAAGGTTGTCGCACACTGGCTGAATTTTATCAAAAGGCAGAACCCGGCTACAGTGGACGCTCTACAGTGCCAGTACTATGGGATAAGCAAACAAAAGCGATCGTCAATAATGAGAGTTCAGAGATTATCGTCATGCTGAACTCTGAATTTAACGAGTTCGCCAACAATCCGACGCTAAATCTTTACCCAGAAGAACTTAAAGAGAAAATTGACTGGTGGAATGAAAAGATTTATCACGCGGTAAATAACGGTGTGTATCGCTGTGGCTTTGCCCAGACTCAAGAAGCATACAATCAAGCTTGTAATGAACTGTTCGCAACTCTCGATGAGATTGAACTTGCATTGCAGACTAATCGCTATCTCTGCGGTGAACATCTGACACTTGCAGATGTGCGGTTATTTACAACATTATTTCGGTTTGATAGTGCCTACTATGGGCTGTTTAAATGCAATCGGCAGCGAATTCGAGACTATCAGAATCTCGGAGCTTATCTGCGCGATTTGTATCAGCTTCCGGGTGTGGCTGACACTTGCGACGTAGAAACTGTGAAGCGGGACTACTACGGAAACCTATTTCCACTCAATCCCGGTGGAATTATTCCCAATGGGCCAGATATGTCCTATCTTAATCAACCACACGATCGCGATCGCATTGACAAAGTGAATGCTTCATGAACCAGATTAATCGAGTTGCAATTGTCGGTGGAACTCATGGCAATGAATTTACAGGAGCCTACCTAATCCAAAAATTTGCCCAGTTTCCCGATTTAATTACTAGACCGAGTTTTGAGACAGTCACTCTGTTGGCAAATCCTCATGCTTTTGCTGCCGGAAGACGATATGTAGAGAAAGATTTAAATCGCTGTTTTCTCAAGCAAGATTTACAAGATCCGACTCTGAATAGTTACGAAGAGTTGCAAGCTAAATTAATCCAGAATACTCTAGCATTAAATGGGGATAAACAAGCAGATTTCATCTTAGACTTGCACAGCAGTACAGCTAATATGGGTCTGACAATTATTCTTGATAACAGTCATCCCTTAAATTTAAAATTGGCTGCTTATCTAAGCCAGCTTAATCCTTTAGTTAAGGTTTATCGCTGTTCTTTTAAATCAATTGCAGAAAACCCATTTGTAAATTCTCTGTGCGAATTAGGCTTTGCGTTTGAGGTTGGCCCAATTGCCCAAGGAATTTTAAAAGCAACGCTGTTCCAACAAACCGAAGAACTTGTTTATTCAGTTCTGGACTACCTAGAACAGTTTAACCAGGGTAAAATTCCATCAAATAACGAAACCTTGATTCTCTATGACCACTTGTCAGTTGTAGACTACCCAAAAAAATCTGATGGTTCAATCTTTGGAATGATTCATCCAGAGCTTCAAGATAAGGATTATCAAGCCTTGAATCCAGGAGATCCAATTTTAATAACTTTTGACGATAAAACAATTATTTATGAAGGTGCATCTACTGTTTGGCCAATTTTTATTAATGAGGCAGCTTACTACGAAAAGGGAATTGCCATGTGTTTGACTAAGAGGCAGCAAATCAACATCTAGGATGTGGCTAAACTTTTTTGGATAATTGCTTTTAACTGGAAGTGATGATAAAAATGGAATATCTAAATTATTAATAACTTCATATATCTAGCGCGATTACTAAAAATTACTTGTGTAAGTTTATATGTATCTTGGTTATAATATATTAATGAACAGTAATTAAATATCAGGGTAAAAAGTTGTCAAAGGGTTCGATAAATCGATATCGAAGGAGCGCTGAAAAACCATTATCTAATTCATTGGTAATATTTTTTATAGAAGCAGATATAAATTTGGTTCACTAATCTGGGCAATGTTTATGAAATGCTGCTCTTAAAGTAACTCTTTATTTTGAAAAGGAGAAAATGCAAACATTTTGGCTTGAGGTTTATTCTAAACTCAGCCCTGAGATTAACTATGGAACTTTACTGATAAAATTCAAATCTAACAATATAATTTACGCTTAAAATTGTCTAAATACTTGAACTCATAATGAAAATTAAGCAAACAAGAAATAAACCAATAGCCAGTCTTTCTTTAGACTTGGATAATATTTGGTCTTATTTAAAAAATCAGGGCGCTCCGGGTTGGGAGACTTATCCTTCTTACTTGGATATTGCAGTACCTCGTTTCTTAGATATTCTCAAGCAATGGGATTTGACAATCACAGTATTCATTGTCGGTCAGGATGCAGCACTAGAAAAAAATACCAAACCAATACAAGCGATCGCTAGCGCCGGTCACGAAATTGGCAACCATTCATTTTATCACGATCCTTGGCTACATCTGTATTCAGAGAATGAGATTGAAGAAGAGGTGGCACTGGCCGAAGAACATATCAAGCGCGTCACTCATCAACATCCTATTGGCTTTCGGGGGCCAGGATACAGTTTTTCTCCAGCAGTCTTGAAAGTCTTAGCACGACGGGGATACGAATATGATGCTTCGACTTTTCCGACATTTTTGGGGCCCATAGCACGAGCATATTATTTAATAACTTGTAAATTGAGCAAGGAAGAACGTAAAAAACGGGAAGCGCTGTTTGGCGGTTTTAAAGAGGGTTTGCAGCCTCTAAAACCTTACAAGTGGCAACTAGATAAGGATAAACTGACTGAGATTCCTGTTACTACCATGCCAATTTTTAAAGTGCCAATTCACTTCAGTTACATAATGTTTCTGAGTACATTTTCTTCGGAAGTGGCTTTACTCTACCTGCGAATTGCCCTGTGGCTGTGTAAAGTTACACGCGTCCAGCCTTCTTTGCTACTCCATCCTACAGACTTTGTAAGTCAAGAAGATGTGCCAGAACTCTCATTCTTTCCTGGTATGAGTATTCCCACCTACAAAAAGCTGGCAATAGTAAACAAAAGTTTAGAAATTATATCGAGTCAGTTTAATGTTTTGACTGTTGGACAACACGCTAAATTTGCAGCCTATGGACGTAAATTGCCTGTATTAGTGCCTCAAAAGAGGTAAAAATATCATTTATGCGATTATATTAACAAGAATTCAGAACTCAGGAGTTATATCATGTCCGGTTAAAGACTTATCATTAAGAAGGCAGGGGAGCAGGGTGCAGAGAGAAAGAGTTAGAGACAAATCGTTTGTATCAAGTATTTCGTGAAATGGTATCACGCTAAGTCGCAATGAGTATTGCTGTGCCCCTACCGCATGGTATATTTACCTGAAAATCGCATCTAAACTTGCACAACAAAATCTGATGCACTCAGAGTTGGCGCACCAGTCAGAGTTGCAAATAGACCGCCACTACCAAAACCAGCTGCACTGCCATTTTGGTTGTAAAATAACTGTCCACTCACAGCGTCGTAGATAATTTTCGCTGTGCTGGTTCCCCTATGAGAAGTGATTTGAAAATCACTCTTGTTACTAAAACCTGTTCCAACAGTTGAAGCGATCGCACTAAAGGTAATTTTATCTAAAACAATCTTATCACCTTGGGAACTGTTGAAGTCAGCGTAGGCGTAGCCCGTCGTAGACATCGCATCTATACCAACAGCAGTCGCGCCAAAAACTGCATCGGTGTTGTAAACGAAACAGTCAGCGCCAGCACCGCCGACAAGAGTATCATTGCCAGCACCACCGACGAGAGTATCATTACCAGCACCACCTCGTAATAGATCGTTGCCACTCAAGCCATAGATAATGTCATTACCCCCTTGAGCATTAATCACATCGTTGGAGTTTTCAAAACCTGTGATGCGATTATTCAGGTCATTGAGGAATGTGACTGTGTTTTTGTTAAACAGGCTAGTTTGAGTGGAGTTGTCATCGAAGACATCAAAGCTGTCGGCGATGTTGGTTTGCCCATCAAACTCTATATTGCCAATCGCAGGTCTTGCTCCAGAAGCAGGCAGATTATCGAGGCTTTCTAATTTGAAGTTTTGCAGAATGACTTTGGTATTAGCAACATTTTCAAAGGTAACTTCTAAGTTGTTAGCATTTTGAGTTAATTGCAGATTTTGGGCAGTTAAACCTGAACCTATAAATTGTAAGGTGTCCAAAGAGGCGATCGCTGCTGCCGTCGGCTTTGTGCCTTTACCAATGCCACTAAAATCGGTAATGGTATCATTGCCATCGCCAGGGCGAAACACAAATTTATCTTGACGGCTGTTGGCCGTCAGGGTTAGATTACCAGGAGTTACCGTCGGGTTAAAGGCATCGTCACTGTTTATATTCGTTCCCCCAAACACCACATAGCTTTGCCCAGAAGAATCTTTGCCGTTGGGGGAGGCAAATGGTACCCCAATAATCACGTCATCAATACCATCACCGTTGACGTCCGCCGCATTGCTGAGTGAGTTGCCTGAAGAGAAAATAAAGCCATTAGTGCCATTCAGGTCAGACAGGTTAAAAGTGCCGCTACTGCCCAGATTCGTTCCCCCAAACACTACATAGCTTTGCCCAGCACCAGAGTTGCCGACATTATATGACCCAATAATCAGGTCGTCGATGCCATCGTTGTTGGTGTCCCCCGTGCTGAGTGAGTAGTATGGGTACTGAATATTAGCCTTAATTAAAAAGCCATTAGTGCCATCCAAATCAGAGAGGTTGAAGGTGCCTCCACTACCCAGATTCGCTGCCCCGAACACCACATAACTTTTCGCAGCCTCATCCACACCACCTTCTGCGCCAATAATCAAGTCGTCAATGCCATCATTGTTGATGTCTCCTGCATTGCTGACTGAGTAACCTAATCCGGCAATATCAGCAAAGCCGTTAATTAAAAAGCCATTAGTGCCATCCAAATCAGAGAGGTTGAAGGTACCGCCACTGCCCAGATTCGTCCCCCCAAACACTACATAGCTTTGCCCAGSACCAGAGCTGCTCTCGGGGTAGCTATTTTCTGCTGCCCCAATAATCAGGTCGTCAACGCCATCGTTGTTGATGTCCCCCGCATTGCTGACTGAGTTGCCTAAGTTGTCACCTTCTGCAATGCCGTTAATCAAAAAGCCATTAGTGCCATCCAAATCAGAGAGGTTGAAGGTACCGCCACTGCCCAGATTTGTTCCCCCAAACACTACATAGCTTTGCCCAGGATTATATTTGCCGTTGCGGTCGGCACTACTTGCCCCAATAATCAGGTCGTCAACGCCATCGTTGTTGATGTCCCCCGCATTGCTAAGTGAGCCGCCTGAAAAGTCATCTGCTGCAATGCCGTTAATCAAAAAGCCATTAGTGCCATTCAAATCAGAGAGGTTGAGGGTGCCACCACTGCCCAGATTATTTCCCCCAAAAACTACATAGCTTTGCCCAGCATTATCAATGCCGTTGGGGTCGGCACCTGATGCCCCAATAATCAGGTCGTCAATGCCATCGTTGTTGATGTCCCCCGCATTGCTGACTGAGCCGCCTGAAGAGTCATCTGCTGCAATGCCGTTAATTATAAAGCCATTCGTGCCATTCAAATCAGAGAGGTTGAGGGTGCCGCCACTGCCCAGATTCGTCCCCCCAAACACTACATAGCTTTGCCCAGCACCAGAGTTGCCATTAGGGTCGGCACCAAATGCCCCAATAATCAGGTCGTCAATGCCATCGTTGTTAATGTCCCCAGCATTGCTGATTGAGAAACCTGAGTTGTCACGTTCTGCAATGCCGTTAATTATAAAGCCATTCGTGCCATTCAAATCAGAGAGGTTGAAAAAAGAGTTGGCACCCGCATTACCAACAAGGGTATCATTGCCTGCACCACCAACAAGGGTATCATTACCTGCACCACCTCTGAGCATGTCATTGCCACTCTTGCCGTCGATGATGTCGTCACCCCCCTGACCATTAATCACATCAGCAGAGTTGTCAAAACCCGTGATGTTATTGTTGAGTTCATTGAGGAAAGTCACTGTGTTCTTGTTGAATAGCGTAGTTTGAGTAGAGTTGGCATCGAAGACATCAAAGCTGTCGGCGATGTTGGTTTGCCCATCAAATAGGATATTGCCAGAAGCTTTGAGATTGTCCAAGTTTTCTAACTGAAAGTTTTGCAGAGTGATGGTATTAGGTACATTTTCAAAGCTGACTTTTAAGTTGTTACTATTTTGAATTAATTGCAGATTTTGGGCAGTTAAACCACTACCCGTAAATTGCAAGGTGTCAGCATTGGCAATCACTGCTGATGTTGGGGTTGTGCCTTTACCAATGCCACCAAAATCGGTGATGGTATCATTGCCATCGCCAAAGCGAATAATAAATTTATCTTGACCACCGTTACCTGTTAGGGTGTCATCACCAATTAACCCATCAATGATGTTGTTACTAGGTGTGCTAAATAAGGTATCTGCATAGGGAGTTCCAGTCAGGTTAAAAGAGATGTTGCTACTGGCAATATTCGTCCCTCCAAACACCACATAGCTTTGCCCAGCACGATAGTTGCCGTTGCCAAAGGCAGATGGTGCCCCAATAATTAAGTCGTCAATGCCATCGTTGTTGATGTCCCCCGCATTGCTGACTGAGATGCCTGAAAAGTCATCTGCTGCAATGCCGTTAATCAAAAAGCCATTAATGCCATTTAGGTCAGAGAGGTTGAGGGTGCCGCTACTGCCCAGATTCGTCCCCCCAAACACCACATAGCTATTGGGGAAGGCATTTCGTGCCCCAATAATTAGGTCGTCAATGCCATCGTTGTTAATATCCCCAGCATTGCTGACTGAGATGCCTGATTGACGACTCTCAACAATACCGTTAATGAAAAAGCCATTAGTGCCATCCAAAGAAGAGAGGTTGAAACTGCCGCCACTGCCCAGATTCGTCCCCCCAAACACCACATAGCTTTGCCCAGTAGCAGTGATGCCGTTGGGGGAGGCACTACTTGCCCCAATAATCAGGTCGTCAATGCCATCACCGTTGATATCCCCAGCATTGCTGACTGAGTTGCCTAAACGGTCACCTTCTGCAATCCCGTTAATCAAAAAGCCATTACTGCCATCCAAATCAGAGAGATTGAGACTGCCGCCACTGACCAGATTCGTTCCCCCAAACACCACATAGCTTTGCCCAGCACCAGTGTTGCCGTTGGGGGAGGCATTGAATGCCCCAATAATYAGGTCGTCAATGCCATCGTTGTTAATGTCCCCCGCATTGCTGACTGAGTTGCCTGAGTTGTCAGTGAGTGCAATGCCGTTAATCAAAAAGCCATTACTGCCATTCAAATCAGAGAGGTTGAGACTGCCGCCACTGCCCAGATTCGTTCCCCCGAACACCACATAGCTTTGCCCAGCCAAATCTTTGCCGGCATTCTTTGCCCCAATAATCAGGTCGTCAATGCCATCACCGTTAATGTCCCCCGCATTGCTGACTGAGTTGCCTGAGCTGTTACCTTCTGCAATGCCATTAATCAAAAAGCCATTACTGCCATTCAAATCAAAGAGGTTGACACTGCCGCCACTGCCCAGATTCGTTCCCCCAAACACCACATAGCTTTGCCCAGCACCAGTGTTGCCGTTAGGGGAGGCACTATATGCSCCAATAATCAGGTCGTCAATACCATCACCGTTAATGTCCCCCGCATTGCTGACTGAGTTGCCTGAGTTGTCACCTGCTGCAATGGGACTAATTATAAAGCCATTAGTGCCATTCAAATCAGAGAGGTTGAGGGTGCCGCCACTTCCCACATTGGTTTGCCCAAACACTACATAGCTTTGCCCAGGATCGGGGATACTGTAAGGGTCGTAATTCTTTGCCCCAATAATCAGGTCGTCAATGCCATCGTTATTAATGTCCCCCGCATTGCTGACTGAGATGCCTGAGTTTTCCTCTACTGCAATGCCGTTAATTATAAAGCCATTTGTGCCATTTAAAGAAGAGAGGTTAAGCAGGTTGAATGATGAATTAGCCATAATTTTCTCCTGTGTTTATTTGTTGTTAGTCAGCGAGTGGGCTTTAAGGTTTTATGCTTGAAGTTCCGTGTTCTAAGTAGGGGCGTATAGATTATCCAGCAGCTAAAACACAATGAAATTCTCAGGAATTTTACTGAACCATCAAAATAATAAATATTACTAAGATATACATAAATATTGTCAGGATGCTGAATATGTCAGATATGCCGCTTCAATGCAAAAATTTGAAAGAGCAGGTTGAATCTATATTACAACTATTACAACAAGAACCAACGCTACGTTCCCCAGATATTACACCTGTACGAACTTCTTTAATTAAAGCGATTTCTCCGAAGTTTGAAATTGTATTTGCAGGTGCTTTTAGTGCCGGGAAATCAATGCTAATTAATGCACTATTAGAAAGAGAATTACTCTACAGTGCAGAAGGACATGCTACAGGTACAGAATGCAAAATCGAGTATGCAGAAGTAGATAAAGAACGTGTTGTTTTGACATTTTTAAGTGAAGCAGAGATTCGGGAACAAGCAGTTTCTTTGTGTCAGCAACTAGGATTTCAGACAGTCACTAATATTAACCAAGCTGAGGTAATTAACCTGCTACGTCAAGGTTCTGAAGCGATTATTCAACAGGAGGGTGGTGAGAGTAAATCAGAACGTGCAAAACAGGCGAAAGCGTTAATGTTGTTGTTAGAGGGATATATGGCAAACCGCGATCGCATCTACACGGTAACTAATGCTACATATTCAATGGAGCAATTTAACTTTTCTAACCTTAAGGAAGCGGCTGGATATGCCCGTCGTGGTAGTAATAGTGCCGTATTGAAGCGGATAGAATATTACTGCAATCATCCTTTGCTACAAGATGGCAATGTAATTATTGACACACCTGGCATAGATGCGCCAGTAGAGAAAGATGCCCAACTAACTTATGCCAAAATTCAACATCCTGATACTTCGGCGGTGGTGTGTGTGCTAAAACCCGCTTCGGCGGGTGACATGACAAAAGAAGAAACCGAACTTTTAGAATTAATGCGGGAGAATGGGGGAGTACGCGATCGCGTTTTCTATATCTTCAACCGGATCGATGAAACTTGGTATAATACAGAACTACGGCAAAGATTAGATAATTTAATTAGCGGGCAATTTGGTAATTCAAACAAGGTTTATAAAACCAGTGGATTATTAGGATTTTATGGCAGTCAAATTAAACAGACAAGCCCACAAGATAGATTTGGTTTAGATTCTGTTTTTGCAGAAAGTATTAAAGGTTTAGATGGTAAAGAAGAAACTCCACAATTTGTCTATGCGTTTAACAACTACTGTGTAAATTCAGGAAAGCTATCTTCCAGTAAATTCCGTGTTTCTGTGAACGGCTTTGAAACTCCAAATCAAAATTATGTGCGAATTCTGGGAGATTGGGGAAATGAACTGATAGAAAAGCTAATTCAAGATAGTGGTACTGAAGAATTTCGCACAGCTATTACTCGTTACCTTACAGAAGAAAAGCGTCCCCAATTATTTAAAAATCTTGCTGATGATTTGGAAGATGTTTGTATTAAACTTAAAAAACATTATCAGAGTGTCCAACGTAATTTAGATAGTCAGCCTCAAGAAATTGAGAGTATGAAAGCGCAAGAATTGCAACGTCTAAATCAGCAACTCCAGCAAATTGGTAGAGAATTTAGTGAGCATATCACAGAAGAAGTGAACCAAATAATTAATAATTCTTGTGATGCTTTTGAAGCAGATTTTAAGCAGTTGCAATCACGAATGATTCGCCGTTTAGATGAATTGTTAGATACTTTTTCTGTAGCTTATGCTTATCGACGTGCAACTATCAGCCATCCTCGCAATGCTACTGCACCTTTGATTGCTATTTTAGTAGAGGCATTTTATTACTTAGCAAATCAATTGGAAGATATTTTGATTGAATCTTCTCAGCAAGTAGTGGCGAATTATTTCCAGCGATTGATTGATAAGATTCGCAAGTCAGAATATTATCGCCAGTTGTATCGTTTATTAGATAATGATGGCGGCATTGAACAAGAGATTAGAAATTTAGAAAAAAGCGTTACTCAAGCATTAGTAAGTGCAGCTAGTGTAGAGTGCGATCGCTTTGTGCGAGAAAGCCCTAGATTTTACGATGAAGGCACTTTTTCTATATATCAATTTCGCCAAACTTTATCACAAACTTCTCAAGGTTACGACGCTGAAAGTATTGTGGAAGCAGAACCAGCAATTAGACAATTATTGAAATTAGATTTTGAGCCAAAAGTTTCCCAAACTATTCGTAAATCTTTTCGTCAAACCATTAATCAAACATTGAAAACTCAATTGATCCCAATGGCAAATCAGCAAGCAGATGAGATTTTGCAGCAATACCCCCAGGCGCGTGCTTATTTAGAGAAAACATTAGAGCAAGAAGCTGAAGAAAAAATTGCGAATAATCGCCGATTGTTGAATAGTCTCGAAGAAAATATTTCAGTATATAATTCAGCAACTTCTAGTATCAATAGTTGTTTACAAGATATGCAATTATCTGACCATCTTTTGCCTGTAATTGGTAATACAGATATATCTATTACCTATGATTTATTAGACACTAATGGCAAATTTGCTAATAATGGATTTGTCAACTCAGATGGATTAGCTGGTAAGGCCGCAGAGGTTTAGTATGAATCGCAGATAAACTACAGATAATTTTGAATTTTTGTAGCTTGTAGTTAGTAGACTTCTTGGCATTGTGGGGAAAAGGGTAAAGATATGGAATTTTCCTTTACCCTTTAACCTTTAACATGCATCCCAATATCTTGCAAAAGTAACTTTTGCAAGATGTCTTTTTATGAATAGATTTGGGCGTTGCTATAACCTATTAAAATTCGTCACTATCCCAATCTCCAGTCTCCAACTAAATGGTTATGAATATCAAGCGTCGGGAATTTCTTGCAACCTGTGGGCTGGCTACCTTAGCCACTCAAATACCAACACTTAGCGCCCAAAGTAAGCCATCTCCAAACACCATCCGCAAGCCGCCTCGCCTGCAAGCTGGCGATACCGTAGGGTTAATCGCCCCTGCGGGGATCGTTGACACCAAAGACATCGAAGCAGCGCAGAAATCAATTTCGCAGTTAGGGTTAAAAGTCAAGCTGGGGAAGCATATTTTAGACCGTTACGGCTATTTAGCAGGTAAAGACAGCGATCGCGCCCAGGATGTAAACTTGATGTTTAGCGATCGCACCATCAAAGCAATTATCCCCATGCGTGGTGGTTGGGGTTGTAATCGCATTTTACCCCTACTCAACTACTCACTGATCAGCTCAAATCCGAAAATTATCATCGGTTACAGCGATATTACGACGCTGTTGTTAGCAATTAATGCCCGTAGTCAGATGATTACTTTTCATGGGCCAGTTGCTACGTCTACCTGGAATCAGTTTACAGTCGATTACTTCAAGCGCATCCTATTTAGTGCTGAAGCGGTGACTATGCAAAATCTCAACCCTAGCGAAGTGCGGATGGAGATCATAGCACCGGGAAAGGCGAGAGGTAAACTTGTGGGTGGAAACTTGTCAGTCCTATCAGCAATGGTAGGTTCACCTTACCTACCTACTTGGAACAAAAGCATTCTGTTTGTGGAAGAAGTTGGCGAGGATGTTTATCGTATAGATAGGATGCTGACACAGTTAAAAACTGCTGGAATACTTAATCAAATTGCTGGTTTTATCTTTGGGCAATGTACTAAATGTAGTCTTGGAGATGAACCGTCATTTACATTAATGCAAGTATTGCAACAACACATACTTCCTTTAGGTATTCCTGCTTGGTATGGTTCAATGATTGGTCATATTAAGGATAAATTTACTTTACCAATCGGCGTAGAAGTGGAAATAAATGCTGAACTTGGGACAATACGAATGTTAGAGGCAGCTGTTAGCCTTGTGTGAAGGAGGTAGGAGGTTGGAATAAAAAATAGTGGCTCACATTTTATCTAAATTGCAAGCCACTAAATTTCAGACAAAGAACTATGTGTATCAAGTTTGGAAATGCTTACTTATGACGACCAAACCATTTAGAGGCGATCGCTCCTAAAGCGGCTCCAACCATTGGATTACTGAGAAACTTCAGAATCGCTGGTTGTTCAGCCATCACCTCTTGGAAGATGTCAGGATGGCTATGATATGTGAAAGATGCCAGCTTGCTGAGGTCATCTGCACTTATGCGGTTAGGGTTGTGGGTAGAAAGCCCCAAATCTCGCTCCAGATGCCGCTCGTCTAGACCTCTTTGCTTTAAGTGCTTGAAAAATGCCCGTGCAACATCATCCCGTTCGTTAGGCTTAATTTGAGCGATCGCTTTTTGGAGTTCTGGCTCCAGCTGGCTTGGTGGAATGCTGTTATGGTTGAAAGATTGGCTAAACAATTGCCGACGTTGATCGTGAGATGAGCGCTGGGCAAAATCGTCAAAATTTTCGTATTCCTGAGTTTGGTCAGATGAAACATCATCTAAAGGCTCTGTATTACCGTGAGCCAACTCGTTGAGAATTTCGCGTTTATACTTGTCACTGCTGCTCATTTTAAATGTCTCCTTTTTATACTTGCAATCAACTGAATTAACTCAGGTTTTCTCCAAAAAATGAGTCCCTATTTATACTCAACTTGCTGAGATTGCACATCATACTGAGCCGTCAAAATCAGTTTTTTGTCTGGTGCATACATCAAAACTTTTAAGTCTTGATTGGGGAAATTTTTGTGAAAACCTTGGAGTAAGGATTTTGCTAATGGTCGCACTTCGGTCGGACGAACTTTAGGCGCAATCACGACACCTAACTTATTGTTGTCACGCACGTAAGCATCTTGGACAATTCCCTTGGCTGTGCTGACAACCCAGTTCCCAAAATCTTGACCCTGTACACTGTTACCGCGTGACAACAAGGCATAGTCGGCGCTATCACTGATTCCAGACGGTAATTGAGTTGGTTGTTTAGCTTGAACAGTACCACTACAGGCGGCAGTCGTTGTTAGTACTAATACCAAAACTAAAGCTGTTAAAACCCGACGAAACTTTTGAATTATTTTCAATTTAACCACCTCGTCTAAACTAATGACTCTTCTGCAATATCAATCTACTGAAAGTATTTCGAGTAGAAGTAGATAGAAAACCTGCTCCTACTAGCTCAAAAGTAATGACCTTCGTAGCTTAAGTAGGTTAACCCCAGTCAGTTTTATTCTCTATTCGAGTTCCATCAGTATCAACATCTAATTATTCCTTAAAATCTTGCTGTGTCTTTTTATAAATTACACAATTTAGTTTATATACATCTTCTCTCCGAGGATTGACTTAAATTATCTTGATCTTTAATCAATCGAAGTAATTAAATATATTTTTATAACCCACAAGTAGGATATAAAAAACTTTTTAGTATCAACGTATTACTTTTAATAAAATTTATTTAAACTAATTTTTGTAAATACTGTGACTAGTTTCTAGCATATATGTGACTAGTTTCTAGCAGTAAATTTCAAAACTAAACTTAGCTAAATCAATACATACCATCAAACCTAGCTACTTTGATATATCTATTAACACCTTACACTTAAACAAAATATCCTTACATTATTAAAGATTTATTTGTTTAAGTTGTAATACTTGCTCTATCACACTTCTAGAAGAGAAAATCTATGCCAAAAGATTGATGAGAAGGAAATTTAAAAATGCCTAAATATTATTAAAGTCGTAATAAATTTGCAAAAAAATATTTAGCTGTGCTGCTAAGGAGTAAGAAATCTAGTTATAAAGCAACCGTTGCAAAAATCGATAATAACAAGGTGTAAACTTTAAAACTGCTCTCATTGCAGAAAATCAGGAGATAATTATGGATACCGAATTACAGCAAGATCAGTATGTCGATACAGCCTCCCCAAACCAGATAGAAGCACTTAAAGGTTCAGAGTCTGGAAACCTGGCAATGTTGCCACCCGCCTCGGAAAATGAAGAACAATGGCAAAAAATTGGTAGACAGATTTCTATATTTTTGGCAAAAATACCTGAGTACATAGGTAGTTTTTACCAAGAATACAAATTGCTGATTATCAGCTTTGCGTTGCTTGTGATAACAGTTACGACACTAAGGATTTTTCTGGCGGTACTCAACGCCATAAATGATATTCCCCTAGTTTCTCCATTTCTCCAATTAATTGGACTTGGTTACACAATTTGGTTTACTTCCCGCTATTTGCTCAAAGATTCCACTCGGCAAGAATTAATAGCAGAAACTCGCTTGCTTAAAAAACAAATTCTAGGCAGAGAAGAATCACAGACTTTAAGCTAACTAAAGTATCGTGGCGGATACAGTGTATCTGAACTTTTGGTCAAGTAAAAAGCTGAATTTTGCTTGACCATTGTATAGAACTGTAGACTCTTATACCACATCAGCTAAATTAGCAGGAAAAGGAAATGTATGATCAAGACAAATAAATTAGCTTCGCTGACAACAACAGTATTTCTTTCAACATTGCTAACAGTCCCTCTGCTTAATAGCTGCGGCGGAGGTTCCCAAAATGCTACGCCACCTCCAATTGACGATACTGTTGGTAGAAATTTAAATAATCGCGCCCCCGTAAATCAACCCCAAGCTAGGAGGGGATTAAGTACAGGGCAGAAAGTGGCAATCTTAGCAGGTGCTGCTGGACTTTACTACCTCTACAATCAACGAAAGAATGCCCAAGGAACGGGAGCGCAGGGGAAATACTACCTTTCTAAGAATGGGCGTGTTTACTATCGAGATGCTCAAAATCGTCCTGTCTGGGTAACACCGCCACAAGAAGGCATTCGTGTTCCAGAGGAGGAGGCACAACAATACCGGGACTTTCAAGGATATAACAACAGTCCCACAGGGCGAGACTTAAGGGGTTTGGGTGCAGGTACTGTTCCGACAAATTAATTTTTGTACAGATTATAAACTCGACTTTATCCAAAATTAATAACTCGGTTTTATTGATACGGCAAAAACCCTGGTCTTTTGGCAAATACTTTTTTCACGTCATAGATTATCGATAAAGTGAAAAAAGTAAAACTACTGTCTCACAAGGGTTTCAGCATAAGCGTTCACGTTACGACAAAAATGGATAAAGTCGAGATAAATAGATGGCGTTTAACCGTCATTCTATTTTTTAATAGAAACTTTTTCCGTATTTAAAGTTAATAAAACTCCTAACTGTCTTTTATTACTGTGAAAAAGTTGATGCAAAGAGGCAACCAAGGAAATTACGGGCAGTATGGTAAGGTCCGCCCAGCTAGCGAAGACCCCTATGGAGATCCGGCTGACCAACACGCTAGTAACCTCAAGCAGCAAAGCAGCAATTCGTAATTACAATCAGTAAAAGCTTGAACTCATCACTGATAATTATGGTCAAGTAAAAATCATTTTTTTTACTTGACTACTTTTTATTAGATTGGTATCACCTAGTGGAAAATCTCTTGCATGGGTGGTGATTGTTTAAAGCGACGAAAAGCGGCTGAGAGTTATATTCTAGCAAGGGCAAGTAGAATAAACTCAGGCTTTATTTCATCATTGTAAATTCCCTACGTGAGCAGCAGATTGGTAGTAGGAAAATGAAACAGTTAGCAAAAACATTATATAGTAAACTTCTACATCTATTTCACCAGGTAAAGGGAATTACCATTTCCCATAATCCAAATCAGAAAGAAACTAATGTTGCTCTTGATGAAAAATCCTCAGAAGACCCAACTACTCAATTATCAAAGCAAATTCCTCTTCAAGACAGAGTTAATAAATCCGAGCAAAACTTACAATTAAATTACCAGTATTCAGCAAAACCTCGGCAATTCAAAAAAGCTTCTTTATTTCCTGATAGTAAGACTAATGTTGCTGCTTTGTCGCTAGTTTTGTCTGGAGTTGCTGAAGTCTTATCTCAAAAAATGAACTTGTCATGGAATCAAGTAAATAATACTTTTAGTTACGAAAAAGAAGCTGAAACTGGAAAAGGAAAAATTTTTTACTATGTAACAGATAATCCCGAAACTCCACAACCAGAAACACTGGCAGAAGAGGCAGCTTTAGTTGTTATAGACGAATTTGATCCAAGAGCGTGTGCTATTCACCTGATTTACTGTGCCTTAGTCGCTAGCCTAGATAAACCTTGGTCAGGCAATTTTGTAATTGATGAAAAGCAGCTATTTGAATACACAGGGCTTGTTAAACGCAGGGACTTATGCAAACATGAAAAATTGAGTATTTTGTACCACTTGTTACGGCAACCTGCTCAAGTACTAGCTTGTATTGCATGGCCTAAACAGGAGAAAGCTGGAGCTTTTACTGTTGCTGATTTAAAGATTTGGGACATCAGCATAATTCGAGATTTTGAAACAGATAAAGCTGGCAATAACAAGCTAGTGGGTTTAAAGGTGATAGGTCAAGCTGGAGTATGGACAAAATACTTCCTCAACAAATCTAAATACCACTACCACACTGGAATTATTACCAAGAAAACCGTACAGAAACTATTTAGTATTGGTAAACAAAATGCTGGCGCGGCTAGAATGCTAGTTTGGCTAACCTTCCAAATCAAACCGGAATTCCAGGATTGTGTAATGGGCAAGACTCTGATGGAGATTGCTTACGGCAAAGACAAAGTGTCAACAGCAGAGCAAGACAGACAGCTTAGACGGCAAATGGCTGATGATTTGGAAACCGACTTGAAAGTTGTCAAAGAAGCTGGATGGCAAGCAGAACTGGAAACAGGCCCAGCTTGGTTAACAAGCAGCAAAACTGCTAAAAGACCTATAGGTTACTGGAATCAAATACTCAATTCTAGATGGCGTTTTCATTTACCAGCAGAAGTACAGGAACGCTTAACGGTGGACTCGAATCAGCTAAGTGCAAACAATATCCAGCCTCTATCAGGTAATGTCATTAGAGAAGCGAGAAAAGCAAAAGGCTGGTCTAGAGCATTTTTCGCTACAACGATGGGGAAAAGCGTTTCCTGGGTTGATGCAGTCGAGACGGGTACACGTCAGGTTTCTCAAAAGGACTTGCCCAAGTTGCTCAATACACTGGAACTACACGTTAACAGGTATTGATTTCAACTAAACTTTTCTTGTTTCTCTGAGGTAATTTGTGCTACGTATTATTACTCATTGCAACTGTGTCGGGAGGGAGA
Organism: Nostoc punctiforme NIES-2108; assembly: GCA_003326195.1. GTDB lineage: Bacteria > Cyanobacteriota > Cyanobacteriia > Cyanobacteriales > Nostocaceae > Nostoc > Nostoc punctiforme_A. The sequence continues at coordinate 26,661 of LXQE01000160.1, forward strand.
TTAGGTTTTTCGTGGGTTTTTCCATGACGTGAAAAGTCAGTGTTTATGTAAAGTTTCGCCAAAAGGCAGTATTCGTCCTGCCTCCTGCCTCTCTTGTTAATATTTTGATAGACAGTATGCATTTCTCCTCGCTATGTTACGACTAACAGAAGTAAAGCTCCCGCTTGATCATCCTGAAGATGAGATCAAGACTGCCATCCTCAAAAAGCTGCAAATCACGGACGAAGATTTGATCAGCTATTCCATCTTCAAGCGTAGCTACGATGCCCGTAAGAAAGGAGAGATCGCTCTTGTTTATATTCTGGATGTAGAAACGACTCAGGAAACTCATCTACTCAAGCGCCTGAAAAAAGATCCTCATGTAATGGTCACTCCAGACATGAGTTATCGCCCAGTGGCAAAAGCACCGAGCAATTTGGCGATTCGCCCCATTGTGATTGGTACTGGGCCTTGTGGATTGTTTGCGGGTTTGATGCTGGCGCAAATGGGGTTCCGTCCCATTATTTTAGAACGTGGGAAAAAAGTTCGCGATCGCACTGCTGATACCTTTGGCTTTTGGAAGAAAAAATCAGACTTCAACCCCGAATCTAATGCCCAGTTTGGCGAAGGTGGGGCGGGTACATTTTCCGATGGCAAACTCTACAGTCAAGTCAAAGATCCTCAGCATTATGGGCGCAAGGTACTAACCGAACTCGTCAACGCTGGAGCCTCACCGGAAATTCTCTATATCAACAAACCGCATATCGGCACTTTTAAACTGGTGGGAATCGTCCAAAGTATGCGTGCCAAAATCGAATCTCTGGGCGGCGAAATTCGCTTTCAAAGCCGGGTGGAAGATATTAACATCGAAAATGGACAAGTGCGGGGAGTCACCCTCGCCAGTGGGGAATATATCGCCAGCGATTATGTCGTTCTGGCAGTGGGGCACAGCGCCCGCGATACCTTCCAAATGCTATACGATCGCGGGGTTTACATCGAGCCTAAACCTTTTTCCATTGGCTTTCGGGTCGAACATCCTCAGACTCTCATCGACCAATGTCGTTTCGGCCCTCAAGCTGGTCATAAGCTTTTAGGTGCTGCCGATTACAAACTGGTTCACCACTGCCAAAATGGTCGTTCCGTCTATAGTTTCTGTATGTGTCCGGGAGGTTTGGTAGTTGCAGCTGCATCAGAACCGGGGCGACTTGTCACCAATGGGATGAGCCAATACTCTCGCAATGAGCGCAATGCCAACAGTGCGATCGTTGTGGGCATCACCCCCGAAGATTATCCGGGAAATGCTTTGGCGGGAATTGACTTTCAACGGCGCTTGGAAGAACGAGCATTTGAGTTGGGTGGTGGAACTTATGAAGCGCCAGGGCAGTTGGTGGGAGACTTTCTTAACCATCGCCCTTCTACAGCATTGGGCACAGTTAAGCCGTCTTATACACCTGGGGTACATTTGGGTGATTTGAGCCAGAGTTTACCAGATTATGCGATCGCAGCCATCCGCGAAGCCCTTCCCGCTTTTGACAAACAAATTAAAGGATTTGCGATGGACGATGCCGTGTTGACTGGGGTAGAAACCCGCACTTCATCACCAATTCGGATTAAACGCAAAGAGGATTATCAGAGTTTAAATACAGTCGGTCTTTATCCAGCTGGTGAAGGCGCGGGATACGCAGGGGGAATCCTCTCGGCTGGTATCGATGGGATTAAGGTGGCGGAGGCGGTGGCTTTAAGTATATTGCAAACCGTAAATCACAAAATCTGATGACAACAGGTGTAGGAAAAACTAAATTCTGGTGTGTGTCAGAGCTTGATAGTCTTGAAATATTTTACCCCACAAATGTTCTTATCTCAATCCGCTTAGGTTAAGGGTTATTGGTGTAGATAATTGGTCTTTTAAGACGCGATTTATTGCGTCTCTACATCAGGGTTTACTTGCCATTTTGCCTTTCTGGTGAAAGCTAGGCTTATAGCATTTTATGAGTTGTAGATGCTTCAAAATTTATTTTATAAAAAGCAGCTTATGAACGTGACCAGCATTTTATCAAACACCCAGATAACAGAAAAAGTTCAGATTCTGGTTGTTGAAGATGAGTATATCCTGTCAATGAATTTACAAGAAACTTTAGAACTGCTGGGATACACTGTTTTAGATATTATCGATACGGCAGAAACAGCAATTGAGAAAGCTGGTGAATTACTCCCAAACTTGGTTTTGATGGATATTCAGTTGCGGGGTGAGATGGACGGTATTCAGGCAGCGGAGCTAATCTGGAATCGTTTTCAAATCCCTGTGGTCTATATTACCGGGCATTCTGACAAAAGCACTTTGGATCGGGCTAACATGACATTTGCTTTTGGTTACATTCTCAAACCTGTCAAGGAACAACAACTTTATGTTGCTATTCAAACAGCACTCAATCGTTATCAACGAGAGCAATTGTCACAATCTCAACGGCTCAACCAGTTGAAAAATAATTTTCTAGCAACCGCCTCTCATGAAATGCGAATGCCCTTATCGAATATCAAAATGACAATCTCCGTGCTAGAAAATATTCTAGAGCGAGAGGGCATTTTAAATTCAGAGCTACTTTCTCCATTTGAGTCTGTGGCTGGCTACGTAACTATTCTGCGTCAACAGTGTGAAACAGGGCTAGATTTAGTGAATACTTTACTGTCTCTGCAAATGATTGATACAGATGCATATCCATTAGAATTAACCTCATTTCAACTTCAAGACTGGCTTCCTCATCTAACCTTGTATTTTCGAGAACTCGCTCGTTCTCAAAAACAGATTTTCCAGGTTAATATCCCTCAAAATTTACCACCTATGGTTTCAGACTTAGATGTTGTTACCAAAATTATCTCCGAATTACTCAACAATGCCTGCAAATATTCTCCTCCTGATGAAGAGATTAAATTAACTGTCCAGATTATCTACATAACAAAAAGTGTAATCAATAAAGATGATCGACCTGGTATGACGATTAATTCTCAAGTGCCCTTCTTTCAAATTACAATTAGCAACTCTGGCGTAATAATCCCTAAAAAAGATCAATCTCGGATATTTGAGCCATTTTACCGAATTCCTTACAACGATTTCTGGAAAATTGGTGGGACAGGATTGGGCTTGACATTAGTTAAGAAGCTTATAGAATGTCTCCAAGGCACAATAGAAGTTACCAATATTGAAGATTGCACAATATTCACTGTCTTACTACCGTTAAGCCTGTCAGATTTATCATCTTAAGCGAACATTATATTTCTCTCCACGCGCAGAGAGAAAAAATAGATTTTATAAGTCACCTTGAAAAGGCTAGTACCGCAAGGCGGAAGTCAAAAGTCACGCATAATTGTATTCCGAGCTTCTTACGCCATTTGAAATGGTATGTTTATTTCCGCGCCCACTGTACTAGTCCTATACAGCAGAATTCAGGAGTAAAATACGCTTTATACCTCAATCTGACATAAATGGCCTTTTATCGATAAATAAATTGGAGATTGTTAGTCACCGATTATACTGCCGCTTTTTTAAAACTTTGTCATATAAACTCGCAGAATATAGACTCAGAGGGAATTTAAAGGTTTTTGGGGCTAAATTTAAATTTGTTAAAGTGTATTAAAAATATCACCGAATCATAAAAATCTATTGAGATAGTCATGGTTCTCACAAACTGCAATCAATACGGTTCGGTTAAGGTAAGAGACGCGATTCATCGCGTCTTTGCCATCTAACAGAAGTAGTTGAGAGCGATCGCCTTCAACATACTACAAACCGACAATTGTCTTAATACAACTCATATTTCATTAACTGACAAGGCAACGCTCCGTTGTACACCGCAATTCGCTGGGATGATTTTAGTCCAATTGATTGAGACAGTTCCTTGTTGCCACTGAGGACAAATGCAGTCCAGCCTTTGAAGCGTTGTTTCAGCACGTCGCCCAAAAGTTTGTAAAATGCCCCTAAATCGTTATCTCGCCCCAGACGTTCGCCATAAGGTGGATTGCAGAATAAAATCCCACTGTCTGCGGGGGCGACAACATCAGCAAGTTCCATTTGAGAAAACCATACATGGTTATCAATGCCGCAGTTTTGAGCATTATTAATCGCTTGCTCGATTATATTTTCATCGCGATCGCTTCCCCAAATAGGTGCGCTCAGGCTATCAAGTTGGCTGTCCTTAGCTTCTTGGAGCAGTTCTTCTAAAAGGGATAGATCAAAATCGAGCCAATTTTCAAATCCAAAGGATTCACGAAACAGCCCTGGTGCTATATTCAGCGCCTTTAAGCTAGCTTCCAAGGGTAAAGTGCCAGACCCACAAAGAGGATCGTAGAACATCTGGTCTGGTTGCCAGCCTGAAAGTTGAATCAGGGCAGCAGCGAGAGATTCCTTGAGAGGTGCTGCTCCAACCGCAGGACGGTAGCCTCGGCGATGCAGACTATTTCCAGAACTGTCAAGTTTAACGGTACAAAAGTCGCGTTCAATATGAACATTAACCCGCACATCTGGTTCATGAAGCTCTACATTTGAACGTTCACCCAGATTTTCTTTCTGTTGGTCAACGATCGCATTTTTGACCTGGAGAGATGTGAAGTGGCTGTGGTTGAGGCGATCGTTTTTGCCCGTGACATTCACCGCCAGCGTCATATCTGGCGTCAGATAGTTTTGCCAATCGATAGTCTGGATACCGCGATAGAGATCCTTGGCATCAAGGCATGGAAACTCATGGATATTCACCAAGATTCGGAACGGCAGCCTAGCCCAGAGATTGACGCGATAAAGTAGAGTGCGATCGCCCTCAAAGGCTACACCGCAAAACCCCGGCTCTACGGAATGGGCACCCAGTTGCTCTAACTCCTGAGCCGCGAGGGTTTCTAATCCGCGAGCAACCGTTGCAAAATACTGATTCATCCTCTAATCCAAAGCATTATCTTCACTGCTCACCCATTAACGCACTTTAGCTTAACTTATATCTGGTGACATTCTCTCTCGTTAAGTCTGCAACTATAACCTTAAGTAGGGTAGAGGCAGGAGTCAGGATACAGCAAATATTTTTTTAAAGAGATTATATTTTCTTCAGTTTAAGTACTATCTTAAATCAATTAACCTTGCTAATATCAAGCTGAAATAGTATTCGGGCACTTTGCAATACAACCCATTAATAAAAATAGTCAGAGAGAAAAACTATGACTTTAGTATCTGATATTGTTCTGCTACAAGACTTAACATCGTCATCTGATGAGAATTTAATCCAGCTTAAAACCGTACTTCCTGCGACGGTAAATCGCTTAACCAACCCGACATTAGAAAAGATATTTGGTGATGACCTAAAATTTGGTATTGCCTCTTTCAAGGATAAGCCTATACTGCCTTTTGGGGGTTACGCTGACTATGTATATCAAGCAGAAGTCGCTTTGACAAATAATGTCACAACAGTTAAAGACAAAATCTTTGACTTTCAAGCTTTTGGTGGCAATGATGGGTCAGAATCACAATTAGATGCACTCTTGTTCGCAGCTTTAGATAGCGGTGGCAGTCTTGGTTACAGAGTAGGTTCATTTCGTGTTGTTATAGTAGCCACCGATAGTATTTATCACGTTGCCGGCGATCGCGCAGCAGCTATTCCAAGTGATACTATTGCCAATAATGGAGATGGGATAGCTGATGCTTATGAAGATTATCCAGAGATCGGACAAGTAAAAACTGCGCTAGAAGCAAATAACATTATTCCAATTTTTCTAACTACGAGTAATGTTGCAGCCGATTACGAGACACTAGTTACCCAGCTTGGTCGAGGTGGTGTACTGACTCTTGGTTCTAAAAGTGAGAATCTTGCTGATCTCATAAAAGAGGCAGTTGCTCAAACCAGAAATGTAATCAGTACTGATGTCGCTACAACCAAGGGAGACGATACCTTTAGTTGGGGAGATTTTTCGGCTGGCAATAAGGTTATTTTTGCTGGGGATGGTGATGACAGTATTTCGCTTTTTGGTGTTATTGGTAATCATTACATTGATGGAGGGGCAGGTTCTGACATCCTTGTTGGTGGAGATGGTGCAGACAAAATAGATGGGGGTAGTGATAACGACAACCTTGTGGGGGGCAAAGGTAATGATATTCTTTTTGGCAGTAGTGGAAAAGATATTCTGATCGGGAACAAAGGCAACGATTACCTACAGGGAGATAGTGGGGACGACTTACTAGAAGGAGGCGCTGGTTCAGATAAGTTTGCATTTGCAACAGGATCAAAGTTTAATATTAGGGAACTCGGAGTTGATACTATTAGTGACTTCACTCCTGGGAAAGACAAGATCCAACTATCTAAATCTACCTTTACCGCTCTAAGTAACTCAGTCTTCCCGACTCAATTAAATTCCGCAGACTTTGCCACAGTGACGAAGGATACTTTAGCTGCAAGTAGTAGTGCGGCGATCGTTTATAATAGCGCAAATGGTAGTCTTTTTTATAACCCCAATGGTTCGGCAGATAATTTTGCTGAGATTAATTCCGGGGGTAAATTTGCACAATTGGATGCTACCTCTTTTCCGGCTCTAACTACCGCTAGTTTTGAGGTAGTTTTTTAAGGAGGCAGTAGGAAGAAAGTAGAAATTCTTTGTGTTTGATTTTGAGTCCGGCATTTTGTAACTCATCTACCTGAAAAGTGCTTTAACAAAAAGAAGGAGGCTATCAACAGCGGCAAATTAATATTAATCTATATTTTTCTAAAATCAATCATTGTCTGACGATAAGCATCTGGCAAACCTGTATCAAAACACTTGCCTTTAACAACATATCCTGTCATTCCCTCTTCCTGACGCAATTTTTCCAGACAAGATGTTAACTGAAATTCACCTCGTTCTCGGAAATTTTGGTTGATATGTTCTGCTAGAAAGTCAAAAATTTTCGGCGTTAGTAAATATAAGCCAAATATACCTAAAAAATCATTTTCTGACATTCCCTCTACACGTAAATGCTGTTGTGCATACTCAATAGTAGGTTTTTCATAGAGTTGTGTAACTGACAAAATCGAGTTTACCTCTTGCCAGACTCCTGTTATACACCCAGCTTGATGAATAATTTCTGTTGGCATTGTAGTTAAGCTAACAACGTTTTGATTAACTTGTTCGTAAACATCTAAAATTTGACCAGCACAAGATTTTTCAATGTCAGATGCATAAATGTGGTCGCCCAACATGAGCAAAAAAGGCTCATTTTGTACCCAATCCTTGGCACAAAATACTGCATGACCATAGCCTAATTGTTCCTCTTGTAACAAAATGGTAATTCTGCTACCTAAATCTTCAAGATATCGGCTATATTCTTGATTTTGTGGTGAAAGTTTTTCTAAAAGTTCTTTTTTGGGTGGTTTTTTCAAGAAATCTGCAAATATTTCTTTGTCATCTGGCTGCACCACAATCCCTACTTCTGTAATTCCAGCACTAATTGCCTCTTCAATAATTGCGAGAATCACAGGTTTTGCCCTACCATCTCGATCAATAATCGGGAAAAGTTCTTTTTTGACAACTTTAGTAGCTGGAAACAAACGAGTCCCGAAACCAGCTACTGGAATCACAGCTTTTCTAACTTTATTTTTCTGCATAAACCTCTCCTCCCCTCCTCTCTCTGTGCCCTCTGCGCCTCTGCGGTTCGTCATCCCAACTTCTCAAACAATTCCGCCAACACCACATTAGAAAATAAAAACCCTTGGGGATCAATCAAACGCAACCTTCCCCTTGTAACTTCCACCCAACCTTTCTCAAAATACAATTGCAAATACCTGCAAATTTCCTCCACCTTCGCTTCGCCAAATGCTTCCGCCAACGCCGCCAAACTCAAACCCTCTGCCAAACGCAACCCCAACATTAACGTTTCTAACAATACTTCCTTTGGGGGGATAACATCACAATCAATGACACCGCCAGCTTGTACCCACTGGTAATACTCCTTAGTTTTGCGCGGACGAGTGAATCGTTTCCCCTCAACATAACTCGCCGCACCCATGCCAAAGCCATAATAAGGGCGGTTTTCCCAATACACTCGATTATGCCGACATTGATGACCAGGTTGAGCATAATTAGAAATTTCATAATGCTCATAACCAGCACTAGTTAAAATCTGCTGCCCCATCTCATACATTTTGACTGTGGCTTCATCCGTAGGTAAAGGAGTATCGCCAGGTTTGTAGTAACGACCAAAGGCTGTACCTGGTTCGATGGTAAGATCGTAAATGGAAATGTGAGTCGGTGCGATCGCTACGGCTTTTTCTAGGGAATATTGCCATTGATCCAAAGACTGATGCGGCAATCCAGAAATTAAGTCTAAGCTAAATACGGGAATCTCGACTTGGTGGATTAGTTCCACAGCTGCAAAAATATCTTCAACTGAGTGCGATCGCCCCGCCCTTTGCAATAATTCTCCTTGAAAGGCTTGTACACCCAAACTTACCCGGTTCACGCCTGCATTGCGATATCCTGCTATGTGGGCTAAATCAAAGGTGCCTGGGTCAATTTCCATAGAAATCTCTGCCCCAGACGCAATCCCAAAATGCTTCTGTAGCTCTGTGACTATCCGTTGTAGCTGCTCTATTGAGAGCAACGAAGGAGTACCACCGCCGAAGAAAATTGTCTTTAGGGGTTGACCAAATGCTGGTGTAATGGCAATTTCTTGGCATAGCACCTCAACATATTGAGAAATAGTACCAGATGTTTCGCCCCGCAAGCGATCGCCTACAACAGAGACAGGGAAATCACAATAAAAACACCGCCGTCTGCAAAAGGGAATATGCACATAAGCAGAACTCGCAATTCCAGAAATACTAAATTTTTTACTCATTTTGAGAAAAGTTTTAAGTTAATCCAACTGCGAATTAGAGACAATGAAAATAAGTAGTTTATTTACAAGTTTTTGTCTTTTTACAACAAAACAATGAAAAATATTAAGATAAAATCCTTTGGTTATAATAATTGCAGATATTGTCAGCCTAAACCCTTAGTGTAAGTCAATATTGATGAGTTTATCTTACCGATGAAATAAAAAATACTTAACTTTATCGGTTAACACAGTTGCAGGAAAACAAGACAACCATGCTTGACGCCATTATTATTTTCTCATTTATCTTAGCAGCGTCGGGAATAGGGTTCTACAGCATTGAACTACTACCCAATGGGGCGCTAGATCAGGTAACGAATCTAGAAGCTCTACGCTTAGTTGTTGCCGTCTTTGCCGCTATTATTGGTGGTGCGATCGGGCTGAGTTTCCAGACGACATATCGTCGCCTAGAATCACAAGTCAAAGAAATGCCTCTAGAAGTGATTTTAACTCGTGCGATCGGCTTAGTGATTGGGTTATTACTAGCCAACCTGATGCTAGCCCCACTATTTTTGCTCCCGATCCCGGCAGATTTTGGATTTATTAAGCCACTGGTGGCAGTTGTTGGCAGTATTATCCTCTCCGTTACTGGGATGAATTTGGCAGACACCCACGGGCGAGGCTTATTGCGGTTCATTAATCCCAACACCGTTGAATCGATGGTAGTGGAAGGAACATTAAAACCAGCTAATACCAAAGTTTTAGATACTAGCTGTATTATTGATGGTCGTATTGAAGCCTTACTAGAAACAGGGTTTTTAGAAGGGCAAATTCTTGTACCGCAGTTTGTCTTGCAAGAACTTCAACAAGTCGCGGATGCTAGCAAAGACCAAAAGCGTGTACGGGGAAGGAGAGGACTAGAAATTCTCAACCGTATTAAAGAAGATTATCCTGATCGCATCCTGATTAATACAGTTGACTACGAAGATATTCCCACAGTGGATGCCAAGTTAGTACGCTTCGCCCAAGAAATTAGCGGTACACTGCTAACCAACGACTACAACTTGTCTAAAGTTGCCAGTGTTCAGAAAGTACCTGTTTTGAATGTGAATGATTTAGTGAATGCCGTCCGTCCCAGTTATTTACCTGGCGATAACCTGGATTTAAAAATTCTCAAGGAAGGCAAAGAACCCAGTCAAGGCATTGGCTATCTAGATGACGGCACAATGGTAGTCGTTGAAGAAGGTAGCAATTATGTGGGTGGTGAACTGCGAGTAGTAGTTACCAGTGCTTTACAAACTACAGCAGGAAGAATGATTTTTGCCAAACCCCAAGCTTCAGCATTGGCGTGAAACAATGGGATGTTTGTTCAATGCGAATGACACTTGGTAATCGGTGCAGGTTGACTGCACCGATTATTTATTGATTGGAATCACGAGACTCACTTACCTGTAAATACTGTAACTGCTCAATTGATAACCCTGTGACTCTGCCGATTTGTTCTAATGGCATACCAGTACTAAATAGATTTCTTGCCACTTCGAGTAACGCTTCAGCCTTACCTTCAGCCTTGCCTTTAGCTTTTCCTTCTTGTAGAATGTCTTGATAAATCGCTGACTCGCGCATAATATCTGACCTCAAAACTCGTTTAATAACCTCTTTCTCTAATACTAAACCAGCTAAAATCGCTGTAGAAGCAGCAATGTTACTTTGAGTTCTTAATTCTGTAATAGCGTTAATTTCGCGTGCCACTTCATTAAGTATAACTTCTGGTTCAATTGTACTGCTTAACACCGCCAAAGGTAAAAGTCCAGGTGTTCTCAAAAATACTTCTGTCGGTTGTTCCCAAAGTCTGATAACTGCAAATTCATGTCGTGTCCCAGCAATTGTAAATGTATTTTGTTGCACCAAATTTGAATTTGTCTGCTTGAGGTAAATTACGACTTGATGCATTGCTTTGTCTGGAAAGCGGCGATATACTCGCAATCGATAGTCAATCATCCGAAAAGGAATTTCCGCATCGACTTGGGTTTGAAATTCCAAATGCAATATGCTTTGCTCCGACTGCAACAGAATTAGAGCATCAGCCCGAATGGGTTCGAGAGATAATTCTTTTGGACTTAGTTCTGTTAAATTAATAGATTCGCCTAATAACCATGTAGCGAAGTCACTGGAGAAGTTCTCAACTAAAAACTTACAGATATTGTCAAACATCTGAATTAGTGTAGTTGGTGCAGATGGGTTCGCATGATGCTGGAAACCTATCTAATACATTGTTTGTATATTGTGTACGACTATATGTCCATAATTCCATCAAACTAAAGTCTACGGCTACACAAACAGAGTTATAGATTAGCAGGCTAATTATCTTATGGTCATTTACACAAACATCATATAACTAAAAGTGACTTTTATTTTAGGGCTGATTTGTTGATTGCGTACATACCAAGTTTCGCAGCGTCGTTTTTTTAGAATTGATGCAGCTTTAAGGTACTAAGGGTATGAAACAATTAATCCCTAAATATACGGTTGTAGTATTGATTATTGCTATACCAAAAGCCGCAAACGATCTTGACACGCTAAACGACTACGAGCAGCTACTATATATTTTGTAAATCGGACAGGATGCTTAACATACAATAATAGTGCTATGCCTTTGTAGTTAAAAATTTTAATAAACCACGAAGGCTTAAAAAAATCACAAAGCCGACTTTTGCAACACAACCGTATTTGATGGCTAAATCAATTGTTTCAACAAAACGGCTCGGCAGTCAGTTAATCCACTGGTTGCTTGAAGAAGACCGACGAGAGAAAAAAGGGCCTTATCGCAAAGAAGAAGCACATCGCCAGCATTCTTGGTGGCAGGTTATGTGCTTGACTGGTGTAGATTATTTCTCGACCCTTGGCTATCAACCAGGGATTGCAGCACTAGCAGCTGGCGCTCTTTCTCCTATAGCTACGCTGATTCTGGTTTTGCTGACGCTCTTTGGAGCGTTGCCAATCTATCGGCGCATTGCTGCCGAAAGCCCTCATGGTGAAGGGTCGATCGCAATGTTAGAGCGTTTACTTCCCTGGTGGCAAGGCAAATTACTTGTACTGTGCTTACTTGGCTTTGTGGCAACTGACTTTATTATTACTATTACCTTGTCAGCAGCTGATGCCACAGCCCATATCATCGAAAATCCGCTGACACCAATTTGGCTTCACAATCAGACGATCGCAGTTACCCTGATATTAGTTGCATTACTAGGTGCAGTTTTCTTGAGAGGTTTCCGAGAAGCCATTGGGATTGCAGTAGTTTTAGTGGGAGCTTATCTGCTATTAAACTTCATTGTCGTTGGCGTCGGTGTGTATCAGATATTAACTCACACAGAAGCGATCGCGAACTGGCAAACTGCACTTTTTGCACGCCATTCTAACCCTTTGATGCTAATCGGCATCTCTCTCATCATCTTCCCTAAACTAGCGTTGGGATTGTCAGGTTTTGAGACTGGTGTTACCGTTATGCCCCTGGTTAAAGGTAGCAGTAACAGCACTCCGCAGCATCCCAAAGGGCGGATTCGGAATACACGCAAGTTGCTCACCACTGCTGCTCTGATTATGAGCTTCTTTCTGCTTACCACCAGCTTTATAACCACTCTACTGATTCCAACCGCAGAATTTGCATCGGGGGGCAAAGCCAATGGACGGGCCCTTGCTTATTTAGCACATTTGTATTTAGGCAATGGCTTTGGCACAATTTACGATTTAAGTACTATTTCTATTTTGTGGTTTGCAGGTGCATCTGCAATGGCAGGACTGTTGAATATCGTGCCTCGCTACCTACCACGCTATGGCATGGCACCCAATTGGGCACGAGTAACCAGACCTTTAGTGTTAGTCTACACAACAATCGCTTTTGTTGTCACAATTATCTTCAAAGCAAGTGTAGAAGCCCAAGGTGGGGCTTACGCAACTGGTGTGCTGGTGTTGATCACCTCAGCTGCCTTTGCCGTCACCTTATCAGCCCACCGTCACCGACAGAAGCGGGCCAGATTCGTTTTTGGCATCATTACACTGTTATTTTTATATACCACCATTGTTAATATCATCGAAAGACCAGAAGGGATTAGGATTGCTGGGTTTTTCATCGGTGCGATCATTTTTACCTCGCTGGTTTCTCGTGTTTGGCGTTCAACTGAACTGCGAGCAGAGCGAATTGAAGTTGACGAACTTGCTAGCCAATTCTTTGCTGAAGATAGCCAGGGAACAATACGACTGATTGCAAATCGGTTGAATACGGGCGATGTCCTAGAGTATTTTATGAAAGAGAAAGAGGTACGCGAAGACAATCATATTCCACTCAACGATCCAATTCTGTTTCTAGAAATTCATGTATCCGATGCTTCGGAATTTGCGGATGTGATCGTAGTAAAAGGGGTACAAGTTGGTGACTATCGCATCCTCCGGGCTGAAAGTGCAGCAGTACCGAATGCGATCGCCGCTTTACTACTTTACATTCGTGACCAAACAGGTAAGATTCCCCATGCTTACTTCGGCTGGGTTGAGGGAAATCCCATACAATACCTATTGCGTTTTATCTTGTTTGGCGAAGGTGACATTGCTGTAGTTACCCGTGAAGTACTGCGGCGAGCTGAAAAGAATCCCGAGATGCGACCTGGTATTCATGTTGGGGGTTGATTGAGGAGTGCTGTTAGCGGTAGCGGGGCGTTTAGCCCGTGCTGAGTGCTGAGTAAATTAAAATCACTCAGCACTGTTTCATTAACAGAGTTCTTTTTTCTCCTTGTTCCCTTGTCTTATAAAGGTGCGGCAAATAAATCAAGTTTGAAGAAATTGTCTTAAAATTTATGTAAATATGAGTCGCTCAATCTGAGATTAACTTTAAAATTATTTAGCTTTTTAGAATGCCAGACGCGGAAAAGTTCCACAACCAGCTGGCTAATCACAAGCTGCTGCATCGGCAAGTTAGTAAAAAGGCAAAATCTTCGCTAGTCGCCAGTGGAGAAGAAGGAATGGTGCTTCAGTTGGCTGATGGCACTATCCAGGCTTGCAATGCCGCTAGCGATCGCATTTTGGGACTGACCGCAGAACAGCTTGTGGGGCAAAATTTCCTTGATCCCAAGTGGCAATTTATTCATGAAGATGGCTCTCCTTTACTCAGTAAAGCTCACCCTACAAGTGTTATCCAAAATACAGGCAAACCTTGCTTAAATGTGATATGTGGCTTTTATAAGCCAAATGGTGAGCTAGTCTGGCTCTTGTTGTCTTCCCAACCTCTGTTTCAAACTGAAGCAAGCAATCTGTATGCGATCGTGACAACTTTTTCGGATATTACGGCATCTAAGCACGCCCAGTTCGCGGATGACTGTAGTTGCGAACAAAATACTCAACAAGTTGATACAGATGAATTTCAGGCATGGTGGGATAGTCAACGTCTGTTTCAACAAATTGCTGGCACTCTTCCGGGAATACTCTACATTTATGACCTAATTGAGCAGCGAAATACTTATGTTAATTACGAAATTGCTCAAGGTTGGGGCTACACACCAGCAGAAATCCAGGCAATGGGAAAGGAGTTATTTGTCCAACTTCTACATCCTGAAGATTTGGCTCGACTCCCTAGCTATTTTGAAAAATTTAATTCTACTCATCAGGGCGAAGTTCTCAGCTTTGAATACCGAATTCTACACGCTAATGGAGAATGGCGCTGGTTTTGTAGCTATGACACTGTACACAGCAGAACAGCTGATGGATTGCCGCAATATCTTTTGGGGATCGCTTTTGATATTACAGAGCGACGACACATAGAAATTTCCTTGCGGCAAAGTAATGAAAAGTTTGAGCTAGCAGCGGCGGCGGTTAATTGCCTAATCTATGACTGGGAGATTGGCAGAAATACTGTGGAAAGAACTGAGGGTCTAACCCAGGTTTTTGGCTACACCCAACAAGAAACCGAACCTACTTTCCAATGGTGGCAAGAACGCATCCATCCCGATGACCAACAAAGAGTTAATGACCAATTCATGGCTAGTATGGCCAATGGAAACCGTTATGGCATCGAGTATCGAGTGCGTCACAAAGATGGTCGCTATTTGTGGGTGAAAGACCAGGGGTTTGCAGTTCGGGATGCAAATGGTCAGGTAATTAGGGTAGTTGGTGCTAGTACTGATATTACCGAACAGCAAGCTGCCCTATGGGAACGTCAAAAAATTGAAACAAACCTGCGCGAGAGTGAAGAACGGATTCGGTTGGCCACTAATGCTGCTGAACTGGGTATGTGGTTTTGGAATATCACCACCAACGAGGTGATTTGGACAGACAAATGTCGGCAGTTGTTTGGAGTGTCCCTAGAAGTCGAAATCGACTTTGAGATTTTCCTCAACTGTGTATATGCAGAAGACCGCCAATGCATTCATGAAGCGATCGCCCGCTCTATTGAGGAAAAAGTTGACTGTGATATTGAATACCGCATCCTTTGGTCTGATGGTAGTATTCATTGGATTTCTGCTAAAGGTCGCGTCTTTTATGATGCCGAGAGTAAGCCAGTACGAATGATGGGTACTACCCAGGATATTACCCAACGCAAACAGGTAGAAAATGATTTGCGTCAGCGCGAAACTCAATTAAGGCGGTTAGTAGATTCCAACATTATTGGCATTATGTTCGCCACTCCTGATTACATTACTGAGGCGAACGAGGCTTTTTTAGAAATGGTGGGTTATACGCGAGAGGAACTTTTAGCGGGTGAGATACGCAGAAAACATATCACCCCACCTGAATATCATGCTCTCGATCAGCAGGGGATAGAACAACTTTTAACGGTTGGGCTATTTACTCCCTTTGAAAAAGAATACATCCGCAAGGATGGTTCCCGCATTCCGATACTAATTGGTGGTGCCTTGGTGGAGAGAGATCCCCCATCTTGGATCTGTTTTATTCTTGACCTAACCCCCAGGAAGCAATTAGAAAAGGCACTTAGACAACAAGCAGAGGAACTCAAACAGGCAAACCGGAATAAAGATGAGTTTCTCGCTATCCTCTCCCACGAATTGCGATCGCCCCTCAACCCGATTTTAGGGTGGTCATCGCTACTCAAAAGCCGCAAATTTGATGAAGTGACTACAAGTCGTGCTTTGGAAACCATCGAAAGAAATGCTCAATTGCAGATTCAATTAATTGATGAGTTGCTGGATGTCTCCCGAATTATTCGTGGTAAGTTGAACTTGACTTTTGCCACTGTTAACCTAGTAGCTGTAATTGATGCTGCATTAGAAACAGTCCGGTTAATTGCCGAAACTAAATCTATCCAGATTAAAGTACAAGTTGACCGCAATGTTGGTAAAGTGTTGGGCGATTACTATCGGTTACAGCAAATTGTAGGGAATTTACTCTCGAACGCAGTTAAGTTTACTCCCTCTCGTGGTTCAGTCGAAGTCAGCTTATCATTGAGTGGTGAATTAACTTCCCACTCAGCAATAATTCAAGTTAAAGATACCGGTCAAGGTATTTCCCCTGAATTTTTACCCCACGTATTTGAATATTTCCGTCAAGCCGATAGCAGCACAACCAGGAAATTTGGCGGACTGGGGCTGGGATTGGCAATAGTTCGTCACTTAGTAGAGTTGCATGGCGGTACTGTAAGAGCAGCCAGTCCAGGAATTGGACAGGGAGCAGTTTTTAGTGTCAGACTGCCCGTGATGAAGGACAGTGACAGTGCAGGGGAAGCAGGAGGAGCAGGGGAGAAATTTAACTCGTCAGTTCTGCGTGGACTACGGGTATTAATTGTCGATGATGATGTTGACACACGAGAGTTTCTGCACTTCTTGCTACAACATAATGGGGCGTTGATAACTGCCGCAGCATCGGTAAATGAGGCCTTAAATATTATATCCCAGGCTGTACCTAATTTATTAATCAGTGATTTAGGAATGCCAGAAATGGATGGCTACAGCTTGATTAAGATGCTCAGAGCCATGCCTAAAGAGGAGGGCGGCGAAATTCCGGCGATCGCTCTTACCGCCTATGCTGGAGAAAGCGATCGCGAGCGAGTTTTAGCAGCTGGTTTTCAGAAACACATTGCCAAACCAGTACAACCAACTGAATTACTCACCTCAATTGCAGATTTGCTAGGGCAAAATCATGGCTAAAACTCTATTTCTGTTCATTAGACTTTAGGCTCAACTGAACCGTATTGAGTTATAAGGAATACACTATCATCAGGCTTAAATCTCAATCAGCTTAACCATGACCAAGAAAGATTTGCTTCGCAACCAAATTTTCACGCTGGAAAATATTCTTTCGCCAGCAGAATGTGCTGAGTATATTACTTTAACAGAAAGTATTGGCTATACAGATGCTCCTATTACTACCCACCGAGGTTTTCAAATGCGTCCCGACATCCGCAATAATCAGCGCGTTATTCTAGATGACCGGGAGCGTGCTTTTGATTTATGGCAGCGTGTGTCAAATTATATCCCCAAGACCATTGGTAGATGGCATCCAGTTGGGCTAAATGAGCGTTTTCGTTTCTATCGCTACGATCCAGGTCAGAGGTTTGCACCTCACCATGATGGTCCTTATCGCCGAACTAACGGTGAGGAAAGCTTATTGACTTTCATGATTTATTTGAATGAAGGGTTTGAAGGCGGCGAAACCCGCTTTTATCTTCCTGAATACTACATAGATTTATCTAATCTAGCTGTGCTTCCAGTAACAGGTATGGCTTTGTGTTTTGTCCACGAACTAGTACATGAGGGCGCTACTATTATCCAGGGGCGAAAGTACGTTTTGCGATCGGATGTTATGTACAGTCAATAGTTGAGAAAGTGATTAACCAGCAAAATCAACAAAATTTAATCTAACTCCCGACGGCCTTCCAACGCCCTCGCCAAAGTAACTTCATCTGCGTACTCCAAATCGCCACCTACAGGTAAACCAAAAGCAATCCGTGTCACCTTGGTAAATGGTTTCAATAGCTGACCGATATACAGGGTTGTTGTCTCCCCTTCTACACTCGGACTAATTGCCAGAATTACTTCTTGAGGTTTTTGCTGACTCACCCGGCGCTGCAAAGCTAGTATAGTCAACTGATCTGGGCCAATTCCATCAATTGGCGAAATCACCCCGCCCAAAACGTGATACTTGCCTTTGTATTCGCGGGTTTTTTCTAGCGCAATCACATCGCGAGGATCTGCAACAACACAGATAGTGTTATTGTCACGGTTGGCATTGCGGCAAATTTCACAAACAGGTTCAGCAGATAAGTGAAAGCAAACAGAACACAAGCCTATCTGTTTTTTTGCCTCAACTAAAGCTTGTGCCAAAGCTTCTACTTCTGCTTCTGGTCGCTTCAAAATATGCAAAGCCAGTCGTTGGGCACTTTTGGGACCAACTCCCGGTAGGCGTTGCAATTGTTCAATTAACCGTGCTAAAGGGCGTGCGTAAACCGTTGTCTTGTCTCCAGAATGTTTTCACTTTAACTATGATGACATTTTTTGAGTACTTCCATCAGGCGCAACACTTCCAACTCGCGATCGCTAAGTTCTGGATTTTGCAGCCACTCAGGATATAGGGTTGTTTGCTGTGAACTGCCCAAATCGCTTTCATTCTTAGTTTTCAAACACGCCCTAGCTAAAACTTATCCTAACCACTCAGGATTTTTGGCTGTACTATCAAATTGGTTAGTAGTTTTAAACAGTTCATACTGACCTTTGAAAGCAGCTTGGCGAGTCCGATTCAGTAATGCTCTAACTTGTTCCTGGCTCATGGGTGTAAAAGTACGTACTGCCTCGAAAGCCTGGTTTAAGATGGGCATACTTTCAATGCCTGTAATCACTGTTGAAGTTGGCAGATTCATTGCGTAATGCAGACATTCGATAGGTTTGACCACATTGCTTTTGAGAATGTTTTGGTCGCCCATAGATTTCATCCCCAATACAGCAATTCCGTCTTGAACCAGTCTGGGTAAAACTTGCCTCTCAAAACTGCGGAAATGGGCATCCATAACATTTAACGGCATCTGCACTGCATCAAAACGGAAGTTGTTTTGATTGGCAACTTCCAACATTCTCAGGTGTACCAAAGGGTCTTTGTGTCCAGTAAAGCCTATGTAGCGAATCTTGCCAGCTTTTTGTGCTTCCACAACTGCTTCCATCGCACCACCAGGGGCAAAAATGCGGTCTGGGTCTTCCATGCGAATGACTTCATGATGCTGCAACAAATCAATGTGGTCTGTTTGTAAACGTTTTAAAGATTCATCAATTTGTTTAGCAGCAGCCGCCTTTGTGCGACCGTCGATTTTAGTCATCAGAAAAGCTTTTTGACGATAACCATTTTGCAGAGCTTTACCCATGCGAATTTCGCTACCTCCATTATGGTAATCCCAGCTATTGTCCATAAAATTAATCCCGCGATCGAGAGCAGTACGGATTAGATTAATACCCTCTTGTTCATCTTTTGGTCTACCAATATGATGACCACCTAAACCAATTACAGATATTTGTTCTTTGGTGCGCCCTAGTTGCCTGTAGAGCATTTCACCTTTTTTAATCTGGAGTGGGGTAGACTGATTTTGCGCTAAAACCTGTTTGGTTAAACCTTGTAAAGCAAATACCCCGGCTCCACCTAAACCAGAAGCAGAAACTACCTTCAGTAAATTTCGTCTGCTAATATCCACAATTTTATCCTTTTGCCACAGTATGAGAACTTGCCTTCATAGCTTTGCATGGAGCAAAGTTCGCTGCTTCTAACTGTTGAAGGATAAAAGCAGTGAGATAGAGATAGATTTTTGATAGAGCGAAGGTAATAGAAAAATATTCCATCGCTGTGTAAGCACAGAATGCATTGGAGACATCGGCAGCAGAGGAAGAACCTGATATAGCATTTCCTGATATTGTTTCAGTGGTTCAAATGTCAACTCAAACACAATACCTTAGTCCGAAAGTTTTCTTTGAGAATTGTTTCTAAATCTTGGCAAATATTATTTGTATTGCTAAATATTACTGGCAAGATTTCTAAACATTTAGTGCGTGGTTCAGGAGTTGATAGAATCCAGAAAATTCCTTTAGAAAAATCGTAATTTTAAACTTGATTGCGATAATACATTTAGGTAACTCAAATCTGTTTATCCTAAACTATTAAACGCCGTGTGCAAACTTTCTCTCAGACCTAACCCCCAACCCCTTCCCTACAAAGGAAGGGGAGCAAGAATCAAAGCCTCTCTCCGTTTCGGGGAGAGGAATGGAAGTGGGGTTTCAAGAATAAGTTGCACATCGCGTTATTAAAGTTCCCCGTACTAAACATGAGTAGAGTCAATGACTGCTTCATCACCAGAAAATTCAATTAGCTCATCAAGTACTCATACTTTAGACATAGCTAGGCAAGAGTATCAATATAACTACACCCATATTCCATCTATTGCGATGCTAGATCGGCTTTCTATTGCCGAAGAGTTCGCTACTAACTGGTATTTTTTATTAGCCCAGCAGTTACGAGTTGTGTTTATTAATACCTTGATTGTCAACAGAGGCAATCAAGGTTCTAAATCGATTCGTGATGATGTCGAAAGGTTTATTTTAGAAGCCTTTCTCAAGGGAGCAGTACCAGTAAAAATCAGTATTCTGGCAAGAATCCTGCAAATTATCCCTCAGTTTTTGCTCAAAAGCATATCTCAGGATGTTAGAGAACTCGACGATCTTTTTTATTCTATTCTGAAAGAAAACGGACTTGTAATCCTCAGAGATGCCCTAAATAGGATAATTAACCTTCTATATGAAGGACAACCTACAGGACATGCAACCAGTCTCAAGGACTACGAAAATTTGTTTCCGGTGATTGGTGTGCCAGCGATCGCTAAAACTTACCAAGAAGACGAAGTATTTGCTTACATGCGAGTGGCTGGCTACAATCCCGTCACGATCGCGCGAGTAACGACTCCAGGCGATCGCTTCCCAGTCACAGACGAACATTACCAAGGCGTGATGGGAACTGACGATTCATTAGCAGCAGCCGGACTTGAAGGCAGACTCTACTTAGCTGACTATAAAATTTTAGATGGTGCGGTCAACGGTACATTCCCACACGAGCAAAAATATCTCTATGCTCCCCTAGCACTGTTTGCCTTACCCAAAGGCTCAGACCCCACCCGTTTATTGCGTCCGATAGCCATTCAATGCGGTCAAACACCAGACCCAGATTATCCAATTGTTACCCCTAACTGCAGTAAATACTCTTGGCTTTTTGCCAAAACAGTAGTCCAAATAGCAGATGCCAACTACCACGAAGCTGTTACTCATCTAGCAAGAACTCACCTGTTTGTTGGTGTTTTTGCGATCGCCACCGCAAGACAACTGCCACTCACCCATCCCCTAAGAATTCTACTGCACCCGCATTTTGACAGCACTTTAGCAATTAACGATGCTGCTCAACGGATTCTCATAGCTCCAGGCGGTGGTGTCGATAGATTACTCTCATCATCAATCGATAACTCTCGCGTTTTAGCAGTGCTAGGCTTACAAAGCTATGGTTTTAACAGTGCCATCTTACCTAAGCAATTCCAACAGCGTGGTGTAGACGATCCCAACCTCTTGCCTGTTTATCCTTACCGGGATGATGCACTATTAGTCTGGGATGCCATTCATCAATGGGTTTCAGACTACCTAAACCTTTACTACACCACCGATGAAGACATTCAAAAAGACAGAGCATTGCAAGCGTGGGCAGCCGAAATCCCAGCTTACGATGGTGGTCGCATTCCCGATTTTGGCGAAGATGGAGGCATCAAAACGCGCAATTATCTAATTGATGCCACTACGCTGATTATTTTCACTGCCAGCGCCCAACACGCTGCGGTTAACTTTCCGCAAAAAGATTTTATGGGCTACGCCGCAGCGATTCCAATGGCAGGTTATTTACCAGCCTCAACTCTCAAAAGAGAAGTTACTGAGCAAGACTACCTTAATTTGCTCCCTCCGTTAGATCAGGCGCAACGGCAATACAACCTACTCAGCTTATTGGGGTCTGTGTATTACAACAAGCTGGGTGATTATCAGCAAGGATACTTTACAGACCAGAAAGTAAAACCATTGCTACAAGCATTCCAGAGTAATCTTCAGCAGGTAGAAGATACGATCAAGCAACGTAATTTGCGCCGTCCATCCTATGAGTATCTACTTCCTTCTAAAATTCCTCAGAGCATCAATATCTGAATTAGGGACAAATAACTAATGACAAATGACCAATGACAAATGACAAATGACAAATGACAAATGACTCAAAATAAATACTATGACACTTAAAGATAAAGTCCTCAAAGGTCACGATCGCCAGCTTTGGCTTGCACCTATACTAGCCAAAGTAGGTTACGACACTGCGATCGGCAAGTTTCTCCGCTTGATTTTTTATTACATGGATGCGTCAATCATGCTCAACGCATGGCGGGACTTTCTTTACATCCGTAAAGACAATATTGGAGACAAGTATTTTGCAGTAGATCAAGCAATTATGCATTCCTCTCACTCGCAGGTGAGAGAATTAATGCAAACCCAACCACAACTGCGAGGAAATGATTTAGGCATCATCAGAATATTAGCTCCTAGCTATCTGTTGGATAATCCTCTGAGTTTAGGAACCAACGGTAACGAACACACAGGACTACGTACTGTAATCTTACAAGCCTTACCAGAACCGTCTCAAAAAATAGACTTTTTAGGGAATCTAGTTGAGCAAAGGTTGTTAGAAGCTGCTAAACAAGGCAAATTACACATCGGCAACGATTTGCCAAAGATTATGCTGTCGATTTTGCACCAACTAGTTTTTCAAATATCTTTATCTGAAGAAGAAATCACAGCATCCAATAGTTACATTAAAGGCTTGGCTCTTGCATCCTTGCCTAATTTTATCAGCAAGTATCTGCTGGCAATATTAACAGCGCCAAAAATTCGGCATCGTCAATATTTAACTAACCGATATAAACAATCAGCTAAATGGGCATCTTACTTTGAAACAGGCGCTCAGTATCAGTTGAACGAACACCAAATCGCTAATACCCTTTTTGATATGATTCATATCGCTGGTACTGCCGGCACGAGTGCGCTTTTAGGATCTGTGATTGGTGTTCTTTGCTTAGATAATACTCTCAGAAATGATGTAGTGTCAGAAGTGAATGCAGTCTGGAATGGTAAGAAAACTTTAGACTCAGACGCTCTAGAACGGTCAACACTTCTCAATCAAGTGATTTTGGAAACAGCTCGTCTCTATCCACCTGTGCGATTTGTTAGCCAACTGACCACTGAAGCCGGTGAAGTCGAGATTGGAGAACAAAAATGTCCATTCCAAAAAGGTACTCGCTTGCTTGGCTCTATTCTTACAGCTAATCGGGATACCAATAGATACCAAAATCCAGATGATTTTGATCTAACACGGGATTTTTCAGATATCTTATCTTGGAACGGCGAAGGGCATGAACGAGCCTGTCCTGGTACATCATTATCAATTGGCTTTATCAAAATTTTCTGTTTACATCTGTTTCACAACTATCAATGGGACTCAATTACAGAAGTCAAGTGGGATTTTGAAAAAGTGACTGCCGTTACTCCTAATAATTTAGTACTACAAGGTTTTGCTCAACGACTGTGAGTAAGAGACTTCAAGTAGGGGCGCACAGGGAGCATCTCACCTTTGCAAATATACCAGACGATTAGAAATCGCTAGGGCAAACGTGTTTTTACTCATCTTTTCTCTGACTCGGTTCGTTAAAAATTTAGGTATTCTTTTAGCTGAAAGGAAGTAATTACAAATTATATGGCTGAATTAGTTGAAAAAAAGCAACTTAATAATATTGCAACCTGGATGATTCCAATTAAAGAAACAAACTTACCATCTGTCCTTAAAGGTGTATTTTTTATGGATGGCAATCCACTGCCAGATACTTGCATTACTATGTACAATTTAGAATGGGATATACAGAATAAAGCTTTGCTTTTACCGATATTTGCCCCGTTACAGTGGACTTTTCATGACTCGATTGCTGGCTGGATATTACTACGTTCAATTCAATGGTTTAGAGTAAGTTACAAAATTCAGTTTGAAGATGAAGCTTTGCAACAAGCTCAAGTCACACCTGTTTTTCTAGGAATATCAGTTCCAAAATCGATTGTTAGTTTCACAATGTCCCAAGACAACAATTCTCTCAATGGAGATATTTGGCACAGAAATAACGTTTGGTTTAGCGGACTTTCTCGGGCTGGTGAGTATACTCTCCGTAGGGTTGTTGATAAAGATGGTTGTTATACTCCTGCTTTTAACGATATGCTTACCAGAGTACAAAATGAATGTTTAGTAATTGGACGCCACTCAAATTGATTCGGCTTAGGTTAGTCAGCTAAAGCTTAGAATCTTATTACACTCCATCGCTAACTTTAAATAGAGATTTTATTCTTTTTTGATTTCTGTTTTTGCCGATCTGAAATTGCATTTTTTGTACTCAAAATTCCCAAAGCCAGCAACCCGAATATGACAGAGGGTTCTGGAACAGAATTAACTCGACGGAATTCGATGGGTGTGGCCACAAGTAAATTGCCTTTCTTGTCAAAAATTTTGTCTAAGGAGTCGATGCTACTTTGCTCAATAGTTATATCAGAAACTACTTTGAAGCCATTATTTGTTATACAGCCATTGGGAGCGTTATTCCCAATGTAGCTGTTCTGCTCCCAAAATAATTGCAGATTACAGGTGTTTTTCTCAACATTGTTAATACTAAGCTGTGGCCTAGACTGAGAGTGATTGCATAACCCGCGTACAGTATTTTCATTTAAAAAGCTGCTAATACTTAGATTCACAGCCGAATTTGCTTGATTAAAAGAATAAAGGCGTAGCCGCTCAAAACCTGGGCTTTCTTGCTCTAGATAAACGTTCTGTGTTTCAGCCAGAGAATTAGTACCATCCAGTTGTACACTACAACTTGATATAGTAATTAATGGCACAGAGGGGCTACTAGCAACCTGTTGAGCATTATCAAAAAAACCAGTGAACCACTGTGCTACTTGCTGAACCTGTATCTTAATTGGTGGCGCACTAGTATCAGCACGGCTTTGTTGAACAAATGAAAATGTAGTGACCAAGAATGTCAAAATTGATACTTTGAGTAAACGCATAGAAGTTCGGATTCCAACAAGAGCAAATTACAGACTTATGGATAAATAATTTACACCATCAAGCCCCATTTTCCGTCATGAAATAAATCTCTTAGCTGTTGGCTAATAACCCTCTTGTGTCATTTTCCAGATTAAGCAAGTAGTAAATAACTTAAATTATTCCAGATTAGCCACTCAGTTTAATTTTAAAGAGAACCTATAAAGTGGTTAGTTATTATAGGCGAATATCAAAAATTCAGTCCCTTCATAGATGAACTCTGCCATCTTGCACATACCCATCTTTTGATGTGCCTGAAGTGATGCTTTGTTGTTTGCATTGATGAACAGTATTCCTTCCCGCTTTGGTAGAAAATCTTTCAACTTAGCAAACATTACCGCAGCAATACCTTGCCCACGCATAGTTTCATCAACACAAATGGGGCCATACAAGTAAGCATCTTTTGTACCAGGATAGGCTTGTAACATCATCTTTATAATTGGTAGATTAGCAGTTGTCTTTGACCAACTGAGTAAGAATCCTACAACTTGACCATTTTTTCGGGCTACAACGCTCGGCATTTGAGAGATAGTCATCATCACAGCCTCTGACTCAAGATGACCTAACAACATACCATCATGTTCTGCGTCATTGGCTTGGGCCAACTTGACGATTCCAGTAACATCATTGAGGCTGGCACGGTCAATCACTACATCATTGAGACACATACTTAGTTAATATAAATAGGAGAAAGACTTGGAGCAAAATAATTTTCTTTTAGAAGAATAACAGAGAATAATGCTTTGGGGAACGCATTGCAGAGGCAACTAAACGTTGTTTTCAGTAGCTTTTGATACTTCTATTTGGTTATATCACCCTTGTATCTGACAAAAAATTCAAAGAGTCAAAGTTGCACCAAAGCAGCGATCGCTTGCAACAGGCAGTACACTGCTACTATGCTAAAACTTTCAAAGTGCGTAGGCGTAGCCCGCCGTAGGCATCGCTGTTTTTTCTACTAGTAAGAGTGCTTTTCTAATGGGAATACTTTATATATAGTAATTCCAACAAATAGAACTCCTGTAGTATGAGCTACTGTACCAATATTGATTGCCTACGTCCCCAAAATTCTAACACTTCTCGTTTTTGCAATAGTTGTGGTCAGGAATTATTACTTAAACAGCGATATCGTCCACTCGCCGTCATTGGAAGCGGTGGCTTTGGGAGAACATTTTTAGCTATTGATGAACATCTTCCAGATCAACCAAAATGTGCGGTCAAACAACTATGTTTTCAAAAGGAAAATACTGAAATTTGGCATAAAGCAGTCAATTTATTTCATCAAGAAGCGCTTCGTCTCAATGAACTAGAACACTCTCAAATACCCAAATTACTAGCGCACTTTGAACAAAATCAAAAGTTTTATATCGTTGAAGAATTAGTCGATGGACAAACACTCGCGCAGGAATTACAAAAAAAAGGCATTTTTCAAGAACCGCAAATTTGGGAAATATTAAAAAGTTTATTGCTCACATTGCAATTTATCCATTCCCGACAAGTAATCCACCGAGATATTAAACCGGAAAATATTATGCGCCGTTCGGGTCGAGGAGACCTGGTTTTAATCGATTTCGGAGTTGCTAAATTAGCCAATAACATGAAGCAACTTCGTACAGGCACCATAGTAGGTAGCCCAGAATATATAGCTCCCGAACAAATGCGAGGAAAGGCATTACCAGCCAGCGATCTTTACAGCTTAGGTGTAACATGTATTTACTTACTTACCAATGTTTCTCCCTTTGATTTGTTCGATATTGCTAACGATCGCTGGGTATGGCAAGAATATTTACCAGCAAACAATACTGTTAGCGTTCACCTTGGTGAAATCTTAAATAAACTTTTACAAAATGCTGTTTCGCAACGCTTTCAATCGGCAACAGAAGTTTTACAGATACTGGAGCAACAACCAAAGAAATTGCTAAATATTTCTAATTATCGTACAGTAAATACTATTGATTATACACATTTGCGTGATTTATTAGCAAAAGGAAAATGGGAATTAGCAGATCGAGAAACTTGGGAACTAATGTGTCAAGCACTAGCAAAGCCTAGAGGTAGCTATATATTTAGTAGCGATATTGAGAAACTTCCCTGTCAAGATTTGCAAACCATTGACCTTTTATGGGTGAATTACAGTCATAAACGCTTTGGTTTTAGCATACAGACACTTATTTACAAAAACGTCAATGGAGACTATGGAGTTTTTTGTAATCAAGTTGGTTGGCATACATACAATTATAGTTATGCAAATTCAGAATTCAATTTTAGTCTCAAAGCACCAATCGGTCATTTACCGTCACGTATTTGGATTGGTGGTTCTCAACCGTGGCGCTACCCTGATGCTTTAGCTGTAAAATTAGCAGCTTGTGGTATTAGTTAGTTTTGATAATAAGATTACTAATAAACTTCTAGTTCGTAGTGAGCGGTTCATCGCTCAAAGCAACGATAATTAGGACTAAAGTCCTCTTTACGAGACGCTATGCGTAGCTTGCTTCCCCGAAGGGGTACACTACAAACTTTAATTTATTTACGTCTAGCTACTTATAATTTAACAGTGAGCTTTGTCGATCGCTCTTCATCTTTATGCCCCAGGTATCGCTTCCCCAATCGTTCTATCCACACCTACCCCTCACCGCTCTTGCGCCTATGCAGGATGTGACCAACCTCTGGTTTATGAAGGTGATTGCCCACTACGGCAGCCCTGACTACTTTTTCACCGAATATTTCCGCGTCAATGATACCTCACGGCTCAATCGTAGCATTCTAGCAGCAATCACCGAAAACGACACAGGCCGCCCCGTTTTTGCGCAAATGATTGGCGAAAGCATTCCAGACTTAGTAAGAACAGCAAAGGAACTCTGCAACTATAATATCGCTGGAGTTGACTTGAACATGGGCTGTCCAGCACCTAGAATCTATCGCAAAAATGTTGGGGGTGGATTGCTGCTGTTGCCGGAAAAAGTGGATCGGATTTTGGGAGAACTACGGCAAGCAGTTAGCGATCGACCTTTGACTGTCAAGATGCGCGTAGGCTTTGAAAATACAGATAATTTTTACAAAATTCTAGATATCATCAATCGCCACAGCATTGATTTGCTGAGTTTGCATGGTCGCACGGTGAAAGATATGTACCACGGGGCAGTGAAATATGATTTAATCGCTGAAGCAGTCAGACGAGTCCATTGTCCAGTGCTTGCTAATGGCAATATTAACTCGGCAACAACTGCTGTTGAAGTGCTTTCTCAAACGGGCGCGGCGGGTGTTATGGTGGGACGCTGGGCGATCGGGAATCCTTGGCTTTTTAATCAAATTCGGCAAGCTTTGCGAAAAGAGCCGATCGCACCCGTTCCTTTAGCGGAGGTACGCAACTATATCGATCGTTTATGGCAAACCCCCACAGCAGCAACTATGCCAGAGCGATCGCGCGTAGGCTACCTGAAAATGTTCCTCAACTACATTGCTCTGAGTGTTGACACTGAAGGTCATTTTTTACGGTTGATGCGACATACTTCTACTGAGGCAGAACTGTTTAACCTTTGCGATCGCGTTCTCCTAACTGATTTGACGAAAACTTTAGCTCTAGCACCCTCCTTGAGCGTGTAATATTGGGCGTTGTAGATTTGGCTGTGATTGTAGTAGTTCACAACCACTGGAATCCCTATTATCAACTCGAAGGGGTCAATCACGCCTTGTGTAACGCTCCAAGGCTTCGAGAACTCAAAGCCTTGGAGGAAATTGAGCAAGAATCTTGGTAATGTCTCTGTTTTTTTTCCTAAAGTACTACTAGCTAGGCAGTTACAAAATTTCTGGCAATAGTAATGTAAAATAATTATCTGGATGATGTCTGGTTAAAATCTATAACCTAAACAAAATCTAAATTACTCAAGCTGGGAGTTGGGAAACTCCGGTGAAATTCCGGGACTGTGCCGCAGCTGTAATGGGATCGCCCAAGTCAGAATGCCAACTTTCAGGATGTGCTCAAGACACACTCACCGTCTACTCCCTGCGTTGCACGGGGAAGGAGTTCTAAATTTGGTTTCTAGATTTGCCACTTGTCCTGGCTTGTTTTATGCTACTCCCGCCGCAGATGGGATATTGTCTCGCGTTAGAATACCAGGTGGAATTATTAGTAGTCAGCAGTGCCGTGCGATCGCAGATATAGCAGAACAGCACGGTGGCGGCTATCTAGATGTGACTAACCGAGCTAACCTGCAAGTTCGTGAAATTCGCACGGGGATAAATGCTGAGGTTCTGAAATACCTCCAAAATATGGGATTGGGTTCTGACAATACTGTTGTAGACCAAATCCGCAATATTATGACCAGTCCAACTGCTGGTATCGATCCTCAAGAATTAATCGACACTCGCCCTTTTGTCCAAAGTTGGGATGATTATATTGCTGCACATCCGGCGCTTTCGGGACTGTCAGCCAAATTTAGCGTTTGCTTTGATGGTGGTGGGATAATTCAGGTGTGCGATCGCTTGAATGATATCGCCTTTGCAGCCGTCTTACTTAACGATAATGTTTATTTTCGCCTCTATCTCAGTGTCGGCAAGAAGGGTCAACCGCCCAGCGATACGGGAATTTTGTTACCACCAGAGGACTGTTTGCCCGTCTTAGCAGCTTTGACGGATGTCTATCTAGCTTATAGTCATACTACGAGTAAGCGGCGGCTACGTTTGAGAGAGTTATTGAATACTTTGGGTTGTGAAAATTATCTCCAGGAAGTTGAGCAGCGTCTACCTTTTTCTCTTTTGTACAGTGAAATCAGAAAAGACCTAACCCCCCAACCCGCTTCCCTTGCAGGGAAGGGGGAGAAATTCTCCCCTCTCCTTGTAGGAGAGGGGTTGGGGGAGCGGTCAAATGCGAAATATCAGCATATTGGCATCCATCCCCAACGTCAGCAAGGCTTATTTTACATTGGTGTCGTCTTGCCCCTTGGCCGATTGGAGAGTAGACAGATGCGGGGTTTAGCAGATTTAGCAGCAAAATACGGTAGTGGAACTCTCAGGCTAACCCCTTGGCAAAATTTGCTCCTTACAGATATTCCTCAGCAATGGGTTGCTGATGTCCAAAGTGAAATTGCTTTATTAGAATTAGATTCTTCTGCAACCAATATCAGGGGTGGATTAGTTGCCTGTTCTGGAAAAAAGGGTTGCGCCGCTTCTGCCACAGACACTAAAAGTCATGCGTTGGCATTGGCAGAGTATCTTGAAACTCGTATTACTCTCGATTACCCAGTTAATATTCACTTCACTGGCTGCGAAAAATCTTGTGCCCAGCATAGCAAAAGCGATATTACTCTCCTCGGCGTCAGCATTGAGGCTGAAAATAGAACTGTGGAAGGCTATCACGTTTATGTTGGTGACAGCAATCAGAAATTCGGACGTGAACTATATCAATATGTAACTTTAGCCGAACTACCTGCATTAATAGAGCGGATGCTATATGTATATAAAATTCAACGCTTAAATTCTAATGAGTCCTTTGGAGAATTTGCTAATCGATTTGCACTGGAACAATTACAGCAATTATTTAATATAATCCCTCAATCAATTGCGAACAACAAGATTGCCACCTTTTCAGAAAACTGGGCAATCTGAGCCTTTCGATTTTTATATGTCAATCCAAAATTTAAAATCTAAAATCCAAAATTGAATGTCCGACTATATCCGAGATGCCAACGAAATTTACCGTAATTCTTTTGCAATTATCCGGTCAGAAGCGAACTTAGATGTGTTGCCACCAGATGTAGCAAAAGTTGCTGTGCGTCTAATTCATGCCTGTGGGATGACGGATATTGTCACTGACTTGGGATATTCACCAACAGCAATACAATCCGCAAGGGCAGCACTGGCAGCAGGAGCGCCAATTCTGTGCGATTGTCGGATGGTTGCCGATGGCGTTACCAGACGGCGGTTGTCTGCAAACAATCAAGTTATCTGTACCCTCAACGAGCCAGAAGTGCCAGAACTTGCCCAGCGTATGGGTACTACAAGATCAGCGGCAGCTCTAGAATTATGGCGATCGCACCTGGAAGGATCGGTAATTGCAATTGGCAATGCGCCCACAGCACTATTCCGACTGTTAGAAATGCTCGATGAAGGAGCGCCCAAACCCGCGATTATCTTGGGCTTTCCAGTGGGGTTTGTTGGTGCAGCGGAATCGAAAGCTGCACTGGCAGCAGATAGCAGGAATGTACCATTTTTAACCTTACACGGTCGGCGCGGTGGAAGTGCGATCGCGGCAGCAGCAGTTAACGCCCTGGCAACGGAGGAAGAATGAATATGCAACCCAAAGGTCGTCTCTATGGAATTGGTGTCGGCCCGGGCGATCCCGAATTATTGACTCTGAAAGCGCTGCGGCTATTACGTGCGGCTCCTGTGGTAGCTTATCAATCAGCCACAGATAAAGAAAGTATCGCTAGAGCGATCGTGGCGCAGTATCTTCCTGGCAATCAAATCGAGGTGCTATTTCATCTCCCCCGCGCTTTGGAACCAGAAAAAGCAAAGTCTATTTATGACCAGGAAATTGAACCAATCGCCGACCATTTAGCAGCCGGTCGAGATGTCGTGGTGTTATGCGAGGGCGATCCATTTTTCTATGGCTCATTTATGTATCTGTTCACACGGTTATGTGACCAATACGAAACAGAAGTTGTCCCCGGAGTTTCCTCGCTAATGGCTTGTCCGATAGCCTTGGGTGTACCTTTCACTTACTACACGGATATTCTCACAGTCTTACCCGCTCCATTGCCAGCAGAAGAACTGACTACACATTTGTTAATGACTGATGCAGCAGCAATTATGAAACTAGGTCGTCACTTTACCAAAGTACGAGATATCCTGCATAAATTAGGGTTAGCATCACGGGCAAGATATATTGAGCGGGCATCAACATCACAGCAACGCATTATACCCTTAGATGAAGTCGATCCAGATAAAGTACCCTATTTCTCAATGATTGTGATCCCAACCAAGAATCGACTATAAACCAAAAATCAATACAGTTGAGTTAAGCATTTCTTCGTTATCTTCTTTTTTTTTAATTTTAGCGATCGGATTTGCTGGATTTGGATAAATTTATAATACGTACAAAACTGATAAATACAAGACGCGATTCATCGCGTCTCTACAAGGGGGATCAAAAAAACGGTCGCATTCCCATTCTGCAAACAATATTAATTGGCGTAAATGCCGAAAACCGCGTTCGCATAATGACCAACAAGTAGGCATCATTGCATCGTGAATGATGCCAATTTCTTTGCGATGATTTAGACTTTACCATAAATACTTCAAAAAAAATTGATGGCTTCTAATAGCACCTTCACTCCTGATACGATCGCTGCTGGCTTTCATGCCCTGTCTGACCCCCTACGGATTCAGGTATTAGAACTGCTACGCTCTCAAGAACTATGCGTCTGTGACCTATGTGACCACCTGGGAACCACGCAATCTAAACTGTCTTTTCACCTCAAAACCCTGAAAGAAGCGGGTTTAGTTCGCGCTCGTCAAGAAGGGCGCTGGATTTACTACAGCCTCAATTTGCCCCAATTTGTTGCTCTAGAGCAGTATCTAGCAGAATTCCGCCGTTTTAGCCCCATATTACCTATTCGTCCCCCCTGCGAGCCTTAAATATTCATCAATTTTTTTTGTAATATTTTGTTTAATTTTAGTTTTATCGGCATTTACAAATCAACTTTTTTTGAAATGATAGATATATACTCTTGATATAACTCACGAATTTTAGATTTTCAATTTTGGATGTTGGATTGAATAATCTGAAATTCCTGCTCAAAGCTCCTGCATTCATGTATGGGGTTAATTGTAATGAACAAAAAAACTTCAAAACGCCTCTCCTTTATTGACCGCTTCCTAACCTTGTGGATTTTTTTAGCAATGGCTATCGGTGTTGGTCTAGGCTATTTCTTTCCTGGAGTAGAAGCCTTTATCAACCAGTTCCAAGTGGGAGCAACCAATATACCGATCGCCATTGGGTTAATTCTGATGATGTATCCGCCCTTAGCCAAGGTGCGGTATGAAGAATTAGGGGATGTATTTCGCAACGGAAAAATTCTTGGTGTTTCACTAATTCAGAATTGGATCATTGGGCCAATTTTGATGTTTGCTCTGGCAGCTATCTTCTTACATAATTACCCAGAATACATGACGGGATTGATTTTGATTGGATTAGCCCGGTGTATTGCAATGGTAGTGGTGTGGAGTGACTTGGCACGAGGTAATACAGAGTACACGGCTGGATTGGTTGCCTTCAACAGCATATTTCAAGTTATCTTTTATAGTCCTTATGCCTGGTTTTTCATCACTGTACTGCCGCCACTATTTGGCTTACAAGGCAGTGTTGTTAATGTCAGCATTGCTGAGATTGCCAAAAGCGTGTTTATCTATCTCGGTATTCCCTTTTTAGCTGGATTTTTCACTCGTTACTTCTTAGTAAAAGTGAAAAGCAAGCAGTGGTATCACGAGGAATTTGTGCCTAAAATCAGCCCGATCACACTGATTGCTTTATTATTTACAATCGTCGTTATGTTCAGCTTGAAAGGGAATTTGATTGTTCAGATCCCCTTCGATGTGGTGAAGATTGCAATTCCGTTGATCGTCTACTTCATCATCATGTTTTTGATCAGCTTTTACATGGCTTGGCGCGTTAAAACAGACTATTCTAGAGCCGCAAGTGTAGCATTTACATCAGCAGGAAATAATTTTGAATTAGCGATCGCAGTGGCGATCGCAGTATTTGGCATTAATTCGGGTGTTGCTTTTGCCGCCGTCGTCGGGCCTCTGGTGGAAGTACCTATATTGATTGGTTTGGTTAATGTGGCTTTCTGGTTTGAGAAACGTTATTTTTCGCCATCTGAATCGAGAAGCTTTTAAATTTAGTCAAATTATTCGGAGGATTTGAACCATGAAACGTGTGATGTTTGTCTGCAAAAAGAATTCTGCCCGTTCCCAAATGGCAGAAGGTTTTGCTAAAACTCTCGGTAAAGGAAAGATTGCAGTGATTAGCTCTGGGTTAGAAGCAAGTCAGGTTAGACCAGAAGCGATCGCCACCATGAAAGAAATTGGTATCGACATTACCAATCAACACTCCAAACCCCTCAGTGATTTCCAAGCACAAGACTTTGATGTAGTGATTTCTTTGTGTGGCTGTGGGGTGAATTTGCCGCCTGAGTGGGTTGTGCGGGAAGTATTTGAAGACTGGCAGTTAGACGATCCAGCAGAGCAACCAGAAATTTTTCCGCGAGTCCGCGATGAAATCAAAGAACGGGTCACTCAATTAATTGAGTCTGTAAATCAAGAATTTACAACTGCTTGATAAATATTACTTGTAGCACTGGGATTACACTAAGACTCGAACCAATGTTCAACCAATTTCAGAGAACCTCTGGTGGGTGATTTTTGCGAGAGTTGGAAAAGAATAAGCAATTACCATGACGACATTTGACCATCCCCCCAGAATTTTATTTTTGTATGGCTCCTTGCGTGAGCGTTCTTATAGCCGCTTTTTGGCAGAAGAAGCCGCACGCATCATTGAAGAATTTGGGGCAGAGGTAAAGTTTTTCGATCCCCGTGAACTGCCGATTTACGGCAGCGTACTTGACACCCACCCAAAGGTGCAGGAGTTGCGCCAATTAAGCTTGTGGTCAGAAGGCCAAGTCTGGTCTAGCCCAGAGTTGCACGGTCAGATTTCTGGCATTATGAAAAATCAAATTGATTGGATTCCGCTTAGTATTGGAGCCGTTCGCCCGACTCAAGGGAGAACTTTGGCTGTGATGCAAGTGAGTGGTGGATCTCAGTCTTTTAACGCTGTCAACACATTAAGAATTCTTGGACGCTGGATGCGGATGTTCACTATCCCCAATCAATCCTCAGTGGCTAAAGCATATCAGGAGTTTAACGAAGACGGGACTATGAACGATTCGCTCTACCGCGATCGCGTTGTCGATGTGATGGAAGAACTTTACAAATTTACCTTGCTATTGCGTGACAAAGTTGATTATCTCACAGACCGCTATAGCGAACGTAAGGAAAAAGCTGCCAAAGAGACAATCATGATAGCTTCTCAATCTCTTGAAATTAACTCTAATAAAACAATTTGACTATTGAGTATCCAAAAAAAGATAACCTCCTGGCAGATTGAACCAGGAGATTTAAAAAAATTGATTCATCTTTACAAGCGTTGTAGCAGACTCAAACCGTGGCTATCAGTACCACAGGTATTGAAAAGAAAGTATTCATCAGCCAACTTTTGCACTTGTTCTGATTCCAATACGCTGGGTTTCCAAGGGTTAGGGTTATTGTAGGCGTAGAAAGTTTCCACACCATCAATGCCCTTTTCGGATGCAGCTGGAATTAAGTCGAAATGCGATCGCTTGTAACGAGCTGGATGAGCCAGAACTGCCAATCCCCCAGCCTCATGAATAGCGGCAATCACGTTACTTGCCTGATATTCTTGCCCTGTAGTCGGCCTTCTTTGCAGATAGGGTTTCATACTAGGGTGTTCTATGGCAAAAGCGTAAGCCAAAATGTGAACTTCTATATTCAAAAGGTTGGCATTGATTTCCACGCCACTCCACAGGTGAGGAGTTGTTGCATGAGGATTATTCCACTTCCAATCTTCTAACCAAGCAAGGCCTGCTTGATAACCGATAATACCATGATGATCGGTGATGGCTAACCCTTTTAGCCCAATAGCGATCGCCTGCTCCATCAATGCACTAGGCTGCAATCTACCATCCGAGTAGACAGTGTGCATGTGAAAGTTGAATAACCTTGGACAACTATGTGCATCAATGTTACGGAATACTTGCTTTAAAAGTTCTGCCGAAGTTGTAGTACGGGCCAAATTTACAGCCATAACCCCCTCTGAAGAAAAATATATATCCTTAACACACCAAAATGCTACATCTCTGGATGAGAAAGAACCAACACTAAAAATTAGTATCGGCTGCTACTTTCTCAGCTTTTTCAGCAAATTTTTCAATATGTTAAGACTACGTTAGCAAATCTTAATCTCAGTAGTCATGGGTAATTTGCACTACTTTTGAATCGAGTAGTAGTAAATATTACACCTAAATTTTCATAAATGCGCCTATAACATCTGTGTTAAATGACTTATAAAATAAAGGTTTAGTAGAGTAATTATTTCTAATCAGCCTGAAATTTAAATTGTTTTGATGTGTAAAAAATATTATTTATCTCAGTAATTACAGCTTTTTTCTAACCAATAATGACTTTAGCGACCGCATAAGTGAGTCTAAAATAGCTTTGAGAAAACTGGCGATGTCTACGACAGGCTATGCCTACGCTTGGGCTGCATTATACCCCTCGCGCAATTCCAAAAGAATCTCCCTTCAAGGTGACTCCAAGGGGTTCTACCACTACCTCGCGGGAAAGGGACGCTTCAACTCTTCCGGCAATCACAGCCGAAAGTTGATGTTCTTTTGCAAGCATGACAATTCGCTCTGCATCCTGCTTTGACTCTGTATAGAATGCGAATCCTGCACCGTAATTGAACACTGAAAGCATCGTCTCGGCCCCGCCCTCAAGATGACTTTCAACAAATGTAAATATCTCAGGTACTGGGAGCATCGTTTCGATGACATACCGAAGCGGCTTCACCGACCGCATCAGCTTTTGCCAGCCATGACCAGTTATATTCTCCATCGCCGTGGGACGAATTCCTTCGCCAAGCACCGCCTGTACAAGCGGCGTGTAAAGATACGACGCAGCATTCATCGCTTCCCAAAACTCCTGCCCACTCGGAAGTTTTGTTCTATAGCCATCAGGAAGCGATTCGGCAAGCTTTCGCAGTGGGGTAAAGCCGTTCTCATGGGGGCCTGAACTTTCGACCAGAAGAATGGTATTTCCGGCATCCAGACGCGAACTATCAATAGGAGCGACACCAGCCGGCATAACCCCAAAAACCGAGCCGGCGATGTCGAGCCGCCCTGGAATCATCTTGGTTTTTAGTTGAGGAGTTTCCCCTGAGAGATAGACACACCCGACTCGTTTGCACCCCTCAACTACTCCATCAAGAAACCCATCAAGGAAAGCGGGGGTAAAAATTGTTTCAGGAGTACTCGACGGCAGATAAAGACCGAGAAGTATAGTCTGCATACCTGAAGTTGCGGCATCGTTCGTCAGACACGAGATGATCTTAATACCAATATTCCACCAGAATTGTCTAAGTTCTTCTTCGGAAAGATCGTCAGGGCGGGTATCGTCTGCGGTGCCCAGTCCTTCGGGCACAAGTGTCATCGAAAGTTCTCTAGCTCCAGCCTCTAGAAACGGAGCGAGGTTGAAGCTGAAAGCGTTAGCACTTGCTCCAAGACCCGATGCGGGGACGATGCCATAAGCGCTTGCAAAGCCGAGTGTGCGTTTTGCGGCATCGATGAAGCGTCGTTTTGCAGCATCGAGAGTATCGTAATCGACTTGATCGAGAGCTTGAGCCATCAGGTTGCGTTTTAAGTTAGGAGTTAGGAGTTAGGAGTTAAAAGTTAGGAAAACTCATAACTCATAACTCCTCACTTTAAAATACCTCATCTTCGATACCACGCCACCATTCACCCAATTTCATCAAATCTTGGTAAATATCTTCTAATTCTTTGGTGTAGACATCATTTGTCAGTGTGGCTCGACGCTCTTGCAATTTTTTGAGGCGAAGTTGTACCAATACCCAAGGTTTAGAGATACTATTTGTTGCTTCGATGTATTGCGCTAGTTCTTTGCTATCCATATATTTTATATTTTGATTTCCCACCATCCCCTCAATGCCTAACCAAAAACAGTCACGATACTAGTACAATGTCCAAGCTAGTTTTCAGGGTTTGTAGTAAGCACTGAAGTGCTTAGAAAATAAGGACTAAAGTCCCTACTACGAACTCGTTTACCCATCAATTTAAACTTGACTGACTACTGTCGTGACTGCTGACAAGGGTGTTAACTGAATTATTTCTACTTTAAATATCTGGCACAATCTACGTAGCCGCAAAGCAGCTGGCTAAAACACATTGCAGCCAGTTCAAAACTGCCAAGTAATCAAGCTTTAGCCAAGTTTTCAGCAGCAAAGTCCCAGTTGACCAAGTTTTCTAAGAAATTCTTGATGAACGCTGGGCGGGCGTTTTTATAGTCAATGTAGTATGCGTGTTCCCAAACATCCAAGGTTAGAAGTGCCTTCTTACCATGAGCTAGGGGATTTTCCGCATTTGGTGTTTTGATCACCTTTAGCGTACCACCATCATCGATCAGCCAAGACCACCCGCTACCGAATTGAGTTGCAGCCGCGTTAGAGAACTCTTCCTTGAATTTGTCAAAGCTACCAAAATCTTTATCGATTTTAGCTGCGAGTTCACCTGTAGGTGCGCCACCACCTTGTGGTTTCAAAGAATTCCAGAAGAAAGTGTGGTTCCAAACTTGGGCAGCGTTGTTGAAGATTCCCACCTTAGAGGAGTCTTGGAAGGAAATTTTGATCACTTCTTCCAGGGACTTATCAGCAAGTTCTGTACCTTCAGTGAGCTTGTTGAGGTTGTCTACATAAGCTTTGTGATGCTTGCCATAGTGATACTCGAAAGTTTCCGCTTTCATACCAAAAGGCTCGAGAGCATCCTTTTCAAAGGGTAGTGGGGGCTGTACAAATGCCATTGTGTCAAATCCTCTCTTTATCGGTTTCCAGTTCTAAGCTATTGCAGAAGCTTGAGACATTAATAGCTTTTATTTTCAGGAGTTTTACGTCTTTGATCGTGGAACATAAAACTTAACATCGTCATTCTACTACCAAAGTGAAACGAAAAACAAAGTCTTTCTCTAATAAGTAAAATAAGTTAAATCGCTTGTATGCAATCACTATAAATAAAAATGGCTAATATTTCATCCATAAAGACATGTATTACAATCTGATTTGAAACACATCAATTGCAAAGCTTATATTTTGGAATTTTCTTATAAGTAAGTGGCACACTTCTTAGTTCAGAAATCATTCAGGAGTGCTATGACAATTGGTATTAATTAATTAAAAGCAGCAATTAAAGCTTTGGAACTTCTATCTTTAGTAAGATTAATTGCTATTTAAATAATCAGTCTAAAGCTGGATGACTTAATTTTAAAATAAGTTGTTAATTAAAATAATCGACCTAAATTTATTTAAATAAAATAATCAAAAAGAAAAACTATCTAATATCTGTCTAGATTTTGGCACTGTCTCTGGCTGCAGGAAATCTAGAGTTAGGAAGGCAGGGCAATGCAGCCGCATCATGTCAATAAGATTATTTCATTATCAATAAACTCCAAAACCATCTGATTAATATCTGCTTATTGACAAAGATTTTAGAGATTGTCTTGAGGCTTAGACAATTAAATCAAACAGTAAATGCTGTTTTTTTCGTTGATTCTTAACCTTGGTTACGAGAAAAAAGTACAATTTGGATGCGTTTGCCTTAGAGTCTGCCCTCTTTACAAAGCACAAAAAGAAACTAATGAAACACTTTACCCTGTTTACTTTTCTGTATCTAGTAGCAGGAGTTTGCTTAACGGCGATCGCACTTGGGCATCCTGACATCACTCCAAACCATAAAATAACCCTGCTAATTAATGCTGGACTGTTATACCTTGTCACTGTGCTTAGTACCTTTCGATTTTGGCGACAACGCTTAATACACCGCCAAGAGAGACTGCGCGATAAACCTGCTTGGGATCGGAATTTTTTCATGATCTTACTTTCACTCATCATTGGATTTACGCTTTTTACAGCGATCCCTGATTTGGTGAATCACAACTGGGCAATAGAGGTGATTGCCAGAGTATCTGTCGCGCCACTGCTCATCCTGACAAGTACAGAACAACTCTTAATTAGAAGCCAAAATCGGCAATAATCCAATACGGTTCAGTTAAGGCTAAAATTCTTTGCTAAAGTCAATTTTTTTAACGTAGACGCAAAGCGGCTTTGCCGCAGGCTACCACTAAGGACGCGTTCGTGCAGCGAGCGTCTCGTAGAGAAGGACGTACGAGAAGAAAGAAATGCTTAACTGAACTGTATTGGGCAATAATCCTGATTAGGGACATCCAAAAATTAAATTATCCATTTTTCAGAGCGAAGACCATAATTGTATTCTTACTCCTCTGCCTCCTCTGCTTCCTCTGCTCCCCCTGCTTGCCAAAGCGATTGATTATTTTTTTATATTGGAAGTCCTTTACAGGTATTTTCTTTATTAGTAACCAGAAGAGTACAACAAAAGTGGGAGACAAGGTAGACAGTAGCAGAGATTGATTAAATGGTTGTTCCCTTGTCTCTTTGCTCTCTTTGATGACACTACTCAGATAGACGTTGCTGGTAGTAGTTAACTATTTTTGCCGTCACTTCAGACACGGCTAAACCATCAGTTTGAAGTTCGATCGCATCTGCTGCTTTCTGTAAAGGAGAAACCTTGCGTGTGCTATCTTTCCAGTCACGTTCGGCAATATCCCGTTCTAACTGTTCTAAATTGATTGCGGATTGGCCTTGTTTGTGAAAGTCTTCCTGGCGGCGACGGGCGCGTTCACTTACAGAAGCGGTTAAGAAAATTTTCACTTCGGCATCGGGAAATACGTGAGTACCAATATCCCGACCTTCAGCAACTAAACCACCTCTTTTACCCCAGTTTTGCTGTTGTTTAACCAGTGCTTGGCGGACAGCGCTTTGTGCCGCGATCGCAGATACAAGAGAAGTTACCTCAATGGTGCGAATTACCTGGGTAACATCAGTACCGTCAATCCAAACCTGCACGGACGATTGTAAATCCTGGGTAGGAGTAAGTTCAATTTTACACAGGTTAGTTAATTCAGCGATCGCACACTCATCGTCAATCGCAATCCCCTTTTGCAGTACTAACCAAGTGACAGCACGGTACATTGCTCCTGTATCTAAATATACTAAATTCAGGTTTGCTGCCACTTGCCGCGCCACTGTAGATTTTCCAGCCCCAGCTGGGCCATCAATGGCGATAATGGGTTGACGATCGCGCAATATAATATTGTCAATCAAACGTGTAGCACCAAGACGAGCTGCGATCGCCAACATTCCTTCCTCCTCAACTTTTTCTAAAGACATCAACGTAGTCGGTTCAACCAATTCAATATATTCCACTGAGACCGTGCTGACCATTGCCACTTCTTGCTGTACCACTGCTATCAACTTGTTACTATTGCGATCACCTGCTTTGAATGCAGTTTCAGCTAGTCGCAAACCCCGATATAACACCGCTACTTGCTCTTTTGCCGTTGCA
Organism: Nostoc punctiforme NIES-2108; assembly: GCA_003326195.1. Taxonomy (GTDB): domain Bacteria; phylum Cyanobacteriota; class Cyanobacteriia; order Cyanobacteriales; family Nostocaceae; genus Nostoc; species Nostoc punctiforme_A. The sequence goes on from LXQE01000160.1 coordinate 67,923, forward strand.
GTCAAATATTGATTGCGAGAACTGAAGGCCAGACCCGACGCTTCCCGTACTGTTGGACAAGCAACAATTTCTACTGGCAAATTTAAGTCAGCTACTAAGCGTTTAATAATTGCTAGTTGCTGACCATCCTTTTGACCAAAGTAGGCACGGTCAGGCTGTACCAAGTTGAAAAGTTTGGTAACAATCGTAGCGACACCCTGAAAGTGACCTTGCCGAGAACGACCACACAAGCCTGTCATCATAGCAGATGGGGGGATAACTTGTGTAACCTTTGATTCTTGTATACTCTTCTGAGGAACTGCCATTTCTTCCGGAGTCGGTGCAAAAATGGCATCTACCCCAGCTTGTTCGCAAAGTTGTTGGTCTTGCTCTAAAGTGCGGGGATAGCGTTGATAATCCTCATTAGGAGCAAATTGCAGGGGATTGACGAAAATACTTACAATCACCGTAGAATTTTCTTGCCGCGCCCGTTGGATTAAGCTTAAATGACCTTGATGCAAATTTCCCATCGTTGGCACCAGACCGACTGCCGTCTGATACCAGCCAGTCATCTCATCTAGTCTCAGATCCTCAGTAACTGCAATTAGCTTGTTTTCTGAGCAGTGTTTAGTTAAATAGCAGCGTAAAGCTGCGACTGTTGTCAGCAGGCGCACAAAAATACCCCTAATTCTTATCGATCCCTCCCCCGTTAGTTTATATCCGAAATAGAGGGAAGAGTTGATTGAACTAGGGGAATTAAGTGATACGGAACTTGGATTGGGGATTGGGCATTGGGCATTGGGCATTGGGCATTGGAAAAACCCCTATTCCCTATTCCCTAATAATTATTTCCCTAAGACTTCAATATGTACTGGTGCAACACCACTGCCCATCATTCCCAAAATTCGAGCTGCGCCGGCAGATACGTCAATGACTCGACCCCGAATGTATGGGCCTCGGTCATTAATTCGCAGCACTACAGAACGACCGTTGCGGGTATTGGTTACACGCACTTGCGTACCAAAGGGTAGGCTGCGATGAGCAGCAGTCATTGCTTCTGGGTTGAATCTCTGACCGCTTGCAGTCTTAGTACCAGAACCGTCATAGCCGTAAAAAGAAGCCATACCTCTCAAAGTGGCTTGCACTACTCCGACGGCAACTTGTTGAGGCAGCTTTGGTATTGAGACTGGTTGACGGACTGGTAAATTCGCAATCTCTTTTAGGGGAGATGCATTACCTAGTAGCCTCCGCAAGCGATTGGTTGCTTGCAATGCATCTTGCGCTAGATCGTTGGTACTACCTGCTAATCGCGTACCTTCGCTGATTTCGACCAACTCTTCGCCATTAATTTTAATTACATAGCGATCGCCATTTTGTTGGACAGGGACGCTTTTGTTTTGCGCTTGATTGGCAGTAGATTTTTCCCCTGCTTTCCAACTAACGGTAATCTTACTCCCGTCAACGTTTTCCCGATTCAACTGGTTGATCTTAGCTGCGATTACACCAGCTATCTGAACCGGGTCATTGTCAGCGGAGCTAATCTGGTTACTCGCATCTGTTATGTTGCCAGTATTTAATGCATTTGATGAATTGCTAGCAATAAGGGCGTACCCTTGTACGCCCCCAGTATTGCCAATTGCACCAACTTTTTTAGTCTCAAGATTCGTATTTGATACAGAACTCAAAAAGGTGAGAACAGGTATATTTTTGATAAAAAGGGTTGCCGCCTTACGTCCTCTAATGTTGTGAGGATGAATTTCTGTAATCACAGCATCCAAGGTTTGTTTCCCTGCTCTGGATTGGTACTCTCCCACCTTAACCACGTCAGGGGCAGGTGATTTTTGGGATGCTAGCGCATTTCCCTTGGTGGTTTGAGTGCAACCGACTGAGGGTATTCCCAAAACAGTCAGAAACAGGGCAACAATAGTCCACAAATGTCTTTGATTCATGCGTCCGTTTTTGAAAGCGACTGTAGAACTTAAAGTTTTATAACTCGCGGGATTTACCACTAATGAAAGTGATTTCCCTTTTGAAAAACTCGAACTTGTTCCGTTTTCACTTTGTTCTTTATAACTGCAACAGACTAGCACGAACCTTTTGGCTTGGGGATCAGGGTTTTAGCGTAACTATCTGCCACTTTCTCAAATTCCAATTCCAATTTAAAGGGCGAAACCTTTCTCAAAAGCGGACTTTAGCTGTGTAACGCTTTTTTCCGTAAGTCAAAAATTTCTTCAAAAAACTTTACGCTTATTTCACATTAAAGTGGCGATACCCTATTTACATCAGTTCTAAAGGCTCGCTACTACCCGTGTATTCTATGTCACATCTAATTGGGCTATTCCCTATAAGAAATTAATATAACTTTAATTAAATAGCATCGGCATAAATGCTTAAAATCATTTATTTAATGAAATATTTAGATTTAACTATGAACAAGTGGTGATATGAGTTACATCTTAAATAATTATGCAAATTAGTTTGAATTTAATATCTTTTTTCAAAGTTTTTTCTACTTACATCAATCATTACTTTTGTTCTCCATAACTAAACTGATATTGGTGATAAATATCACTAGTTAGCACCGTATTGCTGAGTATAAAAAAAAGGACAATACTCAAATTAATATTTTTCAGGATTAATGACTTAAAAATTAAGAAAACTTTGCGATCGCACGGATAACAGATGTTGCGTGTACTAAAAATGACAACCTATATTGTCTATCCTCAGTAATTGCTCAAGTATGATCTTTTATATCAAGCTATTTTTGACAAAATCTTTGTAACAGTAGGGATGTACACCTGCACCTCTTCTATATATAGTAGGTATTTTGGGAAATGCTATCAGCCTAATGACAAACCAAATACATTCAGGAGATTTAGAAATAGAACCATCGCCATTAAAAGCTTTTCTCAACGAGTTGCATTCCCAGTACAAGTCTTTGCAAGAGGGTGCAGTAGCGAAATACATTCCCGAACTGGCAAAGGCAAACCCAGATTTGTTCAGTATTTGCATTGTGACAGTAGATGGTCAGGTTTACAAAGTTGGGGACTACGAGCAACTTTTTACCATTCAGTCAATTTCCAAGGTGTTTGCTTATGGACTTGCTTTAGAAGATCATGGACTGGATTATGTTTTAACTAGAGTTGGCGTTGAACCGACGGGGGATGCATTCAACGCGATTGTTTTGGATGAGCAATCGAAGCGACCTTATAATCCAATGGTAAACGCTGGAGCGATCGCCACCACTAGCTTAATCAAAGGTTCCGGCCCAACTGAACGCCTCAATCGGATGCTAGATATGTTTCGCCGATATATTGGCCGCGACGTATTCGTTGACATTTCAGTTTTTACCTCAGAACGCAGTACAGGGCATCGCAATCGCGCAATGGCGCATTTGATGCTCAACTTTGGCATGATTGACCGAAACATCGAAGAGGCGCTGGATCTTTATTTTCAGCAGTGTGCTGTGATGGTGAATTGTCAAGACTTAGCAGTGATGGCGGCTACCCTTGCGAACAGAGGTATTAACCCCATCACCAAAGAACGGGCGGTAGATAAGCGTTACATCAAAGATATTTTAAGTGTTATGTATACCTGTGGAATGTACAATTTTGCAGGTGAGTGGGCTTATAAAATTGGGATTCCGGCGAAAAGTGGGATTTGTGGTGGGATTATTGCTGTTGTACCCAATAAAATGGGCATTGGAGTTTTTTCGCCGTTGTTGGATATGCGTGGTAATAGTGTGCGGGGGGTAAAGGTTTGTGAAGAACTTTCCCAACGGTTAGGTTTACATCTATTTGATTGTTCAGGTCAAGAGTGAATTGGAAGGTATTGGGTAGAGGGGAGATTAACAATTCAAAATTCAAAATTCAAAATTAAAGACATTTTCAGACGGGGATTTAAACCCCGACTGAAACTGGCGCTACCTGTAGAGGTAGGGGTCTTAAACCCTTTGATTTACGATAAATACTGTCTCCCAACTCCCAACTCAGCACGGGCTAAACCCTAGCTATCCGCTAACAGGACTCATCACTCAGAACTCTTCTGCTTGCGGAAGTGGGAAGATTTCACCAGCTAAATAAGCTTGAAAGTGCTTTTGGAAGTACAACCAGGAAGTCATATCTTCCCCATCTATCAATGCTTTTGGGGCTTGTTTATATAGAGGAATACGGTTATTAATTTCGTCTTGTAGCACGGGGGGCAGTTCTGTTAAACCATTGACTTTGCTACCAACAGCACTGTAGATCAGTTGACCAGGGCGATCGCCCATTTTCATCCAGGGAAGCCATTGACCAATCCGATCCCAACTTAGTTTGAGTTCAGAAACAGAGGGAAGTGCTGGGTTGAATAAATCTGCGGTTGGCACAGTTAATTTAAACAATTCCGCTGCCTGATAAATTGGATTTGGGCTATATTCAGCAAATTTGCGATCGTCTGCTAGGGGATTGGGGTAATAAGGAAATATATCAAAAACGAAGGTTGTGCTGTCACCGTCTACTTGTGCGGGGAAATTTCCCTCAAACTTTCCCTGTACAGGATTATTGGCAACGTGAATCACCGGAACTGTCTCGCCTGTCCAAGGATTCTCCCATTTGGGTAAAACCTCATCTGTTTTTGGGTTGAGGTAGTAAGTTAGTTCCCTAGAAGTAAAATCCCAACTACCTTCTGCTGTGGGAATACATCGGCTAACGCTTAATCCCAGCATCTTAAACAAGAGTTGTCTTTTCTCACCGGGGATAAAGGCGTAAATTTTACCTTTCCAAATCAGGAAAGTGGATTCAGTAGGGTCAAGGGAAGAACGAGTTTTAACCCAGTGCTGCGCTTCAAGTTCTTGAATTTGGGCAACCATCTAAAGCATCCTTAGTATTTGGATAACAAAAGGATAAGCTAACCAGCATTCAAGTTGCATCTTTAGAAGTTAAAAGGTAGGGGAGGGATAAAATAAATATATTTTGGAATACAATAATGAGTCTTTGGGGACTTCCAGTTAAAAAAATACCCCATCGTAGGGGCGCAAGGCCTTGTGCCCCTACTAATTTAGAAATAATTTGGGATAATTTATTTTTGCAAGTCCCTTGATACTCGCTGATGAGTCTTTAATACTCGTGAATGAGTCTTTGATACTCGCCGACGAGTCTTTAAACTCCATTAATGAGTCTTTGAACTCCATTAATGAGTCTTTGATACTCGTGAATGAGTCTTTGATACTCGCCGACGAGTCTTTAAACTCCATTAATGAGTCTTTGATACTCGTGAATGAGTCTTTGATACTCGCCGACGAGTCTTTAAACTCCATTAATGAGTCTTTGATACTCGTGAACAAGCATAAAAACTCTACTCTTTTGCCCAATCTCCCATGCCTTTATCAATTAAACTGGTTCAGAAACCTGCTCATCCAGACGGCGAAACAGAAATACCCAAAGAGGCAGAGAACTATTAATCGCAATTAGTCGCACTAAATGACCAGTTGTGACAATTTCAACATTATGATTCAAAGTCAGGGAAACCAGAATCATTTCTGCTGATCCACCTGGTGCTGTGACTAAGAGACAGGTTAACCAGTCCCAAGAGGTTAATTGCATCGCAAGTATAGCAGCGATCGCTCCGGCTACGAGAGTCATACCCACAGACATCAAGGCATAGGCGACAGTCTGCTTTTTAAAGTTGGGTTTATCTCCCCAATATTCACCAATAGTAATTCCCAGGAGCATTTGGCCCAATAAGTTTATTATTGGCGGCGGACTAAAGCTAATATCACCTACAAAAGGCAGCCAATGTAGCAAAGGATTAAACCCGATACCAATCAACAATGCACCAAAGAAATCGCCGGCGGGAATTTTAAATAATATAGCTGGATAAACTACTAATGCAGTGATTAGGAGTACTAACAAGAGTAATTCTAGTTGAGATGGATCGGGATTGAGCCAAGCAGCGTTGATTGGGACTGTTTGCGGATAGTAATTACCAGATGATGTCCTAGCAATGAAGGGAATTAGAACAACTACAGAGGTGACGCGAATCGCCTGTACTAGGGCAACCAAGCTAACATTTTTATTGTAATCGGCTGCGATCGCAGCCATAATTCCTACACCACCAGGAACTGTAGCCAGCATTGCTGTAAATAGGTTGGTTTTGCTAACGCGGGAGTAAATGTAACCGATACAACTTCCACTCAGCAGCAAAAACAAGGTAAGAAAAATAAATATAGGAATACCGGAAGCAATACTAGCTAGATTAGCATTGGCATTGGAAGCGCCGACACTTAAGCCGACAAGTGCCATTCCCACTTTTCTAGCAGTGCGGTTAGGTTGGGGAGAATATTGATAAAAAATTCGACACCCTTGGAGAATCACTGTACCAGCTGCAATCCCGCCAAATATCCAGGCAATCCTGCCAATTTGGAACTTTGCCAGGAGTAATCCCAGAGGTAATGCCAGAAGCATTTCCAAGACAAGGACAATTAGTTGCTTCCTAAATAGCTGTTGTTTCGTAGCAACAGGATTTTGATGAGTGTGTTCTTCCAGGCTGGGAGTAGCACTTAGACTTTGATTCATCGATACTAAGCTTTTTTTTAAGTCTAAGCTATAGGTGCAAAAGTGGATCTCCGGCGGTGCGAGCGCACATTACCAGCAACAAACAAAATGATACAGGTGAAGGGTTTTAGTTCTATTGGTGAGTTTATTTTAGATTTAGATTTAAGTCAGGTTTGGTAGCTCACCTCTTGCACCAGACAATTAAAATAGTGCCAGAGATATTCCACATCCACAGACAAAATTAAATATATGAACACAACTCCCTCTAAAAGAGAAACAGATGAAATGTTCAAGTGGTTAAATCGTAACCGCCAGATATTATTAGATTTATATAAAAATCAATATATCGCTTACAATCCAAATGGGATAATTGCTCAAAGCGAGAACTTACGCGAAGTTTTAGAATTAGCTAATGCTGCGAAACAGCCTTTTTTAATTTACCTAGTTCCGCGTCGCACTGCTTCTATAGAAATAAATTTTACCAATTCGCTTGTATCCGTATCTGCGCCCGGACTTGTTCAAGAATCCGGCTCACAAAAGTATCCTCAATCTTCTTGAAAACTCTAAGAGCATTTTCAAGTCGTCCAGCCGCAACACTATAACCATTATGTTCATTTTCAACAAGAGCTTGCTCGGCATACCAAACCTCAACTTTTGCAAGATACAACTTTGCAATACGTTCAGATTCTTTGTCACCAGCAATTTTGTACCATTCGCTCTCTATATCACGATAGGCTTTTTTATGACAAAAAGCTTGGTGATAATCTGGAAATTTCTCCATACAAACTGCCTTTTGTGCAGCAATGGTTGCATATTTAGTTGCATAGATTAAAAAGTTACTGTGGATAATATTGAGGCTCTTTCTGAACTCTTCTTGGAGTACCTTCATAGCACTACCTGTCAAGAATTCATTATCTATACCTATATAGCGATCTATAAGTTTGTCAATATGATCAAAAACTTGATATCGTATTACAGTATTATTTTTTCCATCAATGAGAGGTGCTAACTGTGCTGCTCGTTGTAATCTTGCATAACAACTCATCCAGTTTTCTGTATCTTCTAGATTCCTTGCTGATTGAAGATATGACTCTACAGCTACCTTAGCCATTCGTATTGGTCTAGCATTTTCTGGATCTCGTTTACAAATCCAGAGTATGTCAGCTAACCTTGCCAGCATTTCAGGATCAGTTAGCTTTATAGCTAACGCTCTTAACCCTCTTTTGTCACTCTAGGCAGAGGAAAAATAGAAATAAGGTATATTGAAGTTTTGCAAAATTGAGCGAGTCAGATTATTAACAATCATTTGAAGTTGAAAAAATCCCTCAGATAGCTTAGGAACTGTAAAGACAGTTAACCAGGGTAAAATTTAAGTTAAATAGCGTAAATGGCTGAAGTATCAAACGGAGGTTATTCAGAATACTATTCCAACTATTGCTTTGATTCCACCAAGGATGTGATGAAAATCTAGATTCAGATTGTGGTGGTAATTTAAGAAGTTGTTCTCAATGTTGACTAACCAACAGATAGACACTAAAAACAATTTCCCACCATTTCTCTATTTGTGGATAGGTTTATATACTTCAAACATCAGAGGAAATGTCATTCCAGATAAGACTGCATATCCTGTTACCGCAACAATCCCATTATCTGTTTTACCTAAATTCCCAATGTACTGTCGTTTCACATAATCAGTCGTATTTCCTTTTTTCTTATCACCTGTCTCATCAATAATTAGTATTATTGGGCGACCTTGAAGTATATATAATATTAATTCTAATCTTTGCCTCCTTAATTCTTTTACATCCCAGGGTGATTCTGTTAAAAAATGGTGTAATGCTTGATGATTATCTAGCCCGACAATTTTCGCTATTTCCGGTAGAGTTTTACGTTTTATATCAGAAACACATCCTATATGTAGGTACTTAAAAGCTTCAAAACTTCTAACTTCTGGAAAGAGCTTTTGATACAACTGGCAGTATTCGTCCACAAATTTTACTGTGGGTGCAGGTGGGCGAGGCTCAACCATACTCTCTGTCTGGTGTTTTTGCGATCGCCCCTAATTATACTTTGTCGAGAGTGATAAAAGAGGGTTAATCACTTGAGTCTCTATTGCTGTGTTGACAGTCGCCTCTGGACTGCTGAAGGAACAGAACAGGTTCGCCAGGAAAAAACTGATGAGATTACCAAATTCATCACCAACATGAAGAATAAAAGTGACCTCAGCGAAACACAGCAAGCTTTTATTAAACGTAAAGAATCAACGCTAACTCGAATTAACAAATCCTTTGAGCGTCCTAGTCAACCCCTTTACCGAGGTCAATCACACATTTTGGTTGGAGTCAGCCTGGGACTAGAAAAACCTGCAACTGTCGCCGTAGTAGATGCGATCGCAAACAAAGTCTTAGCTTACCGCAGCATCAGGCAATTACTAGGTGAAAATTACGAACTCCTAAATCGCCAGAGACGACAACAGCGATCGCTATCCCACGATCGCCACAAAGCACAGAAAAGCTTTTCTCCTAATCAATTTGGCGCATCTGATTTAGGGCAGTATATAGACAGACTATTAGCTAAAGAAATTATTGCGATCGCTCAAACTTACAAAGCCGACAGCATCGTTTTGCCTAAGCTAGGGGATATGCGGGAGATTGTCCAAAGTGAAATTCAAGCCATAGCCGAAGCAAAATGTCCTGGCTCTGTAGAAGTTCAGCAAAAATATGCCAAACAGTATCGAGTTAACGTCCATTCCTGGAGCTACGGCAGATTAATTCAAAGCATTCAAAGCAAAGCTGCTCAGGCAGGAATAATGATTGAAGGGGGAAAACAACCTATTCGCGGCAGTCCCAATGAAAAAGCAAAAGAATTAGCCTTTTCTGCTTACCATCTCCGCCTAGCTAGGCGAAGTTGACAAATATCTGAACCTTGACAATAAAATAATAAATAGCGCCGCAGTTAATGCTGCTTGCAGCCTCTGAACTGTGTTAAATGAGGGTTAGTTTGACTGTAGCAATACTGTCTTGCTTTCTGACCCTAGTAGCTGCTCACCCTGATGCTGCTGTCTTCGGACAGGATAGGTGCGCTCCCAGCAATAAGGGCGCGGATGTACTGCTGTAGTGGCTACTGAATCACCCCCGATCAAGGGGGAACCCTCCCCAATTCTTTATTTGACGCACCAAAGAGAGGTCAAAATTCCGCTCCTGGTTCGCGCAAATCCTGAAAACCTAATCCTACAAGGAATTTAGTCATAAATTTCTTTTGTAGACAATTCAAAAATTACATCCTGGGAGGATTTTTGAGAAGGTTGACACAAGTCTGGTCTGGAAACCCTTCTATACAAGAGTTAAAGATGGTATCTGTTACAACCGTCCTCTCAGCAATGGGAGGGTTGAAAGAAGCTAATAAAGCTTTTGTCAGAATCGATCACCGAAGTTGCAACCGTCCTCTCAGCAATGGGAGGGTTGAAAGTTATGAATTATTCCGCTTGGATTTGGCTCTAACCGGTTGCAACCGTCCTCTCAGCAATGGGAGGATTTAAAAATCTTTCAAACAGGATTAGTGTTAGGTTTCAGTAATTATTATTAAAGTTAGGGGCGGGTTGAAAGCAAGTCCCTTCACCCCCTCGTTTTAGTTGCTTTGTATAATAATTACAGAGTGTATTATCAGCGACATGAATTTGTCACCGCTAAACTAGCGACATCTAATTTGTCACGATGACAGATAATCTGACTCAACGACATTAATTTGTCACCGACGACAAATAATTAGTCACTGTACAACAAAAGTCACAACGAAGGCTTTTCGGTATTTTAAATTTTTAGTGGGGGTGGAGGGACTTGAACCCACACGACCTTTTACGGTCAACGGATTTTCATTCTCCCGCAGTTTTCACTGCTACCTGATGACAATAGCCAACTCAGATTTTGAGAATTGGACTCTCCCTTTACCCTCGACTTAACGTTAGGGTAGCTCCCGTCGGGTCTCTGCACCTTCCGAACAGTTATGAGTTAGGAGTTAGGAGTTAAGAGTTTTAAATTTACTCAGCACTCATTACTTATGACTCAGGACTTTCTTCGGCTTGGCTCAGGATTGCCATGTCTGTCACCAGATTTAGGTTTCCCTGAGTTTGAGAGCTTCCACTTGAGGGATTTCTCCTTCAAGGCTCAATTATTTAAGTCCGTAGCGTCTACCATTCCGCCACACCCCCGCAGGTGTTTGGCAACTAGTCTAACTAGTTATTTTTTAGAGGTAGCAAATACCTCCTTATCTATTCCACCATCAATTGTGTCTTTTGTCCAACTAGATTGAAAATATTTTTTCCAGATTGTGCGATCGCTTCAGAGATTTGGAAATCTTCTTGGTTTTCTCGTAATAATCTGGATGAGTTTTCGATCTTGTCTGACCAGAGCATTTTGCTAGTGGATTCACATAATAGCATGATATTAGCTTTTGTCATGAAATCCGTTGAATCGCCTACAGTAAAAGTACTCCAGCCCGCCAAAGCTGCGCTTTCGCCTCCTTGTTAGCAGTTTCAAGGAATTCTGGCACAGTTATGTTGAAAGCATTATGACTATACTTCTCTGAGTTTGTCTCTTCAGCCTATGATGGAAAACAGATGCTTAAGACTTGAAAGTTATGATTGTCGCCCTGCTATATCTGATTTTAGCTGGAGCTTACCTTTTGGTAATCCCCATTGCTGTTTTGCTGTACCTGAAACAGCGTTGGTATGTAGCTAGCTCCATTGAGCGTGTCTTTATGTACTTTTTGGTGTTTTTCTTCTTTCCGGGTCTGTTGGTTCTATCGCCGTTTGCAAATTTCCGACCCCAACGGCGACAAGTTCAAGTTTAACGAGATTGGTAGGTCATAACTCTCATGCGACGGATTGACGCGATTGGAATTGGCTTGGGTGTTTTTATTGCCGGCGGCTTGGCATACTTAGGATTGCAGCTAGTCGGTTTGGATAATCAAAAAGCTGGTATATGGAGCCAAGTCTTGCTAGTCAGTGCCTTAGTTGGCTGGTTAGCCACCTATTTTTTCCGTGCGGTGGGACAAAAAATGACCTACCACCAACAGCGGGAACAGTATGAGCAAGACTTTCTGCAAAAGCGGCTAGACGAGCTTACTCCCGAAGAACTCGCACGAATTCAAGCCGAAATAGAACAAGAAGAGCAATCTCAGGTGTAAAGTTATCATTGGTCAGTTGTCTCATTTGTCCTTTCTCATTTGTGCTTTGTAAATTACCTAAAGCTAATGACTAATGACCACTGACCACTGACCACTGACCAATGACCACTGAGTATTGACACTTGACTAAATGACTGCGATTTCTGATTGCTTTAAAACCCTTGGGCGCAATCGTGAGTGCGCCCTAATTCCGTTTATTACCGCTGGCGATCCCGATTTAGAAACCACAGCAAAAGCCTTGCAGGTTCTAGATCGTAATGGAGCCGACATTATAGAACTGGGTATACCCTATTCCGATCCTCTGGCTGATGGTCCAGTTATTCAAGCTGCTGCTACCCGCGCCTTGCAAAGGGGTACGAAGTTAGAGCAGGTGCTAGAAATGCTGCAAGGGATTACTCCCAAATTGCGATCGCCAATTATTCTGTTAATTTATTACAACTCAATTTTGCACCGGGGAATTGAAAAATTTCTTGGGCAAATTGCTGTTGCTGGGGTTGCAGGATTGGTAATACCTGATTTGCCCTTAGAGGAAGCAGCAGGCTTGCTCCAAGCAGCTAGTGAGATGGGAATTGACGTAATCTTGTTGGTTGCTCCCACCAGTTCTGCTGAACGGATTGAAGCGATCGCTCGTTCTTCCCAAGGATTTATTTATTTAGTCAGCGTGACTGGGGTTACAGGGGTGCGATCGCAACTGGAAAACCGCGTGTCCGATTTACTCAAACAAATTCGTAGTGTTACTGATAAACCCATTGCAGTCGGCTTTGGAATATCTGAAGCTGAACAAGCCCGTCAGGTAATGGAATGGGGCGCAGATGGTGCGATTGTAGGTAGCGCTGTTGTCAAACGGTTAGCCGAAGGAACACCAGAGCAGGGACTAAATGCGATCGCCCAATTTTGCCAAAGTCTCAAGGCAGCCATCAAGACGACCAACACCAGCACAAATACTCCTCTTGATTAGATGGGGAAAGTAGATTAAAAAAGTATAACAGTGTAGTTTTTCTATCCTTACTTGGTAGACAATTTGACCATTATGGTCTTGAATATTAACATCAGATATTGATGATGTAAAAAAACTAGCTGATAGAGTCGCTTATAGTTTGAGTATTATGTGAAATTAAGTAGGCATAATTTATGAGTGTGAGAGTGAGTCAGTCAAAAATGATTATAGTTACGTCGCAATCGAGGAGCAAAGGCGATGAGTGAGAGTATGGCATTTATCGGCGGGGTTGCCGTAGCTGGGCTGGCGGCTCTCGTATTGCTCAAAGGCACAAATACCCCTCTACAATCTAACTTCGCTGTTGCTCCGCAAATGCCAGGTGTAGTCGCGCCCCAAGGAATGCAGCCACAAATGTATCCTTACGGGCCTTATGGGCAACCAATGTATCCCAATCAGGTTCAACCACCGACTGCTCCCAATACTGACCAGCGCCTAGAGATGGAGAAGTTGAACACGCAGATGCAGCTGGAGCGTTTAAAAAACGACAATGAACAGCTAAAGTTGCAAAATCAACAACTCCAAGGCCAAGTCCAAAATTTCAATACTCAGCAGCAGTGGCAATTAGCCCAGCAGAATAACCAACCAAAAACAGCAGCAACATTCCAGCCGCAAAATAATTGGTGGTCTTCACCTGTGCTTTGGGCTGTGGGAGGCGCAACTCTGACTATTGGTGGTGGTGTTGTTGTGGCTGGGGTATTAGCTTTGTTCTCACCACGGCAGCGTCCAGCCCGTACTGTACAAGTTATTCACCCTTACCAAGGAAATACGCCGCCTTTGGTTCCAGTCCGTCGTGCTGAGTTTCTGCCTGCTTCGCGGATGGAAGCAAGACGAGTTGAAGCCCAAGAATACGACGAAATGCACGGGTAGGGAAAATAAAATCACAGATAAATACCTATTTAAAATCTCGTTTCTAGGTATAATCTGGAAACGAGTTTTATTCGTCTAATACTGCGAATCCTGGCGGTGAGAGCCATTGGTGTAAACTTAAGCTTAAACGCTTATTCCACAGGCGTTTTACCCCTCCCCTTGCTAAGGGCGAGGGGAAATTTTGGCTTTAGACAAAACTGGGGTGGAGTGACGCGGATAGTGATGGTAAGCGAATAGACTTAATACCAGGTGATTATAAGGCTTTCACGTTAAGTTGACACCAATGGGTGGCAGCCCTCCTTTATTCATTCCCAGTCAGAATAACCTAGAAACGAGGAAAACTGTGTTTACTGATAACTGTTAAAGACTGCTTTTAGGAGTTTCTGTGGTATTGGGACTCTTTGTGGTTTCAGGTTGGTTAGTATCGGGAATTTTCTGTTGGGTATTTTTCTGATTACCTTGATTTTCTAACTGAGTTAGTGCCTGTTTTGCCAGATTTTCGGCTGCTTGTTTAAATAATGGTTCTATTCTGTTTCGCCAGTATTTAGTATTAGGCAATTTTTCTGGATGGTTTCTATAATCTAAAACTTTATCCCATTTACCATCATCTATTGCTTTATTAATCTCATTAGATAATACCTCTGCCTTGGCCCAATCTTCCTGCCACTGGGCAATCATTTTGCCTGTTTCTTGGATACCAGAAGCAGCATTTGCTGGAACCGATCTTAAAAGTGCGATCGCTCCAATTATATCCCCTGAATCATACTTATTTTTTGCTTGTTCTATAATATTCGCACTGTTATCATTAGGCTGTGATCGTTCTGATTTCCCAGCATCGTCAGTTGACGCCTTCGGCTTTTCTGGTAATGGACTTACTACATCCCTAGATTTTGGTTTTGGCTGGGGAATTGTTCGAGTCGCAATCAAGCTACTATCATCTACAATCCTAGTTGCAATGCCCTTTTCACGTAAGCAAGAACCCCATTCTTGATTATTAGTTATCACGGTCGGGTTTGCCCAAGCCAAACGACCAGATTTAAGTTTAACTTCTATCCAACCTGCTTTTGTTCGCTTGCCAGTTACCTCGAAATTGGTGTTATTAGCAACAGTTTGCACAATATTATCAGAATTTATCGAACTAGGTTCAGAACGGATATTAGAATTTCCGACAACAACAGCCGAGCATTTGTTTACTAGAACCGTATCCTTACCTGTAAGATTTAAAGCTAAATTTTTTACATTTGGATATACATTTGCTACCAAGGCAGCCGCACCACCCGCCAGTAATATGCCAACTAATATCGGCCAGGGGTCGGATTTACTAGAGTCTTTACGCGCAGGTTTGGCGGGGATAGGATTTGCTGGTGCAAATGCAATAGTTTGCAGCCGAGATACTTGAGGCTGGGATTTGGCTGCTTGGTAACTAGAATTTTTGGCGGCTTCTTGAGGTGTGGACAGTGCAGGTACTGGATTAATCGCCTCTTTACACGCTTGCAGTGCTTCCGTGGCGTTTTGGTAGCGGTCTTTAAAGTGATAACGCACCATCTTGGACAACACTGCCGCCAGTCGATGGTTCACAGTTACTGAATGCCGCCAGATAATTTCTCCTGTTTCCGGGTCTTCTTGCAATTCTGTTGGGTGTAATCCTGTTAATGCTTGAATGGCGATGATGCCAAGGGAATAGATATCGCTGTTGGGACGAGGTTTACCTTGCCCTTGTTCTGTAGGCATATAGCCAGGAGTGCCAATAACCACTGTCGCAGAGGCTTGTCCGCCGGCTGTAACCAGTTGTGTACGCAGTTGTTTCACTGCCCCAAAGTCTACTAAAACTAACTTATTATCTGAGGCGCGACGGATGATATTATCCGGTTTGATATCGCGGTGAATCACGCCTTGGCGATGGACAAATTCAAGAATTTCCAGAACTTCCTGCAATAGTTGAACTACTTGGCTTTCACTCCAGCGCTTACCAGGTATAAGTTCCTCAGCTAAGGTATGTCCTTCAATATATTCTTGTACTAAATAAAACTCATGGTTTTCGTCAAAATACGCTAGCAACCTGGGTATTTGGTCATGGTTGCCCAATTTTTCTAAAGTCTCGGCTTCGCTGCTGAACAGACGTTTAGCAGTATCAAAAACTCTGGAATCAGTTCCGGGTTTGAGGTGCTTGACAACGCAGATGGGATTGCCGGGCCGCCTAGTATCTTGGGCAATGTACGTTTGACCAAATCCTCCCATCGCGAGGACTCGAATTACTTGGTAACGATGGTCTAGTAGCTTGCCTATCATATTCCCTCCCCAGAGTTATTACCTAATTTTCCAGCTGGTAATAAATATCTCCAAATTTTCTTCAATGAAATCCGCTATCTTGAGAAAAGATTTAGATTAAAAACGCAGCTTTTTAATAAACGCAGACTGTTTATTTTTCTTTTAGTGCCCCTGTTTATTACCAATGCCACCTAAAATAACAAATCCAGTTGCATGGCAGCAGGCTGAAATCCTCATGCAACCTGCTTTTATTCGAGTTATCGATAATATCCGCAAGGAGCTTGATGAATCTTCCTGGACGGGGACTTACCACGATGTCCTGATTTGGCCGCCTAGCACCACTGATGAAATCAAAGCATTGGTGACTGAGCTATTGCAAGCAATGGAAACTGCAACACCTGAAGAAGCAGATGAAATCAGAGGAACTCTCGCTCGTCTGCCGATGCCCCATCCAGGATATCATCTACGTTTGCAGCGTCAACAGCAAGAAGCGAGTATCGATTTGTGGGAACTGTGTTATGAAGTGTGTTTTCTTGAATACACACCACACAAGGAAGTTGCTGATATTGATACTAGTTTAATCGATGAATTCGGTGAAGTGGATTGGCTGCGTTTGGATGCTAAGTCAAAGGAGTTGGTTGAGCAGGCGTTTGCTAAATTGCCAGAAGGGTAATAAAACTAGGTGCGTAGGTGTAGCCCGTCGTAGACATCGCTCTCTCATTACCCAACAGAACTTTCTAATCAACAGGTTGATGGCGTTGTGGCGATTACTGAGCAGATATTGGGTTTAAAAAGGGCTTTTTGGTGAGAGTTTCTGATGGTCACGTCACTCGATTTTAGATTTTGGATTTGCGTTAGCGACGTAGGAGCGTCTTTTAGATTAGTCTCTTATTTAAATAAGAGGCTTGAACAACGAATTTTTTTCTTTTTTTTATCCATGAATGGAGAGGCTTGAAACCCTTTAATCTTGATAAAATATTACGGAGAGCGCTTAGTCTAAAAACAAAATTTATAGATGGATATTGTTTATCGTCTACAAGGTATTGAATTTGAATGGGATGAAAATAAAGCACAAAGCAATATCGAAAAAGATGGCATTAAATTTGAAGAAGCTACAGAGGTATTCTTTGATCCCTTTTACCAAGTTGGTGATGCTACTGCTAATAATCAACAGGGTGATTTCATCTTAGGCTATTCTCTTTCTCAACGCTTATTGCTCGTAGTTTATCTAGAACGCAGTAGGCGAACACGCATAATTTCCGCCCGTCCACCGGATTGTTTACGTAGTAAGTGATGACCGAGTTGAGTTTATTCAGGCGCGATCGCCATAATGGTATCGCTAACTTCATCATTCAATAATCTAATCTTGAAAAAGAGCGTAGGCGCAGCCTGCTGTAAGCATCGCCTCAGCCCTTTCACCTCTACGCTATTGAAGCCGCAAACGCTTATTTGCTAAGATTTCCAGTGCGACAACATTGAAACAGGGCAACTTCTCATCACCATGCCAACATCTACACTTGACGATAAAGACACAGCAGCTATCCAAGCTGCCACAGTTGGGGTTGCTATATGCGATCGCACCGCCTGGGGACGTATCAAAGTAGCTGGCGACGATCGCCTCAATTTCTTACACAACCAAAGTACTAACAATTTCCAAATACTCAAGCCAGGACAAGGTTGTGATACAGTTTTTGTCACTTCCACAGCCAGAACAATCGATTTAGTAACCGCCTACGTTAGAGAAGATGCGGTAATCTTGCTGGTTTCACCCAACCGTCGCCAATATCTTATGGAATGGCTGGATAAATATATTTTCTATGCAGATAAAGTGGAATTATCTGATATTACCCAATACACCAACACCTTCAGCCTGATTGGCCCAGGAAGCGACGCTGTTTTAGAAAAGTTGGGTATTGGCGAACTCATCGGTCAACCTTACGGTAGTCACCAAGTATACACGATCGCTCCGGCTGAGGGCGTGCGAATTGCTGTGGGTAGCGGGTTAGCCGCGCCCGGATACACCTTCACTTTTCCCTATACTGACAAAGAAACGGTGTGGAACAAATTGTTAGAAGCTGGGGCGGTAGAAATGAGCGATCGCGCCTGGGATGCTTTGCGAATTTTACAAGGCCGCCCCGCCCCAGATGCGGAACTCACAGATGATTACAATCCTCTGGAAGTGGGCTTGTGGCAAACAATTTCTTTTACTAAAGGTTGCTATATTGGGCAAGAAACTATTGCTCGGTTAAATACATATAAAGGTGTAAAACAACACCTGCTTGGTATTCGCCTCAGTGCCCCTGTGGAAGTTGGAAGTGCGATCGCAATTGGAGATGAAAAGATCGGCAAACTTACTAGTTACACCCAAACCGCTGATGGTTACTTTGGACTAGGTTACATTCGCACCAAAGCTGGTGGTGTAGGCTTAAAAGTCAAAGTGGGAGAAACTGAGGGTGAAATAGTAGAAATCCCGTTTGTTTCTCACGAATATCCGTAAGTAGTTCAAATCAAAATATCTTTCTCTTTCTCCCTAGCGCCATAACAAAATTCATCTACCCAAGAAGCTATACTACGGGCATTTGTAGTTGGTAAATTTACTTTGCTTTTAACCTCTTGTGGTTGAATATTCGGTTCTTTGCCGTTACTTTTAACCTCAGTAGTAATTGCTAGCGATGCTCCTGAAGGGAGCCGCCCAAGGGGCGATCGCACTGCTTTGCCGTTACTAGAAATCTCAGTCGTAATTGCCAACGATGCACCCACAGGGATTCGGGCAGATGGCGCGTTGCTCTTAACTTCGGTAGCTAATGCCACAGATGGCATAGTTTTGGCTTTGCTGTTAACCTGACTGGTCATTGTCGCCGATGCTCCAGAAGGTAACTGACCAGAGTGCCAACGTACTGGTTGATATTTCCTTAGCAAACCGGAGGATGGCGTTTTTGCCGGAGTATCTGGAGCAATTTTAGTTGCATTTGCTACTATCAATTCAGGCTTACGTGTGCGAACTACTTCAGTGGTAGCTGTAATTGATGGCACAAGTTCATCGGCGCGTGACAAGTTGGAATCTAGAGTCTTAGCAAGAGAATGAAGCGCAATCTTGCTGGCAGTTACAGCCGATGATAGATGTTTATCCTCAGAATGCTTCTCATCTAGCGGCTGGCTTTCAACTTGGCTTATAGCCATAGAATGGTCTGATTTGATTAAACGTAACTCTTCATCGGGATTGAAGTTAAGACCTAAAGCAGCGACTATTTTATCTGGATCGTTATTCAGATCCAGCATAAAAGCAAGTATTTCATCAAACTGGGGTTCCAAAACAGACAGTGTTGCCAAAATAAAACCGGACAAAGGACGGCGCAGACCATCGTAAGTGGCCCAAATTCGCATTTTGACCAGCCAGGAAGTATTTTGCTTGTAGTAAATAAGCCACTTTTGTTTTAAGGATTGACGCAGCTGCTGGATATTCATTGGATGCCTCACTTCAGTCAACAAGATTGCAGACCTTGATATTGAAAATTTAGCTTTATTTCTGGGGATGAAACCGATAATAGAGCATCTGTTTGACTCTTTGATCACCTAGCAAATGATTTTCTATCAGTAGAGATACTTCATCAGGGTGAACGCCGCTGTACCAGACCATATCGGGTAATATCAGCACCATTGGGCCATTGCCACATTGTCCTAAACAGCTGCTAGCCGTTACAGTTACACCAGGGATTGGCAAAGCTGTAAAAGCTGCTAAAACCTTGACTGCACCTTGCTTTTTACAAGTACGATTTTGACAAACTCGCACACATTTAGGAGAAGAGTCTCGATCTATTTTTGGAGAGTCTGATGGTTGAGTAGTATTGGTCATTTGTTCTTTGTCATTTGTCATTTGTCATTTGCCAAAAGTCGGAAGTAGGAAGCTAATGACCAATGACTAATGACTAATGACTAATGACTAATCTATTGAAAGTCCTTTTGAGGCTAGCCATTCCGGGTTGAATATCCGCGACTGATACCGGGAACCACTATCACACAAGATGGTGACAATGGTATGTCCTGGCCCCAATTGCTTCGCTAAGGCAACAGCTGCCCCAACATTAATACCCGTTGAGCCGCCCATTAACAACCCATCTTTCCTCAGCAGTTGGTAAACTACTCGCAAAGCTTCTTGATCGTCGATTTGGATGGCATCATCAGCAGGTGCGCCTTCCATATTGGCTGTGACACGACCGTTACCGATGCCTTCAGTGATGGAATTTCCTTCTATCTTGATTTCGCCAGTTTTGACATAGCTATAAAGTCCACTACCCAGCGGATCGGCTACAACACATTTAATTGCTGGATTTTGTTCTTTTAAGTACAATGCTACACCAGCATAAGTACCACCAGTACCAGTTGCAGTTGTCCATGCATCTATTTTACCATCTGTTTGCGTCCAAATTTCCGGCCCTGTGGTTTCGTAGTGCGCGAGGCGGTTGGCTAAATTATCAAACTGATTTGCCCAAATGGCATTTTCCAACTCAGCAGCTACTCTGCCAGATAGCTTGACGTAGTTGTTCGGGTCTTTGTAGGGTACAGCGGGGACGCGACGAACTTCTGCTCCTAGTGCTGTCAGCGCATCTATCTTTTCTTGTGACTGGGTATCGGGAATAATAATTAGGCATTTGTAGCCTTTGGCGTTGCAAATATGTGCTAGTCCAATGCCAGTATTACCAGCAGTTCCTTCTACAACCGTGCCACCAGGTTTGAGTAAACCTTTCTTTTCTGCATCTTCGATGATGTAAAGTGCGGCGCGATCTTTGACGGAACCCCCAGGATTGAGAAATTCTGCTTTCGCAAGGATTTCACACCCTGTTTCTTCGCTAAAACTGTTTAAGCGAATTAAAGGGGTATTGCCAACAGCGCCAACGAAGCCATTCTTTATATCCATTTTGACTGTAGTTGTGTGAGTCTCTATAAAAATTTTGGCTTATAGCTGTAGCATGATTTACAGCTGATTTGCCTAAAATTCTATGATACTGACATTAGAGCGCTTGCCGTTGATGTACTTCCTATCTAACTCCTAACTCCCCATTTATTCACTTTCCGTAGTAAACCCTGGCATTACTGTATCCGATCTTTCGCATATACTTGTTCCATTCCTCAGCTTGGAATCGATTGGGGAAAGGCCCGACTGCTACGTGTGGGCCTCGTGGTTGCGTCCTTTCGAGGACTCCGCCAGATCGTCCTAAATCTTGTGTCAATCCGCCTAGATTCTGCCTAACTTGTGCTGCGATCGCAGGTAACTGTTCAGAAGTGGTGGGAATGGCGACATAATATCTAGAGGCTTGCCTATTAGCATTTATATTATTGCGATCGTCTCTATAGTTGCCATTGTCTGCATTTATTTCCTGTCCGTTACCAAAGCTGATAATTCGGGCGTTATATATGCCTCGTGACTGTAGCTCATTCACCCGTTGTTGGGCGTTGGTTACTCTGTTAAAAACTCCTGACTGAATTACAGTTCGGCCCTGGATCTGGCGAATGTAAGCACTGGGTTCAATCTGACGTATTGCTTGTAGTGTCTGGAAATCACTACCATCAACGTAAACTAAATAGCGCTCAAAGTTCTGGTTATATTGACTAAACTGTGAAGGTTGAGAGGGCTGAAAATTTTGCTCAAATCGATTGTTCGGTAATGGTTGGGAAGGCTGAAAATTCTGCTCCAATTGATTGTCTTGTACTGGTTGGATAGGCTGAAAGTTCACTTCCGATTGATTGAAGTTCTCTGCTTGAATTGGTTGTAACTGCGGTGATGGCTGTTGACCAAAGGGAATTGGCGGTGGCGGTAAAATCTCGCCAGTTTCTTGAGCCAGTAGCACGTTGCTGTTGGAAATTTGTGCTTGTGCTGGGGTAGAGTGGGGAATCAGTACTAACCATCCTCCCACTAACAAAAAGAGAAGTCTGATAGTGGGCTTACAACCCTCAAAACTTCGGCGCAGCATCGGAAATGGGATAAATTGACTTGATATTCCTCTCGACATAATAGTTAGAAAGTAGTCACAGTATTTTTAGGTAATTTCCACCAGAAACTAATTAGTTCACCGTTGTAGCAACTATATAGCGTTAACGTAAAGTTAGCTCATCTGCGTGGCAATAAATACATCTGTAATTAATCTTAGATGAAAGAGTGAATAGCGATATCTAGGATGGGCTATGCCGACGCTAATTCAGTGACTTTAAAACTGAAGCGCTTTAGTAGCAAGGCAATGAAAGAGTGTGTGCTACAATTGGACAACCACGCAGCTTGTCGTGCTTTGTATGAAAAAAGTCGTCGTTGGTCTTTCTGGTGGCGTTGATAGTTCCACCGCCGCAGCTATCCTGCACCATCAGGGCTATGAAGTGATTGGTTTGACTCTTTGGCTAATGAAAGGCAAAGGTCAATGTTGCTCTGAAGGTATGATCGACGCGGCTGAACTCTGTGAACAACTGGGCGTTCCCCATCAGGTTGTGGATATTCGGGATCTCTTTCAGACGCATATTGTCGATTACCTGGTGACTGGTTACAGTGCTGGGATTACACCTTTGCCTTGCTCCCAGTGCAATAAAACGGTGAAGTTTGGGCCGATGGTGCAGTATGCTCGTGAAGAATTGGGATGCGATCGCATTGCCACTGGTCATTATGCCCGAATTAGCTATGACGAAGCAACTGGACGTTACCAGTTATTAAGGGCTGTTGACCGCAACAAAGACCAGTCATACTTTCTCTATGATTTGTCTCAAGATTTACTTGCAGCAACGATATTTCCTCTAGGCGAACTAGAAAAAACTGATACGCGCCGGATTGCGACTGAATACGGTCTGAAAACTGCTGATAAGCCAGAAAGTCAAGACTTATGCTTAGTGGAAAGTAACGGTTCCATGCGGGCATTTTTGGATAAATATTTAGCTCCCAAAACAGGCGATATTGTCGATGCGACGGGTAAAATTTTGGGACAGCATGATGGTGTCCATCACTACACCATTGGCCAGCGCAAAGGCTTGGGGATTGCTGCTGCCGAACCATTGTATGTGATTGAATTAGATGCGGAAAATAATAAAGTAGTAGTAGGCGATCGCACTAAGGTAACTCAGCCAGAATGCACTGTAAATCGGGTAAACTGGGTTTCCATTGCTGAACCATCTACCCCAATTCATGCCGAAGTGCAAATTCGCTATCGTTCAACGGCTACACCAGTGACGGTGATTCCGTTGGAAAACTCCCGTGTGCGTTTGGTGTTTGATGAACCCCAAATCAGCATCACCCCTGGACAAGCGGCGGTTTGGTACGACGGGGAAAAAGTGTTAGGTGGCGGAATTATTGAACAGTTTAGTTAATAATAACTCTTACCCTGTTTTGGCATAAACTAAAAACACCCTGTCCTGACAAACGAGGAAGGGTGGTTTTAGTTTTCAATGGATATATGTCGAAAGAACCTATCTCTGACGAGTTTTTGATAGAGTTATTAGAAAGCTATACCTCAGCAGAAGCAGCAGAGATTCAACAGTATCTAAGTGAGTGGGATACTGCTACCTATACCAGTGTTTCCCAAAGTATCTTAGACCATGCTAATAGAAAAGGAATTGACCCATTAAGGTATTTACGCAAAGCTCATAACTTTAATAAAAAAGGAGCGATTAGAGTTCCGAAAACTGGATATCGTGGAGATAGTTCAGCTGTATACCGTAAAGGCAATGAATATCTGATTGTCAGACCTGACCAATATGGTACTGAAAAGATAGTTACTTATGGAGTCAATGATGACTAAAGCAATTTTAAATCAGGAAGAATTAGTTAAGAAAAATATTAGTCAATTATTAGTACAATTGACTAATATTTTTCAAAATACACGCGGCGAACGACAAGAAATTTCTATTCAGTTTCCACCAGAAGATGAAGAGTTTTCACTTGTAGAAGAACTTGAACTTTTAACAGTAAATCTCAGAGGTTATGCAAGTCAAATTCAAAGCACAGGTCAAATTGCCAATCAATCTCAAGCAATTAAGCAATTACAAGCTATGCGAGTTTTAAATATACCTCAGATTGCTAGTTTTTATTTTGGCAGTAATGGCAATTATGAACAGATAAAGAGTTATATTAGAACGTTAGATTACTTGCGGTTACTGCTGTTGGAGTATTTACAGCTTCAAAAACCATAGTTCTGGAACAGCGATCGCTTTTTATCTCCAATTTAAGGTTCAATCAATCAGATAAACAACTATTGATTTCATTAATTATCTCGATAATTTTATCTTCATTATTTTGATAACCTTGTTCTTTAGCTACTGCTAATGCTTGCTGATAATATTTCAGGGCTTTGGAATGTTGTTTTAGCTCAATAAATAGTTCACCTCTATGTTCAATATTTTGAATTTCACTCATCCGATTGCCTAATCTTTTACAAATAACTAAAGATTGCTGATAGCATTTTATAGCTTTTTCATACTCTTTCAAATGTCTATACATCAAGCCTAAAATGCTAAGAGTATTACTCTCACTCAGACTATCTCCAATTTCTTTACTAATTGCTAGAGCTTCTTGAAGATAATTTTGTGCTTTGGAGTAATTTCCTAAATCACAATAGACATCACCAATGAGATAGAGAGTCTCTGCCTGACCTGGAATAGCATTAATTTCTCGTCGAAGTGCTAATGCAAGCTCGTAATAGTTTAATGCTTTTTCAAAGTCTTTTAAACTAGCATTAAGTAACCCAAGATTACTCAAAACAGTAGCCTCTGTGTCGCGATCGCCCATTTTACTTGCTATTACTAATGCTTCTTGATAGCACTCTAAAGCTGTTGTATAATTTCCATAACGAAAGTATATATGACCTATATTATTGAGGGTTGTACTTTGACCGCCAAAATCACCAATCTGTTGATGTAGGCTTAAAGCTTCTTCATAATATTGAAGTGCTTTGGGGAATTGTTCTAGAAAACTATAAATTGCTCCAATATTATTTAAAGTAGTACCTTCGTCTTGCTGCGCTCCTATTTCTCGACGAATTGATAAAGCTTGGTGATAATATTTTAATGCCTCTTGATACTGTCCTGTCTGATCATAAATACCTCCAAAATTATTGAGGGCTGTAGCTTCGTTGGCGCGATCGTTTAATTCTTTGAAAATAAGATAAAGCTTGATCGAACTGTTTTAATGCATCATGATAAAGTCCTTGGTTATATAAGTCAAGTCCCTGATTTAAATGTCTTACTCCATCTGCTTGATATTCTTGTTTTATTAAAAATTTAACGAATCGATGGATTGCTCTTAATGGTCTAAGTAAAGCTGAACCTAGCACACGTAAGTAAGATAGCACTTGCAACCTCCAAAGGTTAGTTCTTGATTTCAAACTTATTTTTCCCAATTATTAGTCTGGAGTTGCAGGAAACTGAAAGCAGTTCTTATGTCAGGTAAATATTGTGGTAGGTTGAAATGACACTATTTTTCCAACTATTTTTTCTCTACGTACCAGCATTTTGATAAGTTAGTACATAATCTGAAACAATAACAGTTAATACAAAGAGGGGATTACGTTGAGTCAAAATCCAGATGCTATAGCCCCCCACGGTGGACAGTTGGTTAACCGTATCGCCACACCAGAACAAAGAGCAGAGTTTCTCTCAAAAGCTGACTTTTTGCCGCGAGTGCAACTTGACGATCGCGCCGTTTCCGATCTAGAAATGATTGCGATCGGCGCTTTTAGTCCACTCACGGGTTTTATGAACCAAGAAGACTACGATCGCACTGTGACAGAAATGCGATTAGCTAACGGTCTTGTGTGGTCAATCCCGATTACACTATCGGTAAGCGAAGAAGTAGCTTCCCCGTTACAAGAAGGCAGCTTAATCCGTCTGGATAACTCCAGAGGCGAATTTATCGGAGTTTTGCAACTCACGCAAAAATATCACTACGACAAAACCCGCGAAGCAATCAAAGTCTATCGCACTGATGATGTAAAACATCCCGGCGTGCAGGTACTCTATAACCAAGGTACTGTACATCTGGCGGGTGATATTTGGTTGTTGCAACGCGAACCTCATCCCCAGTTTCCCACTTACCAAATCGATCCAGCTGCCTCACGGCAACTATTTAAAGACAAAGGTTGGAAAACCATCGTCGGCTTTCAAACTCGCAACCCCATCCATCGCGCCCATGAATATATTCAAAAGTGCGCTTTAGAAATTGTTGATGGTCTATTTTTACACCCATTAGTCGGGGCGACTAAAGAAGATGATATCGCCGCTGACGTGCGGATGCGCTGCTATGAAATTTTGCTGGAACATTACTACCCCTTAGACAGAGTAAGTTTGGCAATCAATCCAGCCGCAATGCGTTATGCTGGGCCTCGTGAAGCTATATTCCATGCTTTAGTCCGCAAAAACTACGGCTGTACTCACTTTATCGTTGGACGGGATCATGCTGGTGTCGGTGACTATTACGGCACTTACGACGCTCAATATATCTTTGATGAATTTGAACCAAGTGAATTAGGCATTGTGCCGATGAAATTTGAACACGCTTTTTACTGCACGCGCACTAAGCAGATGGCAACATCTAAAACCAGTCCCAGCAGGCCAGAAGAACGCATTCACCTATCAGGGACAAAAGTTAGGGAAATGCTACGGCGCGGTGAGTTACCTCCACCAGAATTTTCTCGTCCAGAGGTAGCAGCAGAGTTAGCACGGGCAATGCGGATAGAAGTACCAGCTTAGGGTATTGGGCAAAACAGTGCTGAGTGAGGAGTGAAGAGTTAGTAGTTAGGAGTTACGAATTCTCCCCCTGCTCCCCTGCCCCTCTGCCCCTCCGCCCCTCCGCTCCCACGTTTTTGTAACTTTACAATACAGAGTTCAGCCCTGTAAGCTGCTAACTGATAGCTGAGGGCTGATAGCTAATTATGAAACGTCGCGCGTTTTTAGAGAGAATTGGCTCAATACTCGCGGTATTGGGGATAACTGAAGCTGAGTGGTTGTCTTTGGGAAATCGCTATTACCAGGCTTTGGCACAACCCAGTCCGCGCAAGTTGGCGTTGTTGATAGGTATTAACCAATACCCAAAAATTCCAGCCCTCAGTGGTTGTCTGACAGATGTAGAACTACAAAGAGAACTTTTGATTCACCGCTTTGGTTTCCAAGGGTCAGATATTTTAACCTTAACTGAGGAACAAGCTAGTAGAGAATTCATTGAGGCGGCTTTTTTGGATCATCTGGGTAAGCAAGCTAAACCCGATGATGTGGTCGTCTTTCATTTTAGCGGTTATGGCAGTCGTGTAAAATTAGAGACATCGCCAGAGACAATGCAAAATGCTCTGGTGCCAGCTAATGCCAGTTCCAAATCACAAGACGATAAAATAGTCAACTATATATTAGAAGAAACTCTACTGCTATTATTGCGATCGCTCCCTACAAATCGAGTCACAGCAGTATTAGATACTAGCTATTATGCGCCAACCCCAGTATTAGGATTAAAAGTTCGTGCCCTTCCAGAATCAGTAGAGGCAAAGCTAGCAGCAGAAGAACTCGACTTTCTCCAACAACTCAAGACTCAGAAGTTAACCAGCACGCCGATTGTCTTAGCAGCTACGTCAAATCCCAAGCAGCCTGCCAGGGAAGAACTCTTTTCTGGTTTTAGTGCCGGGTTATTTACTTACGCCTTGACGCAGTATTTGTGGGAATTCACTCCAACTACCAGAATTCAAGTCGCTCTCTCCTATATGGAAAATTCTCTATCCAAATTGGGTAGTAAACAGCAACCAGCGTTATTAAGTAGTCAAAAAAATCAACATCTAACGTCTCTACCGCCAGATAGTATTATTGGTGCAGAAGGCGCGGTGACAGCGATTGAAGAAGACGGCAAAACAGTCCAGATGTGGTTAGCAGGATTACCGCCACAAGTGCTGCTATACTACGGAGTTAATTCTCGATTTACCTTAGCAACAACAACAGAGCAATTAGTATTGCGATCGCGGACTGGATTAACAGCAAAAGCGCAAATTTCCCAAATTGAAGGTGCAAATCCCCTACAAGTCGGGCAACTTGTCCAAGAAGCAGTCCGAGTTTTAACCCGAAATATCCATTTAATAATTGCTTTGGATACTGGATTGGAAAGAATTGAGCGGGTAGACGCCACAAGTGCGTTCGCTGCCTTTCCCCATGTCTCCACCGTAGTCGCAGGAGAAAAACCAGCTGATTATTTATTTGCCAAACTACAGGAAATTCCCAGTCGTTATGGTCTATTTTCTCTTGGTGGCGAGGTAATTCTCAATACCACTGGAGAAGTAGGAGAAGCGGTGAAATTAACAGTGCAAAGGTTAGCACCAAAATTATCAACTCTGCTTGCAGCCAAGTTATGGCGACTTACAGAAAATCAAGGTTCTTCCCGTTTGGCTCTCAAGGCTACTTTAGAAATAATTAACAACATATCGCCTCGCGTTATCATGCAGCGGGAAACAGTACGAACTTTCAAAACAGAAACTTCGATTAAAAAATCACTCCCTACTCCGATTGTCCCTATCGGTAGTCGAATGCAATATCGGGTAGAAAACCAGAGCGATCGCCCAGTATATTTAATCTTGCTGGGATTAAATAATAATCATACAGCGATCGCCTTCTACTCTTGGGAAACCCCCCAAGAACCAAAGGCGGCAGACACCAAACCCTTGCTTAAAGAAGTCGTCATCGCGCCAGGTGAAACCCTCACCCTACCCCAAACTAATACTGCCTCCGAATGGGTGATTTCGGGGCCAGCTTCTGAGTGCGAACACCAACTGATTTTTAGTACAGCCCCCTTTAACGGAACTCTCGCCGCCTTAAACACTGCCAAGTATTCCACAGCCGAAGAAGGGCCAATTGGCCCATTGTTGAATTCCTTAGACGTTGTACAAGCCTTGCTACAAGACTTACATAACGCTAGTGCCCTCAAAACGGAAATGAACGGCACAACAGCCGATTCACATAGCTTGGATGTGAATAATTGGGCAAGTCTTAGCTTTAGTTTTCAAGTGTTGTAAGTCAGTGTGAATCATTAAAGGTTTGTAGTTAGTGCTTCTACTAAAGCCTGATTTTGCTCATCTGTCCCAACAGTGATACGTAATTTATCATCTAGTCCAGGCTGCTTGAAATAGCGGATTAAAATTCCCTGTTCCTTGAGTTTTTGATAAAGGTATTCTGCGTTTCCTTTTTTTGGCTGTGCCAGCAAAAAGTTAGCTTGGGAATCCCAGATATGAAAACCTAATTGTTTCAAATCTGTTGCTAACTTAGTCCGTGATGCTTTAATCTTGGCTACACAAGCATTTTTATAAGCTTGGTCAGTGATAGCAGCTGTACCAATTGCACAAGCGATCGCATCGATGTTATAGCTATCTTTAACCTTAAACAATCCCTGCAAAAGTTTAGGATTCGCCACCCCAAAGCCCAACCGTAATCCTGCCAACGAGTACCCCTTAGATAGTGTCCGAAGCACAATGACGTTTTCATATTCCTTAACCAAAGCCAATGCATTCTCTTCGGTAAAATCTATGTATGCTTCATCAATCACTAAAACTCCAGATAACTGGCTGGCTAATTTTCGCAAATCATTTGTTGCCACCACATGTCCCGATGGACTATTGGGCGACGCAATAAATGTTACCGCCCCATTGGCAGCAACTAATTCGTCCTTTGGTAAACTGTAGTCTTTGCTGTAGGGAATCTCAATAATTTCCGCCGCTTGCATTTCTGTTAAGGTGCGATATAGCACGTAAGTAGGCATCGGATAAACTACCTTTTTCCCAGGTTCAGCACAGGCTCGAATCACCACACTTAACAATTCATCACTGCCATTTCCGACAATTATCCAATCACTAGGAACTCCTAAAACTTTACTTGCAGCTTGCCGGAACTCCCCCCCGAAAGGTTCTGGATACCGCCGCAACCACTCACCATCAATATTTCGTAGCACAGCTAATGCCGCAGGCGAAGGAGGATAGGGGTTCTCATTGCTGTTAAGTTTAATAATTTGTGTACCGCGTTGAGGCTGCTCACCGGGAATATAGCTAGCCATTGCATCAACATTAGAGCGAAAGTAGTTGGTCATAGGGACATGGTAAATTGGGTGCGATGTCTACGATAGTTACTGAGCGGCTGGTGAGTGGAGTCGAATGCCATACCACTTTATAAATTACGAATTACGAATTACGAATTACGAATTATAAAAATATGCCAGATAAATGGAATCCAGAACTATACGAACGATTTCAAGCTGAAAGAAGCCGTCCATTCTACGACTTGGTAGACATGGTACATCGGCAAGAAAACTTACGAGTTATTGATTTAGGGTGTGGAACCGGAAAATTAACGAAATATCTGCATGAAACCTTAGCAGCAGAGGAGACTTTAGGGATAGATGCTTCTGAGAAAATGCTGGAAAAGGCKCGTCAGTTTGAAGGYAAYGGACTACGSTTTGAGCAAGGAMRAATTGAGGRRAATCCAGGAGATGGGGARTTTGATGTGGTTTTTTCTAATGCGGCATTGCAGTGGTTGACGGRACATGAGGTTTTATTTGAGAAATTGCGGGCAAAACTGCGGCCTGGTGGACAGCTAGCTGTACAAATACCAGCGATGGATAGTGAGCCAGTGCATCAGATAGCAGTTGAAACTGCACAGGAATTCAGTCAAGAATTAAGAGGATATGTGCGGCGTTTAGAGGTACTTCCCCCAGAAACATACGCCAGAATCTTTTATAAGTTGGGATTTGTCAAGCAGGAAGTCAAGCTTCAAATTTATGGACATGTGTTGCCCTCACGAGAAGCCGTGGTAGATTGGTATCGTGGGACATTGCTAACAGCTTATGAGTCCCAACTAAATGCTCAAACCTATGAGCGATTTGTGGAACGCTATCAGCAGAAGTTATTCGAGTTGCTAGAGGATGAGCGCCCGTTCTTTTTCCCCTACAAGCGTATCTTAATGTGGGGGCGTATTTAAGAAACCGAAGCTAGTTAGCTGAAAACTTTTCTGTGTATAAGTGGGCGATACTGGATTTGAACCAGTGACCCCATCCGTGTGAAGGATGTGCGCTACCCCTGTGCTAATCGCCCAAGAGCTTTTATATTACCATAATTTACTAAATAGCAACGTAAGTTGAAATGTCAAAGGCTTAGTTGTTGCGCCTACGCAATTGAAGTTATTCTTCATCATTGCCCTATGTCACACAAGGACTGTCAATTATGAGTGCTGGCTCAAATGAATTGCAGAAAATAACGGTAGAACAATTAACCTCAACTTCGTCAGGGTGAATGCACGTTATCGCTTCTTCTACTAAGGCATGGAAAGCACAATCATTGCAGATAGTCTGACATTTCTTCACTAAGTATAAATTTTTAAATGGTATTGCGATCGCACCTCAATCAGTTAAATGAGAATAAGTAGCGCCAAAATCAAATATTTAAATCGCGTAGAGCCAGACGAATTTGCTCGGCTCGTCTGCGGTTGACACCAAGATCAGATTCTCCCACGCGCGAAGCCGAGCGCAGATGAATTACTGACTCATTAGGAGGTAAATAAAATTCTACATCATCAACAAATTGGAAGATGCGGCTTTTAGAAAGAGCGTGGATGTAATTATCTGTTTGTTCTACAATTTCTGTACGGGGAACAACACCGATAACTTTTAGTAAGATTTCTCTAGCTGCATTACGGTCTACATGATAAGCAATCGGGTCGATAGCGTGTTTTTCATCTGCGTTTTGGCTGACAACACAGTTGTCTGAAGCCGGACAAGAACTCAGATGACCATTATCAATTCCCAAGCTAGAAGCAGCCCAAGTAGCCCCAGGAAGTATTAAACTACTAATCAAAGTTAAGAGTATTGCAAAAATACTCCGCAAGAATCGCTGCCGGAACGCTGTTAGCAAACGGGACATAATAAATTTACTCCTTTTGTTCGGTTATTTCGGGTGAGTACTGCGAATTGCTGGTTCGCTCTACAGATTATCATCTATCCAGCCAGACTCTGAGTTTGGACAATCCCAATGTAGCCGCGCCGACCAGTCCCTTGTGCCATTATTCCTGCCAATAACGGAATCAAGCCAAAAAAGTGACCAATAATTCAGATTTTCATTGACTACGAACCCAAAATCATTAGCAGGGGTTGCGACTGCATTCCCTGGTGATTCCAGCTTTGACTCGGAAGAATTGGCTGGTATCGGCTTTGTTGTGGCCAATGTTAGAAAGTTTGATGGTTGTAGATGAATATAGGAATAATCCAGCCTTACAGTAACGGGTTTTTAGAAGTTGTACCAGAGAGCGATTATTGGCAGATTGCAGCTATACACATCAATGGTCAAGCCTACTGCCCTACTCCTCAGCTTTATCGTTCAGAAAAAGTGGCATTAGCAAAAGCAACACAAATTTATGATTGGATAGCTGACCACGAACACCAAATCAGTGATGAGGCTTACTACTGCTCTGAATTGAAACTCATCATCTGGCAGCAACCAAAAGTATCTTAGTTAACTAGGCAGATTGCTTGCCTTGGGCAAATCTGATAGTAGTTTCGTATTAATGTTTCAGAATAAGGCTATAGTCCCTGCCGCAAATGTGGGGATTTTAGTTTGTGGATAGAATGTGTAGCCATACCCGCTTCAGAAAGTCATGTTAAGTCGAAGTAGCTAGGTTCTGGGTGCAGGGGTAACTGAAGATTCATTTCTTTAGTTTATCTAAAGTCGCATCTAAGTTATCAAATTACCTTTCTAAGATAGAAGCAGCAACTATAAGTTGCTATAGATGACTAAAACCCAATTAACAGCTAGTGGCTGCGGAGAACATAAAAATGACTAAAGCGCCAGAATCTTTAGACTTATCTGCCTACGATGCTACAGACAGAGCCTTAGATCGTGACTGTACAACCTTATCCCGTCACGTCCTCCAACAACTTCAGAGTTTTTCGCCAGATGCACAGGATTTAAGTGCGCTGATGAATCGCATCGCCCTAGCCGGGAAACTGGTTGCTCGTCGCATGAGTCGCGCTGGTTTAATGGAAGGCGTTCTGGGATTTACTGGGGAAGTTAATGTCCAAGGCGAATCCGTCAAAAAGATGGATGTCTATGCCAATGATGTATTTATCTCAGTGTTTAAGCAAAGCGGCTTAGTCTGTCGCCTCGCGTCTGAGGAAATGGAAAATCCCTACTACATCCCAGAAAATTGCCCCATTGGCCGCTATACCCTGCTGTATGACCCAATTGATGGCTCCTCCAACACTGATAATAATCTCAGCTTAGGTTCCATTTTCGCCATTCGCCAACAAGAAGGAACTGATAGCGATGGTAAGGCAACTGACCTCCTCACCAACGGGCGTAAGCAGCTTGCCGCCGGATACATCCTGTATGGGCCTTGCACAATGCTGGTTTATACTATAGGTAAGGGCGTTCATTCCTTTGTTCTCGATCCCAGCTTAGGAGAGTTTATTCTTACAGAAGAAAATATTCGCATTCCTAACCACGGTTCTGTTTACAGCGTGAATGAGGGTAACTTTTGGCAGTGGGAAGAATCGATTCGAGAATACATTCGCTACGTTCATCGCACAGAAGGCTACAGCGCTCGTTATAGCGGCGCAATGGTGAGCGACATCCATAGAATTTTGGTTCAAGGCGGTGTGTTTCTCTACCCAGGCACAATTCAAAACCCTGAAGGAAAATTACGCTTGCTTTATGAAACTGCTCCTCTCGCCTTTTTAATTGAGCAAGCAGGTGGCCGTGCTACTACAGGACTGGTAAATATCTTGGATGTGGTGCCAAAAAAACTGCATCAGCGCACGCCTTTAATTATTGGCAGCAAAGAGGATGTCGCCAAGGTGGAGTCTTTTATTCAAAACGGACACTAGAAGACAATTCGTAATTACTGTTACGTAAGGGTTTTAGACGTTTTATAAGAGTGACTTATGTCCTCAGTGCTGTACTCTCATCTGCCATTAATTAAACGTTAATCATGGTGATTTAAGATTGGGAATGCAAAATAGGGCTTTTTGAAGATCAATTAAGGATTATCTCAGCTGGCCGATGCAATAAGTGATTGGCAACGCCACAATTCAAAAGTAACCATCAATATTTGATGCGTTTTGCCAAATTTACTTAGAAACATCACTATACAGGAGTGAAATAAACTAGCTATGTCTACCAATCATCTACTAGAAATTAACCAATACGGTCAAAGTATCTGGATGGATAATTTGACCCGTGACATTATTCAATCAGGTGAACTCAAAGACATGGTTGAAAATCAAGGTATATCTGGGATTACTTCTAACCCAGCTATCTTTGAAAAAGCGATCGCTGGTAACGTTATTTATGATGCCGATATCGAAGCCGGAGTTCGGGCTGGCCTACCCATAGACAAAATTTACGAATCCCTAGTTTTTGCAGATATCCGTAATGCGTGTGATATTTTACGCCCTGTTTATGAAGCCTCGAATAGACTAGATGGTTATGTGAGTATTGAAGTACCGCCAACCATTGCCCATGATACCGAAGCAACAATAGCCGAAGCCCGCCGCTATTTCCAAGAAATTGGTCGGGAAAATCTGATGATTAAAATTCCTGGTACAGAACCTGGTTTGCCAGCAGTGGAACAGGTAATAGCCGAAGGGATGAATGTTAATATTACGCTGCTGTTTTCTGTAGAAAGCTATATAAACACAGCAATGGCTTATATTCGGGGCTTAGAAAAACGGCTGGCTGAAGGTAAGGACATCAGTAAAATTGCTTCAGTCGCTAGCTTCTTCCTCAGCCGGATCGATAGCAACATTGACGGCAAGATTGATGCTAAGTTGAAAAAAGGCGTTGATGATATTTCCGTGGAAGCAAAGCTAAGAGCTGTGAAAGGGAAAGTAGCGATCGCTAACGCTAAGATTGCGTATCAAGAATACAAGAAAATCATTAGAAGCGAGCGTTGGCAAGAGTTGGCAGCAAAAGGGGCTACAGTACAACGGCTACTTTGGGCTAGCACCAGCACCAAAGACCCCAACTACAGAGATGTGATGTATATCGAAGAGTTGATTGGCCATGATACCGTCAACACCGTACCACCAGCGACCATTAAAGCTTGTGCCGATCATTGTAACGTAGGCGATCGCTTAGAAACAGATTTAGATAAAGCTTACACGCTGATCGAAAACCTCAAAGATCCCGACATCAACATCGATCTCGATAACGTCATGGATGAACTGTTAGTCGATGGTATTGACAAGTTTATCCAGCCCTTCCAGTCCTTGATGAACTCTTTAGAAGACAAGATCAAGGTATTGTCACCAGTGTAGGGACTGGGTATTGGGGACAAGGGGACAAGGGAAGAGGGACAAGGGGACGAGGAGAACAAGGGGACAAGGAAAATAACCCATGCCCCATGCCCCATGCCCCATGCCCAATGCCCAATGCCCCATGCCCAATGCCCAATCTCAAAATCCAAAACCCAAAATCCAAAATTGTTATGGTTAGTCTGCTAGAAAATCCCTTGCGCGTTGGTCTGCAACAACAAGGGATGCCCGAACCCCAGATTATAGTCATTTTTGGCGCTTCTGGCGATCTCACCTGGCGCAAACTAGTGCCAGCACTTTACAAATTGCGGCGAGAACGGCGTATTCCCCCAGAAACGACAATTGTCGGTGTGGCACGTCGAGAATGGAGCCATGAGTACTTCCGCGAACAAATGCAAAAGGGCATGGAAGAAGCCCATGCTGATGTCGATTTAGGGGAACTCTGGCAAGACTTCTCTCAAGGTCTGTTTTACAGTCCTGGGGATATAGACAACCCCGAAGGCTACCAGAAACTAAAAAACTTATTGAGTGAATTAGACGAAAAACGGGGCACGCGAGGTAATCGCATGTTCTATCTATCAGTTGCCCCCTCATTCTTTCCAGAAGCGATTAAGCAGTTAGGAAGCGCCGGGATGCTAGAAGATGCCTACAAACATCGTCTAGTAGTTGAAAAACCCTTTGGTCGAGACTTGGCTTCTGCCCAGAGTCTCAACCAAGTGGTACAAAAATTTTGTAAAGAAAACCAAGTATACCGCATTGACCACTACTTGGGTAAAGAAACAGTCCAAAATTTGCTGGTGTTTCGCTTTGCCAATGCGATTTTTGAACCGTTGTGGAATCGTCAATTTGTTGACCACGTGCAAATTACCGTGGCAGAAACCGTGGGAGTGGAAGACCGGGCTGGTTACTATGAAAGCGCCGGCGCACTACGGGATATGTTGCAAAACCATTTAATGCAACTTTACTGTCTAACGGCAATGGAAGCACCCAACGCAATGGATGCCGACAGCATCCGCACAGAAAAAGTGAAGGTACTCCAAGCTACTCGTTTAGCTGATGTTCACAATCTGTCGCGGTCAGCAGTACGCGGTCAGTATAGTGCTGGCTGGATGAAAGGTCAAGCAGTGCCAGGGTATCGGACAGAACCAGGCGTTGATCCCAACTCCACCACACCGACTTATGTCGCCATGAAGTTTCTGGTAGATAACTGGCGCTGGAAAGGTGTTCCTTTCTACTTGCGTACCGGGAAGCGGATGCCGAAAAAAGTCAGCGAGATTGCCATTCACTTCCGCGAAGTTCCATCTCGGATGTTCCAATCTGCTGCCCAACAGACAAACGCCAATATTTTGACGATGCGGATTCAGCCAAATGAAGGTATTTCCCTGCGTTTTGATGTGAAAATGCCGGGGGCAGAATTCCGTACTCGTTCCGTTGACATGGACTTTAGTTATGGTTCCTTTGGCATCCAAGCCACATCTGATGCCTACGATCGCTTATTCCTTGATTGTATGATGGGCGATCAAACATTGTTCACCCGCGCGGACGAAGTAGAAGCCGCTTGGCAGGTAGTAACGCCAGCCCTTTCCGTTTGGGATGCACCCGCCGACGCCAATACTATTCCCCAATATGAAGCTGGAACCTGGGAACCAACAGAAGCAGAATTCTTAATTAACCAGGATGGCCGTCGCTGGCGCAGACTTTAGAAAGTTAGAAGTGATGAGTTAATAGTTAGGAGTAATAAATTATGAGTTTTTGAGTTAATAATTTCAGTTATTCTAACTTTTAACTCCTAACTCCTAACTTTTAACTCCTAACTTCTAACTTTTAACTCCTAACTGATTCACCAAACAAAGCTGACAACTCAAAACTACTATGGCTCCCCAAGCTTCTACAATTTATTCACTTCAGACGCCAAAAGATATTTCGCTTAACGAAATAGAAGCGGAACTTAATCAAATTTGGCAAAGTTACGGCATTACTGGCGAGGACGGTGGGCTTCCTGCTGCCACTCGCGCCACAACATTTACCTTAGTGGTTTACGAACCCGAAGAAACCCAGTATCTTTTGGCTACTTTGGGATTTTACAACGGCCCGCTTGACGGGATTTTAGGGCCTCAGATGGTAGCTGCCTTGCGGCAAGTGCAGAGAAAACATGCACTACCAGATACTGGAACAGCAACACCTGAAACCCTGGCTATCTTGAGAGAAGAATTCATCAAACGTCAAGGGAACAGCGCTGCGGGAGACAATGCTTCTATTGAACTTCCTAGCTTAAATGCCCCAAGCCCTAGAATTGCTGATGAAATCGCCCTCCGCAACCCTTGCCGGATCATCGCGCTATTTCCCATTACTGGCGAAGATCAAGGGGTGAAAGCTCAAGTTTCTGCCTATTGCCCGATCCAAAAGCAATCGTCAAGCACACTAATTTGCTGCGAATACATCACTATCAGCGGTACTGCTGCTGCCTTAGAACGCATCGGTGGTATGATTCCAGCATTGTTGATTGGTGGCTTACCAAAGTTTCTCTGGTGGAAAGCAACACCAGACCCCAATAACAGTCTATTCAAGCGGTTGGCAGCCGTCTGCAATAATGTGATTGTAGATTCTTGCCGCTTTAACGAGCCAGAAAGTGACTTACTCCGCCTCCAAGAATTGGTGGACAGTGGGGTTCCCCTGGCTGACCTCAACTGGCGTCGCCTCTCAGCATGGGAGGAATTGACAGCTGAAGCTTACGACTCACCTCATCGTCGGGCTGCCCTTCGGGAAGTTGACCGAGTAACTATTGATTACGAAAAGGGCAACCCCGCACAAGCATTACTGTTTTTAGGTTGGTTGGCAAGTCGTCTAGAATGGCAGCCTGTTTCCTATAAAAAGGAAACCGGAGATTATGACATCACTCGCATTAACTTTATTGCCCAAGACCAACGGGAAATAGAAACCGAATTAGCGGGCGTTCCCCTTGCTGATGTGGGTGATATTGCTGGCGACTTGATTGCTTTGCGCCTCAGTTCGACCAATCCGAAGGCAGACTGTGGTACAGTAATTTGCTCGGAAACTGGTGGTTGTATGCGGATGGAAACCCACGGCGGCGCTCAATCTGCTGGTCTATTTCAACAGGTGACTTCACTTTCAGAACAAAAGGCGGAAGCTTTGCTGAGTCAGCAGGTACAACGCTGGGGTCGTGAGTCACTTTTTGAAGAAAGTCTAGGGATTACAGCGAATATTTTCAAGTTGACAACAAATAGTTAGTTGCGCCTGGAAACAATAAAAGTTACCAAAATTGGCGAAATCAAACACAAACTCTTCAGATTTTTGGATATTTCAATCATCTGGAGGGTTTTTCTATTTTCTTTGGAGGCAAGAGACGCGATGAATCGCCGTCTCTACAAGAATCAATCCTTTGTATATACGGCGATTTATCGCGTCTTTGGGGATCAATAATTTTCATCAAAAAACCTTAACCGAACCGTATTGCATTGGCATAACAGGTCGATGCATTGGCATAACAGGTCGATGCATTGGCATAACAGGTCGATGCATTGGCATAACAAGTCGATGCATTGGCATAACAAGTCGATGCATTGGCATAACAAGTCGATGCATTGGCATAACAAGTCGATGCATTGGCATAGCAGGTCGATGTATTAGCATTACAGGTCAAGACGTGGACAGCTATAGAAGATTTTTGTGTACACCGTAACCTTGCTCGGAAGAGGGATTTAGGGTGAGGGCTTTTGATTCATCCAAGAAGTCTATTGAAAGGATATGTCGTATTTGCCTCCACGCTCAAGAGCGGTTTTGTAAGCAGGTCGTTCGTGAATGCGCTCGACAAATTCTTTGAGCTTTGGCCGGTTCTTGACCTCTTCGGGGAGTGCAGCGACTGCTTCCAAGGGAAAGCTCATTTGGATATCGGCGGCAGTAAATTCATTGCCTGCAAACCACGTATTTTTACGGAGTTCGTCTTCTATGTAGTCAAAGTGAAGTTTGATTTGGGGCGCGACGAATCCGCTAACTACGCTGCTGTCACCTGCCCCGAAATTGTTCAATACCAGCCGCATTACCAGTGGTGGCATTGCCGAACCTTCGGCATAATGCAGCCAATACTTATAGCGCAGATGCTCTGGCGTACCGGATGCCGGGACTAGCCGACCATTACCATAGCGATCAACTAAGTATTCAATAATTGCACCCGACTCAGCGATCGTCAAGTCTGCATCTGTGATTACTGGTGACTTGCCGAGGGGATGGACTTGGCGCAGCGACTCCGGTGCCATCATCGTCTTGGGATCGCGTTCATAGAATTTGATTTCGTATTCGATACCTAATTCTTCAAGCAGCCACAGCACACGCTGCGATCGCGAGTTGTTAAGATGATGCACAGTTATCATAAAACGTTCCTTTTTTGGTAGCTTATTGCTATCTGACTTTCAGCTAATTTCCAACTATACTATTAGACTTTTTCAGCCTAACTCCCCTAATTGGC
This sequence comes from Nostoc punctiforme NIES-2108, assembly GCA_003326195.1. Lineage (GTDB taxonomy): Bacteria > Cyanobacteriota > Cyanobacteriia > Cyanobacteriales > Nostocaceae > Nostoc > Nostoc punctiforme_A. The sequence continues at coordinate 107,519 of LXQE01000160.1, forward strand.
TGGTTTTCTTGTTTCTAATTGGTATAAGTTTGAGTTAGTTGGTTTGATAAATCCGTGTATCTGCTTTTGCAAAAAGCGACGATGGACGCACAGCCAATAATCGAAATAGTTGCTACATAAAAACCTTATTTGTTTCATTTATGGCTTTAGTCATTGCCGGGGAACGTAGTGGGGTGGGTAAGACAACAGTCACGCTCACCCTTTTAGCATCTTTACGCCGTCGCGATCGCTTGGTGCAATCTTTTAAGGTGGGGCCAGACTACATCGATCCGATGTTTCATCAACACGTAACTGGTCGTGCTTGTCGCAATTTAGACCCAGTATTGACTTCTGAAGCCTACGTTCAGCAATGTTTTACCCGTCATAGTCAACTGAGTGAATACTCCCTAGTGGAAGGGGTAATGGGGTTGTTTGATGGAATTGGGCATGGGGAATTGGGCATGGGGCATGGGCAAGAAAAGCAAAAATTAACTGATTTTGCGAGTACGGCACACATTGCACGGCTGTTAGATTTACCTGTGGTGTTGGTGATTGATTGCAGCCGTTTATCTGGTTCTGTGGCTGCGATCGCTCACGGCTATCGATCTTTTGATCCCCGAATTAAAATAGCTGGGGTAGTATTAAATCGTGTGGGAAGCGATCGCCATCTCTCTCTCCTCAAAGATTCTCTAGAACCCTTACAGTTAAACATTCTCGGCGTAATGCGCCGTCAAGATAATATCACAATTCCTGATCGCCACCTGGGTTTAGTACCCACAGCCGAACTTCCCGAACTCAATGCTTTAATCGATCGCCTCGCGGATTTAGGAGATACTTGCTTCGATTGGCAGCATTTATTACCTTTGTTAAAATCAGAACCCCTTTCTCCCTCTACTTCATCCTCCTTATCTCCCTCATCCCCAGTTAGGATTGCAGTAGCCCGCGATCGCGCTTTTAATTTTTATTACCAAGACAATCTCGATTTGCTGCAACAGCTTGGTGCAGAATTGGTTTTCTGGAGTCCCTTAGAAGATGCTGGTATACCAAAAGATATCCAGGGAATGTATTTTGGCGGTGGTTTCCCGGAAGTTTTTGCCCAGCAACTCGCAGAAAATACTAGCGTTCGTCATGCAGTGAAAACGGCAATACTTAAAGGAATGCCTACGGTTGCCGAATGCGGAGGATTGATGTATCTGTGTGACCAAATTATCGATTTTGAAGGTAAATCTTGGTCAATGGCGGGAGTGCTACCAACATCTGCTGTGATGGGTGGGCGTTTAACTTTGGGCTATCGTCGTGCAGTCGCTTTGCAAGATAATTTGTTAGTTAAAGCAAATACAACTGTTTACGGACATGAGTTTCATCGTTCCCATTTAACCTTAACTCCCACTCAGCCCCTATTTGAAACTTCTCGCTACGATTGTGAAGAAAATATGGGATGTGAAGGATGGGGTTTACCTGCAAATATTCATGCTTCTTATGTTCATCAGCATTGGGGAGAAAGTAGAGAAATTCCCCAGCAGTTTCTTAAAGAATGTCTAAAAGTAGCATCTTCAGGAACGTGTATTTAAGCCAAGATCAGTATAGATAACCCCAAAACCCTCATGTAGAGACGCGATTTATCGCGGAGTATAGGGACAAAGATACACAAAAAGGCAGTGAAAGAATTCACCGCCTTCTCTTGGAGAAACTTATAACCCCATGTTAGTTTTGCACTTCAACCCAACGGCGGTAAAGCTTTTGAATTTGTTTGAGAAGCGCAGTATGAGCTGGTTGAGTTGAGTCATTCTGCTTTGCCATATCCTGCAATTGAGTCAGGAGTCTAGCTTCTTCGACAGCAACTTCACCATCACTATAAATTAAACCACTGATGGCTTCAATCAGATTTTCGCAATCTTCAAGACTGGGGCGATCGCCTAGATACTCCTGCACCCAGTCGTAGCATTCTTTTGGCTGCACAGGAACTAATTCGTACAGCCAAGGCTTAATTTCTGGATCATTAGCTAAACCTTTTGCTTGAGCTATTTCGCGGAGATATTGCCGTTCTTCTGGCTGGATTCTGCCATCGATCCAGGCGGCTCCAATCAGGATTTTAACTAAGTTTTTTACATTGGAAGGGGAAACCATTGCTGCCTCCTCTGGTAGATTCAGGCCTCCACCAAATCGTACAATCCCAAACAGTATTCATTCGGAATTATTGGTTTTTCTTAAGCGCACCATAAAAAAACCATCCATATCCTGTCGATGGGGCCAAAGTTTAAACCAACCTTGAGGTGTCCTCTCGGTAGAATCAGGTAACTCAATGCCAATGGGAGACTCAATTTGCCAATCAGGTGACTCAGCTAAAAATGCCGAAATTACTTCTTCATTTTCTGCTGGATGCAATGTACAGGTAGCATAAACTAATACACCACCAGGTTTGACAAAAGTTGATGTATGTGTCAACAATTCTCGTTGCAGCACCGAAAGTTCTTGGACGGATTCTGGTGTCTGTCGCCAACGCGCATCAGGATGACGGTGCATGGTTCCCAAACCAGAACATGGAGCATCGAGTAATACTCGGTCTGCGGTGTTTTGAAATTGATTGAAGTGGCGACTGTCGCCAGTGTAAATTTGAATAGATTGTAAATTTAGCCGTTGAGAATTTTCTTGGAGTTTGCGAAGACGAGAAGGAGTGCGATCGCAAGCCCAAATTTTACCCTCATCTGCCATTAATTCAGCGATGTGGGTTGTTTTCCCTCCTGGTGCTGCACAGGCATCAATTACCACTTCACCTGGTTGGGGGTCGAGCAAATGACCTACCAATTGAGCGCTGCTATCTTGTACAGTCCACCAACCTTCTTTAAAACCCGGTAGTTTTTGAATTGACCCAGTATTACCAATAAATCGTAAAGCTTGCGGTAAATGAGGAATCCGGCTCACCAAAATACCGACAGATTGCAAAGCCGCCTCAACTTCCTCGATGGAAATGCGAAGTGGATTGATGCGTAAGTCAATTGTTGGTGGTTGGTTCATCCATTCACACAGTTGTTCTGTATCAGTCAAACCCAATTGTTCTAACCAAACTTGAATAATCCAGTCAGGAAAACTGTGTAAAATGCCCAAGCGTTCCACCTGACTTTTAAAAGTTAACGCGAAACCTAACCCCCCAGCCCCCTTCCCTACTAGGGAAGGGGGAGAATTCAAAGCCTCTCCCCTTTTAGGGGAGAGGTTTGGAGAGAGGTTTTCCAGATCCGGTGAAAAGTCAGAAAATCCAGTAGAATTTTCTGGAAGTTGTAACGGATCGCCCTTTATCTTCTCTGCAAGGCGGATGTATTGTCGTAATAGACCGTTAACAAAACCCGTGAGTCCAGAAAAACCGTTTTCTTTAGCGAGTTGGACTGTGGTATTAACAGCAGCTGAGGCGGGAATACGCTCTTGATAACGCAGTTGATAAAAGCCTAGATGTAAGATGGTACGCAGGTCTTGTGGTTGTTGATGAGATTTCTTTTTAGCGAGTTGATCGATGAGAGTATCGAGGGTGCGTTGCCTTCTGACGCTCCCATAAACCAATTCTGTTACTAAGCGGCGATCGTTATCAGGCAAATTAACTTTTTGTAGTACTCTATCTAGGGCAACATCAGCATAAGCCCCCTTATGAACATCTCGTAGGGCGATAAAAGCTAATTGACGGGGGTTTGTCATGGAAACTTGATTCAAGAGTCAGAAGGCTTTTGTATTCTAACTCCCAACTCTGCCAATTTTAGATTTTGAATTTTAGATTTTGGATTGAAGTAAAAATCTAAAATCTAAAATCCAAAATTGAATAACTCCCAACTTTCCTATCAAGTCATATATGGGTCTACACTGGCGATTTCAAACTCACATGCTCTAGAAACCTGTTCTGCTGGTAATTTTCCAAAGCTGATTAATGGTAAAGAAGTGGGATCTGCCATCAGTTCTTTTGCTAATAAGAACCCAGTGATAGTCCAAGTTTGATATTTCCTAGCTTGTTTCCCAATCAGTCGCCCTTTTTTCCCATCGTAATACTCTGGCCATTCATCTGTACTGAGGCGTCCTTGGGCAGTTTCAATCGCCTTTTGTGCGAGATTTGTTCTATTAGTTTTCACAGCCGCCGCCGCCAACATCCACATTAAAACTGGCCAACTACCAGCATTATGATACGACCAAGGTATATTTTTGGGGTCACATCCAGTCACAATTCTGTATTCTTCATGTTCCAAAGCTGGGAAACAAATTTTCATTGGCATATCTCCCACCAAATCATCCCATCGTTCCTCAATGAGAGTCATAATCGCTTGTGACTGTTCTTCGGTGGCTAAGTCGGAAATGATTGCCATTAAGTTTCCGAGTGAAAAGAAGCGAGTATCTAGCTGCGACGGCCCAACATTTCCTGCTAGATAACCACCTTTTTTTGGTAGCCACTTATCTAATTCATAATAGGGAACAGAATCTACATATATGTTGAACAGATTAACAGCAGCCTTGCCATATTCTTCACTTTTGAAGCGATAAATTGCATTCAGACGATTAATATCTATCCAATAATGCTGGCGAATATGAGCGCATAAAAGAGGTAAACGGTTATCAATGGCTTCAACAATATCAGAATTACCTTTACAAATTAGCAGTTCACGAGATGCACGCAATGCCGTGTAAAAGAGGACTTGCAATTCTAAAGGATGCCCATAAATGCCCATACGACGGTCAATCATACAAGCACCATCTGGAACCAATAGCGTTGGGTACATATCAAAACGATTCGCCAAGCAGATTTCCATGATTAACCTGATACCATTTTGGAATTCAGGTTGATAGGCGAGAGAAAAATCTTTTGTGGAGACTACATAAGCGCGCAATAAAATAATCCACCATAGACAAGAGTCTACAGGTGTAACTCTAGCGATCGCATGTTCACCAAAGTCTGCTTCTAAATATTCTTTTCCATTGTCTGATACCACTTTAAAGCTAGCTGGTATTAATCCTCTTCCCGGCTTATAGGCATCTAATGCCTTTTCTTTAGGCTGTAACTTTAAGGTTTCTTCTAAGAAATTACGAACAATATCGGTTCTACCTTTGATCAGAAAAATTAGAGCAGAAGAAACAAAATCCCGAACAAAGCACTGATCGTAATTGAGCGCCTCTACAGAGGCATCATAAGCGGCTACTGTCCCAACAGGGCGACCTTGATAATAGAGAATTGATTTTTCTAGTGCTAGCCATGCTTCTTCCACTTCTTTTAAATTCTCAGTAGTTTCCAATTCATTTAGGTGCATTGACAGAATAACTCCATAAGGATTGTGAATTTGTGGTAGATGTGTGTTCATTTATTATTTTTGCTATTCTCAGCATAACAAAAACGATTCTTTTAATAGCAAACATAATTAGGCAAAAAAATAATCAACTAACAAGGGATAAAAATACTGACATTTATGCAAATTTATTGTTAGTTCATTGCTTGTAATCTATTACTATTTTGGTGAATTATAGTTATTGTTCTCCACCATAAGTAGTAACATGATTGCTAAAAACAGTCACCTAAGATATATTTTTAGATTATTTATTGTTCCGTTGTCTGTCCAGAATCTTTGCTTTACCAAATAAAAACATATCTTCAGTGGTGTTTAGGATCTGTGTGAAGTTGAAACTGGTTGCAGTATATTTACTTGAGCAGGATTAGTTCTTGACACTAAGAAGTCAGATTTTCCCCTATTATCTAATAATTTATAACGTTTTTTCTGAATATGCAAGATGAAGGCTAGAAAATTTTAATATGTCAATACTTCTCAAGGGTTAAATATCTTACCCTGCTGACAGATGATATGGGATGTTTATCGGAGTGCGTCAAAAATAATCAAGAGTGCTGAGTTGAAATACCGCCTATTCTGTTGATTGTTTATGCCCAAAAAACATACCAAACCGCATTATCTGTTTTTGTATTGGAGCTTGTTTGGGTTATGAAAAAGTTACAATTACACGGCTTTCTGATACATCAGATGGTAATTCTGAAAGTTGTATATTACCGTTCTTGTACACTCCTTCAATCGATTGCAACATTAGTATTTACCAAATTTGTACTAATGTAAATTATAAAGTTAATACTAAAAAGATGCTGATTTGCTTAAAAACATCAAATTTTTAGGCTGCACTGACGCTAGCTGCTACCGTACCTTACTTCCCCATGTTCGAGCTTATCTGCCAAAACACGCAGAGCTTTAAACCTACCAGCCGTAGCTCTGCTAAAAAACTCTGTAGCGATCGCCAACCTCTATAAACACATCATATCCATTATGTCAAGCAAGCCTCCACTTTTATTAATCAGCAAATAGGCGAACTTGAACCAAAACCCATACGCAATCAGGGAATTATCAACAACCCTGATGAAATCTACAGAAAAGATGGAATAACATTTGTGTGTGCTTCAACAAATTGTGTATAAGAGTTGAAAATGACGATATGGCAACATCTGATATCCTCAAAGAACCATTGCTTTTGCGCTTGAGTCGCTTGTTTGGTGGACTGCGTGGCGATTTGACGGGAGGACTAACAGCAGCAGTGGTAGCATTGCCTTTGGCTTTAGCCTTTGCGGTGGCCAGTGGCGTGGAACCAAAGGCGGGACTTTACACCGCAATTGTGGCGGGAATTGTCGCCGCAATTTTTGGTGGTTCCTCAGTACAGATTACAGGGCCAACAGGTGCAATGGCTGTGGTTTTGGTGGGAATTGTCGCCAAGTACGGCCTTGAGAAAGTTTGGATTGCTGGGGTAATGGCTGGGATTATCCAGATTGCCTTGGGGGTTGCCAAACTTGGACAGTTAGTAAAGTTTATTCCCTATCCGGTGACAGCAGGTTTTACTAATGGTATTGCCGTTATTATTTTTTGCGGTCAGTTAAATAATTTCTTTGGTTTAAAATTACCACGTAGCGAACATTTTTTGCCCGGACTGTGGCAAAGTCTAACTCATGTGGAAGCTCTAAACTGGGCAGCAGTTGCCTTAGCAGTTGTGGTGATTGCCACCAATGTTTTATGGCCCAGAATCAATACGACAATACCAGGTTCTTTAGTGGGACTGGTGTTAGCTACTGCGATCGCTTCTGCTTTCCATTTGAATGTACCAACAATTGGCACGATTCCTCAATCTTTACCGATGCCTCAAGGTATTCCCCACTGGAATGATTTTAGTGTGATTCGGGAACTAATTAACCCGGCTTTGGCTTTAGCTGCACTAGGAAGTATTGAATCGTTGCTATCGGCGGTGGTGGCTGATGGTATGACTGTCAGCGAGAAACATAATAGCGATCGCGAATTAATTGGTCAAGGCTTGGCTAATATGATTGTACCATTTTTTGGTGGTATCCCTGCCACTGGTGCGATCGCTCGAACTGCTGTAAATGTCCGTTCTGGCGGCAAAACCCGACTATCTGGGGTAATTCACGGTCTTGCTTTAGCCATCATCGTTTTAACTTTAGCACCCCTAGCAGCGCAGATTCCTTTAGCAGCACTTGCTGGAATTTTGATGGTGGTTAGTCTGCGGATGATTGAGTGGGAAGCCATTGGTTTATTAATGCGTGCTACCTACTCCGACTTTGCTGTGATGATTCTCACCTGGTTGGTGACAATCTTGTTTGACTTAGTTCTCGCTGTCGAAGTGGGATTGATTGCAGCCGGAGCCTTGTTCATCAAACGGATGAGCGATTTAAGCTTAGTTAAAATACCTGAAACCGAAGTATTTCCCCCTGGTACTCCTCTAGAATTAGGTAAGGAAATTGCCGTTTATCGGGTAGATGGCCCCGTATTTTTTGGTGCTGCTGAACGATTTGCTACCTTCCTCCGCGATGAACCGGAAGTGAAATATTTAATTTTGCGGTTGCGGTTTGTGCCAAATATGGACACAACTGGATTAGTCGCCTTAGAAGATATTTATCATGACTTGGAACGGCACAATTGCCGCTTAATTCTCACAGGTTTACAACCCGAAGTCCAACAACTACTAGAACGTACAGGATTGTTAAAAACAATTGGGTTATCAAATTGTTTTGAAACAACTACAGAGGCGATTTGCTCTATCTCTCCTCAGATTGCATGTTCTCAACCGATAGCAGCTGATTTGAAAACAAAAGAATTGATGGAATTAATTGACTAACAATATTTGGCCAATTCAATACCCAAAGAACCAAAGAGGATTTCTTAAAAGTCGCAAAGTATACTAAAAACTAAAGCCTGATTCAGCAATGAATACAGGCTTTTGATGTTTTTGATTAAATTTGTACAAAGAACTTTAGTAAATAGACCACGTGATAGGGGCGCAAGGCCTTACACCCCTACAACAGATGTCACTGAATAGCGAATCCTTCCGGTCTGATTGCATCTTCCAAATCAACGCCCATCAGGTTAGCTCCCTGGATGTTTGCATTTGTTAGATTTGTATTTTCCAAGTCTGCGTTCTGTAGGTTAGCGGTTTGCAGGTTTGCTCCCAGAAGATTGGCTTTCTCTAAGTCTGCATCAAATAGGTTCGCTCCCGTCAGATTTGCTCCCAAAAGGTTTACTTTGCCTAAATCTGCTCCTTGAAAGTTAGCCCCTTGTAAGTTTGTTTGCTGTAAGTTAGCCCTTTCTAAGTCTGCATTTTGTAAGTTAGCACCCTCCAAGTTTGCCGCTTGCAGGTTTGTGTCCTTTAACAATGCCCCAGTTAGGTTACAACCAACACATTCATTGGTTTGTAATAAACGTCTAACGTTGTCTGCTACAGACACTATTGGCGATACAACTGGAGATATTACTGGTGCTATCACAGGCTCCATTGGCGATTCAACTGGAGATATTACTGGAGCTAGTTCGGATTCTGTAGGTATAGATGGTGTTAGTGTTTGCGCTCTAGCGCTAGGCTGGATAAGCAGAGTAAATCCCGCGACAAATACCAGAAACACTGCTTTTGCAAGCCACTGAGTTAATTTTTTAGAGTTTGATTGATTCATTATTTCCTTCATAATCTGATTCCTATTAGTGGGCTTGCTTTTATAAGAGCCATCGATAATGTGCTTTATTCTCACTTTAGATAACTGGATTGATAAGAGCAAATATTATTGTTATTCATATTAATAAATTCAAGTGATTACAAAATCTTTTTCGATGGGAAACGATCGCTGATTTTTTTGCTTACATTCAAGAATTGCGATCGCGTGGAGCGTCCACTGGAGGGGGGCGATCGCCTCATACTTAGTTCCCAAGCATTGCCAGACTAGGTAAAAGTCGATATGTTTCACTTTTAATTAAGATAGAGAGTCCCAAGTAAATTAAGATAAAGGGGAAGATTTTTCGACCATAGCGAGTTAGAACGGGAGTCATCAGAGGATTACGAGTCAGGTTGTAAGAGAGTAAGCACCACATCCCAATACTGCAATAGCAAACACAGACAATTACGCCCAAACTTGGAAGATTGCTACTGGCAAACAACGGTACATAAATTCCAATGTTGTTTCCTCCATTGGCAATGGTGACAGCAGAAACGCGGTAAGTTTGAGGATCGCGGATGATTGCGAATAGTGATTTCTTCTGGCGTCCAGATTTGACAGGAGAGTTTAAGTCAACAGACACAGCTTGCACCGTCTCTTCTTCCTCTTGTCGACTGATGAGATTACTGATACCAATGGTGATGGGAAGTAAACCTAGTAAACCAATCCAGCTACTGGGAATGAGCAGACCGCCGAAGAAACCAGGCAGACTGGCGCATACTAAGGTAGTAAATCCCAGAAATTCACCGATAACAATATGCTTAGGACGAAAGTTACGATTGACTTTCCCGAAGAAAGCTGTCAAATATAAGTTGTCGTCAAAGGTGGTTGCAAAAGCGACAGAGATTCCAATCAATAATGTACTAATTAGCCAAGCCATAATTGTTGCTCACAGTAATTCAATGCTGTTTGTCTTAGTCCTCTCTGCTATCTCAATGTGAGGGCAGTTTAGGAGATTTTGTGACTGTTTTTTAACGACAACCGATCGATATTCGTTATTTATCAGCCAATTACCCAATTTTTAGAGGCGTTGCCTCCAATTAAATTGGTGATTTTTTTCTCAGCAAGGTACCTTGGGAGCTCATGAAGTCAATATTATGGCTTTAAGCCAAATAAGAGCAAATACTCTTGTTTTTTAAAATGATAAATAAAAGTGATTGACAATTTTACTAGATGTTTTGGGCTTTGTACCCATTGACAGTGATCAGGGGAAAAGGGAAAGAAAAAACCTTTAACCTTTCCCCTAAACCAAATTCTGAGTTCAAAATGCACAAAGCGAGTAGTATTGAATACTGAGCTATTGTTTGAGAAACTTCTATGCAATCGCTCTTATTGAAGAGAACCCTTGTCAGATAGTAAAGCCTCAGATATCCTTGACGGCTAGCATTCAACATCGGTAATATGACTAATCGCCCTCTGACTTCAGTTTTGAGATGTTCAGTAATGTTGGATTTTTAACTTGTAATTATGCTAACCAGTGTTGACCGTTTATTATTTGTCCGGCGAGTCCCGATTTTTAAGGAATTGCGGGATGATTTTATTGTGCGGCTCACTTCAGTGATGAACGAATTGTCATTCCCAGCTAATTACACCATCTTTCGACAGGGAGAAGAAGGGCGATCGCTCTATATCGTCGTGTCCGGTCGAGTTAAAGTTCACATTGGGAATAAACAGTTGGCAGAGGTGGAACAGGGAAAATATTTTGGTGAGATGGCAGTCTTTGATACTCAACCTCGCTCCGCCACCGCAACGACTCTCGAACCTTGTGAATTTTTAGAACTGACGCAAGAGCAACTGTATGATGCGATCGAAGAAACTCCCGAAATTGCGGTGAATATTATTCGTGAGTTATCTCGTCTGATTCGCAGATTGAACGACGATATGAATGTAACTTCTTTGCGGAGTTAATAGACAATTGTAGAGACGTAGTACTGCTACGTCTCTACAAAGTTTCTGGATAATGTAAAATGTGGTTCAAAATAAATCAAAACTGCTGTAAGTTTGATTATTAAACTCAGCACTCATCACTGATTATTACTTAGGGTCGCCCAGACCTGGAGTTTCTTCTTTATCAACTTTAGGCACAAAATCAGGACGTTCTTTGCTTTCCCAACCTGCGGGGCGTTTCGAATTGTACCAAGCTATTGACCCAATGGTGACAGCAGCAATAAAACCAACGACATACACCAAGGTAAAAGCAACTGGAAAATGAGGGGCAGCATCTATAGCTGGTGCTGCTGTTTGCATAAATAATAAATTCATGAGTATATTCTCCACAGTTAGGTGACACTATTTAACACACTATAAGATGAGCGTATCACTTAACATCCCTCTGTAGTTTAGTTTGAGCAACTTCATATTGCATAAAAAAGGGCAGAGGGGCGGGGGAAGTAGCTGATATGTGTAGGTTTATTGCACCTAATTGTAAAATACCTACAACCGTCAGCCTGCCCCCTGCCTCTTGTTCAGCATTTATATCTTTGCCATGCAGACTCGACTATTTGAGCAATGATTTCTGTGTATGTCATACCACCTAAACGCCCCATAATTGGCAAGTCTGAGCGGATATGATGTAGCCCTGGCAATGGGTTAAGCTCCATAAACTGCAATACACCGCTAAGATCGCAGCGCAGATCCACGCGGGCAGCGTCACGGCAACCAAGAGTATGGTAAGCATCCAGCGCCAGTTGTCTTGCCTGTGCTGCCAGTGGTTCAGGATCTATGAGCAAACGATAAGATACCCGTTCCAAATACTCATCTTTGTTGAGGGTGGTGTAGGCAAAAGCTTCCACTTGTCCTGTAAAAATTACTTCCATCACACCTACTACCCGTGAGTTGCTATTATTGCCAATAATGCCTACTGTTACTTCTCTACCAGGAAGAAAGGTTTCCACAAGTATTGGTTGCTGAAAAAGTTCGTGTAACGCTTGATAAGCATTTACTAGCTCCTCGCGTTCTTTGACAAGAGAACGCCCAGTTACGCCTTTAGAACTGCCTTCCGCCATAGGCTTAAGGAAAAGTGGCATTGGCAGCGAGACAGATGCTGCTTCTGCGGTAGTATTCACGACCTCAAAGGGAGCTGTCGGCAAACCGCGATCGCGCACTACTCTCTTAGCAAGCGCTTTGTCTAACGTCAGGGCACAGGTAAGCGGATCGGAAAAGGTGTAAGGTTGAGTGAATAATTCGCAGACTGCCGGAACTTGAGCTTCACGAGAGCGACCCTTTAAACCCTCAGCAATATTGAAAACCAGATCCCAGCGATCGCCTTTTGCCAAACGCCGAGCAAGTTCTCTACCATTACCAACACGTTCAACCTGATGACCTAACTGCAATAGTGCAGTTTCTAGCCCGATGATAGTTTCTTCATCGTCAAACTCCATCACCTCAGAGGCACTGAAACCAGCCTTAAGGTAGTCTGCCTTCAGGTCATAACACAGACCAATAAATAACCCCATAGCCCGATAATTCCCAGCGAGAAAGCTTTCTCTGTTAGCTTTAATGTACAAATTAGGTATCTTAATTAAGGAATTCCGATTACTATAGCGATTCTCAATTGGGTGAAATACAGACCTAACCCCCAGCCCCTTAAGAGCTAGCGTTGGGGAGTGAGCATCAAAGCCTCTCTCCTTTTAAGAGAGAGGAATGGAAGTGAGGTCAAAATGTATTTTCCATTCGAGAAGTGCTATAAATCCTTAATTAAGCGAAAATATCTCATCAACAACCTCAAACCATATAGGAGATTTATCATCAGGAGAACCGTTGTAGTTGGCAGTAATTTCTTCTCCCACTTCTATATCTCGGTAGGCAATCAGATCCAACTCTCGGTTGGCGAATTTTTTCACATAATAAGTATTGGGATTGTAGGAATGGTTGATCAAGGAAGATAAACCTAGAGCGATCGCTGCCGCTTTATCTTCCCAATCGTAGTAATAGTTGCCCAAAATTGTTTTATCTAGGAATTCAACCTGTGCTGCGGGTATAACAACAACTGGCACTCTCTCAACGAGTTCTCCTTTCAAAAAGCGCTTCTGTGCGAAGATACCTCGACCTTTTAGGTTTGTATTACCAACAATCAACATTCCAACTAATCTCCTGCTATTACTTAGTTTTTTGGTTTGCCAAGAACTCAATAGAAACATTTCAATCGGCTCTTTTAGATGATGGCGATCAACTCGTGTACAAATATATAGTGTTATATCAAGTCCGGTTAATCACTTATGATTACCGCAGCTGTGCAAAAATCCCAAAAGCCTCTTTCCCCAGCAAGAACTGCGGTCTATAATGATCAGTCTTTAGCCGGACACGATATTACCCCTGTTCAACTGGATCTATATATGTATACGTCTTACCTGCCCAGTTTTGCACTGTAGCTGTGCCCTTCTCATAAGCAAGTAAAGTCTCGGCTTGAATTGGGACTTTGCCACCACCGCCAGGGGCATCAATTACATAGGTTGGTACAGCGTAGCCAGTAGTATGACCACGTAATTTAGAAATTAAATCAAGCCCAGTTTGCACACTCGTTCGCAGATGTGCAGTACCAACAACTGGATCGCATTGATAAAGATAATAAGGTCGCACACGCAGCTTGAGAAGACCGTGAAACAGATTCTTCAGGGCTTTTTCCGAATCATTTACACCTTTTAACAGCACGGTTTGACTGCCTAGAGGAATGCCGCCATCAGCGAGGCGATCGCAAGCTTGTGCGACTTCTGGGGTCAGTTCCTGCACATGACAAAAGTGTAAAGATAGCCACACACGATGTTTACGAAGTAAGGCAACCAGTTCCGGTGTAATTCGCTGCGGTAAAAAACTCGGCACACGAGAACCAATTCGGATAAATTCAATATGCTTAATGGCACGCAGCCGCCTAAGCAAATTGTCTAAAGGTTCATCAGCCATCAATAGAGGATCGCCACCGGAAATTAGCACATCACGGATCTCGGTGTGTTCCTCCAGATAAGCAGCGATCGCATCCAACCGCCGTGTTACTGGATACATTTCACCTTGGCTCACCAAACGAGAGCGGGTGCAGTAACGACAATAAGCGGCGCAACTATCTAGGGCAAGCAGCAACACTCGGTCAGGATAGCGGTGTACGAGTCCTGGTACTGGAGTATCGCCATCCTCACCGCATGGATCTACCATGTCTGCTGGACTAACTATTAGTTCTTCTTGCCGTGGTATCACTTGTAACCGTAGCGGACAAAGGGGATCTTCTGGATCAAGTAGTGATGCAAAGTATGGGGTTACGGCTACAGCAAACTTCTCTGGTGCAATTAAAAGTCCCTGTTCTTCGGTAGCACTAAGCCTTAATAACTTCTGAAAGTGTTCCAGCTTAGTCAACCGATGCCGCATTTGCCAGCGCCAATCGTTCCAGCGTTCTTGATTATAAGTCTCTCCCAAAATCTGACAAATTTCTTCACACCGAATATCAGTTACTAAAGGATCTAGAGTAGTCTTTTTGATCATGATTTAGAACTAAATTAAACTAAGAATAATAAACCAATCAAAGCCTAGTAGAGTGCGACGCAAATCCAGCTACCATCTCAATTAAGCATACAAGTAAGTAGGAGCAATTCATAAATTGCCCTACTCAAACCCCTTGTTAAGGGTAAGCAAATTTCAGTTACAGTGTATTAGTATGTTTACTTATATTTTTAGGTAAAATAAAAAACTATTTCAAGTTTAGTAATATACTTCTGCTGTGATAAGAGCGATCGCTCTTACAGTGCCTTTGTTAACTTGAGACGGTCAGACTTTCCGTTTGGTTGTCCCGTATTAATACATAAACAAATGTCGCATATTTAATTATGTAATGATTTTTTGGGGTGCGATCGCACGCTGCATCTGCTCAATTGTGGCTTTTCGTTGCAACGATCAAAAATGAGCCAAAAAATTCCTATTGAACTAGAGAAATAGTACGTATAATAATACGTATATATTGATTTGATTAAATCGGCGTTTCCTGAAAACGCATATTCTATGTCTATCGGGAATTTTGGCAATATCTACTCAGATGAGCTAATTACAGCCACTGAGTTGAATCGTCAGCCTGGACGAGTTCTAGATAAAGCTTTAGAACGTCCAATCACAATTACTCGCAACGATCAGTCTTTTGCTTTGTTACGCCGTGAAGAAGTAACTTTTCTTGTTCAAGCAGCAACACAGAGTAAAGCTGTTTTTGAGGTATTAACCGTTGCTTTTTCGTTATTACTTGGCAAAGAAATCGGCTTTGAACATCCTTATGGATGGCTGAGTGTGTTTGACTCCGATGATTTGCAAGACTTTATTAAGGATCTGAGTGAAGCTTTTCGGTTAATTGATTTCTCTAGTCAGGCATGGGATATGATTGATGCGATTATCCATGAATGGCATGAGAGTGCTATTGCGATCGCTAGTCCTGAGTTAGCAGCAGCTTTTAGTGCTGAGATTGATGAAATACCATTGACTAAGCCATCTGCTCAAAGTATTGTGTGAATTTGAGTGATGTCAGAAAATCCTCCAGAAATTCCAATAATAGAAAATGTGGAGCCGCCAGAAGTTAAATTGACGGCTCCGACCTTAGCTGAGACAGAAAGCACTTGGTTAGTGGTAGCTAAAAATCGCCGAGTTAATCGGGACTGGGAAGCCTTAATAGAGCGTCATCCAGAAAGCACTCGTCGTTGTTACGAGGATTTATGTACTGCGCCAACAACCAGAAAGCCTGGTCGTGTTTTTCCTTTGAAGGGCAAACTCTACAAAGGCGTATGGGAATACGAGGTGACAAAAGGGGACAGAGTATTTTACGTTCCTGATGAAGAACTGTTGAAAGTCGTTGTCTACTACGCAGGTAAACATCCAAATGCTGCACCCAGACCGTAATTTGTCCCAAACGGAATGAGTCTGCGAAACATTGGCTACTCTACTTATGTATAACAAGTAAAAATTAAAAAATTCGTAGATACTGATTATCCATTCGTAAGGAGAAAAGTCTATTGAGTTAAGCCAGCGATCGCTTTGCCAATTTTAAGAGCGATCGCGCATCAAACTAGTAGCAAGCAATAAATAAATGGTGTTGCGATCAGTATACGTACAATCATAAAAAAATTAACCAATCTAATAGTTAATCACGTAAAATTACGTAAGCTATTCAGCTTGTTTGCGATTATAAATAAATAGTGAAAATACTCAAATCTAGCTACACATTAACTAAATAAAACTGAAATTTATTGGAACTGTACAGAAAGTAAAAGTTCTGTAGTTATAAAAAATTAGCAATAGGTTTTAAAATGAGCAATAAGTTATACAAAGTATTTGAAGAAGTAGAACAAAATGCCCAGCTTCTCTCTAAATATTGGCATAATTTTTCTACCGAAATATCTGAGCATTTGCCAGATACATATCACGCCGAACTACAAGAACTTTCTGACACGTTAGAGATCGCTATTAATAATTTAGTAGATGAGCTTCAAAATCCTACTCTTACCCTTGCGACAACAGGAACTACCAGTAGTGGTAAAAGCACTTTAGTAAATCTATTATGTGGAGCAGAAATTGTTCCTGTCGCTGTCAGCGAAATGAGCGCCGGAGCAGTAACCATAGAATACAGCGAAACAAAATCTTTAATAATCCATGAAACTCCAGGGGCATTATGGGAGTGTGGAGAATGGACAGGTATTAGTGATGAGCGAATTTATCAACGCTTATACGATGTAATGATAAGTTACATCGATAACAGAGAGAAACAAGCTAATTTAGCTTGCCCCCAATCGACCATATATTACCCTTTCAGACTCATCAAAGAATCGAAACTGGAATTACCCAGAGGTGTAAAGGTAAGAATTATGGATTTGCCTGGTTTAGCGTATGTGGGCGATGAGGGTAACGCAAGTGTGATTAAACAGTGTCGTGAGGCATTGTGCTTGGTAACATATAACAGTGCAGAAACCGACAAAGAAAAAGTTAGAAGCTTGCTGCAAGAAGTAGTTGAGCAAGTAAAAGATTTAGGTGGTTCTCCTGCACGTATGCTGTTTATTCTCAATCGTATTGACGTTTTTAGAGCAGATAGAAACTGGCCAGAAACAGAGACTCGCTTTGTTGAAGATGCGATAAGTAAAATCAAGTATGAACTCTCCGAACAGCTAAAAGAGTATACGCAAGATATTGACACATTACAGGTTATAAAACTGAGTACATGGGCTGCTTTACTGGCACTGCAAATCAAAAATAATGATGAAATATATAGTGCAAAAGCATCTAAGAAAGCACGAAACCATTTTTTAGGATTAATTGATGAAAATATATTAGAAGACCTTCCATTTAAAACAGAAAGATGGTCTAGATATGATCGAAATAGGGTTGCTGATGCGTTATGGCAAAAATCTTATGCAGAAGAATTTCAGCAATGCTTAAAAGGGCATATTAGTCAACATTTTCCCCGGTTAGTTATTCCTCAAGCAATAGAACGTTTTAATGTTGCTGCTGGAAATGCCATTACAGAGTGGGCTTTACAGACAACAACAGCCATTCTTAATAGTTCAGAAGAACGCTATCAAGAAGAATGTGAAAAAATCTCGTGGATTAGGTCAACACTTAAGCGCTTCCTAGAAATTAGTAACACAAGTTTGAAAAAACCGTTTGAAGAAGTAAGTGCCAAGATTAAACAAGTTATAGAAAAAAAGTCAGATGATGATTTGATATCCCATCTAAAAAAAAAGCTGGAAGAATTCCATAATGTTGAACCATATAATGAATTAGGAGATAAATTATCTCCATTTTTTTTATGGGAATTTGAATTTAAAAAAGGAATCAACCAAGTCTTGGACGCAGTAGCAAAGTCTTTAGAAACTGGAAGAGTAGATTTAGACACTCCCAATTTCAAAAAAGCAAATGCTGCAAATGTTAATTTACTAGCAAGAAACTTGAACCGTTTGGTTAACTTAGGTTACACAAATTCTGTTGCTAAAGATGGTAAAGCAATGGAAGCAAAAACAGAGGAAGAGAAAAACAAACTCAAAGAACTAAATGAAGAATTAAATGAATTACCTATCCATCTCAACATTATTATAGAGGATGTAATTAAGCAAATATCTACGCAAGAATTAAACAGAATTTACGATGCTATATGTGAATTGTTACGTTGTCATTTATCCTATATTGAAAAAAAGGCAAATGATATTGCACCTAATATAGCGATTAAATTCCCTGACTCACAACTTAATAAAGTTGATACTAGGCTTAAATTTAGTTTTCACTTTAAAACAGAATTTGCTATTACGCAAGGAACTTGGCAAGAAGAAATAAAGGTTGAAACAAGAAAAAGGGTTTGGTATAAATTATGGTTAGGAAAAAAAACAATTTATCAAACGAAATATGAGAAACGCTCTAGTGATAATGCTAAACTACCTAGTACAGAAGATTTACTTATGGGTTGGATAATTCAGGCGAGAGAGAAAGAGCCAGAGAGATTAAATCAAGTTGCAGGTTGGATACTACAACAGATTGATTCTCTAAAACAAAATGTAGATAAAATTCAGAATGATATTATTGACCGATATCAGGAAAGACTTGATAAAGCAAATCAAGAAATTACTATTGATTATGAAGAACGAAAAAAAGTATGGCAACCCATGAAACAAAAAGCTAACAATCTAGCAAAAGAGTTTTATGAATTAGAGCATTTTTAGAAAATCTAGCTAAATTTATAATTGCCTTATTAATTCAATATCATTTATGAATCTAAAAAAATAATGACATGAAACCGATAGTACAAAGAGTAAAAAACAGCTTGGGAAAATTTAATCTTTTTAAAAAGCAGCGATTAAATTGTTCTTCAGAGCAACAAGAAGATTTTCCTGTGGAATTTGTGGCATTGTGTCTCATCGTACCAGCATCGGCGTTAAAAAACGTAGGAGAAAATGATCCAATTAATATCTCTGATATAGAAAAATTGATAGATAATGCTTCATATTTTTTATGTACACATATTGACGAAGCAGATTACATTTGGAAACTTCTACAAACAACAAATGAAGATATTAAAACTATAAATGAGCAAAGAGAAGTCTACATCAGAATTAACATCTCTGATGGTGAAGAAATGATTGGAAAAAAAATTCCATATATTTTAAAGAGAAATTTGCCTCCTTATGGAGCAGCAAATATTATAAAACTAGCTTGTCTGAAATACCTATCTGTATCTGGCTTAGAAAAATTTAACCGTGTATAAGGAGCCTTAAAATGGATTGGAAAACAGCATCTTCTTATTATGAGGCTCGTTTAAGTGAAGCCCTAAACGTACAGAGACACGCGGTTAATTTAGCTAATTTACCTCAAGCTGAAGTTCCATCTCAATTAAAAGCAATACTTTTACAAGAAGCAGAACCAGCCCGTCGTCAACTTGAAAGGCTGAAAAAGCGAGAGTTTCGCATTGCAGTTGTCGGTTTAGAAAAAGCGGGAAAAAGTACTTTTATTAATGCCTGGTTAGAATGCGATTTACTTCCAGCCAAGGGAGGAAGGTGTACATTTACAACAACACAAATTTATTCGGTTGAAAATGACACCGAGCAAAAGCTTGAAGTACAAGCGAAAACAGAAGAACAATTTATCAATTTATTAAACGAGCTTGAAACAGCAAAAGCCCAAGAAGATATCAAAACTATCCGAGAAAACGAAACTACTTTGCAGCAAGTAAGAAGAGAAGGTAATCGTACTTTTCCATTTACTCGTTTAGACGATATTAGAGAATCGCTCAAGAAATATGTAGCAGACGAAAAGTATGCTCATGCTGTTTTAGAAGCGAGACTTTATACTAACA
Source organism: Nostoc punctiforme NIES-2108 (assembly GCA_003326195.1). Classification (GTDB taxonomy): domain Bacteria; phylum Cyanobacteriota; class Cyanobacteriia; order Cyanobacteriales; family Nostocaceae; genus Nostoc; species Nostoc punctiforme_A. Next base: position 127,300 of record LXQE01000160.1, read on the forward strand.
AACTTGCCCAAGCTGAAGGTATTGTATTTTATGATGTTCCTGGTTTAGATTCAGGTTTAGCAAAGCATGTTGACGAAGCCAAGGAAATGCTGTCAGATTGCGATGCCGTAATATTAGTACAGCGTTTTACTAGCCTGAGAGAGAAGGAACTAGAAATCATCAAATTCACAGAACTTGGTGACAAAAACATTACCGTTGCTGATAAACTTTTTGTATTTTTAAGTCGTATTGACTCGTTAGCTACTCCAGAAGCACTGAAAACTCATATTGAAGAAGCATCTCAAGATTGGTTTAAACGTGCCAAACTTCCACAGGAACGTATTATATATGGTTCGGCGGGAGCATATCTAATTTTGAATGGATTAGCTGGAGAACAGACAAGGTTAGAGATTGGTGATACAAGTAATATCCAAGCCCAGTTAAAAAGATTAACTGGAATTATCGATGAGGAAACTTTAAATAAGAAAGGTACTGGAATTCCCGAAATAAAAGAAAAAATATTTAATTATATTAATACTGAACGTGTATTCATATTAAAAAAGAGATGCGAGGCTTCTATAAATACAATCTTAACTACCTCGGAAGAAATTTATAAATTAGTTAGCAAACGTTATCCTGAAAACCCTGAAGAAGCAAAACGCTTTGAAGAAGACCGTAGACGAGTTTTGTTTAGCGAATGGTGGAATAATAGATGGGAAGAGAAGAAAGCTGACCTCCAAAAATTTTATGATTCTTCTGTTGCCAATAACTCTCTCGATAATTTAACGGCTAATTCTGCAACCAGCCTCGCAAAATTTAAAGATAGATATCTACAAATTGTAGCTAGTGAAATCCAGAAACTTAAAGAAGAAGTATTTAGAAAAAAAGATATTATCTTTGCTGCCAACTCATTCCCACAGTTTGACCGCATGAAAGCTAATTTCGCTTGGCGTGAAGATTTATACGGCGACATTAGCAAGCTTTTATCTTCCATAGCCCGACAACTCGCTCTGGAATTGAAAGATGAGGCATTAAAATTAGTTGAATACATGACAACATTATTGTGGGGCAGTAAGCAAGTAAAAGAAAGATTAATTGATAAATCGGAAGAATACTTTTTATCTAAACTAGAAAATAGCTTAAGTGTCCTATTTTTACGTTTTGCCCGTCCGGTTGCAGAAGTATTAATTCGCGCTCCACTTAATAGCGATGCCCGCGATAAAATTGCTAAGAGTCTTGGTGTAGACATTGAAATAGTTGATAACTATTACACTGGAGAAGAAGCAGCTTTTCAAGTTCTCAAAAGATATGCAAAATATGGTTATAAATTACTCTATAATCCTGAGACAAGGCAACAAATTTTAGGAATAAAAGGAATCGTAGCACCGATTATTAATGTTGTCACACAAATTACTATAGATGTTTCTAGCGAGTTGAAATCTTCCCAAGACGATGTAACATTTGAAGTTGAAAATGATATCAATGCTTTTGAAGAATACTTGCGTGCTGCCATTTTTGAAGCAGCAGGTTTTGAGTCATACTGCATTCAAGAACTAAAGGGCTTGATTGATAGTTTTAGAGAAAAGCAAGGCACATGGATGGGGGTTGCACTTAACGAATGGTTGCAAGAAAATCCACTTCTGTTGGCAGAGATACCACCAGAATTGCGATCGCAGGAGTCTAACTTAGAAGTTAGCGATCGCTTGCGCCAATTATCTATAGCATTAAAAAAGACTCGAATGCAATAAGTGCGTAGGCGTAGCCCGTCCTAGACATCACATCCTGTGATTGTTGAATCCATCTCTAATCACTACAGCAGCTTTCAAGGAAAGTGAAATATACAACGATTCGTCTCAAAGCCAGTAATAAAGAGTGTTTGACTTCTAAATTCTAAATTCTACTGTATTAAACTTCGTCAGGGTTTATTCCAAGCTGTCTCAAGCGTTCTGCTAAACGCTGGGCTTTTTGCTGTTCTTGTTCTAATTGAGATGTTAATAACTGCGATTTTTCTTGCTCTTGTTCTAATTGAGGTGCTAATAACTGCGATTTTTCCTCACCAGTTAGTAATAAATTTCCCTGTGTATCCCACCAACGCAACCAAGGCGCTGTAGTATTTCCATACTGTCCTTCCCAAATACCCAATTCGACACCCATCAAAGAAATCTCATAGTGTCCACGTTCGTTAGCTGTGAGTTGCTGATACCTACCATCAACTAAGTGATAAATCTCAATCGCAGCTTTGCTAAATTCGTAAATGCCATAAAAAGGTACGCGGATTGCTTGCTCGTATACCCAGAATTTACCAGTAATTGGAGTATTATCTCTTTCTTCTGAACCATCCCCAGAAGCGAATTCCAGTACAATTAAGGGAGCGACATATTCTTGCCACAACACATACGAACGTCGAAACTGACCATTTAACATAGGTGCAACATTCGGGACATAAAACCAATCGGGTGCTTCGGCACCGCGTTCAGGTGGTTCAGTCAAACGCCAGTAAATGCCGCAATCTTGACCAATGCAATACTGCTTATCCGAGTGAATTTGCTGCAATATACCTTGAACGGAGTCAGTTAGGAGTATACTTTGCGGGTGTTCTTGAAAATTTTTCACAAAAGTTCCATCCGACTCTGGTAACTCAGTATGGTCGGGAAGGTGAGTAATGCCTAGTTCGGATAGTTTGGCAATAGTCATTCAACTTTGACGCGAGTGAATCGGCTTATTTATCTTAGCACCGCTCCGACAAAATGCTTGGCGGTGGGTAGTTTACTGTCCAATAGTGAGTTATTTTAAAACTGTGATATTGACTCATTACAGCTAGGATTTTCTGTGATTATTGCTCGATATTGCCTTTTATAATTCTTCTCCATCACCTACCAGAACACAAGACGCGTTCGCCCCTGGCGTTGGCGGAGCCATCGCTCTTAATTACCTTCTGGTTAGTCTGCAAATAATCATGTAGCAAATCGCAACCCCGCGTCAGTAATTTATCCAGTTGGATATCTGCTAAATCTCGGAAAATTACTGTGCCATTACCACTACCCGCAGCCAGAGTCTTGCCATCATGGCTGAAACTGACGCTGGTTAACTCATCTTTATCGCCTTTCAAAGCTATCAGCAACGTTCCTTCTCGGTTCCAAATCCTCACTTTGTCATCACTGCTAGCTGCCAGAGTCTTGCCATCGGGGCTAAAACTGACACTGATAAAACTATCGCCATCGCCCGTGAGATTATCTAGCAAATTACCGTCTCGACTCCAAATCTTCACTGTGCTATCAATACTCACTGAGGCAATACTTTGACCATCAGGCGACCAAGCAACCCCATTCACCCGGCGGCTATGACCAGTTAGTGTGTATAGTAATTTACCCTCTATACTCCAGATTTTGACGGTTTTATCATCGCTGGCTGAAGCTAACAACTTGCCATCTGGGCTAAAGCTTACCCAATTCACTGCTTCTTGATGTCCCTGCAAGGTGTTAAGTAGTTTACCGTTGCTACTCCAAAGTTTTACTGTTTTATCTTTACTAGCCGAGGCAATTACTTGACCATCGGGCGACCAAGCTACACTCAAGACGGTATCATTATGACCCTGTAAGGTGTTGAGCAGTTGACCGTCACTACTCCAAAGTTTTACTGTTTTATCTTTACTAGCTGAGGCAATTACTTGACCATCGGGCGACCAAGCTACACCCCAAACTTGACCCTGATGCCCCGTTAATATACGGAGTAGTTGACCGTCTCGACTGAAAAGTTTTACAGTTTTGTCTCGGCTTGCTGCTGCTAAGGTGTGATCGCCTGGACTAAAACTGATGCTAGTTACCCAGTCATCATTATCGGCTTTGGGCTTTCGCAGTAACACATCGTCCCAATGCCAAAGTTTAATAGTTTTGTCCCGACTGGCGGAAGCAAGGGTGCGACCGTCTGGGCTGAAGCTGACACTGTTAACCCAATTATTATGTCCCTTCAGGGTTCCCAGCAGCACACCTTCAGAACTCCAGAGTTTGATTGTCTCATCAGTACTTGCAGAAGCGATCGTGTTACCATCGCGGCTAAAACTGACGCTGGTAACTCCAGCACTATGACCTGATAAGGTTCGCAGAAGTTTACCCTCCAGATTCCACAGCTTGATAGTCTGGTCTAAACTAGCAGAAGCAATTATTTTTCCATCGGGCGACCAAGCGACACTTTTGACTGCATCCTCATGTCCCTGTAAGGTTTTGAGCAGTTTACCATCGCGACTCCACAGTTTCGCCGTTTTATCAGCACTCCCAGAAGCTAAGGTTTGACCATCATTTGACCAAGCGACACTCAAAACTGCACCATCATGTCCCTGTAAAGTTTTGAGCAGCTTACCATCGCGACTCCACAGTTTCACTGTTTTGTCTGTACTCGCCGAAGCAATAATCTGGCCATCTGGGCTGAAACTCACACTATTCACTACACCCTGATGCCCTAATAAGGTAGCAAGCTGTTGACCCTCTCGACTCCAAAGTTTTATCGTCTTGTCTTGACTGGCGGAAGCAATGATTTGACTATCTGGGCTGAAACTGACGCTATTAACTACATCCTCATGCCCCGACAAGGTTTTAACTAAGCTACCATCGGGACGCCAGAGTTTGATTGTAGTATCCGCACTGGCTGAGGCAATTAAAGAGCGATCGAGGCTGAATGTAGCACTATTTACGCCAGATATATGCCCGTCCAAGCGGTTATATTCTCTGACCCCTGAAACTGCTTGATAGAGCGCCGTCTGTACTTGCTCTCTTGTATAGGAATCTACCCAGACTGTTTGTTGTAATTTTCTCCCTGCCTTTAAACTTTCTTTTAAGGCATCAATACCTTTTTGCGAGGCAAAGAGGGCTTCACTAGATGCACTGAGGGTTTTAATTTCGCTATCTACCGCTGTAACTATGGAAACACTTAATCCCAATATGGCGAGAACGGAAGCAGTTAAGGCAATTTTCAGTGAACGATTTAATTGAGCTTCACTAAGTCTTTGTTTCTTTTGACTTTCGGCAAGTTTAGCTGTTAACTCTTTTTCTTTAAGTTCAGCTCGTAATTGCTCAATTTCTAACTGACTTAATTCTTCCCGTTTGTGTAATTCTCGCAATTCTGTTAATAAGTCTACTCCCTGTTGGGGATGAGGAGCTACCAATTTGGAACGCTGCTTATTTTGACTAAGTTCGCTTTTCAGCCGCTCAATCTCAGCTTTACTTTGTTCTACTTTGTAGCGTAACTGATTTAGTTGTACCTGTAAGCTCGATTCTTGTTGCTGTAGGTAGCGAATCAAGTCTACTAAATAATCGTGAATCAGTTGATAGCGTTCTGGTACATCAGGGAATAGTACCACTAAACCGGAGCGCACTAAAATTTCTAATACTAACTCTAATTTGTCAGCATCTTCTAATTCTGCTAGCTGCGACGCTAACTCAGCACGAGTTTTAAAAGGTCGGTTGTTACTTTCATCTGTTAATAAGTATAAGACGAGTAACGCGGCTCGTTCATTTTCTGGCCCGCAGTCTTTGATCAGTTCCTTAATATATCGTTCGATCAGTTTGTTCGGTCTATATGGTTGATATTCTTCTAGTGTAGTAATGCGCTCATCTTGAATTTGCGCTCCCACAACTTGTAATTCAATGGGGCGGACTTCTCCAAATTCTGTGGATAAATCTTCGATTAAGGCATCAATTAAAGCGGGTTCTAAATTAAACTGCGATCGCTCCGTCAATTTTCGGATAATTGCTTTAGCATATTCTGGCGAAAAATTATTTAACTGATAACGAATATGCTTGTCGAGAATATTATTATTAATCGCTTCCAGTGCCGAGAGATGTTTAAAGTCTAATAGACGATGTAAATAATCTTCTCGCAAGGAAAGGATGACTTTAACAAAAGGTATATTGAGACAATCGCTAATAAATTTATCAAACTCTTGTTTTTGATTGCGATCGCTATAACCAAAGAAAAATTCTTCAAATTGATCAAAAATTAAAACTGTAATCAAATGGCGATCGGCATTCTCTTGGAGTTGTTGTAAAATGCTACCGATGGTGAACGGTGTGCCAGAGTAAGGCAAAGCATCCGATTCAATGGCTGGTTCTGGGTTAATATCAGCATAAATCGCCAGGGATGCGTCACTAGACATCGCTTCACTTAAAGATTTCCCTAATTCCCGTGCCCAATCGGTATAAACTTGCAGTACCACAGGCACGGCTATTTGATCGCCAATGGCTCGATTTTGCAGTGCTGGAACTAAACCCGCTGTTACAGTGGAACTCTTACCCACCCCCGATTGACCGTGAATCACCGTCAACTTTTGATCGGCGCGGCTAATTCTACCAATTAAATTATTAATATCACGCTCTCGACCAGAAGCCGCAATTTCTAAAGCAACGCTGCTACTTCCAGAAGGTGACATTAAGGCTGGGTTTGTCGCCTGTCTTTGGGGTTGCAAGCGCCCTGCACCAATAAAAGCCCGAAAACCGTACTGCTGCTCAACAGAACGCCGTTTCTGTCGAATGTAATAGGCTTCTAAATATCGTCCTTCTTCAAAGTAGAGCGATCGCAGTCTCCGCAATAAGCGAATATAACGATGGGCATCGTATTGATGGGCACTGCTTTCTAAGGCTGCTGGCAATTCTTTTGTTGCCTTATCTAAGTATTCACGAGCAACTCCTAGCTCACCGACATTTCGCTGTGCTTTTGCCAATACTAAATAGTAAATCTGCGCCAATAATAATGGAAATAAGCAGTTATAAGGGTCGTTGTGCTTTTGCGCCTCACCTAATTTCAGCAGTGATACGTGTGCTAAGATACTCGCCTGTACCCACCGCGACTGCTGCACAGCCACTTGCGCCAGAAAACCGTAGTCACAAGCTAATTGGATTTGACTACCATAAGTTTGATGTAACTCCAGAGACTTTTGGGCAACTGTCTGCAATTCTTCCCACTCTTGCAGATATTGCAAAACCTCAGCGAGTTGATTAATAAATCCAGCAACTATATCCAAACGCCCAGCCACTTGCAAAATATTCAAGCATTGCTGAAAATAAGATTTAGCAGTGTACCAATGGCGGCGGTTTTCTATTTGATTTTGTTCTGCAAAACGGCAGTAACACAGCCCAATATAAAACAGCAAAATTCCCTGTCGCAGCAGTAGAGGAGATGGGCGATTAGGAGGCGTAGACGAAGAAAATACCCCCTCATCTCCCCTGCTCCCCTGCTCCCTTGCTTCCCCTTTCTCTGCCAACTTTTGCCAAACTTGCAAGCTTTGCTGAAAATGGCTTAAACCTGTATTGATGCGATCGCTAATATAATCATCTAGACCAAAAACAAATTCTAAACTAGCGTGTAGTTCTGGCTCTAAGGTAATACCACGATTATGCAACTCTCTAATGGCAAAGTGGAGTTCATAACTATGTTCCCAGACTTGCTCGACAGTGGAATAATGCTTTGCAAGTTGAGGAGGTTGGTGTTGTGCAGCATCGTTTGCTAACACTGTAGCAAATAAAGAGTCAGTTTCCTGCTGCAGAAATTGCAGCAGTGATTGAGTTGTCATTTCAAACCGAATCGGTGTCGCCGCCCAACTAGCAAAATCTGGTGCTAAACGGACTACCTTTTGCAATACTTCCTCGTTCACCCATACAATCATCGGAAATGAGTGGCGTTTGCGAAATTCATCCCGAATATGATTGATAGACCTCAATAAATCGTCGAGTCCATCTACTGACTCTAAACCCAAAATCATCAACGCCGATGGCGGATTAGCTTCGGTTAGCAGTTGTAAATGAATACTTGTGTAAAGACTTCTGGCATTATGCGGCAGAATTACCTTTTGAATGTGGTGTACTCCTGAAGAGATTTCTTCGAGTCGTTGCAGCATAAGTTCTTGCAAAACTCGATAATTGCAGCACACCAAAACCAGAGAAAATTGACCGCTAGAAAGGGCAATTGCTCTCCCCAAACTCCGCAAAGCACGCTCATTAGCTGCTCTGATATCTACTTGTGCGTGTCGTTCAACCATGATTTAAATTTTTCCGTCTCTGCTAAAACTGGGTTGACGGCAAACCAAGCTCCCTGATGATCGCGGTATTCAAATACAAATAGACTTCGCAAGAGGGTGTGGTATTCTATATCACCTCTAACTCGTTGCTGTTGCACCACCTGAAAGATTAGTTCCCACTCATGGGGGTCGATAGCGTTGGCTCGGTAATCCCGCTGTCTTTGAATTACCAGTTCGACACATTCCCGCTCAAAGGGTGGATCTTGTTCTCGTAGACAGTCAAACAGTAAACCTAATAAGTCGCGGACATGACCACCACTCATCAGGCATAATCGATCTAAGGTTTCTAAACTATCAAACACCTCTGTAATTAAGCCTAACCGATCGCTAGGTAAAATGTCTGGAAAAGCTCTAGCTAGCACCATTTGCCGCATCATTGCTAGCCCTTGGGGAAAAATCTCGCCAGAGCGCAGACGTACAGGTATCATCGGTAAAACTTTTGGTGCGACTCCACCCCCCAAACGATGCTGAAGTTCGGCGCTATCGTTGGAGAAAGTCAGGGCTAAAGGAATAGTGTAGACTACATGACAATTCAGTTTGCGTAACTGTTCGCCTCGTTGAATAAATAAATATTCTGGCAGCGATCGCCCCGATGGTAAAGGTCTAATTGCAACTCGATCCAAGTTATCAACAATCACCACCAATCCTTTTTTACCCCTGGCTTTCAGTTCCTTGGTGGCAGGTTCTAGTAATTCTTGATTAATTGACTGTAAAATATTTGCGGTTCGTGGTTCTAAATAATCTCTTAACCGCCGCCGCAATTGGGGACTTTCTTTTGTTTTAGCTGTAATTTTGGCAATCCCTACAGACAACTCTGCTTCTACCCCAACGTCAATTGGCGTCTGCAAGAAATCCACAACTTCACCAAACAACTTGGTAAAGTAGCGAGGCTTGAGCCTAATTTTCATCGCTTCTAGACTTTCACTCACCTGTCCAGCGATCGCTAACAAAATATCAGTCACATCCACATCGGCCATTTCTAAGACATGGGTAGACTCAAAGTAAACTACATGAAACTGCTGCACTTCTAACTCAGCTTTCAGGCGCAACAACTCCGTTGATTTTCCACAACCGAGATGTCCTGTAAATAGTTGACAGGTTGGGATATCTGGCGAGATTCGAGCGATCGTCCGCTGCAAAGCTTCGATAATTTTGCCACCCCGCACCGCAGCAAAATCGATATAGTACCTGCGATCGCTAGCGTTTCCTATAATTAGAGGTCTGCTCGGATTGCAAGCCTGATAAAATCTTTCTAAATCTAGGAGCATAACTAATCAAATTCACTCAAGAATGGGGATGACAAAATTTACTAAATAAATATATTGATTTTAAGAAATTTATGCTTTATTTTCATCTAACTATTAACTAAACTAGCAGTATTCAGAATAATTGTTCATATATGTTAGATGTAGCACATAGTAACGCTGATATTTTAGTTAAACTAAGCAAAAATACTAATATCAGTACAAATAGCAAAAAATTTTAATATTAAATAAGCTCATCTTATCAATATTAAAAATATCTAACAAAAAAAAGGTACTGTTAAGTACAGTTTTGTAGCTCTCTTGAACCCGTCATCAGCTTGAGTTATTAAAGAGCTTTTATCACTTTTCCCAGAGAATAATCTACAATCCTTGCAAAATAGGACTTTTAGCAAAAGCGTTGGTTAATTAGAACTTCAATTTAGAGTTAATTTTGACTAGATTCTGCCTCGATATACCAAAATGAATGCGTGAATTACTTAAATGAATAAGCAAACTGGAGTTTGAATAAGTAAAAGCTTATTTTACTTGCGGAAAACACCAAAATGAGAAAGCAAACTGGGGTTTGAATAAGTAAAAGCTTATTTTGCTTGCGGAAAACACCAAAATGAGAAAGCAAACTGGGGTTTGAATAAGTAAAAGCTTATTTTACTTGCGGAAAACACCAAAATGAGAAAGCAAACTGGGGTTTGAGAAAGTAAAAGCTGCTTTTGAGAAAGTAAAAGCTCATTTTGAGTAAGTTGAATGGCATTTTTACTTAGTTCAATATGAATTTTAGTCTAAGCGATTGCACTTTTCAGTTTTATCACGGTACGCTTTGCATAAAACTAGCTTATTCTTGATTTGGGGTGAGGCAATGCCTGCGGTGGAGTGGTCATTGAGCTTGCCGTTCGCGCAGCACCTCGTAAGAGAAGTGCGGGCTACGCCTACGCATAGATTTGCACTCTACACAACGACACTGATGCACTCAGGATTTTATCTAAAAGGCGATCGCTTGTCGATTTACACTTTAAAGTAGGGCAATTGTCTGTAGAATACGATTGCCTTGACAACACCATCATTTACAACTGGATAAGTGCCGCAGCTACGCCCGTCGTAGATATTGCTTTCTGGATTAGTCAATAGACGTTATCCTTAAGTAACGAACTGATCTAAGGAACGTGTGTATGGCTAGCGCTACCATCACCAGCAAAGGACAGGTAACTATTCCCAAAGAAATTCGGGATTATCTTAACCTTGATCCAGGTAATAAGGTTGATTTTGTTATTGATGAAAATGGAACAGTCAAACTAATTCCCCTAAATATCCCTATCCAAAGTTTATCTGGGATTTTACACCGTCCGGGGATGCAAAGCGCAACTTTAGAAGAAATGGAAGTAGCAATCCAAGAAGGTTCAAGTGATTGGACTTGATACAAATATTTTAGTGCGTTACTTGACAAAAGATGATGAAAAGCAGTGGAAGCAAGCTGCTGAAATTATCGAAAGTGGAGAGCAATGTTTTGTTGCTAACATAGTTCTCTGTGAATTAGTATGGGTTTTGCGCGGGAACCCTTATCAATTTAGTAGAGAAGAAATTAGTAATACCATAGACTTGATGCTGCAATGTTCGGTGTTTGAGTTAGAAAATCGCTCTGTAGTTTATCAAGCATTACAGCGATTTAAGCAGGGAAGTGCAGATTTTTCTGACTATTTAATTGGTGCAATCGCTCAAGAATATGGTTGTAATTCAACAGCAACTTTTGACAGAAAGCTGAGAAGCGAAAAGGGATTTGATTTATTTGAGTAATGCTCATTTCTAAACCAGGCGATCGCTTGTCGATTTACACTTTAAACTAGAGCGTTTGCCTTTACAACAACATCATTCCACCTCAGAACACGAAACTCCGACTTTAAAGCTAAAACATTGTCACTTGAAACAGAAACATTCTCGTTTGGAACAGAAATATTCTCACTACGAACAGAAACGTTCTCGTTTAGAACAAAAACATTCTCATTTGAAACAAGAACCTTCTCGTTTGGAACACGAAACTCCGAGTTCAGAACACGACACTCCGAGTTAAAGCGATACCTTCGGTGAGCTTCGCTAACGCGCTTTTCAGTTTTATTACGGTACGCTTTGCCCAGAAGTCAAATTTTACTGCTCTAAAGAAAGGCGATCGCGCAAATATGCTAAACCTTCACGCACATTCACAGTATTTGGATGATTCACCCCTAACCGTCGCTCAAAAATATCTAAAGCTTGGATGTGAAGGGGTTCGGCTTCGCTGTATCTGCCTTGGGAATAGTAGAGTACCGCTAGGTTGTTGAAGCTAGTAGCGACAGATGGATGTTCATCTCCGAGCAGCTTGCGCCTGAGTGCCAAAGCTTGGATGTGAAGGGGTTCGGCTTCGCTGTATCTGCCTTGGGAATAGTAGAGTACCGCTAGGTTGTTGAAGCTAGTGGCGACATCTGGATGTTCATCTCCGAGCAGCTTGCGCGTGAGTGCCAAAGCTTGGATGTAAAGGGGTTCGGCATCGCTGTATCTGCCTTGGGAACCGTAGAGAAACGCTAGGTTGTTGAAGCTAGTGGCGACATCTGGATGTTCATCTCCGAGCAGCTTGCGCCTGAGTGCTAAAGCTTGGATGTAAAAGGGTTCGGCATCGCTGTATCTGCCTTGGAAACCGTAGAGAAACGCTAGGTTGTTGAAGCTAGTGGCGACATCTGGATGTTCATCTCCCAAGCGATTTTTAGTTACTTCTAGACATTTTTCATACCAGGGTAAAGCTTGGTTATATAAACCTTGAGTATTATAAAATTTAGCGTTGCCGTAGAAAGGCCAATATAAATCATCATCGCTGACATATTGAATGAGATTATTCGCTACTTCAGCTATATGAGGAATGGCGGGAGAAACGGCAGTGATTTGCTCAAGGGTGGACGAGTCAGGAATATATTGGGCAATTTCTACCATTACCCGGCAAAAACTTCGCTTTAATTCCTCCCCCTTATCTAAACCTGTAAGCTTATATTGAAAAAACTCCCGTAGCAGTGGATGTAATTGATAGCTCCCCTCACCTTTGCGCTGAACTAAATGCAGATTCAGCAAGCGATCGTCTCTGATTTCTTCTAAATCTTCGGCATCCTCTTCTGGTAAAGACTGTTCCACCAACTTCCAAGGTATAGGTGCGGCGGCAAATAAACTCAATAAACAGCCCAGTTGTTTATCGTCGTCCTCTAATTCCTGCCAACTCAATTCAAAGGCAGCTAACACACCTCGTTGCGCTGTCATATCAGCTTCCGACTTAGATTTAGACAGAGAACGCTCATCTAATCGCTTGTTCTTCAACCGCCGCAACATTTCTGCTAAAGATAAATCCTGTTTCCGCGCCAAATAGCGCCCCACTAATTCCACACCTAAAGGTAAATATCCCAGCCACTCACACAACTGATTTGCTAAAGCTAATTCTTTTTCAATTCGCCCCGGTGTTTCTTTGAGTAAAGACTTTAATAACTCCAGCGCCGCCTCTGGTTGCAGCACATCCAAAGATAACTGTGCGATGCGTCCCAACTTTTGGCGCGTAGTCATCAACACTTTAAACCGAGAAGGTAGCGACTGTAAGTAAGGCTTAACTTGCTCGTAGTCGCTGACATCATCCAACACTAGCAGCACATGACCTTCACGCCAACGCCGCCAACAATATTGCACTTGCGCGAGTAAATCAAAATCTTCTGGCGGGTTTAAATCAAGCTGCGTTCTGGCAAACTGCACAACTTGAATCCCCACATCTCCAGTTTTTGGTAGCAACCAGCAAAGCCCACCGTTGTATGTTTCGCGGTACTGGATTGCATATTGTAAGGCGAGTTCTGTTTTACCAACTCCACCCATACCAGAAATAGCAGCGATCGCAACTTGTTTATTATCCTGCAAAAGTTGGTGAAGATTTTGCAATTCTTCTTCACGTCCGACAAATTCCACCACCCCACTCAGGGGCAAATTTTGCGGTATTTCAGTAGAAACTATCGATTCCCCTGGGGGCGACTTTAGTCAGAAGTTTAAGGTGTTACCAGAAATGGTATTAGTTCCACCTTTAATATTTATCCCCTGCCAATTTTCAATAATAGTGTTCGTCAGTTGAGGTTGTGCCTCATTAGCTACAGCTTCCACAGCTTGAGCAATTTCAGGATCTTTCTTCGCCGCTTCCTCTACTTGCTGCCCAATAAGATAAGCTTGACCATAATCTAAAGATTGTGTTTTAGCTTGTTCGATAACCTTCGCCGTGCTAGGTTCCTTCCGTTTCAGCAGAACTAACAACTTTTCGCCTTCATCCCAAGCCTTTTCGCCGATGATTTCCCCAGTTTTTTCAAAGGCTTTGACGATTACCAAGGTTGCGATCGCAGCTGCTGTCAGCGATACTGGCTCCATAAGTTTGTCAAAGTATACGAGATTTTACTTATGGTATCTCAGTTTAACGCTTCCTAATCATGGAAGGTAAATCATAGCCCCTCCTACACCCTAGCTTTTTTAAGGGGGGCTAAAAATCTCCTCAAGTCCCCCAATTTATCGGAGAATTTAGGGGGATCTAAAAAATTAGGAGGCTAAACGAGTAGTTTAAAAACACGCCCTAGCCCTGAAGTATTGACGATCGCTAATCTACAATCCCATTGAGTATAAAATTATCTTGTCATGTAGCTGGTCAGGCAAAATATGCTTTAGCACAGCTCCAATTTTGGCATCTTGTCCGACCAGATAGCGCGTCTTAGGTTGCTTTGCAGTCAGCGCATGAACAACAACCTGAGCCACAATATCCGCAGAAATTCCCTTAGATGCGAAAATCTGCATTTTCTTGCGGACAATATTCATCGCTTGACCGTAGAGATTTTGCGCCGATTGTGGTAAGTCGTACTGTGCTATTTCCGATTGACTAAGAGACTTTTCCCAGATTGGGGTAGAAATAGAACCAGGTTCAATAATTGAAACTGAGATTCCCCAAGGTCGTAATTCCATCCGCATCACATCGGTGAGTGCTTCCAAAGCAAATTTAGAAGCATTATAAGCACCCAAAAATGGCGTAGGACTCCTACCAGCAATGGAACCCATATTGACAATTCGACCCCGACTTTGGCGTAAAAGACCCAGAAATGCTTGTGTCACAGCTAATTGTCCAGTGACATTAACCTGCATCTGGTGTTGAAATTCAGCGATCGCTAATAATTCTAACGGCCCAGGAACAGCAATTCCGGCATTATTCACTAAACCTAAAATTCCCGCACCACCAACTGCATTTGTTACCGTATCAACCGCAGCTGCAATCGATTCAGCGTCAGTAACATCCAAAAAAATTGGAATCAGCCTTTGTGACCCTTTCTGTTTAAGTGTTTGAGCATCAATATCTTGACGCACTCCAGCAAAAACAGAGAAGCCCAATTGGTCTAAAAGCAAAGCACACGCTTGACCAATTCCTGTTGAGGCTCCTGTAACCACTACTGTACGTTGATTTTCTACAACCATTTATTTTCTTTGATGATGGGGCCGCCGTAATTACGAATTACGAATTAGTATCAATCTTTGCAAGTGCCAAAACGAAGGCAATCTTCAGTTTGGTCATCTCTAGCCGATATTTGCCACGGCAAGATGCGTAACTGAGCATTTGTACTGTAAGCAATTAGAGCAGCTATTGTGGGTAACTGGTTTTTAACAATTGTCACATCACTACTATAAGTATTGCCTAGCTCAACATTGTATAAATAAACAGGCAATGCCATGAGGGCAATGCAAATTATCCGGTTCATACCCAACCTCAGTTAACAATTTCCGATTACCATCTGTATAGATGCCAGCCTGATGAACCGGATTTTTAAAACTGAGTATTAAATGTTGATATTGTGCTAATTTACTCAGCGCAGTGGTCTATCAAGTTTAAATTGATGGGTAAGCCAGTTCCTAGTAAGGACTTTAGTCCTTCATTTTCTAAACAATGAAGTGCTTACTTACAAACTCATCAGAATTAATCGGACAGACTACTAGCCGCAGAGACATGATTTCTAATTTATCGGTTCCACCCTTTTTTATTTTAGGTTAGGCATTGCCTACAAGATGTCTTCCTAGTAACTTATGCAGATGCAAACCCAAAAAACAGGACAAAAAACCCACAGCACCCAAAAACATATCTTAGTAGCTGCATTCCCCAGATAAAATAATGAAGAGTGCTGAGTCACCAAAATGGTCGATGACCAACAAAAAAAGATACAAACCCCTAAATTTATTTATGGGATTGTAATGCGTGAATTTTGAATTTTGAATTCGGAGCGAAGCGACGTGACGCCTTCACAAGACGTAGATACTGTAAACGTTCTTAACATCGACCCAGAAGAATATGGCAACTCAGACACCGATCCTCTTGATGAGTTGCCTGGTGAAGTCGAAATGTCTCTTTTCGACCACCTAGAAGAGTTGCGACAGCGCATTTTCTATTCGTTGATTGCCGTAGCAGTAGGCATTATTGGCTGTTTCTTTGCCGTTAAGCCGATTGTCCAGTTACTTGAGGTTCCAGCACAAGGAGTGAAATTTCTTCAACTTGCACCTGGAGAATATTTCTTTGTCTCCCTGAAAGTTGCAGCCTACACTGGCTTCGTACTTACTAGTCCTTTCATTCTTTACCAGATTATCCAGTTTGTACTTCCAGGATTGACTCGCCGCGAACGCCGTTTACTGGGGCCTGTGGTTTTGGGTTCGAGTGTGTTGTTTGGGGCGGGTTTAGTATTTGCCTATTTACTCCTGATTCCCGCAGCCTTGAAATTTTTCATTAGCTACGGAGCAGATGTAGTCGAACAACTTTGGTCAATTGATAAATATTTTGAATTTGTGCTGCTACTATTATTCAGCACTGGTTTAGCATTTCAAATTCCGATCATCCAACTGTTGCTCGGTAATTTGAACATTGTCTCGTCTGAACGGATGGTTTCTGGTTGGCGTTACGTGATTATGGGATCAGTGGTTTTAGGAGCCGTCCTCACGCCTTCTACTGACCCCTTGACTCAAAGTCTCTTAGCTGGAGCAGTTTTAGCGCTTTATTTCGGCGGTGTTGGACTGGTGAAACTCACAGGCAAATAACATCTGGAATAAGTAATAAAGAATAGGTAAACAATTTTAATCCAAGCTTTGGCTTACCAGTTATACAGAATTCAGAATTGAATTCTGGCAACTGATGCCAATATTTATGTTTTGTTAAGTTACGAGACGTTTAGCACGTTTATGCTCATACATTAGTTTGTCAGCCTCTTCTAGCAATTGTTCTAGTGAAACGTTTTCATTTAAAGCACATTGGGTGGCACCAATACTTATAGATAGTTGATATGAGTAATTATGCTCTTTATTAAAGCGATCAATATTTACTTGCAATCGGGGACAAAATTCATCCGTATTATCTGGGGAGCAAGTGGAAACAAATACTACAAACTCATCTCCTCCTATACGGGCAACAATATCTGATTCACGGAAGGTTTTCTTTAGTAATTGGGCTGTGTCAATGATTATTCTGTCTCCTATCTCATGCCCTAGAGAGTCATTAATTTGCTTTAAACCATCTAAATCAACAAATAAAAGACAGCAAAATATTTGTGTGCGTCGGGCAATTTTGAATTGATGATTTGCCAGCCAAAAGAAACCACGTCGATTATATAGTCCTGTCAACTCATCAGTTAGGGATAGCTTCCTTACCTCTGCTTCAGCCTTCAGGCGTTCCTGAATTTCATCCTCTAGGTGTTGATTTTGTTCACGAAGTTGTTGGTGTTGCTGTTTGATGAGTAGCTGATTTTTGACTCGCATTAGCACTTCAAGTTCTTCAAAGGGCTTGGTGATATAGTCTTGTCCACCTAGTTCAAATGCGTGCACTTTATCATTGATTTGGTCAAAGCCACTAATAAAAATAATGGGAATTTGATCTGTTGTTGTTGATGCTTTCAACTGTTGACAAACCTCATAGCCATTCATTTCCGGCATATTGATGTCAAGCAGAATCAGATCCGGCGGATGTCGATAAGCAGCTTGTAATGCCATTCTCCCGTTGAGGGATTTACGGATGGTATAACCCTGCAACTCTAGCATTTTGGCTAACAACCGTAGATTATCGGGGGTATCGTCTACGACGAGGATATTCGTTTCCGAAGGGGATTTAAGTAAATTAACCATAGGGGAATGGGCAATAGTAAAAACTAATTATTTCTTAACCCTTGTTTGCGTAAAACGGTATCAGACCATACAGCATCTTCCGATTTTAGGGGTGGTACTGGTTCTTTACTATAATCGATTGCTAAGTAATATCTGGCACGATTGTATATGCCATACAAGAAAGATTGCAACCAAATAATACAGAATCGGAGTCATCACTTAAATAAGTACGTTGTTCAATTGCAACTCGATACTGTGGGGGAATATTTTGCTCAATAGCATCTGCTATAGCTGTAATCAATCGATGATGTACTTCTGACCAAAACACAGTATTTTCTAAATAAGGATTCATTCCGGGAAATGGATAATTCATAGTTTTACTATCCTGAAATGAGGAATTAGGATGATTCTAAATTAACGCTTCTTTTACATTCCTTTATCGCTTCCCTGAGTTTGGGTTAGATTGGCGATCGCTTCCAACTGGAAGTTCTCCACCAGATATTTCAGAGCATTGGCAAGAACTTGCTCCTGGTTGGGGATTTGGGCAATGAGATTATAGAGTTTGGCATCGTTGAGATCCAAAGCTGCTTGATTTGCCAGAATAATCCACTCTGGCGACATTACTAGTAAATCTTTGGCGGTTAGGGATTTGTGAAGTAAGGTTTGCTGGTCTAACGTCGGTAAAGCTTCTTCTTTGTAGCAGTAGCGGACTCCCAAATAGTGTGCAATCTTATCAAATAGGATAGCTTCTATAAATGGTTTGGTGATGTGGTCGTTGCAGCCTGCTTGAATGCTGGCGGTGTAGTCTTCTTCAAAGGCATAGGCTGTCACCGCAATAATCACGACATCTTTACCTGCCTCCCTGCCTCGAATTTGCCGGGTAGTTTCGTAGCCATCCATCACGGGCATTTGAATGTCCATCAAAATCAGGTGGGGGTGCCATTCTGACCACAGAGCGATCGCCTCATTTCCATTCTCAACTGCACAGACCTCGAACCCAACTAATTCCAATAGCTTGACGAGCAACAGACGATTTTCTCTCAAGTCTTCCGCCACCAGAATGCGATAAGTGGGCTGTCCCGGTTCCAGACCGATAACAGTGCGAGTCGTTTCCGGCGCGATGATATCCACTGAGCTTACCAGACTCAGTAAAACCTCACAAATGAACGTTGACTTCTGATTCAGGGTGCTTCGCGCTGTAATATCACCACCCATTAAACGGGCAAACTGACGGCTAATCGATAAGCCTAAGCCTGTACCTTGAACATGGCGACCTGGTTCTGTTTGTGTGAAGGCTTCAAACACAGTCTCGATATCGGACTGAGCGATACCACATCCAGTGTCTTCAACTTCCAGATGAAGGGTGATAATTATTTTGGAATCATTGGGAGAAATTGAATCCAGGGAGTAGACGTTACCCACTCTCCCGGTAAAAGCTCGGAATCGCAGGGTGACACTGCCTGTTGTCGTAAATTTGATCGCATTGCTTAATAGGTTGAGCAGAATTTGGAGCAGTTTTGATTCGTCACCATACACATAGCGAGGAACGCTGGGATGTTGTTCTGTGATCAGATCAATTCCTTTCTCTAAAGCTTTGAGAACAACCATATCTCTGATCGAGTGGATTAGCTGATGCAAATCGAAAGAGTTTTCTGTTAACTGTAACTGATCCGCTTCAATTTTGGACATTTCCAGCACATCGTTGATCAGAGTTAGTAAGTGTTTTCCACTGAGGCTGATGATGCCTAAATCCTCTTGAAACTCAGATGGAATCTTCTCGCTGCGGTTCATTAACTGAGTAAATCCCAAAATGGCATTGAGGGGAGTCCGCAGTTCATGGCTCATTTTAGCGAGGAACTGGCTTTTGGCGCGGCTGGCGATCGCGGCTTGTTCTGCGGCTTGTTCTAGAGCTATCTGGGAAAACTCCAGCACTGCCAACATCAGCGTATTTCGCATCTCAGTAGCGGCTTCCACTTCCGCAATCTCCCAAGGCAAGGAAGTTTCGCGCACGGTTTCTTTCCACATTTCAAACGACTTTCGGGGACACAATTGCATTTCTCCAATTTCATTGATTGTTAACGCATCCTGGGGGTTGCCCGCCCAATTCACCGTCTGAATTTGCTCCGGTCGAAACCAGATAATGTGGTAAGACTTTTGTTTGACATGGTTGAATAAAATTGAAATTGCCAGGATGCCGCTAGCTTGATCTTTAAATGCTTTCGCATCTGGATATAAACGTGAGAAGGAATTGGTAGCAAACACTCGTTCCTGATTGTGTTGCACCAACCACCTCACCAGTTCCTGCACCTGGGTAGCCGATGGCGTTTGACCAACTAATGTCAGATGACCGTCAAGTAAAATCGCGGCTCCTTGAGCACGAACTAGATCCAGCAATTGAGAAGTATTTCGGATCAACACTTGCTCAATCAAATTGGACTCCTGCAATAACTTCTGTTGCAATTCATCCTGAATTGCTTTCACCTGCGTTCGGTAAACATCCAATTCTCGTTGTTGCTGATGCACCAGTTCAATCGAGGCAAACTGTCCTAAAAATTCACAGGCTTTGCGAGTTTCATAATCCACTAGTTTCGGGCTGTAGTGGTGACAGGCAATTAATCCCCAAAGTTCTTTGTCGTTGATCAACGAAATCGTCATCGACCCAGCAACCCCCATATTCTGTAGATATTCAATGTGAAAATGAGACACTCCTCGTAACACAGAATTACTCAAATCAAGGGGTGTATCGATCAGAGGATGGTTAGTGGGAATCAGGAAGACAGGGATGTAATTGATATCGGGAATGAATCGCACCCATTTGCGGCAAAACAACTTGCGGGCTGGCGCGGGAATGTCTATCCCCAAATAGTGCAGTCCCAAGTAGCTTTCTAGGTGGCTCTGTTTCTCCTCCGCAATCACCACACCACTGTCGTCTGCCTGAAAGCGGTAGATTATAACCCGATCAAACCCAGTCATTGCTTTCACCTCTCTGGCAAGGGTTTGAGCCAGATTCTTCAGGTTAGTGGCATTACGGAAATTGGCGATCACGGCTTGCAGGCGGTGATATGACTGGATTAAATTGCTGCTTTTGAGCGATCGCACAGGTTCTAGTTCCAGGATCAACCCATCTAGTATCCGGTGCATTACACCTCTAAATGTCTGATTTTTCCGTTGCCAATCAGTCTGGGCAACCCGCCGCGTTTTTAGCTCAAACGGATTGCAAAGCTCCAGGTTATCTTCGGCTAGATAGCCAGCAAGTCGCTGCACTTGAGCGCCAGAAAACAACCGTTGTAAGGGTTGACCCAGTAATGCTTCTGCCGAAATCCCAAAAAATTGTTCCACATTTTCACTAATCTGCAAGATTATTAGCTGTGGCTCTTGCAGCATCAGCAATATTCCATGTGGCTGAATATAACCGGGAGCATACACCGATTCATCACTGCATACTTCTAAAGCCGTAAGTATAGGAATGAGTGAAGAGAGCGAGATCGGATTTGGTGATTGCATAGCTGAGGTAAGCGGTTTTGGAAATCAAAAAGTTGTGAATATTAAGTTAAAAGTTCAGACAAGGAGAATTGCCTGGAATTAGTTTAATTAGCTATTACTAGAGAGAAAGGGAAAAGGAAGAAAAATCTAGTTTATAATATCCATTCCGAAGATCGTTCGCCTAAATCGAGAGGGATGCTAACAGCTTTGCCGAGCCGGGGGCGATCGCGTGTTTGAGCAATAAACGTTTGTACCTGTGTTGAGCCACCCAAGGCATGAAGATAATTAGCAATGCTATCGAGATGCTCTTGGTACTCCGCCTCACTCAAGGGAAAAGAAGCTTGCTCGAGATATTTCCACATTACTTGCAAAAATATCTTTCCCTGTGCCCGCCGGAACTGGACATCATAAGAATATCCCCACTTATCAAGCAATATCTGACGTAATTCCTGTCCTGTCATAGCTTTTCTCAATCAGATTTTACATTTAGTTATGATGTTAAGTTCCGTGACTCCAGTATGATAAGGATATAAAGAAATGTAATGCTAACAGAAAAGATGCTTTTTATATCTTGGAACAAAGAATTATGGCATCGTTGTGAGCGCTAGCATTTCGACTTAGACAAGAGTTGCTCAAGTACTAGTACTTTTGTCAAAATGCTTAACAAAATACACAAAGAGCGCGTAGATTATGGCTCAATTTTCTGAATCAGCAGACGTGCCCGATATGGGGCGTCGTCAGTTCATGAATCTGCTCACTTTTGGGACTGTCACTGGAGTAGCTCTGGGTGCATTGTATCCCGTTGTCAAGTACTTTATTCCACCAGCAGCAGGTGGCGCAGGTGGCGGTGTAACGGCAAAAGATGAGCTAGGTAACGATGTTAGCGTCACTAAATTTCTCGAAAACCGGAATGCAGGCGATCGCAACCTAGTCCAAGGACTAAAGGGAGATCCTACCTATATTGTGGTAGACAGCAAAGAGGCGATCAAAGATTATGGCATTAACGCCATCTGCACCCACTTAGGTTGTGTCGTCCCTTGGAACGTTGCTGAGAACAAATTCAAGTGTCCTTGTCATGGTTCCCAGTATGACGAAACTGGTAAAGTTGTTCGGGGCCCAGCACCTCTGTCTCTGGCTTTAGCCCATACCAGCGTCAACGACGACAAAATCGTTTTAACTCCTTGGACTGAAACCGACTTCCGCACAGGTGATGCACCTTGGTGGGGTTAATAATTTTGTCCTTAGTCATTTGTCCTTTGTTCAGGGCTGAATGACTAATGACTAATGACCGATGACTAATGACTAATTCAATTGTCGCCCTTATAGAGATGAGAAATGTTTTCCTAACAGCGAGGTTAACTCGCAGTGCTAGAGCGATTGTAAAAACATTGCTCATAGCGATCGCTACTGTGACATTTTACTTCACCAGCGATCTAGCCCTTCCCCAATCAGCTGCCGCCTATCCCTTTTGGGCACAGCAAACCTATCCCGAAACCCCCCGCGAACCAACAGGGCGAATTGTTTGTGCCAACTGTCACCTAGCCGCCAAGGTTACAGAAGTGGAAGTTCCCCAATCGGTGCTACCTGACACTGTATTCAAAGCTGTGGTGAAAATCCCCTACGATCTAAGCGCCCAGCAAGTTGGTGCCGATGGTTCTAAGGTTGGCTTGAACGTCGGTGCTGTACTGATGCTACCTGAAGGCTTTAAGATTGCTCCTGAAGACCGTCTTTCCGAAGAACTTAAAGAAGAAGTTGGCGACACTTTCTACCAACCCTACAGCGAAGACAAAGATAACGTCGTCATCGTCGGTCCTTTACCTGGCGAACAGTATCAGGAAATCGTCTTCCCAGTTCTTTCTCCCAACCCCGCAACCGACAAAAACATCCACTTCGGTAAATATTCAGTTCACGTAGGTGGTAATCGGGGACGCGGACAAGTTTATCCCACAGGCGAAAAGAGCAATAACGCTGTTTACAACGCTTCCGCTACTGGCACAATTACCAAGATTGCCAAAGAGGAAGATGGAGACGGTAACGTTAAATATCTAGTCAACATCCAACCTGAATCGGGTGATGTTGTCGTTGATACGATTCCTTTAGGGCCAGACTTGCTTGTTTCCGAAGGGCAAGCAGTTAAGACTGGTGATGCTTTGACTAGCAACCCGAACGTCGGTGGATTCGGTCAAATAGATGCAGAAATCGTATTGCAAGACGCTTCTAGAGTTAAATGGATGATTGCGTTCATCGCTCTTGTAATGTTGGCTCAAGTTATGCTTGTGCTGAAGAAGAAGCAGGTTGAAAAAGTTCAAGCTGCCGAGATGAATTTCTAAATTCTTTGCTAAATCATTACTTATAGGACAGGCTTGTTGCCTGTCTTTTTTAATGTTAGTTACACAAAGCCTAGAAAATTGGGGCTTAACTGCTAGTATTTGAGCGTAATTGCTTTAAAAATACAGACAAAATAGACCTTTTTCAAAAATAACTTCTGGAAAAATAAGTGTTTAAATAAAATCTATTAATAAGTAATGTACTAGTACAGTACGGCGTAAATAAAGCAACTATTTCAAATCGTTCAAAAGGCTATATTCTAAGCTTTTTGAATTTTGACTTCCGCCTTGCGGTACTAGTGTTTTAAACATACTGATGTATGTCAATTAACATTCTGCATATATTCCAGCCAGCAGCTTTTTTGGGCGACTTCCCCAAGTAATTTTATCCAGAATTTTTCCGTTTAATACTCTCAGGATGTTGTACATAAAAAGAAAATTCTGCATAACACCAAGGATTATATGGAATTTTTCCCTATAATTACCCTTTAAAGAGTAGTTATATGGAAAAATTTTGTACAATAATATCCAAATCTGGATGTAACATATAGCCGTCCTAAATGATTCGTGAACTTCTTTCCTTCTTCTCTTGGCGCTGTTCTCTATGAGAGGCCGCGCTGTACTAGTAGGCGGGTTCTTTACGAGACGCGAAGCGCGAAGGCGGTTCGATAATTTTTACAACTCAAATAGGATTGCTATAGAAAATTTCCGTACTGGAGAAACGACATGGATGGAACAGCCTTAGTTGTAGGCGCGAGCGGCATCATTGGCAGCAATCTTGCGAGAGAACTGATCGCGAATGGATGGACGACCTATGGGTTGGCCCGAAATCTTAAAAAAGGGGTGGAAGGGTTACGCCCTGTTGCTGCCGATCTGCTCGATCTAGCTAGCCTAAAAACTGCGCTGTCAGACATCGCCCCGACGCACATCTTCATCACGACGTGGATGCGTAATGCGACCGAGGCCGAGAATATCAGGGTCAACGGCACGATGGTTCGCAATCTGCTGGATGTTCTGTCACCGAAGGACTCAGTGCAGCACGTCGCCCTCGTCACCGGCCTCAAGCACTATCTCGGGCCATTCGATGCATACGCCAGGGGCGGATCGCTGCCAGAAACTCCATTGCGCGAGGAGCAGCCCCGGCTCGACATCGAAAATTTCTATTATGCTCAGGAAGATGAAGTCTATGCCGCCGCCGCCCGTGACGGTTTCACCTGGAGCATTCATCGCCCTCACACTGTCATTGGAAAGGCAGTCGGCAATTTGATGAACCTCGGCACGACGCTGGCCGTGTATGCCGCGATCTGCAAGGAAACCGGGCGTCCGTTCCGCTGGCCGGGTTCTGAAGCGCAGTGGAAGGGCATCTCCGACATGACCGACGCGCGGGTGCTGGCGAAGCACCTAGTCTGGGCGGCGAAGACCGAAGTGGCCCATAACGAGGCGTTTAACGTCGTCAATGGCGACATCTTCCGCTGGATATGGTTGTGGGGGCGGCTGGCTGACTGGTTCGGCATCGATCCCATCGGCTTCGACGGCACAATCCACCCGCTCGAAGCCGAAATGGCGAATGAAGGTGCTGTCTGGCGCGAGATCGCAAAGCAGCGTAGCCTCGCCGAGCCGGATCTGAGCCGTCTATCGTCTGCATGGCACACCGATCTCGATCTTGGGCGTCCGATTGAGGTTATGACCGATATGTCGAAGAGCCGGAAACTCGGCTTCTCCATATACCAGAAAACGGACGAGTCGTTTTTTGACCTGTTCGAGCAACTACGCGCAGATCGGTTGATTCCGTAGAACCTCGGTGGATGGCACTGGTAGCGTTTTATGGGTGCCGAACGACAGGAACTCGGACTAAGCAGCAATGTCTACGACGGGCTACGCCTACGCAATCTGCAATTTATCGTGATTTCTCAGCCTCCCAGTCATGGCGATAGAATTTTGAGCGATATTATTGAATCTAGCCCTAGTTGAGTTGAGGTATCTGACCATGACAGCCTCAGTAGAGTACATCCCCGTTACCCCGATTGAGTACCCAGATGAGGATGGTAAGCCAATGGCTGAAGGAGATATCCAGTTCAGTTACTTGGCTTATGGAATAAATACGCTACAGATTTATTTTCAAAATCACCCAGATGTATACGTCGCTGGTAATCTATTTATTTATTACGAAAAAGGTTATCCAGAATCGGTTGTCGCACCAGATGTATTTGTAGTGTTTGGAGTGGAAAACCGTGACAGACGCTCTTACAAAACATGGGAAGAAAATGTGCGATTCGTTGCTTAGTGAATCACGGTAATCAGCCCGTACATAACTAAGCCAGCCCGACAGCAGATTACTGTCACTGAAGGCTGAACTCTCGGTCAGATGGTGCGATTCGTTGACCAGTGAATCACGGTAATCAGTCCGTAAATAACTAGTCCAGCCCGACAGCAGATTACTGTCATTAAAGGCTGAACTCTCGGATTGATGGTGCGATTCGTTGACCAGTGAATCACGGTAATCAGTCCGTAAATAACTAGTCCAGCCCGACAGCAGATTACTGTCATTAAAGGCTGAACTCTCGGATTGATGCAGGTGCAAGTCCTGTCATTCAGACTCAGAATTGACTCCTTATCTGCCCACACTGACCAGACTCGGTGTCTGGAGGGTGAAGCTGGGAACAGGGCACAATCAGACAGCCGTTGCGGGGTGACACTGGTGCTAACAGGGAGTTCCTACGGTGAAACAGAGCCTAGAAAAGCAACCTACCGAGTGGCAAGGGCGCAACATAAAAATCCCTGACCTCATTGGAGTACAGTCCCGCCAAATATCAATCTGAAT
>LXQE01000161.1 GCA_003326195.1 Nostoc punctiforme NIES-2108
GCATTGGGCATTGGGCATTGGGCATTGGGCATTGAACATTGGGTATGGTTATTCTCCTTGTCCCCTGCTTCCCCTGCTCTCCCTGCCTCCCCTGCTCCCCTGCCCCTCTGCTCCCCATCTTCTTCGGCAGTACTATATAAACGCAAAACTATCTACGCCTGGATGTGCAATGATGCCTGTACGTCAAACTTTATCAAAGCCTGATATCCAACTTTCTTATTTAGAATGGAATCAAGGTCAAGAACCTTTACTGCTGTTACATGGCTTAGGCGATCATGCTCTAGTGTGGTCTAGTTTAGGAGATTACTTGGCGGCGGATTACCACATAATTGCGCCAGATATGCGCGGACATGGCCAAAGTAGTAAACCAGAGACAGATTATAGCTTTGAGAGTGCGATCGCAGACCTTGAAGCACTCATGGATCGTCTTGGATGGACTTTTGCCCATATTGTAAGTCACTCGTGGACAGGCAAATTAGCTGCTATCTGGGCAAGACAAAACTCAAAGCGTTTACGGAGTATAATTCTCGTCGATCCGATTTTTATCTGGAAAATGCCCAGTCTTTTCAGGGTAACTTTCCCAATGTTATATCGCTTCTTGCCTTTTCTTAAAAGCATGGGGCCCTTTCCCAGCCACGAAGAAGCCGAACAACAAGCACGGCAATTAAAGCAATATCAAGGATGGAGTTCCTTACAGCAGCAAGTCTTCCAAGCAGGAATAGAACAAAAACCCGATGGGAGTTGGGGCAGCAAATTTACCATAGCCGCCCGCGACGGAATTTTTGAGGCAGTGATGCAAGTGCCAGGTTTTACAATTCCCCTTGACACTCCTGCCCTATTCGTCCAGCCAAAACAAGGACTAAACCGCCAAAATTGGCAAATTCAACCCTACAAAACTTATCTTCAAAACTTACGTATCTGCCAAGTTCCCGGCAATCATTGGCCGTTTTTGACACAACCAGAGACATTTAACCAAACTGTGGCAGCTTTCTTGGCAGAACACAAATCAAAAATCTCATGATTATTTGGACGGGATTAGTCATACAGCAACAGAAGAATTAATAGGAGCGATGTCTAGGGGGATTGGGCATTGGGCATGGGGAATTGGGCATTGAGCATAAGAGGTAGAGGTGCAAAGAGGCAGAGGGGAAAAACTTACTGCTACTTCTCCTCTGCTCCCCTGCTCCCCCACTCCCCTGCTCCCCACTCCCCCACTTCCCATTCCCCACTCCCCACTCCCCTGTCATGAGCCTTTGTATCAATCCCGTTTGCCCTAAACCAAATCACCCGAATAATCATCAAAACCGCTTTTGTCAAAGTTGTGGTTCCCATCTAGAATTGCTAGGGCGTTATCGGGTGACGTGCCTGTTGAGTGAGAAAACAGGTTTTAGTAAAGTTTATGAGGCATACGAGCAAGATACCCCCAAAATTCTCAAAATACTCAAAGAGGATTTATCAGGCGACGCCAAAGCAGTAGAACTATTTCAGCAAGAAGTAACGGTGTTGGGAAAATTTAAGCATCCTGGAATTCCCAAAGAAGATAGTTACTTCCAGTATCAAACCCGAAATGGTTTAGTGTTGCATTGCATTGCAATGGAAAAAATTGATGGCTACAACTTAGAACAGTGGCTACAGCAGCAAGATAACCCCATATCCCAAAAACAAGCCATAGATTGGTTAAGACAGTTGATAGAAATTTTAGATGTAGTACATGGCAAACAATACCTACATCGAGATATTAAGCCATCTAACATCATGATTAGATCCCCCCTTGAGAAGGGTTGGGGGAATCTAATACTAATTGATTTTGGCACCGCCAATGAAATTAATAAAACTTACCAAGACCAACTAAGCAACGACGACAAGATGACAGCACTGATGTCATCTGGCTACAGCGCCCCAGAACAAATGAATGGTCAAGCAGTACCACAGTCAGATTTCTTTGCTTTGGGACGCACTTTTGTATTTTTGCTGACAGGATACCATCCTTTGGAGATGTATGATGTCCAGCAAAATTTGTTGCACTGGCAAAATCATGCTATCCATATTTCACCTTTACTATTGAATTTAATTGATTGGCTAACAGCCTCAGATATAGAAAAACGTCCTGCCAATACTGAAGAAATTTTGCATTCCCTAGAAGAAATCGAAACTCAATTAACAGAAACTACTCCGACAAATAGTAATATCCTAGAATCTTCTAACCTTGAACATTTACCTGTAGATATTAATAACAACTTATCGTCTCCAAATAAACAACCGGAGAAAGTGCCGTTGTTAGAATTCTTTGCAGTTCTTTTAGTTGCATTAGGATTACTTAGCATAGTAACTTTAGCAACGCGAAAATCAGATTTTTCTGAAACATCTTATTACAGACAATATCCAGAGAAAAAAGGTAATATCGATTACTTCTCTTATCAAGAAGGCAGGGATAGTCAGGGAAGGATTGCTGAGTTTAATATAGCAGTTTTATCACTAAAATATAAATGGCTTTTAGGTAGCAACTTTCAAATTAAATACAATGATGAAATTATTAGTGTTGACCTTTTGAAGTTGAACTTAGAACAAGAAGATATAGAGAAGATAATGGAAGCTCCCAACGAAATTATCTCTGTCGGTACAGCTTCTTGTAAAGGTGATACATCAGTTCAAGAACGTGTGGCTTTAGAACGTTCTAAACAAATACAACTTTTGGTTAAAAAATTATTTATTAATACACCAAGTGTCCAAAGTTATCGCTTATTGAATTTGGGTCAATTTCAACGGAGTGATTGTCAGGCAAATCAGGATTTAACGACATATCAGACAAGTGTGATAATTATTGGTGTTAAAAGAGAATCATCAGGTGTAATTCTTGACGAGGCGCTACGGAATAGGTTAGAAAAGAAGCCTTTTGCTGATTTTAAATTAGAAGATTATTCTTTGGGGTCTGCACAGAAGTTTAAGACTATACCGAGCAATTTATAAAATCTCTAGCAAACTACAATCAGTACATAGGCATATCTCTTATGGCTAAGGCTTATGGCTAGGGCAGCAGATATCAGCACTCATCGATTAATCAGCCCTATAAACAAACAACTTTCGCCTGTTTGGGATGAACCCGCTACCTACTTATTTGTCTTTGCTGACAGATTACTAGTAGCGTCTTCCAGACTAACTAGGACGGTTATTCGCACCGTGAGTTTTTCGCATAATTTGTCAAAATAAAAGATAACTGGAGGTTCAAAATATGAAATTCTCAATCCAATCACTTTACGCCTGGTATCGCAGTGTACTTCGTAACCCCAAATACCGTTGGTGGGTAATTTTAGGAACGTTGGTCTATTTGGTCAGCCCATTTGATGTTCTCCCAGATTTTATACCTGTTGTGGGGCAGATTGATGATGTTTTCCTTTTGACTCTGCTAGTTAGTGAAGTGTCTGGGCTAGTAATTGAAGGCTGGAAAGCTCGTAAGGGTGATCTGGGTACTGAAGTACCTAATACTACTGAGGGTTCTACCTCTAGTGGAAGCACCATTGATGTTGATGCTGTTTCTGTTAAGTAGTTTTAATAAAACCCCTGCTTTTGGAGTCTTAGGTGGGGGATATTTTTTTTCAACGCATAGGCGCTTCTCTACGAGACGCTACGCGAACGCCTTCCCGCAGGGTAAGGGCGCGGAGGGAAACGCAGGGGTTCGCGGAGGATGAGAGGGAGTAAGAGGAGGAGTTAGAGGTTGTTGGCTACGCGTTTAATACCTTCTTTGAGGTGGAGGACATTAAAGTTGAGGAGAAGACCTAGTTTGCAGTTTGCGAGTTTGAGATAGGTTAGGAGTTGAACGGAGTGAATTGGGTGGAAGGACTCTACAGATTTAATCTCTACAATTACTTTGTTTTCGACCATCAAATCTAATCGATAAACGCATTCCAATTGCACATCTTGTTAAACCAAAGGCAATGGAATTTGTTTACCAACACCCAACCCGGCCTTCTTCAACTCATAATCCAAACACTCCTCATAAGCCGACTCCAATAAACCAGGCCCCAAAGCAGTATGCACCCTCATCGCACACCCAATAATCACCCCACTCAACTCATTCTCTGCGTTCCTCTGCGCTTCCCTTTGCGATCCTTTGCGTTTAAAAATCTTTCACAAATTCCGTCAAGAACCTGAATGCCTTCAAAATATAACTAGCGCAATCTCTAGGAGAGGTATTGTAAAACGATCGCCACGCACTCGCTTTATCCTCATCATAGCGATCGCTGCGTTGACTATGATTCTCTAACCACGCCAATCGCACTGCATGGCCAATCAACACATCCAACACAATATATTCTTCAATTTGCAGCTTGGGATTATTGGCTGCGATCGCAGCTAATTCGATTAATGCTTCAATATTAACTTGGCGATATTCTGTAGCTTCGATTTTATTCAGCAAATGCTCAACTAACAGCGCAAAATTCCTTTCCCCCGCTGTCATTTCCGACAACATTATCTCGCTATCTAAACGATTACGACGCTCTAGTTTATCGCCAATTACTAGACCTTTGCAATGTTGCATTAATAGCCAAACCTGCTTGAAAAAGTCTTTTGGTACGCGCCCCGTCGCACCCTCGGCTTGACGAAACCGCCGCCAACCACCTGGTGGGACTTCTATTTCTTCAGCGATTCCTGGTAACACCACCCAAGCAATATCACTTTCTTTTTGTTTGACGTGGAGTGATTCTTGTTGGCGTAACAGGTTACTCATGCCAGTATATCCAGTTAATACCTGACGCAAGCGCATTTTCACTTCAAAGGGTGAAAGTTGCATTAAGTAATCGTAAGCTTCATCTTGAGTAACGTGCAATTCCCGCGCTAGTTCGCTGGTTATCAACAGGATGAGATAGCCAACTCTCAGCGTTAGTAGTCCTTGGAATAGTTCGGGTTCTGAGCGAATTAAGATACCAAGATAGATTAAAATCTCTTGAGTGAGGACGCGATCGCGGATATCTTCACGACAAAAATGATTAATTTTATCGGCAATTTCATCGTGGGACATGGGTACTGTAATTAAGGACGCTTCGCTGTAAGCTTTACCCACAGCAATTTGCTTGCCCCGTACCAAAATACTTGTGACTGCATCTGATAGGCTAATATCAACCATTTGCCTTAACCCCGCAGCCCGACGCACTACTGCCCAAATGCCTAAATCTCCAGCTTTGGTGTAAACTTCGTCGAGTAAATCGCCTACGGTGACAGGATATCCTGGCCCGCCATATCCTGTATCAAATTGCATTCCCTGTAAGCGAGTTAAAGTTTGCAGTAACTCAATTTGTTCGTAAATATTCTCTGATGAACGCAAATGAGAAAGTAATAACCCAAAGTTGGTTTCACACTCCATTTGAAATTCTTGGGTATGCCCTAAGCGCCAGTTTTTCTCAGGGTGATATGCTAAATAATAGCAACGTGGGCTAGCATTTTTTACTGGCGATCGCGCGAATTCTGCATTGGGGAGGAAATCAATTCTTTGGATTCCGGCTGTCAACATTAGCTGATTTAGCCGCCCTAATTTCACCCGCACACCGTTACAAACTCCATCTTTGAGTTCTTGCATCAGTTCTAGTAATGCCTCAGAACCACTTTCTAACATGGTGTGCGTCAACATTAAAGTCAGAGTAGGACGACCTAAATCGCTCCAATATTTTTGGATATAAGCTAGTTCGCTTCTAATTTGATCCAGCAAAAAATGGTAATCAAGAGTTAAGTAAAACTGCTGGGAGTCAGAAAAAGAAGGCAAAAATACAATTGTTTCACCACGAATCCGAAAGATTCTAGATGTTGTCAAACTTCGCAGTCGCCGCACTGGCCGCCCAGTTAAACCAAGTTTATCGTTACGTCCAATTTGGGTATAAATAGCTGAGAATTCTCCAGCTTTTCTCACTTGAATCGGTTCTACTTGTGCGGGTGTTTGGGCTTCAATTCCGTGAACTTCTAGTTTCGTTTGTAAATCTTCATCTTCTGCTAATAAAGCAATTTGTACCAATGCCTCGCGTTGTTTGCCCACACACAAATGTCTTCCTAAAGGGTCGATATCACCAACCGCTAGTAACCCTTCACTCAACATTTGACTGAGGAAATATAAACTCTGCGCCCACACCAAAGGAATATTTTCATTGGGCAAACGTGGTTGCGTTTGAGATGCTAACCTTTCTGCTTCTATGTTTTCGGCTGGAACATAATAAAGTTCTGGCAATAAACGCAAACTATCTTGTTCTATGAGTAATGATTCTAAAAGCTCTTGGTATTTTTTAACTTGTTCTTGTTCGCCACGAAATAATCCATCTAAAACTAAATAAGTGAAAAATAACGGCCATTCGCATTCAATATGCTCAAATTGCTTGAGTTCCCACGGTTCGTAGTGCAAACGCTGATGATCTTCTAAAACGGTTTGGTGTCCATCACGCAGAAAGCGTTTGCAGCCGTATTTACCTGCGAGTTTATTGATAATATCGTTTAAAGTGCGATCGCGTAACTCCAAATCTTCCACTGCAAAGGCAGGATAACTAATAATACTTAACAGCGCCGCATCAATTTCTTTAGAACCAGATTCCCTCGGTAATAAGGATTCTAGGGTAATCCGGGCGCGGGCGATTTCATCTGGTAGCACATGAATCACCGATGCTTGACTACCACGCACACCAAACAAATCCAGTCCATTGATAGCTTCTAAAGCAGCTTTTGCCATGCCTACAGAACTGGCATTTAATTCAGCATTTCCACGATTAATTTTATTCCCACGTTCCCAAATGCCATAATCTGGTGTACGGTAAGCTCGTCCAATGTAGTAAACTAAATTTTGGACGAAATTAACTTCATCAATTGAATAAATTATTGGCAATCCTGCTGCCGTCATTTGCGCCAACATCAGCAAAAATATAGATGTGGCATCAAGTTGCAAATGTCCCCATTCATCATCACCAACAACAATATCACCGGTCGCGGTATTATATTTGGCGTGCAGTCCATCTAGTAGCGATTGAGTATGTTTAAATGTCTCGACTTTATGAGACTGTCGCATCATCGCAAACAACAACCCGCGCATCAGTTTGATGACACTGTGTTCTAGTTCATAGGTGCGTCCTTTGTCGTCGTCAATCTTGCGGTATGCAAGTCCTAAACCCCAAACTGCCAAAATGCTGTAAACATTGTCTCGCACCCAGGCATCAGTATAATCGCCGTGGGCTGTAATCGCTGTACTCGCAGGTAGTAAACCAGTAATTGGATTTTGACGAGTCAGAATGATTGTTTTGATTTGCTGGTAGTAATAGTCCAGACGAGTTAGCAATTTTGTAGATGTTTTCATGGTTTGGTTTAGAACTACTTGCAGAATTTAACCCCTTAAAGGAGTGGGTTTCTTGCACTTGGGCTATGGGGAATGGGACATTGAGATGAGATTCTGTACCGTAGGATATACGGAAACATTAATCTCCTCTAGAAATATCGATCTCTGCGTGGGTGGAAAAATCCCTCCAAGTAAGTCGAGTGTTAGAAAGAGGAACTCTCAAGAGCGATCTTGGGAATCCACTATTGATTCGGTGTACTAAATCATATCGTGTCCGGTTAAAGACTTATCATTAAGACCGCAGAGGTGAGGGCCTTTTGGGCTTTGTGCAATAGATTCGGGAATTATAACTAATTAGCCGGACATAATATTCAGTGGTGGGATGATGTCAAAAATCAAGAGTGCCTAACTCCGAAGCATAAGCTTATGCTAGTCTAAACTAAATCACTACTCCGAGGTTATGCTTATGCTGGTATAAACTAAATCATTTTTTTGCAAAAATATTTATTTAATAAATATAATTTTAATGTAGATATGTTTTAAAATTGATCTGCTTGTGTTAAACATTCGGCAAATAATTGCAGTCAAGAAAGGGAGGCTATCCTCAACCCAATCAAGTTTGATAAAAAATAGGGCTTGTGCACTGTACAAATAACTCATCTTGTGCATTAATTAGCATAAATACCTCGGTTCAGACTTTTACAAACCATATTTTGTTAGTTGCGTAGGCTAGCAAAAATCTAGCTAGAAGCCTTGAAAAGCATAGTTTCTATTTTGGCTTCTCCGTCAATGCGTAAGTCATAAAAGATTAATCGGTTTGTTTACATGATAAATATCCTACTTTGCTTTATTACACCCTAAGATATTTACTAAATAATAGTTTCAGGTAAAATTATTATTTCACTTACTAACATAAATAATGGAAGCCTTGATTTAGGCTAGTATTGGCTTGAAAAAACTAAAAATTGGTATTGTTATTGCTGTTCTGAATGAATCAGGTAATTACAATTTTATAAAAAATAGCAGCCGATAGAAGCAAGGGCGTAAATATATAAATAACTTCAAACTTTTTTACCCAATATCTTGTTCATTTTTTGTAAAGAGAAATATTAATCTTAAATAGGAGTAACACAATGAAAACAGTTGGGATGTATCGTCGAGCTTATCCGAGAGTATCAGAAACTTTTATTGGAGAGCAAGCCCATAATTTACAAACATACAAACCGTTATTTCTAACTTGTAAACTATTAGAAGAAATCCCTTTTGATCATATTGCTATTAGTGATAATGACCAGTGGAAAATTAAGCAATTATTTCATATAATTTCTGCTTCACCAAATATGTTTGGCAAAGAGGCTGAACTAAAAAATCTAAAATTAATTCACGGACATTTTGGGCCAGATGGTATTTACGCAATGCGATTGGCAGAAAAATTAAATATTCCTTTCATAGTTACATTTTACGGTTTTGATATTACAGTTTCACGTCGATCTATGTGGCTGTCAGGTAATCCAGCATTCTATCAATTTCTTTTGCATGAAGAAGAATTAAAACAAAAAGCATCTAAATTTATCGCTTTTTCTAGTTTCTTGTATAAAAAAATGATTGAATATGGTTATCCTGAAGATAAAATTATTAAACTAAATAGTGGTATAGATTTAGAAAAATTTGCCCCAGCCAGTGAATCAAAAGGTGAAAGATATATTTTATGTGTAGGCAGACATACTGAAAAAAAAGGAATTGATACCCTATTAAAAGCCTTTGCTCGGATTGCCAGTAAGCATCCAGATGTGTCACTTATCCAAATTGGAAATGGCACAATGACTGAAAAATTTAAAGCTCTAGCAGATGAGCTTGGTATTAGTAGTAGAGTAAATTTTATGGGGGCAAAACCTTATGAAGTAATTCAAAAAACCATGAGAAATGCAGAAATATTTTCTCTACCCAGTCAAACAGCAAAAAACGGTGATAGCGAAGGTTTACCCCTTTCAATATTGGAAGCTGCCGCTTCTGGTTTACCAATAGCTTCTACCTGGCATAGCGCTATCCCTGATGCGATTTTAGATGGAGAAACTGGCTTTTTAGTTGATGAAAAAGACGATCGATCTCTCGCCGAAAAATTAGATATTCTCTTGTCTGACCGGGCTTTAGCTAAAAGTATGGGTAAAAAAGGACGAGAGTTTATTTGCGAAAATTTTGATATTCACAAGCAAACTGCCAAGCTAGAAGCTATTTATGATTTAGTAATCAGTTAACGACACTCAAGCAAGAGGATCTCAATTTAGATTACTGAACCTCAAGCATTTGTGAATACGCAGAAGTTTTCTAATCCCTTGTTTGGAGACAACTCTCTTTTTTTAGCCATCCGTATGGTTATTTATTCGCGATCGCCAGTTCTCACAGATTATATTAGTAGCAAAACTTACTACGGTCGCAGAATAATTACCCAAAAAAATCAAGGTAGCAAGCTAAAAATTTATATAAAGCTACTTAAAGATATAAAATTTTCTCAGTATCTACCGGACAGCGCTATTCCAGGTTAGGATGATGACTAGCAATGCTTTGATTTAGCTATCGATATTGAATTGTTGAAATTTTATGGACCATAGTCCACAAGATGGCAGTATCAACCTCCTCTGAGCTGTGGTGAGGAAGTCTCCCAGCGCGGGGGAGACTTAGGAGATATATCATGCTTACACAGGATATTCGTGATTTGCTGACTGATACTACCGATTTAAACCAGTTGAAATGGGATTTAAATCGCTTGCAACCTGTGGATGTGGGAGACTACATTACACAATTGCCTGAACAACAACGGGCGATCGCATTCCGTTTACTCAACAAAGGTCAGGCAATTGATGTATTTGAATATCTGCCGACAGAGGTGCAGGAAGAACTAATTAATTCTCTCCATGATGTCCAGGTAGTGCAACTTGTAGAAGCCATGAGTCCCGACGAACGGGCAGAATTGTTTGATGAACTACCTGCTGGGGTAATCAAACGGCTATTGCAAGAACTGAGTCCAGAACAAAGGCAAGCAACAGCAACGATTCTCGGCTATCCAGAAGGCACTGCTGGGCGGGTAATGACAACCGAATATGTCCGGTTGCGACAAGGATTGACTGTAGGCGAAGCCTTGAGCAAAATCCGCCGTCAGGACGAAGATAAGGAGTCGATTTACTACGCATACGTTACAGACGACAACCGGACGCTGGTGAGAGTAGTTTCACTGCGCCAATTGCTGTTTACCTTTCCCGATGTTTTCATCAAAGATATTGCTAGCGATCGCGTCATTAAGGTAACAACTGAAACCCCTCAAGAAGAAGTGGCGCGAATCATGCAGCGCTACGATTTAATCGCTATCCCCGTTGTCGATCGGGAAGACCGATTGGTAGGCATTGTCACCATTGATGATGTCATGGATATTTTGGAAGAAGAAGCCACAGAAGATATCCAAAAACTGGGGGGTGTGAGTGGTGATGAAGCTGCTTTATCCTCTCCCTTACTCACGATTCGCAACCGCTTGCCTTGGCTGTTGGGGATCATGGCCCTGTATATTGGTGCAGCCAGTGCGATCGCGCCTTTTCAATCTGTAATTGCCGCAGTGCCAGTTCTAGCAGTCATCATGCCGATATTTTCTAACACTGGTGGTACTGTCGGTATTCAATCATTAACGGTGACAATTCGCGGCTTGGGAGTGGGAGAGGTAACACCCAAAGATACTTTAAAAATTCTTCGCAAGGAACTTCTAGCTGGTTTAGGTACAGCTCTGGCTTTAGCCACAACGATGATCCTGCTTTCCTTAATTTGGGCGCGACCTCAAGAGCGATGGGTGGCTTTAATTGCCGGAATGGTAATGGCAACTAATACAATTGTGGCTGTTACACTCGGCACTTTACTGCCAATGGGTTTGAAACGACTGAAGCTTGACCCTGCCTTGGTTAGTGGCCCGTTAGTGACTACAATGCTAGATACAATCGGGTTTTTAACGTTCCTTAGCCTAATTTCTCTAGCTTTAAATGTTTTCCATTTACCAGCATGAAGGGATTGGGCATTGGGAATGGGGCATTGGGCATGGAGAAGAGACAAGGTAGACCAAGAAGAGGGGGGAGACAAGGGAGAGACTTGTTCAATAATAATTCCCCCTTGTCCTCCTTGTCCCCCTTGTCTCCTTGTCCCCCTTGTCCTCCTTGTCTCCACTCCCCAAATCCTATGCCTACTACTACCTGGAATCGTCATCACATTCTTTCCCTAGCTGACTTTACTACCGCTGAATACGATACAGTTTTGCAAACTGCTGCCAGTTTTCAAGAGGTGCTATCACGGCGGACAAAGAAAGTGCCAACTTTACAGGGACAAGTGGTGGCGAATTTATTTTTTGAATCGTCTACCCGCACCCGTAGCAGTTTTGAACTTGCTGCCAAACGTTTAAGTGCAGATACACTGAACTTCGCCGCCGCCACATCTTCTATGACTAAGGGAGAAACAATTCTCGACACGGCGAAAACCTATTTGGCGATGGGAACTGATATTATGGTAGTCCGCCATCGAGAGGCAGGAGTACCAAATGCGATCGCGGCTGAAATGGATCGTCTAGGTGTACGAGTTAGCGTCCTCAATGCTGGTGATGGTCAACATGAGCATCCTTCCCAAGCACTGCTAGATTTATTTACCATAACTACTCTAATTGACCCAGATCATCCCCGACTAGAACTTTTAAAGGGGAAAAAGATTGCCATTGTTGGGGATATTCTCCATTCTCGCGTGGCGCGATCGAATATTTGGAGTTTAATTGCCAGCGGTGCCGAAGTGCATCTGGCAGCACCACCAACCCTCTTACCTAAATTCTTTGCCGAGTTTATCTCGGAAGAGGCAGAAGGCAGGAGTAATTCCCCCAATCCCCAATTATTTCTCCATTGGCAACTAGAACCAGCTTTGCAGAATGCCGATTTTATCATGACATTGCGTCTGCAAAAAGAACGGATGACGGCTCATTTACTGCCAAGTTTGCGAGAATATCATCAACTGTTTGGGATTACATGCACAAAACTGCAACTTTGTAAACCTAACGTCAAAGTTTTGCATCCAGGCCCCGTCAACCGTGGTGTTGAAATTAGTTCTGAATTGATGGATGACCCAGAGTTTAGTCTCATTCAATCACAAGTTACCAGCGGTGTTGCTGTTCGGATGGCACTCTTGTACCTATTAGGTAGCGGCAAAGCTTAGTAATATAATCTCAGTTTGAAATTTATTCCCATAGGACTACGTTACGGAAGAATATCTCATCTCATGGCATTTATTATTCCTCCGATCGCATGAGGACAGAATTCTGTAATCTTGGCACACTGGTATCGTAGAAGTTCAGAGTTTGATGACTTCTAGAAGTGTCCGAGGTAAATTATGAAACGAATTTTTTTGACGGCAGCAGCCTTACTCAGCACGCTATCCTTAGCTGCTCCCATTCCCGTCAAAGCAGAAAATTCCGCCCATGTCCGCCGCTTGTTAGAAACTAGAGAATGTTCGGGATGCAATCTAGCAGGAGTTAACCTTAAAGGCGCTCATCTAATCGGTGTTGACTTGAGAAATGCAAATTTAAAAGGAGCTAATCTAGAAGGTGCTAACTTAGAAGGTGCAGATTTAACTGGTGCTAATTTAAAGTCTGCTAATCTTACAGAAGCATTTGTTAGCGATACGATGTTAAATAATGCCAATCTTACCAACGTGAATTTGAGTAATTCCCGTTTATATAATAGTGACGTAAACGGCGCTGTTTTAGCTGGTATTGATTTAAGCGGCGCTGATGTATTTAATACTGCCATTAGCATTGGTGGTGAATACTAATGGTGAGGCATGATTTTAAAGTTAAGAGTTAAGAGTTAAACTCTTAACTCTCTACTTTTTAAATTTTACTCACCAGTAATCGATAGTTCATTAACCCAAATTTTCGGGCAAACACCACCTGGCGTTAACTCTGGCTCTTTTTCTACAAAAATAATTGACTTCAAGAGTTCTAAGAAATCGCCAGCAACAGTTGCTGACTCAATACTCGTCCTGACGCCCTTATTAACTAGCCAACCATCAAACGGCAAAGAAAAGGAACCTTGTAAGGATTTAACTCCAGCATGGAGAGCTTGTAAATCATCGATAAAAATCACATTTTCAGCATTTTCTAAGCTAAACTCTTGCTCAGGAGTTGCCGTTGAAAATACGTGATAAAAATTGGGACTGACGCTGACTTTTGCACCAATACTAGCATTACCCGTTGGCTGGGCATTTAACCTTTTAGCGGTGCCAGCACTATGGAGAAATCCTGTTAAAACGCCATTTTCAATCAGCGAAATTTGACGAGTGGGAGTTCCTTCGCCATCAAAGCTTTCTGCACCAACGTTCGCTGGGTGCAGTGCATCATCGTAAACTGAAATTAAAGGCGAAGCAATTTGCTTACCTAAATCATCAGGAGTAGATAGACTTTGATTGTCTAAAATACTTTGGGCATTAAACAAGTTAGAAAAAGCGCCCAACAGACTTAAGAAAGCTTCCGCTGAAAAAACAACTCGATATTTACCAGTTTTAATTTTTTCATAATTCAAGTGACTGATAGTTTTATCGGCGGTTTCTTTGATGCAACCATTAATATCTAGATTATCTAAACTTTGGTTGATTCTAAAAGCGCCTGCACTGCGAGGTTTTTTGCCATCTTCCTCAGTTTTGCTGTAAAGATAAACTGATGCCAAAGAGTGAGATTCAGTTCTCACCGCACCGTCGCTATTGAGATAAAATCTGTCAATATCTCTTTGAGACAAACCATTATAAGGCACACCTTTAATAGCTGGATGAGCCGCTAGTAATTCTTTTTCAGCTACCAACAATTTTTCTATGAGTTCAGCAACAGGTGCTTGAGGTGCCTTATGCAGAGGTTTACTGGGAATCGGAGTAGTAGCCTCTGGACTAAAATCAGGAACATTTTCTTTAAC
This sequence comes from Nostoc punctiforme NIES-2108, assembly GCA_003326195.1. Classification (GTDB taxonomy): domain Bacteria; phylum Cyanobacteriota; class Cyanobacteriia; order Cyanobacteriales; family Nostocaceae; genus Nostoc; species Nostoc punctiforme_A. Next base: position 14,275 of record LXQE01000161.1, read on the forward strand.
ACCAAAGAAACTAGCTTCATAAGCAGTTTTCAAAGCTAATTCCAGTCCCTTGGGGTCTACATCTGTGGTGCTGGTGACACCCATTGTATTATCTTCATTCCAGACACGAACAGTAACACCAGAGCGATTTGAAGCTTTGACTTGTTTTGGCTCACCTTGGTCTACTTGCACGTTAGTGTCATCTACTGTTGAGCCATAAATGTCGAATTTCTTAATACCAAGCTTATCAGCATTATCTTTGGCAGAATTTGCAATTTCATTTATATTCGGCATAGTCAATTTTGGATTTGGGATGTTCTCGCTCCCTGGTTCAATCTGGGAGTGTAATAATGTAAGGCTTCTACCTTTTCCTGGATAAAATAAGTGGCAGAGCCAGGAAGAAGGCATTTCCAGGTGGAACCTGGAAGTTGACGAGGTTATCTTCCCCCGACGGTAATAGAATCAACCTTGATATGAGGTTGTCCGACTGTGGTGTAAATACTGCCACTGACGGAACCACAAAAACCCGGTGCAATTTCCAAATCTTGAGAACACATGGAAATTTTATTCATAATTTCCTTGGCTTCACCGATGAGAATTGCTCCCTTTAGCGGTTTGGTGATTTTGCCATTTTCAATTAAATAAGCTTCATCAACACTAAAGTTAAATTGACCTGTAGCACCAACGCTACCACCACCCATCTTTTTACAGTAAATACCTTTATCAACAGAGGCAAATAATTCATCAATACTATATTCGCCAGAATCAATATAAGTATTACGCATCCGGCTAGCAGCGGCATAGGTATAATTTTGGCGGCGTCCACTTCCAGTTCTGGGGTGTCCGGTGCGTGTAGAACCTGTTCTATCTGCTAAGAAGTTTTTCAGAACGCCTTTTTCAATTAATAGGGTTCTTTGAGCAGGCATACCTTCGTCATCCATGTCAATTGTCCCGAAGGCATTTTCAGACCGCCCTTCATCCCAGGCTGTCAGACTTTCGTGGGCAATTTTTTCGCCTTTTTTGTCAGCAAAGGGAGTGGTATTGCGTTCTATTTGAGTGGTTTCTAGCAAGTGTCCGCAAGCTTCGTGGAAGATTACGCCGCCAAAGTGATTGGCCATAATGATGGGATAAGTACCAGATTCCACATAATCTGCATAAAGCATTTTTCCAGCCGATTCTGCTATTTTCTCGGCAGCTTGTTGAGAATCCCAAGTTCTCAAGAAGTTGGCATCGCTAGTATTACCCGCGCGATCGCCAATTGAGCTACGATTAGCACCATCAGCACACAATAGGTTAAATCCGACTGATTGGGTGAGGCGGATGTCACGGGCAAAAGTACCGTCACTAGCGGCGATTAAAACTTCTTGCCAATCCCGGAAATAAGTAGCACGGCGCGATTGGACGTGGCTAGCTTTTTGCTTCAGGTGGGCAGTACCATCAAGAAGGATTTCTCCCATTTCTCGGATGGAGCTACACACAGGTAGCCATGCATCTTTACCTCTTTTGGTGGCGTAATCTCTGAGTAATTCTAGGTTGATTTCTGGGATGAAAGCCTTAGCAGTGGGTAGTTGCAATCCCAAGATAGAAAGACCTTTTTCTAAAGCTGCTTTCAAACCGGAAAACGAAAGGTCATTGGTGCTAACGTAGCAGTCAGCTTTACCACGAAATACTCTGACTCCCGCGCCTGTAGACAGACTGGGTGAAATACTCGTGATAGCGTCATCTTCTGCAAGAGAACTAATATAATTGCGACGCTCTAAAAATAATTCGATGAAGTCAGCACCAGCGGCGCGTCCTAGCCCCAGAAGGGTAGCCAGTGGGGCTTCCCAGGTTTCATCGAAACGCTCTGGTGTGGAGGAATATTGGAGAGTGGGAAGTTGATTCGAAAGAAGTAGCGTACTTGTAAGCATGAGTAGCCTCGTCTGCTGGCGTAGTTCAGAGATTTGACTGAAAAATCCTGGTGTGTTCAGTCTAACAAATGAGCAAAAGCCACAGTTGCTAGAAAAGCGTGTGGATTTCCCTCCCCTTTTACAACGCTTTCGCAAATCCGCCCACAGACTAGAAATTTGGAGCTATTTGACGAAGAATTCAGAAGTCAGAATACAAAAGCGGAGCGAGGAAAGCTCCGCTAAGAGTATAAATGTACAATAAAATACACTTGCGCTTATGTATTTACCCAGCACTCTTCTCAACGAAAGGAGTTAGGAGTGGAACAGGATAAACTCACCTATGGCGAGAATATAGAAGCTTCTTGAGGACTAACTCATGTTAAATATGCAATATTGTTTGCTGATTAACTTAATTTAATCCAGACTGTTCTTCTCAGGCTTATTTACGATTCGCCATTTTCAGTGGAATTCTGAGTGTTTCTTGCTCTTTGAAAGCCTGACCTAAATTGGAATTTAGCTCTGTTGATGCTAGATTCTTAAACAAGAGCTTTAGCGTTCGAGTAATAGTTTTAAGAATTTTCATTTTGCTAGCAGTCGGCTTTTCATCGTATCTCAAAACCATTGGAATTTCTACGATTTTTGGTTTCAGGGCTTTTGCTTTCAGCAGTAAATCTATCATGCAAGCAAATCCACTTTCAGTGAATAAATTATCGCCATAATACATATCCAGTTTGGTGAGGAAAGTACGATTATACAGTCTGTAACCACAGGTGTAGTCTTTTACGCCTGGTACACGGGCTGCAATTCTGAAAAGCCAGCTGGCTCCGTAACTCATCAACTCTCTAAATTTTGATAAGCCTATGACTTTAGAACCTTTGCGATATCTAGATGCGATCGCAATATCATAACTACCAGCTATCATGGTGTCATACATCTTTATTAATAGTTCTGGTGGTTGAGTATTATCACAATCCATCGCCGCTAAAAAATCACCTTCTTGGGAAATTTCTAAGAAAGTCGTGAAACCTGTTTTAATTGCTTGACCTAAACCAGCATTTTTGGGATGTTGGACTAATTTTAGTAATATACCTAGTGATTGAGATTCATCTATTGCAGTCTGAGCAGTTTTATCGCTACTGCCATCATCGACAAGAATCAGTTCTATCTCTATATTAAAGATTTGCTGCAATATTTGAAACTTTTTGAACAAGGGTCGAATTGATTCTTGCTCGTTATATGCAGGTAAAAGAACAAAAAGACTCATAAAGACCTCGTGTAATTTTTAAAATAAAGTGTGATTACTCAAATTTCAAGAATTTAGTAATGCTGATTTTTTGAGAAATTCATCGACTTGTCGAACTACTGCGTTGTTGTTGACGCTATCGTTGACCAACTGTGAGGTATTGACGACGAAAAAATCATCGTTTTCAGTACTCACTTTTGGAATAAGGCTGGAATAATTTAAAACTTGTAGTGGCTGTACTTTAATCGCTCGATTAATATGTGCTGCTACAATGTCATCGGCTTTAAGTTCAGGGAACATTAAACGTATACCTTGGAAAAATATTGGGCGTAATTCGTCATCTGGTTGTTTTAACAACGGGTCAGTGGAAAGGATATATTTTGGTAGGAATGTAATGTGATACCCTGCTGTCTCTTGTAAAGAAACTAAGTTACTCATACCGATAACTCCGGTAAAAGGAATATTTTTATCGGCAATATTTACTACGTAATAAGGAACTAGAGGTTTACGAGTAATCAGTACCATGCAGATTACACCCAGGTATTCTACTGTTTCAGTAGTGTCTGAAACTTTCACCAGTCCCCTCGCAGCAACCTGTTGCAAGATATTAACTGGCCCAGTAAAGATGACTTTATCAAAATGCTCTTTTTTACCCTGAGATTCTACCCACATTCCACCCCCTGGATGAGGTGCAATATATTCAACTGCAACACCTTTGTGAATATGACCTCCAGCCGCATAAATTAATTTTTCTATATGGTCAAAAACAGTTTTATAACCGCCGGAGACATAACCAAGTTGTTCTTTATTTAATGAAGAATCGCGCGCTGAAAATAGTCGTTTGATATAAGCCCAGATAAAAACTGCTGAGATTCGCTTATAGTTTTCTCCTAGTTTGGATAAAAGTAAAGGTTTCCATAGTTTTTCGTATGTGTTTTTACCACTAAGTTTCAATAGCCAATCTTCAACTAAAATCTTCTCTAAGCGCGGCCAGTTATTAAGACGCGAACCATATAGGAGAGTAAAAGCTAATCTGATTTTACCTATAAGTCCAAATAGAGGAAAACGCAGGAATTCTATACTATTACTAATAGAATAAAACTTTTTATTGTCGTAAAAGCCTGTTAAACTTCGATGCCAACGTAGTTTATCTCCAAGACCAATATCTCTGAGAAAATTTATTAAATGAGTATCAGAAGGTAGGATAACGTGATAAAAGCGATCCCAGGTAAATAATCCGTAATCATGATAAGTAGTAAGTCCACCAAGCTGCTTGTTACTATCAAAGACAGTCACTTTATGACCTTGATGTGAAAGACGTTGAGCTAATACCAGCCCAGTGATGCCTCCGCCAACTATGCCTATATTCATAAATTATATTTAGATTTTGTGAAAATGTTTTAGAGGATGATGTTCCGAAACTGTTAATATTAATAATCTGATGATAAAAGATTAATGTCCAACTAGAATGACGCCAGTTATAATAACGGAAATTCCTAACCACTGGCTAAAAACAACTTCTTCTTTTAAAAGATAGTGAGAAGCAATTGGTACAAATGCATACATTAATCCTAAAACTGGAAACGCTTGACTTAAAGGAATTGTCCGCAATACATAAAGCCACAATATAGTCATAAATGTATAGCAGATAAACCAAATTAAAAAATAACGAGATAATAAGAGGTTTTTGAGAGATCCGCCTTCTCCTTTATTAGAGTTAGAGATGTAAAATCCATACTTGAGTGAAAGTTGAGCTGTTGTTCCAAACAAAACAACAAGCATTAAATTTATCCAAGTAAAAATACTCATTTTTAACTTTCTAAGTAATTATATAAATTTGAACTTTTTAATGGGATTAACTACTAAAAGTACACCCAAGAAGATAGTTATAACTCCTACTATTCGAGTTGATGTAATCACCTCATTAAAAAAGTAGTATGAGCCAAAAAGTATCCCGACATAATTTAAACTCGTGAGTGGATATGCAATACTTAATTTTACAGATCGGAGAGCCAATATCCAATTTACTATACCTAAACAATAGACAGTAATAGCTAATGACAATTTTTGAAGAAAATCCCAAGTCCATACTCCCTCATTTGTATAAATCATGGCGTTTTTCATCAGTAATTGTCCGCTGATACTAAATAAAATACTTACAAATAAAATAATATAAGGGATTATTTTAAAGTTTGAATTTTGGGACATAGATTTCATAGTACTTTGCCTTAACTCAAGATGATAGGTATGAACTGGGCAGTAAAAAATCAGTTTTTTTAACGTTTAATATCTCAGCAATACCTTCTTTAAAAATCGACTCCACTTCAGTAAATAGACAGCAAAATTAGCAAGACTATGCTGAAGTGACTGATATCAAAATAATCATTGAAGCTCATGACCTAGAGTTCAAAACTAAATGCTATGTAATATTCAAGATTGCTCTATCATGGCAGCGTTCGATATGATTCGGACTAAAGCACGCTTAATTTTTTACTGGGTTATACTCTCAAGCAAAGCAGTTTATTGCTTGGCAATTGGCACAATCAATTTAAAGTTTGCCCAACTGTGAATTACAGATATTTTCTGTGCTACCCAGTTTTGCTCTAACGCTATTTTTAGTGCGCTCGCGATAATCTAATAGTGGATGCAGAAATAGGGAAGGTTGAGAACTTTGTCACAAATTCTCTCTACATACACAAAGTTTGTAGTGTGCGTAGGTGTAGCCAGTCGTAGACATCGCTGATGCTGAACTCTGATTGCACCCACATATTCAACAGATGCACCTAAACCAAAATGGATTGCTAGAATTTTTGATTAACCCATTCATTAACTTTCATCAGTTGTATCCTGCTATAGAAATTTTTTAAAGATACTATTGATCTTCTCTAGTTATAAAACCTAGCTGGATTGATAAATATTCTCTATTTGCTCCAGAAAAGTTAATTAATATACTGACATATCATAAAATTTCTCCCGGTTCACAGACATATCTGTAATCTCGGCTGGCAATTAAGCCGATTTATAAAAGTAAAGGTTTTTACTCAAATTGAGTTGTATACGTGCTCTTTTTGGGGATGGGAACGCAATAAGTAATACAAGTCTGACTGGCGGCGTAAATCATAGAGAGGAGATAAATCAATCTACAGTAATACGCTTTACAGGTTTATGGGGAATTTTACTGGATGTCCAAATGGAGCCTTTTTAACAAAACAACTAATGCAAACTAGCATTGGCTAATCAACTTAAAGTTGACGTTAATTGCATTGAATTTGATATATTTTTACACCATTTAGTATTAGATTTGCTTGATTTCTCCTCGTAATTATAAATAGGCTTTTTTCTCCAAATTTATTGCTACATGTAATTACTTACTAGAATACCACGAGAAAGGTATGTTGCAAATTTATCGTTATACTTTATCAAAAATTTATCTACTGACAAATACACTTAAACAAAAACTTCATAAAATAAAAATCCTCCTCTATTATAAAATTTTGTCTGGGAACTTTGTAAATTTATGAAGTAATTTCTGGGTATTAAACTTGTAAAAGTAAAAAGTTAGTATTAAACTCGATAAATGCAAACCTAAGAGTTGACCAAAGGAAAATTGAAGCTTGAAAAACAGTACTTGCACTTATAATATCACACAACTTTACACTAAATTACAGCCATAATTTTAGATGACAATCTAGAGTTTAAATTGTTTTCTATCTATCCACAAAAATCTCCATCTAAATTCACATATCTCAGACAGAGCTAGTAGTCCGCCAATTTTCCTTAGCTGGGTAGAGGTTTTTCTATTGTTTGGACTCATTATCCTCACAAAAGTCTGTCGGTAATCATGATTAACAATCCAAACTGAATCTGCCAAGATGCTAATACTAGATTTAAAATCAAGCTAATAGCTGCAAAGTATGCAATTTCATTAGTACTCTTTTTGAATAAGTAGGCAGTAGCCAAAAGAGTATATAGTGGTATCAAGAAAAACAACGCTAAGTTTCCTTGGCTGGATAGAGGTTTCTCTAGGTTGTTTTCCTATTGTTTGGACTCATTATCCTGCAAAAGTCTGTTGGTAATGACGAAGACAATAATTAATAATCCAAACTGAATCTGCCAAGGTGCTAATACTAAACTTAAGATCAAGCTAATCGCTGCGAATACACCTGCAAGATATGCAATTTCATCACTACTCTTTTTGAACAAGTAGCCCGTAGCTAAAGCAGTACATAGTGGTATCAAGAAAAACAAAGGCATTTTACTAACCTCTGAACTAAAGGTTATAGTGTTTTTAGGACAAATTTTTTGGAAGTGTGGTTAATCTTACATCCAACAAGGTTTTGGCTACAACAGTCGAGCGAAATAAATATTATAGAAAATCAAGATTACGCAACGTTATATATTAAGCCAATTGGAATAATTATTGCGACAGATGAAGCGCCTAAAAGCTTGACAAGTCTTTTTTTTGTGGTAGATAGTGTGCGTAGCAGGCTTTAAAAGTAGGTGCGAAATGCTACGCAATTTTGCATAGTGTTTAGGGACAGACAATTTCTGTGGATGATGTTACTTTTGCCGTTCTCTCGACTCAGCCAAGGTGCGCTGTGATAGACAAATTCTCATTCATCTACGCGGATTGAAAGGGTTATAAAACTTGCGTAGGTGTGTTTTGTCTATTTCGCCAATTGTGCTCTTGTGAGCAATCATCTGGTAGATTAGCTTAAAACTTTGGCCTTGCGCCAGGATAAGGATCTAGCATATTACCTTTAGAAGTAGCATTTTCATTTTAGACACCTAATGCTGAACATTCCTCAAATACTGGCAACTGAAATAAACCTCAAATCCCATCAGGTGCAAAACGCGCTGGAACTTTTGGCGGAGGGTGCAACAATTCCCTTTATTGCACGTTACCGCAAAGAGCGCACCGATGAGATGAATGAAGTGCAACTACGTGAACTGGCTGATCGATATACTTATTTAACAGAACTAGAAGAACGAAAATCGGCGATTTTAAGCGCGATCGCCCAACAAGGTAAACTTACAGATGAACTCAAAGCCAAAATCTCATCCTGCTTACAAAAAACCGAACTTGAGGATTTATACTTACCCTATCGCCCAAAGCGCCGCACCCGCGCCACTATCGCCAGAGAAAAAGGACTCGAACCCCTTGCAGACTTCATCAAGTCGTTAAACATCAAAAATGCTGTAATTGCATCCTTGGAAGAAGAAGCGGCTAAGTATATTTCGGAGACGCAGGGAGTAAAAACAGCGGAAGAAGCGCTCAAAGGTGCTGCTGATATTTTGGCGGAAGAAGTAGCTGAAAAAGCTGAGTTACGTGCGTATATCCGCGACTATCTTTTAGAAGAAGGGGTATTTGTCTCCCGCATCAAAGATGATTATCCTGAAGGTACAACCAAATTTGAGATGTACCGTAACTATCAAATTAGGGTAAAAAATATTGCACCCCACAATATGCTGGCGTTGTGTCGGGGTGAAACGGAGAAAGTATTAAGCTTTGAAATTGCTTTCGATGAAGATACGGTACTTTACTATCTAGAGTCGAAAGAAATTAAAACCAAAGTACGGACAATTCGGGATTTTTATCAAGCAATGTTGAAGGATGCATTCAATCGTTTGATGAAAGTCTCTCTAATGGGAGAGGTTATTTCTGAGATAAAAGTTTATGCAGACATAGAATCAATCAAGACATTTGAAACTAATCTGCGGGAGTTGCTGCTGTCTGCACCAGCAGGGATGAAACCCACGCTGGCGATAGACCCTGGATTTAGAACTGGGTGTAAGGTTGCTGTCCTCGACCAAACTGGACAATTTTTGGAATATCAGGCGGTATTTCCCCACCAAGCGGCTGAACAGCGACTCAAAGCTGCACAAACTGTCAAAAATCTGATTGAAAAGTACAAAATTGAGTTAATCGCCATTGGTAACGGTACAGCGTCCCGCGAGACAGAGGAATTTGTCACGCAAGTACTACAAAATATAGAACGCAAACCAGTTAAGGTGATGGTGAATGAGTCTGGCGCATCTATATATTCTGCAAGTAAAGTGGCGTTAGAAGAGTTTCCCGATTTAGATATTACCGTGCGCGGCGCAATTAGTATCGGCCGCCGTTTGCAAGACCCTTTGGCGGAACTAGTGAAAATCGATCCCAAATCTATTGGTGTGGGACAATATCAGCACGATGTCGATCAGAAGTTGTTGAAAAAGAAATTGGATGACACTGTAGAAAGCTGCGTCAACTACGTCGGCGTAGACTTAAACACCGCCTCCAAAGAACTTCTGACATCCGTCTCTGGGATTACGGCAACAGTAGCCAATAATATTGTCGCTTATCGTAACCAGCATGGAGCCTTTAAAAATCGCCGACAACTGTTGAAAGTTCCGAAGTTGGGGCCAAAAGCCTTTGAACAAGCAGCGGGTTTTCTGCGGATTCGCGGCGGTGATAACCCTTTGGATAATACAGCAGTGCATCCAGAGAGTTATTCTGTAGTAGAAGCGATCGCATCCGATCTAAATGTGCCATTAAATCAGGTAACACAAATTGCCGAAAAGCTCAAAAAGACCAACCTGAAAAAATATGTTAACGATAGCGTCGGCGAACCCACACTACGGGACATCCTCAGTGAACTGGAAAAACCAGGTAGAGATCCTCGTGCTGAATTTAAGTATGCCACCTTCAGAGAAGGAATTAAGGAAATCAGGGACTTAAAGGTGGGAATGGAACTAGAGGGAATCGTGACGAACGTCGCCAACTTCGGTGCTTTCGTCGATATCGGCGTACATCAAGATGGCTTGGTGCATATATCCCAACTTGCTGATAGATTTGTAGACGATCCCAACAAAGTTGTCAAAGTCGGACAAGTAGTCAAAGTCGAGGTGTTAGAAATCAACGAGAAACTCAAGCGGATTAGTTTGTCGATGAAAACAGTTAAGCAATAATTACAAACAGCAGATGGTAGTTTATCAAGTTCGATTCATCAATCCTACACTTGGATTAGATCGCACCATTCCAGTACCAGATGATCAATACATTCTCGATATGGCGGAAGATGCTGGTATCCGCCTACCATCTGGGTGTAAACAAGGCGAATGTTCTGCGTGTATTGCTAAACTTATTAATGGTCAAGTCGATCAAAGTGAGCAAAAATTTCTGCGCCCCAGCGAAATACAGGCTGGTTATGTTGTTACTTGTGTAACTTATCCTTTGTCTGATTGCACTTTAGAAACCCATCAAGAACAAGTCTTATATAAATCAGCCCTTTACTATAAGCCTGAGTCTGGAAAATCTGAGTGATTGCATACTAATCAGTTAAGAAAATTTCTAGGTTGGGTTAAAGGTAGTAAAACCCGACAAAATCGTGAAAATGTTGGGTTTCGTTCCTCAACCCAATCTACTCGGAGTGCTTTTTTAAGTAAAACCTACGCAGTATTGGAACCGCTATATTTTTCTCAATGATCGGCCTAACGATAGAACCAAATTCTATCTTGCAAGAGAGGTTAAAACCTAGCACATAGCTGAAGATGAGATAAGAAGTTACAAAAAATCTTTAGTGATTAGGTAAGAAAAATGTTAACACCATTATTAACCGCCCTAGCTACAGCTTTGAGCCTGTTGATTGTTGATTTAGTTGTTCCAGGCGTTAATATTGCTAACTTTCCCGCAGCTATGATTGCTGCTTTAGTAATTGGTCTAATTAACGGTTCAGTTAAACCAGTTTTGTCTGCTCTTTCTCTACCACTTAACTTTTTATCATTTGGAGCATTTTCGCTCGTCGTTAACGGTTTGTGTTTCTGGTTAGCAGCAGTCCTAGTTCCTGGGTTCGCAGTTCGCGGAATTATTGGTTTCCTTCTTGGGCCAGTGATTTTAACTTTTGCTAACACCTTCATTAACAACTACTTTGTTGAAAGAAACCTGTTAGCGAGCGGTGGCGAAAAAACCCAAGGTGAATTACCTTCTAGATAAGTATTATAAGGAGTAGAAAGACCAATTTTTTCACGTCTCTACTCCAAATAAATATCCGAAGGTGGATTTCCTAATTCGGTATTTTCAGCAGAATGTAATTAAAGAAAATCACAAAAATACGGCAAAATCATGAAATTAGTTCGTTTTATTCTAGGTTTGTTAGTGCCTCCTTTAGGCGTTTTCCTGACTGTTGGAGTTGGCCCGACTCTGTTTATTAACATCTTGCTTACAGTTCTAGGTTGGCTACCAGGTAGTATTCATGCAATTTGGGTTATTGCCAAGCATGATGAACAACTCAATAGAGAAGGAAATATTTACTAATACGCAAGATGAATTTTAGGGAATCTTAATTATGGTGCGTTACAGCTAAAGCCGTAACGTACCATTTTAGTTTCTACCAGAATTAAAAGTTATAAGACTTAACCCTCTAACCCCCTTCCCGAAGCAGGCCTGTTTCATTCCCTAAAAGGCTCTGATTTACAAGCGTTTCAAGCAAAAAACTCAGGTAACTAAAAAATATGATTGGGCAAGAAAATCGCCATTGCACTGAGTTTTTGCTTGGACAAGAGATAGAAACGCCCCATTGATTTTAAGACACATGAATTTCTTTTTAGCGTTTGATGTGTGCTTCTATCGTTCTGAATTAGCGTTTGAAATTAGCCCTAAAATAGCCTGATGGAAATAGTGAAACCCAACATTATATTAGGTTAACGTTGGGTTTCACAGCATTCAACCGCATTCAACCAGGTTGATTAGGCGGTATTTGCTCAGGTGGGGTTTCTGCTGGGGGAGCGAGTACCGCATCTGGAGCAATTTCTTCTATGGGAATCGGTTGCTTATCCTCAATTTCAAAATCTGGTTGCGCGGCTTCCACCAAGTCAGGAGATGGGGGATGTGGTGGAATCGCTTCTGGTACAATCTCAGTTTTTGCTTCGGTTTCGGTAGTAACTGTCTCCTTTGCTGGTGGTTCTGGTATGACAATAGTTTTGTCAATAATCTCAATAGCAGGTTTCTCTGACAGTACAGAAGTAATATCTTCAGGTTTGGGGGTTGTGGGTGTCTTTTTACTCACAGTCTGCTGCACCTTGTCTTTCGCGCCACTGAAGGTAGTACCAAGACCTTTTTGCAACTGGCCCAGCCGTTCCTGAAGGGACAACTTATTCACCTGTTCTTGAATGCCAGTTTTTACCGTCTCAGCACTGGGTACTTGGGTTTGTTGTGCCTGTGGGGTTAATTGCCGACGTAATGATAGAGTTTGCCAGCCAAACCAGACCAAAAGAGCCACACTAGCCACATGACCCAGCAACAAGCCTCCAGTAATGCGTGGTGCAAACACCCATAAGACTAAAGCGTAGAACAATCCTACACCACTCCAGATAAAGTCATTCTTGCGGTGGATTTCTGGAAAAAAGAAAGCTGCTATGTAAATGGCTAAACTACCAAGACCGACCACCAAAGCTAGGACAAATGCCAGCATTATTTGGTTACTCCTTTGACTAGAGATTGGGGACTGGGGATCGGGTACTGGGGATCGGGTACTGGGTATTAGGTATTAGGAAGAAAAACTAATTTAGTGAATTAAATTCCTTCCTAGTCCCCAGTCCCCAGTCCCCAGTCCCCAGTCCCTCAACTAACAATTTTGCAAATTTTGCCAGTCAATTGTTGATTTAGATACAATTTAAAATTAATTATCCATGTTAGTTGTGGATTTTTGTCGTTTATATCAAGTCTTAAGGTCTTCTTTAGGAGAGAAGGGAAAATATCGGACTACCCTTAAAGTAAAAGGATCTGCAAGAGTTAGCCAGAAATTTTTTATGACACTACAAAGCTTTGGTGTGATTGGATTAGCCGTTATGGGTGAGAACATCGCTCTAAACGTAGAGCGCAATGGCTTCCCAATTGCAGTTTACAACCGCTCCCGAGAAAAAACGGATGCGTTTATGGCGCAGCGTGCGCCAGGACGGAACGTCAAAGCCGCCTTTACTCTAGAAGAATTCGTTGCCTTATTGGAACGTCCCCGCAAAATTCTAGTAATGGTGCAAGCTGGTAAGCCAGTGGATGCGGTAATTGCTCAACTCAAACCCTTGTTAGAGGAAGGCGATATCATTATCGACGGTGGCAACTCTTGGTTTGAAGATACGGAACGACGCACTCAGGAATTAGAACCCGCTGGGCTTCGGTATCTTGGTATGGGTGTCAGTGGCGGTGAAGAAGGAGCGCTAAATGGGCCTTCACTGATGCCTGGAGGTACAACAAGCTCTTACGAGTTTCTATCACCAATTTTCAACAAAATTGCTGCCCAAGTCGATGATGGCCCTTGTGTAACCTACATTGGCCCTGGTGGTTCTGGCCACTATGTCAAAATGGTACACAACGGTATTGAGTACGGCGATATGCAGCTAATTGCTGAAGCCTACGACTTGCTGAAAAATGTCGCTGGATTAGACCATAATCAGCTACATGAGGTGTTTGCTGAATGGAACACCACCGATGAACTCGATTCATTTTTGATTGAGATTACGAAGAATATCTTCCCATATCTTGACCCAGAAACAAATAAACCCCTGGTGGATTTGATTGTTGATGCAGCAGGTCAAAAGGGAACTGGACGCTGGACTGTGCAAACTGCATTGGAATTGGGAGTTGCTATTCCTACAATTACAGCAGCAGTTAATGCCCGGATTATATCTTCCATTAAAGAGGAGCGGGTTGCAGCATCTAAAGTCCTTACAGGCCCCAGTGGCAAGTATGACGGGCAAACCAAGGACTTTATCAACAAAGTCCGTGATGCTCTTTATTGTTCAAAAATCTGTTCTTATGCTCAAGGGATGGCATTGCTATCCACAGCTTCAAAAACATATAACTGGAATTTGGATCTGGGCGAAATGGCGCGGATTTGGAAAGGTGGTTGTATTATTCGCGCTCGCTTTTTGAATAAGATTAAGAAGGCTTTTAGCGAAAATCCAGCTTTGCCTAACTTGCTGTTAGCTCCCGAATTTAAGCAGACAATTCTCGACAGACAGACTGCTTGGCGGGAAGTGATTGCGACAGCCGCAACAGTAGGAATTCCAGTACCCGCATTTAGCGCATCCTTGGATTATTTTGACAGCTATCGCCGCGATCGCTTGCCTCAAAATCTAACTCAAGCACAACGCGACTACTTCGGTGCACATACCTACCTGCGTCTTGATAAGCCCGGAAGTTTCCATACTGAATGGGTTCCTATTGCTGAAGCTAAGAAGTAAATTATCACACATCTACATCCGGATATTGTGAAAACTTAAAAAGTTTCAGAATACAGTTTTAAGGGTGGCTCTGAGTTTCAGAGTCACTTTTTTTAACGAACCGCGAAGGACGCAAAGGAAGAGAAGAAAGAGAAGGAAGAAATCCTTAACTGAACTGTATTGTGCTATATATACCAATTAAATGTGTACAGCTTATACCTACAGTCTGGGCTTAATTAACCCTCTTTAATCACTCTGATGATAAAATAATTTAGGCTAAATGATTTCAGGGGTTATTATTACCAAGAAATTTTGCTTTTAATTCTTCTAATTCTTGATCTATTTTACTTTTACTAGAAGGCTGAGGTGTTGGGTTTGGTGGTTGTATTTTATTTGGTTGAGGTTTGCTGTTACCCATAAATTGGGTTTTCATTTCTTCTAATTCCCGTTCGAGTTGACTAGGAGATTTCGATACAAAAGCAGCTGAAGAATTTGGTGGCGATTGAGAGATAGGTTTTGGTGCAATCGCTGGCTTTGATGCTACTGGCAAGTATTTATTTAAGTCTTTGAGAACTTCGTCTACTGTTTGATAACGCCGAATTGGGATACTTTCTAGCATCTTGTTGAGAATGCGACTCAACTCATTACTTACGGGAGTTTGCAAGTATTGCTGCCATACCCAAGTRTCGTTRTTGATATCATAAGAATCGAAAGGCGATCGCACTGTTAATAAATTAATACAAGTCGCACCCAAACTGTAAATATCACTGGCGAAAATAGCCCTACCTCTCATTTGTTCAGGGGCAACATATTCTGGACTACCAATACTAGTACCAGTTTTATTTAAGGCAGCGCCAGTGGTAGATTTAGCCGCCCCAAAATCTACTAAWACTAGTTTGCGATCGCTCTCCCGTAAAATAATATTTTCTGGCTTAATATCGCGGTGAATTACGTGTTTAGCGTGACAAAATTGCAAAACTGATAATAAATCGTTTAATAGCTGCCAGATTTCTATTTCACTAAAAGCACCCCTATGTGCTAACTCCTGGGCTAAGTTTTGCCCGTCGATAAATTCTTGTACAAGATACTGCCGAGCTTCTTGGGTAAAATATGCCAGTAGTTCGGGAATTTGGGGATGTTTACCCAATTCATCTAACTGCACCGCTTCTTGATTAAATAACTCTACAGCTTTGGCAAGAGTGTTAGTGCCTTGAGATTGAGGATAAAATTGCTTAATTACGCAGCGTGGTTTTGAGGGTTTATCCTCATCTACAGCTAAGAAAGTTTTGCCAAAACCACCTTGTCCGATTGGTTTGATAGCACGATAACGTTCTTTGAGAAGTAATTTTGCACCGCAAGTCACACAAAAATTGACATGATTGGGATTTTCCGGTTTGGGACAATGGGGATTAAGGCAGTAGCTCATACAGGCGATCGCTCTTATATCTCTTTATTTTACTGGCGTTAAGGGTGGGGACTTCCGCGAATCCATTAAACTGCGATGTCTACGCCAGGCTACGCCTACGCACTACTAACTCACTAGTACAGCACGGCGGAAATCAAGCTGCCATTTTAAACAAGCAAAAGCCTTGATATACAAAACTTTTGACTTTTAACTTTTGACTTTTGACTTCCCCAAAGGGGCTGACTTCCGCCTTGCGGTACTACCCCATACCTTCCATAACTGGATGGAAGTAGAAGGCGAATCCCAATACTGTATAAGCAGCTAATAACAAAGTACCTTCCAGCCAATTGGACTTACCATCGGAACTAATACTGTTGGCAATCAACACTGACACAACTACAGCTACTAATTCAAAGGGTTTGAAATCCAAATCCATTGGTTTACCCAATATCCGCCCTGCTATCACCAACACAGGTGCAACAAATAGGGCAATCTGCATACTCGATCCCACAGCTACCGAAAGGGAAAGATCCATCTTATCTTTCATCGCCACGGTGACTGCTGTGGCGTGTTCAGCCGCGTTACCGACGATGGGAACCAAAATTACCCCTGTAAACAGCGCCGTTAAACCTAGTTGAGATGTGGCCACTTCCAGAGAATCTACTAGCATTTCTGACTCAAGTGCCACTAGCAAGGTACATACTAGCAAGACACCAACCCACAACATCATATTTGGTTTCGCGTGAGGGGTTTCCTCTTCTTCTGTCTCCGCTACACCCACATCATATAGATAGGAGTGGGTTTTCATCGAAAATAGCAGCGTTAGGGCATAAACCAGGATTAACACTACAGCAACAGCAATAGAAAGATTTTGCACTGTTTCTTCGTTAATTCCTTGAGAGGTATAATTCATCGCCGTTGGCATCAAAATGGCAATCACTGCCAAATTCATCGAAGCAGCATTCACCCGCGCCACAATTGGCTGAAATGTCTGTTCTTTGTAGCGCAGTCCTCCCAAAAGCATGGAAAAACCCATCACCAGTAGTAAGTTGCTAATAATCGATCCCGTGATACTAGCTTTGACTACATCTATTAACCCAGCGTTTAGCGCTACTAGGGCGATGATTAGTTCTGTAGCATTACCAAAGGTGGCGTTTAACAAGCCCCCTAGTGATGGCCCGACTACGACAGCAATTTCTTCTGTGGCTGTACCCATCCAAGCTGCTAAGGGCAGAATTGCTAATCCAGCTGTAATGAAAACTATCAATTCTCCCCACTCCAGAAAGTGAGCTGCTACAGAAACCGGGATAAACAGTAGTAAAGCGAAAAGAATAATGTTTTTGGTTGACATTTGTTGTCTTAAGTTGAGGGTATCATTCACAGCGAGCAATCCTAAGTTTCAAATTTGGAGTGTTGAATTAACAATTACTTTCACTCAGCACTCCGATATGGTACTCTCAACCGCCTGTAGAACAATTCAGAGATTGTACTGTTTTCCGTTCAACGCTGCCGATGTTGTGTAAAGCAAAATTGCGATATGATCAGTTCTTGTAATCTTTTGTTGCAAAAGTATGAATTTTAGCCAAAATATTACATCAAAAATGGGGTTTAATTATTAAAAGACAATTAAAATTTTGATTGACGCTAAAGAAGAGAAAACCCCTAACTGAGGCTTTGTTCAATGGCTAATTACTTTAAGCCTTCAGGGAAAGGGCTGTGCGATAACGCAGATTTCCCACTACAATAAAACAGCTTTGTCAAAATTTAGTTGGATATCATAGTTGTTGTTTATACCGGATTTTGTGTTCAAACTATTGTAGTAAGGTTTACACACAATGTTTTCGGTGCAACTGCAAGTTTTTTGTTTTGGATTAAATATACATGACTTCTGCTGCTGAAATGCCAGCTAGCTCTGGCTCAACGTTAACATTACATTCAGATCCCAATAACACCAAAGAAACCGATCCCCTGAGAAAGGCTAATGGTGTTTATGTGACGGTGCATGGTCATTTTTACCAGCCACCAAGGGAAAACCCTTATCTGGACGCAATTGAACGCCAACCGAGCGCTGCACCTTTCCATGATTGGAATGAGCGGATTCATTGGGAATGCTATCGTCCAAACGCCTTTGCCAGAGTCTTAAATGACCAAGGTGAAGTGGTGGGGATCGTCAACAATTATGAGTATTTCAGTTTTAATATCGGGCCGACGCTGATGTCGTGGCTAGAACGCTACGATGTGGAAGTTTATCAGCGAATTTTAGAGGCGGATGCTAAGAGTAGCCAACGCTTGCATGGTCACGGTAATGCGATCGCGCAAGTATACAATCACATCATCATGCCTCTGGCGAATGAACGCGACAAATATACTCAAATTCGCTGGGGTAAAGAAGACTTCCGCTCCCGCTTTGGGCGTGATCCCGAAGGGATGTGGCTAGCAGAAACTGCTGTAGACTACGCCACGTTAGAAGCTCTTGTTGCTGAGGGTATTCGCTTCATTATCCTTGCACCATCTCAAGCATTGCGTTGCCGTCCCCTCCCCACTCCAGATCATCCTCATCCTGAATGGATCGAAGTCGGCGGTAGTCAGATTGATTCTACCCGTCCCTATCGTTGTTATTTGAAGCCCACACTCGACACTTCATCTTCACCTCTGAGTGCGATCGCCACTAGCCCTAACGATAGTAGTAGAGAAGAATTACCCTACATTGATATCTTCTTCTACGATGGCCCGATATCGCGGGATATGGGTTTTAGTGATGTGGTTTATAACTCCAGTCACTTTGCTGGACGTATAGGTTCGGCAGTGCGTGGGGATCATCGTCCAGCACAGCTGATTTCGGTGGCGACAGATGGCGAAACCTTCGGACATCACAAGAAGGGAACAGAGAAAACTTTAGCTTATGCCTTTACTAAAGAGTTTCCTCAACAAGGTTGGACGGTAACAAACTTCGCCCATTACCTGAGCTTAAATTCTCCCAGTTGGGAAGTGGAATTGAAGTCAGTCACAGCCTGGAGTTGCGCCCACGGTGTCGGCAGATGGGAAGATGACTGTGGTTGTGGTGGTGAAGGTGGTGTTTGGCATCAGAAATGGCGTCGCCCCCTACGGGATGCCCTCAATTGGCTGCGGGATCAACTAACTGAGGTTTATGAGGAACATGGTAGGCAGTTATTTCGCGATCCTTGGCTAGCGCGAGATGAATATATCCAAGTAATGCGCGATCGCTCTGCTACCAATGTCAACCGTTTTCTCGCCCGTCATCAAACCCACAAACTAACCGCAGCCGAACAAGTAGACGCTTTGCGCCTGTTAGAAATGCAGCGTCACGCTTTGTTGATGTTCACTAGTTGCGGTTGGTTTTTTGAAGAAATTTCCCGTCCAGAGGGGACGCAAATTCTGCGCTACGCTGCCCGTGCTTTGGAATTGGCCGGGGATGTGGCTGGTGTGCAGTTGGAAAAAGGCTTCGTCAAGCGTCTTGGTTTAGCCCCCAGTAATGTGGATCAGTTCAAACACGGTGCAGAAATTTATCGACAACTCGTGTTAACTGCCCAGCTTGGCTTTAAGCAAGTAGCAGCCCATTACGCCATTACTTCCCTATTTAGCAATCAGAAACCAGCAGAGGCGCACAATTCCCTACCCAGAAAAGATGCTGCTGACAAACAGTCTCAGCGTTACCATAAGCGGGTTTACTGCTACGCAGCCAATGAGTTAGATTACCAAATGCAACGGATGGGATCGCTAACTCTGGCTGTGGGAAATTTAAAGCTGGTATCAGAGATTACTTGGGAAAGTGAGCATTTGGTCTTTGCAGTTCTGCATTTGGGAGGCTGGGATTTCCACTGTGGCATTCAACAATTTACTGGGAGACGTAACTACAGCCAATTAAAAGAAAAGCTTTTTGGCGCACTAAAACAAGCTAGTGCGGCTCATACTATCTTGGCGATGACACAGCTATTTGGCGAAGAAGCTTTCAGCTTGCAAAATCTATTTGCTGAAGAACGCCACCGGATTATGCGGCTGCTTAGTGAGGAAACACTGACACGCTTAGGACAGTTGTATACTCAAGCGTACCGTGATAATTATGGGGTGCTGATGGCGTTTCATCGAGATGAAATCGCAGTACCGCAAGAATTGCAGGTAGCAGCAGATATTGCTTTAGGGCATCGCTGTTTGATGACATTGCGGTCGCTTGAGCAAGATATCGCCGATCCCCAAAAGAGTTGGAATCACATCTTAGAATTGGAGGCGATCGCAACTGAAGCAAAACATCTGCGTTGTCGGCTGAATATTCCTGACGGTAAGCAGATGTTAGAACAGTTAATTGCGCGATCGCTCTGGCAATTGTTGCACGATGCCAATGGTAGTTTTAATGCAGATATCCAACTATTGGAGCGATTGATTGATGTCGGGGATCAACTAAATATTGATATTTCCCTACAGCGATCGCAAGAATTATATTTTAGTTGTCTGCACAGTCAGATAGCGCCAGTGTGTATTACTAGCGTTGGTAATGAAGGAGATAATCAGTGTCTTCAGTTGCTCAAGTTGGGCAAAAAATTAGCCGTTGATGTCAGTTCTATCTCAAATCAGTTGGGATAGATTTAGGAACTCACAGCGCAACATTAGTATCAACTTAAGTCAAAACCTTGTTCCCAGCTAAATACCGGGAACGAGGTCAATTTTTGGATAAAAACTTCACACAAAGAAAAGGGGATAATTATCCCCTTTTCTTTTGGCAGTGAATTTCAAGGAAAGTGTTGTACACAACGATTCATCTCAAGTCCAGGTAATGCACCCTGTTTTACTACTGTTAGCGCCGCGGGGCGTAGCCCATTCTGACTTCTGAATTTTGAATTATGCTGTAATTTTCTTTACTTAACGTGAGAGCGATCGCAATGGTAGGGATAAAGCCACTCACACCTAAAGAGTCCAAATGTATGTTTCTCAAAAAAGGTTCCTGCATGGCGGCTACGTGATATATTGATCCCAGCTTTAGTTTTAACCTCATATAGCCAGGGAAAGGCTATTACTAAAACAGTCATAAAGGTGAAGAGGTAAAGAATTGTAGTTTTAATATTGGGGAATCTTCGGGAATTGCTATTGTGATTTTGAGGCATAGAAATTAGAAACGAATAGCCCACATGATTGTAGCCTAAAGCTGAAAATATCGCCGGAAACGGGGGTCAATATTATCTGTTTTTTGCTGATTGCAGGTAAGACAGAGAGTTTGTAAATTACTGATATCATTTTGACCACCACGGGACAGGGGAATGATATGGTCAATGCTGAGGTGAGTTTCTGTAGTAGTTTTACCGCAGCTTTGGCATTGATATTTGTCACGTTCAAAAACATATTTCTTGACTTCCAGGGGGATACGAATACGGGGAGTTTTGCTCATTTTCTCTCTAGTTGCTAAGAAATTCTTCCAAACTGGGTACGTCTAACCAACTTGCTTTTGTATGAGATTCATGAGATAAATCCATCAACAACTGAGAATAAATTCCTTCCCGTAGTGATGGGGTAATTTCCTGATTGCGTTCAATTCCCTCCACCCATTGGTCTACTACGCGGATAAATGCCGAAATGCGGCCATCAGCATAATTTTTGGGAAAAATTAACCGATTCGGTATTTCTATTTCTGTTAGAGGTTTACCTGGCTGGGAACCCCAAACACGAAAACCATGTATATAATCTTTTTGATTTTCACTGCCCACTATTAATGTACCGCGATCGCCATATACTTCTACCCAATGGGTTCTTGCTGCATGAACAACCGCACTGATAGAAAGTTGGCAAGGTGTACCATTCGCTAATTCCAAGGTTAATATACAGTTATCATCTGTATTCACTGCCTTAGATTCTCCACTAATCGGGTCAACTCGTGTAGGAATAGCAGTACTCAAATAGGCGTTTAATCTACGCACTGGCCCGAATAACCAGTGAATATAATCGAAGGCGTGAGAACCCAAAGATCCCAATGCACCGCCTCCTTTATCTTTATCAGAATACCAATTCCAAGGACGTGAGGTATCAGCACGAGAAGAACCTAACCAATCAATTTTAATTAGGCGTAACTCACCTACATAGTTTTCTGACAATAATTTTGCAAACAACTGCCATGCTGGTACAAAGCGAAATTCAAAATCTACAGTCGCAATGACGCTTTTTGCTTTAGCTAACTGATAAAGTTCTTTCGCCTCAACTGCATTTAAAGTTGTCGGCTTTTCTAGTAATAAATGTTTGCCAGCTTGTAATACGGTTTTTGCCATTTCATAGTGCAAAAAGGGCGGTGTAGAGATGCTGACTGCTTGCACTTCTGGTAAGGCCACAATATCTGTAAGTGAGTCGCAAGCGTGGCGGATATTATGGGATTCTGCTATGGCTTTGGCTTTATTGATATCTCGGTGATAAACAGCAACTACCTCAGTGCGAGGATGTGCTTGGAATCCAGGGATGTGGACTTTTTGACCAAATCCAGTGCCTGCGATCGCAATTCCAATCATATCATTTTTGCTCCCATTAATTACTTAGTTAAACCCTAATAATTCCACCTCAAAAAAGCATAGCTTTTTATGTGCAAGTGGATTTACCAGATAATTCTCTATTGTAATCATCTTAAGACTTACGCAAACAATAGCGGAAAAGAATGATTTTATGGTAAGAGCAATTTTGGTAAATTTGGAAAAAAAAATCTCAATGACATCGATAACGGAAATCCGATGTTTGAGAGCATAATTTTTTAGTTGTATGATTTATTCTTCTAATAGTTTTTGATCTAATTCAAATTTCTTTGCTTGCGCTAATCCGTTAGATACTTCTTCGATTACTAGCTGAATGTCAGCCAAAACTAGATTATTACTTGTCGAGTAATATCTTGATTTGACCAATCTTTTTAATTCCGGTGAATCTTGTACAGCGTCCAGAATATTAGAAACACCGTTCAAAAATGTCACAAGTTCTGAAATATTCATAATCAAGCACTCTCCAGTAGTGTATATTTATAATTCAAAATCTCAGTTACTCGCAAAGGCAAATAATGTAACTTTAGATATTGAATTTCTTCTAAATATTTGATATTAGACTCCAAAATCCGTTTACCGTTCAAAGGGTCGTCATCCGATACATAAGCTTTCAAGGCAGGAATATAATCAGCACCTAATGTTAAATAACGAACAAGAGTTATTGCTGGTATCTTTAATTTCCCAGCAACAATCGTTCGGGTATATTCAAGCTCATTAAGTGAATCGTTAGCGGTCGTGCCTTGGTCAGTAGCTAATATTGTCTCTATTAGTAGTAAGTCAAACTCTGGACAAGATAAGGAACGGACAAGAAACCGACAGTCTTAGACATGTATAAGACGCGTCTAAGTAGCTACAAGAAAAGTTACTATCCTCTGTCTAATCTTGTAGCGTATACCGGTCTGGTCAGATGTTGTATATTTGTCCACCTCTTTAATATACCAATGTTATATAGGTTTAACATTGGTATATCAAAAAGTTAGTATACGTAATTTATATTACCAGTATCAAACAACCATACCAGTATCAAACAAGTGTAATATAGAAGAAATAAAAAAGTAAAAAATGGCTAAATTAAATGTGGGATCAATAAATTTATCAGATTTTGATAAAGATTGGTTTTTGGTAGCCTCAAAGCTAATGGAGCGATCTGTAAGGGCTAATTTAGCCTCAATAACTTCATTCTACATAAGAAGAAATATCGGAGCGTTTAAAGAGCTACTAGCCTACAAAGCTAAAAAACACGGAATTTCAGAAGATGAATGCTTTGAAATACTACTCAATAACGGTGAATTCCCTCTCCCAATTGCTGGCTTTTTAGAAGCACCTCCAGAAATAAATGAAGAGTAAGTGGGGACAAATATGGGGATGATTGGGGACAACTCACACTAATTGGGGATGTTTTGGAGGGGAAGTATTTATACTTAGCTAAGACTTACCCAACTGGCACACTAAGATCGCCCTATGATAGTACTAAATATTACTTTGTCTTCGTTCTGAAAGCTTTGTATTGGGAATATAAATGGCATGAGTGAAGCAGTAAGTAGTCAGACAGAATTAATTACACAATGTCATTGCGAATGGAGCGTACTCCTACGGGGAAGCAAGCTACGCAGTAGCGTCTCCAAGAGTTGCAAAATAAAGCAATCGCAATGACTGTAAATATTTTTGTCTGACCACTTATTGAAATATTTATGAGAAAATAAGTATCTTATAAATATCGGGCTGTATTAAATAAAACTTATTCACGGTAATGAGATTTACTATACTTAATTACTGTCAATACTTGCTAAGTAGCCAAATCAATATTTGATTTACGAAAAAATTCAGTACAACTCAAAGAGGCTTCTTGACTGTCGCTTATTGCCTATAGCCTCTTGCTCTTGCCTCCTACGGATTGCTATATTTCCCAGACTATAACTTTTCCTGGCAGTATCAACAAAATAACTGCCTTTGTCTCCTCCTGCTGTTTCATACCCCACTCCTCACTCCCGTTCGACTACGCTCACGGCAAGCCTACTCCACATTCTCCATCTAATTCGTGGTCTAAACACCTGAAAACTGCTGTAACATTGCAAGATTACTCATCAACATTGTAATGTTCCTCATCAACATTGCAATATTCTTCATCAAGATTGCAATGTTCTTCATAAACATTGAAATGTTTCTCATCAAGATTGCAATGTTCTTCATAAACATTGAAATGTTTCTCATCAACATTGTAATGTTCCTCATCAACATTGCAATATTTCTTATCAAGATTAAAGCAATTGCAAAGAAAAATAGGTAAAAACTGAAAACCAAGAAAAATTACTCAGATTGGTTGAGATTTTTTTAACAAATATAATTATCAATAATTTTACTGAACCAAAAAACAGCTTTAGTAAGGCAAAGTAGCTTTATAAACCTCACTAAGGAATATATTGATGTCTCGTAAAAAACGTACATCCCGTGTTCTCGAAAAAGCTGAGTTGAGATCCGCTGGACTCAAAGCAATTGATTCAAATATGAGTTTTGGTGATAATTGCGATTTGCAAAACTTAAGTCAAGCAATTGAGCAGCTAAGAACTATGCTTGATGCTTATAACACTGCTTTAACTGTAATTGATTCTTCTAAAACTAAAATTGATGCAATGGAAAAGGCCCTAAATAATCTTACAGACAAGATGGTGAGAGGGGTTGCTTTTAAATATGGCAAAGATAGCAGCGAATATGAAATGGCAGGTGGGATTCGTGATAGTGAACGGGTTCGCAAAAGCAGATTGAGCCGCCTGAAAGCTGCTGCTGGAGAAGCATCAGTTGAAAATCCTAAAACTACCTAATACAGCCCGGATAAAAGCATAAGACAGAGAGCAATAAATCTTCTTGCAAGGGCTGTAGAGAACGAACACAGGTGACTTTACTGATTAAAATTATTTTCTAAAATACTGCAATTGTTTATGACATATCATAACCTATTGCATTTTTTTATATTTACTAATGCTCTCTGATAAACAACAATTATATACAGCTATTATCATGCATCATCATGCATATTAGATCGGGGATTTTGTAGCTCTGCTTAACTTTTTGGAGCGCTGAGAGTCTTGCTATATAGTATTTTCAAGCTTTTTACTTGTATAAATACTGATTAGAGTTTATAGTGATACGGTGTTTTCCGTTCCTTGTCTCGGCAGATTCATAACATGATTTATTCTGGCAAATTACACAAGTATTTTGCGGGCATTTCTTTGTCTGTAATTTTAGTAAGTGACTTAGTTCTCACACAAAAAACTGCTCCAGTTTTAGCCGAAACCATAAATACATCGATCGGCGATTCTGTGACATTCAGTTGCAATGATAGTGAAGCGACAATCGCAGCTAAAAATGGCCCCAAAGTAGTTAATGGAACAGCAAGAATTTACATTGGTTATCAGCAACTCTCAAATAACAAAAACCCTGTAACTATCCGCTTTAATAATGGCATAAAAGCATGGTGTCGTAATGATTACGAGACAACAAATGACGATGGTACAGGTTACGGATTGTATTGGAATGGAAGTGATGTTTTATATGGCATTTACTCTTCCACAGGCAGTCAGACAGGTAATGATTTTCGCCGTTTTGCTAGTGGTCGATGGTTGCCTAGCTATGGCAATGGAGGCGGGCCAAAAGCCGCAGTTATAGCCCGGATTAATCCAGATAATGGCCAGGTTGATTATGCCACATTTTTCTCTTCTAAAAAGTCAGATAGTGGACAAACTAACTCTTTACTTGTCAATTATCTATCATGGAATGGCACAAATTTGACTGTGAAAGCAACGTCATGGTGGACTCCCCGTAACACCTATACAAATTCCATGTATTGCTCTGGTTCATCACCTTATCAATATACAGCTGCATTTACAGGCGATTTAAGAACGATGACCTCAGCTTCAGCCAGTACTTGTAGGTAAAAGGGAAAAATTCAGCTATCAAATTGAGGAAACATATTGTTTCCTGTTGTTTAAGAATTGACAAAAAATTTGGCAATCTAATTCGTAGCCTTAGAACCCCGACTTTTCTAAGAAGTTGGGGTTTTTGTTGTTCACAAATGATTTAGGATTGACTTTGTAGAGACGGCGATTCATCGCGTCTCTTGCCTTAACCGAACAGCATTGGCATTGCTATAGCTAAAACACCATCTCTTTAGGAGCTAATACCAATTTAATTAATGATTGCAACAACATATCCTTGGGTAAATACGCGATGAATCGCCTCTCTACAAATGGTCTATTTGTTGCATTCTTTTTTCAAATTGCTATAATTAGCCAGAAATGGTATGAGCTAATAGAAAATAAAACTTTTTAAACCCGCGTGGGCGGGTTTAGTCTGTTTAGATGCAGTTTCTAAGCGTCGATTTAACTTCCGATTTTTAACTCCCGGATTCTGCTGCATCTGCCCCTAATTGTTTCCATTTGGACGCTGAATAATTGTCTCCACCACCCGCCGCTTGGCTTGAGGATCGATACCTACTAAGCGCACATATTCACCGCTATATTCTGACAAAGTTGCCTCTAAATTTGAGATGGCATCAGATTCGGCATCAATGTGGCTATGAACACAACTTTGCCAAGAACCTGTGCGAAAACGGCGCTCATCTACGTGTTCAATACTAATTTTGTAACCTTGAGACAATAATTGCCGAATCTGTTCTTGTGTCTCTAAAGTTAAATGGGCACTTGATGCTTGCTGTTTCTGGAATTGATTAGTTTTTACTTCTTTGGTTGCGCCATTTGATGGCTGACTAATTGGTGTTACAACAGCAGGTGGTGTGGATTGAGAATTTCTACCTCGATTTAGTCGATTGTAATCATCAACCAAATGGGAACTTTCCACCCGTTTTTGTTCGCCAACCAGGAAGTTACCAGACTCGATTAAGTGAGACAGTCTGAAATCTGGTTTTTTAAATTCTGGTGGCCCTTGAGTGCTGTTAACCACATTCAAGGATATCTGCTCAAAACCTACTTTATGGATGTAGTTGCGGATTTGTTCGTCATAAATACGCGATCGCAAAGCGCTAAAAAAGTCGATAGACTGATTGACAAAAGTATCAACTAGCTGTTCAACTTCTTTCTGTGACAATCCATCTGGTTCAAAAATCCCCTTAACAATTCCTACCTTGTCATCTCTATCTGGTTCCCAGTAGAATTTCTCCATCCGCCCATCCCGAATTAACGGTGCATAGAGGGTAGAAAAATCATTACCTGTGACAATAATCGGCACACGATGTAAAGGTGTGGAGTCATAGCTTCCCGGTAACTGCACATCAGTGGGATTATCAGCAATATTCATTAGTGTGGCATTTACCAACTGCGTGTTTACAGTATATTGAGTGCCTTCATCAAAGCGTCCAGCACCAGCATCTAAATCGTTAATCATTAGTACACACATTTTGCCGCGTACTTTGATCAGTTCTGCTGTTTCCCGATAGCGCAACCGAATCAACCGCGCTGGATCTCCCGCATCTGGACTTTCTAATTCGCCGCCAGATACGTGAGTTACTTCGATACCCATTTTCTCGAAGACTAATTGACATTGAAATGTTTTACCTTCTCCTTTGCGTCCATGAATACCCAGTATCACGGGAACTCGCACGCCAGGAAGCTTCAGGAAATTTTTGGTAATGTGGACAGCAAGTTTGTCCAAAAAGCGGGGAGCGATGTAGTAACCCATGAGTTTATGTGATGAAAAATTAACACTTCTAAGATTAATGTTAAGTTTTTTTTTGGGATAGCGATCGCTTTTCTTTCAGACAAGCTTGTGCTTGTTAATTTGTTGGGTTGATTAGACATCTTGCAAAAATAACTTTTGCAAGATATTGGGGAAAGGTTAAAGGGTAAGGAAAGGAAAATTCCATACCTTTACCCTTTACCCCCGCCCCTTATCCCCAGAGGGGACCCCACCTTCCCCTTTTCCCCATTTCTGCAAGAAGTCTATTATCTGTTGCCAAAGTTGAACACGCTCCCAAGCATGGACTCGTGAAAACTGCTGTTATTTAGTAGTGCCAAAGATTTGATTACAATATCAAATGACTTTGATGAGCCATTTGTATCATTCCAGGATTACTTAGATTAGCCTATTTTTGAGAATAGAGCGTGTTTGAAAACACGTCCTAGTATTGCATATTGCTATAGTTAATGGAAATCGTTTGTATCTACTACGTCTCATTAACCGCAATTCCTTTGAAAGCAGACACCGCCTCTTCTGTTAATGTATATGGGTTATTAGGATCTTCAGAAGATGGAATACCGTAATTTACAAGAGCAGAATTAATCTTACTGTTTAGTACTGAATCAGGAGGCGTTTCACCACCATATACACTTTTTAATTCCTCATCATCTGTTACTTCCTCAATAAACATAACTGGATCTAGATTTAAAGCGACCTTATTTTTGATTTTGTTTTTAGTCATAAATCACGTCCGAATTACGCATTGTTAACTAATTATTGAATGCATACTGAATGTATCATCTGGAAAAAGGAAAAATCAAGGGTTTATACAAAACATCCTACTTTTTTGATTCATGCAATTAGGTAAGAGCTGAGGACGCGATACCTACGGTAAGCTACGCTAACGCACTTCCTGGCAGTGTGCCATTTGAAAAATGTTCAGCCCAGTGCTGACGATGGCTTTTCGTGTGACAGCAAAATCGATTGTAAAAAATCTTGAGAGTGCAGTCTCAACGTTACAATCGACCCAATACTTTATTTGCACTTGTTGCGGTTTAACATGGCTTTTGATTTAATTTGACTTCTGTAATGCTGATGGATACTTATAATATGGGAATTAAAAATTGAACTATGGAAACACAACCGATACAAGTAATTGGAGGTGGACTAGCTGGGACAGAAGCAGCTTGGCAAATAGCGCAAGCTGGAGTGCCAGTAATTCTGCATGAAATGCGTCCAAAGCGATTTAGTCCGGCTCATCATACAGAACATTTAGCAGAATTAGTGTGTAGTAATTCCTTTGGGGCAATGGCAAGCGATCGCGCGGCGGGATTATTGCACGAAGAGTTACGCCAACTTGGTTCGATTGTCATCTCAAAAGCTGATGAACACGCCGTTCCGGCTGGTGGGGCGCTAGCTGTAGATAGGGGACAATTTGGCCAAGATTTAACTGAAACTTTAGCGAGTCATCCTTTAGTTGAGTTTCGGCGGGGTGAAGTGTCTGCGATTCCTGAAGGGATTGTGGTTTTAGCAACGGGGCCTTTAACTAGTCCCGATTTAGCAGAAGATTTGCAACGCTTTACGGGGATGGAATACCTGAGCTTTTTTGATGCAGCCAGTCCGATTATCGTCGGAGAATCGATTAACCGTGACATTGCTTTTATGGCATCACGTTATGACAAAGGTGAAGCCGCTTATCTCAACTGCCCAATGAATAAAGAGCAGTACTTGCATTTTCGGGAAGAACTTTGTAAAGCTGAACAAACAGAACTCAAGGGTTTTGAACGAGAAACGGCAAAATTTTTTGAAGCTTGCTTACCCATAGAAGAACTAGCACAGCGCGGGGAAGATACCATGCGCTACGGCCCCCTGAAGCCAGTGGGATTGTCAGATACTCGCACAGGGGAACGTCCTTATGCTGTGGTGCAGTTACGACAAGAAGATAAAGCTGGTCAGCTGTGGAACATGGTAGGATTTCAAACAAATCTGCGTTGGGGTGAGCAAAAGCGAATCTTTCAGTTAATTCCAAGTTTGGAAAAAGCAGAGTTTGTCAGGCTGGGAGTGATGCACCGCAACACTTTTATTAATGCTCCTCAGTTAATGCATCCTACCTTGCAATTTAAAGAGCGTCCGACATTATTAGCTGCTGGACAATTGATTGGTACTGAAGGTTATACTGCGGCGGCTGCCGGTGGTTGCTTGGCGGGAATTAATGCAGCGCGATTAGCTTTGGGTAAAGAAGCTTTGGTTTTACCACCAACAACAATGATGGGTGCGTTATTAGAATTTATTAGTTCCGCATCGCCGAAGCATTTCCAACCAATGCCGCCGAACTTTGGGATTTTTCCCGATTTAGGAATGAAAATCAAAAGTAAACCAGAGCGTTATGGACGTTATCGCGATCGCTCTTTAGCTGATTTGGCAAACTGGAAAGCTAATCGTAATTAATGGGCATTGGGCATTGGGCATTGGGCATTGGGCATGGGGCATTGGTCATTGGTCATTGGTTATTAATTCTTCTCCCTCACTCCCTCATCTTCCTCTGCCTCCCCTGCTCACATACCTGCTCAATGCTGACATAGCTGGAATCCTTGTGTTACAACTTGGCATACCAATTTAATAATGTGTTGGCGTGGGTGAATTAGATTTTGGGAATAATCCTCATAGTGTTTGAAAGTATCGTATTGATTAGGTTCGCACTATGAGAGGGCGATTTCTAGAAAAAAAGCAGATTTATTGCTGTTTATCTATTGCATTTTGCTGTATTTTGTGGATTTGTTTGGCATTAATTCCAGCCCACGCAACGTCTACAGGGTCTATTGATACTCTGCGACAACAGCAGCAACAAATGAACCAGCAGCGTCAGGGTGTAGTTGGAGAGCGCGATCGCTTAAATAATCTCCAACATGAGGCGCAAAAACACCTCACTGGTTTAAAGCAAAATCTGCAAACTACAGATAGCTATCTTCAAGAGAGTGAATCACGATTACAACTCGCTACCCAACGCCTCCAGCAGTTAGAAACTGATTTAGATGTGGCAGAACGTTCATATCAGGAGCGGCAAATTGCAACAGTAGCACGATTGCGTTATCTTCAGCGATCGCCTGCTTTTGCTGGATGGGCAGTTTTGCTCGAAAGTGAAAATATCAGCGATTTTTTCAGCCGTCGTCATCAGTTGAAGTTAGTGTTTCAGGCAGACCAGAAAATTTTGCTAAAGCTCAACACCCAAGCAAACTCAATCGATAAACAAAAAACGGAAGTAGAACAGCAAAAAAATGAAATTGGCTTAATTCGTGAGCAACTATTAGCACAAAAAGCCGATTATCAAACCCAGGCGCAATCACAATCAGAATTGATTCAACGCCTGAATAGCGATCGCCTGGCCTTAGAAGCCGCGCAAAATCAGCTAGAAAGAGAATCCAAAAATCTGGAAGTCTTGATTCAACAAAAGGTAGCAGAAGCTGAAGAGGCGCAAGCAAAAACCAACAGCCGGACAAATATCATCATTCGGGGAACTGGTGTAATGGCATATCCTAGCGATGCTTCTACTAGCAGTCCCTTCGGTTGGCGGGTACATCCTATTCTTGGCTATCGTCGCTTTCATGCCGGGTTAGATTTTGCCGCTAGCTATGGCAGTAAAATTCGGGCAGCCGATTCGGGAAGAGTAATTTTTGCTGGGTGGTATGGTGGCTATGGTAGAGCGGTAATTATCGATCACGGTAATGGCATAACTACACTCTACGGTCATACCAGCGAGTTGTATGTTTCTGAGGGACAAGCAGTTGAACGCGGACAAGCGATCGCTGCTGTTGGTTCTACAGGTTTCTCAACTGGCCCTCATCTTCACTTTGAAGTCCGTCGGAATGGTACACCTGTAGACCCAGCTAATTATCTTTAAAGCTGCGAATTTTATCACAGACGTGCTATAATATGGAAGATTAAGGGCGCGTAGCTCAGTGGATAGAGCAACAGATTCCGGTTCTGTGGGTCGGGGGTTCAAATCCCTCCGCGCTCGTTAGCTATTACAAGACTAACGAAAAAATCGAGAGGTCATTTTCTCTCATGGGATAAACCTAATTTACCCTATGAGAAAGAATGGCAACGGATAGTCTGGAATACAAAAATTAGTCTACGTATGTGGTGATTGATATAACACTATACTAGAGATTTTGTTTTCTCATTCAGTCTCTCACCTTTATTACCTACCCCAAAATTGTTTTAAAAAATCAAACAATGGGGCATTTGTTGGAGGGGATTCCTAAAGTAGAGGTAGAGGCTAAATCTTCCCTATTAGCAGCAGATGGGTTTGATGCAACTAGGATTTTTGTGGAGCGCAATTAATTATGACTGCTTTAACCTTACAATTACCTTCTAATCTGCAATTTACTGATGAGGAATTTGCACAGATTGTCGCTGTGAATAAAGAATTACGACTAGAGTTAACTGCTGAAGGGGAATTAATTATCATGTCACCTACTGGGGGAGAAACGGGAAACCGTAATTTTGAACTGTATCTTGATTTAGGAGTTTGGAACAGACAGAATAAACTTGGAAAAGCTTTTGATTCTTCTACTGGGTTTAAATTACTAAATGGGGCAACTCGTTCACCTGATGCTTCTTGGATAAGAATAGAAAGATGGGATGCTCTTACCCCAGAACAAAGAAAGAAATTTCTCCCTTTGTGTCCTGATTTTGCAGTGGAATTAGTTTCTGAAACTGATGATGTGGAAGATACTAAAGCCAAAATGGAGGAATACTTAGCAAATGGTTTACAACTGGGTTGGTTAATTAATCCTAAAGATAAACACGTAATAATTTATCGCCCAAATCTTGCACCGGAAGTTTTACAATTTCCCACAAGTTTATCGGGTGAAGATGTTCTCCCTGGTTTTGTTTTAAATTTGCAGCAGATTTTTGTATAGATGACTGATTATCTTAATTTTATTTCTACAATCACTGAACGTTTTTAAATTCGCTTAAACCATCCACACTCTCTTTAAAGACCAAAGCAGATTCGACACCGCCGCAAATGCTGAGTGTAAGAACTTTAGAAAAGTGAGAATCTTTTTTGATTGGCGATCGCACTTCTTGAGCAAAAAAAAATCAAATAACTTAAAGCTTATATGGTTTTTCAGTACACTAATGCATTTGCCACCATAGCATCGGTTAATTTTGAGAAGTTAGTTAATTTCTATACCAAATTGCTGGAGCAAAAGCCAGTTATTTTGATTCCAAATGTCTATGCTGAGTTTAATTTAGTTAGTATGCGATTAGGTATTTTTAAACCAAAGAAGACAAACGAATCGGAATTTGAATCGAACGCCAAAAGTAAGATAAGTTTGTGTTTAGAGGTGAGTAACTTAGAAGATGCGATCGCTCACCTAACTGCTTTGGGCTATCCTCCACCAGAAGACATTTCCATTGCTTCCCACGGTAGAGAAATATATGCTTATGACCCTGATGGCAATCGTCTGATTTTACATCAAGCCATAGTGAATGATAATTGATAAGTGATAATAATTTATTTGGTAATTAATTATGGCTATAACTCAAAACTATAGATTAAACCTGATTCAATGGTATCCAGGTCACATTGCGAAAGCTGAAAGGAAGCTCAAAGAACAGCTGAAGCGCGTAGATGTGGTGTTTGAGGTACGAGATGCTCGGATTCCCTTAGCGACTCACCATCCCCAAATAGGTGAGTGGGTAGAAGGTAAGGCACGGGTGTTGATACTTAACCGAGTAGATATGATTACACCACAAATGCGATCGCTGTGGATCGATTGGTTTAAACGTCAAGGAGAAGTCCCGTATTTTACCAACGCTCAACATGGTAAAGGTATAGCAGAAGTAGCGCGGGCAGCGCAAGCCGCTGGGATAGAACTCAATCAAAGAAGAAGCGATCGCGGGATGTTACCCCGTCCAGTGCGCGCTGTGGTGATTGGTTTTCCCAATGTCGGTAAATCAGCTTTAATTAACCGCCTGTTAGGAAAGCGAGTCGTGGAAAGTGCAGCTCGTCCTGGGGTAACTCGCCAACTACGCTGGGTGCGAATTTCCGAACATTTAGAATTGCTAGATGCTCCTGGTGTCATCCCTCTAAGATTAGAAGACCAAGACGCAGCCTTAAAATTAGCTATTTGTGATGATATCGGTGAAGCATCTTACGATAACCAACTAGTAGCAGCAGCCTTAGTGGATTTACTCAACTATTTAGAAGCTGTAGCCGGAGATTTATTACCAAAAAAACCGTTACAGTCCCGCTACCAACTAGATTCAACGTCAGACACCGGAGATACCTATTTGCACGCTTTAGCAGAGCATCGTTACAAAGGTGATGTAGAGCGAGCAGCAAGGCAACTTTTAACAGATTTTCGCAAGGGATTGTTTGGTGAAATGAGTTTGGAATTACCGCCCAATTAAATCTAAATTCAAAGAGTAAAAATTCTGCAAATTGTCTACATATATAGGAAACCTATTTGATGTTTGACAGAACTTACGCAACTGTCACAAGCAATGGCGCGGCTATACCGCAATACGCTTGGCTTTGTGAAAAATTGTAGGTTGGGTGAAGCAAAGCGCAACCCAACAAAGCGATGAAAATGTTGGGTTTCGTTCCTCAAAAGCCACTTGCTTCTCCCAAGGGGAGACGCTGCGCGTAGCTTGCTTCCCCGAAGGGGTACAAATCGGGAAACCCGCCTAACACAGTGGCTCCTCAAC
The DNA here is from genome assembly GCA_003326195.1 of Nostoc punctiforme NIES-2108. Lineage (GTDB taxonomy): Bacteria > Cyanobacteriota > Cyanobacteriia > Cyanobacteriales > Nostocaceae > Nostoc > Nostoc punctiforme_A. Next base: position 48,916 of record LXQE01000161.1, read on the forward strand.
CTACACAACTTAAGGTTTTTGGTGCTAACCCAAGCGTATTGGGTTATACCGCGCTACGCGCCAAACAACTAGGCAATAAACATGGTAACGTCTTGACGTTTTAATTGCCGAGCTAAAGAATTTGACAACAAACTATCCTTGATTGGATAAATTTTTGACCAGTTTTATCAGCTAAATCTTTGAGCTTAAACTAGTAGTCTGTCTCATTAAATTTCAGGGATAAGAGAACGAACCGCGTTCGCAAAGCGTCTCGCAGAGAAGACGCGAAGTACACGAAGCAAGAAGGAAAGAAGAGAATTTTAAATTTGATTCACCCATCAAAATTAATGGGACAGAACACTAGTAGCGTGACATGCTTAAAATGTTGGGTTTAAAAAACTCACAAAAATTAAAATCTAATCATTAACAGAATTACTCAACCTAATAAATTAAGCTTGCTGCGCTACTAGACTCAAATAGCGCAGCCAATATGATTTCTTGGAGTAGCACATAGTTACTGAAAAAATGCGATCGCGCTAGATTCTAGAGACACTTGTAACGACCTAGTACTACAAAAAAATACTAACTGTACGAAATGATAGTTTACTTCCAACACCAACTAACAGTTTATGAAAAATGGGTATTCGCCAATAAAAGTACTTGCGGTTTTAGCATTACGACATGATTTTTTGGGATGAATCGGTACTGGTAAAACTATGTCCGCAAACGTTTGTTAACTAAGAGATGGTAATGGGAATTATAACACTAATATAAAGTAAATTTTCGTGAAAATTTATGAGCGCAAAAGTTGATGGAACTTTAAGGATTGCTGGCTACCAAATCATCGAGAAACTTTATTCAGGTTCTCGTACTCAAGTGTATCGGGCAATTCGAGAATGCGATCGTCTACCAGTTGTCATCAAGCTCTTAAAACGAGAATTCCCAACTTTTACTGAATTAGTACAGTTTCGCAACCAATATGCGATCGCTAAAAACCTAAATATTCCCGGCATTATCAAACCCTACAGCCTGGAAGCCCATCATAATGGCTATGCCCTAGTCATGGAAGACTTTGGTGGTGTTTCCCTGCGGCAATTTACTCAAGGAAAAACACTGACATTAGAGCAATTTCTACCCATTGCTCTGCAACTGCTTCACACTTTACACCAATTACATCAACAGCGCGTCATTCACAAAGACATCAAGCCAGCCAACATCTTGATTCATCCTGACACGAAACAAATCAAGCTGATTGACTTTAGTATTGCCTCGCTATTACCACGAGAAACCCAGGAAATCCAAAGCCTCAATGGATTGGAGGGAACGCTAGCCTATCTGTCGCCAGAGCAAACCGGACGGATGAATAGAGGCATTGATTACCGCAGTGACTTCTATTCTTTAGGCGTGACTTTCTTTGAACTACTGAGTGGAAAATTGCCCTTTGAGTCCCATGAACCAATGGAGTTGGTGCATTACCACATTGCGAAACTTCCACCCTGCCTTTGCGATTTCAACCCCAAATTGCCCTTGATGCTGGGCGAAATTGTCCGCAAACTGATGGCAAAGAACGCCGAAAACCGCTATCAAAGTGCGCTAGGACTTAAACATGACCTTGTTACCTGCTTAGAACAGTGGCGAGAAACAGGCAAACACACCTGGTTTGATTTAGGACAGCGCGATATCAGCGATCGCTTTCTCATACCCGAAAAGCTCTACGGGCGGGAATTGGAAGTCAAGACCTTACTAGAGGCATTTGGTCAAGTTGCCAATGGTAGCTCTCAATTGATGCTAGTGGCAGGTTTCTCTGGTATTGGTAAAACCGCAGTCGTCAATGAAGTGCATAAGCCGATTGTGCGGTGGAATGGCTACTTCATCAAGGGCAAATACGACCAGTTCAACCGTAACATTCCTCTGTCTGCTTTTGTACAAGCCCTTCGTGACCTAATCGGACAGTTGCTTAGTGAAAATGATCCTCGGCTAAAGCAATGGCAGAAAAAGATTTTAGCGGCAGTGGGAGAGAACGGACAACTCCTGATCGAGGTAATTCCGGAACTGGAGCAGATGATTGGCAAACAGCGTGCGCTCGCTGAACTATCAGGCGGTGCGGCACAAAACCGTTTTCATCTGCTGTTCCAAAAGTTCATTCAGGTGTTCGCTCAAAGAGAGCATCCGTTGGTGATATTTCTCGATGACTTGCAGTGGGCAGATTTAGCATCGCTCAATTTGCTGAAGCTGTTGATGGCTCAGAGTGATTGCAGCCATCTATTCATTATTGGTGCATACCGCGATAACGAGGTGTTTGCGGCTCATCCACTCATGTTGACGCTAGATGAAATTGAAAAGGCATCTTCTGGCGTCAACACCTTAACCCTAGCTGCCTTGAGTCAAGCAGATGTGAACCATTTGATCGCCGACTCCCTCAGTTACACAACGTCACAGGCATTACCGTTAACAGAGTTAGTTTATCAAAAAGCTAAAGGCAATCCCTTTTTCACAACTCAGTTTTTGAAAGCGCTATATGAGGATGGGTTGATTACTTTTGATTGGGAGGTTGGTTTTTGGCAGTGTGATGTAGCGCAAGTGCGTAGACACGTAGCGGCTTGTCGTCAGACATCGCTTGCTCTGACTGATGATGTCGTGCAATTTATGGCACAACAACTTCAAAAATTGCCCGACATCACTCAAAATGTTCTGAAACTGGCAGCCTGTATCGGCAATCAGTTCGATTTGGCGACGTTAGCGATCGTTTATGAAAAGTCGCAGGCAAAAACCGCTTCAGACTTGTGGAAAGCATTGCAAGAAGGATTTATCATTCCTACCAATGAAATTTACAAGTTTTATCAGGATGCCTCATTTGTCCTTTGTCATTTGCAAATGACAAATGACAAAGGACAAATGACAGTTTACAAATTCTTGCACGATCGCGTCCAGCAAGCTGCTTATTTCCTGATTCCAGAGGAACAAAAACAGATTGCTCACCTAAAAATTGGGCAACTATTAATGATTCATACGCCTGTTGCTAAACAAGACGAAAAATTATTTGAAATCGTTAACCAACTTAATATCGGTAAATCTCTAATTGTCGATCAATCTCAGCAAATAGAACTCGCCCAACTCAATCTGAAAGCTGGACAAAAAGCCAGAGCCGCAACTGCCTATACAGCCGCATTTGAGTATTGCACTACAGGCATCGCCTTGTTAGCTGAGGATATGTGGCAAACGCAGTATGAGTTAACTTTAGCCCTTTACGAAGCGGCCACTGAAGCCGCTTACCTGAGCGGCAACTTTGAACAGATGACACAATTGGCGGCAGTCATTACAGAACACTCTAGAAACTTGTTGGATACGGTCAAGGTCTATGAAGTTCAAATTCAAGCTGCTCAAGCCCAACATCAATTTATAGAGGCAGTGCAGATTGCCCTAAAGATTGTAGAGCATCTAGGAACGAGTTTTTCGGGGCAACCCAGTCAATTAGATATTGCACAGGCATTCAAGGCGACTAAATCGATCCTGGCTGGAAGGCAACCGTTAGACTTAATGACTCTGCCCCAGATGTCAGACCCTAATAAGTTAGCTGTTGTACGGATTCTTGCCGCTGTCTCTTCTGCTGCCTTTGTTGTAACTCCAGCGCTGTTGCCGTTTATTGTCCTCGAACAGGTTAATTTATCGGTTCAATATGGCAATAGCTCATTTTCGGCAATTAGCTATGCCTACTATGGACTAATACTTTGTGGAATGGTAGGAGAGATTGACTTTGGCTATGAGTGTGCAAAACTAGCACTTTTGTTGCTCGAACATTTCAATGCCAAAGAACTGAAATCTAGAGTTTATGTCGGAATTCATTGTAGTGTGTGGCATTGGAAAGAGCCGCTCAAGAACACCTTACCGTTTCTCCGGGAAGGCTACGAAGTTGGATTGGAAACGGGAGATTTAGAATCAGCTGCTATTTGCGGATTCATTTACATCTCATACTGTTGGTTTATGGGCAAAGAACTAAGCGATCTCAGCCGACAGAGCGCTGCCTTCCGAGATCAGCTCGCGCATCTCAACCAAGAAGGTCTTACTAGTCATCTGACTGTTTTTCAGCAAGCAATTTTGAATATGATCGGCGATTCTGCTGAACCTTGGCAGCTGAGTGGAGATGCCTTTGATCGAGAGGAAATTGTGCCAGCCCTCCAGCGATCGGGCGATCAGACTGCGCTGTACTATTTCTATGCCAGCCAACTTGGTCTGTGTTACATGTTTGGCAAGTTGGAGTTGGCGGTAGAAGCTGCGATCGCCGCCGAAAACTATATCGGTGGTGCTACAGGCTTATTCATCGTTCCGCTTTGCTACACCTATGATTCTCTAGCCCATCTGGCAATCTATTCTCAGGTTTGTGAAGCACAACAGCAACACATTCTGCAACGGGTGGCTAAAAATCAGGAAAAAATGAAAAAGTGGGCTAACCATGCTCCAGAAAATCACCTGCACAAATTTTATTTAGTTGAAGCTGACCGATACCGAGTGTTAGGGCAGAAATCAGAGGCAATAGATTTGTACGATCGCGCCATAACTCTAGCGAAAGAACACGGTTACATCCAAGAAGAAGCCCTTGCCAATGAACTGGCAGCTAAATTCTACCTCAATTGGCGCAAAGAGCGGATTGCTCAGTCATATATGACCCAAGCCTACTATGGCTATACTCGTTGGGGCGCTAAAGCCAAAGTCGCCGACTTGGAACGACGCTATCCCCAACTCCTCGCCCCCATCTTAGAGCAAACCCGTTCTCCCCTCTCAACTAACGAAACTATCTTCACCTTGGGGAGTATCACCTCCACCAGTTCCGCCACTTCCAGTAGCAGCGTCTCTGTTGCTTTAGATTTAGCTACCATTCTCAAAGCTTCTCAAACCCTTTCTGGGGAAATCGAACTCGAAAAACTGCTTTCAGCTTTGCTGCATATCGTCATTGAAAATGCTGGAGCCGATAAGTGTGTATTCATGCTTTTGCAGTCAGATCGGTTGCTAGTTCAGGCGTTAGCACAGGTATCCCTGAGCGGTGTACAGAACCAAGCTGCCAAGGTCGATTTTTACTCGATGTTGCTTAACCCAGAGCCTGTTGAAGACTCTGTTGATGTGCCAGTTGGCTTAATTAATAATGTTAAACGCAACTTACAACCAGTAGTAATTACTGATGCCACGGTACATCCAAAACTACTCAATGACCCGTATATTCAGCAACAGCAACCTAAGAGTATTTTGTGCAGCCCAGTTTTGCATCAGGGTAAATTGCTGGGCGTATTGTACCTGGAAAATAATTTGGCAACCGGAGCCTTTACAAGCGATCGCGTCGAACTGCTGAACTTACTTTGCGCCCAAGCCGCAATTTCTCTAGAAAATGCCCGAATTTACCAAAATTCTCAGAACTACGCTCAACAGTTAACACAATCTTTAGCCAAATTGCAGGCTAGTGAAATCCGCTTCCAAAATTTGGCAAATAATATTCCTGGGATGGTATACCAATTCCGTCTGGCGGCGGACGGTTCAACTTCGATACCCTACGTTAGCTCTGGCTGTTTTGATTTGTATGGGTTACAGCCAGAGCAGGTAATGAGAGGTACGCATAGCTTTTACGCTATGCATCATCCTGACGATCAAGCAGCTATTGCTGAAGCGATCGCCTATTCAGCCCAAAATCTCACACCCTTTGAGCAAGAATGGCGCATCATCCTGCCTTCAGGAACCATGAAATGGATTCAATCTGCGGCTCGACCAGAGCGACAAGCCGATGGCGCAACCCTATGGGATGGGGTGGTGATTGATATTACTAATGCCAAACAGGCCGAAGCATCTTTAGCCAAAGAACGAGAGTTCTTGAATGCCATTATTCACAATATTACAGATGGGATTGTTGTTTGCGACGCTAGTGGTAAATTGACTCTATTTAACAAAGCAACTCATGAATTTCATGGCTTACCAGTAGAATCATTAGCACCAGAACAATGGACAGAACACTTCGATCTCTATCAACCTGATGGTCAAACACCCCTATCAAAAACAGAAATTCCTCTGTTTCGCGCTCTACAAGGGGAAATCGTTGAAAATACCGAAATGGTAATTGCGCCAAAGCATGGTTCTAAAAGAATTTTATTAGCAAGTGGACAAGCGATCGCTGATTCTTCAGGTAACAAACTCGGTGCAGTAGTTGTGATGCGAGATATTAGCGATGTCTACAACGAGCTTCGCTTACGCAAACTTACTGAACTTGCCTTGCAGCAAAAATCACAAGATTTAGAACAAGCGTTAACCGATCTACAAAACGCCCAATTGCAAATGGTGCAAAGTGAAAAAATGTCAGCACTAGGCAACTTAGTTGCTGGTGTGGCTCATGAAATGAATAATCCACTTGGTTTTATTGCTGCCAGTCTCAAACAAGCTAAACCTACTTTTGCTGATATTATCGAACACTTAAAACTCTATCAAGAAACCTTGCCTAATGCGAGTGATAAAATTCTTAACCATGCCGAAGAAATTGATTTGGATTATAGCTTAGAAGACTTGCCTAAGATGATTGATGCCATGTCGATGGCGTGTGATCGCCTGAAAAATATCAGCACCAGTTTACGAACTTTCTCACGTGCTGATAAAGATTATAAAGTACCATTTAATATTCATCAAGGCATCGACAGCACGATTTTAATTTTGAAACATCGTCTCAAAGCGAACGAGCAACGTCCAGCAATTGAAGTGATAACTGAATACAATACTTTACCTCAAGTTGAGTGTTTCCCTGGACAATTAAATCAAGTATTTATGAATATCTTAGCAAATGCTATTGATGCCTTAGAGGAATCGAATATAGGTCAAAGTTTTGATGAAATTAAAGCAAATCCAAACTGCATTAAAATTACAACTACAGTCGAAAATAATCTAGTTAGAATTACAATCGCTGATAATGCAAAAGGTATAGATGAAGAGGTAAAACAAAAAATATTTGACCATTTATTTACGACCAAAGCTGTCGGTAAAGGCACAGGATTAGGATTGGCGATCGCTCGTCAAATTATTGTAGAAAAACATGGCGGAGCGATCGCGGTGAATTCCCAACTTGGCGAAGGAACTGAATTTGTGATTCAGCTACCATTATCGGCATAACTAAATCATCAGATGGAGTCTGAACCCCCACCTGATTTGTCTCCTTGTCCCGTTGTTCAAGCTTTCCCCGCCACCACAGAATTTTTCACCAAAAGTTCAACTGCTGCTTGATATTGCAGATCCGCTTCCGTGCCAATCTGTTCGCGGTTAATGGCTGGTTGGGAAATAACCTTATCTGGCTTAATACCTAGTTTGTTAATATCTCGGTGTTCAGGAGTTTCATACTTAGCAATTGTCACTGCCAAACCCGAACCATCTGATAATTCAAACAAGGATTGAATTAAACCCTTGCCAAAGGTGGTTTCGCCTACCAACTGGGCGCGATCGTTATCTTGGAGTGCGCCGGCAAGAATCTCACTGGCACTAGCAGTTCCTTGATTCACCAAAATCACCAGAGGATCTTTCGTCAGGGCGGGCCCAAAGGCTTCAAAACTACCCTGAATCCCTTGTCGGTTAACAGTGTAAACAATCGTGCCAGAGTCTAACCACAGACGGGCAATTTCAATTCCTGATTGCAATAACCCCCCAGGATTATTTCGCAAATCTAGAATGTAGGCAGCAGCGCCTTTTTTTTCTAGACTAGAAATAGCGTGTGCCAATTCCGTTGAAGCGTTGGCATTAAATTGTGTAAGACGTAGGTAGCCAATGGGTGTACCCTCAGCAGAAACACGCAAATCTGAAACTACAGGGTTAAGAGCAATGCGATCGCGCGTCAGTCTAATTTCCGTTTCTGCCTCTCCGTCTCGTTCGATCAAGAGAGTCACAAGGCTGCCACTAGGCCCGCGCATTCTGGTAGCAGCTTCATCAAGAGTGAGATTTTCTGTGGAAACACCTTCAATTTTGAGAATGCGATCGCGTGGTCTAATCCCCGCTTTATCTGCCGGTGAACCGGCGATGGGAGCCACCACTTCCAATTTCCCATTCTCAGAATTCAAGGCAATTTGCAATCCTACCCCAGTCAGTTCCCCAGAAGTATTGACCTGCAAGCTGCGGTACTGTTCTGGATCTAAAAAACGAGTAAAAGGATCGTCGAGGCTCTTGAGCATCTTTCCAATTGCTTCATAACTGGCATTTGAGTCTGCCAGTGGCTTCTCCAGAACCTTTTGCCGCACAGCCGCCCAGTTTTGATGATTAAAGGTCTCATCTAGATAAGTACGATTAACAATTCGCCAAACTTCCGAAACCAGCTTTTGTTCCCCCGTTAAAGCCAGCGCTGGTTGAGTGAGCGTACCCAACGCCAAGCAAAACGCCATTAACAATGAAAATCCAACCCGAAAGACTTGTTTGTTCATGAACCCCATTATCAATTCCACCTCAACCCAAATTTCCTAGATAATGCCCACTTCCTCTGTTGTTGATGAAATCTATCTCTCGATTATGTTACTTTTTTTATAGAAGTGGTGCATTTTTCTCATCAAGTTGTTCAGTCAATTGATGCATCGTATCCACTCACCAAAGGATAAAATCTACTTTGTGTCCACTATTTTGTGTGTAGGGGCGGAAAGAGATCGCAATATATTCCATCTTTACAGAGTGTAAAGTTTCTGAAGTCTCTTAGGACGCCAAAAGCTGAAAAGCAAACAAAAAAACTCCCCTTTACTAAAATCCCAAAATTACTACTTGGGAGAGAAGTCTGAGCGAAGGCTTCTGCCGATTCAGAACTTCGGGATTTATCAACCGCAACCGACTTTTAGGAACTTGAGATTGTATGGCCAACGTTTACGACTGGTTTGAGGAACGCCTGGAGATTCAGGCACTCGCCGAAGACGTTACTAGCAAGTACGTCCCTCCCCACGTCAATATCTTTTACTGCCTGGGTGGAATTACCTTGGTTTGCTTTCTCATCCAGTTTGCTACTGGATTTGCCATGACGTTCTACTACAGGCCAACAGTAACTGAAGCTTTCTCCTCAGTAGAGTACATCATGAATGAAGTCAACTTTGGTTGGCTAATTCGCTCCATCCATCGCTGGTCTGCCAGCATGATGGTATTAATGATGATTTTGCATACCTTCCGGGTTTATCTGACTGGTGGTTTCAAAAAGCCCCGCGAATTGACCTGGATAAGTGGTGTCATCCTAGCTGTGATTACAGTTTCCTTTGGAGTCACCGGCTATTCCTTACCTTGGGATCAAGTTGGCTACTGGGCTGTAAAAATCGTTAGCGGCGTACCAGAAGCAATTCCTGTAGTTGGCGTTCTGATTTCCGACCTGCTGCGTGGCGGTTCTAGTGTTGGTCAAGCAACACTAACTCGTTACTACAGCGCACACACATTTGTACTGCCTTGGTTGATTGCAGTATTCATGCTGTTTCACTTCTTGATGATCCGCAAGCAAGGCATTTCCGGGCCTTTGTAATCTCAGCTATTGGCGAAAGGCAACATACATTTGTTAGTTTTCAGATCGAGTGGTTTGTTTTAAACTTATGAAACACAAGAAATTAATTGCACATAAGTTCCAAAAATAAATACTTGTATCTGAAGCCTCAAGCTATAGAAAACCTTCAGGCGGATGACTGTAGATATAAAAACGCTGTTTGCTGCCTGTTGGTTGCCTAGTAGCTGATAGCTTTCACAAATGCTTTAATTTAACTTAAGCAGGAGAGCACATTTCAAAATGTCAACACAAAAAAAACCTGACCTGAGCGATCCTCAGTTAAGAGCCAAACTCGCTAAAGGCATGGGTCACAACTACTATGGTGAACCCGCTTGGCCTAATGACTTACTTTACGTCTTTCCAATTGTGATCATGGGTTCCTTCGCTGCAATTGTGGCTCTAGCTGTGCTAGATCCTGCAATGACCGGTGAACCAGCAAATCCTTTCGCTACACCATTGGAAATTTTGCCAGAGTGGTACTTGTATCCAGTCTTCCAAATTTTGCGATCGCTTCCTAACAAACTTTTAGGAGTGTTAGCAATGGGTTCCGTACCAGTAGGGCTAATCCTCGTTCCCTTTATTGAGAACGTGAATAAGTTCCAAAACCCCTTCCGCCGTCCAGTCGCAACCACAGTATTCCTCGTTGGTACTCTTGTCACCTTGTGGCTGGGTATTGGTGCTGCTTTGCCATTGGATAAATCTTTGACCTTGGGACTATTCTAAATTAGTCACCACAAAGTGCTTTGACGCCTGTGAGTTTCAAGAGCAGATGCAGATGTGCTTTTGAAAACAATCAACAGGCGTCAATTTTAACAGGAAAGAATTCAGAGGTCAGAAGCCAGAATGGGCTAAACCTTAGCTATCCGCTAACAGAATTAAATTCTAAACGAAAAAGCGGATCGCGCCATTCAAAGCGAGTCCGTGTATTCTACAGGAAAGCAAGTTACGCATAGCGTCTCATAGATGGTGTCTGAATAAATGGGTTTAAGTTCCCTACTAAATATGCTTTTTTTAGTGATCAACAAAATAGTGTTGGATCTGTAGCAAGATCCCGCAGGGTATCCCTCACTGATTTCACTCTGAATTCTGAATTCTCTATTCTGAATTCTTATTCTTCTTCAATAGTTCAGATTGAATCTGGGATTTGAAGTTTTGGATGGAAAAGCTATTCCAAAATCTCAAATCATCAAAAGTCAACAAATACAAACATTTCTTACTTAACGTAAGTTGCTAGTTACAATCCTCAGAATGCCAAAATCGTTCATGTTTTGTATTTTGGTACACAGAATATGTCAATTTAGATTTTTTTATGTGAGAGAAATTTTGCGAACAGCGCAGAATTTAATAACTAGCAACTTGGGTTTACTTATATTCAACTCACAGTTAATGCTTAGTATAGTGCAGCAAGACCATCTGACTGTTAAGAGCGAACTCAGGCTCTTAAACCAGGTGCAAGAATGGTTTGAGCAATTTTGTCTGCAACACTTGTCTCAACTTGGCTGGTCAAAAACCCAACTCGATCGCCTCAATTTAGCATTAGCAGAAGGCTTTACCAACGCTGTTCGTCACGCTCATCATGCTTTACCCCCGGAAACAATCATTGAAATTAACGTTTATCTGTGGATTGACCGACTAGAAATTAGAATTTGGGATTACGGAAAACCTTTCAATCCTGATGCGATCGCAGAGCCAGCCCCAGGTACTCTGCAAGTAGGTGGGTATGGATGGTTCCTCCTCCGACGGTTGGCTGACCGGGTTGTATACGAACGTGGTGCGGATGGTAGAAATTGCCTGCTCATTGTCAAATATTCTGTAGAAGCACAAAAGTAACAATGAAATTTTTCTTATGAGCGGAGTGTAGGGAAGGAGTATCGACAAAAAACGAGGGCTTTTATTCTCTACAATCCTCTCTTGCTAGCTCGCCCGTACTTAGGAGTCAAACAAATAAAACTTTTCATATAGTCGTCACCAAGCTAACGAAGATTTTACTCAAAGTTGAGCTACACACCTTCCAAAAGAAGCAGCTTTTGCTGAAATACATAGTTACTTAATTTATAAAATTATACTCTTTTTTCAAAATTATTTAAATTGGAGTAATATGTTTTTTACGTGAAATTGCTTATTGATTATGATCTTTTGGTAAAATATCAAATAAGATTTTTGTATAAAAAGAATTAGTGAATATAGTAAAAATAGCATTCGAGCTACACTAGCTCCCTTGTTAAGATTTGTCAGCAGTGTTGAGAGTCTTAATGTTTGTTCTCCAACAAGTGCCATTTCGTACCTAAAGAGATAGACAGATATAGGGGACAAAATATGACTAAAACAGCCCTAATTACAGGAATTACTGGTCAAGATGGCTACTATCTCAGCCATTTGCTCCTCAACCGTGGTTATCGAGTTGTCGGATTAGTACCCCCACATCGACAACCTAATTTGACAAAACTGGGAATACTGGCAAATCAGGTAGAAATTTTTACGGTTGACTTGAGGGATAATGCAGCACTGTTCACCGCAGTTGAACAACTTCGTCCTCAAGAAATTTACAATTTGGCGGCTCCCAGTTTTGTACCCGACTCGTGGAACGACCCATTAGGAACCCTTGATTTAATAACTGGTACAGCTACTAGGCTTTTGGAAGCAGTACGAAAAGTTGGTTTGTCTACCAGATTTTATCAAGCCAGCAGTTCAGAAATGTTTGGCGATGTATTCCTCTCGCCTCAAGATGAGGAAACCGCTTTTCGTCCCAAAAATCCTTATGCTGCGGCTAAAATGCACGCCCACTGGACGATGGTGCATCATAGACAGCGCTATGGACTATTTGCCTGTAGCGGAATTTTATATAATCACGAGTCTCCTTTACGCGCACCTCAGTTTGTCACACGCAAAGTTTCTTTGGCGGTTGCATCGATTAAATTGGGTTTAACTGACACCTTAGAAATGGGTAATCTTGATGCCAAACGTGATTGGGGCTTTGCAGGTGATTATGTAGAGGCAATGTGGCTAATGTTGCAAATTGATGAACCAGAAGAATATGTGATTGGCACTGGTAAACTGCATAGTGTTAGAGATTTAGTTGCCACAGCCTTTGAGTCTGTCGGATTGGATTGGACGCACCATGTAGTATTAAATACTAGTTTCTTGCGACAAGATGAGCATTTTCAGCTAGTAGCTAACCCCAGCAAAGCTAAAAAAAAGCTCGGCTGGGAACCCCAAGTAAGCTTTGAGGAACTTTTAGAAAAAATGGTAAAAACAGATTTGGAGCGGTTACAAAGCGGTGCAATCGCGCCCTTACCCCAAGTGTAAATAATCTAAGATACACATCACTACAGTGACAAAAAACCTGAATTTAGGTGATAAAGTTAACAAAACAACTAACCATGTCTTCGTGTTTTTAGAAATTTTTGCTCACGAAGGTGGTATTCAATCCTATATAAAAGATATTTTTCGCGCCTATCTGGGATTGAGCCAAAACTACAAAGCAGAAGTATTTTTGCTGCGAGATAGTGCTGATAGCTTAAATCCGTTTGAAGATGAGAACTTAAAATTTCATTACTTTAAAAATCAGTCTCCCTATTTGGGGAGATTGCAAATGGCAGCAGCTTTATTGAAGTGTCTGTTGCAAAGCCGTCCAGAGCAGGTTTTCTGCGGTCACATTAACTTAGCAGTATTAATCCAAACACTTTGCCAGCCCTTGGGAATTCCTTACACCGTGCTAACTTACGGCAAAGAAGTCTGGGAACCGTTGAAAAATCAAGAACGTCGCGCCCTGACATCAGCAGATAGAATTTGGACAATTAGTCGCTACAGCCGCGATCGCGCTTGTGTTGCCAATAGTCTAAACCCAAAAATGGTACAGATGATGCCTTGTGCAATTGACGCGGATAAATTTACTCCTGGCTCCAAACAACCAGAATTAGTCCAGAAGTATGGCTTAACTGGCGCGAAAGTGTTAATGACAGTAGCGCGATTATGGTCAGGAGATATTTACAAGGGTGTAGATGTCACCATTCGGGCAATACCACAAATCGCTCAAGTTTTCCCAGAAGTGAAATATTTGGTAATTGGTCGCGGCGATGACCAACCGCGATTAGCTAAACTTGCTGCATATTTAGGTGTGAGCGATCGCGTTGTGTTTGCTGGTTTCGTTGCTACAGAAGAATTAATGGAACATTACCGCCTTGCTGACGCCTATATTATGCCTTCGCAAGAAGGCTTTGGTATAGTTTATCTGGAGGCAATGGCTTGTGGAGTGCCGGTGTTATCTGGTGACGACGATGGTTCCGCTGACCCCTTGCAGGATGGTAAACTAGGATGGCGAGTCCCACACCGCAATCCTGATGCTGTAGCAGCAGCTTGTATAGAAATGCTTCAAGGGGATGACCAGCGATGTGATGGGGAATGGCTAAGAGAACAAGCGATCGCTCTGTTTGGCATAAATGCCTTCCAACAGCACTTACAAAAAATGCTGCTATCCTCAGTAATAAAATCCATTTGAGTCCAAGTGACAAACGATCAATGACTCAGATCATAACTAATGACTAAAATCGCTATCCTAGAAGGAGAGCAGGACAAAATTTATTAAAAATGAGCTTTAAGTCATTTCAATTGAATCTTTTAAATCTCCGCCCTTGGCTCACCCTGCTAGCAGTTGTTTGGTTGCTGGTATCAGTGGGCTTGGGTTGGTTAGTTAATTCATTGCTAATTATTTTCGGGTTGCTGTTGTTGGCACCGATTGTGGCTTTTTTTGGTTTTCGTTGGTGGCTGCAACGCAACTTGGTTGCCGATCAATGTCCCGTCTGTGGATATGAATTTACAGGTTTAAATAACAGTCAGTTGCAATGTCCTAACTGTAAGGAGTTGCTGCTAGTACAAAATAGTCATTTTCAGCGCTTCACACCAGAAGGCACAATTGATGTCACTGCTGTCGAAGTTCCAGCCAAATCACTGGAAGAATAGTCAAGGATCGTTAGTCATTTGCAAAACATAAATGACTAATGACTATTTATTTTTTTGCGATATTGAGAGGCTGTAAGTATACTGTTGCGGGGATAGTTCGCCCACATACAGCAAGTATTTTCCTGGCTGCCAATAACCAGAAAGTTCTGACTTACCTCCAGAGTAACTATCTGCTAGTACACAAAAGCGCCCCCCAGGTCCGTCGATCAGCAGTGTTGGCTTTCCTTGACTCTCTACTGTTAATCGCAAATAAGGTAGTGACTCAGTAACTTGGACAACTTGATTAGGTTCAGTAGTAATATTGCCACAATTACTTTTGACAGTTCCCCCAGACTTGCCGTTCAAAATCAATGGATCGGGTTGGGAATTCCGATTAATTTGGATTGTTGGTGTTTGTGCCAAATTAGCCTCAGTGAAAACCAAACTCATCGCCAAAGCTGTGGGAATAATTGCAAGTAGCCTAAGCGTCTTCATTTTAATTAATGCTCCAGATTTTTTTCAGAGCAATATTGTTATACGGTCTGATTTATATAGACGACAGCAATCCCTCTTGGTTCCAAAAGCTGACGTATAAAGTAATACCAGTCAATTAAGGATTATTTGTAAAGATTTGATAGGTGTATGTAGAGACTTGCATTGCAACGTCTCTACATACAAGAACCTATCCCACTAATATGAAAATGTGATAATCTACTTTCCATCTGAGAAAGGTGTATCACTTTATGGCTGGACGTTTTGAAGGACTGAGTGACCTCGAGTGGAAGTTGTTTGAAGATATCTTTTCTGAGGAGGTATCCAAACGTGGCAAAGGAATGCCTCATGCACCATATCGTTATGTATTAAATAGTCTGTTGTACATTCTGATTACTGGGTGTCGATGGTGTGACTTACCACAAGGTGATGTGTGGGCATCTAAAAGCTCATCCCATCGATGGTTAAAGCGATGGCGTTCTGATGGAACATTTGACTACATACAAGCACGTATATTAGCGATCGCTGATGAAAAAGGTCTGATAAACTGGGATTTCGGGGCTGTAGACGGCTCTTTTTCCCCCTGGGAAAGGAGGAGGTGAAGAAGTTGCCTATGGTGGTAAAGGAAAAGGTATTCTTATCCACACACTTACAGAGGGTCATGGAATGCCCCTGTCTAATTCAACAACTCCAGCTAACGGCAACGAGAGGGAACAAGTATTAGCAATACTCGAATAAAGTCAAATTAAGAACCTTGAAACGTGGTAGACCACGTAAACGAGTTAGAGTTTTGGCTGCCGATAAGGGGTATGACTCGAAACAACAGCGCGCGAGTTTACGCAAACGAGGCATTCGACCCCAAATACCAAAAAGAGTATGGAAAACTAAGAAAAATAAAGGTAGACCCATCAAAATATCTGTAACAAGAACAAGATACCAGCAAGAACGTTGTTTTGCTTGGTATCAACGTAAATACCGTCGTTTAGTTGTTCGTTGGGAACGCCGAAAAGTATATTTTGATGCATTTCTTGATCTTGCTACTATTCATATTTGGATTCAAAGAATTTTATTAGTGGGATAGGTTCAATGGTTTTCGGTTAAAGGGAATAAAAGAGAAAGGGTTTGAATTTACCTTTACCCCAAGCCCAGTAAGCTTTCCCCAGACCAAAAGAGAGATTGTTGGGTTGATCTGCAAAGTATTGCGTCTCTACAATTGATATCTGTAAAATCTTGCACGCACAGAGATTAGCTAAAATCACTAAGACAATCACCAAAAATAGAATTTGGTTGGTCTATTGTTGAATAAGTATGCTAGTGAGGTAGGAAAGATTGATGAATCCTCAACCAGAAGAAGACTTACAGCGTCGCCTTGATAAGCTAGAGGCAGAGATTAATTCCCCGCCTGGGGTGGTTTCACAAGAACAAAAACAAAGCCCTCAGTCTGTTTTTGCCAGCTTTAACTTGCAACTAGAGCGATTTCAGATTTGGTTCAACAGCTTATCTGGTGTGAAAAAGCTCGTAGTTTCGGGTGTGACGGTACTAGTAGGCTTGGCGATACTGCAAGCAGTGTTTAAACTAGTTGCATCTGTAATCAGTCTGGCACTTTTGGCAGTGTTAGTGTATGTTGGATACAAATTTTTTGTGTCTGGTAGCTTTCAACGTAAGCAATAAGTTGATATGCATTTACTTTGCACTCTGCCCGGAGTTATGACAGTCAGGAGCCGGAATAAAAACGGCTTCTGACTTACGCAGTATTTCCAAAAAGGTGAAGTACAGAAGTGAAGTGTCAAAACTAGGTATAAAGCCTGTTTTACTTCTGAATTCTGTTAGCGCAGCCCATTCTGACTCCTGAATTCTGCTGCATTACTCCTAAATCCTATTTCAATATGCTTTTCTTTTTGCTGACTGGCTTAGTCTATTTTAATTGTGCCGATCGCGGCGGCGTAGAAATAATATCAAAGGAAATTATACGATGACGTCACCAATTGTCAGGAGAACTAGTAATCAATCTGGTCAGTCAAAAAAATCGGAAAGAGCTAATTCGCTGCTGCTAGGAAGTCGGCGTTTTGCTGCTTGGGCGGCTGAAATTACACTAGTGGTTACTAGTGGATTGATTCCCTTCGGCATAGGTGTCTATGCCAATTCTAGAAGCGATCTGAACCGAGTGCCCCTGAACCCCGTGCTGGTAGTCACAGAAAGAGCGATCGCCAGACCCCTCGCTCTACCTGTGAGCTATGGCATTCGTAACGTTGCATGGCCGACTAATATTTTGTGGACAATCGCCCTGTTAGCACCTGTAACTCTCTCGTGGTGGCAATTGTATTTATTAGCTAAGACTGGTAGCACAATTGGGAAACGTTGGTTAAAAGTGCGGGTTGTCAACGAGCAAGGGAAGCCGCCCGGACTGGGGGCAGTTGTAATTAGAGAAGGAGTTGGGCGTTGGACAGTACCCATTTCTATCGCCTATCTACTGTGGCGCTACAGCTTTGCTTTTCCGAATTTAGGATTGT
Source organism: Nostoc punctiforme NIES-2108 (assembly GCA_003326195.1). Taxonomy (GTDB): domain Bacteria; phylum Cyanobacteriota; class Cyanobacteriia; order Cyanobacteriales; family Nostocaceae; genus Nostoc; species Nostoc punctiforme_A. Next base: position 66,343 of record LXQE01000161.1, read on the forward strand.
TCACATTTTTGTCTTTATTAATGATTGTGGGTGAAGGGATTGGCTTACCGTCGCGTCGGGGGCGTCGCGCACTACACGATCAACTCGCAGGTACTTATACAATCGATGCAGTCTTAGCTAGCAACAACAAACAAGCTCAGTCTGCTGATGGTAATGAAGAAGCGGAAGAATGGCAAGAGGGAGAAGAATTAGCGGCAGACCGAACCAGCCAGTCGCATAATTTGTGGCGGCGAATACAGCAAAATCCCAATTTGACTTTGTTTGGGGTAGGGCTGACGAGTATGACTGCTGTACTGGCAACTTTAATTGGCACTCAAGTTTATATCCAAATACAACAATCCCAGCGAGCAACCAAGCAAATTAACAGCCAACAATTCCTCGAACTTGTCAAACAATTGACTCCCAACTCTGGGGCGACTAATGAACAACGCCAAAGTGCAATTCTGGCTATGGGTGGTCTTAATGACCCACAATCCATTAAATTTCTGGCGGATTTATTAGTTAGCGAAACTAACCCCAGCCTTCTGGATACAATTCAACAAGCTTTGACAACTGTCGGCCCCCAAGCCATTCCGGAACTCAAAAATAAGAATCAGTTTTTGGTGAGTGAATTGGAATCTGTGGGTAGCACTGCAACCAAAGACCGGGAATTACGGCAAGGGCGGCTACAAAGAAACCAACGGACAATCAACAAGATTCTCTCTGTTTACAGCGGTAAAAAAATTGAGGGTGTTGACCTTAGTAGTACCCAATTAGGGCAAAGCGGTACTTCAGGAAGTTCCTTCTTCAACTTGGTACTGGACAATCTTGATTTATCAGGAGTTAAGTTTAAATCTGCAAATCTTAACCAAGCCAGCTTTAAGGGTAGCCGCTTCCGGGGTGTGGGTGAAGATGGACGCTGGGATACCTACGACGATGTAATGGCTGATTTAAGCCAAGCTCAGTTGCAGCAAGCCAATCTTACTGATGCTAACCTCAGTCGCGTCTTGATGAACCGGATCGATTTGAGTCGTGCCACTCTTAACAGAGCCAACTTATCCAACGCGCGTCTATATGATGCTAAACTCAACAGCACCCAACTAGTAGGAGCCGATTTGCGAAACGCAGTTTTGGAAAAAGCTAGCTTGACTGGGGCAGATTTAGGCGATGCCAAATTGAACGAAGCCAATCTGTATGCAGCGCGTTTAGGTCGCGCCACTGCCATCGGCACGCAATTATCTTTTGCCAACTTAACTAACACTGATTGGCAAGGAGCAGATTTATCAGGAGCTTATTTGGATCGTGCTAATCTCAGCAATGCGAACCTCACTGCCACTCGTTTAACTGGTGCTGTTTTGCGTTCTGCCCAAATGGAAAACGTGAATTTGCAAAATGCCGACCTGAGTCTTGCAGATTTACGAGGGGCAAATGTCGCTGGAGCAGATTTTAAAGGAGCAATTCTCGCTCCTAGCAAACAAGATCCAGCAGATCAATTTGTCCAAACCCCAGATTTAGGCTCAGTATCTGCCGTAGTCCAAGGGGTTGATTTTTCTCAAGCCAAAAATTTAGATGCCAAGCAATTAGCATACATTTGTACTCAAGGAGGCATTCATCCCCGTTGCCCGTAGAATGAGAGGGGGAGCAGAGGGGCAAAGGGGCAGGGAGAGAATAACCAATACCCAATAGGCTTTGCTCAGTACAAGTGCCCAATGCCCAATGCCCAATAATAAAATGGTGTGAGGAGTTGGTTATGAAGTATATTCCATCTTTGGTTTCAGTTTTGGGGGCTGGTTTGGTCTTGAGTCTGGTTAGTACTAAACCAGCACAAGCTCAAGTAGCTTATGGCAGTTATATTGGTATCGGCCCCACTGTTGGTATTACCGATGGTATCCAACTTGGGGGAGTAATCGCGGGGCGCTACAAGCTTTTGGAAGCACCAATTTCACTCCGTGCCCAAGTGTTAATTGGTAATAATACCGCAGTTGTACCAACGGTTTCTTACGATTTCCCCCTCAACTGGCAAGCTGATGCCTACCTGGGTGCTGGGTTAGTGTTGGCTGGTGGTGGTGGATCTTCTCCTGTGGGCGACAAAATTAGTTTTGCTTTACAACCAGGCATCGATTATATGATCCCAAATAGCAATACTGTCCTTTTTGGCAATGCTATTATTGCTTTTGATGCCTACCGAGATAGTAGTGGTACAGCTATCTCCGTACAAGGTGGTGTTGGTTTGAGATTTTAAGGGGTACGCTATCCCTAAGAAGCGTTAAACTTCATTGCAAATTAAGAAGTTAGTCCAAACAACGTGATAGTTTTTGGTCATGAAGAGAGACAGCACAGGATTAACACAGGAGAACATAGTGGCAATGGAATCAAATTTATTAACAGATGCGGGCGCAGATGAAGTGAATCAAGATTTCAGTGAATATGTTGCCAACCTGCAACTTCACATGACTCTGCAAGCTCGCAATCTTGTTCCAACGCTCAAGCAAACACTGGTAGATAGTCGCCACCAATTACTCCATCAAACCCAAGCCCACTTTGAAAAGCTAGTTTCTCGGCAAGGGTTATAAAATATATACAAATTTTAATCAAAATTCAAATAAAATAAGGGCAGATGTTGTTGGGTCAATGCCAATGGTGTTCTCACAAGGTCTGCTTTTTCTGCTTTTTAAGTATTAAGTTACTAAAATCACCCTTTTGGCACAATAGTAAAGAGCAGAAACTAGTTAAGATCATTGCAAGCAGTTGCTTCCTTTGAAGAGCAGTTAGTTAAGGCTAAATGGCGGCTCGAATAAAAATGACTTCATTACTTCCCAGAAACCTCAGCGTTGTCATCCGACCAGTCCAATACCGGGATTTGGACGGCATTGAGCGCATAACTCAAGAGTCATTCGCAGCCCTTACTCCGAAGGGAGCAGGTTTTGCCATCAGCCAGATGCAAAGGCTGCGTCGCTGGTATGGATTACTCAAATTTTTAAGTTGGTTTCCTAACCCGCTACAGTATCGACTGTGTGCTTTTGTTGCAGAGCAAGGGCGGATACTTTTAGGAATGATTCAAGTTTCACCCTTTAACCGGACACGCAGTACTTGGCGGATCGATCAAGTGCTATTAGAGCGTGGTGTCGATAAACAAGGAATTGGTTCGCAACTTTTGCGTCATTGCTTTGAGTCGATTTTAGAAGCTCGCACCTGGCTACTAGAAGTTAATATCAATGACATTGAGGCGTTGGCACTATATCGGCAAAATGGATTCCAGCGTCTGGCAGAAATGACGTACTGGGAAATTGAGCCAGAATTACTGGCTGAATTAGCACAAGCAGAGCCAGACTTACCAAACCTCTTGCCAGTGAGCAATGCTGATGCCCAGTTGCTATATCAACTAGATACAGCATCGATGCCACCTTTGGTACGTCAGGTTTTTGACCGTAATACCCGCGACTTTAAAACCAGTTTATTTGGTGCTTTAACTGATGCAGTGAAGCAATGGCTGACTAAAACAGAAGTAGTCAGTGGTTACGTGTTTGAACCGCAACGCAAAGCCGCGATCGGCTATTTTCAGGTGCAACTCGATCGCAAGGGTGAAGTTCCCCATGTTGCAACGCTGACAGTTCATCCTGCTTACACCTGGCTTTATCCAGAATTACTCTCTCAACTGGCTCGCATTGCCCAAGATTTTCCCCAGCAAGGGTTACAACTAGCCTCTTCAGACTATCAGGCAGAGCGAGAAGAATATTTGGAGCGAATTGGGGCAAAACGCATAGAACATACATTAGTGATGTCTCGCTCTGTGTGGCACAAGTTACGAGAGTCGAAATTCGTCTCCTTAGAAGGAATCCAGTGGACTGATATGCTACAAGGTTTACAACCAACTCGTAAACCTATACCAGGTGGAATGTCATGGATACAACCAGGAAAGCTGCCATCATCAGATAAACCTCTGCCAAGCAAGCCAGAACCGATTAACTTTTCGGTAAAAAACCCTAGTATAGAAACATCGCCGATTGCTGAATCAGCAGATGGACAGCAGGAGAATTAGTGTGATATCCCAAGAGCAACCAAAACCGTTTATTTCAGCCTTGGGACTAGATTTTGGTCGCAAGCGGATTGGTGTGGCTGGGTGCGATCGCACGGGTTTAATTGCCACGGGTATCACCACAATTGAGCGCGCATCTTTTGAGCAAGATGTCGAGCGAATCCGACAAATAGTTAATGAACGTGAGGTGCAAATTCTAGTTATGGGCTTACCTTATTCAATGGATGGCTCATTAGGATTTCAGGCTCGTCAAGTTCAGAAATTTACTACAAGACTTGCTAAAGCACTAAACCTGCCTGTGGAATATATGGATGAGCGATTAACTTCATTTCAAGCAGAGCAACTGCTGATAGCTGAAAACCGCTCCCCATCACGCCATAAAGGTTTGATTGACCGCAAGGCAGCCGCTTTGATTTTACAACAATGGCTGGATGTTAAGCGTGCCAACTCCCGCAGTTCAGTTGCGGCTATTGAATATTGATACCTTTTAACATGATATTCTGAAAACGATTAGCCAGCAGTTGTATCTACGTATAAAGCTATTTGCTTGACATAATAATATGTCATTAACTTGTAGTTAAGCGATTTTCAAACTTGCTGGTATTTATTAAATTTCTACATTTCGGCTATGTTTTCCTCTCCATTTCCTGAAGAAAATGATAACGCTCATGCGGGTTCCATCACTTTAACCGATGACAAAGGGCGATCGCTCGACTGTTATATAGAGCATCGCCTTGAGGTTGATGAGCAAGAATACGTTTTGCTTCTTCCTGTAGATTCACCTGTAGAAATTTTTTCTTGGGAAGGTGACGGTGAGGAAGAAGAAGCGGTTCTGGTAGAAGATGACGCCATCATTGAGCAAATTTTTGCTAATGCCCAAGCTGTACTATCTGAACAGAACCTGATATTGAAGAACACAGCTTATGCTCTGACTGTTGCAGGTGATTTACCGCCAGTGGAAGAATCAGAACTCTTCACCTTAGAAATCGAAGACGAAGGGGAAGATTTAGAGCCAGAACAATTACAGCTACTCGCTAGCTTCTATGACGAAGATCAGGAGTATGCAATTTATACACCTCTAGATCCCCTATTATTTTTTGCACGGATAACGAAAACAGGTGAGCCTGAACTACTTTCTCCAGAGGAGTTTCGTAAAGTGCAACCTCTGTTAGAAGAACATCTTTTTAATGAAGTGGAATAAGATTAAAAATTCAAAATGTAACATTTTCATTTTGAATTTTTAATTGAGAGTTTTCATTGTAATCAAAATCTACCTAAACTTTTTACCATGTCCCATTAAATGTGGAAACTATGAAACATTGACACTAAATTGGGACAATTAGTACTGATTTATGTGCTGACATAAAACCTTTATAGGCAAGTGAGAAACTCAAAAATTCTTTAGAAGAAACTACAGAACTGGCTTTAGCAATTAATACTGAAAAAGCTCGTTCAGAAATGATTATCACTCCGATATTGTTGGAGGTAAGACGTAGGGCTAATTATCCAATTAGCTTATTTTCGGGAACAGATTTTAATGTAGATGCAGAAAACGGTCTGAATGGCTATTGTGACTTTATCCTCAGTCGTTCTAAAGAGCAGCTAACGATTAATGTGCCAGTGGTGGTTATTATTGAAGCCAAAAATGAAAATATTAAAGGTGCATTAGGTCAATGTGCAGCCGCAATGTTGGCAGCACAATTGTTTAATCAACAAGAAGGCAATGAAATCAGAAAAATTTATGGTGCGGTAACAACAGGTGATATTTGGAAGTTTTTGAAGTTAGAAGAAAACGATATATTTATTGATTTGAATAATTATTACATCAAAGAGATAGATAAAATTTTAGGGATTTTATCTCAAAATGTTCAGGGAGATATCCCAGGATCGAGTTCGACTAACTAAACTAATATTGGGTTATGCTCATTTGTCTGAGCTATTTAATTTTGACTGGTGACTATGGCCTGGAACAATCTTTTACAGCCTGACTTGATTTTAGAGGGTTCAGTGTTGAACCTAACACCAGATATTATCCAAAAATACGGGCTGAAAGGGCTGGTATTGGATGTAGATGAAACTTTAGTACCCTTTACAGTAGGCATAGCTTCCCCAGAACTACGAGAGTGGGTGGAGCAAATTCGCACCTGTACTGCATTGTGCTTGGTGAGTAACAACCTGAGTGAAGCGCGAATTGGTGGAATTGCGCGATCGCTCAATCTACCTTACTATTTGGGTGCAGCCAAGCCTTCCCGACGCAAAATTAGAGCAGCAGTTAGGGGAATGGATCTGCCAGTGCATCAAGTAGGGATGGTAGGCGATCGCTTGTTTACCGATGTCATCGCAGGTAATCGCCTGGGAATGTTTACCATTTTAGTCGAACCAATTGTTCATGCCGACGCGGCTCTCCGCTCTCATCCCGTCCGCAACTTTGAAGTTTGGATATCTGAAATTCTGGGAGCCTCTATTACCCCCAAGAGAAAGAAGATTCACAAAAGTTGAGAAATCGTCAGGAAAGTAAATCTAAAGAAATAATTAAGGAATCTTAATGTGATTCAAAAATCGGGGATCATAAGTATTAATAACATGGGGTCAGCCAAAAAAGACCCTAACTCATACTAAGTAAATATACTTCCGTAAAGCGTCAACCTTCACTATAGAGGGATTGGCGCTTTACAATTTCTTTAGTCATTTGTCCTTTGTCATTCGTCAGTTACTAATGAACAATGACTAATGACTAATGACCAATGACTAATGACTAATGACTAAAACAATTGTTGTCAAAATCGGTACTTCCAGCCTAACTCAACCAGAAACGGGACAATTAGCACTTTCTACTATTGCTACCTTGGCGGAAACACTCTGCAATTTAAGACGCCAAGGACATCGGGTGATTTTGGTTTCTTCTGGCGCTGTAGGCGTGGGGTGTGCGCGGTTGGGTTTAACTGAACGTCCTAAAGCGATCGCACTCAAACAGGCTGTAGCAGCAGTTGGACAAGGGAGGTTAATTCGGATATACGATGATTTATTTAATACCTTACAACAGGCGATCGCCCAAGTATTACTGACACGCAGTGACTTGGTGCAGCGCAGCCGCTATCTCAACGCCTACAACACCTTTCAGGAATTAATGGGACTGGGAGTGATCCCCATAGTCAATGAAAATGATACTGTAGCGATAGACGAACTAAAATTTGGTGATAATGATACCCTTTCGGCATTAGTTGCCAGCTTAGTAGAAGCAGATTGGCTATTTTTGCTCACCGATGTTGATCGGTTGTACTCAGCCGATCCCCGTTCCGTGCCAGATGCGCGGCCGATAGCTCTAGTTAGTAGCATTAAAGAATTAGCTCAATTACAAATAGGTTCCCAAGGTTCTCAGTGGGGTACTGGTGGGATGGTGACAAAAATTTCGGCTGCGAGGATTGCGATCGCTGCGGGAGTACGTACCGTAATTACCCAAGGGCGATTTCCCCGGAATATCGAAAAAATTATCCAAGGCGAACTGATTGGAACGCATTTTGAACCGCAACCCGAACCAACTTCGGCGCGTAAACGTTGGATAGCTTACGGGCTTGTACCTGCGGGGAAATTGTATTTAGATGAAGGTGCGATCGCGGCAATTTCTCTAGCAGGAAAATCCTTATTAGCAGCGGGAATTAAGCTAGTAGAAGGAGAGTTTGAGACACAGGATGCCGTGCAATTGTGTGACACCGACGGTAATGAAATTGCCAGAGGACTTGTAAATTACAACAGCAATGAACTGCAAAAGATTTGTGGGCGTCATTCACGGGAAATTTCCACAATTTTAGGTTATGCCGGTGCAGAAACGGTGATTCATCGAGATAATTTGGTTTTGACTTAAAATGGAAATGAGATAAACTTTGTGACTACTAACTGAGAGAGTAAAAATTTATGACTCAAACGTTAGAAAATGCTGTTAACTTACCAGAAAAACAACGCTTCTTTCGACATGGGTTAAGTTGGGAACAGTTTAAAGCGATTCAAGCTAGTTTTGAAAATGTACCAGGAGTGCGCTTATTTTATTGTGAGGGAATTTTAGAAATTGTGAGTATTGGTAAGCCTCATGAGGCAATTAAGTGTTTAATTGGTTTGCTCTTGGGGCAGTATTTCGTGGAACAGGGCATTGAATTTTTCCCAGTGGGAGTTTTAGCCAGGTTATTACCAAGATAGTAGAATATCAAGCAGATTTATTCTTATTGCTTTGGAACGGACAAACCTGTACCAGACTTGTGTATTGAAGTAGTGATTACTAGCGGCTGTCCCATCAAATTACAGAAATACAAATTAATGCAAGTCCCGGAAGTTTGGTTTTGGGAAGATAGTACATTTGAAGTTTACTGCTTACGAGAGCAAGAATATGAGAAAGTTGCTAATAGTGAGTTGCTAGCAGAATTAGATTTATCTCTGCTCAATCGTTGTCTTTTGTGATCGTCTCCCTTGGAAGCAATTAGGGAGTTTCGTCAAAATATTCAACAGTAATAGTAGGTTTAAATGAAAGAAAATATTTTAATATCTTTCAGAGTGTTAATTTTTTCATTAAACTCATAATTATAAGTCTAATAGTGCGACAACAATGAAGGCAGTTGGTGCATAGAGTAAAAGATATGCGCTCCAGATGCCTCAAGTAGATGAGCCTCACTTTGCTCGGTGTATCCTAAAACTCTCATACCAGCAGCAACACCTGCACGTACACCCAAAACGCTATCTTCGACAACAGTGCAAGATGGAGCTTGAAATCCCATATTTTTAGCTGCATATAAGAATAAGTCAGGTGCTGGCTTCCAACTTCCAATTTCATACGAGCTAAAGATACGTCCTTCAAATCGAGACAATAGATTAGTGACACGCAAAGCTAACTTAATCTTTTCGGGTGGGCCACTGGAAGCAACGCAAATAGGTAGATTAATCTTGTCTAAAGCTGCTTCTATTCCTTCTACAGGAAGTAATTCACGCTCGAATGCTTCAGCAGTACGGGTACGAAGCTGAGTTACAAAATCTTGTGGCATCTTCTTACCAAGTCTTTGCTCAATGACAGCAACACAATCAGCCATTTTGCAACCCTTAAATAAGAAAATAGCTTCTTCAAGTTTCATTGCAAGCCCAAACTCAGCGACAAATTTTACAAGAACGCGATTACCCAATCCTTCGCTGTCTACTAACACTCCATCACAATCAAAAATAACTAATTCTGTTTGCACTAATACACTCCATGCCTCACTCATTTACAAATTCGGGATTGTCATAGAAGCGATCGCCACAGCCCCCCACAAAGGCGCATCATCACCCAGCACCGCCGGCACAATTTCAAAATCAACCTCCGGTAAAGCCGTCTCCCGCGCCACCTGACGCACCACCCGCCAAAAATCCTCCCCCGCCTTCGTCACACCGCCTCCCAACACAAAGCGCTGCGGATTCATCAAGTTCGCCACATTGCCAATACCCACACCCAGCGCCCAAGCAGCCTTGTGTAAAACTTCCTTAGCCAAATCATCCCCAGCCGCCGCCGCTTCACTTACCAACTGTCCCGTTAGCAAAGTTAAATCTCCCCCCACTAAACCCCTCAAAATCTCTCCATCTCTGAGTCCTCCGCGCCTCTGCGGTACCCTCCGGGAAGCCGCTGGCGCGTCTACGTTTTCCAAAATTTCTCTAGCATTTTGCGCCATATAAGGCCCCGAAGCCAAACGTTCCACACATCCTCGCTTACCACACAAACAAACTGGTCCAGCCGGATCTACAACGATATGTCCAATTTCGCCAGCCATCCCACCAGCACCCCGCCAAGGCTGGCCATTGAGTATCCAACCACCACCTACGCCAGTGCTGACAGTTATATAAAATAGGCTATCGTATCCTTGACCAGCACCAAAGCGATGTTCTCCCAAAGCAGCAATATTAGCGTCATTATCTACATCAACAGGAACACCAAACTCCTCCTCTAATAAGGCTTTGAGAGGAATATTTTTCCATCCAGCCACATGATGAGATAGCCGCACCGTCCCCGTGGAAGCATCAACCGGGCCGCCAAAACTGACACCGATCGCAGCAGGTTTTGAATCTTCTAGCAGAAAGTAAATGAGCGATCGCATAATTTCCAAGTCAGTGCTAGCATTTGCACCGACTGGCGATAGACGACGTTCATAACGCAACCACTTTCTCGAACCAACATTTACCAATGCTGCCGCCAGCTTAGTTCCGCCAAAATCGAGAGCTAAAATTAATGTCATTCACTCACCTTTTATTACACCATCACACAACGTAGTTTCTTTCTGAAGAAAGATGTTTGCACTCAAGATACATTTAACACTAGAAAAAACTACACTATTTTTTAATAACTCATGACACCCGATCAAACCGATCCACTTATCGATTTCTCTCAGGCCAAAGAACCTCCTCGCTCTCTTGATATTGATAAAGCTCAAGAGGCAGATCCCATTGAACCAGAAGAAGTTAGTGGACAGAGTAAGCAAAATCCCACTCCAGATGATTTGAATCGCGAAGATGAAGATCCCAGAATCGGGGGTAGTCAAATAATCAGTGGGAATATTTCAGCTGGGTAAATAGTTACTCACCTTTTTGTGAGTTGAGTACTCCATCAATAAACTGTTGCAATCGTTCATAATGTGAACCTTTCCAATAAATGCGATCGCAGTCTTGACAACGCTGGAATTGATCGATCTGCGCTCGCACTTTTTCTGGCACTTGTTCAATAATGGATTGCTTATCTACACATTCTAATAATCCATTGCAACGCAAACACCGTTTAAATGGTGCAATTAATTTAAATAAGTCGAAGCGTTGTAGTACTTCTATAATTTGTTGTTCAGGGTTAGTGTTTCTAACGTAATACCCATGCGTTACCAAACTACGCATCAATAGACCCTTATCACGAGTCAAGAGAATCCGCTCTTGGCTAGAGGATATTTGGGCTAATTTCTCATCCTCGTAGTCATTGCGGTATAAGGTATCAAAACCTAAAAGTCGTAACGATGTCGCCAACTTCCCCAAATGAATATCTAACACAAAGCGGATAATATTGAGCGGTTTTGGCAAAACAGAAATGCTTGGTATAATGACACTCCTAGCTGAAATTGGATAAACATTGATAGTATCTCCATCCGAAACTATGTAAGAAAAATTTACATATTCACCATTAACATTTATAAAATCAACTTCGGGATGAGGGACACCTAACGACTCAATCATGTCCTTAATTGAAGCTTTCTCCTCAAAAAAATGAGATATTTTCACCTGCTTGTGATGCCGTGGTAAAAAATGATTCAATTCTGCATGGAAGTAGAAATATGCGATCGCCATAGCCACAGATATTTGGATTACCCTACTGGCAACAATTTGTCACAATTGCAAAACTCTATCTATTGTATTGAAAAATCAATACTTGTTAAAGTGAGGTATATCTACTATAAGATGCCCATTTACCTTAATTGAAACCATAAAGATTCTCAAATACTTGCATTTATTATTGAGTTCAGTTACAGTCAAATCAGATGCCTATCATCAAACTCTGACATGAGCTTCAGGAAGTTAGATTAGGTAAGAAGGTAAATAACAAGATTGTCAATGTTGATGTCAGTGACGCTGTTAATAATTGGTCACTAGTTTTCAACATTGATTTATCGTACATGAAATATGGGGCACTAAAGCATTTACCCCTAATTGGGTTGTTTTTATTTTTCTAATTTAATTGAGAATTATTCGCAATATGTATAAACTTATAGATATATTAAAAGCAGATAGGGGAGAAAGATTTTTAAACTCGTATTGGCTGATTCCGCATCGCTCTTTAGGAATATCTTCTTCAAAAGAAAGACAAAAAACTAGATTTTTATATTTAAAAACAGGATTGCTAACTAATTATATAAATAACTTTAGCAAAACTTTAAACAAGTATCTTATAGCCAGCAATGTTTTTGGTTGTAGTATCGGCTACATTGATATTGTCAGCAATTTAATCCTTGGTAACTCTCCAAGTAGGTTTGCGTTTATCTAAAAGATTGAATTTATTTGATTTTACTCAAGAAAGCAAGTCCATAAAAACCGAGTTTCAGCAAGTGAAAATTTATAAAATACCAAAGAACAATAAAACTGGATACAAAATTAACGTCGCTCATACGGAAAAATCTATCTTGACACTATTTATCTTTATTGTGGAGAATTTATTAACCGGAAAGACCTCGATCAATAATGATGTTATAAAGTGGCTACCTAGTTTTAATAGGGAAATGAATATTGTTCTTTTTTATCTCCTTTAGCCAAGGATATTGTAGTGAAGAACACAAATGTATTTGGTAATACCTTTTGTCCATAAAATACGCTAATGAGTACAGCGAGATGAATACTTTTTTTTGTTCTGACGATTCACGGCAAATAGGAGAAGATGTTATTGGTAGCGCCACCAATTATCAAACTTATATTTTAGTTGAGTGTCCTTTACCTTGGACATCAGAAGCCTTTAATTCCAAATGGGTACCCCAGAATTTGAGGATTTTGGTAGAAGAAGTGAAGCGTACTAAACTACCGATTAGATTTCTTTTAATTGCTAATGATGTATCACACAAGGTAAATCACACTACACTTTTGATTTATCAAAAAGAAGAGGGGCTAAGTAATGGATACCATAAGCAAGAGTTTAAGCTAGCAAATATTGAGCAAGTAGCAGGAGTTGTCCAAAAGTGGATATGGGGTATCGATTCTAATTTTGAAGTCGAAACTAGTACAACTAGAGATATTTTAGTTTGTACCCACGGTAGCCATGATAAGTGTTGTGCGAGATATGGCGCTCCTTTTTACTTCCATGTGACAGCGAGTAATGCTGATTTGTGCTTAGATAATGTGCGAATTTGGAAATCATCGCACTTTGGTGGACATCGGTTTGCACCAACAGTCATAGACTTGCCAGAAGGAAGATACTACGGTCGTCTAGATCGAGATTCGTTTAGATCGATTTTGACTCGTACTGGTGATATTCAATGCTTAAATCAAGTCTATCGAGGCTGGGGAATTCTACCTGCTGCACTTCAGGTTTTGGAAAGAGAGTTAATCCTCTGTAAAGGATGGGATTGGTTTAACTACAAAGTTGCAGGCAAAATTTTAGAGCAAAGTTTAGACAATAGTACTATCTTAGCTGAACTTAGTTTTGAACAACCTTGTGGTTCTCTCTACACTTACCAGGCTAAACTTGTGAAAGATGAAACCAAGACTCAACAACTGAAGAGTTCATGTAATGCTACACGAGAGTTGGTAGTTACTAAATATGCTGTTGGTAGTTTTTGGATTACCTCTAGTAAGGTAATGAGTTATAGTACATAGAAGTAGAGAGAGAGTTTTTAAACGCAGAGGGACGCAAAGGGAAGCGCAGAGGAACGCAGAGTATTAATAAGTTTAGTTCGCTACGAATTAATTAAATACTGTATTTAGTATAACGCTACACAAATTCGTCATAAAATCTTTGTGTCCTTCTGCGTTTAAATTCCAAATCAAGATGAAGTCATATTTAAGACTTTTCGTAATAGTACTTGGTCTTCTAATTTGGCTTTTAAACGGCCATTTTCAATATCTCGAATCCAGCTTTGGCTTTTACCTGTGAGTTTTGCCAATTCTCTTTGGGAAAGATTCAAATTTTTTCGCGCCTGCAAAATCTGTTCGCCTAACAAATCGTTTGTAGCTTTGGGCTTCTTTTTGGCTTTAGCAGTTCGCCGTTGCTTTTTTTCGGATTCTGAGATTTGCTGTTCCCATTCTGGTGGGAGTTCAAAAGCTAAAATCCGCGCATTCATGAGCAGATTCCACTTACCACGGGGGCCTGTGTCTGTGAGGCGAGTTTCAGCACCACCGTCATTAGTCCAAAATTCTAATGCTTCATCTGGGTCTTCGGGAAGATCAATTAACTTTGCCCACAAAGGTTGAATTTCTGGTGGGTAAGTAACTGGATCGAAAAGTGGCTTCATTCCATAGTGATTGAGAATTTCCAAATCGCTTTCAAAGGTTCGCAGTAGACGTTTGCGTTCTTCCCGTTGTCTGGATGCAAGGGCAACTTTTTCTTCACCGTAAGCAATACGTAGCAAAGTAGGAATGGTGATGCGTTGTTCTTTGCCCATTTTGGTTTTAAACAGCAACCACAGCATTAACCGAACCGCGCCTTCATGTTGCTGCCAAATACTCATAACTGTGGTTAGCAGCGTTTTAGGGAGACTACCATATTGATAGAATGCAGTTCGCTCTTTACAAGCTTGTTTGTTTAAGAAATATTGTGCCCATAAGCCTGCTTTTACTTTAAAAGTTAGCCCAATCAGATATTTGCATCCATGATTGTCTTCTTGGAAGTGGTGCTGAATATCTACTAAGTGCCATAAGCGGCTGCTGACAAGAGAGAATCCGTTAATTCGACCTTGTTGCGGCCAGTCAATGGAAATAATTAGAGAGCAAGCTTGCTGGACAAGATTTTTCATTAAAGCTAGCTTGGCAGCTTTGCTCAAGTCTTTGCGTTTCTCCATCCCCAAATATTTTTCGATTTGTCGTTCATCGATCGCAAATTCTTGCTCCCAAGGTTGCTCTAAGGCTGTGGCATAACCTGCAAAAATTAGATGTATGCAAGCGGCTCTGATATCAAGCCCTTCAATTGCTGCTATATCGGTGGCTTTGTCATTAACTTGGAATGGATCTTGGATGTGAAAGGCGATCGCACCTCGTCCTTGATTGACTTGTCGGCTGTAACTGATATAGCCTTCTTCATCGGTTTCCCAATGTAGGGATGTGCGTTGCGCTAGTACATTACAAGCTTCCCAAATTGCGATCGCTGAAGCAAATGGATTATTCTTACCATTAGAAAACAAGTCTAAGCTGCTAGCGTCTCTTGGTTCAACTTTGCATCTCCCCTTTTTCGCCTGCCAAGGAATAGGAGAATTAGTTGGACAAGCTATTACACATTGTGGTTCTGAATAATAGCCCTCACAATTATTACAAAGACCAGGATCAACCCAGTATTCATTGTCCTCTATTCTGATTGCACCCGTAGGACATTGGGGGCGGCAGTTGTCACATCCAACGCAACTGTTGTTAGGAATTGTATAAGGCATTTGGCTCTTTTCCCACTCTAATCGTTGAGATGTCTGGCTCAGGTCTCCCCTAGATGAGTCCTGTTTATTCATGACTCCTTACCACATGATCTTTCTAGTGAGAATAATCTTTTCTCACTACGTTCGATTCCCACATCCACTTGTTAAAATCGCATCTTATTGCAAGCTATTTAAGACTTTGAAAACAGCCTAATAAAACTTCTTATTAACTATACATTTCATGAAAAAAATGATTATTTTGTTCGTCTTGAGCTTAGGAAAAAATCTTAACATTTATTTAATTAGGTAATTAATGAACATTTTAGCTTTGACCATAAAACCTTATGCAAAGTATTTTTAGGAAATGTTTAAGCCTCCTGCAATTGAATGCCCTCTGATTTGTTAATAATTTTAATATTTAAGGCATCATAATATTCTGCCATAAAGTTTACAGTTCCTTTATAAATTAATTCTGTGTATTCAGATGAAATAATAATATTGCTTTTGTCACCATTTAACTAAATATTTAAATCAAAATAAATTGAAAATTGTTGCTTTCTAAAATACATATTGCATATATCAAAATGTAACTGGCGAACATTTATTATGGTATATATGTATACTGTTTATATAATTTTATTTGCCTAAATAAAAAAATATTTGAAAAAGAATATCATTACCCTTAGAGATATAGTTGCATTTGCTGGAAATAATAGTTAAATCAGCAGCGATAAATCACATAGACATGAAGCTTTACGGGAGCATCTCAATGAGTGTAAAAACACGCCTGCCCTGGCGAATGGAATTCGCTGCTCATGGGCTGCTACCTATAGTCAGACATTAAGCCTCTGACTCAATGAATGCGTTTATATGTAGAGCGTGGGAACCAGGAATACTAAATGTTTATAAGAATGATTTGCAATAAATTTTATCTATAAATTGAAATAAAAAACAATTCAGCATTGTGTTCAAAGTCATCGAAAATTTATGTGATAAAAGTAATTTTTGAATACAAAACAATAAAAGATTAGGATAATATGATGATTAATGCACAAACAGATTGACAGGCAAAATTGCTGAGGATTTATTCATGGCACAACTAACAGGTTTGACATTTGGCGGTAAGGCTTGGACACCAAAATTTGCTCAGGAAATCGACAAGGATAAATGTATCGGCTGTGGCAGATGCGTTAAAGTATGTGGCTACAATGTGCTTGGTTTGAAAGCACTCAATGAAGAAGGCGAATTTGTGGAAGATGAAGATGATGAAGAAATTGAACGGAAAGTAATGGCAGTTACTTCTCCAGAAAACTGTATTGGTTGTGAAGCGTGTTCGCGGATTTGTCCGAAGAATTGCTACACCCATGTTGCAGTAAATAATTAAGGTATTTGGAGTTAGTCAAAATTTTTGTTAATTCAAGGAGGCACTGTTTGTAAAAAGCGAAAATGCGCTAGGCAAGGTAACTTGAGGGGAATACTAAGTGTTTACTGCAACTAATAAATAGTTCACGGTAAACAAATCCGTAAATCGTAAAATGTTAACTATTAACAAATTTAAACTTGCTGCTAATATAGCCTAATCAATATTAGGTCAACAGTGCCCTCTTGGAATAACTAGCTTTTTTGAAAGCAGGGGGCTAACTTTTTCATAGGAGTTGAAATATAATTTGTAATTTTCTGGGGGAAAGATATGGAAAAAATCTGGAATTTTCCCCCTTTTTTTATGGCTGCACGTTAGAAAGTTAATAAGTGAAAAGGAAATAGGAAATGGGGAATAGGGAATGGGGAGTAGGTAACAATGCCCAATGCCTAGTGACGGCAGTTGCTCCACTTGGGGAGACCCCAAGACCGCACTGCCTCCCCAATGCCCAATGCCCAATGCCCAATTCTCAGAAAATAACACCTCAAAAGACGGTTTACAAAGCAGGTAGCATGTATGCAACAAGTTCCTGTTTCACTATGGACTCTGGTTGCTGGGATAGTAGTTACAGCAATCAGCATTTGGATTGGTCAAAACCACACTCTCATGCCGGTGCAGGCATCGTTACAAGCGCCTTTGGTAGACGGTTTTTTCAACGTCATGTTTACCATTGCGATCGCACTCTTCTTGGTGGTAGAAGGAACAATTGTAATGTTTTTGATTCAGTTTCGTCGCCGTCGGGGTGACGATACCGATGGCGTGCGGGTCGAAGGCAACGTTCCCTTAGAAATCTTTTGGACAGCAATTCCCACAGTGATTGTCCTCGGCTTGGGCATCTACAGTGTAGATGTTTTTAATCGAATGGGCGGCTTTGAGCCTGCCGGTCATCCTCATTCAGCAGCTCATGTTGCTCATATACCGGGAAGTGCGATTGCTGCTACACTCAGCGATACTTCTGAAGCAACAACTGCCCCGACAATCGCCCCGACAATTGGTATCGGTGCGTCTCCTCAAACCCTAAACAAACCAGCTGATTTAGTTGTTGATGTCAAAGGGATACAGTACGCCTGGATATTTAATTATCCCGATAGTGGCATTACCTCTGGGGAATTGCACATACCCGTCGGTGCTGATGTGCAACTCAACCTTTCAGCACAAGATGTAATTCATTCATTCTGGGTGCCAAACTTTAGGCTGAAGCAAGATGCGCTTCCTGGTATCCCTACCGAACTGCGATTTGTCGCCACCAAGCCAGGTACATATCCCGTAGTTTGTGCTGAGTTGTGCGGTGGTTATCACGGTTCAATGCGGACACAGGTAATTGTCCACACACCAGAAGAATATGATAGCTGGCGGACAGAAAACCAGATTGCTCAACAGCAAAACCTAAATCAAGTCGTTGCAGTTAATCCAGCCGACTTATCAACATCAGAGTTTCTCGCGCCCCACACCCATGAGATGGGAATTAGTGCAGCAACTTTAGAGTCATTGGTCATTGGTCATTAGTTATTGGTCATTGGTCATTAGTCATGGGTCATTGGTCATTGGTCATTAGTCATTGGTAACTGACAAATGACAACGGACAAATGACAACGGACAAATGACGAAGAACAAATGACAAAGAACAAATGACAAATGACAAACGACAAAGGATAAAAATATGACGCAGGTAGAATTTCCACGAAATACTCCACCAGAAGAAAATAAACCGAAAATGGTGACTGGCCACACCTCCCATCCGAAGGCGTGGAAATGGCAGGACTATTTTACATTTAATGTTGACCACAAGGTTATTGGTATCCAATACCTGGTGACGGCGTTTGTGTTCTATCTCATCGGCGGACTGATGGCTGTTGCTCTCCGTGTGGAATTAGCAACACCAGATGCAGACGTACTCGACCCCAATCTGTATAACGCTTTCATGACCAATCACGGGACGATCATGATCTTCCTGTGGATTGTCCCAAGCGCCATTGGGGGATTTGGTAACTATTTAGTGCCCTTGATGGTTGGTGCCAGGGATATGGCGTTTCCAAAGCTGAACGCGATCGCCTTTTGGTTAAATCCACCAGCAGGTGCACTCATTTTAGGTAGTTTCATTTTTGGTGGTTCGCAATCTGGTTGGACAGCTTACCCACCTTTGAGCTTGGTGACAGCACCAATCGCTCAAACTATGTGGATATTAGCGATCGTTTTGGTAGGAACTTCTTCAATTTTGGGTTCACTGAACTTTGTGATCACCATTTTGATGATGAAGGTTCCCAGCATGAAATGGGATCAAGTACCCCTATTTTGCTGGGCAATCTTGGCTACCTCACTGTTGGCACTTCTCTCCACACCTGTATTAGCAGCCGGTTTAGTTCTGCTGTTGTTTGACCTCAACTTTGGCACCTCCTTCTTTAAACCAGATGCAGGCGGTAACGTTGTAATTTATCAACACTTGTTCTGGTTTTATTCTCACCCGGCAGTGTATTTAATGATTCTGCCCATCTTCGGCATCATGTCGGAGGTAATTCCAGTTCACGCCCGCAAACCAATCTTTGGTTATAAAGCGATCGCTTATTCTAGTGTAGCCATCTGCGTTGTCGGTTTGTTCGTCTGGGTACACCACATGTTCACCAGTGGCACACCCGGCTGGATGCGGATGTTCTTCACTATCTCCACTCTTATAGTTGCAGTTCCCACTGGCGTGAAGATTTTTGCTTGGGTTGCTACCCTTTGGGGTGGTAAAATCCGCTTCACAGGTGCGATGCTTTTCGCCATTGGCTTGTTATCAATGTTTGTCATGGGCGGCTTAAGCGGTGTGACGATGGGAACAGCCCCCTTTGATGTTCATGTCCACGACACATATTATGTAGTAGGACATTTCCATTACGTTCTGTTTGGCGGTTCCGTGTTTGGCATCTACGCCGGTATTTATCACTGGTTCCCCAAAATGACCGGACGAATGCTGAATGAAAACTTGGCACGCATTCACTTTGCCCTTACCTTCATCGGTACTAATCTAACCTTTTTACCCATGCACGAGTTGGGTTTAAAAGGAATGCCGCGAAGAGTGGCAATGTATGACCCCCAATTTATCGACCTTAATCAAATTTGTACCTTTGGTTCATTTGTTTTGGCGATATCGGTAATTCCTTTCACCATCAACATGATCTACAGTTGGCTGAAGGGGCCTTTGGCTGGTGATAATCCTTGGCAAGCTTTGACCTTAGAATGGACAACTAGCTCACCACCCGCAATTGAAAACTGGGAAGTATTGCCTGTTGTGACTCATGGCCCTTATGACTACGGTCATGGTCATAGTACAGAAGTACAGCCATCTGCAACACCAGAAGCTAGTGCTTAGTTAGTAGAGTGAGTGATGCGATCGCTCTCAAGGTGACTGCAAGTTTTATTCATTTTAGTTCAGAACATGAAAGGCCGAGTTCAGAACATGAAAGGCCGAGCTTGGAACTCGGAACTCCGAGCTTAGAACTCGAAACTCCGAGCTTGGAACTCGAAACTCCGAGCTTGGAACTCAAAACTTGAGCTTCAGAACTCGAAACTCGGAATTTTGAGAATTCCTGAACAAGTCAAGAGTTAAGTTAAACAAGGATTTTGGATAAAGAATGAAAATTTTGCCGCTTCAGACTTCATTCTTCATTCAAGCTTCCACAACAGACACAGTAGATAATATTGTCAAAAAATCTATGACTATAGCTACAACCACAAGCGAAGATCACAGTGCAGGACACGAAGAACATCCAGATTTAAGGGTTTGGGGACTTTTGACATTCCTCGCCTCTGAATCCCTGATGTTTGGAGGATTTTTTGCCACCTATTTATTTTTCCGTGGTACTACAGCAGTTTGGCCTCCAGAAGGAAGTGAAGTAGAACTACTTGTACCGACCATTAACACCATTATTTTGGTGTCTAGTAGTTTCGTGATTCATTTCGGTGATACAGCGATTAAAAAGAATAACCTCAAGGGAATGCAACTGTGGTATGCAATTACTGCAATCATGGGGGCAATTTTCTTAGGTGGTCAGGTTTATGAGTATTCAACATTAGGATACGGACTGACTACCAACGTCTTCGCCAACTGCTTTTATATCATGACTGGGTTCCACGGTTTGCACGTTTTTGTGGGACTGTTATTGATATTACGTGCATTGTGGCGATCGCGTCTTCCCGGTGAATATTCTGCAACCAATCATACTTTCATCGAAATGACAGAAATTTACTGGCACTTCGTAGACATTATTTGGATTGTTTTATTCACCTTGGTGTACGTTCTTACTTTGTTTTAATAAAAGTTAGGAGTGAGGAGTGAAGAGTTAAGAATTTATAACTTCTAACTCGTAATTCACAACTTCTAACTCATAACTCCTAACTCCTAACTCCTAACTCTCCAGGACTTTATTATGCAAGCTAATACAAACCAATTCTCATGGTTCCAGGTTCCAGAAGACATTAAAAACTTATTAGTTTTAGCTGCACAAAACTGGGACAATACATCAGAATCCGAAAAATATATTCAACAAGCTTTAGCGCAAACTGGTGAAAATACAGATGTCTTGGTAGCAGCATATAGATTTTTCTATTATAAAAATAATTATTCTCTTGCACTACAAACAACAGCCAAATTATTAGATAAAATTAAAGAACTAGAAAAATTTCCCGATGACTGGGAGCAACTTAAGCCTATACTAGTCAATCGCAAAGAAGAACCACAAATTCGATTGTACTTAAATGCTTATGCTGCTTCTGGATTAGTACTAGCAAAGTTAGGAGAAATTGAGCAAGCAAAACAGATCAGCACCAGAGTCAAACAGATAGACGACAAGAATGATTTTGGTTCTGGGATTCTGCTGGATATTTTGACACGTCCAGCAGAAGAAGACGACTAATTAGTCAATGCACTTCTCGACAAGAAAGAGTGGGGAGATGAGGGAGCAGGGGAGCAGAGGAGACAAGGGGCAATTATTGAACAAGTCTCTACCTTGTCTCCCCCCTCTTCCTTGTCTACCTTGTCTCTTCTCCATGCCCAATACTTCTTTACGAGAGGCGGCGCCAACGGCTTCTCTACGAGACGCTATGCGTTAGCGGAGCTTTCGCTTTAGCGATACGCTCAGTACAAGTGCCCAATGAATGCCCTTTTTGTGAAAAATCATGAACAATTGGTTATCTACCAGATCATACTCGTCTTACTCCCTATTAGGAGCAGCTACTGATAGTAACTCTATCTTTCCTCCTATCACTATACCTACTAAACTTCCTGTAGGTAATATTCCTAATGTCTCTCCGATTCTGATCGTCCAATCTTCTCCGTTATCAATTTAAAAGTTATGAAAGGTAGGGATTGGCTGCTAACGGGGGATGGTCAGCATCAAGCTTGTAAATCTGTGAGAGCGTGGGATTTATTGAGAGAAAATTACCGCCTTTATCGGTTTTTAACTGAGGTGGAAGATGTTCTCAATAGTGGCGATGATGAAGTCAGTTGTCTGCCAGAAATTCGGATGCTCGTAAGGCGCTTAATAGTAAATTCCTACTGGGTACGAAGTCAACATTTAGAGCCTTCGCCCAAAACGGGAACCTCTGTTTTACTCCTATACGATGAATTGGGTTTTCCCTTGACTGTGCAAACAGTAACATTTGCACCGGGAACCCGATCAAACATTCATAATCATGGGACATGGGGAATAGTCGCGGTGTTAAAAGGTCAGGAAAAAAATACTTTTTGGCGACGCACTAATAGCCCCGAATTTCAGGACAAAATTGAAGAAACAGGAGAGGTAACTCTATCCCCAGGAGACATTATTAGCTTTACTCCCGATGCAATTCACTGTGTAGAAGCAGTAGGTGATGAACCAACTGTGACTTTTAATATCTACGGCGAAACCGATCCGAATGAGAGATTTGAGTTTGACCCGATTAAGTATAGTGCTAAAAACTTTTAGCATCACGCAGTAGGCGCACACAGCCGTCACAAGTGTCAACTTAACGCTAAACCAGCTTGGTGACAACGTTTTGCCCTCACCCCCAGCCCCTCTCCCCAAGGGAGAGGGGAGCTAGACATTCAATTCCCCTTCTCCCTTGGGAGAAGGGGTTAGGGGATGAGGGCGTGAGGGATTTGCAAAACGCCTGTCCGATATAGTTTTCGGCTTAAGTTGACACCAATGCACAACCGCGCGTCCCTAGAAACGAATCGTATTCTACTAAGAGGTAGTTAAATGGCAAGAGTAATTTTCTATAGCAAACCAGGCTGTAAAGGTGGTACTAAGCAAAAAGTTTTGCTCACAGCTGCTGGTCATGAGGTGATACCACAGAACCTGCTAACAGAAGCTTGGACAGTTGAGCGGTTGCGTTCTTTTTTTGGCGATCGCCCCGTAGCCGAATGGTTTAATCTTTCCGCCCCCAAGGTAAAATCTGGTGAGGTGGTTCCTGAAAAAATCGATGCCCAAACCGCCTTGACGTTGATGCTGAAAGAACCACTGCTAATTCGCCGTCCTTTGTTAGAAGTAGGCGATCGCCGTGAGGTAGGATTTGATGTCCAAAAGATTGATACTTGGATTGGCTTACAAGCTGTGGATGAATCCTTGCAAGAAATCAGCGACAAGCTGATGAAGCAAGATTTGCAAAACTGCTCCCACGGTCCTGGTCATCATCACCATAATCATTAGGATGGCTGTAACCATCATGGTGAACAACATCAAAAGCAAGCTAGCTTAAGTTATTAGACTTATTCTATGAATCAAAAGCCCTCTCCCAAGCTTGGGAGAGGGCTTTTGAAATTGGCTCTAGTCTTTAGCYAACTTRTTRTTRGATGTGTAGTAAACCCTACTACCACTATCAGGTACAAAATGRCAGCTGAYACATGAACGCCATAATGACTTCCAAATTGGTTCTTCCGATTTGTGGAAATACTCACCCATCACTGGTTTTATTGCCTCAGTTGCCTTCAGCAAATTGTAGTGAGGGATGTTAAGGAATATATGGTGAGCAACATGAGTACCAATATCGTGATGGATATGATTAACCAAACCATAATCACGGTCAATACTAGAAATTGCGCCTTTCAGGAAAGTCCAATCTTCTCCACGATACCAGGGAAGCTCTGGCTCAGTGTGGTGCAAGAATGTCACCAAATCTAGCCAAACTATGAATACAAGGTAGGGCACAGCATAATATTTCAGCAACCACATCCAACCCCATTGGTARGTGAGRAAACCTAGCAAGCCTACCATGCCAATCAAAAGTACAGTGCTAGTGATGACATCCCATTTTTCCGATGGCTTGAAAAGTGAACTGCTGGGCAAAAAGTGAGAGCCTTCTTTATTAGGAGAACGCTTAAACAAATACACAGGATAAGCCAATAGAAAAACATAATATCTGCCTATCTTTTGGGCTAAGGGCATCTCCTTATATTGTGATTCTGTCACAGGATACCAGCTTTCATCGTTATCGATATTGCCAGTATTTTTGTGATGGGTTCTGTGGCTGATCCGCCAACCATGATAAGGAACAAGTATTGGTGTGTGAGAAAGATGTCCAATCAAATCATTGAGCCATTTCTGCTTAGAAAAAGATTGGTGTCCGCAGTCATGCCCGACTACAAACAAAGCCCAAAACATCGTTCCTTGCATTAGCCAGAAAATCGGGAAGAAAAGCCAAGAATCCAGGTAATTAGCTACTGCATAAAGCAGACCGATAATCAGGATGTCACGAAAGAAGTAAAAAAGTGATTTTGTTACATTGGGCTGAAAGCATTCAGCAGGAATTGCAGATTTTAAATCTTGAAGAGTGAAAGGTAATTTAGTTGTATCCTCAGACGTTTCACCGCTAAGAGGATTGTTGAAACTGATGGTATCTAATTGCACTGGATTCTTTTGTTAGATATAAATCGGAACTTGATTTTGAGACAAGATAATCTAACCTCTAGGATGCCCACGAAACTAGCGATCGCTAACACCAAAGAAGATAAATTTTGGCAATTTACCTAACAATTTTTAGTTAGTAAAAAGTCGCCAAATTCTATTTAAACACAGCATAATAAACGCTCTCGTTGAGTTCAAGAGCGTGAGTGTAGTCACAGCGCTATTTATCGCTCTGTATAATGTTCGTCGAAAGTCTTATAGCCAATATCAGTTGTGTATAGTTGACACTGGTCTGTAATCTGTTTCATTAAAGGCCAAGAAAACTGACACTCATCATGTAGATAAGGCTCCCAATTTTCTTTGATGCTGCTGTAAGCTAGCCGCAAATTATAAGAAGGAATCGCAGTGGAAATATGATGAGGGACATGAACATTAATATCGTGGCACAGGACTTCTACCCAACGTGGATAATCACAATGAATAGTTCCAGATAGCTGTGCTAGAGCTTCGTTCCACTTGTTCGCTGTCGCAAAAGGAACATCTGCGGCAGTGTGATGAACAATAGTAAAAGTACTCATCCAAAAATGGTAAATCATCCAGGGTACTAGCCAAAACTTGACAAATCCCCAGATACCAGTTGTAGCGACCAGAAGCGGGAAAGCGATCGCTGCAAATACAACTACTACAGCCACAGACAGCTTGATACTAGATTGGTCTTTCGTTTTGAAGTTCCGCCAATCAAAATGCACCACAGCCCAATGTCCAATGGAACCTACCCACCAGAAGCGTTTACGCATGAATAGTTCAAAAGCAGACTGTCGGGTTTTATCCCAATTTTCAAACACTTCTGGTCTAATTGGATGCCAAGCGTTGTCCTCATCCAGTTTGTTGGTATGAGTATGGTGGTAATTATGCTTAATGCGCCAACTATGAAAAGGGTAAATCAACGGCATCATGAAGAAATGCCCCACTAAATCATTTACCCAACGACGTTTGGCAAAAGACCGATGACCACAATCATGGCCAATTACAAAAAAACCTGTTAAAGCAGTGCCCGTAAAAATCCAAGCAAGGGGCAAGAGAAACCAAGGAGTGATAATCAGGCTGTAATAGCCCAAGCCGACTGCCAAGACACTCAGCAGGACTTGTGTCCAAGCTTTGCGACGGTTTTGCTGAAAACATTCGCGTGGCAGGGTTTTGACAATATCTTTGAGCCGAAAGTCGGAATTACTAGGCTCGTCACTTAGTTTCTGGCTATTAATTATTGATGTAGTCATGGACACCTAAAAAACAACAAACTCCTCCACCAAGTCACCAAAAAGTAACTTGCCGTAAAAATTCTTCACATTAGCGCTTCGGATTATAGCAACCTAACCGACACAAGCGCACCCGTAAGTAAATAGCTTTTTGAAAAGTTAGGAGTTAGAAGTGATGAATTATGAGTTAAAAAGGCTACACATCCTAACTCCTAACTTCTAACTAACTTTTGTTGGGGCCAACTTTACATTAGTAGCCAGACCAACTGCTTGTAGCAATTGAACTGTCATCCAGGTTAAATCGATTTCCCACCATTCCAGCCCATGACGAGCTGAGTATTGAAAAGCATGATGGTTATTATGCCAGCCTTCACCGAAAACTAGTACGGCTACCCACCAGCAATTAGTCGATCTATCACCAGAATCATAGCTCCGATAGCCAAATTTATGAGTCGCGCTGTTCACCAACCAAGTGCAGTGGTAAACCCAGACAATGCGAACAAAAATTCCCCAGACAACGAATGACCAGCCACCCAGAAGCAAAAGTAATACACCTAGAGCAACCTGGATCAAAATGAAATATTTTTCTAAAAACTGATAAACTGGGTCTTCGGCAATGTCTTTGGTGAAACGAGGAACATCAGCGTGAGCGGGACAATAGTGAATCAGCCAATCCATGTGGCTCCACCAGAAGCCTTTATTAGAATCATGGGGATCGGCATCAGTATCCGAGTGTAAATGATGGATACGATGTGTCCCTACCCACTCAATTGGGCCTCCTTGACACGAGAGTGTGCCGAAGAAAACCAAGAGATACTCTAGCCACTTGGGAGTTTGAAAGCTGCGGTGGGTGACAAGGCGGTGAAATCCTAGAGTCACTCCTAAGCCACCTGTTATCCAGTACAGCAAGAAACCCACACCAACTGCTGTCCAGCTAAAGTTACCAGGAACAAAGGCAAATAAAGCGCCAATGTGCAGTCCAATAAAAAACAGGGTATTAACCCAGTTAACTTGAGGTTTGGTTGAAGTAGCAATTGTCATGCAGTAACCTGAATTTGAATTTTCCAGCCTAGTCTGTGGGATCTTAAAATCCGCATATCTATAATTTAATTTTTTGAACGAGGAACTGATGAACAGCTTAGAACAGCTGCGGCAAGCAGAACAGGCACTATTAGAAATTTTTTCTGGAATTGACACTCAGGTCAAGCATAATCTAAAACGAGTGCTGGATGCTTTTCGTAATCACCGTGTAGGAGCACACCACTTCGCTGGTGTAAGTGGCTATGGCCATGATGATTTAGGACGAGAAACTTTAGATAAAGTTTTTGCCGAAGTTATGGGTGCTGAAGCTGCGGCTGTGCGAGTACAGTTTGTTTCGGGAACTCATGCGATCGCCTGTGCTTTGTTTGGTGTTCTCCGTCCTGGAGATGAAATGTTAGCAGTGGTCGGTTCTCCCTACGATACGCTTGAAGAAGTCATTGGTTTACGGGGTCAAGGTCAAGGCTCACTTATCGAGTTTGGCATAAATTACCGTCAATTGGAGCTAACCCCAGGAGGAACTATAGATTGGCAAGCTTTAACTACTAGTGTGGCTGAAAACACTCGTTTAGTGTTAATTCAGCGCTCTTGTGGCTATTCTTGGCGTCCTAGTTTATCAATTGCCGATATTGAAAAAATTGTTCACTTAGTCAAACAGCAAAACCCAAACACCGTTTGCTTTGTAGATAATTGCTATGGCGAATTTATTGAAACCAGAGAACCTACAGCCGTAGGTGCTGATTTAATGGCGGGGTCATTGATTAAAAATCCAGGTGGCACCATTGTCAGCGCTGGTGGTTATGTCGCTGGTCGGGCCGACTTAGTGGAAGCATCCGCCTGTCGCCTCACGGCTCCCGGTATCGGGAGTTATGGCGGTGCTACTTTTGACCAAAATCGCCTGCTGTTCCAAGGCTTATTTCTCGCGCCGCAAATGGTGGGAGAGGCGATGAAAGGGACTTATCTTACTGGTTATGTATTTGATAAACTCGGTTATCCAGTAAATCCCGCACCTCTTGCTCCCCGTGGGGATGTAATTCAGGCAATTAAACTCGGTTCTGCCGAAAAGCTAATTGCTTTCTGTAAAGCCATACAACAGCATTCTCCCATCGGTTCCTACTTAGACCCTGTTCCAGATAATATGCCGGGGTATGAGAGCCAGGTGGTCATGGCTGGGGGGACATTTATTGAAGGGAGTACTTTGGAATTATCAGCAGATGGCCCTTTGCGTGAGCCGTATGTAGTTTATTGCCAGGGTGGAACTCATTGGACTCATGTAGCGATCGCACTCGAAGCTGCGATCGATGCAGTTGGCAGTAACGCGTAGCACATATTAGAACTCTTGCATAAATATTTTGTGGTATGATTAAAGGCTATTCTAATTTCAGTTTTATCGATTAAGTTCTCGATTATATTTCTTCTGGTCTGTTGTTAACTTCTTCCCTTTCGGTTTTTTAATTGATGTTTCGCTTAATTGATGAATTTTAGTGATTCCTTGATAGCCTTTATCCACTATCACTTTGAGTAATTCTCCAAATCTTACACCACTGGTTTTAAATAGTTGAAAATCCATGAATTTTCCCAAAACCATGCGCTAAAAAATGATTTGACTACTTTTGTGATGGATAATTACTTGCGTTTTTAACGTATTCTCCAAAAGTTTGCCACTAAAAAAGAATTAGCCAGAATCAGAGTTTTAGGTGAACATATCAATTGGAAGTTGAAGGTGTTTAAAATTTTGTCCCTTACTTATAGAAATTGTCGAAAAAGATTTAGTTTGAGGTTTAATCTGATTGCTGCTCTCTATAATTACGAGCTTCTTCTCCCCCAAACCCAATCTTCCTGACCGACTTTTGCAAGAGGTCTAATATATGGTTTCTGTTTTGGCAGCTGCTCTCCCAAACTCAACACTCTGCTCAAATCCACCTGTCAATAGGGTTTGAGACGCGCTAACTCTGACCATAAAAGCAATAGCTTTTTGCCCTTTTCCTTGCCCCTTACCGTTTTTTATAAATAACTGATGATACACTTCCTGCTCCTGCCTTCTTGTATTAAGGCAATGTCGGTTCAGAAATGCTCAAAGTTTTGTTGGCGTCAGCTTTCGAGGACTCATTTGCTGGAACGGATGCAGTTATTTCCCCAATGCCGCTGTCGTTTGTCCCACTACCAGGACGCAAGGCACTTAAAGCAGTCTTAATCACAACAGCTGTAGGTACTGCCACAATTACACCCAACAGTCCGCCAATTCTTGCCCCTGTTAAGACCGAAATTAAAATCCAAACTGGATTTAAACCGGTAAAACTGCCTAAAATTCTGGGGGCAATTAAGTTTTCGAGAATTTGCTGTACAATTACCGCTGCGATCAACACTCTCACACCCATTGAAAAATCTTGCAACGCGACCAACAGTGTAGTCAGGGCGATGCCTACAGAACCGCCAAAGGGTACGAGAGCCATTAGACCAATAGTTAGTCCAAATAGCAATCCAAATGGCACTTTCAGCCACAAAAAGGTAGGAATAAGGGCTGAAGCCATACAGGTAGATAAAATCAACTGGGTGATGAAGAAATTTTGGAAGCTTAAGCGGACTGTTTTGGAGAAAGGCTCGCGAAATTTATTAGGTAGCCATTCGACTAAACTTTGCCAGAGTTCACCCCCGTGCTGTAAAAGATAAAAAGTCAAGACCATCGTCAAGAGAATATCTAGCAGACTAGTAACTGTGAGTACAGCCAGATTTAAAACTTGTCCAGCGATCGCTTGTAATTGTCCTTTGACGCGATCGTTGATTTGCACTACCAGAGCATCAAGGTTAATCGGCAAGCCAAAAGTCTCAGCTTTTTCGTTTAATATCATTAACTGAGAGCGTCCAGAGTCGATCAGCTCTGGCAAACGAGCCACCAGTTGTTCAGCTTGGGTAAGAGCCAGGGGAAAAAGTGTCACACCCAACGCCAATAAAATCGATAAAGCCAAGAGAAATACTAAAATAGCAACTTGCTCTCGCTTCGCACCATGATGCTCCATCCAGCTCACGGGGTAGTTGAGCAGAAATGCTAGCACTGAGGCTCCAACTAAAATCACTATGAGAGAATGGAAATAATTAAAGAATACCGAAAGTGCCCAACCATTGAGAACTAGCAGCGGAAGGAATAACGCGATCGCCCCGATTCGCGCTATTGGTGTGAATCTTTGCCACCAGTCGAGTAGCTTGCGTGTCTGCATTTTGAGCTGATTGGAATAGAACTAAATGAAATTTTTCTTTACAGCTTATTATCTCTAACTATATGAGTCTTATTCATCCTTCTAGTTTAGGAGTTAGACTAACCCCAATGAAGAATTTTGAACCAAAAGAGAATGGGGAGTGGGGAATGGGGAACTCGGGGCCCCCTCTGGGGATTAGGGGCAATGGGGAGTGGGGAGCAGGGGAGCAGGGGGAGAATAATAATGCCCCATCCCCAATGCCCAAAACACAGTTGCTTTTACATTTAGTTCCGATCGTTGGCTTTTTTCCATCCTTGTGGACGCTCTATCGGGGCCAGGGTAGTCGGGAACAACTTGCTATTAGTCGTCTGTCTATTGCTTTGGCACTTACTTGGTTGTTGACTTATCTATTATTAGCTACCGGAGCAGCAGCTTCAGATTTTTTTCCGCTACGTCTATTTATCCTCAATAGCTTTCTCACGTCAGGTTACTTTTTAGTAAGTATTTGGTTGATTTTGCGCCTAATGCAGGGCAAATCTAGTCGTTTACCAGGGTTTAGTAATTTAGTTGAACGAGTGCTTGGCAAGTATTTATCTTAATTTTTTATGGTGATAATTTATCGGTGTTTTTACTGATTTTTGAAAAATTTCTGGCTGATTTCTCTATATATCTAGTCAAATCCAGTTTATTATTGCCATACTTCAGTAAAACATCTCCAGGTTGTCCCAAAAAAAGAATAAATGCTGCTATAAGTGTTGTGGTTGACACTACATTAAAAAAGTTAGCACCGATAATTAAGAGTTAGCTATTATGGGTTGATTTGTTTAGGTGTTTTTAGTCTGCAAAATTACTGAATTTGATTAGTGAGTAAGTGTGAGGAAGTCTGTGACCATTCAAAGAAGTTCGGCGGAAGAAAACCAGTCGGGAAAAGCCTCAAAATCCAATAAAAAAATTCCCCAAAACTCGACATCAGGACGTTGGCTGTGGTTTTGGGTAGGTATGAGTGGTATTGCGATGGTATCAGCAACTGCGGGGGCGCTTTTGGCGGTGTCTTTGACCAGTACGCCTTTGCAACAAGCGCAGCTAACTCCAAAGGATGAGGCGGCTTTTGATAGCGATCGCATTTCTGGAGGTGTGCTGCGATTTTCAGAATTAACTCGTCCAGTGAATCTTTTGGTAATGGGAATGAGCGTACTTCCCCCAGATATCCAAAACCCTCCTGAAGATACCAAAAATCTCAAATACCTACCCCAAGTCAACTCTTTTGATGGTCTTTCCGATGTGATGCTCCTGGTCAAATTTGATCCAGAGACGAAAAAAATAAATATGCTCTCCATTCCCAGAGATACCCGCACACAAATAGAGGGTTATGGAGTGAAAAAAATTAACTCCGCCAACGTTGAAGGCGGGCCAGCTTTGACTGCCAGAACTGTTAGTAATCTCTTAGGAGGAGCGGGAATCGATCGCTATGTCCGAATTAACGTTTTGGGAGTTGCCAAGCTGATTGATGCTTTGGGTGGCGTGACTGTCTACGTCCCTAAAGATATGAAATATCAAGATGATTCTCAGCATTTATACATCAATTTGAAGGCTGGTAAGCAGCATCTCAATGGCGAGCAGACATTGCAATTGCTGCGTTTTCGCCATGACGAACTCGGTGATATTGGTCGGATTCAGCGCCAGCAAATGGTCATGCGTGCTTTGATGGAGCAAACACTCAACCCAGCTACTGTTGCTCAATTACCTAAAGTTCTTGATGTAGTAAAAGAACACATTGATACTAACTTGACGGTTGAAGAGTTAGTGGCGCTAATGGGTTTTGGGGTGCGGACAAATCGCTCTAATATGCAAATGTTAATGCTGCCAGGTCGCTTTAGCGAAAAAGGCGAGTTTGATGCTAGCTATTGGTTGCCCAACAAAGATGGGATTGCGAAACTGATGGCTCAACACTTTGGTTTGGAGTCAGAACAGGAACAGCTGGCAACTACAACTAACCCCCGCTCTTTACGTGTAGCAATTCAAGATAGTACAGGTGGCGATCGCTCTAACCTGCAACCGTTAATTAGAGCCTTGGAAAAATCTGGATATCGCAATATCTATGTGGCCAAGGCATGGGGTGAACCTCTAGACGTAACTCACATTGTCGCCCAACAAGGAGATGGCGACAGTGCCGAATCAATTCGCAGCACTTTGGGATTTGGAGAAGTGCGCGTGGAAAGCACTGGCAACCTTGGCTCAGATATCAGTATCCAGGTAGGTAAAGATTGGTTGGAACAAAAATCTATTTTGGAGAAGTCGTTGACACCCTAAAAAATATATCTGCTGACACTGAATTTACTACTTGGCTCAGTTCTTGGAGTTTAGCTGCTACTACACCATTGGTTAATAATTCTTCTGCTTTAGCTAAACCCTCTGCCATATTTGAACAAATACCACTCCGCCATAGATAAAATCCGCCATTCCACAAGGCTGTTTGCATCAATTCACCTGGTTTACCTGCCAAAACCTCTTGAATATCCGCCACCAGTTCTTCAGTAGTTCCAAGGGGTACGTTCTTGGTAGTAAAACCGTAATCGCGCGGTACGAGGTGCAATCGTTCTACCTCTTGGGGTGCTACGGATGAAGATAAGCTGATAATTGCAGTGCGATCGCGCGGTAAGTCGCAACTACCTTCCAATCCTTTGACTAATGTAAATTTTGTCACTCCTCGTAGTCCGAGCGCGATCTGAAACATCCCTTCTGTTGGCGGATGGACAAACCCAGCAATTACGTGAGCATCGCCAGCATAAGGACACCAGATTAGCTCCATTGTCGCTAAGGGCGGACGTTTGCCAAGTTGGTCGCGGTACTCCCAAATACTTGTAGTTAAGGGAAAATGCTGAGGTAGATAAATAAAGCCGATTCCGGTTTGCTCAAACACTTGCTGAGTTTTTGCTAGGGGTAAAGTAGTCCAATCGACTCCTAAACCCTGCCAAATATCTATCAGCGGTAAGCCGTACTTCGTGGGTAGGCGATCGCCACCATGCATTACCACTGGTTGTCCAACTGCGGCAAGTAATAAAGCTATGACGGGACTAATTGGTGCTGTACGTGTCCTACCATCATAAGGGATGCCAAGAGCGATCGCTGGTCGCCCAGAGGCTATGGGTTGCAATTTTGGCCCCAGTTCCTCATAAGCATCCAACATTCCAGCTAACTCTTCTCCCGTTGGACGCTTGATTCGATGAGCAATCAAAAACGCCCCAATTTGGGCTGGTGTCGCTTCACCCAGCAGCATCATTTTAGTAGCGGTGGCTGCTTGGGCGCGAGTTAAATTCTCGGCTGTGTGGTTTCCGCTGCCTACTTTTTGCAGAAATTCCCGAAATACATTGCTCATTTTTCCTTTGTCCTCTGTCCACCGTCATGTGTCCATTGTCCTTTGTCTTTCGTGATAACCGAAAATGACTCATGACCGAATATTGGATTTTGGATTTAACAAAGAAATGCGAGTTCGACGAACTAAAAATAGCAGGATGTAGAGCAGGTAAGTCTTTGGGGTAGATGTCAATAAATGGTTGTTAAGGCAAATAAGTATGTATAAGCAGTCAAACCCGCAATTAAGTTGACAATTAAATTGAAAACACTACGATGTCTAAAGTCCGTAAAATGCCTTGAAAATCAGGACTTACAGTCAGATTTAGCTTCTAATTTCATTATTAAGCCGAAAACGCTAAGAATAACGACTGCTATTATTTCCCAACAAAGGTTTCAAGCGATTTACAGAAGTATTTGGCATACTATCTACTGAAGAACCAAAATTTTTATACTTCTACAGAATCAATGGGAAGCCGCGATCGCACATTACCAAAGCGCCCAAGCCCTGCGACCCAACTACTTTGAAGCCGAGGTAGGAATCGCAACTGTCCTCTATGCACAAGATAAACTATCCGCAGAGGATCGAGATCGCTATGCTGCACTTAATTACGATTTGGGCAAGGTTCACCACCAATCAGGAGATATCAAGGCTGCAATCAAATACTATCAGCGAGCGATCGGACTAAAGCCAGATTTGACAGAGGTTCGCGATCGTCTATGCCAAGCACTGCAAGAAGAAGACGGTATTAAAATTAAGGTCAGTATTGCGAAACAATAGAAGGCAAGTGCGCGATTGAAAATCGCTGTAAGATGTATAGCGCTTGATTGACTTAATTCTCAATAATCCCAAAGATGGGATAAATCGCCGTCTCTACAAAACGACTGATTATTGTAGAGACGGCGATTCATCGCGTCTCTTTCCAAAACGGAGAATGCTGATTACCAAATCAGCTTTTTACTACACTATATATATAGTGAAATTAACTAGGTTATCTTGACCAAATCGCAGTGAATCGCCGTTGAGTAGGCGATACTGCATACCGGGAGTCAAAGGATTGTTGTTCAAATAAATACCATTTGTACTCATATCAACAATCATATAAGAATTTTGCGACCAGTCCCAATCGACTCGCGCATGACGACGAGAGACTATTCCCTCACTGGGAATACCGGTTAAGTCAATTTCTGGCGGCGCTATTCCTGGACTCTGACTGCGGCGACCAATATAACCGCCTTCTCCAATGAGGTGAAATTCTCTGCCAGTGCTATGAATCAGCTTTAAGGCTGGCGCTCTTTGAGGTGGAGGAGTATAAACAGGTGGTGTTGGTTGATAGGAAACTCGTGGCTGATAGACTGTTGAATAATCAACGGGGGCTTGTTGGGGAGCTTGGTAGTTAGGTTGCTCTGTAGGCGGTCGCTGATACTGAACAGGTGGTTGACTAGGTTGTTGTTGAATAGGCGGAGGTTGACTAGGTGGTTGTGGTGTAGGGGAAACTACATTACCCAGAGGAGTGGAACACCAGGGACAAACCTTAGCATTGTTAGGCAGAGCGCGGTTAAAATATTCGCAACTAGGATTAGGGCACCGATTTGCAGGCATAAGAATTTATATCATCAGGCATAGGTTGTAAAGCTACAAGACCTACTTTACTAAGTAAACACTGACCCTGACGAGTAGTTAGCATCTGGGCAAATGTAGAACCACCAGGTAGGCGGTTGCTGTCTTTAGGGTACACTACAAAAATAGGGTATCCCAAGGGGTAGCTTTGGAAAGTTGTGACATCAACATAATAATCATCATGTTGACACAAATCATCTGAGGGATTTATTGAGCGACGATCGCGCTTTTGAAACAGAGGTTGAATAGCCGACTTTTTAGCATCTGCGATCGCTAGAGGATAGCCAGTACACTGACTCAAAGTTTTACTGATAATCCCAAAACTGATAATACCAGTAGTTCGCCCATCTAAAGTTTCACTGCGTATCAGGTTTTGGGTTTTTGTTGTATCAAGTTTAGTAACTTTCGCTGCAAATAAAGCTTCGTCTTGAGGGGCATTTTGCAGAACTATTTGTTGAAATTTACTGATTGCTTCCGGTTCAGTGGGGGCAAAAGGTTTCACAGGCAGATTTGGAAGTTTGGGATTAATCTGCTGCCAATTAGTAATTTTACCTGTGTAAATTTGACGCAATTGCTCAAGACTGATTTTCCCCCCAAGAGCATTAGCAAGATTCGAGTCTCTTTTATTAAATGCGACAAAAACAAGTAAACCATCATAGGCTACTGGTTTTTTCGCAAGTTTATCTGTAATGTTGTCTACCAAACTAGTAATTGCAAAATCTTTTTTGTTTGTTTGGACTTCTTCAAGACTTTTAATCGGATTATTTATATTTGATGACAAAACAGATTTATAGTCAAATGTTGCTGTTGCATCTGGCTTTGGTCTGGTCAATAAATCTCCTAAACGACTGTTGTCCACTAATTGCGTTAAAACAAAACTCCATGTACTATCTTTTTCTCCTGTGTAGGTAAATTGCCCAGAAGGAACGTTGGGTACTTCTGAAAAATTTCGCACAAGTCTAGACCATTGGATATATTGATTAGGATTATCTGTTTTCCTACCCCAAAGCCAATACCAAATTCCGCCACCAAGTAGTAATAAAAATAAGATTAATAGCAAAATTAAGGGCGTTGGCAAAGGCTTTTTTAGTTCTTGAGAAGCTGTAGAACGTGCTGAACTTTTGCCACGATCTTCTTTGGGAAGTTCTAGCAGTGCTTTACGAGCCGCTTCTGCACTCTCAAAAGGAGTTTCCAGCCCAATTAAACGATAAATAAATTGCTTTAAATTGCTATCGGTATCCGGCCATTGTTGATTATCTCTAATGTCGAGAGGCTGGTTAGATGAAAAATTAGTTGTCCGCCCTACCCATAAATAAAAGGCTAATAATCCTAATGATTCTAAATCCTGCTCAGGTCTGGCGGGAGCAGGTTGAGGAATAATCGGGGGAATAAATAAGTTTTCCCAGATAGCTAAATCACAAAAATATATAGAAAACTTTTGATTATTTTCTACTTTAATTAAAGTACTATCTAAATTGATATTGCCGTGAGTGATACCCAGTTGGGTTTGATTGGAGGGAAAACGTAGTTTTTGAGTGTGGAGAAACTGAAGAGTTTGTAAACCTTGATTTAGTACTTCACGCACCTCAAGAGATGTCATTGCTCCCTTTTCTATGAGATGCTTACCTAAAGTTTGGGATGACTCGATTCCTTGAATAATTAAATAACAACGCTCTCCTTTTTCATCTGCGATCGCTTCTTTAGTTTCCACCAGACGGAAATTTTGAATTCGACTATCGGCTAAACTTACCCCACCCACCCGTTTGAAAGTCTCTTTGCGCTTTTGAGTCTCACTTTCATTAAAAGAACGATTGGGGAGCAGGTATTCTTTGATAATTACAGGTTGTTTGTCTTTAAGTTGAACACCTGAATATAAGCGGCCTAAACCTCGCACACCAACAAAACTAGCTATTTGATAAGTTCCCTGACTTCCTTTAATCTCAGCCTCCTGTGGTAAAGTTGCTGGAAAACCACATTCCAAGCAAAACTTAGCACCCTTGATTTGCTGTGCCGTTTGAAAGGGGCGATCGCAACTTAAGGGAGAATTGTACGAGCAGGGGTATTCTTGATAAAAAGATTCAAATGAAGCCATATCCAAAAAGTTTCGTGAATTGCGCCGACTACTTCCGTCGCGCTCAAGCATGAACTAATCCTAGCTTGAGGGCAGTCACAATCGCTTGAGTCCGGCTAGTAACCTTCAATTTTTCAAAAATACTGGTGAGATGTGCCTTAACAGTAGCAACTGTTACATACAAATGTTTAGCGATTTCTTCATTAGAAGCACCTTGAGTTAACCAGTATAAAACCTCTTGCTCTCTTTCCGTTAAATGCACCTCATGACATGCTTTTACACAAGAGTCTGAATAAGCTTGAAAAAACCGGAAAAATCGACTAGCAACTTCTGAAGGTAGATAAATTTCTGACCTAGTTACAGTGTCAATAGCTTCACATAATTGGGTTGCCACACGATTTTTAAACACATAACCTGCGGCTCCCCCCTGCATTGCTCTAAAAATCCAGTCGTCTTCTTGATGAGCCGACAACACTAAAACCTTGCCAGTGTAAGCAGCTTCTTTAAGACGTGCCAGAACTGTAATTCCATCACATCCTTTCAATTGCATATCCAGTAAAATTAAATCTGGACACTTCTGAGTTGTAAATTTTAAAACCTGCTCAACAGAATCTGCATCACCCATCACTTCTACAGGTAATGCAGAATTAATACTATAAAAATTTAGGAGAGTACGTAACCCTTGACGGAAGCGTTCTTCGTCATCTACGAGTAAAACTGAAAGTTTTTTACTATCATTAATCATATTTTTATGATGAATTATGGATTAATTCACGCTCCTTGAACGAGGCAAAATCATCGAGAATTGTGCCCCACTTTCTGATAAAACTTGTGCCCAGATACTTCCTTGATGATCTAGAATAATTTTTTTAGCAATAGTTAAACCCAGTCCTGTGCCTCCTTTCCGTCGGGAATAAAATGGGGTAAATATTTTTTGTAAGTCTTCTTGAGACAATCCTGGCCCTTGATCGGAGATTTTAATTAAAACTTCATCTTGAAAAATTTGCCAGCTACAGGTGATAGTTCCTGAATTAGGACTAAAATGCGCGGCATTACTGAGGATATTATCAAAAACTTGTTTCATTTGTAATCTGTCTATCTTCAGTATTGTCGATGTATCGGGGATCGATATTTGAAGTTTTTTCTGACTAATTATAGGTTGCAGATTTGTGATACTTTCAGCCACCAAACTTCTTAAATCTTGAAACGTTACCCTTAACTTTGAACTTTGACCGCAATCAATCAGTTCGTTTAAGTTAGTATCTAAATCTTGTATACTTTCGCCGATGATTGTTGCTTGCTCTTGCCAAGGGCTATCCTCTAAACCTAAGCATAAATTATGTGCATACAATCCTATAAGTCCTAGAGAGTTACGCAATTGATGACCTACTCGATGCAAGATATCTTCTAGGAGTTTAATTTCAGTTTTTTGTCTGTCATAGTCCAAGGAAATATCTACATACTTACTCAGCAGCATAGCAGAGCGTTTTACGTATAGTTGTAAACTCGACGAGAGAGGTTCATGAGTAATGATTTGAATGTATTCAGGTTTTTGATTTCTATAGGATATAGGGCAAATGTAAGAAATGGATGAAAAGTCCTTAAGTTTAAATTCCTGTAAAGTAAAAGTAGGCGGAAAATCTGTCAGCCATGTTTCTGAACGCAAATAAGCTAAAGTTTTTGGCGAAAAAGGAACTTGGTCTTGACGATAATTTATCACCTCTTGATTAGCTCTCAATAATGAATCATGATAGACAATTCGAGCGAAAAAAATTGGATACTGACTAGTTAACTGCTCAGACTCAAGCTGACAAAAGCTTTGGATGTCTGAGGAACTCAAATAATTCGAGCCATTGTCTAGTTTTTGGACAGAAAAGCCTAGTGTCATAGCTTCACTCGCTTTTTGCAACCAAATGTTTTTACTCTTCTGCTGACCAGTATAAAATTATGCAGTCTCAGGAATGTTTATTTTTTTGTTAAGTTATCTTTTGAGATAATTCATACAAATAATTATTAAGGTTTGTATTGACATGTATATCAAGCTAACTTTGCTGTGTAAACAAGTTTGTAGTCAGGGCTTTAGTCCTGATGTTAAGCACTGAAATGTTTACTACCTACCCAGCCTTTTCAGCCCACCCCACAAGAAAAAAATGTAGTGCGGCCAATTAAGAACTGCTCCAGATTAATCTACAAACTGAAGTTGCTGCTTTACGGATTTTTGACCCAATACGCCATTTAAAAAATATCGACAAAAGTCTAATTAACTTTAGAAGCCCGATACATATACTGTAGATGCATCTGGATTAGCTACCAGCAGAACACCTTCATGCTTATCTTCGTTCTTCAAACTTTAGCCGAAATTCTAGCTGGAGGAACCTCACTTACCAGTACAGAGCAAATTGACTTTAGCCATCCTGGTAATCGAAGGGAAGAGGGAGCAGGCCCGACTCTCAATTTGTATATTTTTGATATACGTGAGAGTAAGCAGGTACAACATTCTGGCAGGCAAGTAGAACGCAAGCTAACACGCGCTCTACAACCTGCCACTGTAAATTGGGCACCCGCTTGGTTTGATGTTTCGCTGCTATTAACAGCCTGGGATAGAACAGCTTTAGGTGAGCATCACTTTATTAGTGAGGCGTTGACTGTGCTGTTGCGCCATCGCACCTTGGAAGAGGAGTTTTTGGTTCCTGAATTACGGGGCTATGGTAATTTGAACATGACAGTTGCCCTAGAGCCGCCAATTGAGATTGGCTCTTTATGGAGCGCTCTCAGTGTGCCATTACGTTCAGCCTTATATTTGACAGTCACAATACCCTTCGAGCCACAACCGACTCCAGTGCCTTTGGTTTGGGAGCGAATTTTCAATTTGCGAAATCAATTGTCTCGCGATAGTGACAGTCTAGTATTAACCAGGCGAGTTGCGATCGCGGGTATTGTCAAAAGTGCGGTGACAAATCTGCCGTTGGTAGCGACAGAAGTGGCTGTGAGAGGAACTGACAAGTCCATATCAACTACTAAAGAAGGGCTGTTCTTCTTTGAAGACCTTCATTTAGGTAATTATGTTTTGACTCTGAATCATCCTGGCTATTTACCCCAAAACGTCAATGCATTGGTAGATAACCAAAGTAATACTTTCAAAGAAATATTTCTAACTCCTGAATAATTAGATTTTTACTGACTTGGAGAAACTTCATGGCTAGACTTGATTACTTTGCTCCTGGTGTTTACATCGAAGAAATTGACCGGGGTAGCCGACCAATTGAAGGTGTTAGCACAGCAGTTGCCGGATTTGTAGGTTTTACAGAAGACGTTCGCGGTGGGGCTGAATTATACAAGCCCATGCTAGTAACCACTTGGACGCAATTTTTAAACTACTTTGCGCGTCCCAACTCTGACGGCTTCACCGACTTCAACGCTTATTTACCCTTTTCAGTCTACGGTTACTTTATGAATGGTGGCGGTCGTTGCTGGGTAACAAGCATCGGAACTCAGTTACCAGGCGCACCCAAACCCGCGACTCCAGAACCAGCTAACTTACGAATCAACGCTCGAGGTAATCGTCCAGCCCTGCGTTTTACTTTGCGCCCTGAGCAAGCAGCAGGTGGATTAGTAAATATCGTTATTATAGATGGTTCACCGCGTGCCCTACCTGAAGGTACTGAAGGAGAAGCACCTCCAAATACGGGCGAGTATTTCACCATCCAAATTCGTCGCGGAGATGAACTTTTAGAGGAATATGAGAATTTGACAATGAACCGCGAGCCTAATGGTCAAACGGCAACTTATGCGCTGGCGGCATTGAGAAATTCGATGTATGTCACTGTAGAAGACATAACTCAAAGTGGACAGCCTTTAGCTCGTCGTCCGGTTAATGGTCAATATGAACTAGCGCCACCCATTGTTGCTGCCACACCCGATAGATTTTCGCAAAATTTAGAAGGGGTTCGAGACGATCGCACCGGGGTACGCGGTATCTTTGAAGTTGATGAAATCACAATGCTGGCCTGTCCTGATGTGATGCGGGCTTATCAAGAGCAAGTACTGAATTTAGATCAAGTTCACGGCATCATCGAGTTGATGATTAGTATGTGCGAGGGGTCTGCCAGTGGCGATATTCCCAATCCGCCCAACCGCATGGTTGTACTTGATTCGCCACCGGAAGCTGTCAAACCGCAACAAGTAGTGGAATGGTTGAACAGATTTAACCGTCGTTCGATGTTTGCGGCCCTTTATTATCCTTGGATTAAAGTACCGAATCCACGCGATCGCGGTAATCCAATTTTAGTACCTCCTTGTGGTCATGTGATGGGTGTTTGGGCCCGCACTGACGAAACCAGAGGAGTTTACAAAGCCCCGGCAAATGAAGTTCCCAGAGGCGTAATTGGTTTGGGCTATGACACCAACTTCCGCGAACAAGAATTATTAAACCCCTTGGGGATAAATTGTATTCGCAGCTTCCCCAATCGAGGTATCCGCATTTGGGGCGCACGCACTTTAGTTGAGCCAGATAAAACAGAGTGGCGTTACATCAGTGTGCGTAGATTAATTAGCTATATCGAAAAATCCCTAGAACTGGGGACTCAGTGGGTAGTTTTTGAACCGAACGACCAAGATTTATGGGCGCGTGTCACCCGCACCGTCAGTAACTTCTTAGAGCGTATCTGGCGTGAAGGTGCTTTATTTGGTGCATCTCCAGCCCAAGCATTTTATGTCAAGTGCGACGAAGAATTGAACCCACCAGAAACCAGAATTTTAGGACGTTTATATATTGAAGTCGGAGTTTGTCCCGTCAGACCAGCTGAATTTGTTGTTTTCCGCATCAGCCAATGGAATGGCATTGAAGATAGCGAATAGACCAAGAATTCTCCTCTTGTAGAGACGCGATTTATCGCGTCTCTCCCCATTCCCCATTTCAAAATTAGTTACACACAAAGGAGTCTAAAAGTATGGCAGGCGAATTTTTAACCTCTTGTAAGTTTTACTTTGAAGCTGACGGAATTACTGATAAATTCATTAAAGAAATTAGCGGACTAGGCGTTGAAAATACACCAGCGCAAGAAGTTCACGGTTCATCTAAGGGCGCTAAACTAATGCGTCAAGCTACACCAACTGTTGTTAAATTTACCAACATTACAGTAAAAGTCATCGCCACTGATGATATAGACCTTTATAAATGGTATCAAGACTGTAACGAAGATATGGGAGACCCTCGGAAGTGGGCACAGAATCGTAAGACTGGTTCAGTGGTTGCTTACGACCAACAAGGCTCAGAAAAAGCACGTTGGAACATTGTCAATTGTTATCCCTGTAAATACACCGGGCCTACCTTAACAGCCTCTGGTGGTGATATGGCGAATGAAACAGTTGAATTGGTTCACGAAGGAATTAAACGAATCAAATAATTAGGGACTTCCAAATTAAAAAACATCCAAAAATCTCATACAACAATCCTCTCTCTTCTTCATCTCTCCGTGCCCTCTGCGCCTCTGTGGTTCGTTTTTTTGGATAATTTATTTCTTGGAAATCCCTTAGCTTATGCAGTAATTAACAGTGGTACAATCCGCAAGCCGAATTCCAGAAGTTCTCACAGCTCATCGGTTCTATTTAGAACTGACACTAGAAGGTCAAAACGATGCCAATTGTTTCTTTTTGGAGTGTCAAGGCTTCAAAAGAACACAAGAGGTAATTGAAATTTCTGAAGTTACTTCTCAAAGCTGGGGTACAAAAGGGCAATCAAAAGGCCAGGTGGTGAGAACTAAGCTTCCTAGCAATCCCAAAAGTGGTAATCTCATTCTGCGTAGAGGTACTACCAACTCTATGGATTTTTGGAAGTGGTTTGAAAAAGTCCAACAGGGTAATTGGTCTGAGCAACGTAGACTTGTTGCTTTGTCTATTTATAATCAGGCAAATCAAGAAGTAGCTAGATTTGAGTTAGCCGGTGCTTGGCCTGCAAGTTACAAGATTGCCGATGTCAACGCCCGCAGCCATGACATCGAAATTGAGGAGGTGGAGGTTGCTTTTGAGGAATTTAAACGCGTGAAGTAATTAGGAGGAGTATGTTTCCTACAGAGTTTGAATTTACATTGCCAAAGGGGTATCTAGACTCTGAAGGCAACCTCCACCGCAAAGGTGTAATGCGGTTATCAACGGCGATAGACGAGATTGCACCCTTGCGTGACCCACGCGTTAAAGCTAATCCCGTTTATGCCACAATTATTATCTTGTCGCGAGTGATTACCCACTTGGGTGCTTTATCAGAAGTGACCCCTGCAATAGTGGAAAACTTTTTTTCTCAAGATTTAAATTACCTCCAAGATTTTTACCGTCGAATCAATGGCTTGGAAGGCGAAACTTCCATACCGGAAGATACAGTAAATGCTCCCGAAGCAGTTCTTCATAATTGAATTGGGCATGGGACATGGGGCATGGGGCATGGGGCATTGGGAGTGGGGAGCAGGGAGCAAAGACTCATTAATGGAGATAAAAGACTCATTAATAGAGCTAAAAGACTCATCCCCTATTCTCAATGCCCAA
Source organism: Nostoc punctiforme NIES-2108 (assembly GCA_003326195.1). Classification (GTDB taxonomy): domain Bacteria; phylum Cyanobacteriota; class Cyanobacteriia; order Cyanobacteriales; family Nostocaceae; genus Nostoc; species Nostoc punctiforme_A. Next base: position 109,795 of record LXQE01000161.1, read on the forward strand.
TGCCCCATGCCCAATAATCAATGACCCTATTCTCAATACCCAATGCCCAATACTTCTCTACGAGAGGCTGCGCCAACGACTTCGCGGTAGTTGAGCGCAGTCGAAACTCAGTACAAGTGCCCAATGCCCAATGCCCAATGCCCAAATTAAATAACCTATGCGCCGTAAAAAGGATACTCTCTGCACAGAATTTGCTTTTACTCTTCCTAGAGGATTGAGTGATGGCGAACAACGAGTACATCGTCATGGGGTGATGCGTTTAGCCACCGCCAAAGATGAAATTTTGGTGCAACAAGAGCGCAAAGTTCAGGAAAATCCGGCTTACGGTGTCTTGGTAATGCTTGCAAGGGTTATCACTCGCTTGGGCAGTTTCAATTCTGTTAGTCCTGATTTACTCGAAGAACTACTCTTACATGACATTGCCTATCTCCGAGAATTTTACAATCGAATCAATCAACAAGGCAATGTACACATTCCGACACAATGTCCCCACTGCAATACTCAATTTTCAGTGGAGCTAGAACTAGCGGGGGAGTCGTAAGCTACCCCTCTGATACTTTATATGAGGAGGTAGCTTTTATTGCTTATCATTTCCACTGGTCACAAGATGATATTTTAAATTTAGAACACACTACCCGTCAGCGCTGGGTAGCAGAAATCAATAAAATTAACCAAAAATTAATATGAAAGTAAAAGTTAGCTACTCACCAAATCTAAGTGAAGTCAATGAAGTTGACCTGACCACAGAAACCCCAACGAGAGGAGAATGGCTAATAGGTCGTTCTCCTGATTCTGATTTACTCCTAGACAGCCCTGATATCAGTCGGGTACATGCTAAGTTTTTTGTTAAAAATGGAAATTACTACTTTTCTGACCTTGGCAGTAGAAATGGCTCAATATTTAATGGAAAACAAGTCGAAAAAGATCGACCATATTCTTTGAGTGATGGAGATGTTATTCGGATTGCAGATTATGTTTTGATTTTAGAAGCAGTTGCCCCCGCTTATGAGCAACCAGAGACAGTCTTTAGAATTATAGATCCTTCACTGTTTTCTCGGCCGCGATCGCCTGAAAATGTCAGCGCTGCCAATGTTGTTAATCCAGTCCCAGAGGTAGTTAACGAAGTTCCAGCGCCAATTAGTCAAGAAGTAGAAACACCTGAAATTAATGCTCCTTCCCCAGAAATTAGCGAAATTGAGGAAGTTGTTGCTACTCAATCTGATGATGTCATCCCAGTTGCTGAGATAATCACCCCTGAAAACATCATTCAGCCACCAGAAGCAGTTAACGAAGTTCCACACGATGTTCGTAATGAAATTGTGGATTTGCGGACATTAGTTGCACCAGAAGTCAGCACCGATAGTGAGGAAGTAGAGGTTCCAGAAGTCAGCGAAGCCTCAGAAGTTTCTTTGACTGAACCTGATAACGCCATAGCTGCACCTGAAAACATCATTGAAACTCCTGAAGAGGAAAGTGTTCTTCCAGAAGCTAACCACGATGAGGCTGTAGATTTTGAAGCAGCATTGGCAACAGAATCTACTTTCGTACAACAGCGTGATATAAGTGCTATTCCAGAAACTACCTACAATGAAAATGCAGAGTTAGAGGCAGCACTAGAAGCAGAAGTTACCTTCGTACAGCCACGTGATATTTTCAACGAAGTTCCTGCACCGAGTGCTATTCCAGAAATTACCTACGATGAAAATGCAGAGTTAGAGGCAGCACTAGCAGCAGAAGTTACCTCCGTACAGCCGCGCGATATTTTCCACCCTGTATCTGAGGAGGAGAATAACATTCCCGAAGCTACTCACGATGAAGTAGTAGATTTGGATACGCCAGTCGTAGAAAAAGTCAGTGAAGTTGTTGAAAACGAAGAGATTCAGCCACAAGAAGCATTGAGCCAAGTTACACAGGATATAGATGAAGCGATAGATTGGGATACGTCAGTTACAGCAGCAGACAGCGCAGATGTTGACGAATTAGAACCTACTTCTGCGGTGGATGAAACAATAAGTGAAGTTTCTGAAGCATCAACTGCACCTGATGAGAACATTGCAGAAATTTTCAGCAGTCAAGACATTGATTTGAGTAATGCAAGTCCTGAAGAAGTCAGTGTAGATGTTGATGATGTTTCTGCACAAGTAAGTGAAATTTCTGACTCAGCTGATATTCAATCTTTGGAAACAACAGAAAGTGGAGTTACTGAGAACGTCAGTCAAACTATCGAACAAGTTTCTGAAGCAGAAGTAACTCAACCTGATGAAACTCCAGAAGAAACAAATGTTAGTGAGTCTCCTCAAGCAATCATTGAAAGAAATATAGTACTGATTGCTCATGAAAGCAAGAAATCAGAACTTGCTGAATTGGTTTCTCAGCATCAGGAATTTTTCTCGCAGAGTTTTACAATTACCTGGCCATCTGTTAGTGAAGTCTTACACCAACAGGCAGGGATAACTATTAGTCAACAAACCCCCGCACCAACTTCTGGAGGATATCAAACAATTGCTTCATTGGTTGGAGCAGGAGAAATTGTAGCAGTTATTTTCCTGCGAGATTTGCTGCAATCTCAGCCTGGTCAAGCAAATGAAGAAGCACTGTTAAGATTATGCACTATTAATCAAGTTTTATTGGCTACTAATTTGTCAACAGCAGAGGCGATTGTGCATTATCTCAAACACATATAGCAATTCTCGATTAGTCACGAACAACAAATCAGATACCCGACTTATTAAATAAGTCGGGTATCTGATCCTATTGGTATTTGCAAGTAAAATATGATTACTAGATTTTTTGAAAAGTTGCAAATTGCGTAGAATAATTTCAATATTAAAAATTAATCTAAAAATATACGTATATTTTAAAGTAAAACCTATTTAAAAAAATGGTTGTAAATTTTAAAAGTTTATTTAGACAGCCAGTTATTCTTTCAAGTGCGATCGCTACAATTTTACTAGTAGGAATTCAAAAACTGGGGGTTTTCGAGCCTCTAGAAATGAAGGTCTACGACCAAATGATGCAATTACGTGCCGACCCAGGCCCAGACTCTCGTTTATTGATTGTTGCTTTAAGTGAAAAAGATATCCAAAAATGGAATTGGCCCTTGTCTAGCGAACTTCTAGACCGACTATTAGGCAAACTTGAAGAATATCAACCGCGAGTCATTGGTCTAGATATTTTTCGTGACTTACCAGTACCGCCTGGTCATGACAAGCTACTGCAACACCTCCAACAGAGCGATATCATCATTCCTATCTGCAAACATTCTGGTTCTAACAATCCGGGAATAGCACCCCCAAAGGGCGTTGAAGCAGAGCGAGTAGGATTTAATGATGTTGTAGAAGATACTGATGCCACAATTCGCCGCAACCTATTATTAGTAAGTGCAGAAGAATCCGATTCTTGTCAAAGTACTTATTCTTTTAGCTTACAACTAGCGCTCAAATATTTAGAAGTTGGAGGCATCCAACTAGAATTTACCCCCAAAAAGGAACTACAACTACGTAATACTGTATTTAAACCCCTGCAAAGTAGCGCTGGCGGCTATGAAAAAGCAGATACCAATGGCTACCAAATCCTGCTTAATTACCGTTCTGGTCATCAGATTGCCCAGCAGGTAACTATTACAGAAGTACTTGCAAATCAAGTTAAACCAGATTTAGTTAAAGACCGCATCGTTTTGATTGGTTCAACAGCCAATAGTTTAAATGATATTTTTAATACGCCCTTTGCTAGTGGTAAGTCAGATAATTCTGGCAAAATGGCCGGAATTGAAATTCATGCCCACAGCGTTAGTCAAATTCTCAGTGCTGTTCTTAACAAACAGCCTCTATTTTGGTTTTTGCCTGAGTGGGGTAAAGTCCTTTGGATATGGGGATGGACTGTAGTTGGTGGGTTGCTAGTATGGCGGATTCAACATCCGCTAGGCTTAGGATTGGCAGCAGCAACAGCCCTTGCAGTATTATTTGGAGCCAATTTTGTCATTTTTACCCAAGCTGGATGGTTCCCAGTCATACCTCCGGCTTTGGGGTTAATATTTACCGCCGGCAGCGTCCTTGCCTATAGTGCTTATCAAACCAAGCAAGAGCAAAAAGAAATTACCCAACGGGTTCAAGAACACCAACAATTAATTCTAGAATTGCAAGGTCTTTTACGGCAGCGCGGCAACGCCTCAAATGAGGCACCAACAGTAATTGCTGATTCCATCGGGCAAGAAATTTCACTAGGCACACTACTAAATAACCGCTACAAAATTACTCAACCCTTGGGTTCTGGAGGATTTAGCAATACTTATTTAGCCGACGATATCCAGCGTCCTGGTAATCCGCAGTGTGTGGTCAAACAGTTGCGACCTCCTCGCCAAGATGCAGAATATTTAAATGTTGTCAGACGCCTATTCGACGCTGAAGCAGAAATTTTAGAAACTTTGGGTAAGCACCCACAAATTCCTCAACTCCTAGCTTTTTTTGAAGAAAATCGGCAATTTTCTTTAGTGCAAGAATTTGTTCGAGGACACGCTATGGATAAAGAGTTAACTGCTGGTAAGCAACTAAAACAAGCTGAAGTTGTGGAAATACTCAAAGAAGTTTTAAACGTGCTTGTTTTTGTTCATAGCTATGGCGTAATCCATCGAGATATCAAACCTAGTAACTTAATTAGGCGAGAATCAGATCGGCACATTGTTTTAATTGACTTTGGCGCTGTTAAGCAGATTCAACCTCAGCAGCAAGAAGCTCAGACTATTTCAATTGGCACTCCTAATTATGCACCTTCTGAACAAATGAGTGGGTTGCCAAAACTCAACAGCGATATTTATGCGTTGGGAATTATGGGAATACAAGGTTTAACTGGAGTAGAACCTAGAGAGTTTCGTAGAGACACAAATACTGGTGAAATAATTATCCAAAGTGTAGCTGATGCTAATCAACAGATTTGGCAACATTGGCGCGAATTAACTGATGCTACAGACGAGTTGGTTATGATTTTAAATAGAATGGTACATTTCGACTTCACTCAACGATATCAGTCAGCCGCAGATGTGCTTAAAAATATCGAAAGTCTTTAGTACTTTTTTCTCAACACTAAAGTGCTTAGAAAAAAGCCTGGTCACTCGCATGACCAAGCTATTAACTATTTCAATCAATCATTGGAGGTAAAGTAGTCTGATCGCAAACCATTAGTTAACAGGTTATTCTAAATTAACCTTGACAACTTTGTTCTTTTCTTGCTCAGTTTTAGGCAATATTAGATTCAATATACCATTTTTATAATCTGCCGTAACCTTAGTGTTTTGAACCCGAACTGATAGAGGAATTACGCGTTTAAATTTCCCGTAATTAAACTCACTTCTAGTAACACCTTTTTCCTCTGTTTTTGTTTCAGACTTCCGCTCACCGCTAATGTGAACAGCGTTTTCTGTGACTTCCACATCCAGGTCTTTAGCTTCCAGCCCTGGCAGTTCTAGCTTCAGATGAATTGCATCTTCAGTTTCTTGGATTTCAGCAGCAGGAACATTGCTTAAGTCTCTGTCCAACAATACAGATGCTAATCCCGTGTCTTGAAATAAACTATTAATTAGATCTTGTACAGTGTCAATTTGATTTGAAGTATTTAAACGAATTAGTGTCATAACTATTCCTCACAGTAATTAGCTTTTATTTAATCAGTATTGCACTTCAATTCGTGCTTACATATTCATAGTATGTAAAATTTAGCTTGATGTAAATTCGGTTATTAGCACTAATTTATTGATGATTACCGTCCTAAATTAGACATACAAAATAGATTACGGTTTACTCTAATTTGTGTGTTCGGGAAACCGAATAGATAAATTAGATTCAATCATCCTTAACTAATAAGTCTGCTGTTGAAGGGGATAGTGCAGAAATACGATGCCTCTGTTGGGCTATGCCTACAACTGAGTAACAAGGCTGCAAAAATCAATACAGTTCAGTTAAGTAAAGCGCAACCCAACAAAGCCCAGGAAATGTTGGGTTTCGTTCTTCAACTCAACCTACACGGGTTAAAATTTTTGGCGCTAATCCAAGCGTATTGCTGCATAAATTTTTAGATAATCTCAGTTAAATATATATCTGTTCAAGTTTTTCCTGAATTGAACTCTCAATTTATCAACCAACACAGCATCAATAATGAAACTCTTTCCAAAAGTCAATTTTTTTAAAGTAGACGCGGAGCGGCTTGCCGCAGGCTACCGCAAAGGACGCATTCGCGGAGCGTCTCGTAAGAGTTGGACGCAAAGATAAGAAAGAAGTCCTTAGCCCAAGCGTATTGGGGTCTTAGCAACTTTGAATGAACCGTAGGATGCGCTCGATTAAATCACCCGAATGGGTGAGGAGAAAATCAACCGTTCAGGTGAACTAGGTGCAGGAAGTTAAGACAGATAAAAAATAAGATTCTATTACTCAATAACATTAATTGCACTTTACTATAACTAAGGATAATCCTATGAAACTCTCTATCTTGATCGATTCTGTACTCATTGTTACTTCTATTGCTTTATTGCCTGGAATAGGTAGCACTCAAATAGCTACTAGCAATAGTGGCGAACCTATAGCTATCAATTCTAACAATTCATCTAACGTCAGCTACCTCAAGCCCTTTGATGCTGCATTTCTAGCTGATCAAGGTAATCTGAAAGCACAGGGTAGTCTTAGCGGTAGCGCTTTGGTATCTCAATACCAAACAGGAAACCTAACTGCATTAAATGTGGTTAAGGCTGCTGTTAACGCTAAAAAGTTACCAGCACAAGAAGCTTTGAATGATAAAGGTTATCTAAACACTGTCGAGTTGCAGCTGACATCAGACGACAGCACTAATGATTTCTCTTACTAAGTACAGACTTGCAGAGGTTCGTAATGGATTTATAAAATGCTGTACTATCATCTGGTTGCTTTGACAAGCAAATGCGTAACCGAGCAGGAAAAGCTGCTGTCTCCCCCTAATTACCATCTCATTCGCAAAAATTACTTTGACCCCTCCAACACCTTGGAGGGGTTTTTAGTTGGTGCTACGGTTGCTATTTGCTCTAGCGTCTCCCATGCACAGCAGCACTGAAATGCTTTCTGCTCCCACAAGGGCGTGACTCATCACACTTTTAGAAAAAAGGGACGGGTCATAAATTATTTACTGTTCTATCAAATTAACGTTGTTAAGTTACTCAGCAGGTGTAGTTTTCACCTCCAGGCTGTGTTAGATATTGTAACGCGAAACAGGAGTATAGATACGTTGCTAAAGCTTTCTCCCGAATCTCCTCTATTTATTGTATTAATCATTATTAGTTTTCTAGTAGTAACTTTGTCAACTTGGTTATCATCTAAACCATTCGTTTTAAAACCATTTGGGGCTAATGATATTGTTCAACTGCTCACATTACAATTATTCATTTCTTTGTTGCTAGAGCGTTCTTTAGAAGTTTTTATAACTACTTGGCGTGGCCCATTCGTCGAACAATTAGATATTAGTATTCAGCAAGAAAAGGCTTTAATATCTGAGAAGATAAGACTTATGGAAGTACAACAGAACCAATTCCCTTCTTTAGAATCTAATCAAATCAGTGGACTCCCACCTGAAGGAATGAGTTTAGAACAGCAAATCATCCAAAATTTTACACAGAATCAACAAGATTCATTAAAAATTTTCCAGCCACAAATGGATGATATAAATGAAAAAGAGCGCCAAAGAACAGCCTATAAATCTGATACACGGACAATTGCTCTATGGACATCCCTTTTATTCGGTCTTTTAATGAGTGCAATAGGTGTTCGCTCAATTGAACCACTTGTAGTTATTGATTTAGATAATCCCATACAAGTAGTTATTTTCCGTTGTTTAGATGCACTGCTGACAGGAGGTTTAATTGCAGGAGGTAGCGAGGGAATTCATAAGCTCATAAAAGTTTTTATCGACTTTATGGAAGCTACATCTAAACAAATCAAAAATCAGGGGTCGTCTTGATGAAACTAGGAATACGGGATAATATTACCAAAATTATGGTAATGAAAGTAATATCTATTCTAAATATAAAGTACCATCTTCCCATAAATAATCTTTAATTTTTACAAAATTTTTATTTAAGTTTTTTAATAAATCTGTTTTAGATGAAACCTGAACTCCTTCCAGTTTTGGACAGGGGTGTTTTTTTCCGATAACCAATCTCGTAGTCAGCGGCTCGTTGCAATAAAGTTAAGATTTGCTCCTTAATATCTTTGACTAATTCAATAAACTCATAACGCGCCAGAGTGCCATCTCTAACTCGATGCCATAACTCAAATAATTTCTCCTGCTGTTTAATCAGCGCAATCCCTAATCCTGCAAAGACTCCAGAACGTTCTGAGATTTTGATAAATTCCCGTCGTAGATGCGCCCAACATAATTGCCGACGTTCCAGTTCTACCCAGTTGTATGCACCGTGACGGTCGGAATTTAAAATCCCCCCAAAGTTTTCACCCAACAAGTTTTCAGCCGCTTGGGTGCAACGAGTTAGGGCAATTTCAAAAAATGTGACTAGGGGGAGCCACTGCGTTGGGCGGCTTTGCCGACTTGAAGCATGTGGCGTTGTGACAGCAACCCATAGCCAAGCCTTTCTTTGTTGGGGATTACAACCATCGAGATTAGCTTGATTAAAGCTCGTTTCATCTGCTCCTACAACCTTTGAGCAATGGATGTATTGTTTTGCTTCATCCACACAAGTCGTAACTGCATCGCTAGCTTCAAACCTGAGTTTGTTTACGGTTCCCAGTGATATTGCTATCCCAAACACTTCTTGCATTCACTTTGTACCATCCTTTGACTATTGCGATACACTCCACTCAGCAATGCGACAAGTGCTACTACTCTTACCCCATAACCACTTGTAACTTCACACTACCAGATTCTGGTTGCAGTTTTTTACGATCGCCCTGCTACCCCCTGAACGCTTACCGCGCACTTGGCAAAAAACTAGTCTGATTACCTAAAATTTTTCCTTAGCAGCTAACATCTGTAAAATCTTTTCTACATGATCCAACTCTCCAACGATTCGCCGAATTGGGTGAGGCCAAACCTTGACAAGGGTAGGAGTTGCAGAAACCTGATTTAGTTCTGCTTGTTCTGGATGACTTAAAACATCAATCACCTTCAGAGTATAAGGATGTCCGAGCGATCGCTCTAACAATTCGTGTAAATTTTGCAGAATGCGTTCAGTAGAACTGCTATGTCCGGCAACAAACAACCGGAGAACATAGCCTTGGGTGATGGCTTCTTTTTTTTGTACAATTACTGGTTGGTGATATTTTGGCACAGGTTCAGAAAGGTCTAGACGGACAATTAAATCGTGATCTTCCCAAAGCTGCCCAAATGATGAACGATAGGTTGTTAACACCATGCGATCGCACAATCCTTCTTGCCAAGGAGCTGCTTGCCATACTAATTCCCCTGTGCCAAAAACAGCATTAAGCAAAGTTTGGTGTCTAATTACAGCCGGATAAGCTTCAGCAAAAGTTCGCACTTGTTGAGTGCGCGGATCTAACCAATTGTCAATAGTTGCAGTATAACAAGGCACTAAAAAGTGCGGTGGCTCTGGTAAATCTAGAATTTCTTGCAAAGCCGAGCACAAATGCAAATGCCATCGACCTTGCTTGCTAGGGTCGATGCAGTAAATTAAATCTCCTCCAGGCGTAAATAGCGCAATGCCTTTAAACAGCTGGGGTGTAGATAGTTTGTTTGTTGTCAAGTTATTCACAGAGGTTAGGTTAGGGAACTAAAAGTAAAAATTCTCTCTTTTACCTTTTACCTTAGCTATAACCTCAACCAGGATCGCAAAGATATTTGAGATTGGGGAGTAAAGAAGGGAATAGGGTAAAGGTTACAGGGTACAGATTATTCCCTATAACCTGTCACCTGTCACCTATACCCTAATTCCAATGCCCTAATCCTAAACTCGACCTCGGAGAAACTGTGCCATTTCGTTAGGAGTTGGTGACATTTCCAAAGCAGTTTCTTCAGTGATTCGTCCGTCTTGATAGAGATTGAGCAATGACTGATTCATCGTAATCATGCCGTCAAAGCCGGCTTGTTTCATCAGCTCGCCAATTTCATCATACTTACCGTCTTTGATCCATTCTTTAATCGCCTCAGTATTGATCAGCACATCGTGGAAAGCAGCCCGCTTACCGTCAGTTGTGCGACACAAGCCTTGAGCAATTACTGCGACTAAAGACTCAGAAATCGCTACCCGCATTGCATCCTGTTCTTCACCAGAATAGAGGTTAAGAATCCGCTCAATGGTTTTGACCGCGCTATTGGTATGCAGGGTTCCCATGACTAAGTGACCAGTCTGAGCGGCTTTTAAGGCGGTGTTAACTGTTTCCTTGTCCCGCATTTCCCCTACCAGAATCAAATCTGGGTCTTCCCGCAAAGCTGCTTTCAAAGCGTTGTCAAATTTCCGGGTATGCATTCCCACTTCCCGCTGTTTGACTAAAGACTTGCGGCTTTGATGGACAAATTCTATCGGGTCTTCAATGGTGATGATATGTTTGGCCATTTCCTTATTGATGTAGTCAATCATCGCTGCCATTGTGGTGGACTTACCAGAACCAGTGGGTCCCGTCACCAAAATTAAACCTTTATGGTGATGACAAATATCCCGAAAAATCGGAGGTAATCTCAACTGTTCCATAGTTAAGATTTTTAGCGGAATCAACCGCAACACCATTGCAGGCCCTTTAAGGGAGCCAAAAACATTAATCCGCACGCGAGCAAATTCGTATTGAGTTGCTCCGTCAAATTCTAAGGATTCTTCAAAGCGCTGAATTTCTCCCTCACTCATTACCTCCCGCAACCAACTCATAAAAGTTTCTTTATCTGTTTCTGGATAATCTCCTGATTGAATTTCTCCTCGGCTGCGGAAGCGGGGTGATTCTCCTACACCCAAGTGCAAGTCAGAATATCCCTGGTCGTAAGCTTCCCTGATTAACTTCTCTAAAGTGGGCCCTGCAATGCTGTTTTGAGGGCGAACTGAATTAGGTATTGGCGGTGGACTACCTGGACGATGACCTGCAACAGGTGGATTAGTGCCCCTATCCATTGACATATCGAGTGTTTGTGTCATCTGCCGCTGCGTACTAAAGGTTGGCGTTGGCGGTGGTGGCGGTGGCAAATTACGTACGGCAGCAGAGTTAGAATTTAATGGAGATTGTGATTCTGTCATATATCTTTACATTTGGCAGTTAATAAAGTTGAATTAACGAGAAGTAAAGTCACTTGCTTTGATGACTTTTGGAGAATGCTTGTCTACAAGCCTTAGCGGTGATAGAAGGCGATTGAAGCTCTAGAACCACGGTCAATCTATTTCATCCACCTCAATTGGTATCTTTTATTTCCTAAGATTTGACTACTCAGAATATTTAGATAGATTATTTAACCTATCTAAACTGGTTTAACACACGTAAGGAGTCAAAACGCCTCAGTAAATACACACTGGTTAAAAAGTATTTTTTAATGCTTCTGTTTCAAGGTAAATATTCTCATGACTTAGATGAGAAATTTATCTCAGGCATGGGCACGAATTGCTAGCAATTAACAGTACAAATACTAGGCAGTTCATTTATTCAGCCCGTCTAGGAATTATGAGAAAGACTACTAGTTTTTATAAGAAATGTTAAGTTGAAGAGGAGTAATATCGTGGGGATCAAAGTTAAAAGCTCGTACCTTTTAGGTTATATACCTGAAGGTAGATGCAGTAAACAAGTTTTTTTAATAGATAGAAAGTTGAGTTTATATTCATAATTACGAAAAATTAACTGTAAACTTTAGTAAACAAATGCTCATTTTCTCAATTAGTTTTTATATACTGAATTTCACTGAAGAACAATTCAGTTTACTCGTGAAAAGCGAGAAATGACTGAAATTAAAATTTGTTGTGTATTTTGGGAGGAAAAGTCAATGGTTTCTGCTCAAAGCTCTAATCAAGGAAAGACCTACTCCTTGTTGATGATTAAAAGCTTTTTAATATGGACTTTTACATTAGCAGTATGTTTGTTGGTTGTGGGTTTTCCACTAGTTGTCTTGATGGCTACGGTCGGATGTCTGTTGTCGATTATCTTACAATCTGTGATGCCTGTTAGTGCGGTTTTGCTTGTAGCAGGCGCTCTAATAATCTTTAATGTCATGGCAGTTGTATTGGCTGCGGGTGTGCTAACTGTTAAGGGAGTTCATCCTAGTGAAGTTAAATGGTTAAGCTGGCTGCATGGAGAGGCAGACCAAATGCAGGCTACTGTTTATGCTGCTTGCCCTCTAACTTGTGAGATTAAATAGTTATTACAGGTTAATTAGACAAACAGTGCGTCTGCCCGGTTAAGCCGGGTTTTTTCATGGGTTTTATAATGTGAACTTTTAAATAGTCATTACAGGTTAATTAGATAAACAATGCATTTGCTCGGTTAAGCCGGGTTTTTTTATATCTTGTGTGATTTATCCATTAATATTTATGGTTTATGTAAGGATTGACCGCCGACTATTGACCATAGACCATTGACTATAGACGATTGACTATAGATGGCAAATTACAGTTGACTAATGACTAATCAAAAACGCGTTTGCATTATCTTAGGTACTCGCCCGGAAGCGATTAAACTCGCTCCAGTTATTCAGGTTTTCCAGAAGTCTTCAAAATTTCAGTTGCAAGTAATTCTAACTGGACAGCATCGGGAGATGGTTGAGCAAGTTATGCAACTGTTTAATATCAAGGCTGATTATAACTTGGAAATTATGCAGGTTCAGCAATCTCTAAATGACATTACTTGCCGTAGTTTACAAGGATTAGAGGCATTATTCAAGGCGGAAAAGCCAGATTTCGTAATTGTGCAGGGAGATACTACCACTGCTTTTGCCGCAGCTTTGGCAGCTTTTTATCAAAAAATTCCTATTGGTCATGTAGAAGCAGGGTTAAGAACTGATGATATCTTCAATCCTTACCCAGAAGAGGCTAATAGGCGGTTGATTTCTCAAATTACTCAGTTGCACTTTGCGCCGACTCCTTGGGCTGTGGAAAATTTGCATCGTTCTGGTGTTTTGGGTGAAATTCACATGACGGGTAACACTGTAATTGATGCATTGTTAAATGTCGCTGCAACCCAAGTAGTTTGCGATGTCCCAGGCTTAGACTGGGAATCATATCGGGTTTTGTTAGCAACAGTTCATCGTCGGGAGAATTGGGGAGAACCTCTGTTAGCGATCGCTCAGGGCTTTTTACAAATTTTAGACAAGTTTCCTGATACAGCTTTGCTCTTACCATTGCACCGCAATCCGACAGTGCGAGTCCCGTTGCAGGAACTTTTAGGGAATCATCCCCGGATTTTCTTGACAGATCCTCTAGATTATGGAGAATTGGTGGCAGCAATTGGGCGATCGCATCTTTTGCTCACTGACTCTGGTGGCTTGCAAGAAGAAGCCCCCAGCTTGGGAAAACCAGTGCTAGTTTTGAGAGACACCACCGAAAGACCAGAGGCTGTTGTCGCTGGTACAGCCAAACTTGTCGGCACTACAACTGAGAAGATTGTTGCAGCCGCTGCTGAGTTACTCAGTGACTCAGATGCTTATGAAGCGATGGCAAACGCAATCAATCCCTTTGGGGATGGTCATGCAGCAGAGCGCATTTTGCAGATTGTCCAAAATTACATTTATGGGTAAAAAAGTTCGTAGTAAGGACTTTAGTCCTTATTTCTCAACCACTAAAGTGCTTACTACAAACCCTCAAAACTAGTTTGACAATATTTACCAAACCACGAGATTTTTTAAGGGTGGTTTCTGGCTAAATACCCAGAGCCGATCGAGTTTCGGGGCCTACAACGCCATCTACAAGTAGACCTTTACTTTGCTGAAAGCTTCGGACTCGGCTAACAGTTTCTTGACCGTAAACTCCATCAACCCTGAGATTACCTAAAGCTGTTTGCAGGTCTCTGACGAGCTGACCTTTTGAACCAGGGGTAAGAATCACCGAACCACCAACACCACCGGGTCTAGTCACAGGAAGATTGTTAGGTCTATTACCAATCCATCGCGCAAAAACGTATCTACCTGTAGAAAGTCTGGCAAAACCGTTTTCATATCGTTCAATGGCTGGAAGTGTTGCGCCATTTGGTACACAGTCCACATACGAGTAGTTGCTGCTTGGGCCGGAACGGACACGTAAACAACTGCCGTTAGTCTTTACATACGCAGCCGAACTCACTTGAATCTGGGTTACAGCAGCAAATAATACACCAACACCAGCTAAAGCTAACCAAGCCGAAGATTTAAGCAGTTTTTTCCAATTGAATTGAGGTTGAGGAAGATTATACTTAGTGTTTCCAGATGCCTCTTCTTGAGCAATAAACATCTGGGAATAAGCAAGATATTCCATAATGCACTCCTTAATATGAAAAAATGAGTACTCGAAGAGAATTACTTGATCGTTCTCTGTATTTATTCTTAGTATATTTTATATCACTGTGTTTTTAAAATTTTTTATTGATAGCGAAATTAAGAAAAAATAAAATTAGTCAAAAGATTCGTAAAAAATGCGATGTCTAAGACGGGTTAGCTCGTCGTAGATATCGCATTTTGAAAATAAATAAAATTTAGTTAAAGCATTGTTGCTTAGTGGCTTGTCTTTTATTGCATCTAAATATGTCAAACGTATTGTTTGGTTCTAGTTAAAGTAGCAACCATAGAAGTTAACTCGTCTAAGTCTATCGGCTTGCGTTGGTGTACATCATAACCTGCTGATAATGCACGTTTACGATCGTCCTCGAAAATAGATGCCGTCAGAGCGATCGCGGGAATCTTTCTACCCCGCTTTGCTTCCAAATTTCTGATTTTCAAGAGCAGTGAGTAGCCATCTTCATCGGGTAAGCAAATGTCACTAATTAGGATGTCTGGTTTAAAAGATGACATTATTTTTAGAGCCTCCTCTGCTGAAGCAGCTGGAATCACCTCTGCTCCTTCTAATTCAAACAGAAAAGTAAGTAATATTCTCGTATCAGCGTCATCATCAACGATAAGTAATTGCAGACCTTGAAAAGACATCGATTGATTAGACATTATTCTCACGGCTCCGTAGCTTAAAGACTTGAAGTAGCAATCACATCAAAAGGCACGTGTTTGTAAATGCTATTTGTTGCCTACTTTACTAAATATTAAAGGAACTAATTAGCAAGCGTCTGTCCGGTGTCGGACATAGTAACTTAAAATAATTCATTGGCGATGTCTACGACGGGCTACGCCTACGCGTCTTAGCTGATTCCCTAGCAACCGAGCAAATTCGTTTTGGATGACTCCATAACACTCGCAGGAAGTTGCTTCTAAATTCTCTCGGTTTAGGATGTTAATTTGACCACGCTGATAGCGAATCATTCCGGCTTGGCTGAGGGTGCTAGCCGCTACTGTCACACCGGAGCGCCTTACACCCAGCATCTGGGCGATAAATTCTTGCGTCAACGGAAATTCTTCTGATTCCAAACGGTCAGAGACTGTGAGCAGCCAACGAGCCAGCCGTTCCTCCAATGTATGAAGACGGTTGCAGGCACATGATTGTGTAAGTTCGGTATATACAGCTCGTACATAGCGCAGCAGCAGCTTTTGAATAGCTCCGCCCCGATTGAATTTGCTTCTAAATACATCAGCATCCATCTGCATTCCAGCACCCGCAACTTGGACAAACGCTTTTGTGGTTGTTGTGTTGCCTCCTAAAATTACTGGGATACCTACCATACCTTCATTGCTCACGATCCCAACTTCCACTGTCGAACCATCTTCCATAATAGTGACTATAGAAATCACTGCGTGTTGGGGAAAATAGACGTGTGTGATGGGTTCTCTTGGTTCATAAATGACTTGCCGAGTGGGAAGCGAAACTAACTTTAGGTGCGGAGCAAGACGCTCATAATCACTAGTTGGCAAAGCCGCGAGTAACTTATTTACTTGCGGCTTCAGGGTGTTGTCGCTCACTGAACATTAAAAGAGAAATTTGCTCATAATATTCTAAATTAAGTTACTTTTGCCAGTCTGTTCGGTTTCGTACACCTAACTCAAAAAAATTTTCTGGCTCGGTTACTGGGCATGAAGCCCAGTAACCGAGCAAATTCCTTTTGTATGACTTGATAACACTCACAGGAAGTTGCTTCCAAATCCTCTCGGTTCAAGATGCTAATATGACCACGTTGGTAGCTGATCATTCCGGCTCGGCTGAGGGTGCTAGCCGCTACTGTCACACCGGAACGCCGTACACCCAGCATCTGGGCAATAAATTCTTGGGTCAATGGAAATTCTTCTGATTCCAGACGGTCAGAGACTGTCAGTAGCCAACGAGCCAGCCGTTCTTCCAGTATATGGAGACGGTTGCAGGCAACTCCTTGCGCCAGTTCAGAGTATACAGCTTGTACATAGCGCAGCGACAGGGTTTGAATAGCTCCGCCTCGATTAAACTCGGCTTTCAGTATATCTGCATCCATCTGCATAGCAGCACCCGAAACCTGCACAAACGCTTTTGTGGTTGTGGTGTTGTCTCCTAAAATTACCGGGATACCCACCATGCCTTCATTACTTACTATCCCAACTTCCGCCGTTGAGCCATCTTCCATAGTGGTGACTATAGAAACCACTGCTTTATCAGGAAAATAGACGTGTGTGATGGGTTCGGCTGCTTCGTAAAGGACTTTCCGTAATGGGAGCGCAACCAGCTTCAAATGGGGAACAAGACGTTCATAATCACTGACTGGCAAAGCTGCGAGAAACTTATTTGGTGGTTGCTGAAAGAGGTTTTTATCTAATGACATTAAAAGCCACTCTCCTTAAAGGTAGGTGACTTTAGAAAAGACAGATCAGGGCACAAGGAAAGGATTAAGGTTCTGATCCTAATGTCAAAAGGTGTATTCGCTAAAGAAACACGCGGATAATCTAAATAAATCTTAAATGAATAGACTTCTTCGAGTCTGTACGGTTTGGTACATTGAAGCTGAAAAAAAATTATTTTCGCCGTTTATTGAGCTTATTGCCCAATAAACGGACATATTCATCTTCTATAATCTGATAACATTCGCAGGAGGTTTTTTCTAAAGCCTCTCGATTCAGGATGTTAATCTGACCACGGTGGTAGGTGATGATTCCGGCATCGCTCAGGATATTAGCTGCTTCAGTGACACCAGAGCGACGTACACCTAGCATCTGTGAGATAAATTCTTGCGTGAGTGGAAATTCTTCTGATTGCAGACGGTCAGAAACTGTTAGCAGCCACCGAGCTAGCCGCTTTTCTAGCTTATGAAGACGGTTGCACGCAGATCCTTGTGCTATTTGAGTATACATACCTTGCACGTAGCGCAGCAACAGGCTTTGAAGGGCTGTACCCCGATTAAACTCGCTCCTGAGTATATCCGCATCCATCTTCATCGCACCGTCTGGAATCTGCACTAATGCCGTTGTGGTTGTGATGTTATCTCCTAAAATTACCGGGATACCCACCATACCTTCATTGCTCACTAAACCTGCTTCTACAGTCGAGCCATCTTCCATAGTGGTGATTATAGAAACCACTGCCTTATTAGGAAAATAGACCTGTGCGATCGGTTCGCCTGCTTCGTAAAGTATTTGCCGATTTGAGAGCGAAACTAGCTTTAGATGGGGGACAAGGCGTTCATAATCACTGGTTGGCAAAGCTGCCAGCAGCTTATTTGCTGGTTTCTCAAGGGTATTTGTATCTAATGACATTGGGATTCTCCTAAATGTAGCCGTCTCTAGAAAAGACAACTCACGGCATAAGGAGAAAATCAAGAGTCTAGCCTTAATGTCAAAAGGTGTATTCCCTAAAAAAGTTTTAGTAAGAGAGTGAGGTTTTTATACTTATATTTATAATATCACTAAATGAGTTGTCTCTAATAACAACAAATCCAAATATATTAACTTAATTGCATTTGCGATCGCAGAATTAAATGAAATTATGTTCGCTAATCATATTGCTATATACATGAGCATCATTGGAAGCGATCGCAGCAAAAAATTCCTGGTTATGCAAGTCATTAAAACCCTAAATCTTTTTCATTGCTACCAAATGCTGTTACCTCTCTCAGAGAGGTTGAGTATATTTTTATTACCATAAAGACAAGCTATTTGGAACTAAGAATATTAATATTTATTAAGACTTTATTCTAGAATAATCTTAAGATTTCTGATATACTACTGCAAGTCTACCGATTTATTGTATTATACACCTAGCTTAAAATAGCCCATTTCACAAATACTCAATAAAAACAAGTATTTTCTACTACATATTTAAAATTTTTATTACCCAAAACTAACTTACTTATCTGGTTAATCTATGCAATAATATACAACCGTACCTGTTAACTGCACTTTATCTACCGACTTAAAGTAGTATATATCAATATTCGCTGAAAAATTTATATTGGCTTAGTACCAAATCCAGTATTTGTTGAAGCTAATTTACTTAAAAAATAATAATGCCCTTGACAAAATGCAAAATCTCCAACAAAAATATCACTGTTGAATTGACTCAATAACAACACAGAAATATGAAGTATAACCAACTTGGCAAGAGTGACTTAAAAGTTTCTGAAATTTGTCTGGGTACTATGACTTATGGACAGCAGAATACTATTGAAGAAGCCCATGAACAACTAGATTATTCTATTGCCCAAGGAGTCAACTTTATTGATGCAGCAGAGATGTACCCTGTCCCAACAAGTGCCGAAACTTATGGATTAACTGAAACTTACATTGGGGAATGGTTAAAACGTCAACAAAGAGAACAACTGATTATAGCTACTAAAATTGCTGGCCCTGGTCGAGGTTTTAAATGGGTACGTGGAGGAGCCAAAGCAATTGATCGTGATAATATCAAACAAGCTGTAGATGATAGTTTAAAAAGATTACAGACAGACTACATTGATCTGTATCAAATCCACTGGCCAGATCGCTATGTGCCACGGTTTGGACAAACGGTGTTCGATCCGGCTCAGGTGGGAGAAACGGTTCCCATTGCTGAACAGCTAGCAGTTTTTGACGATGTAATTAAGGCTGGGAAAATTCGCTATATCGGTTTGAGTAACGAAACACCTTGGGGAGTCGCACAGTTTAGTAATGCTGCGAAACAGTTAGGATTGCCCAAAGTTGTTTCGATTCAAAATGCTTACAACTTGCTGAATCGAGTATTTGATGGAGCCTTAGCAGAAGCAGTTTATCACGAAGAAATTGGGTTACTAGCTTATAGTCCTTTAGCATTTGGCTTCTTGACTGGCAAATATCTCAACGGCAAACCAGAGAAAGCAAGAGTCACTTTGTTTGAAAATTTTGGTCAGCGCTATCTGAAACCGAAAGTCAGTCAAGCTGTATCAGCTTATATAGAAATTGCCAAACGCCATCAACTAAGCCCTGCGCATCTAGCTTTGGCATTTGTGCGGAGTCGTTGGTTTGTGCCTAGCACAATTATTGGTGCTACCACACTGGAACAACTTAAAGAGAATTTAGAAAGTGTAAATGTAGTCCTCAACAAAGACATTTTGGAAGAGTTGGATATAGTTCATACTCAGTCGCCAAACCCAGCACCATAAACAATTCAAAATTCAAAATTCAAAATTAAAGATAGTTCGCCTCGTTACCAGGCTGGAGCCTGGTAATGCCTCCCTAGAGCCTCTGGCTCTCATTCTCAGAGTAGAAGTAGAGATAAGCGATGCACTCTGTTTTAGTTCTTAGATTCACAACTAGATATTTAGTAGGTAGGATATGACTTTTACAGCAATATCAGTTGACCAGAATACTATTCGTCGTCGGGGTACTGGTTTAAGAGCTTACAATCCCGAAAAAGTATTTAAAGGATACACACTTTTCACGCCTCTAACAGGTCAAGGTGAAGTCTACCTTCTGAACTTGGAAGGCGAAATAGTACATCAGTGGAATCTGCCTTATCCACCAGGGTTATACGGTTATCTTTTGCCCAATGGCAACCTTTTTTATAATGGTAAGACTCCACCAGAAGAACCCCTACGTTTTGCTTTATGGGCTGCATTCAAAAGCGGCGTTGTTTTAGAAGCAGACCCCAAGGGAAATATTATCTGGGAATATAAGCATCCAGATCATCATCATGATGGACGCAGATTAGCTAATGGCAACACAATTCTACTCGCCATAGAAAAGATACCTCAGTCTTTAGTTCCTCGCATCAAAGGCGGTGTAACAGGTACAGAACCAGATGGTAATATCTATGCTGATGTGCTTTATGAAGTGACTCCAGCAGGTGAAATCGTTTGGACTTGGCACGCCCACGAACACCTCGATCCAGATATATTTACGATTACACCCCAGGATCATCGACATGAATGGACTCATGGGAATACCGTCGGGGAACTCGCTGATGGCAACATTATAGTGAGCTTTCGTAATATCTCCACAGTTGTCATTGTCGATCGCAAAACTGGAGAAATCATCTGGACGCTGGGCGATGACGTGCTAGCACAGCAGCACTTCCCGAACGAACTAGCCAACGGTAATATCTTGATTTTCGACAATGGCGCACATCGCCGTAACATTGCTCTCAATTTTTCCCGTGTGATTGAGGTGAACCGTAAAACCAAAGAAATAGTTTGGGAATACACCGACAATCCGCCCCAAAATTTCTTCAGTTCTTATATATCAGGAGCGCAACGTTTGGCCAATGGCAATACCTTAATTACAGAAGGTGCTTATGGTCGAATATTCGAGGTGACAGTTACAGGGGAAATTGTTTGGGAATACATCAATCCCCACTTTGCAGTTAGGAATATTCCAGGTGAGAAGTCACCGGTAACTCGTGGAGAGCAAAATACAGTCTTCCGCGCCTTTCGTTATGCACCTGAAGAAGTACCCTGGCTTTAGGAGGCAGAGGGGCAGGGGGGCAGGGGAGCAGAGGAGAAATAAATAATCCCCATTCCCTACTCCTTACCCTCACCAACAATTTTGGATTAGGGACTTCCAAGAAATAAATTATCCAAATAAACGTAGACGCAAAGAGGCTTGCCGCAGGCTACCACAGAGACACAGAGAACACAGAGAGAGGAGAAATAGAGAGGGTTTTTGCGTCAGTTTTGGGACATTTTTTTATTTGGAAGTCTCTTATTTGAGTATTACTCCAGCTTCAAAGTTTGGTTAGTGTCGAGAATTTTTCACGCTACATTCGCTTCAAAAGGATTTTGTGACACTAACAATTTAAGATTTGGGATTTTGGATGAAAATTCAATTCCCAATGCCGATTAACAAGTCCTATTTACCAAGGAACTTAAACATGGCCCAAATCAAGGTATACAGTGCAGTTGTTTGTCCTTATGCTCACCGTACCCGCTTGGTACTCCAAGAGAAAGGCATCGACTTCGATTTGATTGAGATTGATTTGCAGAATAAGCCTGAAGGATTTAGCAAAGTTTCGCCTTATGGTAAGGTGCCTGCAATAACTCATGACGAGAACCGAGTTTGGGAATCAGCGGTAATTAACGAATATCTCGATGAGGTATTTCCCAATCCACCACTGTTACCCAGCAGCCCCATTGCTAGGGCACAGGCTCGCATCTGGATCGATTTTGCTAATACTAGATTCGTTCCCGCTTTTTCTACCCTGCTGCGGAGTTCAGATCCCCAAAAACAAGAAGAAGCTAAACAGGAACTATCTAAACACCTGGAATTTATTGAAAAGGAAGGTTTCGCAAAGCTTTCTGGGGAAGGCCCTTACTGGTTTGGTGAATCCATCAGTTTGGTTGATTTTACCTATTTCCCCTGGTTTGAGCGCTGGGCTGCACTGAAGCATTATCGCGGCTTTGGAATACCAGAGGAATTTACCCGTCTACGCCAGTGGAAACATGCTTTGAAAGAGCGTGAATCTGTAAAAGCGATCGCTCATTCTAAGGAATTCTACATCGAGCGATATGCTAAATTCGCTGCGCCTACTCTCGCTGCTGTTTAAATGTAATTCATAATTATGTTTCAAGTGGGAATTTAAATTTCCACTTGAAACATAAAATTAAATTCTTTAAAATTACGAATTATAAATTACAATTTTACCGAAGTGAGCGGCACTTTTGAGGTAATGATAAGCTTCCCGTGCTTCAGTAAAGGGGAAAGCTCGATCGATAATCGGTTTGATTTGATGCTGTTGCATCGCCTGATTCATCGCCTCAAACATTTCTCGACTGCCAACATAAATCCCCTGAAATGTTAAACTCTTAAAAAGTATTGGCATGGGGTCAACCTCATTTCCTCTGCCCGATAATACGCCAATAAAACTAATACGTCCCCCAATACGGACTGCTTGTAACGATTTTGGCAGAGTACCTGCACCGCCTACTTCAATTACATGATCTACACCTGTGCGATTGGTTAATTGATAAACTTGCTTTTCCCAATCTGGTGTTGTTTTGTAGTTAATTGTCTCGTCAGCACCAAGCTGTTTAGCTCGTGCCAATTTCTCATCACTGCTGGAAGTAATAATCGCTCTAGCACCATGTATCTTAGCAAACTGGAGAGCAAAAATTGAAACTCCTCCAGTACCGAGTAATAAAACACTATCACCTGCACCAATATTGCCTTTTGTCACTAGTCCGTGCCAAGCTGTGACTGCTGCACAGGTTAAAGTTGCACCTTCAATATAGGATAGGTGATCAGGTAATATTACTAAACCATCTTGGTGTAATACGACATACTCAGCTAGCATTCCATCGATACCGCCTCCGAGATCGGATTTCATTTTCTCTTTGGTTAAAGAGCCATAAATCCAGTCTTGGAAGAAAATACCAGCGACGCGATCGCCTATTTTTACCCGTGTCACACCTTCCCCTACCGCCACAACTTCTCCCGCCCCGTCCGACATGGGAATTAATGGATATTTCTGTCCAGTGCCGTAAGCTCCTTCAATAACCAGCAGATCGCGATAATTTAAGGATGTTGCTTTGACTTGAATCAGAACTTGTCCAGGTGCGGGTTTTGGTTCAGGGCGATCGACTAATGCCAAAGCATCAATTCCGGCGTTGCTTTGAATTTCGTAAGCTTTCATAGATTTCCTTTTGTCAGTAGCTTAAACGCCACAGTACAAGACTAGGCTATCGCCAATCGTCTAGTGCGAAAATATCTGATACCATTTCACGAAATTATTGATACAAATCACTTCCTCTGCTCCTCTGCTTGCCCATGTGTATCATTTTTTAAGTGAAACGGTATGAGCGATTGATCCCGATATGATTGATACGTCATTGTTCTAGCTACAATACCAAACCCATAGCTAGGGTGAAAAACAATGTAGAGACGTAGCGCTGCTACATCTCTACAAAGGTTTTGGATAACGCATATTTAATTTCACCAGTAGGGATGCACACTGCGCCCCTAGATCGTCGGTTTCTAACCGCCCTTTGAATACTACAGAGAATTTATGAACTGGTGTACTTTTTCTAAAAGTGGCTGATATTCTATTTGCTCTGCTAACTCTTGGGCATTTTGGTAGCACGATCGCGCCATTTTTTTGCGTTTCGTAGTGGCGTAAACGCTTCCCATATTTAGCAAAGTTGAAATTTCTCCGAGATTATCGCCCAGTTCTTGATAAATCACAATGGCTTGCTTGTAGAACTTCATTGCTTGGCGATGCTCTGCCAGGATGCTGTAGGTAAAACCAATATTGTGAAGGGTTGTTGCCTCACCAGAGCGATCGCTGATTTCTCGACGTGTCAAAAGAACTTGATAGTAGAGCAATAGTGCTTGTTTCGGTTTTCCTACATCGCTATAAATTGAGGCAATATTATTCAAAGTGGTTGCTTCACCAACCAAATTCTTGATAGCTCGTTGAATTGGTAGTGCTGCTTGAAAAAATTCTAGCGCTTGCTCAAACTTGCCTAAGACATTGTAGGCAAATCCAATACCATTGAGCGTTGTTGCTTCACCAGAAAAGTCACCTAACAATCGCCGCATCCTCAAAATTTGGTGTTGTAGCAACAGTGCCCGTTTTGGTTCTCCTAAACGCGTATAAATTAGTGCGACATCATTAAGAGTAGAAACTTCACTTTGAGTATCTTGCGATCGCCTAAATATTGGTAGTGCTTGTTCAAAATATTTTAACGCTTGCGAAAAGCGTCCAAGACGGCTACAGGTAGAACCCAGATTGCTAAGTGCAGTTGCTTTTGCTGGCGCGTTGCCAATTTCAACAGCAACCGAAAGCGCCTGATGAAAGCGCTCTAATGCTTTTTGAGGTTGCCAGCAACTGAGGTGAGCTAAACCAAGGTCGTTTAATGTATAACCTTCTCTGGCTCGGTCTGGAATTGCTCTGGCCAAGTGTAAATTTTTGGTTGCAAGATCGAGAGATTCTTGAAATTTCCCCCGTTGGTAGTAGCGGTTTGCTTCATCACGACGTTGTTCCCATTCTTTGACTTGATTTAAAGGTTGCGTCATCTGACCTCAGTTGCATTCTGCGATAAGTAGGTAGGACATCTCTTGGGAATAAACCCCTCTTAGGTTTCCCAAATTTTAACCTTAATCTTCTATCTTTAGATATAAGACGTAAATAGAGAAGTATGCTATTGTTTCATACTTACAGGAATATTTATGAAGCAATTAATACAAATACTGTAGGGGCGCATCGCAGTGCATTGGTGTCAACTTAACGTGAAAGCCAGCCTAGAAAAAGCTTTTAGATATTGTCTCCTTGTCTCGTTCCCAGTCTCAGACTGGGAATGCCGTCTTTGGGGATGCTGTCTCCCTTGCTGGCGGCAGAGCCGCAATTGAAGTGCATTTCCAGCCCAGAGGCTGGAAACGAGATTTGACAAGGCTTTTAGCTTAAGTTGACACCAATGATAGCAGTGCGTCCTCAGATTCTCTATTTATTTCAAAAGTCGGGAATCTTGTTGTTACATCGTTATTTTCAACTCAACCGTTGCCGCAACACAAAGCCAGTAAAGGTTCTATCTCAGGCATGGTCTCAGAGTCGGAAGATAAACGCTACTTTAAACAAGCGTGTTTTTTTCCAAACATTAATATAATGCTCTTACTATGAGCATCTATCAATCTCTCAAAAAATCTTATACACCAGATCGTCGGCGTGAAAATGACTGGCGGTTGTTTTTGCGTTTGGTGCCTTATGCCCGTCGTAACGGACGGCTACTGGCGCTGTCGATGTGCCTACTCGTACCGATCGCACTAGCTAATGCCTTACAACCTTTCTTGATCGGCCAAGTAATCTCCCTGATTCGTAATGAATCAAGCACTTACGAATTTTTCAGGAATCGTCCCTTCTCACAAGGGCTAAATATCCTAGAAGGATTATTGGTAACTGCGATCGCCATCCAATTGATGTTGACAGGTTTCCAAGGTTATATAGTCCAAAAGCTAGGGCAACAAATCACCGCAGCAATTCGCCAAGACTTATTTCACCATGTGACATCTCTAGCAGTGCGCTTTTTTGACCGCACACCCGTAGGTAAATTAATTACCAGAATCACCAGCGATGTAGAAGTGTTAGGCGATGTCTTTTCTACTGGAGCAGTTGGTATTATATCCGATTTGTTTTTAATGCTGGTGACTTTGGGTTTAATGTTTTCCATCCAGTGGCAACTTTCTTGCTTGCTGGTATTGATGTTGTTACCAACTAGTTGGGTAATTGTTTACATTCAAAAACAGTACCGCAAAGCCAATTACAAAGGACGAGAAGAACTTTCGATCCTGAATTCACAGCTACAAGAAAATGTGCTTGGTATTAACGTCGTACAGTTGTTCCGTAGAGAAAAATTTAATGCCGAATTGTTTCGTGCGACAAACAGCAACTACACTCAGCAAATGGATAAAACCATCTTTTATGATTCATTTGTTTCAGCAACCTTAGAATGGATTGGACTGATTGCGATCGCAGGTGTTTTGTGCGTGGGTGGTTGGTTGCTGTTGGAAAAAAACTTGACTTTCGGGACTTTATCGACATTTATATTATATGCCCAGCGATTATTTGACCCTTTAAGGGCTTTTGCCGAAAAATTTACGGTAATTCAAGCTGGTTTCACTGCCATTGAACGCGTAGGCGATATATTAGACGAACCGATAGAAATTCGCGATCGCGCCAATGTCCGCTTCTCAATATTTGATGCGAAATTTGGCTACATCGACGAAATCCTGGCAAATCTAGAATCCCCAGACCTCACTTCCCCCCCAGAACTGGGAGAGATTCGCTTCGATCATGTCTGGTTTGCTTACAAAAATGATGATTACGTAATTAAAGACTTAGATTTCACCATTCATCCTGGTGAAAAAATTGCATTAGTCGGCCCCACTGGTGCGGGTAAAACTTCAATTATCCGTCTTTTGTGCCGCCTCTACGAACCCACTCAAGGACGCATTCTCATAGATGGCGTCGATATTCGGGAAGTACCACAAGCAGAACTGCGGCGCTACATGGCGGTAATTTTACAAGAAGGCTTTTTGTTTGCTGGCGATGTTAAAAGCAACATCTCTTTAGGAGATGGCTATACCATTGAGCAGATTCAACAAGCAGCCGAAGAAACCAACATTGCCCAGTTTATAGAAGAATTACCTCAAGGTTATGATACTCAACTTCGAGAACGGGGCACAAATATTTCTAGTGGTCAAAAGCAACTTTTAGCCTTTGCGCGGGCTGCCATTCGCAATCCGCAAATTTTGGTACTAGATGAGGCTACCGCTAGTTTAGATGTTGGTACAGAAGCTTCAGTTCAAGAGGCATTAAATCAGCTTTTACTCAGACGTACCGCCATTATTATCGCTCACCGCTTGTCTACGATTCGCAATGTAGACCGTATTTTTGTTCTCAAGCGTGGCGAATTAATCGAACAGGGAAGTCACGAGCAACTACTGCAACAGGGAGGGCTTTATGCCACTTTACATAACTTACAGATGTTGGGAAGTTAGTATATTTTATAATCCCAAGGTGAAAATTAGCGATCGCAACGTTCGCAGCAGGCATTGCCTAAAATGATGTTGTTATTGAAAGTGCGATCGCACAAAATAATACCAATTTGAAAAAAAGAATGCGACAAATAGATCATTTGTAGAGACGCGATTCATCGCGTCTTTAGCCAAGGATGTGTTGCAATCATTAATTGAATTGGTATAATTAGCTCATTGCTATTACTAAATTTTATTAAGAATCCATTTCGGTTAAGTGTAAAAGGCTAAGAGAAAAGGGGAAAGAAAAAACCTTTAACCCTTACCCTTTTCCCTTTTCCCAAAATCCGATTCCGAATTAAAAATGCCTAACCGAGAAGTATTCATACCCATCTGACCTACAACTTTTGGCGCATCAACCCGCAGACTCATCTGCTCACAACGCACACTTAACCAAGGCTGACCTAAACCTATTCCAGAAAAAGGACTTTCAGCGGGGATTTCTAACCTAGAACCAATCAAACCTAATACAGACACCACTTCAGCAGGGAACATCAGCAAATCGGCACCCTTGGCGCTGAAAGCAGAAGCACTTAACCACTGTCTCCATGCCAAGCTTTGTTGATTATAGTTAAGACTACACAATCTTTGATTTCCCTGATGTACAGTAACATACTTTCCTTGTTCCCAGGTAAACTCAGCTAGTTCCTTTGGTAGTCCCCAAATTTCTCGACCACCAGCCACCGAATCAGCATTATCTACATAAATATGAGAAATCCAAGCGCCGATTTTCCTCTGGTAATTAATCAAAGCTGGGACAACAATTAACTCACTATACTCCAGTACTGAGCCTGACCCATAATGAGATAAATACACGCTAGCGAGGGTTTTACCAGGCCATACAGAAACAATGTCTAACTCTAAGGGAATCAAAGGGCGCACTTGGTCAATATTTACCAAATGCAGAGTTTGGATAGCATAGCCTTGAAGTATCCAAGGTGCTTGGGGATATGGCATAAGGGAGTTAGGAGTTGAGATTGAGGGGTTAGGAATAAAGTTAAGAATTAAGATCAAGAGTTACCAATATTAGTTCTAGTCTAACTCCTAACTCCTAACTCCTAATTCCTAACCCCTAACTCCTAAAAAAAAATCCCCACCCAGGCATTTGCCTGAATGGGTAATATGAGGTCGAACAAAACAATCTTCCCAAAAGAAATAGAGGAATTATTTGCTCTCTGTAAAATCAGCGTCAATCACATCGTCGCCGTTACTTGAACTAGAGGAACTGCTACTATCTTGAGGTTCACCACCAGATGTAGCACCGGCACCGGCACTGGCACTAGCACCCGCTTGTTGATAGATGTTGCTACCAACAGCGAATAACGCTTGTTGCAATTCTGGAGTGAGCTTCTTGATTTGCTCATCGTCTTCTTTAGCAACTGCTTCCCGCACTTCTTTCACTAAACCTTCGACTTTAGTCTTGTCAGCATCGGGAACTTTATCGCCCAATTCTTGTAACTGCTTTTCAGCTTGGTATGCCAAAGAATCGGCTTGGTTCTTGCGTTCAATCTTTTCACGCCGCTCTTTATCAGATGAAGCGTTCTGTTCAGCTTCTCTTACCATCCGGTCAACGTCATTTTTATCCAGAGTGGAAGCGCCGGTTATGCTGATGGACTGTTCTTTACCAGTACCCTTGTCCTTAGCGGTGACGTTAAGGATACCGTTAGCATCAATATCGAAGACCACTTCAATTTGAGGGACGCCACGTGGTGCAGGAGGAATACCATCGAGGCGGAAGGTTCCCAAGCTCTTGTTATCGTTAGAGAATTCGCGTTCACCTTGGAGAACGTGAATTTCTACGTTAGTTTGTCCATCCACAGCAGTAGAGAAGACTTCCGATTTCTTGGTGGGAATTGTGGTGTTGCGGGGGATAATTTTGGTCATCACGCCGCCCAATGTTTCCACACCCAAAGATAGAGGTGTCACATCTAACAGCAAGATGCCAGTTACATCACCAGCCAGTACTCCGGCTTGAATCGCTGCACCAACTGCTACAACTTCATCAGGGTTAACGCTTTGGTTGGGGTCTTTACCCAATACCTGCTTCACAATCTGGTGGACTGCGGGAATCCGGGTAGAACCACCAACTAATACCACTTCATCAATATCGCCTTTAGTTAACTTGGCATCCCGGAGGGCGTTTTCCACAGGAATACGACAACGGTCAATTAAGTCAGAGCAAAGTTCTTCAAATTGAGCGCGAGTCAGAGTTGTATCCAGGTGCTTGGGCCCATCCTGGGTAGCGGTGATAAATGGTAGGTTAATTTCTGCTTGGGTGACGCTAGAAAGCTCAATTTTGGCTTTTTCTGCGGCTTCCGTCAGACGTTGTAAAGCTTGTTTGTCTTTCCGCAGGTCAATACCTTCGGCTTTTCTGAACTTCTCAGCTAAGAAGTCAACTATTTTTTTATCAAAGTCGTCACCACCAAGGTGGGTATCACCAGATGTGGCTAGTACTTCAAAAACTCCGTCTCCTACTTCCAGCACGGATACGTCGAAAGTACCACCACCAAGGTCAAATACGAGAATGGTTTCGTTACTCTTCTTGTCAAATCCATAAGCCAAAGATGCAGCTGTCGGCTCGTTGATAATCCGCAGAACTTCAATCCCGGCAATTTTCCCAGCGTCTTTTGTCGCTTGTCGCTGGGAATCGTTGAAGTATGCGGGAACAGTGATTACAGCTTGGGTTACAGTTTCACCCAGGTATTTGCTGGCATCTTCAACTAGTTTGCGAAGAACTTTTGCAGAAATTTCTTCAGGAGCAAACGGTTTACCAGCGATTGGACAATCTAATTTGACATTGCCGTTGCTGCTGAGGACTTTGTAAGAAACTTCCGTAGCTTCGTTACTAACTTCATCGTAGCGGCGACCGATAAAGCGTTTGACAGAGTAAAACGTATTTTCGGGGTTCATCACCGCTTGGCGTTTGGCGATTTGGCCAACCAAGTTGTCACCATTTTTCGCAAATGCGACTACTGATGGCGTTGTCCGAAAACCTTCAGCATTAGCAATTACTGTGGGTTTACCACCTTCCATCACTGCCACGCAGGAGTTCGTTGTTCCTAAGTCAATTCCAACTACTTTTGCCATTTTAGGTGCTGGCTCCGTATAACTACAAATGAATGAATGAGAATATAAAGCACTAAATTTTGAACCAACAGGGTCAAGAAATCAGCCAGTTCAGCATGAATACCTTTGATTCGGCCTTCCTGGGGTTAAAACTCCAGACTAATGCTGATATATATACTGAAGCTTAGTGGTAGCCAGTCCATGAAGGGTGGTTTCCCGAACCTTTCTTGGGACGGTTAAACTAACTAAATTGTGTGTTTAGTTGGTTCATGGATTTATTTGTCTTCACTCTGTCTAATGTAGGAGAATTAATACTTTCAGCAATTAGGGTGAACCGTAACGTCCGAGTGGTGTTTGCCGTCTTTTGAGGCAATAAACTACAGAAACACTGAGGATTGGGCATGGGGCACGGGGTATGGAGAGAGAATAATAACTCAGCACTCAGTACTCAACACTCAGCACTCAGTAGTTACTCAATCCCAGAAAAAAGAGTTTTCCAGTCAATCACAGGTGGTCTTTGTCCTTGGTTGACTATTTCAAAAATTTTCTTAGAACTACTTGGTTGAAAAAGGCATTCTACACAAGCGTTTGCGACATCAATCCGGCTGGCATCACCCGAAAGTATATCCCCAGTGCCTATGACCACACCGTATTTACCCCCAGTTTTTGCCTTAAGGAGGGTGTTGAGGTCGTATGAGGTATAGGGCCCGTCAATGAGGCGTCCTGGGCGGATAATGGTGTAGGGCAATCCAGAATTAATAATGGACTCTTCGCCTTTTTGTTTGGCATCCAACACGCCAAAACCATTAAGAATACTAAAAGGAAACTGATTTTTACGGAGAATTCCACAAGAAGAGACGAAAACGAATCGCTTCAAATTCTGGGGTGCTGCTGCTACTAGATTGCTGGCACCTTCAGCATCGATTTTTGCCGGACTATTTTTTGCTTTTGCTTCACTAGATTTGGGATTAAGGAAAATAATTCCCCATTCAATCAAGTTCGGGGATTGGTCAAACTCCCATCGCGCAGAGGGAAAGGCAGTAGTTCCAGTACAATTTATGATGTGGGTAACACCTGGCATTGCAGGTGGCAGTGTAGCTGGCTGGCGGATATCGCCAACGACAATTTCCACTTTTTGGTTAAACATCTCTTCAGCTTTTGCAGCATTGCGTGTCAGAACGCGAACTTTTAAACCCTTTTCGAGTAACTTGCCTACCACTAATTGCCCGACTCCACCTGTAGCACCAACAACTAGTACCAAATCTTTAGCTGAATCAAAAGAAGTCATAAAGTGCCCTTGAGATAGTCTATTGCTAATCTACCTAAAAAATACGATGTCTACGACAAGCTGTGACGCTCGATAGCGCAGCGTCTCGTAGAAAGCATTAGAAAAGAATTATGAACTTCCTCGGTGGGAAAAAAAATGAATCAAAATCCTGTAGCTGCTTCCTTGGAGTTGAATGCTTCTCGCCAGTTTACTCCGTGGCTGTTCGAGCAAAATCTGAGTCTGGCCTTTACTACCTATCAAGCAGGTAAATTATTTTTCATCGGCTTACAATCTAGCGGCCAACTATCTGTATTTGAGCGCACCTTTGAGCGTTGCATGGGTTTGTATGCCCAAGATAGTAGCTTATATATGAGTTCGCTATATCAATTGTGGCGCTTTGAAAACATCTTACAACCAGGACAAGTTCACAACAACTATGATGCTGTCTATTTGCCCCAGGTGAGTTATGTGACTGGAGACTTAGACATCCATGATATCGCCCTGAGTAATTCTCAAGCAAATAATGATTCACAGCATCTAACATTTGTCAATACCCTATTTAGCTGTTTAGCCAAAGTTAGTCAAACCCATAGTTTCATTCCCCTCTGGCAACCGCCGTTTATTAGTAAATTGGCAGCAGAAGACAGGTGTCATCTCAACGGGTTAGCAATACGAGATGGTCAACCTAGATATGTCACTGCTGTGAGTCAGTCGGATGTGGCAGAAGGATGGCGGGACAGACGGGCTGATGGTGGTTGCGTCATTGATGTGGAAAGTAACGAGATACTCATCAGAGGACTTTCCATGCCCCATTCCCCTCGGTGGTATAAAGAGAAGCTGTGGTTACTTAACTCTGGAACAGGAGATTTTGGCTACCTAGACTTGAAACGGGGCAGCTTTGAACCTGTGGCATTTTGTCCAGGATATATGCGCGGTTGTGCATTTCATGGCGACTTTGCGATCGTTGGAGTTTCTCAGCCCAGGCATAACAAGACTTTTAGTGGTTTAGCTCTAGACGAAAAATTATTTCAAAAAAATGCTGAACCTCGCTGTGGGCTACTGGTAATTGACCTGAAAAGCGGTGATATTGTGCATTCCCTGCGAATAGAGGGGATGGTACTGGAATTATACGACGTGGTGGCGCTACCAGGGGTGCGTCGTCCAATGGCGATCGGCTTTAAAAGTGATGAAATTCGACGGATGGTAACGATGGGATGAGAGACGTGGAATTTCAAGTCTTTACAGCCGACAAAGAAAATCATAAAGAGAATCGACAACAATGGCTAATGCAGTTTTAAATCTATCTGAGCTTAATGGCAGCAACGGCTTTATGATTAATGGCATTGATGTGGGTAACTACTCAGGCTATCGATGGCGATACTTTAACTATTAGTGATTTCACTAACCCCACTAACGGCACACTGACACTTAATTACAACAACACTCCAAACAATCCCAGCGACGACTTCTTCATCTACACCCCCAATGCCAACTTCAACGGCAGTGACAGTTTCACTTTCACTGTCAGCGATCGCAATGGCGGTACCATTACTAGTACTTTCAATCTCAATGTCAAACCCGTCAACGATGCACCTGTGGCAGCCAATGATACCATCTCCGGTGGCAATGGCAATGATACTTTTGTCTTCCGCCTTGGCGATGATGATGACACTATCACCGATTTTGTTGGTACTGGTATTGGTTCAAATCCATCAGCAACGGTGATTAGCCAACTGGATACATTGCAATTTATCGGTAGTGGTTTAACTGCCGATAAATTGCAACTAATACCAATTCTCTATGAAGATGCATAGAATAAAGCTTCATGAAAGAGAGCTTCGAGGATAAAATCATAACTTGTCAAAGAGGAGATTACGAGAGAGGATATTTGAGCTAGCTCGTGTTCAATCCGTTGGCGCAGTTCTTGTAGATTAGAGAAGCTTTCCCCTTTGAACTGGCGTTTAATAAACTGCCATAATCGCTCAATTGGATTAAGCTGAGGGCTATGAGCAGGTTGAAAGATCGGGATGAGATTTTCAGGCCAAGACAGCGCTAAAGCTTGATGTGCAGATGCTTGATCCATTTG